>NZ_QMFA01000020.1 GCF_003285005.1 Paenibacillus sp. YN15 | reverse complement strand
ACGAAGGTTCTAAAAGAACGACTCTAACTTCGCTTACTCGACAGCAAAGTTTTTGCAACACTCAAGTATATTAACTAAAATATGAGCGATGATAATACTGTCATTTAATGCGGTATGTCTTTTTAAGCCTGATACATCGATGGAGTAATAATTCAAAAGGAAATCTGTTGAAAAAGTATCATGAAGTTCCGGATGCAAGTGTGCAAAAAGTATTTTTGTGTCCATTTCCATGAAATTTCCATAATTTATATTCCTACGCTTGCACTCTGAGCTTAAAATTCGAAAATCATATTCATATCCGCATTGAGCCACTAATATACAATCGTTTGAAAACTGTTGAAATTCTTGAAATACTTCATCAAACGAACCTGCGTATTGTACCATTTTATTTGTAATGCCAGTCAAATTTTCTATTTTCTTAGGTATTAGCTTTGATGGTTTAACAAATCTTTCAAAATAGATATCATTATTTATTTCCTTATTGTCCACAATAACAGCACCGAACTGAATGATATTATCATTTTCGAAATCTAGACCGGTTCCTTCAAGATCAAAAACACAGAATTTTTTATCGATAAAGGATTCTATAAGGATATCGTTAACAACATACGTCTCTTTTTCATCTTCAATAATTTTAAACATATCATTCATCCTCTACAAATTCTTTTCATTTATTCTGATATAATTTCCTGCAATACTTAAAATAGTACTCACCATTCGGTTTATAGTAAATAGTCATTTCTATACACCTATTCAAAACAACCAACCCTGGTCTGCGTTTGGTGTACATGGTACAAAAGCATTTGCGGCGATCAACTGGTTTTCCTCCCCGGTACAGCCCGGAACTCAATCCCATGGAGGGGGATAGCTGAAAAAGTCAGGCGGTGCATATTTTGTATGCTAGAATGCTATAATGATAATATGATGCAGAGGGTACAAGAGCTTACTCCTGGAGGATTTTTTCTGTTAGCATCGGAGGCTTAAGAAATGAATTATAATCTTGAAAATTTAGTTGAATATTGGAGAAATATCTTCAAGTTGGACAACCCATCAAATGAACTGAAATCCTGCAAAGAGTGGAGGGAAATACCGGCAAAGGTTTTAAAACGTTTTGATTTATCCTTTTATCCGGAGCCTTTCTACGGTTATCTGGATCACAATAAGGATAAAACAATAGACGATGTCTTACTATTGCTAATAAACCCAGGCGAGGTGCCTGAAGAGGATTTGATGGAACGATACCCTTCAGATGATAAAGAGACAAGCCGCGGCTTGTGGAATAGTGACACTAAGGAAAGACATCTTGGTTGGACCCCACAACAATTTCATGAAAAAGAACCGATTAAGTGGAGAGAGGCGAGAAGAAAGCAAGCAGAGAGAATACTTAACGAACGCATCGGATTTCTTCACACCATAGAGTTCTTTCCATACCACTCAAAAAACTGGAAGCTAAATATTCAAGCGCAAAAAGATTGGATTTATAATTTGGAGACAACCAAACTTTCTTTAGGCGCTATCCGGCAAATAGCCGAAGAAAGAAGAGTTAAGTGTATATTTGGAATTAATAACACATGGAAGCAGATTATCCATGCTAATAATGATATCCTTCAGATGGAGGAGCTAGTTGAAGCTGAAATTTGGAAACCCGGATTTGCTAAAATGTCTTTTGAAATTTCTATATACAGAAAAAGGGGTTCTTTACCGATACTTATTACTCGCTTAGGTGGAAATAATATAAATCTTCCTGCAGATGCTAGAGTTATTAATGTAATTCGCGCTCTACTAAATAAGGAAGAGCTCCCATCTCAAATTGATACATACACCATTAAAAGTACATATCGCAAATTACTATAAGTCCAAGACTTGAGATCAATTAGCTTTGTTTGGAATGGAAATGCTGGGTAGTTGAAGCATAGCAAGAAGTAGCTGAAATGCAGACGACGGGGAGGAGCCAAAGACTGAGGAAACACCCGGAGATATGTAATGAAACCGCAACATTATGGAGGGTTCGAAAATTGGACAAGATCATTCATTGCAAGGCGACAGTGAACGGTGGCCTGTCTAAGGCCTTCGCAATGTTTACCCAAAGCTCCGGAATTACGGAGTGGTTGGCTGTAGGGGCAGAGGTGGAGCCGTTTGTGGGTGGACGCTATGAATTATTTTGGGATATACATAACAGAGAAGTTAATAGCACCATTGGGTGCAAAGTTACGGCTATCGAGGAAAATGAAATGTTGTGCTTTGAGTGGAAAGGGCCTGTTCAATTTGCCGAATGTATGAACGCAGCCGCGCCTTTAACCCATGTCGCTGTCTTTTTTGCTCCCCGGGGTGAAGGTGCCACGGCCATACACCTGGTGCATACGGGCTGGGGAAAGAGTGAGCAATGGGAGGAAGCCCGCAATTGGTTTGAGGCTGTGTGGGGGAAGGCCTTAAAAAAACTGGAGGACGTGATGCGGAACGGCTGATGGTCTTCACGGTTGGCGATTGTGCGGATGCAACTGATCCTAAGCCCAGCAATGAAGGAGCGCGATTGATATAAAAACAGAAAAACGAAACAGGCTTACGCTCGTGTTGTTCGCAATTTATTTGCTGGCATTAGTTTGGCTGATTCTCTTCAAGCTGCAATTTTCTATCACGGTAATGGAGGAAGGACGAATCATCAATTTGATTCCGCTTCTGGGGTCTTTCGATGGCGACGGCTTCATTCGCTTCAGCGAAATCAGAGCGAACATTCTCGCTTTCGTACCTTTGGGAATTTATATTTGTATGCTTAAAGCTCCGCGGCCTTTTGTGAAAAAGCTTCTTACAATTGTTGGCTTAACTTTGATCTTTGAAATCATACAATTCATTTTTGCCATCGGCAGAGCCGACATCACTGACGTGTTTAGCAACACCCTCGGAGGGTTAATCGGGATCGGCATTTATGCCTTGTTATCCACGGTTTTGAAGGGCAAGACAAATAAGGTCTTGAATGTGCTCGCTGCGGTAGTAACAGCTTTAGCCATATTGTTTGTCGTTTTGCTATTAGTAAATCACCGATGGGTGCGTATCCAATAGATATGGAGGGATAAAGAGTGAAAAATGAACGTGTATACAAAATGAAAGTCTCCAGCGTATATCCTCTGTATATTCAAAAAGCTGAGCGCAAAGGGCGCACGAAGGCGGAAGTCGATACCGTCATTCAATGGCTGACAGGCTACGATGAACAGGGATTGCAGTCTCAAATGAATAGAGAAGCGGATTTTGAGACCTTTTTTGCCGAAGCCCCCCAAATCAATCCGAACGCTTCCAAAATCACCGGAGTAATCTGCGGAGTCCGTGTCGAGGAGATCGAAGACCCGCTTATGCAGAAGGTACGCTGGTTGGACAAACTGGTGGACGAACTGGCAAAGGGTAAGCCGATGGAGAAGGTGCTGAGAAGCATGTAGCCGCTTGATGAAGCTCCGCCTCCGCGGCGGAGCTTTTTTCTCAAAGCCGCGGCATCACTTTGCATTTAAATACACCTGCTGCAAAGAATGTCCTTCAACTCTTTGATATAGTCCTTACAGGAGGTGAGGCTATAAATTGGCAGAAGCGGATGAACCAAGCTATGGAATATATTGAAAACAATCTTTCTAACAAGATAAACTATTATATAGCAGCGCAATTTATGAACTGCTCCGAGTGGGAGTTTCGGCGGATTTTTTCCTTCCTGGCTCAAATCCCGCTATCCGAGTATATTCGCCGCAGGCGATTAACTGTGGCTGCGTTGGATATCCAAAATGGAGAAAAAATAATTGATGTTGCACAGCGTTATGGGTATGAGTCCCAAGCTGCTTTTTCCAGAGCGTTCAGTCAATTGCATGGTTTGGCGCCATCCTTGGCTCGAGACAAGGAGGCAACGCTTAAGCCCTTTCCACGCCTAACCTTTAAATTGGTATTAATGGAGGGCATTGTCGTGGAGAAGGATTCTAATCAAAGAGCAAACATTATTGGTGCTAGTGAGGTTGGCTACGCTATCTCGATCGATATGGACAAGGAAACTGTTCATAAAACAAACGGGGTTTTCTGGGATACAAAAGGGAGTGATGTTATAGGAACAACTGCACTTCCGCTTTATGGTGCATTTGTTTCAGAAGAAAGATGCCAGCTTTTTGGCGATATATCAGGAAAAAGGGTGCTGGAGATAGGCTGTGGAACGGGCCATTCCTTGCAGTATATGGGTGAACGCAAAGCATCTGAACTATGGGGTATAGATCTATCGATGGAACAGATCGAAAAGGCAGAGCAACATTTGGCGGCCTGCAATCTTTCAGCCAAATTGATCTGTTCCCCTATGGAAGAGGAATGTGGAATCCCGGCGGATTATTTTGACTTTGTCTATTCGGTTTATGGAATAGGCTGGACTACCGACCTTGAGGGCACTTTTTGCCGGGTCGCCTCTTATCTTAAAAAAGATGGTGTATTTATTTTCAGTTGGTCTCATCCCGTACATAAATGTGTTGCAGCAGAAAATGATATGCTTGTTTTCAAGAAATGCTACTTTGATGAGTCTTGGTACTCGGTATCTGTTGGCGGAGGTGTCCTATCATTATCGGACCGTAAGCTGTCAACTTATGTGAATGCACTGGCAAAAGCGGGATTTGTTATTGAGCAAATGGTGGAGCAGTCTGATAATGAAATGCTGCAATCGAAGGACAGCAGCTTTGCCCAAAAAGCGAAGATGCTTCCGGTGACTTTTGTTATCAAGGCGAGAAAGAGATAAAATTGTGTGTGGGGATTGTTGAATTCATTGCATGTTCAAACAGCCGGTTGCACTGGAACCTTCAGCGCAGCCGGCTGTTTGCGCGAATGGCGCAGCGGGGACAGTCATGGCCCTGCCAATCCGTGAAGAAATCATTAATTGCCCATGGATGCAGCAGATGGAAATGGGGAAATGTCATCATTTGCGCATCGAAATGAGGTATTGTCTATCTACAAGGTGTCATGGCATCTTGTATATTGAGAGCGAGCTCGACGAGAGCCAGATATCCACTGGGGAGGTCATCGGAAGTTATGAAGAAACCAGGAATAAGCAGCAATCGGCCACGGGTCATGCTGGCATGTCTGCTGGCGGTTGTTCTGATCATTGCCGCTGCGTGCAGCTCGGGAAATGGCGGGACTGCCAGCAATGCGGGGAGTTCGCCGCCCGCCGGCGGATCATCGAATCAGACGCAGCCGTCCGGGGATGCGAAAAAGAATGTGACATTGACTTATTGGGGAGCACTGGGAGCCGGTCCGGCGAGATCGCTGCAAACGTTTAATGATTCGCTGCTTTATCAGGAGCTGGAGAAACGGACGGGGGTTAAAATTGCCTTCGAGCATCCGGCTGTTGGCAGCGAGGGCGAACAATTTAATTTGCTGATTGCCTCAGGCAAGTACCCGGATATGATCGAGTACAACTTTAACAATTATCCGGGCGGCCCCGAAAAAGCGTTGGCCGATAATGTCATCATCGAGCTGAACGATGTTATTAAGCAATACGCGCCGAATTTGAATCAATATTTAAATGAGAATCCGGATATGAAAAAGCAGGTGAGCACCGACTCCGGCAAAATGTATGTGTTTCCCAGCATCGGTATCGGCAATAATGGGGTAACCACCGGATTTATGCTGCGCAAGGATTGGCTGGATGAATTGGGTCTGAAGGCTCCGGAAACCATCGACGATTGGACGAAGATGCTGCGCGCCTTCAAAGAGAGCAAGGGAGCGAAGGCTCCGGTAACGATGCTGCCGAACAATTTCCTGTATATCCAACAGTTTAACGGAGCCTTCGGCGTTGGCACCGAGTTCTATCTGGACAACGGCAAGGTCAAATACGGTCCGATTGAACAGGGCTACAAGCAATATTTGACATTGTTGAACGCCTGGTATAAAGAAGGTTTGCTGGACCCGGATTTCGCTACCCAGGACGGAGCTGCTTTTGACGCCAAAATCATCAATGGCAATTCGGGCGCTCTCCTTGGAGCCATTGGCGGCGGAATGGGCAAATATTTGCCGGCGCTGCAGGCGAAGGACAAGAAGTATGATCTGGTTGGTGTACAATATCCGGTGTTGAAAGCCGGAGAGGAGCCGCGCTTCATTACAACCTCATATGAATATCGCGGAACCGGCAGCGTGGCGATTACCACCTCCAACCGGCAGGTGGAGGAAACGGCAAAATGGCTGGACTATTTCTACTCCGATGAAGGCCATATGTTGAAGTCGTTTGGCGTGGAAGGGCTTACGTATACAGACGATAAAGGTTATCCCAGATATACCGACCTGATTATGAAGAATAAGGACGGTCTGACCATTTCCGATGCCATGAGCAAATATTTGCGGGTGAATATGCCGTGGGTAGGCTTTGTCGGCGATGACCGCTATTCGGAGCAATACTTTGCCACTCCGCAGCAGCAAGCGGCGTCGGTTGTCTTCAGCAAATACCAGAATAATGCGTACAAAACCCGCTTGCCGCTTATCAGCCACACGCCGGAGGAAGCGAATAAGCTGACGACGATTATGGCCGAGGTAAACACCTATCGCGATGAAATGTTCCTGAAATTCGTAATGGGCTCCGAGCCGCTGGACAAATTCGACGACTTTGTCAATCAATTGAAGCGAATGAACATCGAAAAGGCAATTGAATTTAAAACGGCTGCGGTGGAACGGTACAACAAGCGGTAATTTCAACGCTTTGAGGGGATGGGGACGATTGCGCCCCATCCCGAATATTTCTGCACAGAATGAGTGGTGACGAAGCTTTATGCCAAAACGGTGGTCGAATGCGCTGCGCAAGGACTACAGGTCCCATAAGTATTTGTATATCATGATCCTTCCCCTCATTGCGTATTATGTTATATTTCAATATGCGCCCATGTACGGAGCGATTATCGCCTTTAAAGATTTCCATGTGGCAAAAGGCGTATTGGAAAGTCCATGGGTCGGCTTCCAGCATTTCGCCGATTTTTTCAACAGTCATTACTTTGGGAGATTGCTCAAAAACACGTTTTTGCTTAATCTGTATCAGCTGTTGTTTGTTTTTCCGGCGCCCATTCTGTTTGCGCTGCTGCTCAATGAGCTGATGGGATCATGGTTTAAACGGATTGTGCAGACGGTTACGTATTTGCCCCACTTTATATCCTTGATCGTCATTTGCGGCATGATTACCCAGTTTGTGTCGAGAGACGGTCTGATCACCGATCTGCTGGTGTGGCTGGGAATGGAGCGGACTGCGCTGCTGGGACATCCCCAGTTTTTCCGTCCCATTTATATTGCGTCGGATGTATGGCAATCGGTGGGATGGAGCTCGATTATTTATTTGGCGGCGATCAGCGGCGTCAATCCGGAGCTTTATGAAGCGGCGAAAATAGACGGAGCGACGCGCTTGAAGCAGATGCGGCATGTGACCTTGCCGGGAATTGCTCCGGTTATTGTGATTCTGCTGATTCTGAAAATCGGCAGCATGCTGGATATCGGATTTGAAAAAATTATCTTGCTTTACAACCCCAACACGTATGTGACCGCCGACGTCATCAATTCATTCGTATACCGCCGGGGTTTGACCTCTTCCCTTGAATTCAGCTATGCAACGGCAGTTGGGCTGTTCCAATCCAGCCTGAATTTCATTCTGTTGATCTTCGCCAATTGGTTCAGCCGCAAAACAAGCGAAACAAGCTTATGGTAGGGAGGGGAAAGAGGCGATGAAGGTTCGGAAGAGCATCGGAGAAACGACTTTTAACGTGTTTAATATCCTGTTTATGCTGTTTATGATTGTCATTACGCTTTACCCGTTTGTATACGTATTCATGGCTTCCATCAGCGATTCCATGCGGCTCTTGTCCCATACCGGCGTGCTGTTAAAACCGCTTGGCTTTACAATGAATGCGTACACGATGGTATTCCGCAATCCGAATATTTTGACGGGGTTTCACAATACGCTGTTCATCGTCACGGTGGGGACGGTGTCCAATTTATTCGTTACTTGCCTGGGCGCTTATGTGCTGTCCCGCAAGGGCGTTCCGTGGACGCGTCCGATTATGCTGATTATTGTGTTTACGATGTTTTTTTCCGGGGGGCTTATTCCCACCTATCTGCTGGTCAATAATTGGCTGGGGCTTGGCAACAGCCTGGCTGCCTTGATTATTCCCGGACTTGTCTCCACCTGGAATCTGATTATCCTAAGAACCTCCTTCCAGTCGATTCCGGAAAGTCTGATTGAGTCGGCCAGAATCGATGGCGCCCAGGACTTCACCATCTTATTCCGTATTGTCGTCCCGTTGTCGATGCCGGTTATTGCAGTCATGATCCTGTTCTATAGCGTCGGTCATTGGAACAGCTGGTTTGGAGCGATGATTTATTTGCGGGATCATTCCTTGTTTCCGCTGCAGCTTGTTTTACGGGAAATTCTGATTCAGAACAGCGCTCAATTTCTGGCGTCGGATGCTTCCTCCGGTGATTTGGAAGCGATTGGCGAAAGCGTTAAATACGCCACCATTATCATTGCAACGCTGCCGATTCTGCTGGTCTATCCCTTTTTGCAGAAATATTTTGTCAAAGGTGTTATGATAGGTTCTATCAAAGGGTAGTTGAATCGCTGCAACGACGCGTTCAAGTTGTGGGGGGCAGAGGATGTTCAAATGGAGAAAAAAAAGCATCCTGTACACATGGCTGCAATCCTATGCATTGGTACTGTTTATTCCCGTTGTCATGATGGGAATCGCTTACATGCAGACGCATCGGGTTATTGAAGAGGAGATCAACCGGGCCAACTTCTCTCTTCTGACGCAATTGCGGGAGCAGATCGATTCCCAGATCGAGCATGTGCACCGTATGCGGGATGTCATAGCCTTTAATACCCATGTGCGCAAATTTCTGTTCGCGCCGCGCGAGCTGAATACCGATCATCGTGTGGCGATGGTGCAGGCATTTGCCGATTTCAGGCTGTACAGCTCTACGAACCGGTATGTTAACCATTTCTATATTTATTTCGCCAATGGGGATTTCATATTGACCGACCGCTCTTATTACAGTCCCGAGGTCTATTATCAGATGTATCTGGAAGGATCGGGGATTGCCTATGACGAGTGGCGCAGCTTCCTCGACAGGCAGTACCGCGGAGTTCTCATGAACGGCGAGGAATTGGGAATGGAACCGGGAAGCGGCAGCCTTATGCTTGCGCAGTCCTTGCCCATTGAGAATCCCGCAAGCAAATTGGCTACACTGGTCATTCATATGAATAAAGAGCATCTGGAGACATCGTTGCGGAATATCCAGACTTATAATGAAGGCAATGCCTATATTATGAACGATACTAATCAAATCATGGCTTCCGTGGAGCGTATTGCCCCTGCGTCTCCTCTCGTATGGCAGCCTGCGGGCGATTACGGGACTTTTCAGGGAAAGAATGGGGACGGACAGCTTATCGTATCTTACATTCGTTCCTCGCTGGTGAATTGGACCTACGTATATACGTTGCCCTCCGACGTTTATCAGGAGAAGGTCGAATATGTGCGCAATCTCAGTATCCTGATGGTCGTCATCGCCATTATACTGGGAGCGGCCACGGCGATCTACGGCGCGCGCCGCAATTATAATCCCATCCACCGGCTCATGAATATGCTGTCTCTGAAGTTCAGGCTGAGGCCGTCGCCGTCTGACAATGAGATGAATTATATTGAAGCGACCCTGGAACAGACGTTGGAGCAAAATGTGGAAATGAATCGTGTTATCGAACAGCAGAATACCTTTCTCCGCTCCAATCTGATTGTAAGATTGCTCAAAGGCCGTCTGGAGGCCAACTTCCCGTTGGAGGAGGCGCTTGCCGAATACCGCCTGGATTTGGAAGCGGGCCAATGCGCCGTCATGTTGTTTTATATCGAGGATTTCAGCGGATTGTTCCGGGAGGAGGAGCTCGATCCCGAGAAAAATTTGCGGTTCGTTCATCTCATCATGTCCAATATTATTGAAGAGTTGGCGGGAAGGGAGCATCGCGGCTGGATGACGGAGGTTGACGAGATGCTGGCTTGCCTGGTCAATTTTGAGTCCGGCGCGGATTCGGAAGAAGCGAAGGCGAGCCTGCTGCGTCTGCTGGAGGAGGCCAGAAGCATCATTGAACAGCGCTTCCGCATTGTGTTTACCGCTGCAATCAGCGCCGTGCACCCTTCCATCGCAGCTATACCGGATGCTTACCGCCAAGCGGTGGAGGCGATGGAATACCGGATGCTCATGGGAACGGGAGCGACTATCGATTACGAGCGCATTCAGGAACAGGGAGCCGGCTATGCGTATCCGCTGGAGATGGAGCAGCAGCTCATTAATCAGGTTAAATCCGGCGACTACGATAAAGCCAAAGCAATCATGGACAATGTCATCGAATCGAATCTGCACGGCGGCGGGTTGTCCGTGGGCCTGGCCCGCTGCTTCATGTTCGATATGATCAGCACGATGATGAAGGCGTCGATGGAGGCCGCGTCCGTGCATCCCGAGCTGTATGAGGACAACTGCCGAGCGGTGCAGGCCATTCTTCAGGAGCAGACCATCGGCGAAATGAGGCAGCGCATGGACATGTTTCTCCACAGCGTATGCACCCATGTGGATTCGCGCAAAAAAAGCCGCAACGTAAGGCTGAAGGAGGACTTGCTCCGCTATATCAGCGGTCATTATATGAATCCCAACGTTTCCGTAGCGACGATATCTGAGCATTTTGATCTTCATCCGTCGTATTTGTCGCGGTTTTTCAAGGATCAGACCGGCGATTCCCTATCCGATTATCTGAATCGATACCGCATCTCGGAAGCGAAGCGGATGCTGCTGGCGGATGACGCGGTGATTAAGAATGTTGGCGAGGCGGTTGGCATCTACAGCGTAAGCACGTTCATCCGGCTGTTCAAAAAGTATGAGGGAGTGACCCCGGGAGTCTATCGGGAAATGAATAGGGACAGCTCCTTGTGAACGCCGGTCAACAAACAACTAAATTTAATGAACTCCACCTCTGCGGCGGAGTTTTTTTGTATTGCAGTTGATGAGTCGCCCCGGAAGAAGAGACAGGCTGGCCTGCTCAACAAATTGGAATTTATCGAATGGGCTTGCCTAACGCTCAACTTCCCCGCTCCAACTTCCAGGATAGTCACAGTTGGCCCGCAAGAATTCGCCTGATTCCAATACTGGATTACAAGTTGATTTATGTCCATTCATATTTCTCCTTCAATGTTCTAGTTGTCGTTATCATATCAAATAATAGAAATCTTTTTACATTATCTGCATGTTTTGACTATATGATGGCACATGTGAGGAAATCTTTTCCAAATTCCTCCCTAAACCTGATTATTGCACAAATAGCAAACCAATTACAGGATATTCTGTACTCTGAAATGAGTGTACGATTGTACATCCGACAAGATACCATATTGCATTCCATACAGGCGCCGCCGTTTTATATAATCAATGATAGTAGCATGGGCAAAAAGGCCAAGGCTGCTTTGTCCTACTACAATCTAATATATGTATAAGGAGGGCAATAACTGTGGGCAAAATAAAACGCATGATTCTGAGCATGGTCTTGGTTTTGGCCATGATGCTGTCGGCAATCGGCACCAACCTTGCGCCGTTGACAGCACTTGCGGCCGATCCAGCCGGGTCCAGCCAGGCTGTGCTGATCAGCGTGGCAGGGGAGACGATCGCCCCGGGCGGAGGAGATGGACAACAAAACAATCCGATCACGGCCAGCGTCAATGTTTTGCAAACCCAGATTACGGCGGATGATGTTGTCGCTTCTTCCGCAGCGGCGGTTGGGCTGTACAGTGACTCGAATTTCAGTGCAAACCAGAATACAATTTCTCTCCATGCGGGAGAAAATGATGTGTACATCAAAGTTGTCTCGCAGGATGAAACGAATGTTAAGCACTACCGTGTAACCGTATATTTAACCGCAATACAGCAGTCTTTCGCAAGCGCTTACAACGTAACCTTGGACATCAGCAAAGACGGCCAGCCGTTTGACGGCCATGGCAAATCGTTCACGCTCCGGCAGAATGGGGAAATAAAAGGTACCGGCTCCAGCACTGGCGGCACGGTTACATTTGCCGTTTACGACGGTACATATAACATTTTTGACGGCAGCGATGACACCGGTGAAACAGTTGCCGTTTCTGGAACCGCTGCCAAAACGCTCAACTACTACACGGTTGAATTCAAGGCAGAGGATGCCGGCGCGTCCAATGGCTCAGCCATCATCGCAAAATACAATGACAGCTTCATTGCCAGCGGCGCTGTGGTTCTCGGCGGCAAAACGCTGGTGATTACCGCCGAAGGAAGAGGGTTATCACCGTCGGACGTGCTCGAAGCCGGATATTCGTACAAATGGAGCGGTGACGGGGCGAACAATCAAACGACCGACACGCTCACGATTAGCCGACCACCGGACTTGATCCGCAAAACCGCGCCAATCTTTGGGAACAAATCAGAAGGCTGCAAGAGGGCGGCACAACCATTTTTTTGACTACCCATTATTTGGATGAAGCGGACGCCTTTAAGCAACCGGCTTGCCATTATGGATCACGGGAAAATTGTGGCGGAGGGCACGCCTCATGGGAAACGTGTTGAAGGATGTTGTGATGTTTTTGCTGCCTTCTCTTATTGTCATTGGTGTGTCCAGCTTCACTGGGTTTCACATTCACGTTGGCGGGCTTGCCGTTCTGCTGCTCCTTCTTAGCATATTGACCGCTGTGGTATCTGCCGTCAGCGGCAGTTTAGGGCTCCTGTTAAAAGACATCGGCACCTTGGCTGCTGTCATCACAGGCTTGCAGCTTCCGGTTACCTTGCTGGCAGGCGTTTTGCTTCCCATATCCTTTGGGCCTGTATGGCTGCGCGTTCTCGCGCACCTAAACCCTCTGTATTATGTAGTCGAGGCCTCTCGCGTATTAGCCGGCGGCACAATTGGGGATATGAAGGTTCTTTTGGCGTTTGCCGTTATGATCCCGCTGCTTGCGATCACTCTTAGCTGGGCAACGAGTATTTATAGACGATCTGTCGCGTGAATGCAGACCGCACTGGCGATTGATTTGGTTTTTGCTGCCGCGGCAGACTGCCATCATGTACCGGGGGGGAATACTGTGCTATGATATGACTATTAAACTAAAGAGAGAGTGACGCAATAAATGAAAGAACTCCTGACGATCCCGCGTTTACTTGTTAAAGCAGTAGAGTTCTGCGCTATACAATCCCAGTATGCAAACCCATTGCTTTATGGAATTACGGACGGAAAGGCAGTTGGGACTTTTGTTGAACATGCTTTCCAGACCTTCATCTCGGATGCTTACGAAATTCAAATAGGCAGTTCAGCAAAAGGCATTGATTTGCCGTCGGATGATATTAATACAGACATTAAAGTGACTTCGATTAAGCAGCCGCAATCATCCTGTCCTTTTAAGTCTCCAAGAGAAAAGGTATACGGACTTGGATATAATTTGCTTTTGTTTGTTTATGACAAAAAGGACGATCCCCAAACACAAACAACTAAGCTTAACTTTATCAGCTGCGCATTCATCGATAAGAAGAGAACGGGCGACTTTCAGACAACAAAAGGGATAAGGCAAATCCTTGACAACAATGGCAATGTCGATGACCTGGTCGGATTTTTCTATGATAAAAATTTCCCCGGCGATGAAATCATTTTTCAGGGGCTTGCCGAGGAAATCATGGAGAATCGCCCCAAACAAGGTTATCTTACGATTTCCAATGCTCTCCAGTGGAGACTTCAGTATAAGCGAATCGTGGATACCCCTAAAGACTCAGTTAAAGGAATTGTGAAGATTATATGATCGGGAAAGTGGATGTCTTAATGAAACCGGCCCTCAACGATATATTGCTCTCCTCATCAGACCTTAAGGCCATTAACGGAAAACTTCACAGCATTACAGGCATCAGAGATTTTTTTCAATCCGCTGACGAGCTTGAGGAGTTTAAGTCATTGGATATGGAGCGGATTGTTCAGGGTGAACGGGAGTTTGGCGATTTCCAAACCCCCTCCCATCTCGCTTCACAGGTTTGCCATTATTTACTTGCCCATTATCAAATAAATCCTGCTGTGGTGATTGAGCCAACCTTCGGCAAAGGCAATTTCATTCGCAGCGCTATCGAATGTTTCCCGAAGCTGCGGAAGGTTTATGCCGTCGAAATTCAAAAAAACTACCATTGGCTTTCCAAACAAGCATTATTTCATCAAGCGGAAGCCCTAAATCGGACATGGGAAAAGCCCGATATTCAGTTGTTCCATGATGATATTTTTACTCATTCATTTGATAGAGCTTTATTTAATCCGCAAGAGGAAATCTTAATCCTTGGAAATCCGCCGTGGGTTACCAATTCGGAGCTAGGCTCTCTGGATTCAAAAAACCTTCCGAAAAAACAAAACTTTAAGGAACATAAAGGGCTGGATGCTTTAACGGGAAAGAGTAATTTTGATATCTGCGAGTACATTATGTTAATGATGCTTGAGACCTTTAAGAATTGCAACGGTACGTTTGCCATGTTATGTAAAAACTCGGTTGCCAAAAAGCTCGTGCAGGATCTGCCTAAAAAGAATTTTCATATTACCGATATGAAGCTATTGAACATTGACGCCAAGAAGGACTTTAATGCGGCTGCAGATGCTTCATTATTTGTGGCCAGGTTGGGCGGGAAAGCAGATAAAATAGTATGTGACACCTATAAATTAGACGAGCCTGATCATAAAGTATCTACTTTCGGGTGGCATAATCATAAATTCGTATCCAACATCGAAAAGTACAAACATTCATCCATGATTGATCATTGCTGCCAGTTTACTTGGAGGTCCGGCATTAAGCATGATTGCTCCAGTGTCATGGAACTGGATTTCGCGGAAGGCCGGCTGACCAATAAACTTAAAGAGGCTGTGGAAATTGAGGATGCTTTAGTATTTGATTTGTTAAAAAGCTCTGACCTTAAAACAAGTGTGATAACGGAAAGCCCAAGAAAAAAAGTGATTGTTACCCAAAAGAGTATCGGCGAGGAAACGGCTCCTATTGAGCGCGACTTCCCTAATACTTGGAGATATTTAACGAATCACAAAAAGCAATTTGAAGCCAGAAAGTCAAGTATCTATAAAGGAAAACCTGATTTTTCAATTTTTGGCGTTGGCGATTATTCGTTTTCGGCGTACAAGGTGGCAATATCGGGCATGTACAAAAAATCCGCTTTTACATTGGTTCCCCCGATAAACGGCAAAGCAGTAATGTTAGACGACACCTGCTACTTCCTGCCATTCGACGATATGAAAACAGCCTCGTTTACATTTGCAGTCCTAAATGGTTCGATTGTGCAGGACTTCTTGCAATCCGTTGTATTTTTGGATGAGAAAAGGCCATACACCAAAGATATTTTGATGCGGATTGACTTATACAAGGCCGCTCAGAATACAACCTTTGAGGAGATCAAGGCTGTATTTGACGTAATAAAAGTCGAGTCAGAGGAAATAGCTTCACTGACGCCTGACGACTACCAACAGTATATGGAGTTATTGAAAGGTCAAGCCCTTCTTTTATAGAATGGGCTTTCTTTTTTTGGCTCCTAAAGAAAAGCGACCTGGCATAAAAAGATGGCAGTAGGCAATGATTTGCGCTCCATGTACAATGGATAGACTATGGAAGCGAATTTCACCGAGGGAGCGAAGCTGATGAAGTTCACCTTTACCAAAAAAATTATGCTTATTTATGGGGGGCTCCTGCTTACGGTCATTACCCTGACCTTTCTCTTTTCTTACCTGGGAACAGTGGGAGGCCTGCGCCGCCAGCTTACGGAAACCAATTACGCTTTGCTCAAACAGTTCGATCAGAAAATGGAGATGGCCTTTCAGCAGATCGAGAAGGATTTGCTGGAGCTGACCAATGATTTGGATTTTGCTTATTTCATGGGCAATGTTTATAAGGATGAGCCGGAACGGTATGCCAGCTTCTATGCCATTAATGAGAAGATGAGCAGCTTCCTGAACCGGAATCCCCATTTCTCCTCCATTTTTGTCTATTCCGATAAGAGCGGAAATATCCTGTCGGAAAAGACCTTTATGAACAAGGACATATCCGAAAATAAATGGCTGACCGAGTATTTAAATATGAAGGGCTACTTCCAATGGCTGCCCACCCATCAAATCTGGGATGGAGCAACCAAGCGGGATGTGGTGACGCTGATCCGCTCCTATCCCGCTGTCAGCGCCCCCGGCCACCGGACGGGACTTCTGGCGGTTAATATGAATGAAGCGGTACTCTACCGGATGATTCATGATATTTATGAAGAGGGCTACCAGGGGCTCACCTTTGTGATTGCAGACAATGGGGACGTGGTGACCCACAGCGACAAAAGCAAGCTGTACAGCAATATGAAAGAGCTTCCATATATTGAGCGTATCTTGACCGGGGAAAAAAGCGGCTCCTTCGGCATAACCCTGGACGGCGTCAAACAATCGGTATTCTATAAAACGTCCGGGTACACCGGCTGGAAAATCGTCAGCATCGTGCCGGAGAGCCAGGCGTACGGGCCTCTAATCGTGACCCGCAATTTGCTCCTGGCGTTTACCGCCGTCATGTTTCTGATTGCCATTATCCTGATCTTCTACTTCAGCATCCAGACCTTCCGGCCAATGGACCTGCTGCTTGGCAAGCTCTCCGGGAAATACAGCCATCAGAAAATAGGGGGGATGTCCGCCGCTCACCAAAGCTTCTCTTATCTTGAAACGGTCTTTGACCAGATGTTCCTGGACCGCGAGAATCTGGAGCGGCAGGTGCGGGATTCCAAGCCGATGCTGAAGTGGCGGACCGTCATGGACATGCTGGTGGGATACCGGACGGATTATTCCATGGTGAAGAATCATTTGGAATTTACCGGAGGGCGGCTGCTGCCGGAATGGTTTGTGGTGGTGACAGCGGAAGTGGGCAAGGAGGGGGGAATCGATCCCAAGGATGAGATTCTCTATACCTATGCCTTGTGCAATGTGGCCGAGGAGATTATCAACCGGGAGAATGCCGGGCTTGCCATTGACATAGGCGGGGGCCGCGCGGTTATTCTGCTCAGCTTTGCGGAAGGCGATGAAGCCCAGAACCATCTGAGGGCTGCCGCCTTGCTGGAGCAAATACTGGATATTATGCGCAGGCAAATAGGCGTGACCGTTACCGCGGGTGTAGGCAGATGCTATCAGGATATGAAGGATATTCCCCTGTCCTATGGAGAATCCCAGCAGGCCTTGCGCTACAAGATGATGACAGGCATTCACACGGTTATTTCCATTGAAGATTTGCAGACAACGGACAGTCAGGATTATCTTCAATTCGTCCAGCGCATCGACCGGATTCTGGAGGCTCTGAAGCAGACCGATCCGGACAAGATGGACAGCTTGCTGTCGGAGGCTTATCAGGCGGCAGTCCGAAGCAATCTGTCTCCCGACCTGATCCGGCAATTTTCCTTCGAGTTGGCGGTTCGGGCTCTGCAGACGGTGGAAGCACTGGGCATGAACACCGATGAGCTGAAGGGGAAAGCAGGCAATTTGCATGATCGGATTCATCAATGCGAAAACTGGAGGCAGGCGGAGCAGTTGGTAAGCTCCTTTATGTCCGGTTTGGCCTCCGCTATTGAGGAACGGCGCAGCCAACGGGGCAAAAGCGACACCATCGACAACATTCTGGTGTACATCCAGGAGCATTATTCGGACAGCGCCCTTTCCCTGGATCAGCTGGCGGATGAATTTCACCTGAATCCCACCTATATCAGCAAGCTCTTCAAGGATCATGCGGAAGGAAACTTTATCGATTATTTGATCGAAACCCGGATTCGCGCCTCCAAGGAATTGCTGAAGGACAAGAATATTAAAATCAATGAAATCTCGGACGCCATAGGCTATACCAATAGCCGCAGCTTCATGAGAACCTTCAAGAAGTATACGGGCCTGACTCCCACGGAATACCGGGAGCGGATATTGGCCAACGAACAGGCGGATGACTGACAGGGAAAAGAATGAGACCAATTTGTAAAAGAGAAAGCTGATGAATGATTGCTCATCGGCTTTTTTTTTGCGTCTTGTGGGCCAAAATCGAAAGAAAAATGACCTTGGGAAAAAATTGCGACTGCCCCATTCCAAAGAAAAGCGACCTATCCCAGAAGGAATCGCTAGCGTAATCCGCCGCGGCCGGATAGGATGAGGACATCATCCAATGCACAGCTTGCAAGCTTGGGCAGTTACTCAGGAGGGATCGCGCTTATGTCTGTACGGAAACGGATCATGCAGAATAAATCCCTGTATGTCATGCTTCTTCCGGTGGTTTCGTTTTACTTGTTGTTCAAATACTCCCCGATGGTCGGGGAAATCATTGCTTTTAAGAATTACCGTTTTGTGGATGGAATTTTCGGAAGCGACTGGGTGGGCCTGAAGCATTTTCATATGCTGTTTCAAAGCGCCGACTTCTGGAGAGTGCTGCGCAACACCTTGCTATTGAATGTATACAGCCTGGCCTTCGGCTTTCCGGTTCCAATTATTCTGGCTCTGATGCTCAATGAGATTCGGCTGGAGGGCTTCAAGCGGGTCATTCAAAACCTGCTATACATTCCCCACTTTATTTCCTGGGCTGTGCTGGGCGGTATTCTGATTGCCCTGCTGTCCCCTAGCACCGGCGTGGTGAACCTGATCCTGCATCATGTTTTTGGGATGGAACCGATTTATTTCATGGCCAACTCGGGCTGGTGGCCGGTGGCGTACACCCTGTCCTCCATCTGGAGAGAGGCGGGCTGGGGAACGATTCTGTACCTGGCTGCCATGTCTGCCATCGATCCGCAGCTGTACGAAGCGGCCAAGATTGACGGGGCCAGCAAGCTGAGGCAAATCTGGCATATTACCCTTCCCGGCATACGGGGCACCATCGCTATTCTGCTGATCCTGCGAATGGGCAGCATGATGGATGTGGGGCTGGAGCAAACCCTCTCCCTGCAGAACGATTCTGTGCTGGATGTGGCGGATGTCATCAGCACTTACGTGTACCGCATCGGATTGCAGAACATGAACTACAGCTACACAACTGCGCTGGGCCTGTTCCAGTCGGCCATCAGTCTGGTGCTGGTAGTCAGCGTCAACAAAATTATCCGTTTATTTGGCGAAAGGGGGCTTTGGTAACTATGCGCAGCAACCGCGGCGGCCTTACGCCCGGATACCGGGTGGCCGCATCCGTGAACTATTTGCTTCTGGCGTGCTTGTCCTTGATTACTCTATATCCCTTCTGGTATGAAATTGCCGCTTCCTTCAGCAGCAGCCGGGCGATTACGGCGGGGGAGGTATTCCTGTGGCCCGTGGAATTTAATGTGGAGTCGTACAAACGGCTGCTGGAGGACGGCCAACTGTTCAGGGCCATGGGCAACACCGTTATTGTCACAGCAGTGGGAACGGTGCTCAATATGGTCATGACCATTATGGCGGCGTATCCCTTATCCCGGAAACGGCTGTACGGACGCGGCCTCCTGCTTATGTTCATTACCTTCACAATGATTTTTGTGGCCGGCATGATTCCCAATTTCATCCTGATCAAATCCCTCGGTTTGATGGATTCCTATTGGGCGTTATGGCTGCCCGCCTTGATCAGTACCTATAACATGTTTGTGATGAAAAGCTTTATGGAGGGGCTTCCCGAGGAAATCGAGGAGTCGGCCTCCATAGACGGGGCGGGAAACTGGCGGATTCTGATCCAGATTATGATGCCGCTGTGCAAGCCGATTCTGGCGGCGCTGTCCTTGTTCTACGCAGTAGGCTGGTGGAACTCCTACTTCAATGTCATGCTGTATATTACCCGGTCCAGCCTGCAGACGATGATGCTGAAGCTCTACCAGATGATTAAGCAGGTGGACCAGAGCTTGCTCAACAATGGCGGCGGGAGCGAAGGCGCAGCCGTTGTTCTCCTGACGCCGGAAGCCATCAAGGCCGCTTCTGTGGTTATTGCTATCACTCCCATCCTGCTGGTATACCCGTTCTTGCAGAAGCACTTTGTCAAGGGCGTATTGATCGGCTCTGTAAAAGGCTGATATCACAGCGGGCAAAAACCCGCTTGGATATAAATTGAACTTAAAAATTTGAATAGGGGATGAATCGATTGAGCAGAAAAAAAGGAATTGCTTTGGCAGTGACAGCTTGTCTGACCGCATCCATGCTGGCCGCTTGCGGCGGCAATGCCGCTGAACCCCAAGCCTCCGCCTCACCCGGCGGAACGGCAGCCTCCCCGGCGCCCAAGAAGGAAATTTCCATCTCCATGTTTGACCGTGGAACAGTAGCGGCTGAAGAAGGTAGCTACGAGAGCAACCGCTGGACCAAGTGGATCAATGAAAATGGCCCGGCCATTGTCAAATGGATTCCGGTCCCCCGCAATGAGGCGCAAACCAAGCTCAACACCCTCATTGCCTCCGGCAGCGCACCCGATCTGATCTGGGAATTTGACCGCGGATATATTGCCCAGTTGGCCAATCAGGGGGCCATTCAGCCCATCGACGCCTATATCGAGAAGTACAGCACGTCCTACAAGCAATATCTGAAGGATAACCCGGAGCTGAAGTCCTATCTGACCTTCGACGGCAAGATGTATGCGGTATCCAGCGTGCGCATGATCAGCTCCGTTGCCAATCACGGCATCTGGATTCGCCAGGATTGGCTGGATAAGCTGAATCTGAAAATGCCCACCACCCAGGAGGAGTTTCTGGAGGTGGCCCGGAAGTTCAAGACCGGGGACCCGGATGGCAACGGCAAGGCGGATACGGTTCCCATCGCCTTCCACGGCAACTCCGCCTCGGTCCTGAGAGCCTTCTTCGGGACCCATGAGAACCAGTGGTTCCTGGAGAACGGCAAACTGGAATTTGGCCGCCTCTCCAACCGGTATATGGATTCGCTGGCTTTCCAGAAGCAGCTGTTTGACGAGGGTCTGATTGACAAGGAATATATCACCGACAAGAGCTTCCAGCGCTCCAAGCAATTCCTGACCACGGGCCAAGCGGGCATCTATTTGGCCTCCTGGAACGTCGAGAACGAATTTATGGATCTGAAGAAAAATCTGCCTGACTCCAATCTGGTGCCAATGGAGCCGTTCTCGACGAAATACGGCAAATACGGGCTTTATCAGGAAACGCCGCCGAACATCCTGACCGCCTTTAATGCCAATATGAAGGAAGATAAAATCGAGGCGGCCTTCAAGTTCCTGGACTGGATGCTGGATACGGGCTGGATGCCGCTTAAATATGGGGAAGAAAACGTTCATGTGAAGTATGAGGGCGAAATTCCCCAGACCATCGATGCGGAAAAATTGCGCAAGGAAGTCAGTTATGCCAATGAGTATGCGATTGTGAGCAAGCAGATCATCAAGCCGGAATGGTATCCGGCCATGGCCGCCAAGGATGCGGTCTCCCAGGAATATGCCAAGAAAAAAGGAGACTCTCTGCAGATCGCTCTCAAAAACAAATACCGCCGCGATATCGCCTATAGCCCGACCATGCCGGAGCTGACCCAACTGCTGGCCACCTTTGCTCCCATCGCCCAGCAGATTGAGGCCAAGGTAGTAACAGGCGGAGCGTCCATGACCGCCCAGACGGGAATGGACGAGCTGCACAAGGAATGGAAGCGGCTTGGCGGAGAAAATGTGGATAAAATCGTGAATGACTGGTACCAGCAGAATAAGGATCAGTTGAAATAATTCGGCCCGCAAAACAGGAAGGCTGCCCGTCCGGGCGGCGGCTTCAATACGCGGAGCTGATAAACTGAATATCCAATATTGCAGCTTGCCCTCTGTTTATGGAGGGCTTTTTGTTTTTTGCATGGCAGTTTGCTGCTAACCAACCGCATCCTAAGGTTTTCATAACGCGGCCCCTTATTCCACAGATGCTCACTAGCTTAGATAGAGCAAATTTGACGCTACTTGTGAGGCAATGATTATTCATGAAACGCGCTTCATTCATTATGCTTAGAAAGCGGTTTCAGGTCGAGAGGGGGCGTTATCCAGCATATACCGGAAAAAGGGATGGGGAAGAAAAGGGATGAGGAAATACCTTTGTTCATGAGAATGATTTTGCAGGGGCGGCATGGAGTGGAAGTACCTCACACATGCGGCCACATTACTTTTATGGGAGGGCTCCATGAAAAGAAAACGTTTGCTAAGCATGGTGATTTCGGCGGTGCTTGGTTTCAATCTGATATTGCCGGGGATTCCGGCTTTGGTTCCGGCTGCTCATGCCGCCGATGATTACATCATAACGGATATCATTCATGATGGATATAACAGCATAACAGACCGCGCCGGGCTGGAAGCGGCCGGTTATGCCATTACGCCTAATCCGGGTACACCCACCAATGATGTTACGGTTATCGAAGCAGGCGGCATATCCAACCCTGCTGTCAATAACGAGAAAACAGGCAATGTAATGATTGTGAAGGATACGGACAGCGGGGACAGCAAATTTGTGCGGACCCTGCCTTCCTCCCTTACCGGCTTGGTGACGGTTGAATTTGATTGGCGCGTGGAAAAAACGGGAATGGACAGCCACGGCTACAAGGTCATCCGGTTGGAAAATCAATTGGGGCAGGCGCTGATTGAGCTGCGGCTAAGCGACAGCGGGACGAATCTGTCCCAATACTTGTACGGCGCCAGCTCCAACAAGCGGGTGGTCCAGGGCTACCAAAAGGATGTTTGGTATCAGATCAGGCTGGAAGTGGATACCAACGAGAAAAAAGCCCAAGCCTTCGCCCGTGCAGGCACATCGGGGAATTTCTCCAGCGCCGGGGTGTTCGAGTTTTCCGAAACTGCGGCCAATTCCGCTGCGGAAATCTCGCAGCTTTCGGGCTTCACCACATCATCTCAGACCTCCAGCATGTACTACGATAATCTGAAGGTATACACCAAAGTCACGCGGCCATCCGCACCGGTAGGCCTTGCGGCTGAAGCGGGCGATGCCCAAGTGAGCTTGTCCTGGATTGCCGTAGACGGAGTGAGCTATACGGTGAAGCGTTCGGAAACAAACGGAGGTCCGTACACGGATGTCCAGTCCGGCCTTACAGCCGGTTCCTATGTGGACCAGGGGTTGACCAAGGGTATCGCCTACTACTATGTGGTAACCGCCTCCAGCAACGGTCTGGAGAGCGCCGATTCCTCACAGGTTATGGCAACGCCGCAGAAGCCGCAGCCTCCGGCCACCCCCACAGGGCTTACTGCTTCCCCGCAGAACGGCCAGGTGGTTTTGAACTGGAGTGCTGTTGAGGGAGCGCAGAGCTACACAGTTAAATATGGAACAGCCAGCGGAGGCCCGTACACCTCTGTGGCGGACATTCCAGCCAACTCCTACACGGTAACGGGGCTGGCGAACCTTACAACGTATTACTTTACAGTTTCCGCCGTTAACGGCGTAGGCCCCAGCGCAGACGCAGCGGAGGTGCAGGCAATCCCTGTGCAATCGCCGCCGCCCTTGGCGCCTGTAGGGGTAAGGGCTACTGCAGCCGATGCCAAGGTTATGGTATCGTGGGAAGCTGTGAACGGAGCAGCCGGCTACAAGGTGAAAATGAGCACAGACGGGGAGAGCTTTGCAACGGTTGCCGCCGACATAACAGCCACCAACTATACGGTGGGCGGCTTGATCAATGGCACCACGTATTATTTCGTCGTGACTGCGGTGAACATCGACGGGGAGAGCGTAAGCTCGGCTGTTGTCTCCGCCGCCCCTGTGCCGTTGGACGCCTTCAGTCCTGTATTATCCAAGAGCGGCGGCTGGTTCGAGACCGCTTATGTGGAATGGGCTCCTGTCAGCAATGCCCAAGGGTATAACGTATATGTGAAGCCCTTAAGCGCAGCCGATTCCCAATATGCTCAGCTTGATACGCAATTAATCCGCCAATACCCTACATATTGGAGAGCCGATGCTGCAGGCCTTGCAGCCGGAGACTATGTGCTGAAGGTGGAGGCTGTGCTGCCGGACAATTCAAGAGCCAGCTCGGTTTCCGACATCATAACCGTAGAGAAGCATGACAGATCCGGTTTTGCATTTGCCTCCAACTCCACATTCAAAACAGGCTCAGGGGCTTATAACGATGACGGTACGCTTAGACCGGGGGCCCAGGTGATTTATGTTACGCCGGAAACCGCCAAAACCGTAACCCTTGACGTTATCACCAGCAACAAAGGCGCTATTACCCAAGGAATCGGTATCGGCAACATTTTGTCCCTGCGGCAAAAAGGCTATGATACAACTCCTCTGGCTGTCCGGTTCATCGGGAAAGTGACGGCTGCCGACATGAGCGGCCAGTTGAACAGCAGCGGATATCTGGAAGTAAAGGGCAAGTCCAATTATGCGGAAATGAATATAACCCTGGAAGGCATCGGGGAAGACGCGTATGCGCATGGCTGGGGCTTCCTAGTCAGATATGCCGGAAATGCCGAAATCAGGAATATGGGAATCATGCTTTTCCCTGACGACGGCATCTCCCTGGATACGGGCAATGCCAATGTGTGGCTGCATAATAATGATTTATTCTACGGCACTGCCGGGGGAGATGCGGACCAGGCCAAGGGCGACGGCTCCACGGATCTGAAGGGCGGCTCCACCTTTATCACCTTCTCGTATAACCACTATTGGGATTCCGGAAAATCCGCTCTGGTCGGTTTGAGCGAGTCCAATGAGTTTTTTGTCACCCTGCACCATAACTGGTTTGACCATTCCGACTCCCGCCATCCGCGGGTCAGAAGAGGAACGATTCATGTCTATAACAACTATTTTGACGGAATCGCCAAATATGGGGTAGGCGCTACTACGGGAAGCTCCATCTTTGTGGAATCCAACCTGTTCCGCAATGCCAAAAATCCGATGATGATCTCCCTGCAAGGTACGGATATCAAGGATGGGGTTGCCAATGGCACCTTCTCCGGCGAGACGGGCGGCATGATTAAAGCCTACGATAACATCATCCGTGATCCCGGCAGTCTGATCTATGCCAACTCCAATGCAGGAACAGCTCCGGCCAATCCCACCTCCTTCGACGCTTATCTGGCATCGTCCAGAAGCGAAGCGGTGCCAAGCCATTTTGTCACCCTGAAGGGCGGAACGGTCTACAATAACTTCGATACGCTGATTGACACAGGGGTAAACGCAGCAAATATCCATCCCGCAGGCGATGTGGAGCAGGTTGTAACGGCCAAAGCCGGACGGATGAATAACGGGGACTTTACCTGGACCTTTAATAATGAGGTGGATGACCCTTCGTACAGTATCAATGCGCCGCTGATGAACAAGATCAAAAGCTACGCAAGCTCTATTGTCTCCATTGGAGGCAATTCGACGGAACCGACAACGCCAGTGCCCACAGCGCCTTCCGCACCGGCTTCCGTCACTGCATCTGCAGGCGACGCCAAGGTTGCCCTGACATGGACAGCATCCTCCGGGGCAACGTCCTATACCGTGAAGAGAAGCACCAGCGCCAACGGTACGTTTGCAACGGTTGCCTCCAATGTCACCCAGACCTCCTATATCGACACCGGTGTAAATAACGGCACCACCTACTACTATGTGGTTACAGCGGTTAACGCCATTGGCGAAAGCCTGCCGTCCAATCAGGCCAGCGCAACTCCTGCGGCGCCGGTAGGCAACAAGCCCGTTGTCTCCCTTTCCCATGTGGAGCCGGTGGAAGTCGGAGCGGAATTTGCGACGAAGTATGGCTTGAGCAATATTTCCACCCCCATTTTTGCGCAGGACATTACGTTCCAGTACGACAGTGCTAAAGTGGAGTTTGTTTTGGCGAACCCCTTAAAGTCCGGACTGTCTATTGTGAGGGAAATCAAGGATGTCCCGGGCCAAATCCGTTTTCTTGTGGCCAGCTTCGGACAGGAAGGGGCTGTGACGGCAGACGGGCCATTGATCGAATTGACCTGGAAGGCCAAAGCTGTTGCCCCAACAACCGCCATTGCCGCTCAAACGGTCAAACTTTCGGGAAGCACCGGCATTGTTGAGCAGGCGGCCGCCGTTTCCCTCCAGATTCAGATCGTGGGCAAGGTGGATTTGTCTGCCCTGCAGGCAGCAGTGTTAAGTGCAGAAGCCTGCCATAACGCTGCGGTGGAAGGGACCAAGATTGCCCAATATCCGGTGGGTGCGAAGGGCATTCTGAAGGCAGCCATCGATTCGGCAAAGGCTGTTTTGGCCAACAGCGCCTCCACCCAGCAGCAGGCGGATCAAGCCTTAATCGCGCTGAACGCGGCGGTGGATACGTTCCTCGGCGAAGTCATTAAGCCGCTTGAGGGCCAAGTGGATATCGGCGACCTGGCCATCCTTGGCGCAGCTTACGGACTCCGGTCCGGTGCGGCGGGCTGGAATGCCAATCTGGACTTTAATCAAGATGGGATCATCGATATTCTTGACCTTGTTTATGTGGCGAATATGATTCGGTAATTATCCAAGAGAATCCGGGGGGAGCGGTCAACGCCCCTCCCTGTTCTTCTAACGAAGGGAAGGCACGGGAATGAATCGCAAACTATGGAGCGTTTGTTTGGCTATGATCCTGCTGCTTGCGCTGATAGTGGAGCCGCAGGTATCCCGGGCTGAAGGGAATGCAGCCTATGCCTTATCGATACCGGCCTCCGGGGCAAGTGTGGGCCAGGAGGTGACGGTCACCCTAAAGGGCGAGAATCTGGCGGATTTATACGGCTATGAGGCGGTGATCGAGTATGACGCCAGCAAGCTTTCCTTTAAAGCAGCCAAGTCCTCTATTCAGGGCAGCGGATTTTCCATCACTCCTTCGGTCAACGGCAACCAGATCACCTTTGCTTTCACCAAGGTAGGAAAAGAGGCGGGGCTAAGCGGAAACGCCGAGCTGGGGACCTTTACATTTCAGGCGCGGGCTGTTGGCTCTGCCGATATCAAGCTGATCAAGCTTCTCGCCGTTTCCCCGGATAGTCTGGGTACCCGGTGGACGGAGGTTCGGACGGTTACCGCACAGATTTTTACCTCTGACAGCAGCGAAAGCACAAGTCCGGGAGTTGGCGCCCCTGCAAGTCCTCCTGTTAGTCCTCCTGCTTCGGGGGCTCCAGTGGAGAAAGTATCCGGCGGGACGGCGGAGCTGGTTGCCTCCAGCGCGCAGCGGCTCGGCGCCAAGCTTCTGGCCGCTCCGGTGAAGACCGATGCTGTTGCGGAGAACGGCGGTTATCTGCAGGTTTCCATTGAAGTCCCGGCCGGAATCGACATGAAGAAGGCGACAGGAGTCCTGTTTAACCCGGCCACCGGAGAGCTCACTTTTGTGCCGACGGTGTTTGGGCAAGCAGGCGGTGTTGCCGTAGCCACCATCAAACATTCGGGCAACGGAATATATACCGTCATCGAGCACAGCAAAACCTTTGCCGATATGAGCGGCCATTGGGCCAAGGCGGAGGTGGAGCTTCTGGCGTCCAAGCTGCTGGTAAACGGCCGGGCGGATGAGCAGTTTGTGCCCCAAGGAGATATTACCAGAGCTGAATTTGCGGCATTGCTGGTTAGGGGGCTTGGTTTGTCTCCGGCTCCAGCGGCGGCGGCATTCAAGGATGTTGCTTCCTCAGACTGGCACGCGGGTTACGTGGGCGCGGCGGTGAAGGCCGGGCTTGTGGAGGGGATGGATGCCGGTATTTTTGCCCCCAACAGCAATATTACCCGGGAGCAGATGGCCGTTATGATCAGCCGGGCCATGCAGGCTGCCGGAAAGCCGCAAGCGGCCAAGGTCAAGAATCTGGAGGCCTTCACCGATGAAGGCTTGATGAGCAGTTGGGCAAAGGAGGGCATCTCCCAGTCTGTGGAGGCAGGGCTGCTGAATGGCAAGGACTCGCAGCTGTTTATCCCTTCGTCCAATGCAACCCGCGCCGAGGCGGCTGTTGTACTGAAACGGCTGCTTCAATACGCGGAGCTGATGAACTAAACAACCTCATAGGGGGGACGCTCAGATATGAAGGCTTTGATCCAAAAAAGAGGGATGGCCATGCTGCTTGCCATGTTCATGGCTGCACAGTCATGGCAGCTGGCGGTTCCTTCCGGAGCAGAGGCCTCCGGCGCACTGCCGGCAGGCTGGACGGCAGCGACAATGAACGGGACATCCACCGGCACCGCCATTGTAAAGCAAGAGGCGTCAAGCTACAGCAGCGGACAATTCCGGATGGAAGCGGTAGACGGAAAGCAGCAAAGCGTTAGCGGGGAAGCAAATGGGGATACGGTATACTTTTTGTATCTGCCGGTTGAGGGGGATTTTACCATCACGGCCCGAATCGCCTCTGTTGACGGACCTCCCAACGGTTCGGCCATCAATTCACACTCCCGTGTTGCCCTGATGGTGAAGAACGGAGTATCCAATACCAGCGCTTCATTTACAGCCAGCTATTTCCCGTCGGTGACGGAGCCTGATACGGGAACCCTGGGGTATTACAGACGGTTTGCAACCAATAACAGCGGCAGCAATCCCGGGGGCGTAACGGCGCCGGTATATCTGAAGCTGCAAAAATCCGGGAATACCTTTACAGCTGCCTATTCGGCGGATGGGGAAACCTACAACAATCCGTATACCACACATCCGGATACCGGAACGATGACTTCAGGTACATTGAATGTAGGCTTGGCTGTAACCCATGCATCGGCTGTCTTCGACCATGTGAAAATTATCAATGCCAGCGGCGGCATCGTGTTCGATTCCACGTCTGCAAACCCTGATCCGGAGCAGGGAACGGCTCCCGACACCCCGGCGGGACTGCAAGCTGTGGCGGGGAATCAACAGGTCAGTCTGTCCTGGCTGCCAGTTGACCGGGCGGATACCTACACCGTGAGCCAAAGCACATATCAAGGCGGGCCTTACACGGTACTGCAATCCGGTATTGCCGGGACTGCTTATGTGGATACCGCCGTAAGCAACGGAACCACCTACTATTATGTGGTGAGGGCGGTCAATGCCTACGGGGAAAGTGGGAATTCTATCGAACAAAGCGCCACCCCCGACGAAGCAGCTGTTGTGGTTCCTGTAGGCTCCATCACCGTAAGCTCCTTGGGAGGCAGCGCCATTACGGTCTTGGGCGGTACGCTGCAAATGCAGGCGGATGTTCTACCCAGCCATGCGTCCAATGCTACCGTCACGTGGTCCGTGTACGAGGCCGATGGCTTTACCGCCACGGACAAGGCGGTAATCTCCGCCAGCGGCTTGCTCCAGGCGGCCAAGGACGGGACGGTGCTGGTTGTCGCACAAGCGGTGGACGGCTCCGGCGTACAAGGAAGCATGGCCATCACCATTACTGGGCAAAAAGCTCCTGGCATTCCTGAGGATGTGGACGGCAGCCAGGTGGTGGATGTAGGCGACCTGGGCATCGTAGCCGGTTTGTTCGGCCTCACCTCCGGCAGCCCGAATTGGGAAGCCTATAAAACGGCGGATGTCAACCAAGATAACATCATCAACGAGTTAGATCTGCGGCTGGTGGCTGATAAAATAGAGTAGGCAACAGAAAAAGCTTCCGCAGCAGACGAACAAGCACCCCTTATCATCAGACATTGGCTTCCCTTTGGGGAGTTGATGGTGATGGAGGGGTGTTTTGTGTTATTTGTTACAGCAACGGGTGAGTTCGTAATACTTTTACCCTATTCAATAACATTCATATAAGGAATAATAAGCAATAGAGGTGTTTATATGGGAAAATGGAAATTATATTGGGTGAAATCGGATGGCTACGAGGGCTGTTTTGTTGTTGCTAAAAATAGCCGTAGTGCAAAGTCAGTTGAGATACATATGAATGGATTTGATGCATCCGACGTTACAGCTGTCCGTGTAATGGATGTACCTGATACACTTGAAGAAAAAGCAGATACAAAATTTAGAGAATGGTCCCAAAAACATGCGCTACAGCAAGCCGATAGACCTGACCTGCATCAATGGCCTTGGTATGCAGCCACATGGCTTCTAGAAGACCTTGGTGCAAAATTCCGAAGTATAGATGATGAAGAGCAGATACTTTTACGGGATGTTGTCTATGCAAAGAAGCCTGATGGACAGTGGCATACCTACACCATTGGCGCAAGAGCTCTTTATGAAAGGAATGAGCGGCTTCCCAAATATGACAATTACGATAATGAGCCAGAAATTGATATTACTAATCAACTTTATACTGCCTTGGGGTTAGCTTTGACAAAGTGTCATGAAATTGAAAGCCTATTTTCAAAATCGTTTATTTTTGGCGTATCTGAAAAACAACAGAGAAAGTATGAAACGATTAATGATTTTTCGGGGGGATGGGAGAAGAAGACATTAGGAGGGATATTCAATGCAGCGCAAGAAGCGTTTGAAATTGAGGCAGAGATAAAAATGGCGCTGGATTTATTTCTTCATATGAGAAACAAGTTAGTTCATGGAATTACAACAACAGAGCGTTACAATATTTATACTGATTGGGGACAAAGAGAATTGGTGGCATTTCTAGACCTGTTCCTTTCCTTATGTGCTCCAATTGAAACAGTAGCAGCATCATGTTTGGAATTTAGTGTGGAATTTAGCAATACTTTTTTACTTAAAGAGAACTCAGAAAGAATTCCAATAAAAGTCTCAGATGAATCATTAGGTTTATTTATCAATTGTTTTAAACTAAAAAACCCCTCTTCTGCTGAATGAATTGGAGTTTTATAGATTTGCACAAGAGGAACCTGAACGGAGGAAATTTTCCATGTCCAATACAAATCTTCTGAATAAAAAGAAACTGCTGGAGGCTTTGGATGTGCTGGGTTATTCGGCCCGGATGCAGAAAATTGCCCTGCTGGGGCGAGAGCAAGGACGCTGCGGCGTATTCACGGCTGCTCTCATCTTTGCTGGAGGATGGCGCGTATGAGGCGCATCCTCCCAAGAGCGGGATTTGCCGCACCGGCAGCGGCTGACGCAGGTGATCGGGCAGCTGACCGCCTTGCCCTGGGGCACGCGGCTTGCCCTTATTCCTTTATACCAGAGGATGATCGATTGTCTCTCTGCCCATGAAACCTTGCAGCATCTGGTCATCAAGCTGCATATTGCGGCAGCGGATTGGAGCCGGGCGGAGGCGGCTGCCGGTGAAATGACCCGCTTGGCCCATTGTTTTAGCCGGCAGCCGCATCTTCTGACTGAGGTTTGCCGGCAGGTGGCTCACAAGCTCCGGGACAGCAAGGGACATTGGCAACCGGAAACGCTGCTGGACGTGGTGGACGCACTGGACAATGAAGGCGGGAGCGAGGCCCTGTCCATCGGACTGTCGGTGCTTGCGGCTGCAGGGGAGGCGTTGGCGTGGAATGCGAATTGTGCAAACCGGCTGAGAGCCTATCGGGTTCATGAGAATCTGACAGTCCGTTCCTTAGCGCTGGACATTTGGACTGCGGCCGAGTAGCTGCGGTGCATAAATAGCAGCCGCGGCATCCCGTTCCCTGGATGAAAGAGCACGCGGTCTCGAAGTATCGAAGCCCAGGCGGAGGGAGGCCTGGGCTTTTTGGCCTGCCGGAACTGCGCGGCGGTCGGCGATTCCATTTGCCCATAAGATATGCATACCCGACTCACAAGATTTGTTGATGTTATCTGCCGCCTTCAAGACTTATAATGAGAGGGGGGCCTTGTCCGGCAAGACTGGCGGAGTCTCCGGCCTTTGCACGATTGAAAACGCATCCGCAGGAGGCGATTCCATGGCTTGGACCCGGCATATGTGGCCCGGCAGCCTGAAGTACCGGATGTTTGTGTCCATCTTGCTGTTTGTGCTTGTGCCCTTCTCGCTATTTCAATTCCGCAATATTAACCAGTTGGAGGTTAAGCAGAAGGCCGGTATCGCCCAGCAAAATGCGACCCAGCTTGAATTTTTGAAGGACAGCTTTGAGAGCCTGAAGCTTGATGCCTTTGCAGCCATGCTGCAGCTGGAGCGGGAGCCCGATTTGCAAAACAGGCTTATTGATCCCGGAATGTATCCCGAGGAGGAGCGGGTGCTGTTCCTGCGCAATAAGCTGCTCACCGTCAAAAATGCCCTGATGAGCGGCACTGTTCCGCTTCAAATTACGATGATCGATCTGCACGGGAATATTTACACCACCATGGCGGAGGATCTGGAGCAGCAGAATATTGCCAGCAGTGAAATCCTGGATGAGCCGGAATTCCGGCGTTTTGACCAAACGGATGAGATTTACTTTTGGAGTATTCATGACCCGAAGGATATGCTGGCAAAGGAATTCCCTCATGCCAGACTGTATTCCTTCTTCGCCAAATTAGAAAGCGTTGACAAAACCACATTCGGATATCTTCGCGTCAGCCTGGATATCAGCGCATGGCTTTCTTCCATTACCAACGGATTTCAAGTGAAGCAATCCTATTCCATCATGGACGGGAACGGCGAACCGGTGCTGCAAACCGATGACAGCTGGGGGCAATCGGGGATCGAGGAGATGCTTCCCCGCTTCCGGCAGGACCCGAAATTTTATTTTACCGACTCACGCAATCACTCGCTGTACAATAGCATTTACCTGCCCAATTCGGACTGGTACTTGATCAACCGGTTTCCGTTGGAGGCCTTGTCCGGCAACATCCGGGATATGAAGCAGCAGCTTGTTTTTTCCTTCAGTGTGACAGTGTGCATATTTATCGGCATCACCTTCGCCATTGCTTACGCCATCAGCCGGCCTCTGCGCAGTCTGGAGCTGAGAATGAGGGAGCTGGTGGAACGCAATCTGGAGGTCCATCTTCCCGAAGACCGGTATAAAGGCGAAAGCCGAATGCTGGCCCGCGCCTTTAACCGGATGACCGACGATATACGCAAGCTCATCGCCCGTTTGAAGGCGGAGGAGCGCCAGAAGGAAGCGATCCGCTTTCAGATGCTGATGTCACAGATGAACCCCCATTTTTTGCTGAATACCTTGAACACAATCAAGTGGAATGCCCGGAACCACGGGGATACGGGAACCTCGGAAATTTGTCAGAACCTGGGCAAGCTATTGGAATGCAGCCTGAACACCGATGTGGATTTGGTTCATTTGCGCGAGGAGATCGGGCTGGTCCAGGCTTATGTCCATATTCAGTCCTTCCGGTATGACCATAGCTTTGAAGTCCGGTACGAGGTGGAGGAGGCTCTGGATTATGCCCTTGTTCCCAAACTCAGTCTGCAGCCGCTGGTGGAGAACTCCATCCATCACGGGCTGGTGCATATGAACCGCGGCGGCACAATTATTGTGAGAGCCTTCCGATTGGACGGCAAGCTCCGTCTGGAAATCGTGGATAACGGACAGGGGCCGGATGCAGAGGCAGCCGGCTTGTCCCGCAAAAGGAAAGGAATCGGGTTAAGCAATCTCCGGGAACGGCTGCAGCTTCTCTATAAGGGGGACGCCCGGCTCCATCTGCAGCCGCTTGAGCAGGGAACCCTGGTTCAGCTGGATATCCCGCTCTTGATTTCTTCTCCATACGGAAAGGAGCAGCAGCATGTGGAAAATCCTTCTGGTTGAGGATGAGCCTTTTGTCCGCAGATCCATCCGGAGCTCCATTCCTTGGGAGGAGCACGGGTTTACCATCGCCGGTGAAGCTTCTCACGGCAAGGAAGCGCTGGCGCTCATGAAGGAGCTGCATCCGGATATTATTTTATCCGACATCATCATGCCTTATATGGACGGAATTGAGCTTCTGCAGGAGGTCCGCAAGGAGGGCAGCGAAGCCATCTTCATCATGCTGACCTGTGCCAATGAGTTTGAATATGCCCGCATGGCGCTGGAATATGGGGCCAGCAGCTACATTCTGAAGTTGTCCATGAATGACGATCAGCTGATACAGGCCTTGAACAAGGCGAAGGCCCAACTTATGCATAAGCAGCAGCGGCAAAAACTGCTGGTTCAGGACAGCCTGCGGGAAGGGTTGCCGGTGATCTGGAAATCCATGTTCGGCAAGGAGCTGTCCGGCGACGAGGAACGGAAACGGGCGGAGTTCCGGACGGCAGAGCGGCAATACGGCCGGCTTGCCATCGTCTCCTCGCTGCACGGCCCCCGGAGCTTTGCTTCCGCATCGCTTCAGGGGCTTCCCGCCTTTACAGGAGGTGGGCAGGAAGCGGTCTGCAGCTATTCGGACATGGGACAAACAACCTTTTTTATCTGGGGAAACTCGCCGTCGACTGCCGGCTTTCAAAGGATGATGCTGGACGAAGTGCCGGTGGTATGCCGCACAGCCTCCAGGGAGCAAACTGTGGAGGAGGAATGGCTGCGGAATCTGGGAGTGCTGGACAGCGCGTACTACGGCGGTGAGGCGGCCGGGAATGGGGACGCTTCGAAGAATATGTCACAGATCAGCCGCGACATTAAGAAGGCTGCAGCCGTTCCATGGGAGATCGAGCAGGGGGTGATCCGCTCGTTTGAGGCGGGAGCGCTGCAGGAATGCAGACGGAAGCTGGCTGATATATGGCTTTATGTGAAGGAAGCGCATATGCCGATGGTGCTGGTCAAGGAGACGGCGGAACGGCTGGATAAGATTTTTTCGCGGATCAGCCAAAAAACGCCACTGCGGACGGACGTAATCCGGCAGGCTGTTTCCCATCAGGAGGTGCTGGCGGCGCTCCTGACGAATATGGAGCAATATGCCAAGGGGCGGAGCAGGATCGCCTACCCCGAAACGGACCATCCGGAGGTCAACAAGATCATCGGTTATGTGCTCCGCAACTATGATCAGGATATTTCGCTGCAAGCTATGGCCGCGTATGTCAATATGGACGAAAATTACTTAAGCGGTCTGTTTAAGAAAAAAACGGGGGACACCTTCATCAATTATCTGCAGCAAATCCGGGTGAGCGAGGCCAAGTTTTATCTGGAGCAGACGGAATTGCCCGTAGCGGAGATCGGAGAGCGTGCGGGTTTTACCAATCCCAGCTACTTCTTCAAAATATTCAAGCGCTGGACAGGGCTTACGCCAAGCGAGTTCCGCGCGGAGCACAAAAACCGGGAGCGGCTTTGAAGCGCCTCCGGTTTTAACATATAAGAATCATATAAGAATCGTGCACCTAACCCCTTAGATTTGGTGATTATCTCTTTGATCCCGCGAAGGTATGATAAAGCTACAGACATAAACAAGCGGATAAGAGGTGGAGCCAATGACAACGGCAACGGCTGCGGCCGAAAGGCCAAAACAAGCCAGGAGGTATCTCCATAAATTAGGGGTGTACCTGTGGCAGATGAAGGCATTATATCTTATGCTGCTGCCCTGCTTGGTGTGGTATTTTATTTTCAAGTACCTACCGATGTACGGCGTGATTATTTCCTTCAAGGATTACAACTTCTCCGAAGGCATGCTGCACAGTCCCTGGGCGGACCCGTGGTACAAGCACTTTAAGGTTTTTTTCGATTCTCCGTATTTCACCCAACTCATGTCCAACACCCTTCTGATTAGCCTGTACAAACTGGCATTCGGCATGGTTCCCGGCATTGTACTGGCCATCCTGATCCACGAATGCCGCAGCACCTGGCTGAAGCGGTGGGCGCAAACCTTAAGCTATATGCCGCACTTTTTGTCCTGGATCATCATCTACGGCATCTCCCTCGCCTTTCTGTCCGAAACAACCGGGTTGTTCAACCGCTGGATCGTGGAAGCAGGCTGGAGCAGCGTTCCGTTCATGAATGCCGTGGAATGGTTCCGGACCGTGCTGGTGGGGACAGAAATCTGGAAGGACCTGGGCTGGAGCGCCATCATCTATTTGGCCGCCATCAGCGGAATCGACCCGACCTTATTCGAGGCCGCCAGGGTAGACGGAGCGGGACGCTTCAGGATGATCTGGCATATTACGCTACCGGGGATTCGCAGTGTGATCATCCTGCTTCTGATCCTGCGGGTCGGCAGCATTCTGGATGCCGGCTTCGAGCAAATCTATGTATTCTATCACCCGCGGGTTTATCCGGTAGCCGATATCATTGATACCTGGGTATTCCGCACCGGGCTGCAGCAGATGAACTTCAGCATGGCGACGGCGGTTGGTTTGTTCAAGTCGGCAATCGGCTTCGTTCTGGTACTGGGCACCAATAAATTGGCTAAACGATGGGGGGGAGGAATATGGTAATCAGCCGGTCGGATAAAATGTTTAACATCTTGGTCAACACCTTGCTCATTCTGGTGGCTGCGGTTTCCATCTTTCCATTGCTGTATGTGGTTTCGGTCTCCCTGACTCCCTATAGCGAAGTAGTCAAAAACGGCGGATTCATTATCATCCCGCACCGGATTTCCCTGGAGGCCTACAGCCAGATTCTCTCTGATCCCGCTTTGGGCAGATCCATGCTGGTCAGCCTCTTCGTCACCATCGTCGGAACCGCTATCAACCTGGTTCTGACCATGATGGCCGCCTATTCCCTAAGCCGCAGAAATTTGCGGGGCCGAACCTTCTTTCTCATGCTGATCGTGATTACAATGCTGTTTAACGGCGGTCTCATCCCCACCTATCTGGTTGTGCAATCCCTGGGGCTTCTGGATACGGTATGGGCGCTCATTGTTCCCGGCGCCATCTCCACCTTTAATATGCTGATTATGAAAACCTTCTTCGAAGGGATTCCCGAGGAGTTGTTCGAGTCGGCCCGGATGGACGGCGCCAAGGAATTCCGGGTGCTGTGGCAGATTGTAGTTCCCCTGTCGATTCCGTCCATCATGACAGTAGGGTTGTTCTATATGGTTGGACACTGGAATGCCTTCTTCTCGGCGGTTCTGTATATTACCGATGTCAAGCTGCACCCGCTTCAAGTGATTATCCGCAACATGCTGCTGTTGAGCCAGTCCAACGTGGTTATGACGGATGTTACCGTTCCAACGGCAGCCATGCAAATGGCGGCGGTTATCTCCGGCAGCTTGCCGATCATTGCGGTATATCCATTCATCCAGAAGCACTTCACCAAAGGGATGCTGCTGGGCGCTATCAAGGGATAAGCTGAGTCCGGCCCAAGGACTTTCAGTTCATTCATATTGCAAGAGCCATTCACTAATTTGAATGAAAGAAGGGGTACAGGATGGTTATGAAAAAAAGAATCGCCGCTGCCGTATCGCTTTCCATTGCACTAACCGCTGCGGCGGGGTGCGGCTCTGACGCCGACAAGGAGACTGTGCCAGCGGCAAGCGCTTCGCCGGGCGCCGCTGCATCTGCCAAGCCTGCCGCGCCTGTCAAGCTAGAGGTTGCGCAGATCAGCTGGGGCGCCAATGTTCCGGCAGACGACTTCGTGAAGAAGGAGTTGGACAAGAAGCTGAACATCCAACTCACGCAGCTTCTTGTGGCAGATCAGAAGGATTACGAGAACCAAATCAATGTTCGCGCTGCCTCCAACAACCTGCCGGACCTGTTCATGGCCACGAGCAAGGCTCATGTTCAGAAGTTGGCTGAATCCGGCATGCTGCTTGATTTGACCCCCTACCTGGACAAATTGGCGGATTACAAGGATTTTGCCGGAGCAGATGTATTGAAGAAAGGGATCGTCAACGGCAAGCAGTACGCTCTGCCCAAAGCAGGTCAAGCTGTTACCCACACATATTGGATTCGCAAGGATTGGCTGGATGCCCTTAAGCTGAAAGCGCCGACAACCGTCGACGAGCTGTTCGAGGTAGCGAAAGCATTTACCGAGAATGACCCTGACGGCAACGGCAAGAAGGATACCTTCGGGATGACGGGTACCGCCCTGGCAACCTTTGAGCCCATATACGGCGCTTATGGCGTCACAGCTGCCGGCGCGTTCTTCCAAAAAGACGGCGGCGAAGTGGTCAACACCTATTATCAACCGGGTATGAAGGATGCTCTGGCCGCGATCAAGAAGTTCCTTGATGCCGGAATTGTTGACCCGGAAGTCATCAGTAATAAGGGAACTGCCGCAAGAGACAAGGCCTTCCAGGGAAAAGTCGGCATCATTAACAGCGAATGGGCGCAATTCATGAAAGAAGATGCGCAGAAGATCTGGAGGGAGGCCAACCCGAAGGCAGAGTGGATTCAACTGGAAGCTCCCAAAGGGCCAACCGGTCTTGCATATGCCAACTCCATCAACATCGGGGCAGCAAGCGGGCTGTTCGTCATTCCGAAGAGTCTGGAAGGACAGCCGGAGAAGCTGAACAAGATCTTTGAGGTTCTGAATTATATGTCCACCGAGGAAGGGAATCTGCTGGTTCAATTCGGTTTGAAGGATATCCACTTCACGCTGGCAAACGGCAAGGCAGCTATAACTGAACAGGGACAGAAAGAAACAGGCTTCACCTGGTTGTACCAGTATACCGGCCGTCAGGAAACCGAATATCTGAAGACCAAATTCCCTACTGTCACCTCTTACATTGATTTTGAGGCTGATTTGCCCCGCATCAAAACGCTGGACGGTTTTGTCCAAAATCCGGAGGGCTACAATGCGGCTGATGCCATCCGCTTTATTGAAGAGGAAACGTTCAAGTTCGTATACGGCAAACGCAATCTGAACGAGTACGACAAATTCCTGCAAACGCTGGAAACCACCTTTGGCTATAAAGCATATGTGGAGTCTGCCATTAAGCAGTTGAAGGACCTCGGCTACGGCAAGTAAGCTCACCCCGTTAAAATTATCCGAAGTTTAACAGCTTCGGATAATTTTAATAAGAATAACCATACCGGAGGAAATGGCAATGACGCGAGTAGTGAATGAGCAGTACGATGTAGTGGTATGCGGGGGAGGACTGGCAGGATTCTGCGCTGCGGTGGCGGCTGCCCGTAAAGGAGCCTCTACTTGCCTGATTCAGGACAGACCCGTATTCGGCGGTAACAGCTCCTCGGAGGTTCGCGTGACCCCTCATGGCGCTGCGGCTTTCCACAGCTATGCCAGAGAGACAGGGATCATCTCGGAGCTTCTTATCGAAGAGCGGATGCGCAATCACGAAACCATTAAGGAAAACGGGTGGACGAACAGCATCTGGGACTTGACGATGTATGACATGGCCACCCAAACGGAAAATCTGACCTTCTATCTGAATACCACGGTCCATCAAGTAATCATGGATACGGAACGCAGGATCCGGACAGTAATTGCCAGAGTTGCCAACGCGGAAACGGATTTGCACATTGCAGGGTCTATATTCATCGATTGTACGGGAGATGCAGTGGTTGCAGATCTGGCCGGCTGCCAGTGGAGATGGGGCTCGGAAGGGCGAAGCGAATTTGGAGAGCCGCATGCTCCTCTTGCACCAACTGCGGACACCATGGGCAATTCTATTCATTTTCGCGCCAAGGACATGGGCAGGCCTATACAATTTACCCCGCCGGAGTGGGCGGTGAAGCATGACAATCCCGATTATTTTGAGAAGCAGGGAAGAATTGTCTACGATCTGGATTGCGGGTATTGGTGGATTGAAATCGGTATTCCCTGGAATACGATATATGATAATGAGACTATCCGCCATGAATTGACGCGTCACACACTGGGGATCTGGGATTGGATCAAGAACAAGGATCCCCAGTTGAAGGAGAAGGCGCGCAATTATGCATTGGACTGGATCGGTCAGGTTCCCGGCAAGCGGGAGAGCCGGCGGGTGGAGGGCGAATACCTGATGACGGAGCATGATCCGTCCGGCAACACAAAGTTTCCGGATGAGATTGCGTATGGCGGCTGGTTTATCGACCTTCATACACCGGGAGGGCTGCTGGCTTCCACTGCCGAGCCCTCCAGCGCTGAGGGGTATGACGGCACCAGCGAATATGCTGTCGCCAGTCATGTCGCCCCCTATGGCATCCCCTTGCGCAGCCTGATTGCCAAAGACGCGGACAATCTGATGCTGGCCGGACGCAATGTCAGTGTAACACGGGCAGCGTTGGGCACGGTGCGGGTTATGGGCACCACTGCCCTTATGGGCCAAGCCGTGGGAACGGCTGCCGCTTTGGCGCTGGGCAAGTGCATCTCTATCAAGAAGGTGCCGGAGGAAGCCATCGAAGAGCTTCAACAGACCTTGCTCCGCGATGGCTGCTTCCTGCCCAATGTGTTCAACCGCGATAAGCGGGACTTGGCCAGACAGGCCAGCGTCAGCGCCAGCAGCTCTGCCGTTTCATTCGGGGCTGGTCCGGAAAATTCGGATCATACCGGCGGCTTGCCGCCCGCCCCGATGAACAAGATCGGCGACGCACCGGAGCCGCTCCTGTACCGGCGCGGCCAGTGGATTGCCGTGGGAGCCGATGAAATCCGCCGACTTGCCATTTGTGTCAGCAATGATACGGATGAGCCGCAGGTAATCGAACTGGTGCTGTCCCAGGTGGATCATATCTGGGATTATCGGGTGGACACGCAAGCCCGGTTGGCGGAAACGGCGATCACGGTGCCCGCCGGGGCCAGACGCCAGTGGGCGGATTGGACTGATATCGGATTGAATGCGGCAGGCGGCCTGCGCAAGGGAACTTATGTAAGGTTGGATGTACTTGCCAATCCTCATGTGCAGTGGCATTCGGCAGGCGCTTTCATACCGGGGCATCCGTCGGCCTATGAGTATGGTGCGGGCAAGATGCGCCGGTACGCTCATTGGGGCCAGACGCAAAGCTTCCGGATCGAGCCTGCGCAAGCCTGCTATGGACCGAGGAATGTCATAAGCGGAGTGGCCCGTCCGCACCGGTTCACCAATGTATGGCGCTCCAATCCCATCGAGCCGCTGGATCAATGGCTGCAATTGGAATGGGGTCAAGAGCAGCAGATCGGCCAGGTGGTATTGACCTTCCCCGGCCATGTTCTGAACGAATATCACCGTTATCCGGCCTTGTACCGCGACCCTCAATGCCCGAAGGATTATTCCATCCAGGCCTGGGTCGATGGAGGCTGGCAGACCGTGTTCATGAACAAGGACAATTATCAGCGGCATTGTATCCATAAGCTGCCGCAGCCTGTGACCACAAGCAAGCTGCGCCTTGTGGTGCATGCCACCAATGGCGATCCGTCGGCTGCGCTTTACGAGATTCGCTGCTACGAATAGCGGGGGTTGGCGACCATGACGACAACACATCCACGGGAAAAAATTTGTTTCGACGGGCAGTGGTATTTTCACAAGGGGGATATTCCCGTTCCCTATGCCGTCAAGGCGGGAATGACCGGAGGCCTGACGGATTGCCGGCAGCTCGAACAGGGGCAGTGGCTGGAGGTGGCCTATGCCGACGAGCAGCGGCATGGGCGGATGGACCCTGACCAATGGCAGCTTCTGAATCTTCCCCATGATTGGGCGGTTGAGGGAGACTATAGCAGGTCGGCATCCAAGGAACGGGGATATTTGCCCACCGGCATCGGCTGTTACCGCAAGCTGTTCCGGATTCCCGCTTCAGACCTGGGGAAGAAAATTGCCATTGAATTCGACGGGGTGATGCGGCAAAGTACGGTTTGGGTCAACGGCCATCTCCTGGGCACCCAAACCAGCGGCACCATTGGCTTCCGCTACGATCTCACCGATGTACTCAGGTATGGGGATGAAGGCGAAAATGCCATTTTTGTCAGGGTAGATGCCTCCGATTATGAGGGCTGGTGGTATGACGGCTGCGGAATTTACCGGCATGTATGGCTGGAGAAGACGGACCGGCTTCATGTGGGACATTGGGGTTCCTTTGTAACCGCACCGGAGATCAGCAGGGAGAAGGCATCCATTTGTCTGGAGCTTACGGTGATGAACGAGCACAGCCGGGCTATGGAATGCGAGATTGCCAGCGTTATCGTTAATGGGGAGGGAGCGGAGGTTGCCGCAGCCCTGTCTGCGGTTTCCCTGACGCCGGATAGCCAATTGGCGGTATGCCAGAATTTCAGTGTGGAGCACCCCCGGCTGTGGTCTCCCGATTCGCCAAGCATGTACACCATGTTGACCTCCATTCGCTGTGAAGGCCGGGTTGTGGACCATTACGAGACGCCCTTCGGCATCCGGCATCTGGAGTTTACGGAAGATCGCGGCTTCCTCCTGAACGGGGAGCCGCTGGTGATCAAGGGCGTATGCGCCCATCAGGATTTTGCCGGGGCAGGGGTGGCTCTGCCTGACCGGCTCCATACGTACAAGCTGGAGCTGATCAAGGAAATGGGGGCCAACGCATACCGCTCGGCCCATCATCCTGCCGCTCCGGAGCTTCTGGATGCCTGTGACAGGCTTGGCCTTCTGGTGGTGGAGGAAAACCGGAAGCTGGACAGCTCGCCGGAAGGACTCCGGAATCTGACAAACATGCTTTACCGCGACCGGAATCATCCCAGCATCATCATCTGGAGCCTGGAGAATGAGGAACCTCTGGAGGGCACCCTCACGGGGACGCGGATTCTGGACACTCTGGCCAGAGCAACCCGCCGCATTGATCCCACACGCCCGACAATGGCCGCCATGAATCATGGCTTCCGGGACAACGGCTATGCGGATGCGGTGGACCTGGTTGGGTACAACTACGGCGCCACCGATCATAACCGGGATCTTCGGGACCGGGCCCTGTTCCCCCGGCGCAGGATGATCGGCAGCGAAAGTGCCTCCTACACGGCAACCAGGGGGATATATCAGGATGACCCCGAGCTGGGTTACTGCTCCGAGTACGGCACCAGCCTGGGAACATGGTGCGACAGGCCGGAGAAAGTGTGGCAGGATCTGATGGAGAATCCCTTCCTGACCGGCGTCTTCATTTGGACTGCCTTTGATTACCGCGGTGAGCCGACTCCTTATCAATGGCCCAATGTCAACTCCCACTTCGGCGTTATGGATACCTGCGGTTTTCCCAAACATTCGTATTACTATTACCGGGCCATGTGGAAAAAAGAGCCTCTGGTTCATATTCTGCCGCATTGGAATTGGCTGGGCCGGGAGGGTGAAGCCGTCGAGGTTTGGGTGTACAGCAATTGTGACGAGGTGGAGCTGCTGTTGAACGGATGCTCGCTGGGGATCAAGGAGAGGACGCCTTACGGCCGCGTGGAATGGCAGGTGCCGTATGAGCCCGGTGAGCTTGTCGCCAGGGGGAGCATCGGCGGTGAAGTCAGAGCAGAGCACCGGATTGCCACGGCAATGGAGGCGCGCCGGATTCTGCTTGTCCCTGACCGGACCGAGCTTCACGCGGATGGACAGGATGTTGGCGTTATTCGGGTGATGATTACCGATGAGCTGGGACAGGTGGTCCCCATTGCGGACAATTCTGTCCGCTTTACAGTAGAAGGCTGCGGTGCGCTGTACGGCGTCGGCAACGGCGACCCCAGCAGCCATGAATCCGATAAGCTGCCCTGGCGGCGGGCATTCAACGGCTACTGCCTGGCTATTGTTCAGGCTGGCTGCCAGGCTGGAGAAATCAGAGTCAGGGCGGAATCGCCGGGGCTTCTGCCTGACGAGATAGACTTAAGGGTCAAGTGACGGATATTAGGAGGAGAATGGCATGATTCAGAACTGCGGCGGAGAGGGGACCCGGCCGTCCGGAGAGCGGATTCGCATCGGCAGCCAGCTGTTCATCAATAAGGATGATACACCCGGGAATGTCAGGCAGTGGGTACGCTTGATGAAGGAAAATCATCTGGAAATTATAAGACTTTTTATGATCTGGGATCAACTGGAGACTCGGGAAGGCCAGTGGGTATTCGACAACTACGACGCCTGCTTTGAGCAGGCGTTGGAATGCGGGATGGAGGTTGTGCCCACCCTGATGTCGGTTAGTCCCCCCGGATGGATGGGACTTACCGATGGGCCCCAATCCATCGCCGATCTGAATGATCCGGCCTATATGGCGCAGAGCAGGGAGTATATCCGCCAGGTGGTCAACCGGTATAAGGACTATCCCAACCTGCACTCCTGGATATTGTGGAATGAGCCCAGCAGAACGATTTCCCGGACGGTCCACGCCAACCGGGCATACGCGGATTACGTCCGCGCCTGCTATGCTGATCTGGAGCAGTACAACCGGCAGGTTTCATACCGGCAATATAAGTCCTTCGAGGAATTGGCGGAGGGGCCTGCATCGGGGGCGGGAACCAGTGAGGCCATGTTCAAGTCCTTCGCGGAACAAGCGGAATGGCGCCGCTTCGCCGTGTACGATTTGAACAGGCAGCTGAAATGGATTCGGGATGAAATCAGGCAGCTGGACCGGTGTCACCCTGTGCATGTCAACCCGCATAATCTCCAGATGGATATGCAAGGAGCGGGTCAGTCCATCTGGCAGGAAAGTGAAATTGCCGATTTTATGGGCTGCTCGGCTCATCCCGTCTGGCATTCCGTCCGGTTTCCCGAGAGGCGCTGGGGGCAGTCTGTTTCCTTCTTTTCCGATCTGATGAAAAGCGCCACCCGGGCCAAGGATCGCTACTACTGGGTGACTGAACTGCAGGGCGGTCCCACTCTGTATTCCGCAGTCCAGGCTTACACCCCCTCCGGAGAAACCATTTCCCAATGGGTCTGGGAGGGAATTGGAAGCGGTGCCAGGGCAGTTGTGTTCTGGTGCTTCAACTTCCGGACCGGTGGCTTCGAGGGCGGAGAGTGGGCCCTGCTCGATCAGTTGGGCGAACCATCTCCCAGGCTGCTGGCTGCCAAAGAGGCCGCCCAATTACTGGCCCAGTACGGGGATTGGTTCACCCGCTCCGCTGCTGAACCCGGCAAGGTGATGATCTTGTATTCGGAGCGATCCTGGTTGCTGGGGGCTCTGGAGGGCGAAGGGGATGACCCGGCCAACCCGCGGAACAAGAACATGTATGCCGATGCCATGACAGGAGCCTATCTGATGTGTTCCGATTTGTCGGTGCCGGTGGAATTCGTCAACGAAGAACGCCTTGCGAGCGAAGGGATTCCCGGGCATATTGACGTGTTCATTCTGCCCAATACGATTGTGCTGGGAGAGCAAGAGCTTGAGCAGCTCCAAGCCTTCGCAGACCGGGGAGGACTGGTGATTGCCGACGGCCTTGCCGGAATGAAGGACCCCGCAGGGAACATCAATGCTTGCGTCTGCGCTCAAGCGGAGTCGCTGTTTGGCAGCGCCGTAAGAGATATTGACACCGGCTTCGAGGAGGAAACGGTGATTGCCGCGGAAGGCGGCCTGGAGATTCCGGCCTGGCAGTATTGCCTGGACTTGAAGGCTGGGGAAGAGGTCCGGGTGGCAGGACATTTTCCCGATGGACGGCCAGCCGTGACCATCAAGGAAACCGGGAGCGGCAAGGTTCTGCGAATCGGCACAAATTTTTTCCAGCATTATTTTAGCCGACCTCAGGAAGGGCTGCTGGCCTATTTCCATCGTATCATTGGAGGCCGTATGGACAGTGAGATCACCTTGCTGAACCGGCGGGAGAAGGTAAGGCTCAAGCTGCTGAACCATCCCGATGGAGCAATTGTGATTCTTCTGAATAATGGGAGAGAGCAGGAAGCCGTTCTCAGCTTCCGCTCGGAGGGAAGGTGGATCGACGCGGCAACGAAGGAATCCGTACAGGTTCATGCGGGACAGCAGTTGACGATTTCTGTAGGGAGGAACGGAGTTAAGCTGGGCATATTCAAGCGGGTGGAAGGTTGAAGTGAAGCAGCTTTATAGATCTTGTTTAGGCATACATTATATTATGATGAGAGGTGTCTAAATGAAAGACTGGCGATGGTTGGGTAAAAGGGCTGTAAGTTTATTTTTGGCCATGTTATTAGGCTTGGTCCCATTGTTCGATATTGGCTTCACACCTGCCAAGGTGTCCGCTAACGGGGGAGGCGGCGATTCCAATTGGGATTTGGTGTTTGAAGACAATTTTGACGGCACGACGGTAGATACGTCCAAATGGAACATCGAAGACTGGCCGAGCGACCGAAATCAGGAATTGCAATATTACGCTCCGGATGATGTGTTTGTGGAAGACGGCAATTTGGTTCTGAGGAGCCAGAAACGGACGTATACCATTCCTGAAGGCAAGAAGGATGCCGGTCAAACCAGGGAGTACACTTCCGGCGCAGTGAATACGCTTAATAAATTCAATTTGACTTACGGGAAGGTTGAGGTTCGCGGTAAAGTCCCGAAGAGCCAAGGGTACTGGCCGGCTATTTGGTTAAATGCCGTTAGCGGATGGCCTCCGGAATTTGATATTATCGAGTTCCTGGGTCATGAGCCCACAGTTCTCCATACAAATAACCATTGGGGAAAATTTCCGAATAATGGGCAGGTGGGCGGCAAATACGAAGGCTCCGAAGATCTGTCGGAGGAATTTCATGTGTATGGTTTTGAGTGGGACCCGGGAGAAATCCGCTACTACCTGGACGGCAACCTGATCCGGACTTACACCTACAGTGGCAAGCTGGTCAAAAACGGCGGGCTCTACGAGGCAATCAGCAATGAACCGATGTATCTGATTCTGAATACGGCTATCGGCGGAAGCTGGCCGGGCTCCCCGGATGAGACCAGTGTGTTCCCGCAGCAATTCTTAATCGATTATGTCAAGATGTATCAACGTTCGCCAACCAGCAAGGTATTGGAAAATTTGGCTAAGAACAAAACGGCAACAAGCAACGGCCCGTCATGGGAGGGCAATGAACCGGCCAAAGCGACGGACAACAATTCCAATACGTTCTGGTATCCCTACGGTGGAAGCCACCATGAGCTTCAGGTTGATTTGGGGCAGGTTTACAGCAATGTAAACGGAACCGAAATCAGTTGGGACAGCGCCAGCCGGTATCCTTATAAAATCGAAGTGTCTGTAGACGGGAATACGTGGACCACGGTTAAGGACAGAATGACGGAAACGGGAAGGCCGCTGCTTCAAACCAGTACCGATACGTTCAATCCGGTAAATGCCAGGTATATCAAACTAACGATTAACGAGGAACTGGCGGGTGTTATGGAGCTTAAGGTGTTCAATGGAACGCTGACCGATCCGCCGCAGCCGCCGGTTATTGAACCTCCGCGTACGCCTGCAAGAGTCGTTTCCGATCCGTTTAATAATCTGACCAAGGGGGCGGCAGGAACGGTACTGTTCGATAGAAGCACCGGCTGGTCGTTGATTACGAATTATCCTCAATTTATGGACAATGACACCAGCAGGGCGCAGCGGTCGGAGAATACGATGAAATGGATCACCTACAAGATCGATGACGTCGCATCCTTCAAACTGACCGCCTACGCATGGGGCTCTACAGCAAACAGCGGCATTTTTGCAGGCAAAACGAAAATATACGCCTCGCCCGATAATCAAAATTGGACAGAGCTGGAGCTCACCTATACAAACGGACAGAACAACAATAGCTGGTACAGAGCAGTTATTACCCCCAAAAACCCTATACCTGCCGGTTCAAAATATTTTAAAGTGGAGCTTCACCCAACCAGCACAACTGAAAATGATGCCTGGAAGTATTGTCTTGGCCAATTCGACTTCATTCAGGACAACGTGGTTGTGGACGAATTAAATACGGCTGACAGCGACAAGGTTTTGGAAAGCAGCGGCAATTGGAGCCTGGTAACGGATAATCCCGCGGATTTTGAAAATGACCCCGTGAGATGGTCGCCGGCTGACAGTCAAACGGCTTCCATCATCTATAACTTCAATGATATCCATGATTTCGCTGTGAAACTATTCTCCTTGGGCAGCATGGCTGAACCGGGAAATGCAGGAAAGCTCAAGATATACACATCCTCCGATATGGAATATTGGTCATTGGTGGAGATTGAAGGAAGCGGCGCACAAAGTCTTGCCGGCGGCTGGTATAGTGAGACCTTCTCACCGGCTGAGCTCCTGCCTTACAAAGCAGACTATTTGAAGCTTGAAATCGGAGGCGGAGGAACCAATACCCATTACCAATTATCACAAGCGGAGATTCACTATGGGATTCCGCAGCCGGAAAAAGAGCTGGTGATTGTTGGCAAGCCGCTGAAAACGGCAATTGCAGACAGGGGAACTCCTGTAATCGACGGTCAGGCGGATGGCATTTGGAATAATACGCAAACTCTGGTGACGGACCGCCGAAAAGCGAGATTGCCGGGGCCGTCGGGGGCAAATGTCAAAACATTATGGGACGAGTCCAACCTTTATGTATTGGCGGATGTTATTGATCCGGTTGTCAATGCAAACAATTCGAAAAGCTACGGCGACTGGGATGAGGATTCGGTTGAAATTTATGTGGATGAAGATAACAGCAAATCGACAACCTATGATGCCAATGACTTTCAATACCGTGTGAATTATGCGGGCAAGCTGTCGGCCAATACCAATCTGGAGGCAGCGGTGAAGCTGACGGATACAGGCTATTTGGTGGAGGCCAAAATCCCGTTAAAAACTATAACCGCGCATGAAGGTTTGACAATCGGCTTCGACATTCAGGTGAGCGATGATCCGGGCACAGGGCATCGCCAGTATATTGCCTCATGGAATTCGGAGGATGAGCGGCAATCGGTTAGTATGTTTACGATTGGCGACCTGATCCTGGGGCAGGCTAAACCGCCGCTTGATCCATTCCTGGCGGGAATTGCCCTGGACCGGAATCAAACTTCGCTGATTGTCGGGGAAACTCATCAATCTATCGTCACATCTGTTACTGAACATACGGGCGCCCAATCAGTAGTCAGCCTTGTGTATGGCACGGTAACGGAGCAAGCAGTCTTCGTATCATCCAATCCGGAAGCCGCCGCCGTGGATGCTTCAGGCATGATTCATGCAGTTGGAGCGGGTCAGGCGGATATTACGGCCACTTATAACGGTAAAACCGCTGTAAATAAGATTACGGTATTGCCGGTAACGGACTATTTCGTTGAGTTCGCTCATCCCGCATACTCACTGGCAGTTGGGACAACCCATCAATCGGTGGTTCAGGCCGTTTATGAGACCAGAATTTCTCCTTCGGAAGTACAGCGGGACGCCATAGACGTGTCGGCTTATGCCACTTACCAGTCCGCAGATCCTGCAGTGGCCGAGGTGGACAGCACAGGGCTTGTGCGGGCAATCGCCGAGGGCAATACGGTAGTAGCGGCCACTTACAACGGAGAGACGGCATCTGCCGCAGTGACTGTATCAGCAGCAGCATCATTTCCAACCGAACCACCGGCTGAAGAGGGGAATACTCCAGCGCCTCCCCAACCGGCATCCAATGTTGTCGTATCTCCGGGAAGCATTGCAGTCAAACCTGCCGTCGGTTCGGACGGCAAAGCACGCGGGGATTTGACGGAGGAGCAAATGCGGCAAGCGCTGTCCAATTCCAAAGGAAATTTGAAAATTATTATGGATGCTCCTGCCGGCACGAAAAAAGCCCAACTTGCAATTCCAGCTTCATCCTTGGCTTCGATGGCATCGGCTGCAAGCAATGAAAAGCTTGAGCTTGACCTGGGAATTGCTTCCCTCTCTTTCACCATGAAAGAATTGGGGAATCAGCTCAAGGAGGAATCCCGGTCAGTGGAAGTTCAAGTATCGCTGGTTGCTGAAGAGGCAGTGCCTGCCAACGTAAAAACGGGTATAGGCAACGTTCCCGTATACGACTTCAATTTGAGCGTTGATGGAGTCACGATACCAGAGTTTGCCGGCCGCAACAGCGTGGAGATTTCCGTTCCATATGCGCTTTCGTCTGGAGCAGATCCAAGGCAGGTCGTCATCTATTTCATCAGCGAAGAAGGGAAATTGGAAATCGTACGGAACAGCAAATACGATGCGGCTGCCGGTGAGGTTTCCTTCAGACCGAAGCAATTGGGCTTTTATTCGGCTGTTGTGAATCCAGTGAACTTTAATGATATTTTCGTTGTACCCTGGGCTGATGATGCAATCCGGACGTTAGCGGCGAGAGGAGTAATTGAAGGTGATGGAAAGGGCTTATTTCGTCCCAATGATTCCATTACACGCGCCGAGTTCATAAAATTGCTGGTCGGGATGGTGGATTTGGCGCAAGAAGGGGTGGAAAGCAGGTTTACGGATGTAAGTCCGGCTGATTGGTATGCCCCAGCAGTGGCGTCGGCAGAAAAGGCGGGTATTATTAACGGCAAAGCGGACGGATCGTTTGGCGCCCATGATCTCATCACTCGTCAGGACATGGCGGTGATACTGGATCGAACTTCAGCAATTCTGGGGATAAAGCTTCCTGCGGGCGAGAATCGCACACCGTTCACGGATCATAGCGAGATTTCCCCCTATGCGCTGGAGGCGGTGGAACGCATGTACCGTACGGGGCTCATAAACGGTATGGGTGACGGTTTCTTCGCACCGCAACAGTTTGCGGAACGCTCACACGCGGCGGTTTTGCTGTACCATTTCTTTATGCTTGAATAATGGATTATAACTATAAATTGCATTATATATAAAATAACGCTGCCGTGATGGAACCTTCCGCGGGTACCCGGATCAGCTCACCATGTTCATCTGGTAAAACACCGCTCCATTTCCCTGTTTCCATAGCGCGGCCTTTATTCTAGAGGCCAATAAAATAGAGTAGGCAATAAAAACGCTTCCTCAGCAGGCGAACGGACACCCCTTATCATCAGACATTTGGCTTCCCTTTGGGGAGTTGATGGTGATGGAGGGGTGTTTTGTTGTGGTTAATGTTGGATTTTAAGTATGGATTTGCTTCTCACTTATTGAAATGTTATATTAAGTGTGAGGTGAACACACTTTATGGAACGTAAAATTGTGGAGAAACTGTTGGCGTGGAAACAAAGTGCGAGGAGAATGCCTCTTGTCATCCATGGGGCCAGGCAGGTTGGAAAAACGTATTCCGCTCTGACCTTTGGAAAAACCCACTACAAAAATACAGTATATTTCAATATGGAGGGGGCCAGCGAGGTTGCCGCTATTTTTGAGCGGGATTTGAATCCGGAGCGTATCATCCGGGAACTGGCTGCCAAAAGCGGGCAAACTATTTTGAAAGGCGATACCTTACTTATTTTGGATGAAATTCAAGCCTGTGAACGGGCATTAACGTCTCTGAAGTATTTCTGTGAGAACGCGCCCGAGTATCATATTATCGCCGCGGGCAGCCTGTTGGGTGTGGCGCTTAACCGGGAGAAGTATTCCTTCCCAGTGGGGAAGGTGGACATGCTGCTGCTGCACCCTCTTGATTTTGAGGAGTTTTTATGGGCAACGGGGCATCGGGAATTATGCGGGCTGATCAAACAGGCATACGAGGAATTCACCCCATTGTCCTTGCATGAAACAGCGATGGAGCTGTACAAAACGTATCTGTTTGTAGGGGGGATGCCGCGGGCTGTCAGCGAGTATGTGGAGACCCGGGACTTTGACTTTGTGGTGGCTGCGCAGAAAATGCTCAATGACGCTTATATTGCCGATATGGCCAAGTATGCTTCTCCGCAGGAAACCACGAAGATCATGGCGGCATGGGCCAGTGTTCCCGCACAGCTGGCGAAGGAGAATCACAAGTTTCAGTATAAAGTGATTAAATCGGGGGCAAGGGCCTATGAATATGAAACGCCGCTGGATTGGCTGAAGTCGGCAGGCATGATCCATAAATGTGTGCGGGTTACGGAGGGCAATATGCCGCTTAGCGCTTACGCCGATCACAATTCCTTCAAGGTGTATATGATGGACACCGGGCTGCTGTGCTCCAAGTTTGATATCGCGGCAAACGTGATCCTGAATGGGCCTGTCGGCTTCAATGGCTTCAAGGGAGCCTTGGCGGAGAATTATATTATGCAGGCGCTGGTTGCAAATGGTTTTACGCCGTACTATTGGAGCTCCCCGGGAAAAGCGGAGTTGGACTTTGTGTTCCAGGACAAACAAGGAAACATCATTCCGCTGGAGGTGAAATCGGCAGATAACGTGCGGGCAAAGAGCTTGAAGGTTTATACCTCCGCGTATGAACCGCCTTATGCCATTCGGGTATCCGCCAGAAACTTCGGCTATGAAAACGGCCTGAAAAGCCTTCCGCTGTACGCGGTGTTTTGTTTGAAGCGGGAGTAAGTGAAGAGTTCCATGCCTCCCGGATGGGAGGCCGCGGCATCGAAGCTTTGAAGCTCAGGCGAAAGGAACCAGGGTCCGTATAATCAAAGGTATGATGCAGGCAGTCCGGGAGGATGCTGTTATCTCTGGAGTGCTGCCAATGGAGGCTGGCTATGAAAATAGAAATCGGAGAATCGCTGCTTTTATCTTGGTTAAAGCACGTTAAGGAATGCCGGTTGGTTCAATTGAATTGGAAGCCATCAAGCAAATGGGATTTACGGGACCGGGAAACCTTGGAGCAGCTGATGGCGAGTTCCAAAGCTTTTTTTGCAGAGAAATATGGATATGATTTGTACAAGGAAACGAAATCCATCGATCAACTCCTCACTCAAGCCGAAATCGATGTAATGGGAATGAGTTATGATAACGGAGCTCCCCATGTATATGGCATTGATGTGGCCTTCCACGAAGGAGGGCTGAACTATGGCTCCAAAGCCGAGACCATTGCCAGAGTGGTCAAGAAGATTTTAAGAGCAGCTATGTGTCTTCATGGATATATGGGGGTGGGAGTCGGGACCATTGTTTTCGCCTCGCCGAGGATTAATCCGGCAATACATATGGAGTTGATGCGGTGTGTTGGGGATGCAGAACAGATTCTGCTGGAGTCCGGGCTGCAATACCAGGTGCGTATTCTCTATAACGAGAATTTTAGAGAGGCGATTCTGGAGCCTGTCCTGAGCATCCTGGACGAGGTGGCGGATACATCCGAACTGTTTATGCGCAGCTTGCAAATGTATAACCTATTTGCAGCCAAGGCTTCAAAGCAAGGGGCGGTTCCGGGGAGGCCTGTGTTGAGAAGGGCTGCACCACAGCTGGACAACATTGAGGCAGACGGATTAAGCGGGCTCAAGGAGATGAAAATTGGCGTTATTGTAAAAACAATTCTTCGCAGATTACTTGAAGAAGGCAAGGTTTCCGAAGATGAAATTGGACGAATGCAGTCCAAGTCGTATTCCAAGGAAACCTTTGATATCCAGTATCCGCTTCTTCAGAAAGCTTCTATAACCCAGGGAAAACGCCCGCCCCGCTATTACTCTGCCCCGGTCCAAATATATGGCGAGGAGTTTTTCCTGTGTTCGGAATGGTACGAGACACCGGTTAACAATGACCGGCCTTATCTGATGAAATGGCTGGGTTTATATATGTGATACAAATCTAACCGCCCCCTCCCTCCTACATGCCGGGAGGGGGATGATGCTTGCCGTCCCGGTAATGCTGGGGGGCCATTCCGGTGAATTTTTTGAAGAGGCGGCTGAAGTAAAACTGGTCCGGGTAACCTACCTCCCGGGCAATTTCCTGGATGCTTTTGCCGGAATGGTCCAGCAAATATTTGGCTCTTTGGACCCGCAGCTGCTGAATATAGTGGACCATCGGAATCCCTGCGTACTTTTTGAACACCTGGCAGAGGTATTCATATTTGTAGTCCAAGGCGCGCTCCAGTCTTTCTCTGGAGATATCCGATTCATAGAAGTTGTTCAAATGGTTGACCAGCCTGCGGAAGGTGAAGTAGGACACAGGGAAGCTGGTATCCACAGACTTGTGATCCAGAAAATCGTTGGCGATGAAACCAAGCATTTCGGACATAAGCTGGGTGCATTGGTAACGGAAATACCCGCGGGGCTGCTTCAGGATGTCCACCAGCTCCTCAAACCGGCTGAGCAGCTTATAGGGCTGACGGCTCCGCTGCAGCCGGGGGAGGATGAGCAAATCCACATGGCCGATTTCCGTTGTTCTCAGCTCGGTGCGTTCAGTATGAACCCTGTTTAGCCCGGTTGAACCATCGATGGTGATGGAGCTCAGCCCCGGCGTGCAGGAAAACTGGGCCCAATAAAACTTCCCCTGACGCTCCTTCGGATTCCAGCCGTTATGCTGCTCCCATGGCCCAAGCAGCAGCGAATCCCCGGCCTGCAAAACCACCCGGTTGCCTCCGGCCTCCAAGTTGACCATTCCATCCGCCGCTACAATCAGCTCAAAATAGGGATTGGAATGGCTTTCGAAAAAGGTGGGGTTTGTATCCACATCGAAAAGATCGGCCCACTTTACGTCCAATACGGATAATCGGGACATGGAGTAGTACATGGAATGGCTCCCTGCAATGTTTTTTTGGAGAATCCTCGAATGAGCTGATTATATCATATTGCTTAAGCCGTCCGCTGCCTGAGGGGCGCAAGACTAGGGGATATGGAAGGACGGGGGCAGTCAGTCGGTGTGGCCGTTGAGACGCATATTGGGCCTGACGGCTTTTGCGTGCGTTTGGCCATCCCTTATGGACAATTTTTATGTGCGGAGTCTGGTTCTTGTTGAAAATGTCCATGTCGAAGCGGCAGGAGGCTGTCTCCAGGGACCCCATTTCTGCTGAAATTCAAAAGAGCTGTACCTGAAGGCCAGCGGCAAACCTGAGGGAATCAGGGGTTAAAAATATCACATGAAACCGAAAAACATCTTAAGCCCGTTCATGGCCTCATCAAAATAGGGATCTTATAATGAAGCTGTTGCGTTATAGGTAATATGGAGGAGGGGACATGCAGCTTGAACATTTTGAATGAACAGGACTATTACCGGATTGTATATGGCGGCTGGCTTGGCAAAAATATTGGGGGAACCCTCGGCGCACCTGTGGAGGGCGTGAAGGAGCTGCTGGCCTTGACGTTTTATCCGGAGCTGCCGGACGGCCCGCTGGAGAATGATGATCTCGACCTCCAGTTGGTTTGGTTACATGCGCTGGAGCAGTATGGGCCGGGGTTAACGGCGCGGGAGCTTGGGCAGGAGTGGCTGGATCATATTTTTTTCCCGTTCGACGAGTATGGTTACGCCTTAACCAATCTGCGGAGAGGGCTGCTGCCGCCTGTTGCCGGCTGGTTCAACAATCCCTTCACCAACTGTATGGGTTCCCCGATCCGGTCTGAAATATGGGCGATGGTGACCCCCGGCCTGCCGGAAAAAGCGGCTTATTATGCGTATCAGGATGCCATTGTCGACCATGCGGGAGGCGAAGGGGTATATGGGGAGATGTTCTTCGCGGCTATCGAAAGCGCCATCTTCCTTGAAAAGGACCGTGACCGGCTGATCGACATTGGTCTGAGCTTTATTCCGGCCGACAGCCGGACCTATAAAGCCGTACAGGATTTGCTCCGTTGGCACCGGGAAGGGAAAAGCTGGACGGATGCCCGGGCGCTGATCCTGGAGCATCACGGCAGCGACAATTTCACGGATGCGCCGCAAAATATTGCGTTCACTATACTGGGCTGGCTGTACGGCAGCGATTTTGGGGATGCGATTCTGAAGGCTGTCAACTGCGGCTACGACACCGATTGTACGGCGGCCACGCTGGGCGCTATTTTGGGGATGCTGGCGGGACCGGAGGGGCTCCCGGAAAAATGGGTCAAGCCGGTGGGAGACCGTGTGGTTGTCAGCCCGCCCATCAACGGTTTTCCGGCTCCCAAGGATTTGCATGAATTAACCTGCCGGACCATCCGTATCGGCAAGCAGGTTTTGGCCGGGGCGGAGATTGATGTTATTGTCCATCCGCAGGAGCCGAGCCGCTGGGAGCGGCAGGAATTTTCCCTTCAGGAGATCAAGCCGCTTTGGGACAGATCGGCAACCTCCAATCATTACCTGCTGCCGCAAGGGACCCTGCAGAACCCTCTGCTGGAATTAATCCTGGAGTATGGTGCTGAGGGTCCGGTCATCGGCCCCAACCAAACGAAGTCCATCCAGGTCACATTGGTTAACCGCTCCACAACTGCTGTAAGAGGGAGGCTTTCTCTTGACCTGCCCGAGGGCTGGAAGGGACCTGATTGTCTTGAAGCGGCCATAGAGCCGAACGGGAATGTGGAATGGGCAGTCAACCTTCAGGCGTCGGCCTCAGTTGGAGCTTGGCAGGAGCTGGCCATACTCTGGACGCGGATTCACGATCATGCGGTGTGGGCAACGGAGAAAGTGGCGTTTGCTCTGCTTGGCGCTTCCCGCTGGACGGTTTGGGGGCCTGGTTCCAGTGAAGGAAAGGAAGCCCTGTTCCCCGGAAACCGCATCGAGTGGGAGAAGGTTATGGATGCGGAGGCGGAGGGAGCTTACCGGGCGGCAACAACGCTGACAAATCCGTCGGAACGGCAGGTTCGGCTCATTGCCGCTGCCAACTGCCCCGTGTCCCTCAAGCTTAACGGGAAGACGGTGATTGATTGCAAGCAAACTCTCGAGTTTATGCCTGCCTATCACAGAGCGCCGGAGGATCAGCGGGTGGAGCTGACACTGGCAGCCGGAGCTTATGAGGTGGAGGTGACCGCCTTCAAAAATGCCGCTCCTTTGCAGGTTTATGTATTGCCGGTGGCCACCTCCAATACGACGGTTCCCGGGGCTTGTTATTATTACACCGATATGCTTTTCGGCATCGGTTCTGATGCCGCTGGCGAATGAACAAAATAAAGCTCTTGCTCCGCCTTGCTTTTGCAGGGCGGAGATTTTGTTTTTGCCATATGCCGGACTGTGGAGAGTGGGCTGTAGCGCGGCATATGCAGTGGGTGCGGTTCAATGTAAGCAAAATGATAACTAAACAGAAGGTTTTTCTTATTATAAGGTAAACCTGAGTACAAGGTAACTCCATCTATATTTGATTCGAGGGGAAGGATGAAAAAGATGGGTGATGCATTAAGTTGGCCGGAGCAGCAATTGCCGGTATCGGCGGAAACGGAGGTGCTGGTGATTGGCGGAGGACCTGCAGGGATTGCGGCGGCCATTGCCGCGGCCCGAAACGGAAGCAGAACGCTGATTCTCGAGCAGCGGGGATTTCTTGGAGGAATGGCCACCGTTTCTCTGGTTCCGGCCTTCTGTCCCTATACCGATCAGGAGAAAGCAGTTGTCCGCGGAATCGGGCTGGAAATGCTGGAGCGAATGAAGCAGAACTGCCCTGCGGAATACCGCGGGAATTATGAGCATCAACTGGATTGGGTGCCGATTGACGCCGAGGTGCTGAAGCGGGTATATGATGATGCCGTACTGGAGAGCGGCGCGCAGGTGCTGTTCCATACCATGGTGATCGGAGTGATCAAGGACAAGGACGAAGCCATGATTGAAGGGGTGGTCATTGCCAATAAATCGGGCTGCTCAGTCGTAAAATGCCGATATGTGGTGGATGCCACGGGCGACGGGGATATTGCGGCCAAAGCCGGAGCACCCTTTATAAAGGGCGGAGACAACGGCGAGCTGCAGCCGGGTACGATGTGTTATTTGCTGGCCCGTGCGGACAAAAAAAGGTTTGACCGTTATTTGCAGGAAAGCGGTGACAACCACCAGGTTCATCAGGCGGTAGTGAAAGCGCAGCAAAACGGCGATTTGCCGGAAGGGCGCAAGGAAGTATCCGGCTTTGCCTGGCTGGCGGATGATTTGGTGGGCTTGAATTTCGGGCATATCTTTGGCGTGGACGGCACAAAAGCGGAGGATTTGACCCGGGGGGCCATTGAAGGACGAAAGCTTGTGGGGGTTCAGGTGGAATTTCTGCGCAAATACGTGCCTGGCTTCGAGAACGCCCATGTGGTAGCGACCGGCGAGCAGATTGGAATCCGGGAAACGAGAAGAATTGAAGGCGATTATGTGCTGCAGACGGAAGACTTCATGGACATGCGCAGCTTCCCCGATGACATTGCCCGCAATGCTTATTTTATCGACATCCATATGGCTACCAGCAAGGATAAAATCCACATTCATCATTTGCCGGACGGAAAATCCCATGGCGTTCCTTACCGCAGCTTGCTGCCGAAGGGAATCGGCAATCTGTGGGTCCCGGGCAGAGCGGCTTCCTCGGACCGGGTGGTTCAAGGGTCCTTGCGGGTCATGCCCAATTGCTTTGCCATGGGGCAGGCGGCGGGAACGGCGGCGGCTCTGGCCGGGAAAATGGGTGTGGGCGGCTCCCGCCAGGTCGATATCCGGCTGCTGCAGCAAACGCTGGTGGAGCAGGGCGCGTGGCTCGGAGAAACTTTTGAGGAAAAAGGAGCGGTACAATTATGAGTTTGCCGGAAAAACGCCGGGCATTTGAACAAAATCGAAAAATATACGAGCAGGCCAAGCTTACCTTTTATGGCGTGGAAGGCTTTGATGTATACAATATCTCCATTCCTTTTAAGTGGGAAGGCAAAACCTATATTTACGGCCGGGTGGAAAAACGGGAGGAATGGGCCCGCTCCTGGGTGCGCCTGTTCGAGCAAAGCGGCAAGGACGAATGGACGCTTGTGCCTGATTCCATGATTTATCAATTGGAAGATCCGTATATCAGCATCATTGACGGCACTCTGGTTCTGGGCGGCACCCATGTGCGGATGAAGCAGGGCGCGATAGATACGTATTACGGTTATTTTTATAAAGGGACGGAATTGAATGATCTGTACTACTTCACCACCGGCCCGGATTATATGAAGGATATCCGCCTTGTGCAAATGGAGGGTGGCCGGATCGGCGTGTTCTCCAGACCGCGCAGCGAGGAGGTGCGGCGCAAGTACGGGAGCGAATCGCTCATCGGTTTCCGCGTAATCGGCAGCCTGGACGAATTGACCTCCGAAGCAATTGAGACTGCCCCCTACATCTCCGGTTTGTTCGGCAAGGATGAGTGGGGCGGCTGCAATCAGGCCTATTATCTGGACAGCGGCTTGATCGGAGTCATCGGGCATATCTGCTACAGGGAGCAAAATGCGGAAGGCGTCTGGATTCAGTCCTATATGAACATGTCCTTCGTATTGAATCCCGATACGCTGCAAGCCTCTGATTTGAAGATTATTGGCACCAGACCGTGTTATCCTCCGGGACCGGCCAAAAAGCCGGAGCTGGTGGACTGCGCCTTCACCGCCGGCATCGAGCTCCGGCCCGACGGCAAGGTAAACTTGTACAGCGGAATCGGCGATACGGAAGCCGGTCGCGTCGTCATCGACTATCCGTTTGCCGGATACGGCTCCATTGTTTCCCGTTAAACGGCGGCATTATCAACCCCCTCCTTCTACATGGAGGGGGTTTTTGCAATTGTTGGGAGATAATTAAGAAGTCAGTAGCATCCTACGAGAAAGCTTAGGATTGTGCCGTATCCCTGTAAAGGCGCGCTTGCTACAATTAAATCAAAGATCAGGGGGGTTAAAGCAATGAGAAGAATACGGCAACATCGGGACTACTATTTGCTCTTGCTGCCAGGGTTGCTTTTTTTGGCGATATTCCGGTATTCGCCCATGTACGGCATCGTGATCGCGTTTCAGGATTACAATGTGTTCCAAGGAATCTCGGGCAGCGAATGGGTGGGGCTGGACCAGTTCCGAAGGCTTGTGGCCTCAGAGGAATTTATCCAGGTGTTAACCAACACCTTGCTGATAAGCATTTATAAAATTATTATTCTCTTTCCGATTCCCATTATTCTGGCTTTGCTGCTCAACGAGGTCCGTCTGAAGCGGTTCAAAAGCGTGGTGCAAACGGTCATTTATTTGCCTCACTTTCTCTCATGGGTCATTATCGCGGGATTGTTCGTAACCATTCTTTCTCCCATGGGCGGTTTGGTAAACGAGATCATTTCATTCTTTGGCGGCCAGCCGGTCTCGTTCCTGACGGACAATCAGTTCTTCCGCAGCGTGGTCGTGTTTACGGCAGGCTGGAAGGAATCCGGCTGGAACGCCATTATCTTTATCGCCGCGATAGCCGGGATCGACCAGGAGCAATATGATGCGGCCAAGATTGACGGAGCGGGACGCCTGCAAACGATGCTGCACATCACGTTGCCGGGAATCGCCTCAACGATTGTATTGATGTTCATTCTCCGCATCGGCAACATTCTGGAGGCGGGAACGGAACAAATTCTTACCTTGTACAATCCGGTAGTCTATGCCACCGGCGATGTCATTGGAACTTATGTGTACCGGATCGGACTTGGCCAGATGGACTACAGCTTCAGCACCGCCGTTGGATTGTTTAATTCGCTTGTAGGATTCCTGCTTATTCTGTTCGGAAATGCCGCGTGCAGAAAATGGCTGAAACGCAGCATCTGGTAGGGAGGATTGAAGACGACAATGAAAAAGAAAACGACAGACTATATTTTTGAAGGCTCCATCTTCATTCTGCTTGCTTTTTTGATGGTGATTACTCTGATTCCTTTTCTTCATCTTATCGCGATTTCCTTCAGCGCCGATTGGGCGGTGGTATCCGGACGCGTGGGGGTATTTCCGGTTGATTTCCAATGGGAGACCATGAAGGTGGTTGTAACGAATGCCACCTTCCTGAAGGCGTTTATGAATTCGGCGTTTGTCACTTCCGTCGGCACCGCATTATCGCTGATACTTACGGCCATCGTGGCATATCCCTTGTCCAAACGCTCACTGCCGGGACTGTCCGTATTTATGGTATTGTTTATCTTCACCATGATGTTTAACGGCGGCATCATTCCCAACTATTTGCTGATCAAAAATATCGGGCTGCTTAACAATTTGTTTGCCTTGATTCTGCCGTCCTTGCTCAATGTATTCAACTTGCTGGTTATCAAGAGTTATTACGAAAGCATTCCCGAAGCTCTTGAAGAGTCTGCTTATATAGACGGCGCGGGAATTATGACGATTCTGTGGAGGATCATTATTCCGGTCAGCGGGCCTGTGCTGGCGACCATGGCATTATTTTACGCGGTTGCTTATTGGAACGACTTCTTTCAGGCCATGCTATATATTAACAAACCCGCCCTCAAACCGCTGCAATTGTATTTGCGGGACCTTGTGCTGATGGCGGACGACACCTCCCTGATGCTCAGTCCGGAGGACCGGATGAATGTTCCGGCGGAAGGGCTGAGGGCGGCAACGGTCATTGCGGCCACGCTTCCCATCGTTGTGCTGTATCCCTTGCTGCAGCGTCACTTTGTCAAAGGCGTCATGATCGGCTCTGTAAAGGGCTGATGAACGCTCTCTAAAGAGCGAACGAATGGATTTGCTTTCCGCCGGGAAAACGCTGCTTTTGCCGGCGGAAATAAATCATAAATAAATACTCATATTGGAGGGGTTACACATGAAAGGAAACAGATGGATGGCGGTTGCCATGGCAGGTGTGTTTCTGCTTACGGCGTGCAACAGCGGAAACAATACGCAAAGCGCTTCACCGTCCCCGAACTCTTCTTCGGGTGCTGCGGCTGCGCCCACGAATGCTGCCAAGCCTGTATTGAAAGCGCTTTTGGCTTATCTGCAGGAAGACTATAACACCTATCCGGTAGCGAAGCTGTTGGAGGAAAAAACCGGATACAAAGTCCAATACGAAGCGCTTCCGGCCGATGCTCCCCAAGATAAGCTGAACTTGCTCATGGCCTCGGGAGAAGCCTACGATTTCATCAATTTGCCGGGAACGCCGATTTTCTCCGCTCTTTATGCGGATTATGCCAGCAAAGGCGCGCTGACCGATCTTACGGATCTGATTGAACAGTATGGCCCCAACATCAAAGCCAGCATCTCCGAGGAATCCTTCGGAGCGATGAAAGTAAACGGCAAAATTTACGCCATTCCTACCAAAGCCATTGAATCCGTCGGCGCAGGACTGCTGATCCGTAAGGACTGGCTCGATAAGGTGGGCATGAAGCTGCCGTCCACTGCGGATGAGTTTAAAGCTATGCTGAAGGCGTTCAAGGATCAGGACCCGGGCGGCAACAAGGATAAAAATGTGCCTTTCTCCATTACCGGAAACAATCCTTTCATTGACGGCGTTGCAGGGGCGTTCGGGCTGTCCAATACGTGGAACGAGGTTGACGGCAAGCTGGTGCCGCGCCTGCTGGACCCTTCATACAGCTCTTATATTGATTATATGAAAGGCCTGTTCGACGAAGGTTTGCTTGATAAAGAGTTCGCCGTGAACAAGGACGCGACGATCAAGGAGAAATTTACCAGCGGCAGAGCGGGCGTCATTCCGGCGTACTGGTCGGATATTCCCGGCATCGCCGATGCGCTGAGCAAGAATTTCCCCAATGCCCAATACAGCATCGTTCCTATTCTGACAGGACCGGACGGTCAGGCGGGAACACGGATTATTAAATCCATGAACTATACCGTTGTACCCAAAACCTCGGCCCATCCCAAGGAAACCGTCCAATACCTGAACGCCAAGCTGGAGAAAAATCTGTTCCGTGAAATGACAATCGGCGTGGAAGGTGTGCATTACACCTACGAGGGCGGCGCTTACAAGCCGATTCTGCCGATCTTTAACGACGAGCGCAACAGAGCCAACCAATTCCTGACCGGCATCGACGAAGTGAACTATCCGATTTACTGGCAGGCCCGCGTCAGAAAGGATGAGCGTCTGTTTGCCGCCTTCCAGCTGCTGCAGAATATTCCGGAAAAAGCGAAAATTCAAGACTGGCTGGGCGTTGCCCCTTACATGCCGCAATATGCCAAAACCTCGCAGTCGTTGGATACGATGACCAATGATTACACGGTAAAATTCATCTTCGGTTCAGAGCCGATCAGCAATCTGCCTGCTGCGCAAACGAAGATGAATCAGGCGGGAGCAACAGCAGCCGTGCAGGAGGTTGAAAAGTGGTACAGCAGCTTTAAGAAGCCAAACTGATCAACAATCCATTGACGGGCAAGGATGACGGCTGCAGCTGTCATCCTGCCCTGGCATAAAGGAGTGGTGGATAATGAAACCCGAGAGATTAATTTATACCTATGTCAGCATGGCGGGTTATGTCAAAAATGATTGGGGACAAGGAGCGCCGGATGAAGGCGTGGACCATACGGCGGCAACCGCCCATAAATATGGAGTGCCGGTAACCTGGATGGTGAACCGGGGTTCGATTCCGCTGCTCCGGGAGAGAATTGTGCAATGGCATGAGGAGTTTGGGGACGATGTTATTTTGCGTTGTCCGACCTTCGCAAGGGATGCAGGGGAATCGCCGCTTCGGTTCAAGCAATTGCTGAAGGAAGAATGGGCGGCGATCACCGAAGCTTTTCCATGGGTGAAGACAAAGGTTGCCGGCCTGGGCATCAAGGAGGGGGAGGCGATCCGTCTCCTGGAGGAATGCGGCTTTGAAGGCGTGTGGGGATATTGCTGGGAGCAGGTATGGTGGGACGGCATTACCAATGAAGGGATTCCATGGGGATTCTGGTATGTGGATAAGGACCGCTACAAAATCCCCGCCCCGGAAGGCGGAAGCATGGTGGCCTGCGAATGGACGGCCCGTGATCTGCATCAGGCTTACCATACGGCCAATCCCTGCATTTATTCTACCGATCCCAATGATGTGCTGCGGGCCGGGCTTTGCTCGGGAACCGATGTGGAATATTGGAAGAGGGTGTTCCAGGATTATTTAAGGAATACGGAGCATAACGACCATGTGTATTTCGTTCAGCAGCAGGAAGCGCATGAAATGGAAAACTCCGAAGCTTTTTCCGTGTTTCCGGCAGCCGACGTGGAAGCTTGCGACCAAATGCAGGAGCTTTTTTTCGAGTACCTGCGCACCTTCCCGATTACGGTGACCACGCTGCCTGAAGCGATTCGGACCTACAAACGGCAAAACCGGGAAACGGCTCCCGCCTATATGCTGACGGAAGACCCTTTGATCCGGCCGGAGGTCAACGAATATACGATGACGCTGGGCGGAGTGGGGCTGGGACCGTGGCCCGATACCTTCTTTTATTATGACAAGGAATGCCAGATGGCCTTTGTGAAGGGGGAATGCAAACCCAGAATGCTGCGCAGCTACGTAGGAAAATGGAACATGCAGGAGAACTTTGCGGAGGAGGCTCCGCCGGTATTTGTCACGCAGTATGCCGAATCGGGGCAGGCGATAGAAATGATGTTCGAAATCGGGCATTGGAAGCCCATCCCCTTCGGCTTGACGTATTGGCAGGAGTTGAGCGGCTGGAAGGTCGCTGCATGCGACGGCGCTGTGGACACTAAAATTGTGGAGGGCAAGCTGCTGTTTATGCGGATTGCGCTTACCGGCGCTCCGCTGCGGCTGACTGTGCGACTGGAGCGTGAACATACATCATGATGAGGGAAATATATGCTGACATCGCGGTTATCGGCGGAGGACTTGGAGGCTGTGCGGCGGCGCTCGCCGCGGCGAAACGGGGAAAACGGGTGGTCCTGACAGAGGAAACGTACTGGATTGGCGGCCAGCTGACCAGCCAGGCGGTTCCGCCGGATGAGCATCCATGGATTGAGCAATTCGGCTGCACCCGCAGCTACCGGCAGTTCAGAAACGGCGTAAGAGACTATTACCGCAGAAATTTTCCGCTGACGGAAGCGGCGCGAAGCGTTTCGTATTTGAATCCCGGGGGCGGCGGTGTCAGCAAGCTTTGCCATGAGCCGCGCACGGCGCTTGCGGTGCTGCAGGAAATGCTTGCCCCTTACGTGCATTCCGGGAAGGTAATCATTTATACGCGGCATCAGGCCGAGGCGGCCGAAGTCGATGGGGACCGCGTAATTGCGGTGAGGGTGAAGGATTTGAACAGCGGGGACAGCTTTGTGCTGTGGGCTCCGTACTTCCTGGACGCAACGGAATGCGGGGATTTGCTGCCGATGACAGGAACGGAATATGTGACCGGCTCCGAATCCCGGCGCGATACCGGGGAGCCGCATGCTCTTGCGGGAGAGGCGGACCCGCTTGATATGCAGTCGGCCACCCACTGCATGGCGCTGGAGTACTTTCCGGGAGAGGATCATACCATCGAAAGGCCCGCCCAGTACGACTTCTGGCGCAGCTATAAACCGGATTTCTGGGTGGGGGAGCTGCTTAGCTGGACCGTAGCCCATCACTGCACGTTCGAACCGGTGTATTATCCGATGTTTGAAGACGGAACCGGAAGCATGTCCCGCTGGAGATGGCGCAAGGTGCTGGATAAGGAGCTGTTCGCTGCCGGAGCATTCGCCAGCGACATCACGATTGTCAACTGGCAGCAGAATGATTATTGGCTGGGATCGTTGTATGAAGTGAGCGAGGAGGAACGGCAGAAGCATTTGGAGGGCGCCAGACAGCTGACGCTTTCTCTGTTGTATTGGGCGCAGACCGAAGCTCCCCGCCCGGACGGCGGCGCCGGTTACCCCGGCCTCAAGCCGTGCGGTCATGCCGTGGGCACAGCGGATGGTTTGGCCATGTATCCCTATATCCGGGAATCACGCCGGATACGCGCCGAGTTTACCGTACTGGAGCAGCATATAAGCCCTGAAATTCAAGGGGATCAGGCCGCGGTCTTCCATGATTCCGTGGGGATCGGCAGCTACCGGATCGACCTTCATCCCAGCACCGGTATGCGCCATTACATTGATATCGCCTGCCTTCCTTTCCAGATTCCGCTTGGGAGCCTGATTCCTGTGCGCATGGACAATTTGCTGCCGGCTTGCAAAAATCTCGGCGTCACCCATATTACCAACGGCTGCTACCGCCTGCATCCGGTGGAGTGGAACATCGGCGAAGCGGCAGGTTATCTGGCCGCCTACTGCCTGGAGAAGGGATTGATGCCAAGACAGGTGCGCAACACGCCGGAGCTGCTGGAGGATTTTCAGAAGTTGCTTGTTTCAGAGGGAATTGAACTGAAATGGCCGAAGGTGCATGCCCTATGAATATTACCATTTCCATTCCCAGTCTGAAGACGGATATCCCCGCGCTTAACGATGCGTTTCAAATCGCCATCGGGGATATCGCCGGCAATGTGCTGCCTTATTGCGAGGGGGTGCTGCGGGAACCGCAGCCGGTGCTGATGGCCGGGCTGAACTACAAGACGCCATGGACCCGGGATGCCTCCATCAACACTTGGAACGGCGCCGGTTTGCTGATGCCCGAGGTGACGAAGAATACTCTGTTGTCCGTGCTGGTGGAGGAAGGCGGCCGCGTGCGTGCGGGAGGCGAATATTGGGACGCCATTATTTGGGCGCTGGGCGCCTGGCATCAATATTTATATACGGGAGACCGGGATTTTCTCGCTTTTGCCTATGAGGTTGTGGCCGCTTCGATTGAGTATTTTGAAGCGACGGAATGGAATCCGCAGACGGGACTGTTCCGTGGCCCGGCCTGTTATGGCGACGGGGTGGCCGCTTACCCGGATTTGTATGCCCAAACCAATGGCTCAAGCTCGATCAAACAATGGCCGGTCTGCAATCCCGGTCTGGTCTCAACGCCGGGGGAAGGTATCGGCATGCAGGCCCTGTCCACCAATTGCCTCTATGCGGCCGCCTACAAAATCGCCGGACAAATGGAAGAAGAGCTTCACGGTAGGGCGTCAAGCCTGTGGTTGGTGAAGTCCGAGGAGCTGAAACAGCGGATCATCGGACATTTCTGGGACGAGGACAAGGGCACCTTCCGTTATCTTGTGGACGAGTACGGCGGGAGCGAGGCCCAAGAAGGAATGGGGCTGAGCCTTGCCATGCTGCTGGGAATCGCCGATGACGAGCAAGCCCGGAGAATTCTTGCCGGCGCGCATATAACGCCAAGCGGCATTCCCTGCTTGTGGCCCAATTTTGCCAGATATGAACGCCCGGACGGAAACACCTTTGGCCGGCATAGCGGAACGGTCTGGCCTCATATCCAGGCTTTTTGGGCAGAGGCGGCCCTGCGGAACGGCCGGATGGATCTGTTTCTGCATGACCTGACCGTCTTGGCTGGCTTTGCTTGCCGGGACGGGCATTTTGCCGAGCTGTATCATCCGCTGGACGGCTCCATCTATGGAGGCATTCAGGAGGGAGAGGCCCATCCGGACAAGGTCTGGGGCTCTTTGTCCCGGCAGACCTGGTCAGCCACCGGTTTTGTGCGGATGATTCTGTTCGGCTTGGCGGGGGCGGAGTTTACGACAGAAGGCTTGCGTTTTGCTCCTGTGCTGCCGGACCATCTGGGAACCGTCAGTTTGCAGGGACTTTCTTACCGCGGCTGGACCATCAACCTGGAGCTGCGGGGCGGCGGCAGCCGCATTGCCCGGTGTACATGGAATGGAGCGGACGCGGCGGCATTTATTCCCGCAGACGGTGCGGGCGCCGTCTCCCTCTGCCTGGAGATGCGCCCGTAAGCGCGGCCTGGCAACCGGCTTGGGAGGAGGCGGGGCTGCGGCAAGCGCGTTGCTTGTTCAAGTGTATTGTAATATGCTTAAACAACAAGTACGAGAGGCACGGACAAGGCTGCAAGCGGAAGAGGAGAAAGCAGGGATGCGGAAGCTCTTTATAGTGGATGATGAGCGTTCTGTTCGTGAAGGCTTGAGGAAGCATTTTGATTGGCCGGCGCACGGGATTGAGGTTTCCGGGGATGCCCATGACGGCGATGTGGCGCTGGAAAGGATTATGGAGAATCCTCCGGATATTGTGCTGACGGATGTGCTGATGCCCAATATGAACGGAATCGAATTGTCGATTCGGCTAAGAACGCTGTTTCCGGAGATGAAGATTGTATTTATCAGCGGGCATAATGATATTGATTTTCTGAAAAAAGCGCTTGAGGTGCAGGCGGTGGACTACATCTTCAAGCCTGTGAGAATGAACGAGCTGGAAGAGGCGATAAAGAACATTAACCTTGCCCTCGACCGGGAAGAGGCCGAACGCAAGCGGATCGGCGCCATGGAGAAGAAGCTTGTGGAGAGCATGCCGCTGCTGCGGGAGAAATTTCTGCTCTCGCTGATTCAAGGGCCAATCCGGCCCACTCCCCGCTTTGAGGAGCGTTTGGCGCTGCTTGGCCTGGAATTGCCGGCGGATAGCACCTATTGGATTATGGTTGCGGTCATTGACGGGCAGCAGGATTTGATGCGAGTGAGGTCTGAACGGGATATGCAGCTGTTGTATTATTCGTTCGCCAATATTTACCAGGAGTTGGCCAGCCAGTATTGGCAGGCTTATTGCTTTGAGTCGGGGCCGGGAGAGTTCACCGCCATTTTGCGGGAGTCGGCGGGTATGCCCGAGGAAACGCTGTATAAGCTGGCGGAAGAATTAAGGGAGACGGCAGGGCGGCTGCTCAAGATCAGCACGACGGTTGGCGTGGGCAACAAAGCCGAGAATATCCGCCAGATTCCGGCTTCCTTTGCCGGCGCGCGGGAGGCCGCCGCTTATAAATGGTATATGGGAAGCAACCGCACCATCACCATGGACTATCTGGAGCAGGAGAATGAAGAGCGGTTCGACCGGGCCATTGTGGACGAGACGGTCAAGGCGGTTCATAGCGGCAGCAGGGATGCGCTTGCCAATTGTCTGGACCGCCTGTTCTCCAGCCTGTCCATATATCGCCAAGGCGGAATCGTCTATGCCCGCAGCGTTTCCATGGAACTGGCGCTGCTTGCAGGACGGCAGCTTCTGGAGCTTGGGGTGGCCAAAGACGGGATGGAGCAGCAGGAGACCGAATGCTGCTCGAGCATTCTTCGCGCGGAGACCTTGACCGGACTTTCGGGCATTGTCGGCCGGTATCTGTCCGATATTTGCGCCCAGATCGAATTTAAACGGAGCAGCAAACCAAGGCATGTCATTGAGAGTGTTCAATCCATCATTCATAAAAGGTATCCGGAAAACCTCTTGATCGAGGACATCGCCCGGGAGGTCTATCTTTCGCCCACCTATCTCAGCCTGTTGTTTAAGCAGGAGACCGGGATGACGGTGCTGGAGTATTTGACCGCCGTGCGCATGGAGAAGGCCAAGGAATTATTGGCCGACGTCAACTGGAAGCTGTACGAAATCAGCGGTGCCGTAGGCTACAGCGATCCCGGGTATTTCACCAAGCAGTTCAAAAGGCATACCGGGTTTACCCCCAGCGCTTACAGGGATCAGCTGTAATGGAATTTGCCGGCGGACTCGTTTCCGAAAGCGTATAAATCACAACGGACAGGAGGAGGAAAAATGGGAGCAAAACGGCCGGGTTGGCGCCACTGGCTCAAGCGGATGATAGCCGAGGTGCGGGCGGCGCGGATGTGGCTGGCCATTTATACGATGCTGTTGTTCATTCCTCTGTCCTTGTTGTTATATATGCATTCGGAACGTTCCTCTGCGGTTGTGGAGGAGCAGGTAACCCGCAGCATGCTGAAGACGGTCCAGCAAGCGGCGTTGAACATGGAATATCAGTTCAACCGGGTCAGCGAAGTGTCGGACGCGCTGCTGATGAATCCCGTCGTGTATGAAGCGCTGCGGCCGCCCGGAGAGGGCGGGTTTTCTTACCTTCAGCAATACGAGGAGAAGAACAAGCTGCTCACCCAGGTTATCGTTCCGGCGGAGGCCAATCCCAATGTGTTCCGGGTACGCCTGTTCTTGAAGAACTATAAGATATACACGGGAGAGAAGATTAACTTCTTCTCCTTAAGCGACGCCGAGGACCAGTCCTGGTATAAAAGCGTTGAAGCCGGCGCAGGGCGGAATGTCTGGATCGGTTCACGCCTGGAACGCTTCATCGACCGGGAGGGCCAGATTATTTTTTCGGTAGGCCGGATGCTGCGCGACCCTGAGCACTACGAGGAGTGGGCCGGACTGCTGCTGATTGATATGCGGGTGGCGTCCATATGGACGGTGATTCGGAATTTATCCATGGAATCCAGTCAACAGGTAAGCATGACCGATAAGAACGGGCTTCTTATGTATCAGGATAACAGCGCTCCATCCGCCGCGCTTCCCCGGCATCTGACCGAAGAGTGGAAGAGCCAGACGGAGGGAATCCTGCGCTGGGATGAAGGCCGGGAAACCCGGTACGCGGTATTCACTGAAATTGGCGGGCCGGACTGGATGCTGTCGGCACAGATTCCCGCTGCGGAAATTTCGCGGCAGGCGGTGCTGCTGGGCAGGTATTCCGAGCTGGCGACCTTGATGGGGGCCGTGCTTATGCTGGTGCTGCTGGTGCTGGTGCTGCAAACCTATTTTGTGCGCCGGATCAACAGCAGAATGAAAACTGCGGTCCGGGCCATCCGGCAATCCGGGGGAGAACCTCTAAACGCCGATTATCTTAATGAACCGGGCAGCTTGCTGGAGCGTTCGGTGGACCAATTGATCCGCAAGGTGCAGCTGTTGATGGAGGAGGTCTACAGCGCGCAGGTCAGGGAACGGGAAGCCCGCTTGCAGGCGCTTCAGGCCCAGATCAACCCTCATTTTCTGTACAATACGCTGGACACCATCAACTGGCTGGCCCGGGACCGGCAGGCGCCGGATATCAGCCGCATGATTGAAGGGCTGTCGAGTTATTTCCGGCTTAGCTTAAGCAAGGGCGAGGATTTGGTCAAGGTGTCCGATGAGCTTGAACTGGCCAAGGTGTACCTGGAGCTGCAGCATGAACGGTTTGACGGAATGTTTGAGTTCTTCTTTGAGGCGGATTCCGGGGTCGGCAATTATTCCATGCCCAAGCTGACGCTCCAGCCTTTGGTGGAGAATGCGCTGCTGCACGGCATTCGCAAGAAAAAGACGATGCGGGGCACCATCCGCGTTACGGTTTCCCAGGAAGCGGATATGATCGTGATTCAGGTGCGGGATGACGGTGTAGGCTTTGACAAAAGAGAACGGTTCATGGATCTCCGCAAAAACGGCATGCTGTCCGGGGGCGCAAGGGACTCTTATGCCTTGTCCAATGTAGAGGACCGGCTTGCCCTGTTTAACGGAAGCTCCGGCGGTTTGGACATTCATTCCGTTCCCGGCGAAGGAACTGTAGTTACAATCCGGCTAATAAAAGTCGCATCAAAAATATGATGATACGGAGGCGTTACTATGCCATGGTTTTCAAGAAAGAGGCCGCGGGGATTTAAGGCCGCGTTTTTGACGTTGCTTTCGTTTTTGCTCGCCTTCGGCGGGCTGTTCGCCGCGCCGCTTCCGGCTGCGGCAGCGGCGGGAACTGTCATTGCCGTCAGTCAAGCGGGCTATGATGGAAGCGCATACAAAGTGGCGTATGTCATTACGGACCATGATTTGACCGATAAGAGCTTTCGCGTCCTGAACAATTCGGCAACTGTTGCCAGCGGGGTGCTTGACGATCAGGGAATGGCATGGGGCAAAAGAGTGTACGTGGCGGATTTTTCCCATGTGACCCAGACCGGCAGCCAGTTCACAATTTCCAGCAATGGAGCCGCCTCCTATCCCTTTGCAATCCAGTCCAATCTCTGGAGCCAATATAAGGATGAGATGACGGCCTTCTACCGGCTGCTGCGCTCCGGCGTGGCGACCAGCGACGTCTATCCTCAAGGGTACAGTGATACCGCACCGTCGGCAAAAATTTTCCACGGCGCCTCCCATCTGGACGATGGTGTGCTGGACGGACAGCATTATGATCTGGTCGGCGGCTGGTACGATGCCGGCGATTACGGCAAATATGCCGGCAACCAGTGGGTGATCGGGGAACTGGCCCTGGCTTATCTGAATCACGCCGATGTGGCGGACATCCAATATGACAATGATGCCAACGGGATTCCGGACCTGCTGGATGAAGCGGCCTTCGGCAGCGAATATGTAATCCAATTCGCCGATCATTTCGGCGGCCTGATGTACGACATCAACAAAGGCTACGGCTTTCAGCATCCGGACAAGGTATCGGACAATATTCCGGGCACGGCGGATGACCGGCCGCTGCTCCGGCCGAATATCCACGGAGCGGGAAAAGCGGCGGGAGCGCTGGCCGCTGCCGCGCGGGCATTCCAATATGCGCTGGATCACGGGAAAATTGCCGCCGGCCAAGAAGGCTATGCCCTCGATTTCATCGACCGCAGCGAAGCGGCCGCTCTGGTCTTCTACGAATTTGCCGTCGATAATGCCGATGATTTCGCCGGTCCCAACGAAAGCTACAATACCCGCAATTACGGGGGCATGGATAACGTGCTGCTGTGGGCGGAAACCCAATTGTACCGCCTTACCGGAAATGCCGGGTATTTAACCTCGGCCCAAGGGCGCGCCCTGGCGCTGTCTCCGGGACAATATTACACGACGAACTATTGGGATTTGCGGCCGATGTCTCTGGCAGAGCTGTATCCGGTTGCCGAGTCGGCGGTCCAAGCCCATATTGAACAGCTTTTGCGCTATCAGGCCCACTATTTTATGTCGCTGGCCGACGATACCCCGTATGGGATGCTCAACCAGTTCGGCGACTTTGGCGTGAATGAGCCCCATGCCTCTTATTTGGGCGATTTGATGCGCTACTACGAGCTGTTCGAGGACCCTGCCGTCCTGCAGGCCATTCAAAAAGGACTGTACTGGATTTTTGGCGGAAATCCGTGGAATATCAGCTGGGTGTCGGGAATCGGCGCGGATCATGTGGATTTTCTGCATACCCGTCTGGACGAACAATCCTATGACCGGGACAGCACCGGCGTTATTATTCCCGGCGCCATGGTCAGCGGCCCTGTGCTCAAGGATACGAAAGACCGGGCCAGCGTCAGTCCCTGGTATGAGGACCGGGCGTTATGGGCGGACGATACCAATCAGTGGCGCTACAATGAATTCAGCATCAGCATTCAGGCAGGCCTGGTGTATACAATCATGGGAATGGTCAAGCATGGCGGCGACGCGTATCAGGGAGGCACGGCTCCGCAGCCGCTGAAGGTGTTGTCTCCGCTGACGGAGCAAACCGTAACCGGCCAGGTGGATATCAAGGTTCAAGCGGCCGGCCGTGTTGACCTGGCAGAATTTAGAGTGGGCGGAGGCGCCTGGCAGCCGTTGACCCTAAGCGGCGGCGTTTACAGCGCGGTTTACGATACATCCGGCTTAAGCCCTTATACCACCAGAAGAGTCGATGTCAGAGCGATGGATGATGCGGGCAACCGGAGCTTTGCCAACACGCATTTTACCGTTGCGCCTCCGCTTCCCGATCCTTCCAACGGGCTGCTTTACGATGATTTTGGCGGCGGCGGCTATTATGGGGGAACCTCCGGCGCAGCCTGGGTGAACTGGTGGAACGACAGGGGAGGCACGGGCTATTATGAAAGAACGACCATAGACGGCCGAACGGTTGGACTGTTCCGGCAAAATCCGGCCAGCACGGCATCCCAGGCCAAATTTGAGCCGATGAAGGACGAGGTTGATTTAACCGGCTACCGTTATCTCAAAGTGGTGATGAAAAGTCCGACGGCGCCTCAGACCACCGTCAAAGTTGCGATCAGCGACGGGGTCAGCTCTGTCAACATTTCCGGCAGCACGCCGGTGGCAGTCGGGGGAGAGTGGGATACCTATCTGTTCGATATGGACCAGTATCCGCAGCTGGACCGCAGCAAAGCGCATTTGACCTTCTGGCTGCTGCAAACCGCCGTTCAGCCGGGAGAATTGTATGTGAATGAAATCAGCGCAGTCAACTTGCCTGCGGGGACTTCCCCGGTATTGGCCCAGGAGAGCGTAACGCCTTCCAGAGGCAGCAATGAGACCGGCTTCACCTTCCATGTTGTGTACAGCGATGCGGACAATCAGCCGCCGCTGGCCGTTGAAGCCGTGGTGGACGGAGTGGTCCATGCCATGACTCCGGCGGACCCGGCAAATACGAATTATCAGTCGGGCGCAGCGTATGCAGTGACGACCAGGCTGCCGCAAGGGCTCCACAGCTACTATTTCAGAACGTCGGACGGCAGCTCGGATGCACTTTCCACACCGTTAAGGATGGGACCGGTCATTGAATCCGCCTTGAACGGCTATTGGGTGCTCGATGAAGCTTCCGGCCAGCTGGCGCTGGACGCTTCATTGAACGGCCGTGACGGTCTGTTGGAAGGTTCACCGCAGCGGACGGACGGCCGGATTGGCGGGGCGCTGCAATTTGACGGCGTTCAGGATGCTGTCCGCACTTCGTGGAAGGAGCTTGCCGGCAATGAGGCAAGAAGTGCGGCGGTATGGTTCAAGACATCGGCATCCGGCCAGGGAATGATGCTGGGTTACGGAGCCGATGGCGCCAATCGGGCTTTTCAGTTGGGGATTGAGGGCGGCAAACTCGGCTATTTCGGAAACGGCAATGAGCTGACGGTGGCATCCGCCGGATATACGGACGATGCCTGGCATCATCTGGCTGTTACGTTTGACGGAAGCAATATGATTCTTTATGTGGACGGAGTGAATGTAAAAAGCAAAGCGACCGCTCTGGATACGGCAAGCGACGAATTATTCCTCGGCCGGGGCGCAAGCGGCGGCTATTATCAGGGAATGCTTGACCAGGCCATGCTGTACAACCGCAAGCTGACGGCCCAGGAGATTCGCCTGCTGGCCAATCCCGATCCGCTGGTTCACTGGACCTTGGATGAAGGAACCGGCAGCTCGGTTGCCGATTCCTCGGGCAATGACCGCACCGGAAGCCTGACGGGCAATCCGTCCTGGACCGAGGGGCCGTCAGGCTTTAACGGGGCGCTCGCTTTTGACGGAGTGGACGATGCCGTGGAGACTTCCTGGGACTTATTGAAGGTCAACAGCGCCCGCACCATTTCCCTTTGGTTCAATACAACCTCCATCTCGCCGTCCACTTTGCTTGGTTGGGGAACGGCCGCAGGTAGCGGATTTTCGCAAATCTCCATTTACGGAAATGGCGAGATCGGCTTTAACAGCGGAGGGAACAATCTCGGCACAGCCGCCAATGGATATGCAGATGGACGCTGGCATCATCTGGCGCTTACCTTCGACGGTGTTACCATGCGCCTGTATCTGGACGGAACGCTGAAGGCGGCAAGAACGACTACGCTGAATACAGGCTCAAGCGCGTTGTACCTGGGAAGAGCGATATCCGGGTCGGGCTGGTTTAAAGGAAAGCTGGATGATGTGCGGATATATGCCGGAGCGATGACCGAATTGGATATTCAAGCGCAGAGTTTATCTGGGAATAACTAAAATTCTGTACCCCGATTCCCGTAAACGGCAAAAGCCGCAAAACCATCACCAGTGATCTTCTCAAGCTCTTGTTCTTGGTGTAAAATGGATTTGAAATCCCAGTGGGATACAGGGAAAAAACGCATTTTATGGCAGGATCACAGGGGGGAAGCGCTTTGGTTTATGAGTTTGACAGCGGGATCAAAATGCTGGAGGGCAAAATGAAATGGAAGGTGGTCTACTTTCCGCATCAGGGGACAGAAGTTTTCGGCACCAATGGAAAAGTGCCTGTCCACGTAACCGTTGACGGCCATGACTTCGAACATACTTTGCTTCCCTCCAGAAACGGGCATTATTTTGTTTACAACGAGTTTATGCGGAGAGCCGTTGGCAAGGAGCTGGGAGATTCCGTCCATGTTCTTCTGAAGGAATGCAAGGAGAACCGGCAGGTGGTTTTACCGGCGTACATCGAGGAAGCTCTTAAGAACCGGAATGTGCTGGACGCCTTTCTCCGCCAACCGGATTACATAAAGCGGGAGCAGATTCAATTTATTGAGCTGGCCAAAAAGGAAGAAACCAAGCAAAATCGGATTGCGGCTTTATGCGGCAAGCTGCCGGCAACCGAGCAAGGGGGCTCTTCCATATGAAAAAGGGGCTATTTTCGTTTCTTTTCAACAGGGACCGGGATGAAGAGGAAACGGACCAAGAGGACGAGCTGCGGATTATCTATACCACGCCCAAGATGGTGGTCTGCTCCGGCTGCGGGGCGGAGAATGAGATCGAGGATGACTGTGCTTGCGAGTATTGCGGAGCGCCGCTTATCTATGTCGAGGATGAGGATGAATCCCCTGCGGGAGCGGTGAATGCCGCCTATGCTCCGGAAGCTCCGCAGGATTTGTCCCAAGTCCCGGATACGTATACATTGAGCACAGGCTTTTATACAGCGGGCATTGATATTCCCCCAGGCAAATGCGACATTACAGCGGTTTCCGGAACAGGCTTTCTTCAGGATTCGGAGCTGGAGATGGATGAGGAGTTCGGTGTGGAAAAGGGGTATGTTTCCTCCTTCAAGGGTCTGAAGCTGCCGAGAGGAGTTTCGTTGATCATCAGCGAGAAGCTGACGGTGCAGGTGGTGTATAAGTCCATTCAAAGCGGATTTACCGGACGCACCTATGAGATGTCCCGGGCCGTGGAGCTCTCCACCGGGAACTATGAGGCCGGAGATGATTTCAAGGCGGGCACCTACAATATTGTAGCCGTGTCCGGCTCGGGCGGCATCAATGTGGGGGAAGGGAGCGTAAATGAAATATTCGGCTTGGACGAAGAGGATGTGGAAGAAATCAAGCATGTAGATATGCCAAAAGGGACGGAGCTGGCCGTAGAGGGAGACCTGGTGGTCAGATTGATCCCGGCGGTTGTTCGGGGCAGCGGTAATTAAAAAAGAAGTAGGCCCCCTTGGTTTTGAAGGACCGGGAGCCTAGCTTCTGCCACAAAACATGATGAACCTCCGCCCTTGTAGCGGCTGGCATTGAGGGGCTGTTCGCGCAGCTCCTCTTTACCATTCTACCCGCATTATATCATAAAAAGTATTGAAAAATGTACTGGAATACCGAAAATTTTCTGTAGTAGACCGAAAGGACACGAAAAAGTATGAGTGATATGGCCGGATTTTTCCAGCGGAAAAAAGCGGAGCTTGGCGTGGAACTGAATGAGGTGCAGGCGAAGGCCGCGGCGCAAACCGACGGGCCTATGCTGCTGTTGGCGGTACCCGGCTCCGGCAAAACCACTACCATCATTATGCGGACTGGCTATCTGATTGAAGAGAAGGGGGTGGCCCCCTCCCGGATCAAGGCGGTCACTTTCAGCAGAGCATCGGCCATGGATATGAAGGAGCGGTTCAGCCGGTTTTTCCCGGAGCTGCCAACCGTGGATTTTTCCACCATACACAGCCTTGCCTTTGAGGTGATGCGGGAGTATTTCTGGAGGAAGCGGATTTCCTATAAAATCATCGAAGGCGACATCACCCCGGAGGAGCAGGAAACGGTTCAGGCTGACGGCCAACTGCCCCTCCATAAAAAGATCATCCTCCGCAACATCTACAGCGCCGTTGCCCGTGAGCGGATTACGGATGATCAACTGGAGGATTTGACCACCTATATCAGCTTTATCAAGAACAAGATGCTTCCGTCCGACCAATGGAAGTCGGTGAAATGCGATGTGCCTCAAGCGGAGCTGGTTTTGCAGGAGTATGAGGCCTTCAAGCAGTCGGGGCATGCCAGCCTGCTGGTGGATTTCGACGATATGCTCACCTGGGCGGAGCAGGCGCTAGAGGAGGACGGGGAGCTGCTCGGCAAATATCAGCGGCGCTACGATTACCTCCTCATTGACGAAGGCCAGGATACCTCCTTGGTCCAACATGCCATTGCCGAAAAGCTGGCCCGGGTCCACCGGAATCTGTGCATCGTGGCGGACGACGACCAGTCCATTTACAGCTGGCGCGGGGCCGAGCCTTCTTATCTCCTCCGGTTCAGCGAGGTTTACCCCAATGCGGCAATCCTCTACATGGAGCAGAATTATCGTTCGTCCAAGGGGATTGTTCATATAGCGAATGAATTTATTAAGCGCAATAAGAACCGGTATGCCAAAAACATGTTTACGGATAATCCTTCACGCGGCAGGATTAAGCATAAAAGCTTTTCACGCTATGAATCCCAAACGAAGTATCTGGTTCAGGAGATAAAAGGAATCGGGGAGCTTGGCGAGGCGGCCATTCTGTACCGGAACAATTCCTCCTCCATCGCCTTGATGAACGCCTTTGACCGGGCGGGGATTCCCTTCTACATGAAGGATGCGGATATCCGTTTTTTCAACCATTGGATCGTGGAGGACATTCTGAATTTCATGCGGTTAACCTTCTCGGACAAACGCGCCGACATTTTGGAGAAAATCCACCTGAAGCTGAACGCGTATATTACCCGCCAGCAGATGGAGTCCATCAGAGGCCTCGACAACAATGAGTCCGTATTCGATAACCTGAAGCGGTACGCCCCCATCCAGGATTACCAGGTGAAGCTGCTGCAGGAGTGCAAGGAAACCTTTGAGCAGATGCGCGGCATTCCGCCCCTGGAAGCCATCCGGACTATCCGGGGAAAATTGGGCTATGAAAAAGCCATCGAGAAAATGTGCGAGCGGCTGGGCTTCCGGAAAGAATACCTGTTAGGCATCCTCAACACGCTGGAGGGCATTGCGGAGGGTTTGGAAACCATGGTGCAGTTCCATGAGCGGCTTAGGCATCTGGAGGCGGAGCTGAAGAAATCCAAGCGGCGCAAAGGACAGAATGCCGTCACCTTCTCTACCTTCCACAGCGCCAAGGGGCTGGAATTCGAGCATGTCTACATGATCGATCTGGTGGAGGGGATTATTCCCTCCAAGGATGACGAGCGCGGCGCGCCGGAGGTGAAGCAGGCGTTGATGGAGGAGGCGGCCAGGCTGTTTTATGTGGGGATGACCCGGGCCAAGCAGAACCTCCAGATGATTTCCTACAAGGAGCGGGACGGGGAAAAGACGGCGGAATCGCGGTTTATCAGCGAGGTGAGGAACATCTTGAATCCGCCGCAGCAGGCAGGACAGAGCGGCCAGGCGGCAGGGCAGAACAAACAAACTGCAGCGTCCCGGCAGGGATCTTCCTCCCGGCAGGTTTCGTCCCAACGGGCCTCCTCCCAGCGTTCCTCTGCTCAGCAGCACACCCATCGGCAAGCCGCCGCCAACCCCAACGCCATCCGCAACCGGTCCGATCTGGCCCGGGGGCAGTCCATCAAGCACCGGGTATTCGGCAGCGGGACCGTCTCCCAAGTAACCGCAAAAGAAATCAGCATCCGGTTCACAACCGGGGAGAAGACCCTTGACCTTACCACCTGTCTCGAAATGGGGCTGCTGGAGCTGATTTAGGTGGCCGGACGCGGCCGCGGAAGTTTTTGCGAAAAGGGTGGGGTCCGGCGATGAGGGATTCTAACGGCGGCCACAGCCTTTATTTCAGCGAAAACACCGCTTCTAAAAATCTAACGGCGGCCACAGCCGCTATTTGCCCCAATTTGTCTGCCGCCACCCCAATTTTGTCCCAATAAGGTCTCCTGCTTCCGTTAGGTTTTGCAACCCTCCGTTTTTGGTCAAATAGCGTCTCTCATCGCCGTTAGAGCATCCCCACCCACGTCAGACTCCTCCTTGACAACATCAAGGGGGATATGTCATGATATTACCGACAGACAGTCGGTCTATTGTTGTAAGGAGGCGCAGCACAGCATGAGAATTGTGAAAAAGCCCGAGGAGCGCAGAGATGAAATATTGGATGCGGCGGATGCGCTTTTTGGCCAGAAGGGCTTTGACGGCACCAGCACCAACGATATTCTCGAAAAGGTGGGCATCGCCCGGGGGACCCTGTACCACCACTTCAAGTCCAAAGAGGATATTATGGACGCCCTGATTGAGCGGTACAATACCCGGCTGATGCGCGCTGCGCAGGAAGTGGCGGCGGACAGGAGCATCCCGGTTGTGGAGCGGATTATCCGCGCCGTGGCGGCCATGAATGTGAGCGGCGGAGGCGGGGAGGAGATTATGGAGCATATTCACAAGCCCCAGAATGCGCTGATGCACCAGAAGATTCAGAAGGTTATTGTCAGCGGCCTCACTCCCATTCTGGCGGACATGATCCGGGAAGGGATTGATGAGGGGCTGTTCAATACGCCATTTCCCTACGAATGTATGGAGATGGTGGTAGTCTATGCCAATACGATTTTTGACGATGGGGCCCGTTTGACAGAGGAGGAGGTGGCCGCCCGTATCCCCGCATTCATTCATAATATTGAGCGGCTTCTGGGAGCGGAGGCGGGAAGCCTTCTGTCCGTGATGCAGATGTTCGGCGGGGGCGGCGGCCATGAATAGGACGGGGAGCCCCTTCGGGAAATTTATGCTGTTGTGGTCGGGACAGCTGGTTTCCGCCATTGGCAGCGGGCTGTCGTCCTTCGGCCTGGGGGTGTATGTATACGGGGCCACGGGAAAAGCCTCGGCAGTGGCCTTGGTCACCCTGCTTGCCTTTATGCCGTCGCTCTTGCTCAGTGCCGTGTCGGGAGTGCTGGCGGACCGGTATGACCGCAGGCTGCTGATGGTGCTGGGGGACAGCCTCTCCGCCCTGGGGGTGGCGTTTATTCTGGTGTGTATGCTCCGCGGCGAAGCGCAGCTGTGGCAGATTTGCGCAGGGGTGGCCATCAGCTCGGTATTCTCCTCCCTGTTGGAGCCGGCGTACAAGGCGACGGTGACGGATTTGCTGACCCCGGAGCAATACACCAAAGCCAGCGGCCTTGTGCAGGTGGCGGGCTCCTCCAAATACCTCATTTCGCCCATTGTGGCCGGATTTTTGCTTACTGTGGCGGACATCAAGCTGCTGCTTGTTTTGGACATCTGCACCTTTTTCGTCACCGTCGCCTCCACCCTTGTGGTCCGCAGCGGCCTTGCTTCAGGTTCGGGCAGGGCGTCCGCCTCCTTTATCCGGGAATTTAAGGAAGGCTGGGCCGCCGTTTCCGAAAAAAGGGGTGTGCTGGTGCTGGTCATGATGACCTCGGTGATTACTTTTTTCCTGGGCTTCATCCAGACCCTTTCCACGCCGCTGGTGCTGGCCTTTTCGGACAGCGCCGCCCTGGGAACCATGGAGACCGTGGCCGCCTCCGGGATGCTTGTCACCAGTGTGATTGTGGGCATTCTCCCCATCAAAAAAGGCTATGTAAAGCTGCTTTCGCTTTCCCTATTTTGCGCCGGGCTGGGCATGGCGGCCTTCGGCATGCGGGAGAGCATCGTGTGGATTTGCCTCTCGGGCTTTTTCTTCTTCGCCATGCTGCCCTTTGCCAATGCCAGTTTGGATTTTTTGACCCGGAGCAATATCGAGAACAGCAAACAAGGCAGAGCCTGGGGGCTGATCGGGGTTATTTCCCAGCTGGGGTATGTGGCGGCTTATGCCCTTTCGGGGGTGCTGGCGGATTATGTGTTCAACCCGCTCCTGATAGACGGCGGGGCTCTTGCCGGAAGCGTGGGGCGGATCATCGGCACAGGCAGCGGCAGAGGAACGGGATTTTTGATCATAGTGGCCGGAGGGCTGCTGTGCCTGACTTCAATTCTGCTGTACCAGGTCCAATCGGTTAAAAAGCTGGAAGCCGGAGGTGCATGATGTTCGCGAGAATCATCCGCAATGATGTGCGGAAAAGCAAGGTTACCACTCTGATCGCCACCCTGTTTGTCGCAGCGGCGGCTATGCTGGTTTCCCTGGCGGCGCTGCTTGCCATCCAGCTGTCCGGCTCCATCGAGGCGCTGATGACGAAGGCCCAAACGCCCCATTTTATGCAGATGCATTCGGGTACGATAGACCGGGAGCGGCTTGCCGCTTTTGCGGAGGGGAACGGCAATGTGGAGGACTTCCAGGTGCTGGAGTTCCTGAACGTGGAGGGAGCGCGCATTGTGCTGGGCGGGCAATCCCTGGCCGACAGCGCCCAGGACAACGGCTTCAGCGTCCAAAGCGGCCGCTTCGACTATCTTCTGGACCTGGACGGCAATGTGATCCACGCGGCAAAAGGAGAGCTGTATGTCCCTATTGCTTATATGAAGGACAACAGCGCCAAGGTGGGGGATAAAGCGGCGGTTGGGGGACGGGAGCTGACGGTGGCCGGATTTCTCCGGGACTCGCAGATGAACTCCAGCCTCTCCTCCTCCAAGCGGTTTCTGGTCAGCCAGGAGGATTATGCGGCTATCCAGGGTCAGGGAAGCATGGAGTATTTGATCGAGTTTCGCCTTAAGGAGCTGTCGGGGCTGGGGGCTTTTGAAGCGGCCTATGCCTCCGCAGGGCTGGAAGCCAACGGACCGGCGGTTACCTATCCGCTGTTCAGGATGATCAATGCCATTTCCGACGGGATGATGATCGCCGTTATTCTCTTGATGAGCGCCCTTGTAGTGGCCGTGGCCCTGATGTGCATCCGCTTTACCCTGCTTGCCAAAATCGAGGAGGAGTACCGGGAAATCGGCGTGTTGAAGGCCATCGGGCTGCGGGTAAAGGATATCAAAAGGCTGTATCTGGCTAAATATGCGGCTATGGCGGCGGTTGGCTGTATCCTGGGATATGCCCTGTCCTTGCTGTTCAAGGGGCCGCTTCTGGAGCAGATCCGGCTGTCCATGGGCGAAAGCGGGCATGGTAAGGCGGCTCTGTTGGCCGGGTTGGCAGGCACAGCGCTTATATTCCTTGTGATTACGGCCTATGTAAGCCGGGTGCTGGCGCGGTTTAAGAAAATCTCCGCCGCCGACGCCATCCGGTTTGGGGGAGCCCGGGAGCGGTCCGGCGGCGCCGGACGTATGGGCCTAAGCAGCTGCAGGCTGCTGGACACGAACATTTTTCTCGGGATCAAGGATGTTCTCTCCCGCAAAAAGCTTTATGCCACCATGCTTGCGGTTTTGGTGCTGGCGGCATTTATGATGATTGTGCCCCAGAACCTGTACAGCACCATTTCCTCGGAAAGCTTCAGCACCTACATGGGCATCGGGCGCGCCGATATGCGCTTCGACATTCAGCAGACCGCTGATATTGCCGCCAAGGCCGCCGAGATTGACAAGGCGCTGGCAGGCGACAAGGCGGTAAAGAAACATGCGGTGCTGACCACCGGCACGTACAGGGTCCAAACAGAGGCCGGGCAGGAGGGGAGAATCAGCATTGAGCTGGGGAACCATGCCGTGTTTCCGGTTCAATATTCCCAGGGCGGCGCTCCCTCCGGAAGCGGCGAGCTTGCTTTGTCCGTGCTGAATGCGGAGGCGCTGGGCAGAAGCATTGGCGATACGCTAACGCTGCTGAGCGGCGGGCAAGCAAAAGCCCTTACCGTATGCGGCATTTATTCGGATATTACCAACGGCGGCAAAACAGCCAAGGCTGTGTTTACCGATACAAGCGGTGAAGCCATGCGCAGCGTCATCTACGCGGAGCTGGCCGATCCGTCTTTGGCCGCAGGCAAGGTGCGGGAATATGCCGACCGGTTCGGGTATGCCAAGGTTTCGGACCTTGACGACTATGTGGCCAAAACCTTCGGCTCCACCATCAGCGCCGTGGGCAAGGCGGCTTATGCCGCATTTGCAGTTGCCCTGCTGCTCATGTTCCTGGTGACTCTGTTGTTTATGAAGCTGCTGGCGGCCAAGGACAAAACCTCCATCGCCATTATGAAAGCGCTGGGTTTTACCCGCGGTGATATTGCCAGGCAATACGCCTCCCGCTCCTTGTTTGTGCTGCTTGCCGCCATGGCGCTGGGTTTGCTTTTGGCCAATACCCTGGGAGAGGGGCTTGCAGGAATGGCCATTTCCTTCTTCGGCGCTTCCACATTCAAATTTGCCGCTAACCCTCTTGCGGCTTACCTGGTCTGTCCGCTGGCAATGATTTGTTCGGTGCTGCTGGCCACCGTGGCGGGGGCCTGGAGGGCGGGCCACGTCCAAATATCCCAATATATGAAGGAGTAGGCCATGAAGACGATTATAAGCGGTGAGCAAATTGTCAAATCCTTCGGCGCAGGCGATGAGCAGGTCAGGGTTCTGGACGGGGTGTCGGTTGAGATCGGCGAGGGCGAATTTGTCTCGGTGATGGGGCCGTCAGGCTCCGGCAAATCCACTCTGATGTATGCCTTGAGCGGGATGGACGGCATTGACAGCGGGTGGATCAGGTTTGACGGACGGGATCTGTCCTCCCTGCGGGAGCAGGAGCTGGCGGATCTCCGCCGCACCCGGATGGGCTTTGTGTTTCAGCAGCCCACTCTGCTGAAAAACCTGAACCTGCTGGACAACATCATTCTGCCGTCCATGCGGGACAACCGGAAAAACGCCGCAGCCCTTGTGGAGAAGGCCAGGGCGCTGATGAAGAAAACAGGGATTGCGGAGCTGGAGAAACGGGACACGGCCCAGGTGTCGGGAGGCCAGCTGCAGCGGGCCGGCATCTGCCGCGCCCTGATGGGCAGCCCCCGGGTGATTTTCGGCGACGAGCCTACCGGGGCATTAAATTCGGCGGCGGCTGCGGAGATTATGGAGCTGCTTGCCGGGATCAACGCCGAGGGTACAACCGTGGTGCTGGTTACCCATGACGCCAAGGTAGCGGCGCGGACCGGGCGGATTCTGTTTATGCACGACGGCCAAATCGTCAGCGAACTGCGGCTCCCCCAGTCCGGCAGCGCGGAAGACCGGATAAAGACTGTTGCGCTTAGGATGCAGGAACTGGGGATTTAGGGCCGGAGGGGTAAAACCAACCATAGGGCGAAAAATGCGCGCCCATACCGGGCGTCACACAAAAGCTCCCCTTGCAGCTGCAATAGGGGAGCTTTATATCCTGTTTCCCTTAGCGCCCGGAACCCCGGCTGCGCAGGAAGCCGTCGGCGGAATCCCAGAGGCTGATGCCAATGACCATAATCAGGAAGAGATAGATACTGTTTTTGGACCAGGTGATCAGGTGATCTGCGCCATCCTTTGAGAAGATGCTGTTGATGGCGCTTGGCAGGGCTTCATTCCACAGCGCGCCGTCATTGGCCATCATCACGATCAGGACACAGATCAGGGCATTGAAGAGCGTATTGCCGACGGCTATGGGGAAGGTCCATCTTTCGGTGAGCAGCTTCCAAATGGACAGCACCAGGGAGAGGAGAGCGGCCGCCAGAATGAAGAAGCCATATCCGGAAAAACGGTCTATATCGAAAATAGGCGTGACGATGGTGCCGGAGGAATCATGCGTAACGACGCTGATCACCTCGGGCCGGGTCAGGAGCAGGAAGGTAAGGAAGATGGTCACGCAGATTCCGGCAATGGTTTTGCCCCGGGAGATTCGGCTCTTCTTGGATACAACCGGGCTGGGCAGATCCTCGATGCGCCAAGGTTTGGCGTTAAAGAGAGATTGGCCGTCCAGAACATGGCTGCGCTCCAGGAAAACAAAAATAATCGTCACCCAGAAAGCCGCCTGAAGCATCCCCTCCAAAACTCCGCCGATGGTCCCGGAAATATAGCCGGCCACATTTCCCGCCAAATCCTCCCCGCCCGAATCCTTGAACATCCAATCCAGGCTGATCAGCACCGTGAAGGTTGCCGCCACAATGCCCAGCACCAGCTTCAGCACCTCAATATAGCGGTCATAAACCGCCGGTCCGATCAAATACCGCTTGGTTGGGGAGTATTGCAGCGCAAGCTCCGAAGGGCTCCCCATAGTTTCCAGCACCCGCCGGATATCCTCCTCTTCCGGATCATCCGGCAGCATATCCAGAATATTGGACCGCAGCTCCAGCTTCACATCCGCCTTGAGCTTCTCCGGCAGGCGGTCCGCCACCGCCTCAATATACCGGTCTATCAGTGTCATCCTCATCGTCCTCCTTCAATAACAATGCCAACTGGCGGCTCATCTGCATCCATTCTTCCTTCAGCTTCTCATAAACAGCCTTGCCGGTGGGGCTCAGAATATAGTATTTCCGCGGCCTGTTTTCGGTGGTATCCCATTCGCTGGTAAGCAGCCCCTGCTTCTCCAGCCGGCGCAGGAGCGGGTAGAGGGTGTTGGCCTCAATGGCGGCCTGCTTCTCCTCCAGCTTCTGGACAAGGGAATAACCGTATTCAGGTGAGCGCAGCTGGCTTAATACCGACAGCACCAGAGTTCCGCGCTTGAGCTCCACGATCAATGTGCTCATGAGCTCGTCGATGGATTCCATGTCATCACCTCATTTTTAATATACTGTATGACATACATTATAGTCAATAAACAAATATAATTATTTTATAAATAATGTTCCCGAATCCGTGCAAATAAAAAAGAGGGGCGTCATCCCCTCTTCCCAACCGTATACCAGTATGCCACAATGAAGCATATCGGGTTCGTATTCACTTCTTCATGACAAAGGAGAGACATATGGGAGCATTTACATTCGGCATTATGGGCGCAGGGAAAATTGCCAACAAGTTTTGCGCCGCGGTGGAGCTGATTGACGGCTGCCGGGTGGCCGCCGTATCCAGCAAATCCATGGAACGGGCCACAGAGTTTGCGGCGAAGCATGGCATATCTGCCACATATGACAGCTATGAGCAAATGCTTGTCCGGGAGCGGCCGGACTGTGTGTATATCGCCGCCACAACAGATGCCCATTATGATTTATGCATGCTTTGTTTGGACCACCGGGTGCCGGTGCTCTGCGAAAAAGCCATGTTTGTGAGCAGCGGGCAAGCGGAAACGGTCTTTGCCCGGGCGAAGGAGCTGAATGTATTTGTTATGGAAGCCATGTGGAGCCGCTTCCTGCCTGCGCTGAAGCAGGCCAAGCAGTGGCTGGCGGAAGGGCTTATCGGCAATCCCTCCTTCCTGGAGCTGGGCATCGGGTTTGTGGCTCCCAATGACAGGACAAACCGGTATTTTAACCCCCGGCTGGGGGGCGGCGTTGCTTACGATATTACGGTGTACGCCTATGAAATCGCCACGTACCTGATTACCCGCCCTATCGAGGACATGCAGGTGGCGGCAATTTGGGCGGACACCGGCGTGGATGTGACCAACCAGATCACGCTGCGTTACCCGGACATGCTGGCATCCCTCGAAACCAGCATCGTATGCGCATTGGATCAAGGGCTGGTAATTTACGGCGACAGCGGGAAAATCGTTGTTCCCCGGCCCCATGTGGCTTCCGAGGCTTTTTTGTATGCGGCTGACAAGGAGCTTCGCACCCATCACAAGGATGAAGAGACCCAAAACGGGTTTGTCTACCAAATTCAAGAGGCGATGCATTGTATACAAAATGGCAAAATCGAAAGCCCCGTCGTCCCCCATGAGCTGACCTTGCAGTGTGCCCGGCTTTTTGACCGGATCGGGGAAACCCGTCCGCAGGCAGGTCAGAGATGAACTATTGAGTGAAGCCTTCATGAAATTATAAGCTGCCATTTATATCAATTTGCATATAGCAGGTGTGAGAAAATATGAATCCTGTCCTATTCCACTCCCTGAAGGGCGCAAGAATTGAGCTGAGGAAAATCAGCCTGGAGGATGCAGCGGAGATGTATGCCTATCTGTCCGACGAAGAGGTGTCCCGGTACATTGGCTGGAAACTCATGCACACCATAGATGATACTCGCAGGCATATCGGCACATTGCTGGAGCGGGAGGCGTCAGGCACCCACTTGTACGCGGCGGTTATTCTGAAATCCACCGGAGCTGTCATCGGGAACGCCATGCTGTTCAATATGGATGCCCGGGAGGGCCATGCGGAGATCGGATACGTGCTCCATAAGGGCTACTGGGGCCAGGGTTATGGCACCGAGTGTGTAGCGTTGGTGGATGCATTCGCCTTTGAGGTGCTCCAGCTCCATAGACTGTATGCCTGCGTGATTGCCGCCAATCTTCCTTCCGCCCGCATTCTGGAAAAGAACGGGTATCGGCTGGACGGGACATTGCCGGACGGAAGCCTGCGCTTCAAAAAAGAAAGCGGGAAATGGAACATCTAGGTTTGTGCTTCCGTCTGTAAGGCAAAGGAAGGTGTTGAGCCGATGAAAGGATGGATGAAAACGCTGTTCATGACCGCCGCATTTCTGGCAATTCTCTGCGCCCAGCGGCCTCAACCTGCAGAGGCGCTTAGCTGCGCCCAGCCCCCGCCGATTGATGGACATAACCGATGCCCGTATTTCGATCAGTGAGAATTTATTTTTTCTGAAGAAAAACGGCAGCGACTGGGAGAATCCTCTCTGTTCTCCTACATTGAAGCAGGAGAACACGGCTGAGGAGCTTGCTTTTTTAAAGGATAAGGAAATTGCTCTGAACGAAGCCTCCGAACCGTCCGGGATTTCCGGCGGAAGAGTTTGGCTGATAACGGTAGCGGCTCTGGGAGTATCCGCTCTTTTGGGATATGGCATATACCGCATGGCAAGACGAAGAGTTTGATACGCAGGAAGGAGAGGGTTGGGATGAGAAAAAACCTGTTGTTGGGAAAAATGAAGCTGTATGTGCTTGTGTGTTTGTTGGCGTTAAGCGGACTCGCCGGAACGCTTCCGGCGTATGCCCTGGGACCGCACATCCCGGAGCTGCCGCCGGTTATTACCTTGCTGGAGGAGACGCCGCTGTATGCGGAACCGGATGCTTCCCTTTCCCCTGTGGCCGCTTTGAGCCCGCAGGATGTGGAGACGGTGGAGGCGGGGGCAAGCTGGTACGCCAGAACCGATGACCGGGTGTGGATCAAGATCAAAACCACCTGGGCGGGCAATCTGTGGGTAAATCTCCACTACCAGTCCGTCGGTGTGGTTAAGCCGGTGGATACCTACCTTATCCTGTTATGGGGCGCCTATCTCTACACGCAGCCGCTTGTATCCGCGCAGACGGAGGCGGTGCTGTCCCCGCAAACGGTTCACGCCAACGCTGTATTTGAATCCCCGTTTGCCTATCTGTCCACCCCTTACCGCATTGAGACATCCTGGCTGGGCGACATGTGGGTGGTGGCCAATCCCCATGTACTCACAAATGTGGAGATTGTCAATCAGGACATGGAGCTGCCTACGGAAACTCTGTATATGGAGGATTACGATTCGGCCAACAGAATGCAGCGCCCCTCCGACGCCAAGCTGATTCCTCCGCAGCAGGTGTTCGCCATGGAAAAAACGGAGCAGGGCGTATACCATGTCCGTTCCCAGGACGGCAGTGTATTCTGGGTTCATCCGGACTATGCCCAGCCCTCCGGAGCGGAGCAAATCAAGGAGACTGTAGAATTGAAGCAGTCTGTCACTCTTTATATGTTTCCCAAGGCTCCTTCCTTAAGATTCGGGATGCTTTCCCCACAGAACGTCACCGCTTTTGAAAAATGGACCGATCCGGAAGGAAAGGTATGGTACCATATCAACACCTGGGTCGGGAGCATGTGGATTCAGCCGGACCAATAAAGGCGGAATCATGAGGAGCGGGCGGTGCGGACCATTTTATTCGGCGAGCCTTTGCATACCTGGCTGTCCCCTTAAGAATAATAGAAGAAACTGGAGACGGACAGGAGTGTGAGGATGTTGAATTGGATGGATGCCTGGGGAGAGTTCTGGAAATCATGTGTCGTCATTGTAGCAGCGATGATTCTCTTGCGCGTTGCCGGACGCAAATCCATCTCCCAGATGACGATACCGACTACGGTTATTATGATTTCCATCGGTACGGTAATAGTGCAGCCGATTGCAGAAGAGAGCATTTGGATGGCTCTGATAGCGGCGGTTACGTTTATCTCCATTCTGCTTCTGCTGGAGCTTTTGGAATTGAAGTGGAATTTTTTTGAAAACATTATGCGTGGCAAAGCAGTCACCGTAATCCGGGAGGGCAAGCTGCAGGTGAAGGAGCTGGCCAAGCTGCGGATGACGGTGGATCAGCTGGAGATGAAGCTGCGGCAAACGGGGATTGCCCGAATCGGAGATATGAAGACGGTGACCATGGAAACCAACGGTCTGATCGGCTACGAATATATGCCGGATGCCCAGCCCTTGACCTACGGCCAAATGAAAAGCCTGCTGGCCCAATATGCGGCCATGGCCGGCATAGGGCAGCCCCCGGCGCTGGCCGCGGAGGCGCAAGCCGGACCGGGAGCTTCCGGCGGAGAAGCGCAAGGCGTTTCTCCGTACGCTGCCGGTTTATTTGCAGAGATAAGCGGCGGAGAGGAGCATCATGCCCATCACAAGCTGGATTAACAGCCAGGTGAAATCCTCTCCAGCGTATGTTCAGCTTCGGGGCGCCCATAACATGACCGATACTCCAACCAGGCAGATGGCCGCCCCGATCCAATCATACAGATCCGGCATTTTCCGGTCCACCATCCATCCCCACAATACTGCCAGTATGATGAATACCCCGCCATATGCGGCATAGACCCGGCCGAAGGAGGGAAACCTCTGCAAGGTCGGAATCACCCCGTACAAAACCAGAATGAGAGCCCCCGCAATGCCATACCACGTTGGCCTGGACTCCTTCAGCCACAGCCAAACCAAATAACCTCCCCCAATTTCGGCTAAACCCGCGGCGATAAATAAAAGTACAGCGAACATGTCTGAACCTCTCCTCTCATTGCAGCGCCTTTTCCTATAACCAAGGCTTGGCGGACTGGTCCGAATGGCAACCCTAGAATCCTTGGACAGAAGAAGCGTATTTGAAGGAGCGGACGCTTACTTAAGTGCAACCGGCAGCCAGATTTCTACCTGGCAGCGGTCGGCAGCGTCGTCCCAGGAAACATATTTTTCGATGGTGGGCAGGCCGGACAGCTTGTATTTGCTCTGCGGGAGAAACTCCTGGTGGATGCGCTGCCAGGTCATGTTCAGAACATGCGCCGATATGGCCCCGGCCGCTTCAAACACCAGCCATGGAGCAGCCGGATACCGGTAAAGCTCAAAATCAGGCAGGTTCGCCCCCGCCCATTCCACCCCGCACATATAGTCATTGCTGCCGTCTTCGCCGAACCCGAAGCAAAGGCCCAGGTCAACAAAATGCCCGCTTATTTTCTGCAAGGCATCGGCGCTTCCGTCGCTTTTCACTATTGCCCAGGTCCCGCCCCCGAAGGGGGTTGTGGACCTTTTTCCCATCACCTGAAACTCTTCTCTCCGGACGAGCCGATAATCCATTTTGGATGCCCCCTTAATCGTTAGCTCAAATTGCAGCCGACCGTAAAATGCCAGCTTTACGCCTTCCTTCCGTGCCGTTGCAGGAGAAACCCCGTGCAGCCGCTTGAATGCGGCTGTAAACGCATCGGCGGATTCATAACCGTACTTAAGCGCGATATCAATCACCTTTTCCCCGCTGTTCTGCAGATCATATGCGGCCCGGCTCAGCTTGCGGAAGCGGATATATTCCGACAGGGGCATTCCTGCAATTTCAATGAAGGAACGCTGAAACACGGTAAACGGGCATGCCATAATTCTGGCGATTTCCTCCGTATCCATGCCGCCGTTCAGATGCTCTTCCACATAGCCGATGGCTTGATTCATCCGTTCAACCCAATCCATGAGCCCACCTCCTTAAGCCCTATTATACGACCAAAGACAGAGGGGCCGCCCGTTATTTTGAACTGGCTTCCGAACGGATGGGGTTGCCTGGATGCTACATTTGAGAAGCCTGTATACCCGACTGGAAACAGGTAACCCTATAATCTGGTCGATAGCGGCATTGGCCGCGCACTCTAAAGGAGGAAGCATCTATGTTAGGAGCCCATGAAGCCCACGAATTGAGCGAATTATTAATGAGCTGCACCAACAGCATCCAATCTATGGGGCTGTTTCTTGAGCAAGCCCAGGATATTGAACTTAAGAATATGATCGCCGCCCATTTTGAGGTCCATATTCAGGATTACAACATGAAGGTGGAGTATATCTCCCAAGCCATGTCCCGGGATCAATTGAATGTACCCGGTCTCAACCTGAATCCGATTATGCCGGCCGGCGGGATGAATGTACAGCCTGTCCAACCGGAGGTCAAGCTGTCGAAGCTGGATGACCGGGCCATTGCCACCTCATATCTGCTGACGCTTAAGAGGGCGGGCAGAGAGTACGCATGGGCCGCTTTCGAAACCTCAACCCCCCAGCTCCGGTCTTTCCTGGAGGATGCATTCCGCATGTGCTCCCACCAAAGCTTCGAGGTATGGCAGTTCATGGCGCGCAAAGGCTGGTATCCGGTAGTGCAGGCGCCTGTCTCCACTATGAAAACCCTGCAGCAAACCTTCCAGCCGGTTCCCTACCAGCACGAGCCATACCAGCAGCAAACGACCTATCAGCAAGCTCCGTACCAACAGCAGGCCAATCCGCACCAGGCGCCGCACCGGTACCAATAACGTCCGGGATCTGAAGCAGGGAGACCGCGGTAAAGCGTGCTCCCTGTTTTTTTATTTCCCTGGAAATGAATGGATATGAGCGTGATCAAGAGCCTAAGCACTTGGTTTCGCATGAGACGGCTCCTGCCTATGATCTGCACCTCCTGCTGGCGAATAATCGGAAGAATGCCGAGATGGTTTTAAAATTCCAAGGGCATACCGGAAGGTAAAGGGTTTTCTGCAGGAAACCCAGCTTCGGAAGCATACGTCTGAGGACAAGCAGAGTCTGGCTAACGAATCTCTCTCACGCTATTTCGCGAAAACGGGCATGGCAAAAAATCTAACGAATCTATATCGCCTTATTCGCCGGGTTGAACGCCTTTCGGCGCACATTCGGACAAATAGCGATCCTACGATTCGTTAGATTTCAAACAGGCTCACCTATAGGCAAATAGCGATACCTGGATTCGTTAGCCGCTTCTCCCATTTGACTTTTTGGACAGCCTCTTATTTTTCGATCAACTCTCCGCCGCTAGTCTTCCTTGGGCTTGAGGGCGAAGGCGGACAGCAATATGGCGACTCCTCCCAAGCCGGCGGCCAAATAAAAGAAAGGGCCGGCGGATGGCTTCAGCATAACGGAGGCCACGGGCGGCCCTGCCGCGACGCCGATAAACCGCATGCTGCTGTAGAAGGAGGTAACGGTGCCGCGCTGTTCCTTTTCGATGCCCTCGGTAATAAACGCATCCAGACACGGCAGCGCGATTCCGACTCCAGCCGAGCTCAAGGAGATCAGCACCATATCCAGCAGGACCGATTTCTCGCCAAACCAGGCGCAAACCAGTGTGGCTGCGGTGAGCAGGAAGGTTCCGGAAAGGTTGAACCATTTCATCCGCTTCTTGTGGTTGCCGATAAGCTTGCCGGTTCCGAAGGAGCAGGCGCATAAAGCCGCCGTCGGAATGGCCAGCATGCCCCCTTTCAGCACACCGTGCATTCCATGCTCATCCTCCAGCATTTGCGACAAATAAAACAGAGTGCCGAATACCACAAACATGCAGATGCCGCCCAGGACGAAGATAGCGTATAACCAGCGCCCCTTTTGCCGGAACAGAGTCCTCACGGAAGCAAAAAATTGGGGAATGCCGGGAGGCTTAGCCTCTTGTTTCTTGGGCACCTTGACCATTAGCCAGACCATTATCAGCGATGCGGCACATAGTACCGGGATTGCCCAAAAAGGGGCGTGCCAGACAATAACAGCCAACAGGGAGCCGAGAATGGGACTGAGCACCTTGCCGAAGGTGTTGGAGGTTTCGATCATGCCCAGTCCGGCGCTGACCTGGGCTTCATCCTGAAACAGGTCGCCCACCAGCGGCATAACAATGGGAAACGCCCCCGCCGCACCGATGCCCTGTATAAACCGCCCAGCCAATATCCAGACATAGGCATGCGCCAGCCATACGGCGGCAATCCCGCATAGAAGCCCGCCCAAACCCGTAAGGATCAGGCTGGGCACGATGACCTTCTTCCGGCCGAAACGGTCGGACAGGAAACCCGCCACCGGAATCAAGAAAATGGCCACCACGGAATAGACGGTGATGATCAGGCTGACTTGAAACGAACTTACATTCAGTTGACTGCGCATGCCGGGAAGCACCGGAATCAGCATGGAATTTCCCAGGGTCATAATTAACGGAATGGAGGACAGGGCCAGCAGGTCCTTTTTTTTGGGCGCGCTCATGTTCGTTCCCTCCTTTAGTTCAGGCACAAAGACAATTTCCCGGCTGCATCCAAAAACAAAATCGGGAGGCTCGGTAGTACGAGCCCGGTCAACCGCATATTCTCTTAAGAGGAAAATGAGAGGTGGGTTTATAATGACGGTTTTGTTCAGTCATTTTCTGTTGGGTTTGTCTTTGGCCGCTCCCATCGGCCCCATTAACACTGCGCAGATGGAGCGCGGCATCCGCAACGGCTTTCTGCATGCCTGGCTGATCGGCCTTGGCGCTATGCTGGCGGATGGCGCTTTTATGCTGCTTGTTTACTTCGGAGTCATCCATTTTTTGAATGAACCGTTTATGAAAACCTTCCTGTGGCTGTTCGGCTGCTTTGTCCTGACCTACACGGGTGTGGAAAGTCTGCTTCAGGCAGGCAAAGAGAAGGACGGGCGCCGGGGAGGCACCGAGTCTCCTGTCAGATCCTTCGCGTCCGGATTTTTGCTCTCAGTCTCCAATCCCATGTCCATTCTTTTCTGGCTCGGCATCTATGGCTCCGTTCTGGCCGACATGATCGCCAAATACGAAGCCCCCGAAGTTTTGCTCTACAGCTCGGCTATCATGGCGGGCATTATGCTGTGGGATGTGATGATGGCGCTTTTGGCCAGCGCCTTCCGCCGGTTTCTAACGCGCGCGCTCCTTGCTGCCATATCGGTGCTTTCGGGCCTGTTCCTCATTGGCTTCGGAATTTTCTTCGGTGTGGAGGCGTTTAAGCTTTTGTTCGGTTGAAGGTTCCCCGTGCCGGTTCTTCCACCTGCGCGCCATGAAAAGTGTCAACAGACCGATTACCCCCGTGAAGCCCAGGCTGATGAAAAAGCCGGGGCGGCTGATGCTGTGGAACAGGGTTCCGGCTACGGCCAGCGCGATCAGACTCATGCCCGCAATCTGCTTCGTGCGCGTGAAGGGCGTTGCCGGCAGCCGCCGCCAGGCCGTTGCCAGAATGAAAAACCAGTTGTACAGCAGCATGATGCCTGCCGCTGTGGTCAAATATTCATACACGCTTTCAGGCATGAATAATGCGAATATCACTGAAGCTGTTAAACCGGCTGCCGATAATCCGATGGAGGCTACCGGCTTTTTGCCGTTTTTCCCGGCCGCCCTGGCAAAGACTGCAGGCGCGTCATGATCCTTTGCCATAGTGACCACGATGCTGGTAACGGCGAACAGGGAGGCCGTCATGGTGGAAAAGCCGGCGATAATGAGCACGGCGTTGAATACGTGGGGCACAAAGGCCAGATGATACTCAGCCAGCGAAGCAATAAACGGGCTTTCGTTTGCCGCATAGGATGTCCAGGGCTCCAGCAGCAGAACAAAGCCAATGGACAGGACATACAGCACGGCAAGGGCGCCAAGCATCGCCTTTCCCGCCTTTGGGGCGTCCTTGGGATTCCTCAACCGGATGGTCATGAGCCCGATTACCTCAATCCCGCCGAAAGCGTAAAAGGAAAATATCAGCGCCGACCATAGTGCGGTGATTCCTTTGGGAAGCCACTGGGCGGGCATGGAGGCGCCGTGCTCATCCGGTGAAATCACGCCGGCCAATGCCAGGCCGGCGATGGCCAGAAACATCAGGAGAGCGGCCAGCTTCATGACAGCCAGCGTATTCTCCAGCCGCTCAAACCCTTTTGTTCCCCATACAATGACCAACAGCCCCAATCCTCCATATCCTGCGGCGAAGCACCACATGGGCACGGAAGGAAACCAGTACCGGGAGAAGAGGGACAGGGCAGTCAGCTGGCTGCCCATAATGAGCAGCTCCGAGGACCAGTACACCCAACCGCTGCTGAAGCCGGCCCAACGGCCGTACGCCTTTTGCGCATAAGACCGGAAGGAGCCCTCAAGCGGTTGCTCTGCTGTCATGCGTGCAAGCTGGTCGAATACCAGGTACGTGCCCAGTGCAGCCAGGGCGTAATTGAACAGCACGGAGGGACCGCCGATTCCGATGGCGATGGCAGACCCCAGAAAAAAGCCTGTACCAACCGTACAGGCAACACCCAGCAAGGATAATTGCCACCAAGGCAGCTGCTGCTCCCGGGAAGAAGCTTTGGTCTTTTGCTCCATTTCAGAAAAAGTCTCCTTGGCATAACCGGGGTGCCGGAATGCTTTGTCAAGTTGCTTCATGGATTTACTATATCCATTTCCTTCTGGTTTATGTAATAAATTGGGTGGTGGCTGAATTGTTTCCCATAACTACGCCTATATCACCTACTTCCTGGTGGTGGGCCTGATTGCCGGCACGGCGCTGCTGTTCGGGAGGCAGGAGACGGCCTCGGGCGGACAGGGCCAAGGAATCCAACCAAGGAATCCAACCGGATTGACATCCCTCTATGAAAAGGACTATAATCGCACATATTATTTTGATATAAGGGGTATCGGAACGGCCAAGGAAAACACAACAATCCACATTATCCTGGGATTGTTGAACCATGAGGATTTAAGCGGCTGCGATATCAAAAAACGGGCGGATTACATGATCGCAAGCTTCTGGGAAATCGGGTACGGGCAGATTTACCCCACCCTGGCCAAGCTGGAGCAGGAGGGGCTGGTGACCAAACGGATCAGTGGGGAGAGCAAAGGCCCGGAACGGAATTTGTACTCCATTATTGGAGCGGGCCGGGAAACGCTGACCCAGTGGCTGAAGGTTCAGGAGCAGAAGGAGTATACCAAGTATGAAATTCTGCTGAAGCTTTTCTTCGGCAGTCTGGTTCCCATGGAGGAAAGCGCCAAGCGGATCGACGCATTTAAGACCCGCCACATGGAGAATTTGAATATGATCTTTTACAATGCGTATCTGGAAGGGGCGGGAGCAACCGTGAGAATCATCATTTCACCTGCCAAAAAGATGAAAACGGACAATGATATTTTCGGCAGCAGGCGGCTGCCGCAATTTATGGAAGAGACCGGGACGCTGCTGGAGTACCTGAAGGCATTGCGCTATGAAGAGGCGAAGGCCGTCTGGAATTGCAATGATTCCATTGCGGAGCTGAATTATGACCGCATTCAACATATGGATTTGCAGCGCAACCTGACTCCGGCTATTTTCTCCTATGAAGGCATTCAATACCAATATATGGCTCCCAATGTGCTGCAAATGGAGGAGCTGGACTATCTGCAGAAGCATCTGCGCATTTTGTCCGGCTTTTATGGGATGCTGCAGCCTTTTGACGGGGTGGTGCCCTACCGGCTGGAGATGCAGGCGAAGCTGAACGGGCCCGAGCTGAACTCCCTATACGCCTTTTGGAACAGGAAGCTGGCGGACCAATTATTCGCCGAAAGCCGCGTGATTGTCAACCTGGCCTCCAAGGAGTACAGCAAGTGCATTTCCGCTTATGCGGGACAAGGCATCCGGTTCATCACCTGCGTATTCGGGCAGCGGATCGGCGGCAAGGTGGTGGAGAAGGGCACATTGGTCAAAATGGCCCGGGGGGAAATGGTCCGGTACATGGCCGAAAATCGGATCACCGCCGTGGAGGACATCAAGGGTTTTGACCGGATGGACTTTGCCTATGCGGCGGAGCTTTCCGGCAAGGATACCTTGGTGTTTATTCAAAAAAGCAAACCCGCGGGATGAGTTTTCAGCGGGTTTGTTTTTTTATGGGGCTTCGGCCTGGCCAGCCGGACCGACGATCCGTTATTGGGCAGAAAAACGGGGTTTTGTCATCTGAGCGGACACAGCTTCCGTTATGTGCCGGGAAAGAGCCGGATTGGACGGTGGGGTGAGGAAATAGCGTACCATGTGTCCGCGAAATCGTCAAAAGCCTTCCTTTTGGCAAAATAACGGATCCTCGGTCCGCAGCTGGCGGGAGAGCTGTTCAATAGCTTCTTTCGAGCGCCTTCCTTTGGCGTATTTGTATGCTTGACATACAATTAGATTATTTGTATGCTATGTATACAAAAGTAACTCACTAAGGAGGCGCCGCCATCATGGAAACGGAAACCCCCGTTTTATCTCCCGGACGTTATTATAAGCTGCTTCACCAGCAGCGGGAGGCGCAGCTGCTGCTGGCTGCTCTGCGGCTGGACCTGTTCACCTGCCTGGGGCAGTGGACCGTCCCAGCAGAGCTTGCCGCCCGTACCGGCTACCCGGAAGGGCAGCTTGTATGGGTGCTGGAGGCGCTGGCGGCAGCCGGATTCGTTCAGGAGGAGGGCGGCCGCTACCGCAATACACCGGATGCCGCGGAGTATCTGTCCCGGAGCAGCCGGCATTGCATCGGGGACGCGCTGCTGTTCCGCTCCCGTATGACCTCTCTGGAGCAGATGGATCAGCTTGTGGCAGAGGGCGGAGTGGTACCCGTTTCCGGTTTGCCCTATGATTTTGCCGGGCTGGCCGAGGCTGTTGTGCCGGAAATGTATGCCACCGGAAGGGTGGAGGCCTTTCTCCGGGAGATGGAAACGGCGTTTCCCGGCAGAGAGGAGCCGCTTAAAGTCTTGGATGTAGGCGGCGGCTCCGGCTTGCTGGCCATTGAGTTTGTCCTGCGCTACCCCAACAGTGAAGCGGTGGTTTTTGAGCATCCGGACGTGGCGGAGACCACCAGACAGGTAATCGCCCGGTACGGCGTGCAGGAGCGGGTCAGAGTCCGGGAAGGGGATTTTAACCGGGACCGGTTCGGCGGCCAATACGAGCTGGTGATTGCCTCCGGGGTGCTGGATTTTGCCGGCGGGAATTTGACGGATTTGCTCTGCCGGATGAGGGAGGCGCTTGTTCCCGGCGGGTTTCTTTTGGTCATTGGGCAATACAGCCAAAAGGAAACCCGCGATTCGGCAGCAGTTCTTGCCTGGCTGTCGGGAAGGCTGGGTGGACTAAAGGCCGGACCGTCCGCGGCTGTGCTGGAGGAAGCGCTCCATACTGCAGGGTTGGAGCTTGTCCGGGAGCTGCCCAACGGGCCGTTCAGCGGATACTTGTATATGCCAGGAGGGGGGAAGAACCATGAATGAGATGAAGCATGAGGTGATTCATTCGTTTATTGCGCTGACTGAGCGAATTGCCAACAGCAGAACCAATGTGCTGGACTTCGGCAGCGAGGATATGGTGTTTTACCGCGGGGAGATTCACATCATCAAGACCATCGGGGATTATCCCGGCATCTACAGCTCGGAGATTGCCAGAAGGTTCGGCATTACCCGGGCGGTGATCCACAAAACGCTGATCAAGCTGGAGGAGCGGGGGCTGGTAGCCAAGGAGCAGGACGAGGAGGACAAAAAACGGTTCCGCCTCCGGCTTACGGAAAAAGGCTGGACGGCGTACCGCTTTCATGAGGAGTACCACCAGCGCCTCGACCGGGAGCTGTTCGACTATATCGGAGCCTTGAACGGGGAGCAGTTGGAGGCCGTCAGCGGATTTTTGAAGCACGCCGGGCGGTTGATCCAGAATCATGCGTAATGGCCTCAGTCTAAAGACGGACGGGATGGGATAACGGAGAAAATGATGATGCCTTCAACAATCAGATACAGGTCCTGGTGGGAAAAGTTAGGGAACCGGTCCATGCCGGATAAAACTGAATCCTTGGGTGCATGTATATGATAAGGCTCCCTAATGCGATTCAGGTCACTTTTGGGCTTACCGTTCACCGGCGATCTCCTTCATGATGTAACGCCATTCATCGGCATCTCTGGACCATGTCCAGTCATCGGTTAATTGGGGATCTCCTAGGCGGGATATGACTTCTTCATATGTGCCACCGTATTTTTCTTCAAAAGAGAAGAGTGCTTTAACCAGCTCTTTCATCCGTTCTACTTCGTCATAAGCTGGTTCTGAGGCTTTTTTTACTTCATATTCTTGTACAATTTCGCGCAGAATCGTCTCTTTCCCATTGACGGTTCTATACACCGCTGTTAAGTGCTTACTTGCCCTGTCGTATAATATATGGCTCTGTCTGCATCTGTTGCATATTGAAATGCTAAATCCAGCAGCGTGTACATTTCCTGTTTTAACTCGCTGTGGAGTTTATCATCGTGGATATCGGGGGCGATCAAATGCGCAAAGCGGCGATCCGGCAGATCTATCGGGCTGATTCCGGAAAACCGCGTACCGTTTCAACTTTTCCGACCAGCATACCCTGCCTGCCTCACTGGGAGACGCCTCCGTGTCCACCCGCTTGTGCTTTGATTCTGCCTTTATCACCTGGCTGCTGTTTGCTTTGGAAAAGCTGGGGGTTCTGGAAACTGCTGTGCTTTAAACCGGCGGCCGGACTGGCGGCGGAGCTGTTCGCCCGGATGCGGATGGGAACGAAAGCCTACGCCCTGAAGGTAGAGGCCTCCGGAAGCAGAGAGGGCATCCCGTGGAAAACGGAGCGCTTCTTCCACGGCAGCGTGGAACCGGATATGACGGCGCGGGTGGCGGCAGCAGTAGCGGCGAAGCTCTAACGGGGAGATCAGCCTCCCGGGGTGTATCATATCGAGCAGCTGTTCGGCACGGATGTGCTGGACGGGGAAATCCGCAGCCGGGTTATGCGGCGGGACCTTACTCCATCCGGAATACCTTGCCCTTCGGCACAAACGGCAGATGGCGGCTTTTAGGCAGCAAGTAAGCGTGCTCCCGCCGGACGGTCAATCTTTCGCAGTAGCCGTCGGTGATAATCAGCAGCGGCGCTTCCTTGGGAAAGTCCTCCGCCTGCTCCAGCAGATCGATGCCGGGCTGGAGGACCGTTCCGCCGCGGCCTTTGACCGTAACCCGGTCGGCAATCGCCTCCACAGCCAGATAGCCCTGATCATGGGCAGCGGCATCACAGAACACTACCCGGACCAGCGGCACATCCCGCGATATGCTGTAGCTGGCAATAGCGCCCAGGGCCATGCCCAGCAGCTTGGTATCCATGGAGCCGGAGGTATCCAGCAACACTCCGAAGGTCCGGCCAAACGCGTCATCGGGGTTGGGTACCCAGCAGGGCCGGGGAATATCCGGCGTGGAGGCTTGCCTGCGGCTGATTCGGGCATAGGTCCGGACCTTTTCCACCGGAGGAAAATGCTCATCGAACCACTTGGCCAGCTCCACATCCCACCGGATAGGCGGCTGCGACAGCGCCCGGATTTCCTCGATCAGCCCGGCGGGAATCAGCCCCCGGTTTTCCCCGTAATGATACTCCAATCCCTGCGCCAAACAGCCGCGGTAAAATTCATCCAGCGCCACCCCATCCTGGCGGCTCCACCAATCCGGTGTCCGTCCGCCCAGGATATCCCCTGTCCCTATGCCCCGGAAGGTGGCCAGTTTGCGGTACAGCCTCAGATCGTTGACAATCCGGTCATAGACGGATTCCGCAGACAGCCCCGCCAGCTCCGGGTCAAGCAGCCCTCCCACCTTGGGGAACGCCCCCAATTGCATCTCCATCAGCCACTGGTTAATCACATAATCGCAGGCTACATTCCACAGATAAGGGTCCCTTCCATCCGTACGGGCGTGGTGCCGCAAGCCCACATGGAGAAATTCATGGGCAAGCACAAACCGGCATTCCTGCTCATCCAGACCCGCCGCCGGATTCAGATAAATTTCCCTTGCCTCCGCATCGACAGCCGCTACGGAGATGGATAACCGCTGGCATAGGAGCGGATCTTCGATAATGGTAAAATGAGCCGCCATCGCTCCCATGAGAGGATAGCTGCTGATAAACCAATTCCGCGCTTTTTGGGCGGGAGTGAGGCGCTCCCGGTTTGCCCCCAGATAAGGCTCATAACCTGCGGTTACATTGACGGCGCTGGTTACGGCCATCGCCAGCCCTTTTCCCAAAACATCCGGCCAGTTGATCTTCTGTTCTCTCTTGCTCCAATAATGGGCTTCCGCCGTATTGGTATGCCAGAGCATATCCTGAAGGCCTTGTCCGGCTGTACCCAAATTGTACAAAGAAGGAGGTATCCCATTTTCCAAAAAGAGGCGGTACAATTCCTCCTCGCTTTCGGCGGGAAGCTCCACCCGGCCTTCCATTCCCGCAGGCGGCTTCCCCAATTTCATATCATAAAGAAACTTGGCCACAAAGCAGTCGCAGGCCGCATTCCACAGCTCCTGCCGCTCCCTCTTTTGAAAGTGGCCAAAACCCAGATGCAGCAAGGCATGGGCAAGCACATACACCCATTCCTCCGGCAGCCCTCTGCGTTTAGGGTGGACATGAACAGTCCCGTTGCACTCCACCGTCACCCACCCTTGATCGGGACAAAAACTCTTCCCCTCATACCGCTTAATACCTGCATGTGTGACCAAAGGAGTGAACATGGGATGCCGGGATATGATCTGCAGTCCTTCTGTAAAAGCTTTTGTGGCCGGGTCCTGCTGCTCGCCGCATCTCGTTTTTCCCATCTTACCCCTCCTTCCTCCGCTGCACCAATCTTGGCAAATCCCGCACGATTTCCACCAGGAACCAGTCGGGCAGGCTCTCTCCCGATTCGCTTTCGGAGACGGCAAGCTGGGCAATCTCCAGGCTGATGGCGCTTAAATCCTTGATCAGGCCTTTGGCCCGGTGGATCAACTGCTGATTCCGTCCGCTTAAGCCCTCCTTTGCAGGAGGCAGTTCCTTCAGCAAATGCGCCCGGAAGGATTGGGCCAGGAAATAGAGCACATCCCGGTCCTGGGGCTCACGGGGCCAGCCGGTTTCTCCCTCCAGAATGGCATGAAGCCTGTATTTGCTTTGGGTTTGCTTATAAAAGGCCTTGAATTGCCCGGCATGATGGGGAGACAGGCAGCCTGCCGCCAGAATATCCAGTATCCCCGGAGACAACTGCTCCCCATATTCCTTCAAGGCGTCGCTCAGCATATGCCAGGCTCTGGGAGTGGAGAAGGGCTCCTCATGCTTGGGGGGCTGAACCCACAGATGGTCCGGCCGGGTCTCGATATAGTTGACGACAAAAGGGTGGATATCGTTGGCATACGCCCATTCCAGCCACTCCCGGTGGGATACCTTCAGCTGCACATGAAACATGCGGTTGATCAAAGCCGATGACAGGGGTTTGACGATGGCGCTGTCCTGGGCGCGGTTGCCTGCTCCTATGACCACTGAGCCTGCGGGCAGCCTGTAGTCGCCGATCCGTTTCTCCAGGATCAGGCTGTAGAAGGCCTTCTGAACCTCGTGGGAGCAAGCATTCAGCTCATCCAGGAACAAGCAGTAAGGCTCGCTTTTGGCGATCATATCGGGAGGGCAGAAACGGCTTTTCCCGTCCACAATCTGGGGGACGCCGATCAGATCCTCGGGGGCCAGCTGGCTGCCCAGCAGGGAGACGCAGGGCAGACCCACCATATCGGCAAACTGTTGGACCAAGGAGGATTTCCCGATGCCCGGCGGTCCCCAAATAAACACAGGGCGGATAATGGCAATATTGAGCAGCAGCTCCATGAGCTGCTTGGAAGTGACGGATGCGGAAATATTCATGCCGTTTCCTTTCATATACATAGGTTGTTGCCGGCAGCGCCGGTTATAAACAGGGTAGCATGGAACGGCGGCAAGTGGAGGTAAAGTTTTCCTATAAGGGATTTTTGGCGCCTGCTCCTGCTCGTAATACTTCCGCCCTGTTCAATTCTCCCTGGAGGATGGAAAATAGATGTAACCCAAACCACTCTGAACACCGGGAGCTGATGACTATGGCCATCGTGCAAATCCGATCCGCCAATCCGCAATTATCCTTTTTGATCAAAAAGAATCCCGGCTCCGGCATGATGCTCCGCGCCGTCCGCAAGGGAACGGCATATGGCTGGTATTCCGACAAGGAAACCTACAATGTGTATTTCAAGGATGCGGACAATGAAATCTCCTATAAGCAAAATGCGGACGAACACTTCGAATACCTGAATGTGTCCCGCTATAACTCGCCTTTGTTTGCGCTGAATGCCATCAATGAATTTTTCTCCGCCCCCTTGAAGGCCCGCGACGAACGGGACACGGAGGGGTATCGGCATACCTTTTTCATCAATATGGTCCATGTTGAGCGGGAACGGTACATTGATTTTTTCCAAAAGCATATGAAGGACTTCACCTTTACCGTGGAGCATCAAGCCCACAAAAGCTATTCCCTTGCCATCGGGACGGAGAAAAGCCTGTACCATCTCCTCCATGCCGCCAGCGTGGTCTGCTTGTTTTTGTCCATGTTCGGCAATGAGTATTTCGATATTTCCGACAGCATTCTGGACAAATATATCAAAAGCGTGAATGTGATCGATGCGCCGTTTTATATCCGCAGCCTGTTTGTCCGCAATTTCCTGTCCTCCCGGGGCCGGTTCCAGAAGTACAAGGCGGAGCTGGAGAATACCGGACGCTACAGCATCCAGTTTGCCTACGGGGGTACGGCTTTTCAGCGGAGGAGCTATATCGGGGGCGCGCTGGCTTTTGACAAGGCGATTCTGGATGTGGGCTGCGGCGAGGGATTCTATGCCCTTCCCTTCGCAGGCAAAATCGAAAGCAGCTATTATGCCATCGACATCAACGGGGAGCTGCTGGAGAAGGTCAAGCGCAAGGCGGAGGCCAAGGAGTTGGACAATCTGATCACCTTCGGCTCCCTGAACGAGTTTTTGGACAGCTACAACGGGGAGCAGGTGGATGTGATTTTGACGGAGGTGATCGAGCACATGGGCGAGGAGGAGGCCAAGGAACTGATCCGGCAAATTCTCCGCCATGTGGACTTCGGCCGCTTCATCATCACCACCCCCAACGCCGATTTCAATCCGTTCTATGAGCTGAGCCATTTCCGGCATGAGGACCACAAATGGGAGATGGGAGAGGCGGCTTTCCGGGAGTGGGTCCGGGAGGTCATTGAAGATTCCAAGCTGCATCCGGAGTTTATTGCAATCGGCGATTGCGTAGACAATATCAGAACCACCCAGGGCGTCATTTTGAAAAGAGAGGGGGCGTAACCATGGAAATCCGCGCCGACGTACACACAGTGTTTATGCTGGTAGGCTCCACCGAATGCGGCAAGACAACCTTTGCCAAGGAGGTACTGATTCCCGGGCTCCGTTTTGAGGATGCCGGGCGGAATATCAGGGCGAACATCCAGTATCTCTCCTCGGACGCCATCCGCCAGGAGGTGCTGGGGTATGAATACGACAAGTATGACCAGGTGATGCTGGAGGCCAGTGAACAGGCGTTTCAGCTGCTGTTTGAAAAGCTGAAGGCGGCGACCTCCTTCCCGGTGAACGCGGAATTTGTGGTGGTGGATACCACGGGCTTGTCGGAGGATTTCCGGGCCAGGGTGAAGGAGATCGCCCACCAGAATAACTACAAGGTGGAGGCCATCGTCTTCGACTACCGGAAGCGGGAGGATTATTACGCCTCGGAGCGCTCCAAGAAGCTGATTACCAGCCATATCAACCGGTTGAAAAAAGAGGTGCTTGGGGGCCTTCCGCGGGAGGGATATGACAACATCCACAAGGTGCGGGCCAAGGATTTTTATTTGCCGGAGGAAGGGCTGGCGAATCCCGCTTACACCGTTGCAATCGGAAATCTGGAGGATTATCTGGCGGCTGTGCTGCCCCAGGACCGGCAATATATTATCATTGGCGATATCCATGAATGTGTGGATGACCTGAAGGGACTGCTTTTGGACCACGGCTTCAAGCTGAACGGCGGCAGGCTGGAGGCAGCCGGGAAGGTGGCGGGAACCAAGCTGGTTCTGGTGGGCGACTGGATCGATAAGGGCCGCTGCACCAGGGAAACCATCGAGTTTTTGTATGAGAACCGGGATTTCTTTTACTTCGTATTGGGGAACCACGAGAATTTTGTGGATAAATATCTCAAGGGCGAGGTGGCCGGGGTTGAGCAGGAACTGTTGGACAGCTATTTTGACTCGGTGCAGGTGTTGGCCAAGGAGCCGGAGCTGCTGGCGAAATTCCGCCATCTGGTTTCCCTTTCCCAACCCTTCTACCGGTATGCGGGCATCAGGGGGCCTTCCTTCTATGTGACCCATGCCCCGTGCCGGAAGAAATATATCGGCAAGCTGGATACTGGCTCCAGGCGGCACCAGCGGAACCTGCGGATCAACCGGGAGGAGCCGCTGGAGGGGCAACTGGCTTTTCTGCAGGAGGAGGCGGTGGCCAACCATCCTTATCATATATTCGGCCATATTGCCGCCGCGAAGACCTTCCGCTTCGGAAATAAAATCCACATTGACACGGGATGCGCCCACGGCAACCAGCTCACCTCCGTGAGCATCGGATATAAGCCTTTTTATAAGAACCGGAAAGCGGCCCGCGCGGCGGTACAGGAGGAGCTGCCGGTGCTGTTCCGGGAGGAGCGGAAGGTTGCTCTGCGGGATCTGGGGGAGGAGGATATCCGGCGGCTCCACTATTGCTCCCGCAATCAGGTGAACTTCATCTCCGGAACCATGTCTCCGGCAGATAAGGATGAAGCGGCAGGCGAGCTGGAGTCCCTGGAGCGGGGGCTGGCTTACTTCCGGGAGCATGACGTCGGGCAGGTTGTGCTCCAGCCCAAATATATGGGCTCGCGCTGCAATATCTACCTGCACCGCGACCTGGAGCAATGCTTTGCCGTAAGCCGAAATGGGTACAGGATGAAGCAGCCGGATATGACCTCCGTATACGGCGGGCTGTTGGAGAAGTTCGGCGGCTATATGGCGGAGCAGCGAGTAACTATGCTGGTGCTGGACGGGGAACTGCTGCCCTGGAGGGCCTTGGGCGAGGGACTGATCAACCGGCAGTTTGCGGTAATCGGCAAAGCGCTGGAGACGGAGCTTGGTTTTCTTGCGGAGCATGGCTTTGAGGCCGCTTACGGGAAGCTGCTGGAGGATTATGAAGCCAGCGGCTTCGAAAAGGACCAGCATCATACCGCCAAAGGGGAGCTGATGGAAAAGTACGGTTCCCATGTGTACCAAAACTACAAGGATCTCTACGCCATCCGGCAGACGTATGTTCCTTTGGCCGGGCATGAGGCAGCCTATGAAACCTACAAACGGCAGTTGGAGCTGTATGCCAAGGAGGGGGAGCTGGAGTATAAGCCGTTTGCCGTGCTGAAGCTGGTGAAGGAGGAAGGGACAGAGGAGCTTCCCCGGTGGAGCACCTCGGAGATGTTCCGGTTTCTGTCCGAGGATGAGGCCCTTGTGTTGGATTTGTCCGACGGGGATGCCGTGGGGAAGGCGGAAGAGTTTTTTGCCAAGCTTACGGCAGAGGAAGGGATGGAGGGCGTGGTCATCAAGCCGGAGCTGTGGGACGGAAAAACCGTGCCGTACATGAAGGTGCGCAACGCCGATTATCTGTCCATCATCTACGGCTATGACTACCGGTTCCCGCACAAGTACCGCAAGCTGATGAAGCAAAAAAGCATCCGGGAAAAGCTCCGCACCTCGCAGAATGAATATCAGCTTGGCCTGCGGATGCTGGAAATCCCCTTCGGCAGCATATCCCCTGAGCACGAAGGCTACAAGGAAATTGCCGCCAGCCTTCTGTTTGAGGTGGCGCAGGAGCAGGGCATTGACCCGCGGCTGTAGAGCCGCGGTTGAAAGTGGAGGCGTGCAACCCCAAGGGGCGCACGCCTTTCAACTGTTTGCGGCTGTGTCTCCCTGTGCCCGGATTTATACGGAAATAGCGGGTTGTGCGTGATTCTAATGCGATTGCCTTGTTGTTTTGTCCTGTGATAGTAGACGTTTTGCGAAATTTGTCTTTCATAAAGTGGACACGAGCTTAATAGCTCTTTCTCCCTCCACTTCCTTCGTGAAACACAATATACGGAAGTGGTGTGCTGCTCAAACACTACATATAGACACACCTCCCGAGTGCTCCCAATATCCCTCCGTGTCCACTTTCCAACGGACATTCCAAGAAGATTTGTCCTTCTGGCACGTACAAAACGGTATCCGCTCTCCCCAGCTTGCTCTGCGGAATCTTTCAGTCTACCCAAAGATTACCGGCACCAGCAGGTAGAGCCGGGTATAATAAAGGGAGAAATACAGAACTGGAAGTGAAAAGAAGATGCTAAAGCCAACACAAGAAAAAACTTTAAGCAAATGGATGACCAAAGCGCTCCGGCACACCCCCGGGGAGTTTGGCTTAACTCTGGACCCGGAGGACGGATCATGTCCGGCCGATTCCCTGTTGGCGGCGATTACTTCGCATTCCCGGTGGTCATGGGTTACACTGGAGCATATCCGGCAGGTGGTGCGCAATTCGGACAAGCAGCGGTTTGAATGGAAAGGCGAGCGGATACGGGCCAGATATGGGCATAGCCATGACCATATCTCCTACACCCCGGAGATTCCGCCGGCTGTCCTCTATCACGGCACCAACCAAAAGGCGCTGCCGTCCATTCTGAAGGAGGGGCTGCTCCCCATGGGCCGGCAGTATGTTCATCTTTCGGAGGGTACCCATTTCGCCACAATGGCGGGAAGCCGCAGGGGAGAGCTGGTTATCTTGCGGGTGGATACGGCCCATGCCCGGGAGTCCGGCGCCACCTTTTACTATGCAGGCAATGAAGTCTGGTTGGCAGACCGGGTTCCGGCGGCGAGCTGCTCCATAGACCAACACGCGGAAGGAAGGCATCCCAATCATGAATAATCCGGACTTGCGGCATCCCTTGCCTCATTCTATTGTAGATATCGGCGTCAATCTGATGCACCGCTCCTTCCAGCAGGACCGGGAGCAGGTGGTGGAGCGGGCGTTGTCCAACCGGGTGACTCCCCTTGTCATCACCGGAACCAACCTGCGGAGCAGCGGGGAGGCGGCCCGTTATGCGGGACGGTATCCCGGCAAGCTGTACGCCACGGCAGGCGTCCATCCCCATGACGCCAAACATTGCAACGAAGATATCCTTGCCCAACTGAAGGAACTGGCGGCCTTGCCCCAGGTGAGCGGAGAGGCAAGCATCTGCGGGAGCTGGTGCGGCTGATCCCCCTGGACCGGCTGATGCTGGAGACGGATGCTCCGTTCCTGACTCCCCGGGACCTGCCGGAAAAGCCTGCCGACGGGCGGAACGAACCCGCTTTCCTGCCCCATATTCTGCACACTGTCGCCCAGTGTCTGGGCAAATCGGCTGAAGAGGTGGCACAGGCCACAACAGCCGCAGCCACCGCCTTTTTTGAACTGTAGCCCCTCCATTTCGCCAATAAGGAGCATTCATCATGAAGCAGAACAAATATGACGATCAGGCTTTTTTTGAAAAATACAGCCAAATGAACCGTTCCGTCCACGGCCTTGCCGGGGCAGGGGAATGGGAAAGCCTCCGCCGGATGATGCCGGACATGAATGGCAAACGGGTGCTGGACCTGGGCTGCGGCTTCGGCTGGCATTGCCAATACGCCATCGGGCAGGGGGCCGTCTCCGTAACGGGGGTAGACCTCTCCGAAAAAATGCTCCGCCGGGCAAAGGAGCAAACAGACCCGCGCATCGCTTACATCCAGGAGTCCATTGAGGAGGTCGCCTTCGCCGACCGGTCTTTTGACCTGATCATCAGCTCCTTGGCCCTTCATTATGTGGAATCCTTCGGGGCAATCGTGGAGAAGCTGGCCCGCTGGCTGGTTCCCGGAGGGGAGCTGGTGTTTACGGTGGAGCATCCGGTGTTTACCGCATCCGGCGCTCAGGATTGGCATTATGACGAGGACGGCCGCATCATGCACTTTCCGGTGGACCGCTATTTCTCCGAAGGGCAGCGCAGCACCGTGTTTCTGGGGGAGCAGGTGGTGAAGGTTCACCGTACCCTGACCACTTACCTGAATGGCCTCCTTCAAGGCGGCTTTGCCGTCACCGGTGTAGTGGAGCCTACTCCCTCCGAGGAGCTGCTCCGCACCGTGGAAGGGATGGAAAACGAGCTTCGCCGGCCGATGATGCTGATCATTTCCGCCAGGAAGCAATAACTTGACCCGGAGGAGCAACAGATGCGGAACATTACCCGGTATACGGCGGATATGTTCGCCCAATATGGCATGCTGGACAGCACAGCCGATACCGCCGCGGCAAAGGAAACGGCCGGACCTTGATGGCAGCATAAGAGCGGGAGGAAGAATATGGAGCTGACCCTATACAAAGAAAGACCGCCGGAGCTGATGGCAGCGCTGGCGGGAGTGTGGCGGCGTTCAGTGGAGGCGACCCATGCTTTTCTGGGCCTGGCGGATATCGAGAGGCTGGAGCCGTTGGTCAAAGCCGCCCTTGCGGAAATCCCTGTGCTGATAGTGGCCAGCGACAGCGATGTTCCCGCAGGGTTTATGGGCCTGGCCGACGGGAAAATCGAGATGCTGTTCCTGTCGCCGGACTATGCAGGCCAGGGAACCGGCAGAAGGCTGGTGGAGCTGGCCATCCGCACTTATGGCGTCCGGTATGTGGATGTGAATGAGCAGAATCCCGGGGCAAGAGGATTTTATGAGCATATGGGCTTCGAGGCAGTTGAACGTCTCGCCCGGGATGACCAAGGCAATCCTTTCCCCATTCTGAAAATGCGGCTGCGTTACGAGGATGGGGACAACGCCTCCCCGGACTCGCCCACGCCGTAGCGGTCCAGAGCTTTGGCGGAGGCCTCCAGCATACGCCGCTTGAGATAATTCCCCTCCACCACCCGGACCCGTTTGCCCAGGAAGCGGATTTTGGACAGCAGATACTCCGCCTGGTCCCCCATCACCGTCACCTTCACCCGGTATGTATCCGTATCCCCGTCATACAGCACATCCTTCTCGAAGCTGGAAAAAGCATACAGAATCCGCGACAGCTCCTCATTGTACATAGGGATGATCTCGATCAGAGCCTCGCTTCTGCGGAAGTCCAGCAGCTTCCCGATTTTCCGGCCAACGGCCCCCGCCGTCTGGGGATGCAGAGGCTCCGCCTCCAGAGAGAGGATGTTTTGCAGCCGGGTGCTCATGAAGGAGTGGCTCCGCAGGTGGAACCAGAGCAGATACCATTCCCGCTTGACCATGGAATATTCCAGCTTGTAGGGGCAGCCATGCTGCCCGGTATGCACCCGTCCGTCCTTCACCTTGTACGAAAGACAGATGCCGCTTTTCCCCTGGATCAGCCGCCGCACCGTCCGCAGCAGGGGATGGTACACCTGCTTCTCCACACTCCGCGCTTTTTCCAGCAGGTAGCGGTGGGTATCCAGCGTCTCATCCGGTTCCAGAATGGAGCGCAGCTTCTCCAGAGTCTCCGGGGTGAAGGCTTCTCTGGCGGCAGGATGCCCCAGCATCGTCTTCAGCCAGGCCCGTTCATGGGCCGTAACCATAAACGCGCCGGAATCCTCCAGCCGGGAGATAATCTGGTAATTGAAGATTTTCTCAAACAGATTCATAGTAGTCCCGGATCTCCTTCCATTCGGCGATCATTTCCTGGCGGAGCTGCCGGGGCTCCAGCACCTCGCAGCTGGAGCCGAAGCTGCGCAGCCATGGCTTAATCTCGGTAATGCCGTTCACCGTGATTTCATAGATGAAGGATTGCTCCTCCTCCTGTACAATTTCTCCCCACTGCCCCTGCAGCAGCACCCGCTCCTTCACGAAGTTGGGCTCGGAGCCCTCCGGGCTGAAAAACCGGGCCCGCACCCGCACCGCCGGACCCGTATCGATGAGCCAACTGTACCGCAGCTTGTCATCCAGCTCGGTTTGCTTTTGCCCGTACCATGCTTCGTCTACGGCTTCATGCTCCTCGATCTGGGTCATGCCCTCCATCCGGTATTTCCGCAAACCCTCCCTGCCATGGGCCAGCAGATACCATCTGCCGTATTGGTGATCGTACACAATCCGCAGGGGCAGCGTCCGCACCATTTTCCCCGCCGCATCCCGCTCAAACAGGGGATTGGTGTTTTTGGAGGCATAGCTCTTTTCAGACTTGGGCGAAAAGTAAAGGAACTCCACCTTGCGGCAGCGGCGGATGGCATGGAGCAGGGTGAACAGATGGGCTTCGTCCAGAATCCGCGAGTGGTAATGGTACTTGTATAAAAAAGCCTCCACAGCCGGTTCCCCGCCGGCGGTCCGCTGAAGCTGCTTTTTCAGCCCGTCGCGGAGGAGATAGCCCTGTACGGACGGCACCTGGGTATTGGACATCACATCCACAAAATCATATAAATCCCGCAGCTCGTCATCGGTGAGGCTCCGCACCAGTTGGTCCTGAATCCGGTAGCGGTAGGGGCGGGGGCCCGGCTCCTTGCGGATGACGCCCACCTCCTCCAGATATTTCAGATCCGAGCGGATGGTTTTTTCGTCAGGCGGGGGAAGATGGGCAGGCATGGCGCCGCAGCAGGTATCCAGCAGCTCCATGGCAGTCAGGGCCTCGCCCTGCTGCATCGTCCCCAAGAGCAGGGACAGCCGTTCGCTTTCCGACTCCTTCACCGACTTGGCCCGGAAGAGAAACAGCAAAAGCGGGTCGGCGGAATCATAATAGTTCTGCTGCTGCATGGAGCCGACCACATCCTTCAGGCGGCGCAGAGTCTTGTCGAAGGTGTGCACCGAAATGCCCAGCCGCTCGGCAAACTGCTGCCTGCTGAAAGCCCCGCTGGTCAGCGCCAGCAGCCGCAGAAATTGGATTTCCTTATCGAAGCTCTCCTTGGCCATGGTAATCCTCCATTTCTTATTGGTTTTATTGTAGCAGGGGTTCCGTTGGACGGAAATGGCAAAGTTTTTTCCGCTCGTAATACTTCCGCCATGTTCGGCGGGACTGGAATGAGGGAAGATAGACGCGAAGAGAGAGGAGGAACAGGGATGACAGACATGAAGGAACGGGTAACAGCCGAATTGGCCAAAATCGAAGGGGAGGAGCAGGTGCGGATCTTGTATGCCTGCGAATCGGGCAGGCGAGGAGCTGGATATAGAGCCGAGAATCTCGGCTATCAACGACTTTTTGGAGGCCGGAATCGCCTATTACGAGGAAGCTGCACCAGGTATGCGGACAGCCGGAGAGAGGCAGGACCGGCAGCTGGATGAACTCTTCCGCTCGGCGCTGGCAGAGGTGTGGGGCTGAGTCGCTGAGTTCGAGACTACTTATACACCTAAAGGAGTGAGCCAATACCATGGCCTATCAAGTGATTGACGGCATAAGGATTTGGGGCAGCCCGGACGCGGGCGCGCTGGCCCAGGCGCGGACCTGCGCCGGTACCGGGCAGGTGGTGCAAACCCTCTTGATGGCGGACCATCACCAGGGCTACAGCCAGCCTATCGGCGGGGTGGTGGTCTATGACGGCCAAATTTCCCCCTCCGGCGTAGGCTACGATATTGCCTGCGGCAACAAGGCGGTCCGCACCCGGCTTTATGCTGCGGATATGAAGCCGCGGCTGGCGCAGGTGATGGATGAGATTGCCCGGACCATTTCCTTTGGGATCGGGCGGGTGAACCAGGAGAAGGCGGATCATGCGCTTTTTGATGACCCGGATTGGGCGGTGTACAGTTCCATAGGCAAGCAGGTCCATGACAAGCTGAAAACATTGGCCCGGGACCAGTTGGGTACGGTTGGCAGCGGCAACCACTTTGTGGACCTGTTTGAGGAAGAGGGTACCGGACGCCTGTGGGCGGCCAATCATTTCGGCAGCCGGGGTTTCGGGCACAGGACGGCCAGCGGGTTTCTGAATCTGGCGGCGGACCGGGGCTTCCTGGACAATGCCCCCGGGGAAAAGCTAGAGCAGCCGCCTGTGCTGTTTGACCTGAACAGCGAACTGGGAGAGATGTACGAGTGCGCCATGCGGCTGGCCGGACGGTACGCCTATGCCGGACGGGATTACGTCATGGACCAGGTGCTGCGGATTTTGGGGACGGAAGCGGATTTTGCGGTGCATAACCATCACAACTATGCGTGGCGGGAGCAGCATGACGGCAGGGAGGTAATTGTGGTGCGCAAGGGCGCAACCCCCTCCGCGCCGGGGCAGCTGGGTTTTATCGGCGGCAGCATGGGGGATATCTCGGTCATTGTGCAGGGGAAGGACAGCGCCGAAAACAAGGAGGCCTTCTACAGCACGGTGCACGGCGCCGGGCGGATTATGAGCCGGACCCAGGCCGCCGGCAGGATGAACTGGAAGACCCGCGCGAGAAGCGGCGGGCAGATCACCAGAGCGCAGATGATGGAGGCGGTCCAGTCCTTCGGTGTGGAGCTGCGGGGCGCAGGCACGGACGAGAGTCCGTTTGTGTACCGGAGCCTGCGGCAGGTGCTGGATGCCCATGCGGAAACCATAGGCGTGCTGCATACGCTGAAGCCCATTGGAGTTTGCATGGCCGGAGCGGATGAGTTCGATCCGTACAAGGATTAACGTGCGCTCGCTCAAGTTCAGGAGTCTTCGGCGCGGTGCAGCTGCCTGTATTCGGTGGGGGTCATCCCGTAATGCTTCTTGAAGTTCCGCAGAAAGCTGGAAAAGTTGGTGTAGCCGATTTGCAGCGCAACCTCATCCAGCTTAATCGGCGTGGACAAGAGGAGGCGGGCCGCCTCCTTGGCCCGCACCTGTGCCAGATAATCCACAAAATTGCATTTGGTATAGTCCTTAAACAGCTTGCTCACATAATTGGGGGTGAGGCCGTAACGCTCCGCAAGGAAATTCACCGACAAATCGCTCTGATTATAATGCTCGGCTGCATAAGCCATAACCGACTCCACCAGCTCCGCGCTTTTTCTTCGGCTGCTCCGCTTCTCCTGAAGCGCCGCAATCAGCTGCGCCGTCATAACGCCGACGGCTTCCCGCATTTCCTTCAGCGACCCGCAATGCTCCAGGCTGCCGGGAAGCGCCTTGTGCTCCGCTCTGAACAGCTCGCCAACCCCTGCATCCTCCGCTGTCTGCAAGGTGCGGAGGACAAGCTGCAGGCAAAGCTGAACCATCATTTCCTTGGATAGTCTGGCCCGTTCCGCCTGTGCAAAAAGCTCCTCCAGCAGCTCCCCGGCCCGTTCCGCTTGTGCCTGCCGCACCACCCCCAGCAAGGTATCGGCCGTTTCAAACACCTCCACAAGCCTGCGGTTGTCCCAATTGCCCACCTCATCCCGGGTAATGATGGTATTCTGTCCGGTCAGAATTTTGCATGAAATCATCCGCAGCGCTTCCTGATAGGAGGTTTTGATGCTTCCAAAGTCGGTATAGTGGCCGCCTATTCCCACACAGATCGTCCGCTTGAAGCAGGCTTCGATATAGCTCATCAAAGCCTCCGCAAAACGTCTGGCAGCCTGCAGATTGCGGGCTTCCGACGAATCGGCAAAGCTTAGCACCATCACCGCCTGGTAGCCGTTCATCTGGACGGCGGCGCCCTTCATTCCCTCCAGCGAGGAAGCGATTTCCTCCGCCACATTGCACAGCCCATACAAAAAGAGGTTCATATCCCCGGGCTTGCCCCAATCTGCCGTATAGTCAAATTCCATAGCCAATACCGTGTAATGGGCAGGGTACAGCCTGATTCCCGCTTGCTCCAGCAGCGGCTCCGCCGCCTGGTAGCGGGTTCTGCCACCGGTAAGAAGCTCGAACATGATCTGCAGCTTCCGCGCCGGCAGGCTTTCGTGAAGCCGCTTTTCCGCGTCATAGTATCCGGTAAACACCTGCCGGATTTCAAGCTCAAGCTCCTGATAGGAGCCTCCGCCTCCTTGGCCTCCGCGGCGCCTAACCGCCATTTCCTCCAGCTTGCCGACAAACCGCTCCATTGGCGCAAACCATCTCCGGTTAATGAACAAGCTGGCCGCCACAGCCACAAGCACCATGGCGCAGGCCAACCCTGCCAAAATATAGCGGACAGTCAGGGTGAGCGTGCTGATCTGCCGCTCCGAAACAATATACACCAGCTTCCATCCCGTGTACGATGTGTCGTAAAAAATCAGGCTGCGGTTTCCTTTGTCCATCAGGTAGCCCCGTCCCTGCCGGGCCAGCAGTTCCCGGCTGTAGCTCCTGTCGGCCACGCTTTGCCAGATCAAGCCGGGGTTCTTGTGGGAGAGAATGCGGCCGCTGCCGTCCATGAGAAATACATTGTCACTGCCGCTGAACTGAAGATCCTCAAACAGGGCGGAAATGCTTTTTTCATTAATCCGGATAATCGCCATTCCCTTGCTGTCCGCCGGACCTGCATTCAGGGGATAATAATGGACCAGAAGAATTTGGCACTCGCCGGGCCTATCCGGTGAGGCTGCATCATATGCGGCATTCCCTCCCGACAGGTCTGCTTCCGGACCCAGAGCCGTCCACTTGGGGGACTTGCTGTCCAGAAATGACCTGACCCACTCCAGCTCCTTCCGTTCCTTCAGACTGTATACATCGGATGCGGTCATCACTTCGTCCTTGACGCGGGAATAGAGCATCGCCGATTTCATATTGAAATTGGCTCCCATAACACTGCCCAACTGGTCCTGGAGAGCGGAGACACTCAGAAGATAGGAGGAAGAGCCGGAGGAGGGCGTTTCAAAAAAGGCTTGCACTCCCGGCATCCGCAAATAATTGATAACCGTAAGGTTCACTTCCTGGAGCATGCTGTCCATCCGCTTGCTGATTTGCGCCAGCACATTCTGGTTGGATTCAATAACCTGGCTCTCCAACTGGCGAATGGAGCTTGTATAATTAATAGCCGCGATGAAGCCTATAATGAGAATGAAGAGGCCGATATAGATAAGCTGGACTTTCAAGGATATCCTTCTGCGCAAACCCGTTCACTCCCTCTGCAATCTCCATTCATTATAGCCTGGATGCGGCAATTTTAGCGCGTGTCATTTTCCATAATCCATTGCCGTTTCCTACAAAAAAGCCTGGTGTGGGGCTGTTGCCACCTGATCGGTGATTCTGCCACTGGCCTGCCTCCGGCGCTTTCTGGTACGCTCGGTTTGCATCGCTACTATCACAAGAGGAGGTCAATTCATGACAAACAGAACGAAGACGAAGAAACTGCTTCCGGCGCTTCTGGTTATCCTGGCAGGCGGCTCGGCTGTACTGTCCGCCTGCAGCGGCGGCGATTCCGGAGGGGCAGAGCCGTCGGCATCCGTTGCCGGAGGCGACAAATATGATGCCTTGCCCAAGGTGGTATCCGCTTCCATCTATGACCGGGGGCAGGTGGCCACCAGTGAAGGCACCTATGAGGAGAACCGCTGGACCAAACTGATCAATGAACAGTCGGGTGTCAAGGTGAACTGGGTACCCATCCCGCGCAATCAGGAGGCGGACAAGTTCAATGTGCTTCTCGCCTCGGAGCAGGCCCCGGATATGCTGTCCACCTACAACCGGGACTTCATAGTCCGCTGGGCCAAGGAGGGGGCGATCCAGCCTCTGGATGAGTACATCGACAAGTACAGCACCAGCTACAAAAAATATCTCCAGGAGCATCCGGAGCTGAAGCCGTACCTGACCCTGGAGGACGGAAAAATGTACACCATTGCCAGCATGCGCCCCACCCGCGCCAACACCGCCATCTATATCCGGCAGGATTGGCTGGATAAGCTGGGGTTGGCGATGCCCAAGTCGGTGGATGAGCTGATCGAGGTAGCCAAGGCCTTCCGCGACAGGGACCCGGACGGCAACAATGCCAAGGATACCATCCCCATGGCCATGTCCACCGCCTATATGGCTATTACCGACGATTGGTTCCAGGCCCGCAGCGGGGCATGGTTCGTGGAAGACGGCAAGGTGATTCAGAGCTTTTTTACCCCCCGATACAAGGATGCTCTGGCCTTCCGCCAACTGGTCTACAAGGAATCCTTAGTGGACAAGGAATATGCCACCGATAAGGAATTCTCCCGCCAGAAGCAGCTTTGGACCACCGGCAGAGCGGGGATCTACTTTAGCAACATCGGCATGGACAACACATTGGGCGATCTGCAAAAAAATAATCCCGGGGCCAAGCTGGCCGTGGTTCCGCCCCTGTCCACCAAGTACGGAACGAACGGCTATGAGATGGAGGTGCCCAATTTCCTCCTCACCGCCTTCAACACGAATATGAAGAACCCCAAGGCCGCCATGGAATTCATCGACTGGATGCTGGATACGGGCTGGAAACCTCTCACCTACGGAACCGAGGGGGTTCATTACCAGTTGGTAAACGGCATTCCCGTCACCAGCGATTACGACAAGTGGAAGACAGAGGTGGCCTACGGCAATGAATACCGGCTGGTGCTTCAGGAGCAGCAGACTCCGGAATATCTGATTACCCGGGCGGGCAAGGACCCGACGGATCTGGCCATGGCCGAGCTGAAAAATACCATCATCAAAAATACGGAAACCACTCCGTTCCGCAAGGATTTCCCGTATGTGCCGCCGGTATCGGAATATTCCGCCATTGCCACCCAGTTTGAAGCCAAGTGGAAGGAGATTAACACCCGCATGGCCATGACGGATGAGACCCCGGACAAGGCTGTGGCGGAGATCAAGCAAGCCTGGGACAACCTGGGCGGCGACAGTGTAACCGCCAAGGTGCAGGCCTGGTATGACGCCAACAAAGATAAGCTGAAATGAGGTAGGACATGAACACATTACACAAGCATTCCTCGGGGGACGCCGTTCCCCTTGCGGTTATGCCGGAGCGGAGGCCCGGGAGAGGCCTGCTGTACTACTTGAAGCGAGATCGTTATCTGTACCTGTTCCTGCTTCCGGCCATGTCTTTCTTCCTTTTGTTTAAGTATGTGACCCTGTTCGGGGAGATTATTGCCTTTAAGGATTTTCGGCTGCTTCAGGGAATCTGGGGCAGTCCGTGGGCGGGGCTGAAGCACTTCCGGATCTTGTTCCACAGCCAGGATTTCTGGATGATTCTGCGCAATACGCTATTGCTCAACCTGTATAATCTTATCGTGGCGTTCCCCGCGCCGATAGTGCTGTCCATCCTCCTGAATGAGGTGCGGGTCAATTGGTTCAAGCGGGTTGTGCAGAATATGCTGTATCTGCCCTTCTTCATCTCTTGGGTGGTGCTGGGAGGAATCATCACCTCCCTCTTGTCTCCCTCCACAGGAGTGGTCAACGCCCTGCTGCAATTCTTCGGTCAGGAGCCGATCTTCTTCATGACCAGCACCCGCTGGTGGCCGGCGGTGTTCAGCGCCTCTACGGTGTGGCAGAGCGCAGGCTGGGGGACCATCATCTATATGGCAGCCATTACCTCCATCGACCCGGGGCTGTATGAAGCGGCCAAGATTGACGGCGCCTCCAAGCTGCGGCAAATCTGGCATATCACGCTGCCGGGCATCCGCGGCACCATTGCCATTCTGCTGGTGCTGCAAATGGGCAAGATGATGGACGTAGGCTTCGAGCAGGTATTGAATTTGCAGAATCCGGCAGTGTTCAGCGTGTCGGATGTCATCAGCACCTATGTCTACCGGGTAGGCTTGCAGAATGCCCAGTACAGCCTGGCTACGGCGGTGGGCCTCTTCCAAGGGGCCATCAGCCTGATCCTGGTGCTTGCGGTTAACAAAACGGTGAAAAAGCTGGGGGAGGGCGGACTATGGTAAAGCGCAGGACGGCAAGTCTTCCCCTGTATCTGGCACTGGCGCTTTGCGCCTTTACAACTGTGTTCCCCATTCTGAACATACTGGCTATGTCCTTTAGCAGCAGCAGGGCTATTGTTTCGGGTGAAGTGGTGATGTGGCCGGTGGAATTCAACGTGATGGCTTACCGGAAGCTTTTTCAGGACGGCCAGTTGCTCTATGCCCTGCGCAATACGGTGGAGATTACGCTCATTGGCACGCTGCTGCAGATGGTCGCTACCACTCTGGCTGCCTTTTCCCTGTCGAAGCCGCGTTTGAAGGGCAGGGCGGTGTTCACCTTCGCTGTGCTGTTCAGCATGATGTTCGGCACCGGACTGATTCCGCTGTTCCTGCTCATCAAGAACCTGCATCTGATAAACACCTTTTGGGCCATCTGGCTGCCCGGTTTGGTCAGCGCCTATAATTTGTTTGTGATGAAGTCCTTCTTTGAGGGACTGCCCAAGGAGCTGGAGGAATCGGCCATGATGGACGGGGCAACAGACCTGGTGGTGTTTTTCCGGTTGACTCTGCCCTTGTCCAAGCCCATTCTGGCAGCCATCTCGCTGTTCTATGCGGTGGCGCTGTGGAACACCTATGCCAACGCCCTTTACTTCATCAGCAAATCCAAGCTGCTGCCGGTGACCGTAAAGCTGTATCAGATGCTTCAGACTCCTCTGGACGCACTGCTCAGCGGCGGGGACGCCTCTCAATATATCCAGCCGGAGGGGCTGAAGGCGGCGGGAATTATCATTACTGTACTGCCCATTCTATGCGTGTATCCATTCCTCCAAAAATATTTTGTTAAAGGAGTTCTGCTGGGCTCCGTGAAGGGCTGAGTCGGCAGATGATTAAAGAAGGGAGCAAACGGATGAACAATCAAACAAACAGGCGGGAGCATCGCAGATTCCTCGGCATATGGAAGCAGCGGAAGCGGCGGTGTTTCCCGGCGGCGATGTGGTTGCTCGTGTTCGCTCTGGCAGCAGCGGGATTTCCCGCTGCTGTGCTGGGGCAAGAATTGCAAGCGCTGTCACAATCTCGACTGGAGACTTCCATGCCGCCGGAGCCTCCAGTCTACATCATGTGGGAGGATTTCCGTTCCTCCTTTGGCAGCCATAATCATGCCCTGGCTCTGGAAGCGGGAGCAGGAGGAACAGGGAGCATCGCCATTGACGGCAGCTTGGACGAATGGGGGCCGTATGCGGAGCTGCGGCTGCCGCAAAATGAGGCCCAACTGGCCATGACCGGCTGGAGCGGGCCGGAGGACGTGTCGGCAAGCGTCTATATGGCCTATGATGAGCAATATTTTTACTGGGCAGCCCGGGTGACGGATAATGTACATACTCCCGTCTCCGACAGCACCATGTGGCGGGGGGACAGCATTCAGTTTGCCTTCAGCCCCGACGGCACCTATGGCCCGGAATACGGCATCAACTATATGGACGGCCAGGCCCATGTTTGGCAGTTCAGCGAGGGCAAGGCGATAGAGGGAGCGGCGCAAATTACGGTAGCTGCGGTGCAGGGCGGCAATGAAATTGTGTATGAGGTGAAGATGCCCTGGAGCACCATTTATACGGGGAAGCCGGAGACGAATGTGCTTCCCTTTACCATGCTGTTCAATGACAACGACGGCGCGGGACGCCGGGGATGGATGGAATGGACCCCCGGGATCGGCAAGGCCAAAAGCCCGGCCTCCCATGCCCAGGTTCACCTGATTCCGGCAGAAACGGATTGGAGCTTTTGGGTGGAGGGGCCCAAGGAGGTTCCGGTTTCCGCTACGGTGGAATATGCCGTTTACGCGGTCAATTGGGAAAGCGCTCCCGTAACCCTGCAGTTGAAGTCCGAAGCCCTGGGCGCGGACCGGAGCCTGACGGTGCCCGGACGGACGGTAGCCGAGGTGAGGCTGCCCTTTGCCCCGGCGGAAGCGGGAGACCATCCCTTGGACTTTGCCCTGACGGCCTCCGGCGGGGGTGAACGGCAGCAGGAGCTGGTGGCAACGGCGGTGATGACGCCGGCGGAGGTGGAGGCCCGGTTGAATGCGGTCGCCGCCAAGCTTCCCCAATTGGAGGGGCTTTTGCAGCAGTGTGAGGCCCAGGGGCTTGCCACGGATTACGAGCGGATCAATTATGCGGTGATCAAGGATTTTATCGGCTATGGCAAGGAGGATATTGTTCAGGGCCGGCTGAGCCGGGCCTATTATGTAGCGGTGGAGCTGCAAGAGCTCTATGAGGAAGCTGCCGGGAAGCTGCAAGGTTATCTGAACGGAAGCGGAACACCCTTGGCCGTCCCCCGGTATGTCACCGGCCGTCCGGCCATAGACGGGTATTCCTTTGTGGGGGATACGAAGGTCAGAAGCACGGGCGCAGTGGAGGAACGTCCCATTTTCTTCACGGGTTATGGCGCTTTTACCAAGGTGAGAGAGGATATTCCCAAGTTTCAGGATTTGGGAGCCAATGCCATTCAGATTGAAATCGGCCCCCGTGATGTGATTCTCGACAAGAAGGATTTTATCAATCAATATTCGGTGAGCCGCGCAGGCAATGTCAACGCTGCTGCGGAGGTAGTGGAGGGGGTTAGCCATTCCGGCCTCCGTTCCCTGCAGATTTCCAATTCCTCGCCATACCAGTCTAACGTCTACATCAATGTGGCCCAAACCATTGCGGTAGAACCCAACACCACCTATCAGTTCAAGGTGTGGGTGAAGGGTAATAATGCACGGAATACCTGGTTCCCCGGCGGCGCTTCCATGAAGCAGCGCAAATCCTTCCCCAGCGGCACTTACGACTGGCAGGAAGTGGTCTATGAATATACGACGGGGCCTCAGGAAACGAGCTACAAGCTAATGGTGCTGTCGGAAAATACAGGGGTCATCTGGGTGGATGATCTGTGGGTGGGAAAATTGGGAAGCGACGTGAATCTGGTGGCCAACTCCGGCTTTGAGGATTTGGGCGGTTATGACGAGAATAAGGAATATGTTGTGTCCACCGGAAAAATCCAGTCGGATATTGAACAGGCCTTAACACGGGCGGCAACCCATGATGTGGCGGTTAATCTGCTGATTTCCCCCCATTATTTTCCGGCATGGGCTCTGACCAAATGGCCGGAGCTGAATGTAGCCAACAACGGATTTATTAAATTTTCTCTGTTTCAACCCATGGCGCAGGCCATTATGGAGGATTATTTGAGGGCGTTGATTCCCGCTGTCAAAGATTATCCGTCGCTGCATAGCATCACCTTGACCAATGAATCTGTCTACCAGTCCAACAAGGATGCCTACGCGCTGCCCTTCTGGCACAGCTATCTGGAGGAGCTGTACGGCGGGGATATCGGGGAGCTGAACCGGGTTTATCAAAGCGGGTACGCCGCTTTTACGGAGGTGCCCATGCCTGCCAATGTAACGGCCAGCCCCTGGTCGTACGATTATGTGATGTTCAACAATGACTACTTTTCACGCTGGCATGAATGGATGGCCGGGATTATTCACGAGCTGGCTCCCGAGCTGGCGGTCCATGCCAAGATTATGGGCGACCCCCGGGGCAGTCTCTCCTGGGGGGTGGATATTGAGCGGTTTTCGGAATTCAGCCAAATCAACGGCAACGACAACTGGAATTATATCAATG
>NZ_QMFA01000002.1 GCF_003285005.1 Paenibacillus sp. YN15 | reverse complement strand
TCACTTTATGGGGCCGAAACGTTTGGCTTCATTGTTTTGCTGCTCGTTGTTCAGTTTTCAAGGAGCTCTCATCCAGTGCTTTAAAACTTTATCACATCGGCTCTGTCATTGCAAGTATTATTTTTCAAATTCATGCAGCTTTTTGTCGATGTTGCCGCTTGTTTTGGCGGCGAAATCTAATTTATCATGTTTTGCCAAAGAAAACAAGAGTAATTAAGTGCCTAATTTGTGACATAACCGTTTCGTTCCAAGTCCCATTTCGCCAGCGTTCGCAGCCGCAGTCGTTATTCATCGAGTTATGCGCTCGCCCGGGAAATGAACATTTCCCTTTCTTCATTTCCCAATTGTATCGATTACATAAACAAGCAAAATCATGACGCCCCCGCCAACAGCCGAACTGATCAGATTCACCGCATCGTTGTTCATCCACCTCCACCCGCGGATCAGAACAGTATTGCGGGAGCAATGGCGGCGCCCTTCCACCTCAAGCCCGCACGCCGGACAACGGTACAGTGCTTGAAGGCTGGCCCCAAGCAATGAATCCGCATTGGAGGCAATCCAGCCTGCAATCATCGCTGCCGGAATGACAGCCCAGCCATATGCTCCTTCCCCAGCCCCCCACGGCCCTGGCGCGGAAACAAATACAGCCAGAACCATGCCTAGAGCGCCGATAAACAGCCCGCCGGCCAAAGATGCTGCCCAGCCTAATCCGCTGACGGCGCCGGAGGTGCCTGTGCTGACCTTTCTGCCAGTCAGAATCGAACGGGGAAGCTGCTTGCTCAAGCCGCCTATTTCGGTAGCCCAGGTATCCGCCGTGACAGCCGCCATGACGCCAATAAACGCTGCCGGCCAGATCCACATATCCGGCTGCCATGCAGCCAACAGACACAATAGCGCCCCCAAACCTCCGTTTGCGGCAACCTGTCCACCGTCGCGCCGGCCTGATTTTTCATATTTGTGTTCCGCTTGCTCCTTCTTGTGCCTCTTCCACTTAGTCAATGCCGAAGAGGAAACGAAGAACCCGATCATCAGTCCGAACCATGGCAAGCTTCCCAACGCATAGAGAACCGTACCGATGCCAACGGCCGCAATTGCCCCGGAGAGAGACAAGGATTTCTTCCAGTAAGCCGCAGCCGCAACCAGAATGCTCCCGGCCAGCCCAAGCAACCAGCCCATCAGCTTCGTCCCCCCAGTCCCCCCAAGCGCTTCCCGGGCGCGGCCGTCAAAAATATAGCTTTTGACAAAAGCGGCAAGCTCCCGGGTATAGGCCTTGGGCACTGTAAATTCCGGAGTCCGCGAGGAGTATCCGGTTACTTTGAAGCCGGCCCGTTTGGCCAGCATTTTGGCCCGGAGCATATGAAAATCATTGGTAATCACAGTTACGGAAACTGCATTCAGGTCCACACCCTGTTCATTCAGAACTTCTTTGCTGAACCACATATTCTCATAGGTATCCGTAGAATATTGCTCCAGAATAAGCCGATTCTCCGCAATCCCGCGGCCAACCATATACCTTCTCATGGTTTCCGCCTCTGTCATTTCCTCTCCTGGGCCTTGGCCTCCGGATAATACTGCCTTGGCCTCCGGGTAGCGGTTCATATACTCGACTCCACGGTCAAGGCGGCTTTTTAAAGACAGGGTAACCGTCTCTCCCTTGACCCTTGCCCCGAGAATAAGCAAATAATCCGACTTCACCGGCTCCTGGGTCCGTCCGGTGATCCAAATGGCGGCCAGCAGAACGGCGCAGGCCAACCCGCCCGCAACCACCGCTGTCTGTGAAAGGCGCAGCAAAATCAATGCCTTGCCGGTCCACTTCCGGTATCGCCAGCGGAAAATCCAGTATCCGATCCCGGCCATAACCAGTCCGGCCAATACCTGAAGCAAATTCCAGGCATCCCGCTCCCAGCCGCGAGTGAATCCCCAAATATAATAGAGACTATGGAACAAACCTGCGGCAATAATGACCCAACCGGCAATTGCAAGAAAAGCGGCTCTCCGATTTTGGCGTACCATGAACGTGTTCCTCCAACTAAACATAATGTCATTTAATTAATCACATAAATCATTAATTCCATAAACACAATGCCGCATCAACTGCAAGAAAAGACGGCACAACGCAAGGCTACTTAACCAGTATAGAAAAACCTGGTGGACTAGGCAACCTCCTTCTTTCGGCACAGCGGCCAATGCAATGAAAAAGAAGGGCGGATAGCCACCTCGCGGCCAATCGTCCTTCTTCACCAGGCAAGCATTATAAGACAAAGACAATCAATATACAACCTCCGGACAAGTCCGTTCCAGCAATCCCTTCAAATAAGCGCTGACAAGCCCGTAATTGGTGAAAGGCACATGTTGGGCTTCCGATTTGGCCATCCGCGCCATAAGCTGCTTGCGGCTGAAGGAGCATGCATTGCAGTGCAGAATCATCTTGTAGGGCGTCAAGTCCACGGGAAAATCCAGGCCGGAAACAACGTCGATCAACAAATCCCCTCCCGCTTTCCGCTGAAGCTGCTCCGGCAGCAGGCCCCGAACAGATTCCCCCTGGGATTCGTGGGCTTTGCATGCCTCGGCAATGAGAACACGGTCCCCGGGCTTTAAGGCGTCCACCGCTTTGGCCCCTTTGATCAGCAGCTCCAGATTGCCCTTGTGCCTGGCCAGCAAAAGTGAAAAGGTTGTCACCATACTGGATGCCGGAACAGCCGCGCAGACGGCCTCCAGAAGCTCGGGATCGGTAATGATCAGATCCGGCGCCCGGTTCAGATAACCCAGGGTGTGAACAAGCTCTTTTTCCGTAACACACAGAGAGGAAGCCCCTTGGTCGAGGATGTCCCGGACTATCTGGCCGTGAATGTTGGGCAGGCGGAACCGCGGCGCTTTAAGCTCCTCGGGAGTCACCAAAAGAACCAAATCCCGCGGCTTAATCAGATCGCCGACAATGGTGGCGCGCTCGAACTCAAGGGGAGCCGTCCGCCGGATGGATTGTCTGACCCGGTTAATATTGACCCGGTTGGAGGCGCTGATTTTGACCAGCGGTATTTCGTCGAATTGAACCCGAATGGGTTCGGCATCCACATACCGGTCATCAATCCGGTTGATGATTCCCAAAACAGGGATATGACGGCTGGTCAATTCCTTGTACCAGCGTTTCTCCAATGAATAGTCTTCATTGGTATCCATAAACATCAACAGCGCCAGGTCGGTCTGATCCATAACCTCCAACAGCCTCTGACCGCGGAGCTCCCCCAGCTCAGAATGCTCATGATCTTCAAATCCGGCAGTATCGATGAGTACAACGGGACCTACAGAATCAAGCTCCATCGGATAAAACAAGGGTTCCCGGGTGGTGCCCGGAGAATCGGCAACTGCAGAAGCATTCACTCCTGCAAGCGCATTCAATAATGTGGACTTGCCGATGTTCTTCCGGCCAAACAAGGCAACATGCAGCCGATTGCCTGAGGGCGTCATACTCATAACTCTCACTCCTTATCTGGGATAAAATCAACAGCTCACCGACAGGATTCGTGAATGTTTTCACATTCAGGAGTGCAAAATCCGCCGTGAATTGTAAACGGGGCAATTGCTCAGATTGCCAACCGCCCCGTGTTCCACTTCCGTTAATAAGCTAAAATCTCAAATCCCGCTCTCCCGCCTCAATGCGCTCCATACGGGATAAAGCCGCCTTCCGGGCCGCTTCCTTGGGGATGCCCTTCAGGCTTTCTTCAATGACCCGGTTGCCCAGCTCCTTGGCTTCCTCATCGCCGTAATCGATCAGAAACTCCTTAAAGGTCAATAAGGCATTGGGCTCGCAGACATTCTGGATCTGCCCGGTTTTGGCCAAACGCATGAACCGGTCCCCAGTACGCCCCTCTCTGTAGCAGGCGGTGCAATAGCTGGGCAGATAACCGCCTTGGCACAGGCTCTTCACAATCTCCATAGGCGAACGGTGGTCGCCGATTTCAAACTGGGGCTTCTCGTCCTGGTTATGCAGCCTGTACTCCTCCACATAGCCGCCAACTCCCGTACAGGAGCCGGCGCTGATTTGGGAAACGCCCAAGGCCAGCACCTCATCCCGGAAGGCCGACTCCTCTCTGGTGGAGAGAATCATGCCGGCATAAGGGACGGCAAGCCGGAGGACAGCGACGATCTGCTTAAACTCTTCATCGGACACCAGATGGGGATACGTATCCAGATTGACCCCTTCCGCAGCGCGCATCCGTGGCACTGATACAGTATGCGGCCCAACGCCGAAGGATGCCTCCAAATGCTCGGCATGCATCAGCATAGCGATGGTTTCATATTTATAGTCGTACAACCCATACAGAACGCCGACGCCTACATCGTCAATGCCGCCCTGCATCGCCCGGTGCATAGCGGTGGTATGCCAGTTGTAGTCATGCTTGGGTCCTTGGGGATGATGTTTTTCATAGGTTGGTTTATGGTAGGACTCTTGAAATAAGATATAGGTGCCGATTTCGGCGTCCCGCAGCTTCCGGTAGTCCTCCACTGTAGTAGCGGCAATATTCACGTTGATTCTGCGGATGCTTCCATTGTTGACCTTCACGGAATAGATTTTGCGGATACATTCCAGGATATACTCCATGGAGCAATTCTTCGGGTCCTCCCCTACCTCCAGGGCAATCCGCTTATGGCCCAGAGATTGGAGCACCTCCACTTCCTTCTCCAGCTCCTCCATGGTCAGCTTGCGCCGTTTGAAGTCGGTATTGGAATGCTTGTAGCCACAATAATCGCAGTTGTTGACACAGTAATTGCTCACATACAGGGGCGCAAAAATAACGATGCGCTTGCCGTAAATCTTCTCTTTGATTTCCTTGGCCGCCGCAAAAATACGGCTCCAGATCTCTTCATCCTGCACATGCAGCAGCACGGCCGCCTCTTGATGGCTCAAGCCGGTACAGCTGCTGGCCTTTTCCAATAGCCGGTTGATATAAGCGCTGTCGGCGGCAAGCGCCGAACCCTTTTCGATGGCATCCGCAATCTCGTGGTCACGGATTACTTCATCGGCGTGAAAAACACGCAGCTCTTCCGTTTTTGCCTCTCCCATTTAAAACCCTCCCGTCTATAAAGAAACACACTCCGCCTTTTTCAACAAACGCCTTGTGGGAACAATGTGACGGTGGACAACCTGCTATAGCTTATTCATAACCGACTTGACATTGATGCCTTCAATTTTGCCCAGCTTGCCGGTTAATGAACTGATCTCGTCTGATGTCGCATCCACAACAAGGGTGATGACGGCGGAAATACCGCGTTCTTTATAGGGAAGGCCCAGTCTGCCGATGATAACGTCCATACTGTCATGCAGAATGGCATTGACCTTGGCAACCCCATCAAATTCCTGAACAATGATATTTATGACACCGATTCTCTTGCTCATGCAAGAACCTCCCCCTCATGCTTAGACTCATCCTTGCAATTAGGTATGAACTTATCCGCCGGCCCCGGAATGCTCCAGGACCGGCCGATGATCAAACTTGGGTATTAATGCTTCGCCCGCTTCACATAGTGGGTGTGCAGCAGCTCATGGGCCAGATGTCCGTTCGGCTTGCCCAAAAATTCGGAGTACAGCATTTGGATATACGGATTCTTATGGGATTTGCGGAATTGCAGGGATTGATCCTCTTCGTAGATGGCCTTGGCGCGCTCCTGCTTCACATTGACGGCAGTCTGCGTCTTGGCGTTCACAATGGGCTGTCCGCCGCCGGTGACACAGCCGCCGGGGCAAGCCATCACTTCGATAAAATCATAATGCTTCTCGCCGGATTGGATCAGCTCCATCACCTGGCGGGCATTGCCCAAGCCGTGGATAACGGCGGTTTTGATCTTCTTGCCGTTAGGCAGCTCCAGCTCGTTCTCCTTGATGCCGTCCAGACCGCGGACTGCGGAATATTCGATGGCGTCCAGATCCTTGCCGGCCAGAACCTCATAAACGGTACGCAGAGCCGCTTCGGCTACGCCGCCGGTTGCGCCGAAGATAGCGCCTGCGCCGGAACCAAGGCCCAGCGGGTTATCGAAGTTGTCTCCGGCCAGATTGCGGAAGTCGATGCCGGCTTCCTTGATCATTTGGGCCAGCTCCCGGGTAGTCAGGACATAATCCACATCCTGCAAGCCCTCATTGGACATCTCCTCACGCTCGCCCTCGAATTTCTTGGCGGTGCAGGGCATGATGGATACGGTCACCATGGACTTGGGATCGATGCCTTCCTTTTGGGCAAAGTAGGACTTGATCATCGCCCCTTCCATCTGGTGGGGGGATTTGCAGGTGGACAGGTTATCCAGCATATCCGGGAAGTTATGCTCCATAAATTTCACCCAGCCCGGACAGCAGGAGGTCATCAAAGGCAGCTTCTCGCCGGAGGTTAACCGGGAGATCAGCTCGGTGCCTTCCTCCATGATGGTCAGGTCGGCGGCAAAGTTGGTATCGAATACCTTGTCGAAGCCCAGCTTGCGGAGAGCGGCCACCATTTTGCCGGTAACCCGGGTGCCCATGGGATAGCCGAATTCCTCACCCAGCGCCACGCGGATAGCAGGAGCAGCCTGAACCACCACATACTTGGTCGGGTCGGAGAGAGCTTTCCAGACATCGCGGGTATTGTCGCGCTCAGTCAACGCCCCTACAGGGCAAGCGGCGATGCATTGCCCGCAGTTGACGCAGCTGGTTTCCCCAATGGGACGATCATAAGCGGTGGTCACCTTGGTCTCAAAGCCGCGGTGGGTAAAGCCGATGGCATGTACGGTTTGGATATTGCTGCAGGCGCCGATACAGCGTCCGCAAAGGATGCACTTCTCGGAATCCCGGACAATGGACGCAGAGGAATGGTCAATGCCGGTTTTGGATTTTGCTCCTTCAAAGCGGATGGTACGGACGTTCAGGTCCTTGGATACGGATTGCAGCTCGCAGTTTTCGCTGCGGTTGCAGGTGGTGCATTCCCGGTTATGGTCGGAGAGCAAAAGCTCCACAACGGTTCTGCGGGCATCCCGCACCTTCTTGGTATTGGTTTGAATCTTCATGTTGGGTTCGGCCTTCAGCGTACAGGACGCGATGAGCCGTGGACCAACCTCCACCACGCAAACGCGGCAGCTGGAGGATTCGCAGACGCCCTTCAGGTGACAAAGGGTCGGAATTTCGATTCCTACGCCACGCGCCGCTTCCAGCACGGTTGTGCCTTTGTCCACTTCCATCTCGATGCCGTCTATTGTCAGTTTTACTTTTTCCACCATAGTCACCTCTTCCCTTCCTTATCCTCTCAGGATGGCTTTGAACTTACAGGAATCGAAGCAGAGTCCGCACTTGATACATACGGAAGCATCCAGCAGATACGGCTCCTTCACCTTGCCGGAAATAGCGCTCACCGGGCACTTTCTGGCGCAGAGGCTGCAGCCCTTGCACAGGTTGGGATCGATGGAGTAAGTCAGAAGATCCTTGCAGACGCCGGAAGGACATTTGTGATCCACTACGTGAGCCAGATATTCATTGCGGAAATATTTCAATGTGGAAATAACCGGGTTGGGAGCAGTGCCGCCCAAGGCGCACAAGGAAGCATTCTTGATATTCTCGGAGAGATCCTCGAGAATGACCAGATCATCCTCTGTCCCCTTGCCCTGAGTGATCTTCTCCAGGATTTCCAACAGACGTTTGGTGCCCACACGGCAGGGCGTACACTTGCCGCAGGATTCGTCCCGGGTGAAATCCAGATAGAAGCGGGCTACGTCCACCATACAGTTGTCTTCGTCCATGATGATCATGCCGCCGGAGCCCATCATGGAGCCTAGGCTGTTCAAGGTATCGAAGTCGATGGTGCAATCCAGATGCTCTTCCGTCAGACAGCCGCCGGAAGGTCCGCCGGTTTGGACAGCCTTGAACTTCTTGCCGTTGGGGATGCCACCGCCGATTTCGAAGATAACCTCCCGCAGGGTGATGCCCATGGGAACTTCCACAAGGCCGGTGTTGACAATTTTGCCGCCCAAAGCGAATACCTTGGTGCCCTTGGACTTCTCGGTGCCGATGCTGGAATACCATTCGGCGCCCTTCAGAATAATCATCGGGATGTTGGCGTAGGTTTCCACGTTGTTGATAACGGACGGCTTCTTCCACAGTCCCTCAACTGCCGGGAACGGAGGCTTCGGATTGGGCATGCCGCGCTTGCCTTCGATGGAGTTCATCAGTGCGGTTTCTTCGCCGCACACGAATGCGCCTGCGCCAAGGCGGACTTCAATATCAAAATCAAAGCCGGTTCCGAACAAATCCTTGCCCAGAAGACCATGCTTGCGGGCTTCATGAATGGCAACGAACAAGCGTTGGACCGCAATAGGGTACTCGGCGCGGACATAGATGAAGCCTTGGTTGGCCCCGATGGCATAACCGCCGATGGCCATCGCTTCCAGCACGCTGTGGGGGTCTCCCTCCAGAATGGAGCGGTCCATAAATGCGCCAGGGTCGCCTTCGTCGGCGTTGCAGATCATGTATTTCTGCTCATTGACCTGCTTGGCGGCAAATTCCCACTTCATACCGGTGGAGAAGCCGCCGCCCCCGCGTCCGCGAAGACCGGATTGCTTCATAGTGGCGATAACTTCTTCCGGAGTCATGGTGGACAGCACCTTGTGAAGCGCTTTATAACCGTCGCGGGCAATGTATTCCTCAATCTTCTCCGGGTCAATTACACCGCAGTTGCGCAGCGCAATCCGCATTTGCTTTTTGAAGAAATTTACATCGTTCAAGGGTTTGATGCTGCCGTCCTTCTCCAATGCTTCCTTGTATACCAGACGCTTCAGCACGTTGCCCTTCAGCAGATGCTCCTCTACCAGCTCCGGAACATCCTTGATTTCAACCCGGGCATAAAAAGCGCCCTCGGGATATACGATCACGACCGGGCCCAACTCGCAAAGACCGAAGCAGCCGGTACGGACAATTTCGATTTCATTTTCGATGCCGTGATTTTTCAGCTCCTGCTCAATCGCATGCAGAATCGGCATGGAATCAGAAGAGGTACAGCCTGTGCCGCCGCAAATCATGACGCTCTTGCGGGTAACGCTGGAACCGCCGTTTTCCTGACGCTGGCCGACGCGGGCGATCGTATTGTCACGGATAAGCTCCAGTTCTTGAATGGATTTCATACGATTCCCTCCTTATTTGTACTCCTTGAGAATTTTCGGCACGTCAACAGCGGAAACCTTGCCGTACACCTTCTCCCCAATGGTCAGAACAGGGGCAAGGCCGCAAGCGCCCAGACAGCGGGTGGCCTCCAGGGTGAACTTGCCGTCTTCCGTAGTTTTGTTAACCTCCACCTTAAGCTCCTTGGCGAAGGTGTCCACAATCGCTTGGGCGCCTTTGATGTAGCAGGCGGTCCCCATGCAGATGCGGATGATGTGCTCGCCCTTGGGCTCCAGCGAGAAGAAGTGGTAGAAGGAAGCCACACCGTAGATTTCGGAGAGCGGAATATTCAATTCGTCGGAGACAATCTCCAGAACATGCTCCGGCAGATAGCCGTAGGAATCCTGCACCTCATGCAGCACCGGGATCAAAGCGCCCTTCATGGGCTTGAAGGTTTCAATGGTCTGCTTGATTTTCTCTAACCGCTCGTCGGCAACCGCAGCACCGCCGCAACAGCATTTTTCTCCCATAGTCGATCCTCCTAATCGTTATCATGAAAGTAAGTTAAAGCTATCTTTGTTATTGTAAGCGTATAGATAGATTCGTGCTAAGCCCAACATCTATTTCGCTCAATCCATTATTTTAAGGGGGCTCCCCCAAAAGTAATCGGAATTTCCTTCGGAGCTTCTCTTCACTTTTGGGGGAAGTTGTTACAGGAGCGGATTTTCGTGTCTAGCCTTCAGGCGCTGCCATCTGCGTTCCACTTCGGCCTCGAATTCAGCCAGCAATTCCTCTTCCTTGGCCAGGTGCTTGGATTTGCCCATGGACTTCAGCCAGTCAAGCACTGGCACCTTGGTTCCCTTGGCTTCGGGATCATACGTAATATTGGTTACGCCGTTTTCGATCTCATACAGCGGGAAGAAGCAGGAATCCACGGCAGTCTTGACAATTTTTTGGCCAAGACGGTCTTCGGTTTTCCAGTTCAGCGGGCAAGTGATGAGAATCTTGCCGTAGGCACAGCCGACGTTTTGAGCATACCAGTGAGCCTTGGCAGCCTTTTGGATCAGGTCCATCGGATAGGCCTCGGAGCCGGTGAACACATAAGGAATATTACATGCAGCCATAATCTGCGGAGTATCCTTGTGATGGTAGCCCTTGCCCTTTTGAGCCTTGCCTACGCCCGAGGTGGAGGTCATATGGCCCAGCGGCGTGGAATAGGACAATTGGGAGCCGGTGTTCATGTAGCCTTCGTTGTCATACTCCAGCATGATCATCTTATGATTCCGCAGCGCTGCGCCGATAGCGGCGCCCATGCCGATGTCCATGCCGCCGTCGCCGGTGACCATTACAAAGGTGATGTTGTCGGAGACATTCACTTCCCCGCGGCGCTTCAGCTCCAGGAAACCCTCCACCATACCGGCTACTGTTGCCCCGCCGTTCTGGAACAGGTTGTGGACAAAGGATTGCTTATGCGAAGTATACGGATAAGATGTGGTGACGACGTATGCGCAGCCGGTTTGGAACAGGGCGACAATATCGCCTTCGATTCCCTTGAAGAACAGCTCCAGAGCAGGCAGTACGCCGCAGCCGGGACATGCGCCATGGCCGGGGGCAAACCGCTTGGGCTTCTTGGTCAAGCTGCGGAGCGGCGGAACCTTGGCCTTCACCTTGCCGGTGGCTTCGTCTACCGTTACCGTAATCAGGCCGGTGTTGTAGGATTCGCCGTGCAGCGGCTCGATGACAACTTGCTCGGCGGCATGGCCCTTCACACCCGGATTATGGCCGAAGTAGTCGAAAGGCTTCTCGGCATATCCCTTGTTGGCCGCATCAATAGCCAGCTTGAAGAATTCTTCCGCATCCTCGGCGTAGAAGTCCTTGCCGCCCAGGCCGTAGATCCGGCTCAGGATGATGGTTTTGTTGTCTTGGTCAACCTGCAGGGCGGAACGGACCTCGTGGGTCATGTTGCCGCCGTGGGCTCCATAAGAGTCGGCGCGTTCGCCAACCAGAAGGGCCTTCACATTCTTCAGCGCCTTGCGGAGCTGCTCGGCCGGGAACGGACGGATAATATTGGGACGGATTACGCCGGCCTTGATGCCTTGGGCGCGGAGCTTATCCACTACGTCCTTGGCGGCTTCGCCTGCGGAGTTGAGCAGGAACAAGGCTACCTCGGCGTCATCCATGCGGTATAGATCAAGAGTCGGGTATTCACGGCCGGACAAGGCGGCATATTCAGCTTGCAGCTGCTCGAATACTTCGCCGGCTTTGTACAGGGATTCGGATTGCTGATAGTGGTTGTTGATCAGGTCGTCGCCGTTCATGTGCGCCCCGACGGAGACAGGATTGCGCGGGTCGCTTATATCCGGGAAGCCGGTGGGGCGTTCGCCTACATAAGCTTGAACCACCTTGCGGTCCTTGAAGAGGCTGACCTTCTTCTTTTGGTGGGAGGTGAAGAAGCCGTCATAAGCCACAATAACCGGCAGGCGGACTTCGGAATGCTCAGCCAGACGGAGAGCCATGATGTTCATGTCGTATACAGCCTGCGGCGTGGAGGCGGTCAGCACTACCCAGCCGGTGTTCAGGGTATAATAGAGGTCGGAGTGGTCGCCGCGGATATCCAGAGGACCGCTGACGGCGCGGCACACCAGGTTCAGCACCATGGGGAAGCGGGTGCCGGCTTGGTTCGGAAGCTGCTCCAGCATGTACAGAAGGCCTTGGGAGCTGGTGGCGTTCAGAACCCGTGCACCGGCTACAGCCGCGCCGTAGCAGATGCCGGCAGCGCCATGCTCGCCGTCGCCTGCAATAAGCTGGATGTCATGCTCGCCGCGGGTTTTCATTTGATCCAGATATTGGGCAACTTCCGTGGAAGGGGTAATCGGGAAATATCCCATAATGTGATAGTTGATTTGCGCAGCGGCGGTTGCCGCCATTTCGTTGCCGGACTCAAAGGTGGTAATCTGCTCGGCGGCAGAATGCTTCAATTCATTCTCCAGAATAGCCATGACTCAAGCTCCTCCCAGTACGAAATTAAATCTGGACGGCACGCGGTGCGCCTCGGCATAGCCCACTTCTTCGCGGAGATCCTGCAGAGCGCCCGTCGGGCAAGCATCCACACATTTCAGACAGCCTTTGCAATATTGATAATCGATTCCCTTCAGCACCATTTGCATAATGCCGCGTTTGTTGGGCTCTTCCTCCCAGACAAAGCACATATCGCCGCACACCACGTCGCACTGGGCGCAGCTGATGCACTTCTCGGCATTGAATTCGGGGATAAAGCCCTGGCGGGAGCCGCTCATATCCTTGAGAATCGTGTTGGCTTGGGCCAGAATCACGCCGCCCAGGGGCTGGGATTCGTAGCCGTACACGGTAACGGAGCGCTTGAAGGCTTTACCTTCCGCATCCGCAGGCACTTCATAGGTCTTAAACTTCACTTCATTATATCCGCGGTCGAAGGTGCGGATGTTCGGCTCTACCAGATGCGGATATTTCTTGCCGAAGGTGTTGCGGATGGTATTGCGCATATCCTCCGGGTCAAGGAAGTCGCAAATGCGGTACAAAGCGCCCAGCATGGACGTATTGACCTTGGTCTTCTCTTCCACGGCAATGCCCATTCCGTCCACTACGGCAAGCGTGCCGTATTCCAGCTTCAGGTCGCGGCGGATTTCATCGAAATCCCGCGTGGAGTTCACCAGTACAATGCCGTCGGCGGGCAAGCCGCTTACAACATTGACGGTTTTGTAAAGCTCTTCATGGAAAATAGCGACAACATGAGGCACCTCAATGGGACTATGATCGCGGATTTCCACTTCCGGGTCGGTGAAGCGAATGAAAGTCTTGATGGGCGAACCCTTCTTCTCGGAGCCGTACGAAGAAAAGTTGGAGCCGTTCAGGCCCATTCCCAATACTCCCGCTTCGGCAAGCATCTTTCCTGCAAGGTTGGCGCCAAGGCCGCCGATGGATTCGAGACGGATCTCAAAAAATCCAAGCTCATTTTTCTTAGGTAAGGTAGACATCTGGTTCCCTCCTATTTATTAATAACAGCCGACAAGACCCGGATGTAAGAAAGCTGGCTGAAATCGTCCGTCCGCTGGTATTGGAGTGCATGCTGCGTTCGCTGTTTCATCTTTGCGCGCGCCTGTAATACCGTTTACATTTCCTTGTGAAATGCTTTGTCCGTTGCTGTGAGAGGGCCTGACCACGGGTTAAAACAACATGATTTCGACATAAAGTCTACACAAATCTTCCACATTCCTGTTTTCAATTCCTATTATAAGATCCAATAGTGAATGATTTCACATGAATTTTGACAATCTGTTGAACTGCCCCAAAAACCTGTTATATTGGTGAAAAATATATGGACTTAGAGAACTGTTCTCAATTATAATTGAATACTTTATGAATCTGGATAATGATTCTCAATGAGAACGCAATCATTTCCTGCCACACATTTGTCACAAACAAAAAGAGAACTCTTACAAAAAGAGTTCTTGTCCGGTGCAAGCCAATTTGATTCCCTCCGGCAGCTCCGGCGGATGATCCAGATCAATGTCGTGGGACATGTGGGTGAAGAGCGTTTCCCCCGGCGCCAGCTCCTTCACCAGCCCGCAGGCCTCTACCATATCGTACACGGACCGGGTATGGAAATCCGCCTCTTCCTTATAAAAGCTGGTTCCCAGGATCAGCAGCCGCAAATCCCGCATATGCCCCTTCTCCCTCTCCCCGAGCGCGATGGAATCGGGACAATATACCCAGCCTGTCTCTTTCCGCTGAAACCGGTAGCCGTAGGAATAGCCGTTTTTGCCGTGGTTGACCCGGAACGGGGTAATCCTCCAGCCCAGCAGCTCCATACCCGGCTTCGCTTCAGTGAAGATCAGCCTGCCCTCCACCCAGGGAAATTGGCGTCGGATGACGGCCAACACCTCTTCGGGCGCGTACAAAACCGGTTGGACGCCTGTCCATCTGCATAGATCCGCCAGCTCCGGAAGCCCGCCGATATGATCAAAGTGGGCGTGGGTGATCAGCACATTGCCAACGGTGCGTTTGCCCAGCCTCTCCATCTGCTCCCGCCAATCGGCGCCGCAGTCCACCAGCAGCTCCTCCTCCCCCCTCCGCAAAAGCAGGGACGAACGCCATCTGCGGTTGCTGCCGGTGGTGCGCGCCTCTTCGCAAACCCTGCAGCCGCAATATACTCGGGGCACCCCCATGGAATCCCCCGTGCCTAAAAAGTGAATGGATGTTTTGACGTTGTGCATGATGCAACCCCCATAGGATGACAATCGCATAACCCTGCCCAGCGGCCCGGATTCGCCATGAAGGCGTTCGCAGGCTGACGAACAGATGCGTTTACGCTATAATGAATCGGTAGACCGGAGAGTCAGAGAAACCTGCTAAGGAGTGTTTTCCATGTATAAGCTGATTGCCGTTGATTTGGACGATACCTTGCTGAACGACCATTTGGATATTTCCGCGGAAACCCGCAAAGCCATCTATGCCGCAATAGAGCAGGGCGCCGTTTTTACCATTGCCACAGGCCGGATGTTCGCCTCCGCCCGCAAAATTGCCGCCAAGCTGGGGCTGGAGGTGCCGCTGATCACCTATCAGGGCGCGCTGGTGAAGCACGCCTCCGACGAAACTGTCATTTATGAGCGGAATGTGCCGCCGGAGGTGGTCCGTTATGTATTCGAATATGCCGCCAAGCACGGCCTGCACCTTCAGGCCTATCACAACGATACGCTGTTGGCCAAGGAAGAAAATGAAAGGCTGATTGACTACGCAAAGCTGAACAACATTGCCTATGAAATCGAACCCGACTTTGACCGGCTGGCCGAAAAAACCGCTCCCAAGCTTCTGATGATCGACGAGCCGGAGACCCTGGACCGTGTGCTGGCAGAGCTGAAGGCTGCCGTAGGGGACAAGGCGCATATCACCAAATCCAAACCCAACTTTCTGGAGATCATGCATCCCGAAGGAACCAAGGGCCACGCCCTGCTCCGGCTGGCGGAGCATTACGGCATCAAGCAGGAGGAAACCATCGGAATCGGCGACAGCTGGAACGACCATGAGCTGGTGGAGCAGGCCGGATTGGGCGTCGCCATGGAAAATGCCGTGGACTCCCTGAAGCAGGTGGCGGACTATGTGACGCGGAGCAACAATGAGGACGGCGTGCGCCATGTTATCGAAAAATTCGTGCTGGATCAGACGGAGTGAGAGCCGGATTTTCCGTCTGTGGCGGAATTGTAATACCGGAGCCAATCGATAAAGTGGTACATCTTCAGAATGTAGTCCGCGGCGCAGGCTGACGGGTCATAAGTGCGGACCAGCCCGTCAATCTCCTGCTCCAGATCCCAGGAGAGCCGGTACAGCTGCTTCAGGAACTCCGCCTCGGTCCGGGGCTTGTACAGGTCGGTTCCGTGGGAAAGCTCCACATTCTCCAGTATGAAGCCTTTATAGTAAGGCAGAATATTCACATAAGTGCCATGGTCGCGGTAGCATAGGCCTGTGTACTCATATGGCAGCCAGAACAGGTGATTTTCCTTGTCCGGGAGCATGACGGTATAAGCGAGGTTTACGTTCAGCGCCACCGGATACGGGGCATTCTGAATCAATCCACGCCGTATATGTTCCCAAATGTTTTCCAAAAAGCTCATTTTGCACCTTCCGATCAATGGTATGTCATCATCCGTTTATAGCATAAGGCGTACATAGGATAGAATCAAGCACAAGAGCCAAAAGGATTTAATAATTTTGGGACAAAAGGAGTGATTTTGTTTATGAAGGAACATATTTTTGCCACCATTGACCGATTGTCCGCCGTTTTGAAGGAAACCTCATTATTCATTGGACGGAATCCGGAGCTGGGCCATGAGGAGTTTAAGGCGGCGGAGAAGCTGACCGGGCTGTTGGCCCAGCTGGGCTTCGATGTGGAGCGGGGCGTATTGGACATCCCCACCTCCTTTATTGCCCGCTACACGTCGCCCAAGCCGGGTCCGGTGATTGCCTTTATGGCGGAATATGATGCCTTGCCGGATATCGGCCATGCCTGCGGCCACCACTTGATCTGCACCATGAGCATCGCGGCGGCCGCAGGGCTGAAGGCTGTCATTGATGAAGCAGGCGGGGAAATCCGTGTTTACGGAACCCCCGCGGAGGAAACCAAGGGCGCCAAGGTGCCTATGTCCAAGGCGGGATTATTCGACGATGTGGATGCCGCGCTGATGGCCCACCCGTATCACACCTATGAGCATTCCGGCACCTCGCTGGCCATGGATGCGGTGCAGTTCGAATATTTTGGCAAAGCCGCCCATGCCGCCGCCAGTCCTCACGAAGGGATCAACGCCCTGGACGCCGTCCTCCAGCTGTTCAACTCCATCAATGCCCTGCGGCAGCAGCTGGAAAGCCATGTGCGCATCCACGGCATCATTACGGAGGGCGGCACGGCGCCCAACATTATTCCCGAATATGCCGTCGCCCAGTTCTATGTCCGTTCGGGCAACCGTCCCTATACGGATGAAACCGTCCGCAAGGTGATCCGCTGCGCCGAAGGAGCCGCCCTCCAGACGGGAGCCAAGCTGACCGTCACCAACTATGAATATTCCTACGATGAGCTGTTGACCAACCAAGAGCTGTCGGACACCTATACCAAAAATCTCGCAGCATTGGGCGTTGATCCGGAAGCAATCGAAACCGGCAAGGATCATGGCTCCCTTGATCTGGGCAATGTCTCCCGCCGCTGTCCGGCCATCCACCCCTACGTGAAGGTGATCGACCGGAAGCACTTGCTGCATACGGTGGAATTCCGCGACCTTGCTCTGGAGGACAGAGCGCTGGATGGTATGCTGCTGGGAGCCAAAGCCCTGGCCGCCACCGCTTATGATGTGCTCACCGTTCCCGGACTGGCGGACAGCATCCGCCAAAGCTTCCGGATGGCGGTGGAGGATAAACGGCTGTCGGCGTCCTTCAAGCAAGAGGGAGACGGACAGTCTTGATAATGGCGCCGATCCGCCTGTAGAGCGTCGGATCGTCATGATCCCGGAACAGCTTGTATTGGGGGCGGGTATTGGCCTCGATGAGCCAAAGCTTCAACTCCTCGTCAATGCCGATATCCAGCCCCAATTCGGCTACAAGGGGATAACGCTTGTTCAGGGCGGCGGCTATTAGCCGGGAAAGCCGCTCTATCCGCTTCTCCAGCTCCCGAATCTCCTCCGGCTGCAGTTCTCTGCTCTCCTTCAAGGCCTCGGCAAAGGTAAGCGAGCTGCCGCCGCGGCAGTGGTTGGTCACAATTTGGTCGCGGACGGCCAGCTTCCCCATTACTCCCATGTAGCGCCATGTTCTGCCTGGCCGGAGCAGCAGGGTCCGGAAGTCTATGGGCCTGTCATCTATCCGGATCAGGGACACTCCCTGCTGCACAATATATTGCTTCGGACCCAGGAAGCTCTTGACCGCGGCGTAGGCTTGCGGGATTTCCGTTTCCACACGGGTTTCGGTGGTTTGAATTTCCACGCGCCCCTCCTCTATGACCGATATTCTGACAACCCCCCTGCCTCCTCCGCCGCAGCTGGGTTTTGCGAACACAACGGGATACCGGCTTAAAAAATCAATCAGGGTCTCTTCCTTCAAAACGGCCGTATCCGGCAAAAACTCCCGAAGAACAGGCTCGCGGGCCAGCACGAGATGCTTTTGCCATTTGCTCCAAGGATATTTTCGTGACAATAAACTCATGGATGCTGCCTCCATTTCAGGTGTGACCTTGCGCCTGCTTCATAGTATGCGTTCACCTAAAAGGCGGTATGGACAAATGCCCCCGCAAAAAAAAGCCGCCGGTCCTGCCAGCCAAACGGCTTCAGGCTCCAACGGCTTTATGCGCTTGCAGTCCCTTATTTCCAGCTTCTGTCGGTCAATTCCGAAATATGCCCCACACCCAGCTTGTCCAACCATTCGCCCAAACCGCCGATAATAGCGGGGCAAGCATAAGGATCAACAAAATTGGCGGTTCCCACCATAACGGCGTCGGCGCCGGCCATGTAGAACTCGATGACATCCTCCGCGCTCATAATCCCGCCCATCCCGACGATGGGAATGCTTACAGCCTGGCTGACCTGGTAGATCATCCGGATGGCCACCGGCTTTACTGCAGGACCGGACAAACCTCCGGTTTTATTGGCCAGAACCGGTTTTCCGGTCTTCAGATCAATGCGCATGCCCAACAGCGTATTGATCATGGTAATGCCGTCTGCTCCCGCTTGCTCCACCGCCTTGGCCATCTCCACAATATCCGTCACATTGGGGGACAGCTTCACATAAACCGGAACCGCGGAGGCGTCCTTCACCTTGCGGGTCAGCTCGGCGGCCGTTTCGGGCACCGTGCCGAAGGCAATGCCCCCGCATTTCACATTGGGACAGGAAATATTCAGCTCTATGGCCTTCACATTGGGCGCGGTGGATATCTTCCGGGCAACCTCTACATATTCCTCGGTGACAGAGCCGGCCACATTGGCGATAATCGGCAGGTCAAACTGCTCCAGCCACGGCAGCTCATGCCGGAGAATTCCGTCAACGCCGGGGTTTTGCAGGCCGATGGCGTTAAGCATCCCCGCCGGTGTCTCCGCTACCCGCGGAGTGGGATTGCCGTAACGGGGCTCGCCGGTGGCCGCTTTAATCGCAATGGACCCCAGCAGATTCAAATCAAAATAATCGGCAAATTCCTTCCCGAAGCCGAAGCAGCCGGATGCCGGAATAATCGGGTTTTTCAGCTTGAGCCCGGGAAGCTCCACTGCCAGCCTGGGATCGGTGGCAGCTGCAAGATTGGCCATCGCGCTCACAGGACCACCTCCCCGATAGGAAAGACCGGACCGTCGCTGCAGATTTTATGATACTTGGTGCCGGTTTCGTCTCCCTGCACCTTGCACACGCAGGCATAGCATGCGCCGATTCCGCAGCCCATCCGCTCCTCCAGGGACAAAAAGCCCTTATGGTCCCGGTACGCCGTATCCAGCGCCTTCAGCATGGGGGTAGGCCCGCAGGCGTACAGCACCTGGAAGGACAAACCATGGCGGAGAATCACATCGGTCACAAAGCCCTGTTCGCCTGCGCTTCCGTCGGCTGTGGCCAGATATGTTTCCCCCAACGCCTCAAACTCTTCTTTATAGAACACATCCGCGCGAGACGCAAAACCCAGGACGTGAATGACCCGCACTCCTTTGGCCAGCAGCTGCTTGGACAGATAATAAAGCGGAGGTACGCCGATCCCGCCGCCCACCAGCAGGGCCGTATCGCCGGGATTGGCCTCATGCACAGGGAAGCCATGGCCCAATGGGCCCACAATATCCACAACCTGTCCGGCCTGCTTGCCGGCCAGCTGCAGCGTTCCCTTCCCTTCCGCCCTGTAAATCATGGTAAACCGGCCCTTCTCCACATCCGCCTCGCAGATGCTGATCGGCCGCCGCAGCAGAGGATCGTTGCCGATTTCCGCCTTCACGTGAACGAACCGTCCGGGCTCGGCCATATCCCGGGCCAGCTCTCCCTCCAGCACCAGCTCGTATACATGGCGCGCCAACTGCCGCTGGCTCACGACGCGCATCATTTCCTTGCCCATTTGTCTCTTCCGCCTTCCCGTTGGCAATATGCCAAGATATCCTGAACATTATAGCACCTGCATACAAGGCGAGTCCATACAGAGGAAGCCATTTTTCCAATATAAAGACCCATTTCCGCCAATTCTTCATTACAGCCAGATTACAGCGGGTTTACATTTTGCGACGGAGATTGACGCCGTTAGACCATCGGATTCATACTATAGATATAGATAGCCGCGACGCTGATACAACCCGTAAGAGGTCAGATTGCTAGCAGACAGCCAAGGGAGGGAACTCACATGAGGGTTATGTCATCCGTTCATACAGCAAGAGGCATTGTAAGCGTTCCCATAAAAAGGCGGAGCATCCTCGCCCGCCCCCGGTTCTGGCTGGCGCTCCTCCTGTCCTTGACGGCGTCGGTTCTCGCCTTGACCGTTGCCTTCCATGCTTACATCGCGTGGCTCCTCGCCCGGCCGATTATTACGCCGCTCTCCTCTAACCCGTTGGAAGCCATCGGCGTTCCCTATGAAGACGTAACCTTTCCCAGCATCAACCAGGCCTCCAAGCTGGACGGGTGGTACTTGCCTGCTGAAGGAGCTACCCGCACCATCATCTTCTCCCATGGCTACGGGGCCAACCGGGAGGAAAGCTGGGTGCCCATGTATGATCTGGCCAAGGCCGCCCATATGCAGAATTTCAACGTCCTGATGTTCGATTACGGCTTTGTCCATCCGGAGCAGATTGTGACCGGCGGCGTACAGGAGACCTTCGAGCTGTTGGGAGCCATCGACTTCATTAAGCAAAAGAACGCCAAGCAAATCTTCATCTGGGGCTTCTCCATGGGAGCCGGGACGGCGCTTGGAGCCGCCCTGCAAAGCGAGGACATTACTGGCATGATCCTGGACAGCGCCTTCATTCTGTCACCGGACACCCTTTATCACAATATCCGGCAGCATGCCGATTTGCCCCGTTTTCCCTCCCTGTCGCTGATCCGGATGTTCTTCCCGGTGATGAACGGAGTGAATATGAACCAGATACCCTACGAGAAAATTCTGCAAAACACCTATAAAATCCCGATGTTTATGATTCATGGCATGATGGACGAAAAAGCGCCTTATGAGCAAGCCCAGAAAATTATGGACAATCAAACCGCCCAGCCCCAGTCCAAGCTTTGGCTGCTGCCCCAGGGCCATCATGAGCTGATCTACAGCGTCAACAAGCGGGAATACCTGCAGAAGACCCTTTCCTTCCTGGAGCAGGTCTCCCGGACCCGCATCCCCCCCGTCCAAAAATAACCTTGTGCAATAAAAAAGCGTACGGCAGGAATTTTCCCGCGGTACGTTTTTTTGTTGCCGGAATATGTTTCAAAGCTTTGCTTCACTTTTGGGGGTTAAATTACGCATAGGAGACCAGGATGCCGCCCTTGCCTGCGTAGGTGCCGATAACCGGTCCCATCTCCGTCACAATAACCTCCTTGAAGGGATACCGCTTCAGAATCATTTCCATCACTTCATGCGCCCGCTCCTCACAATTGCTGTGGGCAATGGCAAGAATTTTCTTCTCGAAATCATGTCCCGCCTCGCCGATCCGTTCAATCAGCTTCTTGATGGCATTTTGGGTGCCGCGGACCTTTTCCACCACTTCCAGAGTGCCTTCCTCACTGGCGCACATCAGGAGCTTGATGTTCAAGACGGAAGCAATGGCTCCGCGGACACGGTCCAGCCGCCCGCCTTTGATCACATTCTCCAGCGTATCCAGCACAAAGTAATTTTTGACCTCGGTGATGCTCCGCTTCATGGTCTGCACCAGCTCATGCATGCTGTGCCCTTCTTTAGCCATGCGGGCCGCCTTGTACACCAGAAGACCCAGCCCCAGAGAAGCATTCTTGCTGTCCAGCACCTCAATGGAAGGCCGCTGGGGATGCTCCTCCTCCACCATCGCTTTGCCCATCATCGCGTGATTGTAAGTGCTGCTGAGTCCCGAGGACAACGAAATGCACAGAATCTCTTCATGTGGCTCCGCACTTAAGAACTTATTGAAGAAGGTGCTGGGCGAAGGACTGCAGGTTTTGGGAAGCGCGCTTACCGAAGCAAGTTTATGGTAAAAGAGCTCCAAATCCATGTTGGAATCGAACTGCTCATCCTCAAAATGAACCGGCAAGGGAATCTGGACGATGCCCAACTGCTCCAGAATGCGCTTTGGCAAATCTGAGCTTCCGTCGGTAAAAATTCGAATAGCCATGTATTCACTCATTTCTAAGAGAGATGCAAGGAATAGCTTTAGTATAACGGAATTTTGGGGAAAATAGAAGGAATTTGTCGAAATATACCGAAATTCGCGAAATTAATCCCACGAGGCATAGTAGTGATGAACCGCTGTTATTTCTCCCTCCCGAATCTCCATGATCCCGTAGGAATAAAGAAGCTGCCTGCGTTTGTCCGTGGGGGAGCCGGGATTAAACAGAAGAATACCCGCTTTCCGCTCCAAGTAGGGGATATGGGAATGGCCGAACACAATGGCCTGGACATCCTGCCCTTCAAAAGCGTCAAAGGCGCGGCGCTCTGTGGTTTTGCCATAACCGTCGCCGTGAATGAGCCCGATGCGCACGCCGGCGGCCTCTACAATCTTTTTGTACCCGAAGCGGCTGACAATGTCCATCCCGTCATTATTCCCCGCTATTCCTTCCACAGGGGCAAGCTTCTCCAGCTCCTCCGCTACCCGCGGAGAAATCCAGTCTCCGGCATGGAGGATCAGCTCCACTCCGGATAAACCTCCCAGCAGCTCTTGGGGAAGCCGAATTTCCCGGCGGTCCGACAAGTGAGTATCTGAAACAACACCGATTTTCATTCCATCACTCCATGCATATGTCTCATATATATGATTATGATGGATGCGGAAGGCAATTTCAACTGTCTCCAGGTGGAGGCAACAGCCCCCTCCGGACGGAAAAACCCGTCCTTCCCGGGACGGGTTTTTGAACAACATTACAGCACCTTGCTGAGGAATTCCCGGGTGCGGGGATGTTTGGGCTCAGCAAACACCTCTGCCGGTACCCCCTCCTCGGCGATGGTTCCTTTATCCATGAAGATAAGCCGGCTCCCCACCTCGCGGGCAAAGCCCATCTCATGGGTCACCACCACCATGGTCATGCCTTCTGCGGCAAGCCGCTTCATAACATCCAGCACCTCGCCTACCATCTCCGGGTCCAGGGCTGAGGTGGGCTCGTCAAACAGGAGCACATCGGGCTGCATAGCCAGCGCCCGGGCAATGGCAATCCGCTGCTTCTGCCCCCCGGACAGCTGCGCCGGGTAACTGGTTGCCTTATCCTCCAGACCGACGGTCCGGAGCAGCTCCATAGCCAGCTTGTCCGCATCCTGCTGGCTCACTCCCTTCAGCTTCCGCGGAGCCAGAGTGATATTCTTCAAAACAGTCAGGTGCGGGAACAGGTTGAATTGCTGAAAGACCATTCCCATCTTCTGCCGGAGGATGTTGATATCCGTCTTCTTATCGGTAATGTTCACGTCCTCAAAAATAACCTCGCCGCTGGATGGCTCCTCCAGAAGGTTCAGACAGCGCAAAAAGGTGCTTTTGCCCGATCCGGACGGGCCGATGACCACCACAACCTCGCCTTTTCCGATATGGATGTTCACATCGTTCAACACATGGTTCTTGCCGAAGCTTTTGTGCAGTTGATTGACCTTGATCATTGGGCGGACAGCCTCCTTTCAACCAGACTGAGGACCTTGGAGAGCGGGAATGTCAATGTAAAGTAAATGACGGCGGCTACCAGGAGCGGCTCCATGGAAAGGTAGGTGGCGCCGCGGATCAGGTTGGCGCTGTACATCAGCTCGGCCATGCCGATAACCATCACCTGGGACGACTCCTTAATAATCACGACAAACTCATTGCCCAGCGCCGGAAGAATGTTGCGGATGGCCTGGGGCAAAATGATATGGGTCATGGCCATGCGCTTGGTCATCCCCAGAGAGCGGGCCGCTTCCATCTGGCCTTTGTCCACCGCCTGGATGCCTGCGCGGAAAATCTCCGCCACATAAGCGGCGCTGTTGATGGACAAGGCAATGACGCAATAAGCAAAATCGGGGAGCGCCAGAAGATCCCCGGGAAGGCCCGTCTTCACCAGCAGCCATTCCACTCCGTTGGGAAGGCTGTAATATACGATAAGCAGCTGCACCAAAAGCGGGGTGCCGCGGATGATTTCAATGTAAGCGGATGCCAAAAAACGGACAAGGCGTTGACCGGACAAACGCATCAAGGCAATAAACATGCCCAGAATGCCGCCGCAAATCACCGTGAAAAAGGCCAGCTTGACGGTTGTCCAAGCGCCTGTCAGATAGTAGCTTCCATATTCGTTCATAAAAGAAAAATTCATGGCCAAAAATCCGGTGCTCATTTTATCCCTCCATATCCTCCCTGGTGGCATGGCGAAGGGGAAAACAGCGAAACAACAGCCGCCGTTTTCCCCCGTTGTTAACCTATTGCATTATTTCTCCGACAATTGGAAAGCTTCATCCACCAGTTTGTCAATGGTCTTGTCTTTGATCAATTTGTCAAGGGACTTGTTGATCTCGGCAGTCAGAGTGTCATTGCCTTTCTTGACGGCAATGGCGGAGCCGGCTTCCTCGGCCTCAGGCTTCACGCTGCTGATCACCAGATCCTTGTTCTTGGTTACATAACCGTTGGCTACGGGAGATTCCATAATGATGGCATCAATCTTCTTGTTCTTCAGCTCCAGAGCCAGATCAGTGATCTTGGCGATGGATTTGATCTTGGCGCCTTGCAGCTGCTCCTTGGCGATGTCTTCCTGGATGGAAGCCGTTTGTACGCCAACAGTGGCTTTCTTCAGATCGTCCATGGACTTGAACTTGTCCTTGTCATCGGCACGGACCATAATAACCTGCTGGGCGGTGTAGTAGATCTTGGAGAAGTCTACGCTCTCCAGACGTTCCTTATTGGGGGTCATGCCGGAAATAACGAAGTCCACCTTGCCGGCGTTCAGAGCAGGCAGCAGGCCGTCAAAACCGATGTCCTTGATCTCCAGCTTCACACCCAGATCAGCGGCGATGGCTTTGGCGATTTCGATATCGAAGCCGACAATGGTGTCCTTGCCGTCAATATTCTTGTGGAACTCATACGGCGCGTAGTCAGCGCTGGTTCCCATGATGACGGTGCCGGCCTTCTTGATATCAGCAAGCTTGTCGGTGGTTGCGGCTGCCGGGGATGCCGGAGCCACGGAAGCTGCGGCGCTAGCTGCTGCAGGAGCGGAAGCGCCCTGGGTTTTGTCGGTTTCCTTGTTTTTCTCGCCGCAGGCGGCTAACATGGCCAGCATCATGACCGCTGCCAGGAGAACTGTCAATTTCTTCATTCGGATATGCACCTCTTCTGTATATTCATTCACTATGCGACTTGTCTAGTATAAGAGGTATTCGCGTAATTGACAACCGGTTAAACGTGACACTTTTATGGAAATCGCGCAGCTTGCCGGCAAATAAACAGCCCTCCTTCCATTTTGCGGAAGAAGGGCACGAGGATTTAAGGGAGAGGAAGTTCGCTGCCGGATAACACCGCCGGGCTGATGATGGAAACCTCCACCCGCCGGTTTTTGGCGCGGCCTTCCGCCGTATCGTTGCTGGCAATAGGCTTGAATTCGCCAAAGCCGGTAGAGCTGAACCGCTGCTGGTTCACATTGGCGTTGCGGAATAGCTCCTTCATAAAGCTCAAGGACCGGGCAGTGCTCAAATCCCAGTTGGAGCTGTAGGTTTTGGTGGTAATGGGCACATTATCCGTATGGCCGGAAACCGTTACCTGATACTCCGGGTAATTGGTGAGAATGGCGGAGATGGCATCGGCCAGCTGCTTCGCCTCCGGCTTCACCTCCGCGCTTCCCGAAGCGAATATCGCCTGGTCGCGGATCGTGATCATGACGTAATGGGAACCCAGCGTCGTGTCCAACTGAGTGCTGAGATTATTCTCTGAAATAAAGGAGTCCATTTGCTGCTTCATTTCATTGAGGCTTTTCTGTTCCTTCAGAGCTTCCTCTGCCTTGGCCGCCTGTTCGGCCTGCTCTTCGGCGCTTTGGCCGCTTTCGCTTTCCTCTTCGCTCCGGTCCGGCTGCTTGTACGCTCCGGAGGTGTCCGCGGGGGTTGTATTCTTCGATTCCGTATCCGCATTGCGCGACGGTTGAACAATCCCGAAGAATTCCATAAACCCCTTGCCGCCGTTAAAGGCGCCCGACATGGATTTGGCCAGCTGATCCAGCTTCTTCTGGTCAGTCTGGGCGGTGGCGAACAAAACGATAAACAAAGCAAGAAGCAGGGTCATCAGGTCGGCATAAGGAATTAGCCAAGACTCATCCGCATGCTCCTCATGCTCCTCATGCCTTTGCTTCTTTGCCAATGGCTGCTACCTCCCCCTTGGAGGATTCCCTGTTCTCCAAATTCCGCTTGTCCGCAGGCAAGAACACCAACAGCTTCTGGCGGATCGAGTTGGCCGAGCCGCCCAAGCCGAAGGTAATGAGACCCTCCACCATCATCAGCTTGATCTCCACTTCCTTCTTGGACATCCGCTTAAGCTTATTGGCAATGGGATGCCACAACACATAGCCGGAGAAGATTCCGAACAAAGTAGCGACAAAAGCGGCCGCCACGGAGTGGCCCAGCTTATCGATATCCTTCAGGTTTCCCAAGGCGGCGATCAGACCGACAACAGCGCCAAGCACACCCAGGGTCGGGGCGTACATGCCTGCCTGGGAAAACAACTGCGCCCCAACCTTGTGACGCTCTTCCATGGCATGTATATCCTCCAGCATGACATCACGGACGAATTCGCTGTCGCTGCCGTCAATCAGCATCTTCATGCCGTTTTTGAGGAAGGGGTCCTCCACACTTTCCGCCGTTGCCTCCAGAGCCAGCAAACCTTCACGGCGGGCGATGGTGCCCCATTCGACAAACTTCAGAATCAGCTCCTCTTTCTCCATGAGCTTGGGTTGCGTGAAGATCAGCTTGAACAGGCCGGGCAGCTTCTTTACATCCGACATGGGGAAGGCCATGGCTACCGCAGCGAAGGTTCCTACGAAAATAATCAGCAGCGCTGCAGGATTCCAAAGCGCCACCGGGCTTACACCCTTCAGGACCATCCCGACTCCGACACCGAATACGGCGCAGACCAATCCCAAAAGCGTTGACTTTTCCATCGTTCCAACTCCCAGCATGTTTTCTTTAGTCTTTAGCTTATATCGGAAAAAACAAAGCAAATGTTGAGGCTTAAAGAGAAAAACACGATTTGTGTCGAATCCATTGTAACCGCGGCGTATCTATAGTATCATATTTAGAATCTCGTTTTTCTAAAAAAACGAGAAGAATTTGTTCAAACAGGAGGCGTTGTTTCGAATGAACGTGCATGAGGCCATTTCACAGCACTCCCGCAAGCAGCACGAGCATCTGCAGGCATTTGAGCAGTTGGACCAACTGCGGGAAGAGCTGATCCAAGAAGCGGTTGACCTCTGTCTGAAAGGAGAAGCTTTCTCCACGGAAGCAATCAACCAGGTTACGGCACGTATTATCGAGCATGCCAAGAACGGCATTTCACCGCTCCGCCAGTTTGTCAATGAGGATATGGTCAGAGATTATGTCGAACAGCTGAAGAGGGAGAAGCTGTAGCCCCTCCCCTCATCACATGTAAGCCCCGCAGAAGCCGGAATGGCCTGCGGGGCTTTGTTTGCTGTTCTGTACAACGGGGAACGCCAGCCTATCTGTCGCCGTCCAGCAAATTGCCCAACCCGCCCAGAATGCTTCCTTCCTCCTTGCGGCCTGCCGCTCCCGCTCCAGAAATCACCCGGTCGGCCAGCCGGCTGAAGGGCAAGGATTGCACCCATACCTTGCCGGGCCCGCGCAGGGTGGCGAAGAACAGACCCTCCCCGCCGAATACGGCGGACTTGATTCCCTTCACGAACTCGATATCGTATTGGACATCGCGGGTCATGGCGACCAGACAGCCGGTGTCCAGCCGGATCAGCTCGCCGGGCTGAAGAATTTTCTCATAGACCATTCCCCCGGCATGGACGAATGCCAGGCCGTCTCCCTCCACCTTCTGCATAATAAAACCCTCGCCGCCGAAGAAACCGGCTCCCAGCCGCCGCTGGAACTCGATGCCTACGGACACGCCTTTGGCTGCGCAGAGGAAGGAATCCTTCTGGCAGATGATTTTTCCGTCCAGCTCGCTTAAGTCCAAGGGAATAATTTTGCCCGGGTAAGGCGAAGCGAAGGAAACCTGCTTCTTGCCGTACCCCGCATTGGTAAACACCGTCATAAACAGGCTTTCCCCCGTCAAAAGCCGCTTGCCCGCCCCCATCAGCTTGCCCATGAAGCCGCGTTGTTCGCCGGACCCGTCGCCGAAAATCGTCTGCATCTGGATGCTGTCATCCATCATCATGAAGCTGCCCGCTTCCGCTACCACACTTTCCTGGGGGTCCAGCTCAATTTGCACAAACTGCATTTCACTGCCGATAATCTGATAATCGATTTCGTGGGCGTTCATGACAAGCCTCCTTGTGGGGAATCAAGATGGGTCTTCCGTTATTGGCTAATCGATTGTTCAATCCGGGAAGCCAGCAGGGTGACGGCGATTTCATTCTCGCCGCCTTCGGGCACAATCAGATCGGCATACCGCTTGGACGGCTCAATAAAAGCCTCGTGCATAGGCTTGACCGTATTCAGATATTGGGCAAACACGGAATCGAAGGTTCTCCCCCGCTCCCGCATATCCCGGTTGATCCGGCGCAGCACCCGCACATCCGCATCCGTATCCACAAACACCTTAATGTCCATTTCCTTGCGGAGCGGCTCATCCGCCAACACCAGAATCCCCTCCAGCACAACCACCGGCGTAGGGGCAAGGGCGATGGTTTTGTCCGTCCGGATATGCTCGGAGAAGGAATAAACCGGAACCCGGATGCTCTCTCCCCGGCGGAGCGCCTGCAGATGCTCAATCAACAGCTCGTTGTCGAAGGAGTTGGGATGGTCGTAATTGACCTGCGCCCGCTCCTCCTTGGTCAGATGCGGCTGGTGTTTGTAGTATGAATCCTGTGATATCAATGCAACATGCTCTGTGCCGATCCGTTTCAGAAGGCGACGGGCGACGGTGGTTTTTCCGGAGCCTGTGCCTCCTGCAATGCCGATGACTAGCATGACTGGCCTCCTCAGAATACAATGTCCTTCTCCCGCTGTGTAAGCTTGCGCGCGGCAATGTCCAGCACGATTTTTCCTCCGGATACTCCCCAGATGCGGCTGGCGTAGCGCTCTGCATGCTCCAGACTGCTGATGGCGCAGATCACGGTAACCTGGTCCCGCTTGCACACATTCCGCAAATCCTCCATCACCCGGTTTTGCGCCTCCGGCTGCAGTCCCTTCAGCGGCTCATCGGCAAAAATCACCTTGGCCCCTTTAATCAGCGACTTGGCAATCCCGACCCGCTGCTTTTCCCCGCCGGACAGCTTGGATACAGGCTCCCTGGCCTTGTCCAAAAGCCCAACCTTCTCCAGAAAATCCATGGCGTACACATGCTCGTCCTGGGACTCCTTGCGGAAAATCCGCCTGACCAGGGACATATGCTGGTAGCGGCTGTCCAATACATTCTTCAATGCGTTTTTGGACGGGTTCACATCCGGATTTTCAGTGAGAAAGCCCCATTCCCTCCGGAGGGCGTACGCCTGAAGGGGGTTCAGCCCGGTAATATCCCGGCTGTTATAGATGTATTGGCCCTGATCCCACTTTTCCTTCAGGGACAGGCAGTTCAGAAGCGTCGTTTTACCGCTGCCGCTGGCCCCGATAACGGCGATAAATTCGCCGTCGTCCACCTGAAAGCTCACCTTATTCAAAATTTCCGTGCCGTCTTTCCACTTCTTCGAAAGATTGCGAACGGTAAGCATGTGCGGTTTTTCCACCTTTCTATCAGTAGCTTGCCTCTCCTTCTTGCCTTCTCCAAATTATAGCACACTTCAAAACGTTCCCCCAAAACAGTCCCCGGATGAAGAGGCGCAACGACGCCTTTTCACAGAAAAAGGGGTAACTGCTCAGCTATTGCCCGTAACACCCCAACTGTCTTGAGCGCTGCGGCATAAGCAATACATTTCCCACCCGCGCTCACCATCGGGCTTGCGGCAAGGACTGGTGTTAGTTCATGGCAGACGATCCCGACATCTTCCAATGCTATCATACAAAAGTGCAGTTACTTTGGGCCGTGAGCCCACTTTTTCGCTCCGATCATGCATAAGTGCAGTTATTTTCGTATAAAACCGCCAAAAAGCTGAAATCCGCGTGAAATAGATGCACTTTTGCATGATGACCCTCCGTTCCAGCAGCTGACTCATGAAATAAATGCACTTTTACATTATGGACACTCCACATCCTTCCATATGCCCAACAACCCATCCGCCAGTTGACATAATAGGAGCTGTTGTCACTAAAAGCAGGCAATTTGGAATCGGGAGCGGAAGGAAGGGGAGCTAAGGCTTCGCTGTCACCCGGCCGTCTCCGGTAATCGGGATTTTGTCCCCCAGGTCCGGCGGCTCCGGCTTCCAGATGCGGGAGAGGAAAAAATCCTTGTTCCGGGCAAGCACCTCCCGCAGCCTGTATTTGTCCATATCCCGGTAAGCGCGTTTATCCGCGGCCACTCCATAGGCGTCCAGTCCCAGGCTGCGGCCCACAAAGACGGCCCGACTGACATGATACTGCTGAGTCACGATAATCACCCGGTCCACATCGAATACCGCCTTGGCCCGGTACATGCTTTCGTAGGTGGAGAAGCCGGCATGATCCATAAAAATGGCGGAAGCGGGAACCTTCCGGTCTGTCAGATACCGCTTCATGGTCCCTACCTCGTCATAATCCACATTGCCATGGTCGCCGCTGACCAGTATCCGGCTGGCCTTCTTGTCCCGGTAGAGCTCCAGCGCCGTATCCAGGCGGTCCTTCAGAATATCCGATACCTGGCCATTGCCGAAGACGGATGCCCCCAGGACCAGGATGGCGGTGGCATCCGGCGCCTCGTCGGATTTCACAATCCTTGATTTGACGCTTATGACTACGAATCTGTCAATGAACAGAACAATCGCCGCGGCAGCGGCCATTATGGCAACAAGAGCGATACCGATTCTGCGGAGCCACTTGAGCATAGGCGGCCTATTCCAGCATCAGCTGGTAAAACAGCACATCCTGCCAAACTCCGAACTTCTTGCCCACTTCACGGAAATTTCCGATATAATCGAAGGAAAATTGCTCATGCAAACGGACGCTTACCTCGTTGCCTGCCGTAATTCCGCTGATGACCGTATGAAAGCCGTTTTGTTTGGCCAGCTTGAGAATTTCCGCCATCAGCGCCTTGCCCAGCCCGCGGCCGCGGCAATCCGGCGCAATATACAAGGACAGCTCCACAGTGGACTTGTAGGCTTCCTTTTCGCGGAATTGGGACAAGGAGCTGTATCCGGCCACCTTGCCGTCCAACTCGGCCACGATAAGGGGATGGGCGCCGCCATAATGGCTGAACCACTCCATTCGTTCCTCCAGCGTCTTCTCCTCCAAATCGAAGGTGGCGGCCAGATTCCGGACGGCATCATTATAAATCTCCAAGATTCCAGGCACATCCGCTTGAACAGCATCCCGAATAATCAACATGGTACATACTCCTTTTTATGCGAAAATAAACGCCTGCCGCCGTCACTCGACGCCGTGCGTTTGTTGTGAAGCTTACGCCTCTTCGGCCTGCTCAACCTTGTAACGGACCTCCGAGCGGTTGCGGATCAATAGCCGCTCCTCCAGCACTTCCTGCGTCCCGGGGTCCAGAACCAGCCGCCAGATTTCATTTTTTCGGTACCACCGCTCCCCTTCCTGCTCGAAGCGGTGGTGACGCTCCTCGATCCGGTACTGCCGGTCCATGGGCCGGGAGCTGCGGATATCCCCCTCCAGAAACTTCTCGGAGAGCCACAGCCGGATCTGAAACTCCATATCCGTGGGGTTATAAAACCGGAGGTCCAGATAATTGTAAAAAATCGTGGTCCCGCTGCCGAAAGGAAGGGTCCGCTGGTTGTCCGGGAACAGGTCAAAGCTGTGGTGATGGCGCTCCGCCACCTCCAAAGGCGTGTGGAGGCCCAGCCAGAAGATCAGGTTTGCCAACTGGCATAACCCGCCTCCGGTTCCCGACCCTACGTTTCCGCCCGATATGGTCAATCCTTCCAGATAGCCTTTGCGGGCCGTAGGCCGACCCACCAGCTTCCACAGGGAAAAGGTTTCCCCCGGCCGGATCACCACTCCGTCAATTTGCTTGATGCTGATGCCCAAATTAACAGCTTTGTTATGCTGCAATTGCGGATCGGTACCCGCCAACGGACGGAAAATCAGGGACTTGTGCTTGAGAATCCGGTGGGAAAATTCGTGCCCGGCACGCTCCCGGGCAAAGCGTATACCCTGGCGCCAATCATTGATGTTTCTCGCCCATTGCAGCTGTCTCGTGCGCAGGGGAGTGACCAGGGGGATGCGGCGAAGGCGTTGCTTCAACCAAACTTGCATCCGATTTGTCTCCTTAGCTTACAGATTGGGAATGGCCCAGTCGATCTCTTCGATTCCCTTGGAACGGAGGAAGGCATTGGTCCGGGAAAAGGGCCTGCTGCCGAAAAAGCCTCTGTTGGCCGCAAAGGGGCTGGGATGGGCGGACTGAATAATCAAATGCCGCGGATTGGTAATAAGCGTCAGCTTTTCCTGGGCGTTTTTGCCCCACAGGATAAAAACAACCGGCTCCTCCCGTTCATTCAGCACGGAAATCACCTTGCCCGTAAACTCCTCCCAGCCGATGCCCCGGTGGGAATTGGGACTACCTTCACGCACCGTAAGGACGGCGTTCAGCATCAATACCCCTTCCTTGGCCCAATGGACCAGATGCCCGTGGTTGGGAATGGGGCAGCCGATATCGTCGTAAAGCTCCTTGTGGATGTTCTGCAGAGAAGGCGGAACGGCGATGCCCGGCTTGACGGAAAAGCTGAGCCCATGGGCTTGTCCGGGACCGTGATAGGGGTCCTGCCCAAGAATCACCGCCTTCACCTGGCTGTAATCCGTCAAGTGAAAGGCGGAATAAATATCGTACATATCGGGATACACAATGGTTCTGCGGTATTCCTCCGCCAGAAACTTCCTCAGCGACAGATAGTAAGGCTTTTCAAATTCCTGCTCCAGCACAGGAAGCCAGTCGTTATGTAATATGGCCACTTGCTTGCACTCCTTTGTCCATTGCTCCTTCTATCTTACATGAAACCGGATGAAATGGCATTAACAATCGAAAACGGGCCGGTACCGCTCCATCAGCGCCCGCGCATCCCGTTCCCGGTGTCGGAAGCCGCCTTCAGAGGGGTTGTTCATCTCTGCAAAAGTGCGAAGCCTCCGGGTGAAATCCTCCAGCTCCGCTATGTCCAGCGGCAGCTCTGCCCGGTTCTGCTGGTCCGCTTCCGGATACTGCTCCCCCAAGGAGGGCCGGATTATATAAGCATCCTGCAGGCTTTGCAGCAGCTCTTCCCTGCGCCGGTCGCATAAGACCAGCACTTCTTCCATAATCCCTTCATCCAGACGCAGTACCGGCGCAAAGGCCAGCAGCGCTTGCCGTGAACCCGAGCATATCCGCAAATACCGGGGCTTCCCGCCAAACTCGCGGCAATGACCGGGATACCACTCCTTGGCGAAATACCGGAAGATGCGCTCTTCGGCGGTTTCTTTGAGCCTTATGCCCAAGAAGCGGGCAATTGTCTCCATGCTCCGGTCCGCGTCGCCAGGGCTCCAGAGCCGGGCAAGCCAAGCCTTCAAGCCGGGAACCCAATCCTTGTCCCGGATCAGGCTGGAGGATGCGCCATCGGTATTTCCTGTTCCGCATGAGTAAGTACCAAACAGACAGCCTGCCGCATACGCCAACAAGGATTCAGCCGCCTCCTTCAAGCTTGGCTGCTTCCTTGCCTCTTGCTCCCCGGCCAGTCCGCCGGAAAGTGGCTTCAGGCCGTAATGGCTGTGAATCAGCCGGTCGATGGTTTCTTCCAGCCGCTTCATCTCCGCCCCCCGCCGGCGGCGCAGCTCCAGGTAATGCCGGAGACTGGCCTCCACTGTTTCCTCCCGGCAAGAATGGGCTGCCGGATGTCCGGCATAATCCCAGGAGCGCTCCGTTTCATCCCACTCCGCCTTGGCCAGCCGCAGACAGGCTTCGCCCAGCTCCTGCAGGCGGGGATGAAGCAGCAGCGCCTCATCCGCCGGAAGCCGTGCCACATCACCCGGCTGAATATTCAGCGTGGGATTCATTTGGGAGAGCAGCACGGCGGCGAATGCCGAGTTGAGGTAAGCCAGCAGCGCAGGAAGCGTCTCCTCCTTCCCCTCCTCCGGAAACAGGCAGGAGCCGCCGTTGTCGAAGAGAAATCCCCTCTCCAGCAGCCGAAAGCCCGGCCTGCCTGTGGAAACCGTGGACCAAGTGATGCCGGGGCGGCCAAAATAGGAGAAATTGCGGAGATTGGAGCGGCTGTCCCTGCGAATCGCTTCGCCGTTATTTTGCCAGAAGATCACATAATAATGGTTGCCGTACCACTTTTGCGGGCCGCCGCCTTTGGCATAGGGAAACCAATGGGCCTGGGACGGCTCGGGGCTGCGGAAGCTTAAGTTCTCAGGGGGCACCTCATGCCACAGCCGGACATAACGCTCATTGCAGCCGGTATCCATGCCTTTTTTCACCGCATAGAACCGATCTAAGGTTGGAAATTTCCGGAACAGCTGCGCCCATTCATCCGGCAGCTCATAAGCAAGCCTCATGCCGGGAATATGGCTGAACATGGCCTGGGGAACACGGTATGGAGCAGGGTCTGCGCTGTGGACACGCTTGTAGGCTTGCTGCTTTTGCCCGGATGCTCCCTCCGTCAGCTTCCAGAAGCTGCCCACAGTCTTGGGTCCCGGCGCCGTTTTGCACAGAATAAAGCTTGCTGTCTGCACAACCTGACCATTGTTATCCTCAAACGCCCTTGCTCCCAAATGCAGAAGACTGATGATGGTTTCACAGGTCAAAATGCCGGTGCGCAGCTCCTCAAATCCGGAAAGAAACATCCATGATTGGGGAGTAATGGCGCCGAAATACCCGTACGGACGCAAAAAATCCAGGCAGCGCTCCAGGAAAGCGGCGAACAAATCGGCGGAGGCCCGGGGATAATTTTGATCCAAAAAATCCCCCAGCTCCTTATCCATGTTTCGCCTTCCCAGATAAGGAGGATTGGTGATTACCGCATGATATTGCCGGGATAACAATACGCTTGGGTCTGTTTGGCCGGGAAGTCCGGCCGTTTCGGAGGCTGCCGCTTCCTGCTCTATTCTGTCCAAGCTGCCGAAGCGGACGCCGGTTTCACGGGTCAGCGCGGCAATCCCCCACTCCACCGCTTCATGAGCGATGGCAGGAGCAACGGCAGCAGCCTTCAGAAGCAGCACAAACCGGCAGATGCGCACCGCAGCGGGATCAATATCCAGCCCGTACAAATGACGGTTCAGAATGGCCCGGGCCGCCTGACCCGGCTCCGCTCCTGCCTCCCGGTACATATCCATCCATACGTCGAAGGCGGCGGCCAGCAGATGCCCGCAGCCGCAGGCCGGATCAAGGACAGTCCAATCCTCCGGCGGGCCGGGGACGGAAGACGCTGCCGCCGGTTCGGCGCTATGGTCATAATAGCTCCATCGGCGATGAAGCCCGGTCTCCGGATAATGATGGCTCCACAGCCTTCCCAGTGTATTCTCCGCCAGATAACGGGCAATCCAATCCGGCGTAAAAAGCTGGGTCACGGCGGGAATGTCGCCGTGGGAGGCCTTGGCTCCGCTTTTGAACCTGCGGAACAGCTGATCCTTTTGGGGGATAAGCCAATATTGATATAACCAGCCCGGCAGCTGCGGGTCCAGACGCCAATCCTGCCGGGGAATCTCATTCAGCAGTTCCAGGGCCGCTTCCTTTAGGCCAGGGGGATACACATGGGGAAAAGCGGGCTGCAGGCTGCTCCACACCGACCATTCGCCTACCGGGAGGTCCGCCGCCCGGGAAGCCGCCTCCATCACAAGGTGGATGAAGGCGTCGGCGGCCAATGCGGGAGGCGCACGCTCTCCATCCTCCAAGAGCCCGCGGATATCGTAAACGACTCTGCGGTGCAGCAGCCTGTTCATAATTCAATGCCCTCGCCCCAAACAGCCTGTCCCAAGGTTTGGCCGATAGGCTCCCGGATCACAAGCTGGGCAAGCCGGTCATACGGCGTTTCGGTTTTGTTGATCAGCACCAGCCTGCTTCCGCGGTAATATTGCACCAGACCGGCGGCAGGATTGACGGTTAGGGAGGTGCCGCCGACAATAAGCAGGTCCGCCTGCCGAATGGCATGTACCGCCTGATGCAGAATATCCGAATCCAATTGCTCCTCATAAAGCACAACATCAGGCTTGATTAGGCCGCCGCAAGCCTTGCAGCGGGGAACGATTCCCGGAATAGCCAACAGTTCCGTCAGGGTATAGCCTGCGCCGCAGAACAAACAACCGTTCCGGTGAACAGAGCCGTGAAGCTCCAGCACCCGTTTACTGCCCCCCAATTGATGCAAGCCGTCAATATTCTGGGTGATCACCGCCTGCAGCTTGCCCCGTCTCTCCAGCTCGGCCAGCGCCTTATGCGCAAGATTGGGCTTGGCCTCCGGATACAGCATCTTGGTTTTATAGAAGGTGTAGAAATCCTCCGGATGGGTGTAGAAAAAGCTTTTGGACAGCATTTCCTCCGGCGAATAGGCCTGCCGGCCTTCCGTATGATACAGGCCCGTAGCCGACCGGAAATCGGGAATCTGGCTCTCCGTAGAGGTGCCTGCCCCGCCAAAAAACACAATCCGGCTGCTTAAGCTGATCCATTCACGCAGAATCTCCAACGTTTGTTTTTCTTCCGGCATGCTGATTCTCCTCCCTGTCCACATATCCAAAGATTGCTATTATTATAGCATAGACTTCCAGCAAAGCGTCTAAAGGCTTTTGCAGGCGCAAATGAAAAACCGCCTTGGCATCAACGGATGTACTCCGTTGCACAAGGCGGTTGTTAAAGGCGCTCCTTAGGATACGCTGGCTGCTGCGGCAAATCCAGATTGAAGCTGATACATGCCGAAGTATTTTCCCTCCAGCGCCATCAGTTGGTCATGATTGCCGCGCTCCGCAATCCTCCCGTGATCCAGCACCAGAATCTGATCCGCTTGCCGGATGGTGGACAGCCGATGGGCAATCACAAAGGTGGTTCTTCCCTGTTTGACCACATCAAGCGCCTTCTGGATCAGGCTTTCCGTCTCCGAATCGATGCTTGCCGTGGCTTCATCCAGGATCAGAATGGCCGGATTAAAGGCCAGCGCCCGGGCAAAGGAAATCAATTGCCGCTGCCCCAGGGACAATGTGCTTCCTTTCTCTACAACCGGCTCGTCAATGCCTTGGGGAAACTTCATGAACATATCGTAAGCGCCCACATCCTTCAACGCCTGAACAACGCTCTCGCGGCTGATGGAAGGGTCATCCAGACTGACATTGGAGGCGATGGTGCCGGTGAACATAAACGGGTCCTGAAGCACAATTCCCATATGGGCCCGCAAATGCTGCCTGGGCCATTCCCGGATGTCCCGGCCGTCGATGGTAATGCTTCCCTGCTGGACATCATAAAACCGGAAAAGCAGATTCATAATGGAGCTTTTCCCCGAGCCCGTATGGCCCACCAACGCCACTGTTTCTCCCTGGGCCGCCTGGAAGCGGATATCCTGCAGCACCCATTCTTGATCCTTGTAGGCAAAGAACACATTGTGGAAGGCCACCTCTCCCTTATACCGGGGAATGGTTCCCTCCGCCACCTCATCCCCTTCTTCGTCCAGCAGCTGAAATACACGCTCCGCGGACACTCTGGCCGATTCCAGATTGGTCAGCTGGTTGACGATGCCCACAATGGGCTGGAACATCCGGTTCATGTAGTCGATAAAGGCATAAAGCACACCCACCGTGACCCCTGTGCCAAAGGAACCGTTCCAGAACGTCAGAATAAGCACCAGAAACAGCACATTCCGCACACAGTTCACCAGATTATGCGTGGTGAAGGCATTCAGATTCAGGAGCTTGCTCTGGTAGGTATACAGCTCTCCGTTATGGGACTCGAACTCCCCGTTAATCGAGGGCTCCCGCCGGAAAGCCTTAATAATCGCCATTCCCTGGATGGATTCGTTAATCATGCCGTTGATGTCGGAAATTTTGGAGCGGATGGCCTTATTGTACCGGCCTGCATAACGGCGGTACAAAGCGATCCAAATGATCAGTATGGGCACAATGGGCAATGCAATCAGCGCCAGCCGCACGTTCAGCAGGAACAAGGCGGTGAGAATGGCCGCAATGTAAATAATCCCGGTAAAAAAGTTCGCCAGCACCGCCACGAACAGCTCCCGGACCGCCTCCGTATCATTGGTGGCTCTGGAGACGATCTTGCCTGCGGGCAGACGGTCAAAGTAGCTGACCGGCAGCCGCTGCAGCCGGGCAAATACATCATCCCGCATCCGCTTGACGATCTTGTTGGCGCTGGTCTGGAGAAACAGCCGCTGGCCGTAGGCGAAGCCTGCGCCAATCAGCAGAAGGCCAAAGTAGGCGGCCGCCGACAGAAGAAGAGCGGGAAACTCCGGGCGGTAGAACGGGTACAGCTCCGCAGCGGACAAGGCTTTTGCCGGATAGCTGGCGCTGCCCCAGTCCCCTTCGACGGTGACGGAACCGGCGGCCGCCGTCCTGCGGCCGTCTGTGCGCACCTGGCCGTCCAGCCAATAGTAGGTCCTGCCGATTTGCAGAATATGCCCGGCAGCCCCCTTGGCTTCCCCTTCTGCAGCATGATCCTGCCGCTTATAATGGGCTCCGTTGTATTCGGCGGTATATGCCCCTGGTCCAGACACCTGATACCAGGTGTTTTCAATGCCCATAATATGGGTATCGATCATCCGTTTGGCGATGATCGGCCCGGCCATTTCCGTGCTTACCGCCAAGGCCAGAAACACGAGGGCCAGAATGATCATTTTCTTATATAGCAGCGCATAACCCAACAATCGCCTGCCTGTGGACTGCATGGAGACTCACCTTCCCGAAAAATTTCCTGGTCCGTGCCGTTACCTTGCCTTGATCCGCAATCTTACCGTGATCGGCAATTCTTACCGTGATCTGCAATCAAACCGCTTCTCCACCGAGAGCCTCCTCCAGCTTCTGGCGGTCAAATTGCTCCTTGTACCATCCGCCCAGCTGAACCAGCTGGTCATGGGTTCCCTCTTCAATCACACAACCGTCCTCCAAAACCAGAATACGGTCGGCATGCTGCACCGCAGACAGCCGGTGCGTGGTGATAAGCGTGGTTTTGCCCCGGCGCTCCTGGCGGATGCCCTCGATAATTTCCGCCTCGGTCCGCCCGTCCACTGCCGAAAGCGCGTCATCCAAAAGCAGAATCTCGGGGTCGGCGATCAGCGCCCGGGCAATGCTTACCCGCTGCTTCTGTCCGCCGGACAAAGCCACCCCTTTTTCCCCCACCAGAGTATCCAGCCCCTGGGGCAAAAACCGGATATCCTTGGCAAAGGATGCCCTGGCCAGTGCCCGTTCCAGAGTTTCTTCCGTGGCGTGCTCCGCTCCGAACAGAATGTTCTCGCGGATGGTTTTGGAGAACAGGATGGGCTCCTGGGACACATAGCCGATCCACCCCAGCAGAGCGGAAAGCCCGATGCGCTGAATCGGCACTCCGGATATGGAAATCTCGCCGTCCCCTGCCGGGTACTCCCGCAGCAGCTGCTTCAGCAGGGTGGTTTTGCCGCTGCCGGTTTTTCCGACGATGCCAAGGGTTTCGCCGGGACGCAGAGAAAAGGTGATCTCCTGCAAATTATCCACAGCCGATGAAGGGTAGCGGAAGGTCACCTTGCGGAATTCGATGGTATCCGGCTTGCTTACTTGATCGGGAGCATCGGCCTCCCGGACATCCGGCGCGTACCCCAGCGTTTCATTGACCCGGTCCAGGGAGGCATTGCCCCGCTGCATAATGTTGATCAGCTCGCCGATGGCAAACATCGGCCAGATGAGCATGCCGAGAAATACGTTGAAGGAAACCAGCTCGCCCAGAGTGATTTCGTTTTTGAACACGAGGAAGCCCCCGTAGCAAATTCCGATGATATAGCTTAGCCCTACCAGAATCTTCAGCGTAGGCTCAAACATGGCGTCAATCCTGGCTACGGCAATGTTCTTATCCAGAACCTCCCCGGTTTTGTCCCGGAAACGGCGGACATCGGCCCCCTCCTGAACGAAGGCGCGGACCACCCGCACTCCCGAGACCGATTCCAGCACCTGATCATTCAACTGGCCGAAGGCATCCTGGGCCTTCATATAACGCTCGTGAATCAGTTTGCCGTAATGCTTCATGGCCCAAGCGATAAACGGCAGCGGCAAAAGCGCCGCCAGAGTCAGCTTCCAGCTGATGACCGCCACCATCATCACCAGAATGGTGCTCATGTAGATGGTGGCGTCCGACAGAGTGAGGATGCCAAAGCCAACGGTGGTGGACACCGCCTTCAAATCGTTGGTGGCCCGGGCCATCAAATCTCCTGTGCGGTTCCGTTCGTAGAAGGTGGGGGTCATTTTTAGAAAATGGCCCATCAGCCTGCTCCGCAGCGTCCGCTCCAGCACGAAGGCCCCGCCGAATAGCTTATACTGCCAGGTGTAGTTCATCCCATATCCGATCACCGTAACGGCCACCCACAACCCGATCATGGAGAAAAACCTGCTTGCGGAGAGGGTCCCCTGCTGGATGCCGTCAATGAACAGGCCGATGAGCCTGGGCGGCAAAACATCCGTCACTCCGGCGAAAGCCAGGATGACAAGGGCAATTGTATATCGCTTCCATTCCAGCCGGAAGAACCAGCCAAGCTTGCGCAGCACAGAAAACATTGTGTGAAGCACCCCGTTTATCCATGTTCGCCTACCGTTCATGCGAACACTTATTCTCTTTTTGAATCTTACCATGAGGCAGGATTTTGCGCAATCCCCATATGAAGGAAAGGAGCGCCTCACGGAACAACAAGTTGAACTCTACCATGCCGGCTGCAAAAGGGTCAACGGAATTGCCCGCTATAATCGTTTTTTCCTGGAGTCTATCGCCTATCCCTGTTCCTCGGAAGAGCAAACGGAACTTAGTTCCGTTAACCGAAAACAGCCGAAAGCCTTCTTTACCTACAGGGCAGATAGCGGAAACAAACTTTCCGCTAATCGTGCTGATGGCCAGGAGGCCAGTCAATAGCGGAAGGGCATTGTCCGCTATTGCCCAATCCAAATACAAGTTAGCTCCTTCTATCCAATCGCCGCCCCTCCCATCCGCCCCCCGATGCTCCCCCAACAAAAAATCCCGCCCGGACAGAGCTTTCGCTCCTCCAAAACGGGATTTCACCTGCTATTCTCCAATATTCTCCGAGGCAGCCAGCGCAGAGTGGGCGGCAATCTCGGGAAGGGTTAACCTGCCGACTGCCCAAACGGCTCGTCAGATCTCGATGCTTTCGCCGGGCAGAAGCGGCGCACAGCGGATGCCTGCTGCTTCGCACGCGGCGGCGAAAGCGTGGCGGTCCTGCCGGATGCCCGGAAACGTATCGTAATGGGCGGGGATGACCACGCCCGGACAAATCCATTGAGCGGCAAGCACAGCCTCCTCCGGCCCCATGGTGTAATTGTCCCCAATGGGCAGAGCCGCGGCATCGATCCGGTGCAGCTCCCCGGCGTACAGCAGCTGGCCGCCGGTGGATACGGAGCTGCTGTGCAGCGCAGGGGTCAGCTTGACGGAGTACCCTTCCGTCCGGCAGGTGCCTCCCAGATTCATGCCGTGGGCGGCCACTCCCTTGCCGGCGCAGAAATGCGCCAGCTCATGAATCGCAATCACCGGGCAGCCGCACCGGGAGGCAATCTCCAGCGCATCGCCGAAATGATCGTCATGGCCATGGGTGAGAATCACAGCGTCCACCTGAACCTGATCCGGCTTCAGCCCCGCGGCCGGATTGCCGGAAAGAAACGGATCAATGATGAGCCGCACTCCATCATGCTCCACCGTAAAGCAGAAATGTCCATAAAATATGATCTTCATGCTCCATTCCTCCCATTTGAACATCATCCCGGCCCCGCTACGGCCGCCGCAGCTGCCTTTCCATATCCGCCGCGGCATGAAGAGCCGCCTGAAAGACGGCCTGTGTATCCGCCGATTTCCCGGACGACATAAATTCCAACCGGCCGCTTCCGCCGCCCGCCAGGCCCGCCTTCTCCAGCGTCGCCCTCAGGTGGCGGACAGTCCCCTCCGCCCCGTCGATGAGATCGGTTCCGGCGGGCAAAAGCTCGGCAAACACAGGGCGAAACAGCGGAAAATGGGTGCAGCCCAGCACAGCCGTGCCATAACGGCCAAGGTCGAAGGGGGCCAGCGCCCTCCGGAGATAGCCCTCCGCCTCCGGGCCGCTGAAGATTCCCCGCTCCGCCAGCTCCACCAGCCCGGGAAGGGCCAAATGGTCGACGATATGACGCTGGTCCACGGCGGACACCAGCTGCTGGAACTTGGCCTCCTTCAGCGTCAGGCTGGTGGCAAACACCAGCACCCGCTTCTCGCTCCCCGCAGTGCGCATTACCGCCGGCTTAACCGCCGGCTCCATGCCGATAATCGGGAAGGAATATCGCTCGCGCAGCTCCTTGGCGGCAATGCTCGTTGCCGTATTGCAGGCAATGACCAGCGCTTTAATGCCTTCGTCCACCATTTGCGCCACCGCATCAAAAATATGGCCCCGCACCTCCTCCTTCGGTTTTTCGCCGTAGGGGACATGCAGGGTGTCCGCATAATACAAAAAGTCCTCTTCGGGCATAGAGCCGAGCGCCTTGGCCAGAACCGTCGCGCCGCCCACACCCGAGTCAAAAAAACCGATGCGCATGTTATCCCACCTGGCTTATTTCAATCACGCAACAACCGTTACTGTTGTGACTGTTTGTTGAGTTGACCACAGTTTTTCTCATTGTAACAGGTTTTTCCCGAAAAAACTATGAATGGAACGGAGCGCCGCCTTGTATGCGCCGCGTATTCGTATTACAATTAGCACGTATTCTTGCATAAATTATTTGAATTTGGAAAGTTAGGTGTCCTCTTGTATGAATGTTATCGTGTATGATCTGGAGTTTACCGTGATCCGCAGGCAGGAATGGCTGGCCGAGATTATAGAGATCGGCGCCGTCCGCGTCCGGGAAGCGGAAGGGCAGCTGAAAATAACGGATTCCTTCCAAACCTTTGTCAAGCCCCTGCGGGACGCATCCTTCAACCAGCACACCACCGCTTTTACCGGCATCACCTACCAGGATATCCAGAATGCGCCGCCGCTTGGCGCAGCCATCGAAGCTTTCCGCAGCTGGATCGGCGCCGAGCCGTACTATATGTGCGCCTGGGGGCCCGATGACAAATACCAGCTGGTAAAAAGCTGCAACGAGCACAAGATTCCGCTGGACTGGATTCGCAACCACAACGATATTCAAAAGCAATTCTCCCGCAAACGCAGCGGCGACGGCACCTACCGCCAGATTGGCCTGAAGAAGGCGCTGGAATTGCTGGAGATCGGTTTTGAAGGCTCCCACCACCGGGCTGTGGACGATGCCGCCAATACCGCCAAGGTGTTTATTGCCGCTTACGGCGATTTTGAGCTGGCGGAGAACAATGCCGCCGACGAATCCATCTATACCACCCATACCGTCTATGAAACCGGCGATTCGGAGCCCAATCTGCCTCTGGGCAATTTGGCGGAGCTGTTGAAGGCAATGCAAAAAAAGGGTTAGGGAGCCATGCTCCTTAACCCTTTTCCTTTTGGGCCATGCCCGCTTCGATCAATGGCTCCACCCATACCCGGAAGAAAATCCACGATGCGGCCAGCATAATTCCGCCGCCCAGGAAGGGCAAGGCATAATTCTTGCCGGCCAGCAGAATGCCTGCCGTATAGATGGCGGCGGAGGCGCCAATGCTGCGGGTGACCTGGCGGATGCCCGCATAAGCATTGCGCTCCGCTTCGGAGGTGACGGACATGGTGTGGGTAAGCACCAGGTTATTGGTGACAATGGAGGCTCCGCCCCGGATCAGCAGCAGAACCGAGAAGGCCGCGGCCGGAACCGCCGCCGCCAGCAGCAGGGTGCCCAGCAGAGTGGTCAGAAACACCAGCCGGTATGTCCGCCGGATGCCGAGCCGCTCCAGCAGGACAGGCATCAGAAACGAGCCGATGAATTGGGCCAGCCCGTTTAGGGTAAGGAGCAGAGAGACCATTCCGTCCGGCCACTCCAGCCGGAATTTGATAATGACATTCAGAAACGGCTCTACAAAACTGGCGAAGGCGGCCAAAAGCAAATTCATCCCGCAAAAAATCCACACCGCCTTGCCGGGAAGCTTCAGCCGGCCGCGGCCCCCGCCGCTTCCGGAGGCAGCCGACTTCTTCCGGGATGCGGCAGGCGGCGCCTGCTCCCGGGGGAAAACCGCCAGCCGGAGGACGCTGCAGGCCAGAATGCACAAGCCGGCCGCCAAGAGCGACCATTGGTAATCCGTCCGGGCGCCGCCCAAGAGCCGGGGCAAAAATCCGCCTGCCAAGGTGCCCACGCCCGTAAATAAGGTGAACACCGCAAACAACATGCTGAAGCCGCGGGTCTCCTCCTGCCGGGAGGTGCTGTAGGAATACAGCAGTTGAATTTCGGTGGTGACCAGAAGGCTCATCCCCACAGATTGCATGATCTGCGCCAGGAACAACAGCCACAGCTCATTTGCGAAGGCAAATCCCCCGTACCCGATCCCCATCAGCCCAACTCCCAGCACCAGCAGCTTCTTGCGGCCGAACCGGTTGGCCAGGAGCCCGCAGGGAATGGAGACTGCGCCCATGCAAATACTGCCCGCCGATGAAATGGCGCCCAACTGTGTTTCCGTCAACCCAAGCGCCAGAAGATGCAGATTGAGCAGCAAGGTGGCCATGCCCAATCCGATCCCCAGCAGTGTCTCCGTCATGAGAAACCGGCGGACGCCGGGGGAAAACTGCAGCATATCCGTTATGTATGTTTTCATAAATCCTCAAAACCTGCCCTTTCTTGATCCGATTCCATGATGGGGGCTGTTATCTGCTGCAGCAACAAACAGCCCGTCCGCTCCCCGGCAGCCGGAGAATGAACGGGCTTGATCAACGAAAGATAAGAACGGGGCTTATGTTACGCGAAAGCAACCTCGGCAACCTTGATGCAGCTGGTGGGACAGCTTTCCACTGCTTCGTCCAGAGCTTCAACCAAGTCGCCTTCGATGGCGGTTACACCCTTGTTGTTGTCGCCTTCATATACCACTTCAGCCAGACCCTCTGCATCAAAGTCGAAAATTTCGGGAGCAGTTGCTCCGCAGGAACCGCAAGCGATGCACTCGCCTTTTTCAACAACTGTATATTTTGCCATTCTGTAACACTCCCTTTTCCAATAGTTATCCTCCACCTAAGTGTATATCATAAAATCGAAAAAAAAATCCCCCTTGACAGGAGGAAGTGTGGCTAAAATGTGTCCAAGCTCTGTATATATTATGATAGTTGAAATCGATTATCAAACAGCCAGGAACAGGTCCAAATCCTCTTGAACGCTGCCGATTCCGGCGATGCCGAAGGTGTTCACCAGGACGTTGGCCACGTTCGGCGACAGGAATGCCGGCAGTGTCGGTCCCAGGTGGATGTTCTTCACGCCCAGGTACAGGAGGGCCAGCAGCACGATGACTGCTTTTTGCTCATACCAGGCAATGTTGTAGGAAATGGGAAGCTCGTTGATGTCATTCAGCTCGAAGACTTCCTTCAGCTTAAGGGCAATCACGGCCAGGGAGTAGGAGTCGTTGCATTGGCCGGCGTCCAGTACCCGCGGAATGCCTCCGATGTCGCCCAGCTCCAGCTTGTTGTACTTGTACTTGGCGCAGCCGGCGGTCAGAATCACCGTATCCTGGGGCAGCGCGGCGGCGAACTCAGTGTAATAGTCGCGGCTCTTCATGCGGCCGTCGCAGCCTGCCATAACGAAGAAACGCTTGATGGCGCCGGATTTCACGGCTCCTACTACAGTGTCCGCCAGGCTCAGCACCGTTTCGTGGGCGAAGCCGCCGACAATCTCGCCGGTTTCGATTTCAACGGGAGGCTGGCAGGTCTTGGCTTGCTCGATCAGCGCGGAGAAATCCTTGGCGCCGCCTTCCTCGCGGTCAGCGATATGCTTCACGCCGGGGAAACCGGCTTGACCGGTGGTGTAAATGCGGTCCTTGTAGCTTTCCTTCGGCGGAACAATGCAGTTGGTGGTCATGAGGATCGGACCGTTGAAGCTATCGAACTCCTTGTCCTGCTTCCACCAGGCGTTGCCGTAGTTGCCGACGAAGTGCTTGTATTTTTTGAAGGCGGGATAGTAGTGGGCTGGCAGCATTTCGCTGTGGGTGTATACATCCACGCCGGTGCCTTCCGTTTGCTTCAGCAGGTCTTCCATATCGCGGAGATCGTGGCCGGAAATCAGGATGCCGGGGTTTTTGCCTGCGCCGATATTGACCTTGGTGATTTCGGGATGGCCGTAGGTGCTGGTGTTGGCGGTGTCAAGAAGGGCCATGACGGATACGCCCACTTGACCGGCTTCCATGTTCAGGGCAATCAGCTCTTCCGCGCCCAGGGTGTCATCCAGCGTTGCCGCCAGCCCCTTGGTGGTGAAGGCAAATACAGCGTTGTCCGTAAACCCAAGCTGGTAGGCATGCTCGGCATAAGCCGCCATCCCCTTCAAGCCGTAGGTCAGCAGCTCGCGGAGGGAACGCACATCCTCGTTGCCGGTGGCCAGCACGCCTACAGTGGCAGCCTTGGCTTCCAGCTCGGCCTCTTCATAAGCCGACCATACGGCAGCTTCCGGAAGCTCGACCGGAAATATGACGCCTGCCGCTTCCGCAGCCTGCTTCACCTCTTGACGCAGCTCCAGCGCCTTGCGAATCCGGTTAATGAATACTTCGCGGTCAAAGTTGGCGTTGGTGATGGTGGCAAACAGGCCGTCCAAAATGGCCTTGTCAGCAGCCTCCAGGTTGACGCCCGCTTTGCGGGCCTTCACGCTATAATAGGAGATTCCCTTCAGCACAAACAGCAGCAGATCCTGAAGATTGGCTACATCGCTGGTTTTGCCGCACACCCCTTGAATGGTGCAGCCTGTACCCTTTGCAGCTTCCTGGCATTGATAACAGAACATATTGGACATTTTCCTGCTCCTCTCAACCTCTGTTTATATTTTACTTTCACTTGCATCGGTTTGGGGATGATTCTGGGTTTAGATCTTCGGGGGCTCCCCCAAAAGTACCCGGAATACACTTCAAAGCTTGGCTTCACTTTTGGGGGTACTTTTAAGATATCAGCTGGCCGTCGATGCCGACGGTGACTTCCCGGTAAGGCACAATGGTCTGGCTCGCCAGCATGGCCTGCTTCACCGCTTGCACAATGCCGCCGCAGCAAGGGACGGACATGCGGACCACGGTGATGCTTTGGATGTTGTTCTGCTTGAGAATAACCGCCAGCTTCTCCGCATAATACGCATTGTCATCCAGCTTGGGACAGCCGATAACGGTAATTCTGCCGCGGATAAAATCCTGATGGAACCGGGCATACGCAAAAGCGGTGCAATCCGCAGCCACCAGAAGGTGAGCGTCCTGGAAGAAGGAGGCGGACGGGTTCACCAGGGAGATTTGAACCGGCCATTGCTGGAGCTCGGAAGCCGGACCTCCTCCCGCTTCAACGGCCTCGGCCTTGGGGGCCTCCTGAACCGGCGTCGAAGCCGGCCGTTCGATCTTCCTCGCCATGGACCCCGGGCAGCCGCCCATCCCCTGGTGACCGTGGTGGTGGGCGTGATGGCCCGCATGTTCATGGTGGCCGTGATGACCACCCGGAGCCATGGCTCCGCGGCTATCGGTCTGCTGCTTCAGCGTTTCCTCCCGCTTCATTCGGGCCAACCGTTCCTCCACCGCCGCCTCGTCAAACGCCTCCGCTTCCCGCTCCAGAATTTCGATGGCGCCTGTAGGGCAGTTGGGAAGGCAGGCCCCCAATCCGTCGCAGTAGATGTCGCTGATCAGCACCGCTTTGCCGTTCACGATTTCAATAGCGCCTTCATGACAGGCATCCACACATAACGCGCAGCCGTTGCACAGCTCTTCATGAATATGAATAATACTCCGCTTCATCGTCGTCACCCTTTCCGGATTCTGCCCGTCTCTCTTTTCAGGCAGACATCTTGTCGTTGCATGTATTACATTCAGTATAGTAGACTGTTTCTAAACAGACGGTAACGGATGTTACCGCTATATTCTTTGTCACAGAGGTGTCACAATTATGAATCCCCATGCCGCCGCTTTGCGGAAGAACATGCTGTTCCGCAACAAAACAGAGCAGGAAATCACCGACATTTTAGCCCGGATCAACCCTTCGGTAAGCAGTTACTCCCGCAATGAGCAGATCGTCCGGGAGGGCGAGCCTGCCGACCGGATAGGCATTGTCATCACCGGAATTATCGAGGTGCAGAAAATGTACTCCACAGGCAAGGTAGTGACGGTATCCCGTTTTTCCACCGGCAGCACCTTCGGGGAAGCGGTGATTTTCTCCAAGACCAATATCTACCCGGCCACCGTGATTGCCGCGGAGTCCGCCAGCATTCTCATGTTCACCAAAAAGGAGCTGTTGGCCCTGTTTGCGCTGGACACGGAAATTATGGCGCTATTTATGCAGAACATGTCCGAGCGGCTTGTTCTGTTGAACCAGCGCATTGAAATTCTCTCCCTGGGAACCCTCCGCCAGCGGATCGCCCATTTCCTGATCAAGGAAATGAAACAGCAAAAAACGGAACGCATTCGCATTCCGTTCAATAAGCGGGTATGGGCGGAGCATCTGAACAGCGCCAGACCCTCCCTGTCACGGGAGCTGTGCTACATGCGGGACCAGGGCTGGATTGCCTTCGACGATGCCACGGTGGACATTCTGAAGGTTGGGGAGCTGGAGGGACTGCTTCAATAGTCCCTGCCATTCCGCCTCCAGCTCCTCGGTTGCATCCCACTCCGCCGCCTCTGCCCCGCTTGTATGGATGACCTCTCCCGTAATCCGGTCCATCCGGTACTCCTCTCCCCAGGTGCGGCCGTGCCGGGCAATGTCCCGGACCGCCCTGCCGATGGCGTCAACCTCTTCTTCCGACATGGCGGGATGAAGGGAAATCCGCACCCAGCCCGGCTTCCATTCCAAATTGCCGCTCAAAATCTGATGGTGGATATAATCCGAAGCATCCGGACCGATGCCGTATAAATAATGGCCGTAGCTGCCCGAGCAGGAGCAGCCGCCTCTGGCCTGAATGCCGAACTTGTCATTTAGGAGCCGCGTCACCAGTTTGTAATGAAGTCCTTCTATATGAAAGGAAACAATGCCAAGCCTGCAGCGGTGCCTTCCTTCCAGCACATGAAGGCCGGGACAGCTGTCCAAATAGGGCCAGAGCCGCTCAAGCAGCCGTTCCTCCCGCCGAAGCATTGCCCCGGTTCCCAGCTCCTCCTTCAGCTTGATGCACAATGCCGCCCGGATCGCCTGCAAAAATCCCGGCGTCCCCCCGTCCTCCCGCTCCTCCGCATTCCCCAGATAGGTCCGCTTTCCCCATGGGTCCGTCCAGATCACTGTCCCTCCGCCCGGTTCATCCGGCACAGAACTGCCCAGCAGTCTGCCGTGCATCACCAGCACGCCGCTGGTGCCCGGCCCCCCCAGGAATTTGTGGGGCGAGAAGTACAGCGCATCCAGCCAGCCTCCCGGCAGCGGCGGATACATATCCATATCCACATAAGGCGCAGACGCGCTGTAATCCGCGAAGGCCAGGCCGCCGTGCCGGTGCATCACTGCCGCCAGCTCGGCAATGGGCGTCATGAGCCCGGTTACATTGGAGCAGGCGGTAAACGCGCCGATCTTAAGCGGCCGGTCCCCATAGCAGGACACCACGCGATCCAGCACTTCCGGACTGACCAGACCCTGTTCGTCCGGAGGCACCATCACCACCTCGCCGGTGGTCTCCAGCCATGAGATATGGTTGGAATGATGCTCCATATGGGTGATGAAAATAACCGGGCGCTCCTCCGCGGGCAGGCATAATCGATCCTGCAGCCCTTTGGGGGCGCGGATTTGCAGAAGCCGCTGGAGCTTGTTCACCGCTCCCGTCATCCCTGTTCCGCAGAACATCAGCACATCCCGGGGCGACGCATGGACGTGGCGCCTGATGATGCTTCCCGCCAGGGAATATGCCATGGTCATGGACGCCCCGGTGGCATTGGAACCCGTATGGGTATTGCCGACCAGCGGCCCTATGTAATGCTTCATGTAATCCTCGATAGGCCCATAGAGTCTTCCGCTTGCGCACCAGTCCGCATAAATCATTTTCCTCGGACCGCCGGGTGTGCGGATGATCCGGTCTCCGCCGATAATATTCCGTCTGACAGCGGCAAATGCAGCCTCTTCATCCTTTATCCCATACGGTATCCCGCCTATGTTCAGCATATGCGACCTTCCTTCCGCTCAAGTCGTTGCCGTAGCCTTCTTCACTTTATGCAGGAAGGAGCAAATGGGCACATGCATAGTCGGGGCAAATGTCAAGACATTTTGACAGTGGAATTCTCATGAGATTCTAATAAACGCTTTCAATCCCAGTGGCGGCAAGGTTTTGCCGGGTCTTTGCCAAATTCATGAAATTTCAGTTCTGGTATACTGGCGTTAGCCCGGTAAGCCAAGGCATTATATCGCTTTCATTACCATCCGGTCCGGACCGCCATTTTTATCGCCTTATCCGGCTCTCGGGCACAAATTCAATCAACAGGAGGCATCATCATGACTATACGTACTCGCATTCTCCGACCTGTGGCTGTTGTAGGACTCAGCTTAGGCCTCGCTTGGACAGGCCTTGGCCTGGCGCATCCGTCCCAGGCCTTCGCAGCCTCCAGCTCCGTGACAATGGAGACGGAAGCGGCGGCCTCCATTTCGGCTACGAAGGCGGATAACGTCATCTCCATCGGCAGACGCTATCTCGGAACTCCATATAAATTCGGATCGCCCTCAGGCGTAACCTCTACCTTCGACTGTTCGTCCTTCACCCAATATGTCTTCAAAAAAGTGGGCATCTCCCTGCCGCGGGAATCCCAGAGCCAAGCCAAGGTCGGCACCTATGTGTCCAAAAGCAATCTTCGCAAAGGAGACCTGGTGTTCTTCTCCACCAGCAAGTCCGGGGGCAAAATCGCCCATGTGGGCATTTATGCCGGCAACGGACAAATCCTGCACACCTACGGCGCAGGCGGAGTCAAATACTCAAGCCTGAACTCCTCCTGGTGGAGCTCCCATTACATTACCGCCCGCCGGGTAATAAAATAATCTCCCCGCCATCTACAGACCGCCCTGCTCCTCAGGGCGGTCTTCTATATGGGACGGCAGCCTGACTGCGGCTGTGGTGCCTTTTCCCCGCTGGCTCTTAAGCTCCACTGTTCCGCCGTGCTCCTTCACAATCCGTTCCACAATGGACAGGCCCAGCCCGCTTCCTCCGGTGCTGCGGGTCCTGGCTTCATCCACCCGGTAAAAGCGCTCGAAAATCCTGGAGAGATGATGCGGCTCAATTCCATCGCCCTGGTCCCGGATATCAAGCATGATCCAACGGCCATCCTGCTCCAAATGGACCTCAACCGGCAGGCTGCTGTATTTGATGGCATTGTCCAGCAGATTGATCAGCATCTGCTTCAGCTGCTGCCCGCTGCCGTACACAAGGAAGGAGACATCCGGCTGGGCGTGCAGAATAATGTCCCGATCAAAGGACAGGCTCATCTCCTCCGCCGTTTTCCCTGCAAGCTCCAGCAAATCCACCTCCGTGTGCGGGGCAGCCCGTTGGCCTCCTTGACTGTCCGCATCCGCCGATTGGAGAAGTCCGGCCACCAGCTCCTTCAGCCTGTCCGCTTCCGCTTGAATGGCGGCCACCGCTTCCCGGCGGATGGCAGGATTCTCGCTTCCCCAACGGTGGAGCATCCCGGCATAGCTCTGGATCACGGTCAGAGGTGTGCGCAGCTCATGGGACGCATCCTCCACAAAATCCCGCTGCCGCCGGTAATTTTCCTCCAGCCTGTCCATCATCCGGTTGAAGGTGCCGCCAAGCCGGCCAAACTCGTCATCCCCTTCCGCAAACAATGGGTCCAGCCGGGTAAAGCTGCCGCTTCGTTCAATTTGCTCCATGGTTTCCGCCAATGCCTCCACAGGCTTGTAAATCCATTTCACATAAAAAAATGCGGCGCAAACGGCCACCAGGATTCCCACCAGGCTTCCGGAGGCTAACGTGATCAGCAGAATGCGCAAATAGCCTCTGGCCAAATGAAAGGATTTGGCCAGCTCCAATACCCCGACCTGGCGTTTGCCCTGCACGGTCAAAATGGGCACCTGGATATAAATCCGCCGTTCAGCCCAAACGGCAACCACCCGCGTATGGTAGGAGGTTCGGTACACGGGGGCAAGGGAGGCCAGCGCCGGATCGCTTACAATCTGGGAGCGGACAATGCCGGCCGGGTCAATGATGCGGATCATCATCCGCTCGCTCAAAAATTCCTGAAGTAGCTCCGGCTCCTGCCAATCCTTCGCATTCCGCACCTCCGGCTTGCGGAGAATGGTCTGGGCTCTGGTCCACAGCAATCTTAATTCGGCGTTGGTGCTGAAGCGGACAAAAAACACATAGATCAAAAGGCTGAAAAAAACCAGGATACAGACCAGTCCGCCGATGGTATACATACGGATTTTCGTTTTCAGCTTCATGGCTTACGGCTCCTGAATGCTGTAGCCCACACCCCGGACTGTGGCGATCAGCTTCTTTTTAAAGCCCTGGTCGATTTTCTGGCGGAGGTAGCGGATATAGACATCCACCAGATTGGTCTGTCCGGCGAAGTCGAAGCCCCAGACCTCGGACAGCAGAGCCTCCCTCCCTACCGGCTGGCCCTTGTGCTTGAGAAGATACGCCAGCAGATCAAACTCCCGGGGGGTTAAATCGATGAGCTTCCCCTCCCGCCGGACCTGTCTGGTTTTCAGGTCGGCAGTCAGCGCATCCAGCTTCAGCAAATCCTCTTCGGCAGGCGCTTCCTCCCTTTGCCTGGCGCGGATCTGGGAGCGGATGCGGGCGGAGAGCTCCAAGAATTCAAAAGGCTTGGTCACATAATCATTGGCTCCCAGATCCAGCCCCTTCACCTTATCCTCCACCGCCTCCCTGGCGGTTAGAATCAGCACCGGCGTCCGGGAATCCTGCTTCCTGATTCCCTCCAGCACCTGAAAGCCGCTTTGCCCCGGCAATTGCAGGTCCAGCAGGATGCAGCTCCATTCCTCCTGAATTGCTCTGGCCAGTCCTTGGACGCCGTCTGCAGCCAGTTCCACGATATACCCCTCATTGATCAGCTCCAGCTCCAGAATTCTGGCAATCCGCTGCTCGTCCTCGATAATCAAAATCCGGCGGTTCATCCCCTTGTCCGCCCTCCGGTTTCTGCGCGGCATATGGCGCTTCGCTTGTTACCCCTAGTGTGTCACCGCCGCGGACAAAAAAAACAGCCCCGCCGAAATGATTTCGACGGGGGCTGTATGCTGATTTGATTATGCTTCCTGTTGGGAAGACCGGTCTTCTCCCTCTTCTTCCGGCGGCGCTTCCTCGTTCCGGGAAACGCCTGTTTTATGCTCCAGCTCGGCAATCTTGGCTTTTATCTCTTCATGGGTAACGGTGCTGAGCAGGGAGGTGGGGTAACCCAAGGCTTTCTCCATCTGCTCCAGCGCTTCCTCTGAACGCCCGAGAGCCTCCAGCACCAGACCGTAGTTATAATAGGCTTCGGGGAAAGTAGGCTTCTGGCCGGCCAACTCCTCGTACATCGCCAGCGCCTCTTCATACTCCCCGCGGAGCAGCCGGGTCTGACCCAGATTGTCGGCAATCACCGCGCTTTTGTTGTTGTAGTCAAAGGCTTCCTGATTATAAGCCAAAGCCTTGTCCAAGTCCCCGGATAAAATATAGAAATACCCCAGGCTTCCATACAGGTTGGTATTCTTGTATTCGCTTTGGGCTTCCTCCAGCATGACTGTCGCTTCATCCAGCCTGCCCTGCTTCCATAACAGCAGCGAGGCATTGGTCAGGTAGGCCATCTTCTCCTCCCGGCTGAGAGACATCCGTTCGGCGCGCACCAGAATCTCCTGGGCCTGCTCCAGCTTGCCCAGCCGCAGCAGAAGGAAGCTGAAGCCCAACAGATGCATCGCCTTGCAGTTTTTCTCGGCAGCGGCCTTATTCAGCCACATCAGAGCTTCCTGCTGCTTGCCCTGCTGGTAGTTCATGTTGCCCAAATAGGCAAAAAATGCGGATTTGTTGCGGATGAAGAAATACACCACGATAGCTACAGCCGCGGCAATTCCCAAGAGGATGTGAACCTTCAGCAAGAGAAAGATCACAACCAGGGGCAAAGCGATTTTAAGCAGACTCGTTACCAGCTTCATGTTACACGGTGCCTCCTAATCGAATGACAATATCTTTTCTTTCGTACGGGGTTCCCCCAAAAAGTACCCGGAATCTGCGTCGCAGCCTGCCGTAACTTTTGGGGCATGACTTTATCATAGCACAATTAGGGAGGCGGAACATCCTTATGGTTCAGGCCTTCAATTGGCGGTGGAGCCAGTAGGAATAGACCGTGGGGATCACCACTATGACAGCGATGGTGGACAAGGTCAGGGGCAGCGACCAGCTGCCCGGGACAAACGCGCCCACAACCATAACAACGCCTGCGGCCATCCAGATCGGCCCGGCCATCCGGTGAGTTTTGCGCCACACTTCCTCATTGGACAGCGTCCATGGGGTCCGGATGCCGAAGGTGTAATTGAAGCGGATTTTGCCCATCACGTTCCCCAGGATCAAAAACAGCAGACCGATGAGCGGGCTGGTGAACAGCTTCACGTTCAAGTCATAGCCCAAATTGTACATCACCAGGAACAGGCCCACCGTCATCATAAAAATGGACATCACCCAGCGGAACATTTCGTAAACGCCCTCGAATTTGGCATAATTGCCTGCCTTGGGATCAACCTTGCGGGCCACCTTCAACAGCAAAGGGACGCCCACCCCCAAAAAAAGAAGCATAACAACCGCCACAGGGCGGGCCATAAAGCCGTCCACCTCATTATTGGCATTAAAGTGAGTGGCCATTTGCGATGGGAGCTTGCTGTAATTGAGTAAAGCAACGATAGCCGGAATCAGCCCGATAAGCAGCATGGCAACATCTTTCCGGTTCCATTTCATACATTGTCCCCTCCTGATTCGTCTGTATTTTCTTTGCCCAGCAGATCCAGAAACCAGCCCATCACTTCCTGGAGCACCGATGTGTTGATGGAATAGATAATATGCTGCCCTTGGCGCTCATCCAGCACCAGTCCGGCCTGCTTCAAGGCATTGAGATGATGGGAAATGCTGGGTTTGGTCATATTGAAAAAGTCGGCAATTTCGCCTGCGGTACGGTCCTTCTCCCGGAGCAGCCGGAGAATCTGGCGCCGGGTCGGATCGGATAAGGCTTTAAAGGAATCGTTCATCCCGGGATTCTCCTTAATTTAATATTTAGCCAATCATCTAAATGTTATTCTGTCTTTATCATAATGTCCTTCGCCGTCTTTGTCAATGCGCCCTCCTCCATCCACAATGCCAAAATAGGATACAAACTGCGCCAGAATGAAAATATCTTTTGAAAGCCACTTTTCATATAATGACTGTGAGCTTGAAACAACAGGACTCTTTCAACCTTAACGAAACAGGGTGTGAACGGCGATGAAGACATATGGCATCATCTTGGTAGGGTGCGGTTACATGGGAGCCGTACATCTGGACAGCCTGTACAGGCACAATCGCGCCCGCATTGTCGGCGTGGCCGATTTGCGGCCGGAGAAGGCGCAGGAATTTGCCCTCAAGTATGGAGCTGAGACCTGGGACACCGATTACCGCAATCTCCTGAAACGGGAAGACGTGGATATCGTCATCATCGCTACATATCCTTCCACCCATCTGGAAATCGCCCGGGCCTCCATTGCGGCAGGCAAACATATTCTCTGCGAGAAGCCCATCGCAGGCAGCATGAAGGAAACCGAGGAATTCATCCGGCTGGCCGGTTCAGCCAAAACCAAGGTGCTGGTGGGGCATATCCTCCGGCATAACTCCACCTATCAGAAGGTGGCGGACATGATCCGCTCCGGAGCCATCGGCGCGCCCCTTGCCATGCGCATGTCCCAGGTCAAGCGCACCCACAATTGGGAGACCCATCTGGCGCTGCTGCATGACGCCTCCCCCATCGTGGACTGCGGCGTCCATTACATCGATGTTATGCGCTGGGTCACAGGAGCGGAAGTGGAATCGGTAAGCGGCGTCGGCCAGCGGCTGGATGCGGGCGTGCCGGAGAACACCTACAATTATGGCATGATCACCATGAAGTTTACCGACGGCTCCATCGGTTATTATGAAGCCGGCTGGGGACATACCATGCCCAGCGATAATCTGAAGGAATTTATCGGCCCCAAGGGCCGTATCCGGATCATCTATAAGGACCAGCGCCCCAAGAGCGAGCAGCATCTGGGCAATCTGATCCAGTTCGAGCATTATCCCAGCGGCACCCGCGAGGAGATCAACGTGGAATATACGCTGAAGCCCACAGGGGTCCAGTTCGAGCATTTCATCGGCATGATCGAAGGAACCAAAACGGCCACGCCTACGCTGGAGGACGTCTACAAGGCCATGCAGATTACCCTGCTGGCGGACCGGGCCATCCACGAAGGACGCACCCTCTCCTTTGCGCAGCCGCCGATTTACGCAGTGAAATAGCAGTGCAAGAGCAAAAGCCGTGCCACAGGGCACGGCTTTTTTGCGGCCGGATTTATACAAAAAATAGGGTGCCATACCCGGCATTTTCGTCTCTGGCGGCGCCATGGCGGGGCTGTGGAGATTCTAACGGCGGCCGGAGCCGCTATTTGCCCCGGATACCCCGGATAAGTGTAACGGAACTATGCGACTCTTGCACCCCTTTTTTCAGCGGATTTGCATTTTAGCGGAACTAAGAAGCGCTTAATCGGAGCCACCAGCCTGATTTCGCCCCATCTCCCCCGAATGGGGGCACATAAGCGTCGCACAGTTCCTTTAACCACCCACATTCCTGTTTTTGCCCCTGTAAGGGTCGCTGGGTTCCGTTGCGATTAAGAAGATTCGTTCAGACTGGCGGCGAGCCGTTCCTCCTCCTCTTGGATGCGGGAGGGATCGATCCGCTGGAACAGCAGCTCCACAGGGCCGATTGAACGCCCTGCCTCAACCCTCTGCACCTGCCACTGCGGAGCGGTCAGAGACAGCATATTCCGCAGCCGGGCGCAGCTGAAGGGCAGAAACGGCTCCAGCAGATTGGCAAAATTGGCAATCCACTGGACACAGACATAGAGTGTTTCCGAGCAATGGTCAGGGTTTTCCTTTAGAGCCGCCCAAGGCTTGCGTCCGTCAAAATATTTGTTAGCCTCCCTAATGCCAGCGAATAAACCCTCCAGCGCCTCCTTCAGCCTGCCCTCTTCCAGACGCTCCCCGGTGATGGCATAGAGCCGTCCCGTCTCCTCCTTCCAGTCATCGGGCAACTCTCCAGGGGGAACCCTGCCGCCGAAGGACTTGGCAATAAACGCCAAGGTCCGGTTGACGAAATTGCCCCAGGCTCCCAGCAGCTCCCCGTTATGGCTGTGGATGAACTCCCGCCAGGTGAAGTTGGCGTCCCGCTTTTCCGGTCCGTTGGCGATAAGATAATAGCGGATGGAATCGGGATCATACCGCTTCAGCAGATCCGGCACCCACACTGCCCAATTGCTGCTGGTGGAGAATTTGCGGCCTTCCAGAGTCAGGTACTCCGATGCAATGATCCTGTCGGGCAAATGCAGCCCACCCGCTCCCAGCAGCAAGGCGGGCCAGATCAACGTGTGAAAAGGCACATTGTCCTTGCCGTGGACGTAGTAGGCCCCATCCGGTCCCGCGCCGTCTGCTTCCGCCCCATCCAGCCAGAAATCCTCCCAGCGTCCGCCTGTCTCCTCCGCCCACTGCCTGCTGGCCGTCCAATACCCGCTGACCGCTTCAATCCAGACATAGATTTTTTTGCCTGCCGTACCGGGCAGGGGCACATCTACTCCCCAATCCAAATCCCGGGTAGCCGCCCTGTCCTGCAGCCCCTCCGTCAGATACCGCCGGGTCAGGCAGACCGCATTTTCCCGCCAATCGGTGCTTTTTGCTGCTGTATATGCCTCCAGCTGTGTCTGAAATTTGGACAAGGCCAGGAAATAATGCTCCGTCTGCCTCCATTGCACCCCCTGACCGCACAGCTTGCAGACAGGCTCCAGCAGCTCCGCCGGGTCCAGCAGGGCGGAGCATTGCTCGCATTGATCCCCTCTGGCTTTGGCGCCGCACACAGGACATCTGCCTTCCACATAACGGTCGGGCAAAAACCGTTGGTCCGCGACGCAATAGGCCTGACTGACGGTTTGGGGATAGAGGTACCCGTTTTCCAGCAGGCGCAGGAACAGCTCCTGTACGCCCTTGTGATGAAAGGCCTGGTCTGTCCGGGTGTACCAATCATAGGAAAATCCCAATTGGCGGAAGCATTCCGCAAATTCCGCGTGGAACCGCCCCGCCACCTCTTCCGGGGCAACCCCCTCCTGCGCCGCCGAAACCGCCACAGGCGTTCCATGGCAATCGCTGCCGGATACATACAGCACCCGGTCCCCCTTTGCCCGATGATACCGGGCCAAAACATCTCCCGGCAGAATGCCGGCTACCCTTCCCAGATGCAGCGAGCCGTTGGCGTAGGGCCATGCCCCGCCGATAAAAATCTGAGCCATGCCAATTCCTCCTTTTAATAGAAATTTCAAGGAAAGCAAAAAAGCCCTTATCCCACAAAGGGACGAGAGCTATGGCTCACGCGGTACCACCCAATTTTCACGAATGCCTCGCGGCACTCACCTTTTCGGGTACGGCGCAAACCATGCGAGTATACCCTAGCACTTGTAACGGATGCAGGCTCCGGCGCAGTCTAATGCCGCATGAGGCTTCGGTGCGCAGCTTCGAGACCATGTTCCCCCGGTTGTTCCATACCCCTTCTCATCTGACGGGGCTCTCTGTAAAAGACGTGACCGCGGTACTCTTTCTCTTCACAGCTGTTCGGTTATGAAATTATTTGAATTATAGAGCGCTGCTCAGTCCGTGTCAAGAGGCGGTGTTAGATCGGTATCGGCATCGGGCAGAGCGGGTTCTTGGTGATGTGTAGTCGAAATTTCATATACAATTTGTTGCGGAACGCTGATTTCGGTGGATAGATATGAAAATTCATACACAATTACCTTACCTATGCCGTTTCCGGGAATTTATACTCCATATTTCATATACAAACCCTTGTTTGCCGCAAATTCCGGAAATTATAATTGAAATTTCATATACGAAGCTCCCGCCGCGCCACTCTGCACTCCTGCCCTGTACTATCCTGCACTTCCCAGAATTCCGGCCAGCTCTGTAAAGGAACGCACCGTATAATCCGGCTTCGGCTCCAGCTCCCAGGACTGCCCGCCGCGGTTGATCCAGCATGCGGCAATCCCTTCCCGCTTGGCGCCCAGGACATCCGCTTTGGAATCGCCGATGTGCAGGATCTCGCCTGGAGGAACCTGGTAATGGCGGATCAAGTCCTTGAATATTTTGTTGCCGCTGTCATTTTTGTAGGAGAGGCATTGTTCGGAGGTGAACAGCCTGGCGCCGTAGCTGCGGTAAAAATCCGGGATCATGGCATCGTCGGCGTCACTTGTGATGCACAGTTGGTATTTCCCCGCAACAGAGGCCAGAAAATCCTGGGTATCCTCGTAAAAATGGGCCAGGCGATGCTCCCGGAACAGAATCTCCGCCGCCTCCCGGTGGCTGCATACAATCCCCCGCTCCCGGAACAGCTGCTCGAAGCTCCTGCCGTAAATCTCCCGCAGCAAAATAAAGGCTGCCGTGTCTCTTGAACGGCTCCACTCCTCCATAAAACGCGCCAGCAAATCAGCCGCATGCCTCCCCGCCGCCTCCGAATGGAAGCGGTCCGCCAGAATCGGCTGCCAGATCTGATCGATTCTGCTGTTCACATTCACAAGAGTCTGGAACATATCCAGACTGATCACCTGAAATCCCACGGCCCTTCCCCCTCATCCTATTCCGTCAATGGGCGGAAGCTGCCGATTGCCGTAAGCATTCCGCCGTCACCGTAGTTCCCCGCTCCATCATCTCCACGGGCGTCCCGGCAAACAACACCTGCCCGCCGTTCCGTCCGCCCTCCGGCCCCAGATCAATGATCCAGTCCGAATCCCGGATCACCTGTTCGTTATGCTCCACCACAATGATCGTGCTTCCCGCATCCACCATTCTATTCAGCAGCTTCAAAAAATTCCCCACATCCGCCGGATGCAGGCCGGTGGTGGGTTCATCCATCAGATAAAGCACCGATTTGCCCTTGTTGGAAATCAGCTCATTGGCCAGCTTCAACCGCTGTCCTTCCCCGCCGGACAGGGTGGTCAAGGTTTGACCCAGCTCCAGATAGTCCAGCCCTACCTCGCAAAGCAGCTTCAGCATAGTTTCCAAACCTGTATGCCCGGCAAACACCTCCAGCGCCTCTTCAACGGACAGGTGAAGCACCTCATTCACATTCAGACCCTTATACTGCACCGACAGTACCTCTTCGTTAAACCGGGCGCCGCCGCATACGGGGCAAGTCACTTCAATATTTTCAAAAAACAGCATATTGCTGGTGATCACGCCAAGACCCTCGCAATTTTCGCAGCGGCCGCCCTTGGTATTGAAGGAAAAATGCTTGGCCGCCAGCCCCTTGGCCTTGGCATCCGGCAATCCGCCGAACAAGCTGCGGATATCCGTGTACATGTCGGTGTAGGTAGCCACGTTGGAGCGCTTCATCCGGGTAATGGCCCCTTGTTCGATGGTAATCATCTGGTCAAAATGGTCCAGTCCGGCTGCCGCCGCATCCCCTACCCGCTCCTTCTCCCACAGCTTGGCCAGCACATCAAAAACCAGGGTAGACTTGCCCGAGCCCGACACGCCCGTTACCGTCACCAAACAGCCTGCCGGGAACCGGACCTCCACATCCTGCAAATTATGCAGGGAGGCATGGCGGATATGGATGTGCGCGCCGCTCCCGGGACGGACCCGGTGGCGGAGGACGCGCTTTTCCTTCAGGAACCTGCCGGTGACAGAATGCTCATTGTCCAATAGCTCCGCCAATGTGCCCAAGGCGATGATTTCGCCGCCGTGTTTGCCCGAGCCGGGGCCGATATCCACAATAAAATCCGCCTCTGCCATCACATCCGGGTCATGCTCAATCACCAGCACCGTATTTCCCAAGTCCCGCAGCTTTTTGAGGACGCTGATCATACCGCGGGTATCCTTGGGATGAAGGCCCACGGTAGGCTCATCCAGAATATAGATGACGCCGGTCAGGTCGGAATCCAGGGCGGCCGCCAGCTTGATCCGCTGCATTTCGCCGCCGGACAGGGTGATGATCTGGCGGTCCAGTGAAAGATAGCCCAGGCCTGTATTGACAATCCGCCGGATTTTGGTGTGAATGTCCGACAGATACAGCTCCGCAAGCCGGTGGTTGGCTGCGCTTAGAGACGCCTCCAGCCCGGCAATCCAGTCATCCAGCTCCTCCAGGGACAGCACCGTCAGCTCCGGCAGCCGAACCCCGTTCACAGTGGCCGATCTGCTTAACGGCCCCAGTCGTTCCCCTTTGCAATCCGGGCAGGTATCCGAGTGGAAGAAGCCATTTAAATTTTTCGCCTCCCCGCCCTTCTCCGACATGCGTCTCCACAGGGTGGACAGAACTCCCTCGAATTTTCCAAGGGCCACTGTTTTGGGCGGGGCTGCATCGGGATAAGCCTCTTTGATTGCATCGCATTCCGAACCATACAGAAGAACGGCCCGCTGCAGCGGCGGATAATCCTTCACCGGCACATTCTCCGGAACCGGCAGCCCATAGTGGCGGAGGGCCTGATACACAGCTGCAGTCTGATATTCCTTGTAGCCCTGGTTCCAATACTCCACGGCTCCCTCCTCCAGGGAGAGCTCCTCATGCAAGGTTGCCTTCATGTTAATTTGCAGCATCTGGCCAAGGCCCTGGCAGGTGGGACATCCCCCTTCCCGGGTGTTGTAGGAAAAGTGGGTTCGGGTCAGTTTGTCCATTTTGTGCCCGCAGAGATGGCAGTACATATACACGTGGAAAACGTTGTCCTTCTTCTCCGTTTCCTCCCGGCAGTCTGCGGCGGATATCGGCTGCCCGCAGTGGGGGCACAGGCGGGTGCTGAGCTTCTCGTATACCATCCGCAGCCCGGTGTACATATCCGTAAGGGTGCCGACGGTGGAGCGGGGGTTGCGGTTGGATTCCGATTGGGTAATCCGGATGGCGGGAGACACATTGCGGATGGAGCCTACGTTCGGCTTGCGGATGCCCTGGTACCCGATGGCCTCCAGATACTGCCGCTGGCATTCCTGATAAAGCACATCCATGGCCAAAGTGGATTTGCCCGAACCCGACAGCCCGGTGAGCACCACCAGCCTGTCCCGCGGAATTTCCAGGGATACATGCTTCAAATTGCCCTCATGCGCATCGATAATGATCATATTCCCCATATATAGCCTCCCGGATATTGGTCTTCTTTTCCAATCTCAATCAAGATGCTTGCGAAAGCCTTCCGCGCCTTCGTCCCGGTAGCCCAGGCTCTCATATAAGCGGTGGGCCTCCACCCGGTGCTTCCCGGATACCAGAATAATGTAATAACAGTTCCGCTTCCTCGCCTGCTCCTCCATAGCCAGCATCAGTTGCCGGCCCAGCCCCAATTTGCGGCGGTTGGCGGACACCACCACATTTTCCACCACCATAAAAGGCCGGCAAGCACCGGTTAGATCCATACAAACAATCCCCATGGCCGTTCCTGCCAGCTCCCCGTTATGGTAAGCGCCAAACAGCACATAATGCTCATTTCGTTGGATCATGCGGAAGGTCCGTTCAAAAACAGCAGGGTCCGCCTTAGCGCCGGTCAGCTCCTCCAGCAGTCTAGACAGCTGCAGCTGGTGCTCCGCTTCAATGGGCTTAATGGCAGTCATCGGCTTTCACTCCTCTCCGGCAAAAAAACCGCGCAGCTCCCCAACGGTTTTCACATAATGCGTAGGCTGGGCCGCCATAAGCTCGGTCTCGCTGCCGTAACCGTATCCCACAGCAATGGAATCCACTCCGTTGGCTTGGGCACCGATAATGTCAAATTTCCGGTCGCCGATCATTACGGTTGTGTGCGGGGCCAACTGATGCTGCTCCAGAATGTGAGCGATGATCTCCCCTTTTTCGGAGAGGGTTCCATCCAGATTGCTGCCGACAATCTCATCAAAGTACGATGCGATCTCGAAGTGCTCCAGAATGGTTTTGGAAAAAACGGTAGGTTTGGAGGTGGCGACAACGAGCTTCCGCCCCTGCGCCCGGAGCAGCTCCAGAAGCTCCCGGATGCCGTCGTACAGGAGATTTTCATAAAGGCCGGTTACGGAATAGTATTCCCGGTAAGCCGCCACCGCAGCCTGCGCATCCGTATCGGAGAAGCCGTAAAATTCGCAGAAAGAGGTCGCCAGCGGCGGTCCGATAAAACACTCCAGCGAATCCAAGTCGTCAACGGAAATCTGCGCTTTGGCCAAGGCATATTGCACGCCTTTGGCAATACCTATCTTCGGGTCGGTCAAGGTGCCGTCTAAATCGAACAGAACGGTGGAATAGCGTGAGCTTGACATGATGCTTTCTCCTTATCTGATGATGTAGTGCATAACCGCTGTGGAGGATTTGAAGGAAACGGTTTTTCTGGGCGGAGACGCCGTTATGCAGGATGACGTGCTTATCCCTACCGTCTCAAGAATGTTCCGCGAGCCTGATTTCAAGCCGGTATGACTGAGGCAGCCAGACTGTGGCTTCCACTGTCCGCAAAGCTGCGCCAGAGGCTCCAGGGTAAGACTGGCCCGTTGGTAGGGGCTGGAGTAAAAGGCTTCGATGCCCTCACCACGCAGATGCTCCGCAATCCGCCGGGCGTCGGCTATCCCTTTTTCCGTTAATCCCCGGTTGCGTTCGCTCCCTTCTTTTTTGGGAGACTGGCCGTGCCTGATCAAATAAACGCTGGTATCCATGCTTCCTCCCGTTCTAGCCTAATTTCATGTACCAGTCTATCACAAAATTCCAGTGTAGCACAGAACAGTTGTTCCTTGGGGGTTGACATTCGCTGGAATTGGATTATAATTCATGTAAACTGTAAGTTTACTTTAATGCACAGCAATGCAATATAAGGCGGTGTGGAATAATGGGCAGTGCGGACCGCAAGGAGCGGGAGAAGGAAATCCGCCGGACGGATATTATTGAAGCGGCGGAGCGGATTATTTTTGCCAAAGGATATGATGCCGCAACCATGGATGATGTGGCCAAGGAGGCCCAGTTCAGCAAACGGACGGTCTACATCTATTTCAACAGCAAGGAGCAAATCTACTTTGAGATTATGGCCCGGGGGTACCGGCGGCTGCTGGAGCTTTTGGAGCAGGATGGCACCGGGTCCCCGGCAGGGAGCGCCCCGGAGGAAATCCGGCGGATCGGATGGCTTTTTTACCGGTTCGGCATTGAATTTCCGGATTATTTTCAAGCCATTATGGAGTATGAGAACGGGGAAATGGATTTTCTCAAGGGTGTTCCCGACTCTTCCAGGGAGGAATGCTACGCGCTGGGGGAAAAAATCATGGAGCGGCTGATTTCCATCTTGGACCGGGGACTGGCGGAGGAAACTCTCCGCTTTGAGGGCGATTCCCGCCGGACCGCGCTGGTGCTGTGGGCTTCCATTGTGGGCATTTTCAATATGGCCCGCAGGAAAAAGCATTATCTGGAGCACTATTACCAAACCACCGGGGAGCAGTTGATTTCGGAGGCGTTTGATCTGCTGCTCCGCTCTATTGCCAGGCCCGCAGGGGGGGAATTCCAATGAAAACAGGGAAGGTGAAGCGAATGTTATGGATGTCGGCGGCAGCCATCGGCAGTATTATCCTGCTTCTGACCGGAGTGCTGTTGGGTGTCAGCGGCATATTCCGTTCTCCCGCTTATTTGGAGCCTTGGGAGAAGGAGTACGCCCGCCAGTTTCAGGACCCGCGGCTTCAGGCGGCGGCGCATGGCTTATTGGCAGCCAACGGCCATAATATGCAGCCTTGGAAAATCCGGTTGGACCGCGGGAACGCCAATGTTTTTTACTTGTACGCCGATTCCTCGCGGCTCACCCCGGAGGTGGACCCGCTGAACCGGCAAATGATGGTCACGCAAGGGGCTTTTCTTGAGTATGTGCGGACCGCCGGCGCAGAGCTTGGATATGCCGTGGACATCGGGCTTTTTCCCAACGGCCCTTATGATGAAGAGAAATTGGCAGAGAGCATGGATCTCAAGGCGGTTGCCAAAATCACCCTCCGCAAGGAAGCCTCCTCTCCTTCACCCTTGTATTCCTTCATGTTCCGGCCGGATACTAACCGGGGGCCTTACCGGGAGGCTGCTTTGACGGACCGTCAAGCTGAGTCGCTGGGTTCGTTGGGAACCGAAAAGCTCGCGGTGGAAGTATTCCGGGATGAGGACAATCTGCGCAGGCTGAGCGGATACGTGATGGAGGCCGCCCAAGCAGAGGCAGGCGTCTCCCGAGTCATGGAGGAGTCGGAGCGGATCTTCCGGGCCAACGAATACGAGAAAAACCGCTACCGCTACGGCTTTTCCATGGAGGGGCAAGGCACAACCGGCTTTTTGAAGCATGTCATGCAGGGCATCGTCACTCTCTTCCCCTCCATGAACCGGGGCCAGGCGGCTTCGGACCGTTTTGTGCAGTCCGCTCAAGCCGCAGCCGACCATACGCCCGCTTACGCCGTCATCCGCAGCCGGGACAACAGCCGGGAGAGTCAGGTGGAGAGCGGCATGCTGTACAGCCGCCTGGTGCTGCAAGCCCATGAACTGGGGTTGGCCGTTCAGCCCCTCAGCCAAGCGCTGGAGGAATACCCGGAAATGGCCGCCGTCTACCAGGCCATCCACCGGGACTACGCGCCGCAAGGAAGCATCTTGCAGATGCTGGTGCGGGTAGGCCAGCCCGTCAAGGAGGCGCCCCTTAGCATGAGGCGGGATGTAACCGAGCTGTTGGGCGAGGATTTGTAGGGAACAGACGCTTGAACGAACAGGCGCATCTGCACGGAACGCCATCGCTGGAGACGCCTGCTGTGTCCGCAGCACCGCGATTGCCATCCGGACCGACGTTCCGTTATTTTCCGAAAATGCGCACTTTTGAGTTTTTCGCGGACACACGATTCGTTATCTGGCCTAATCGCCCATGAAATCGGCTGAACTTTGCCGGATAACGGATTCTCAGTCCGCCTGGATAGGAAAATGCCGTTTTTCCGCAAAATAACGGAACCTGTGTCCGGCTATTTTCGGACAGATGGAACGAGAAACCGATACTCCGCGATGACTAAAACCGCCAGCTTGTTTTCTTCGTCAAACGTTTACCGCCCGGAAAACCCGATGACGCACTTGACTCGCTTTTTTCCTTTTGTCATGCGCTTCACGCCTTCTTTGGCGTCCCAAATCAACACCTTATGCCCTATCCAGATCCGCAGGTACACGGACTCTGCGGCGAAGGGTTTGGCTATGCCCTTGCATTCCTCTTCCGAACCGTCGGGATACTCAATTTCCGTGCGGACAAACCAGCGGTTGCCAAACCCGATTTCCACGTACTTTTTCACCTGCGCGCTTCCGTTTCCCATTCGTCCCTTCTCCGCCTCCATCCGCTACCGGTCCATTACATCCGCATAAAGCTGCGCCTGCTCGTTTTCCTTCCCGGCATAGATGCCCAAATAATCGAATACGGCAAAGGCATAGTCCACAAAAGCCCGGCCTTGGGCTGTGATCACATGACCGTCCCGAACCACACGCTTGTCCAAAAAGTTGGCCCGCGGAAATGGGTCCGCTACCCCCAGCTTGCCGATCCGCTCCGCCGAGCAGGAGGTGGTGAAGCTCCTTTTGTCCAGAATGCCCGACCGTCCCAAATATTGCGGCCCGTTGCAAATGGCGGCAAGCAGCTTTTTCTCCCCATCCAGCTTGCGGATCAGCGCTGTCAGCTCGTTGCGCTGCTCCCGGATAGGTCCTCCCGGAATCAGCAAACCTTCCACATCCTCCAGCTCCATAGCCTCGGCCATTGTCACATCCGGCAGATAGGTCAGCCCGGATTCGCTGGTGACCGCCTGCTTGTCGTAACCGACCGTCAGAATCCTCCGCTTGCCCACATTCCTGATTTTATGCAGCGCCAAAGTTATCTCGAAATCGGCGAAATCCTCCGTGATCAAACATAGAATACTTGCCACTTTTGAACCTCCTTCATCTCTCCCATGTTCTATCCTTGCAGCGGCTTGCTTCCTACAAACAAACCATGGTTGCTTGTGCCCAGAGCGGAAGGCGCCGTGCAGGTCCTCAAATGATAATCCACCCACAGCGCAAACTCATCCGGGGAGAAATCATTTACCGTCTCATCCGCAAAGTCTCCCCCTCATGAAACGGGCCGCGCAGCCGCACATGCTCAAACGGCAAAAGCGGGTTGGCGATGCGCCGCAGCATCAGCTCTGCCGCCCGCTCCCCTGTCTCCCGTTGGAACAGAATCGGCCGGGACAGGTCGGGCAAATGGGGAACCGCCGCATTTTCGATGGAGACCAGGGAAAAATCCTCCGGGATGGAAAGCCCCCGGGATGCCGCGGCCATATACACCCAGGTGGCGGAATCGGGGATGGCGCTCAGAACCGCCGTGAAGGAGCCGGAGCCAAGCAGCTCCCCCAATTCACTCAGCCACCGGGCATGATCCTTGTCCTTCCCGAACAAATTCCCCATATCTCCGGCCACAGTCATACCCAGCCGGTTGGCAGCGGCCAGAAACGCTTGCCAGCGGAGCCGGAACCCCCTGTGCGGGCCTTTGTTGCCCATGTACAGCACACTGCGGTGCCCGTTCCGGTACAATGCCTCCATGGATTGATGCACTGCATGCTCCACATCCCAAATCACACTGTCCACCAAACCCGCATCCGGCGGATAGTTCAACAAAACCTTGGGCAAGGGCGAATCCATCAGCGGCTTCTCCATCCATTCCGGCAGTGTGGCGGTCAGAAAAATCCCGTCCATATACGGCACTCCGCTGGCGGCCAGCCATTGCTCCAATCCTGCCTCCTCCTTCAGCTCCGGCGGAACCAGCAAGGGATGCAAGGCACAGCCCAATTCGTTCAGCCGCTTCTGCGCCCCTTCCAATTGATGACGGTGAAAGCTCAGCGTACCGTCCAATACCATGCCGAAGCGCCGGGGAGGTCCGGCCACCCAGGGCAGACGTTCCGCGGTCAACCCCGCCTCCTGGGCTTTGGTGCGGTAGCCCAGCTCCCGGGCGCGGAGAAAAACCGCCTCCCGGGTTTCTTCAGACATGCCCGGAAGCCCCCGCAGCGCCTTGGAAACGGTATGCACCGTCAGGCCCAAATCCGCTGCCAGCTCCCGCAGCGTCACCTTCTTCTTGCGCGGCATTGCGCCCCTCCCCTCACCCCTGTTCAATAAGATAAATGTAACAAAAATGAAGCTATAATGAAACTGTTTCATTTCATATAATGAGGCTGAAATCAACGGGGAGGGATCAGTAATGACGAATTCGACGATTGGATTGGAACGCCAGGTGCCGCTGTATGCCGAGGCTGAGATACTTGTAGTAGGCGGCGGACCGGCCGGAACGGCGGCGGCCATCAGCGCGGCCAGATGCGGGAAGAAAACCATCCTGCTGGAGCGTTCGGGCCAATTGGGCGGGATGAGCACCTTGGGCAACGTAAGCATTTATATGCCGGTTGGCAATGTAACCGGAATTTACCGGGAGATTGTGGCGGATACGGTGCCCGACTCGCTTCCGGAAACCCATGGCACCTCCATTGCCCCGCAATATTCGCCTTTTGAGCTGCGGCATTATTTGAACAGCCGGCTGGAACGGGAAGGGGTGGAGGTGTTTTACCATACCTCCTTCATCGCCGCGATAAAGGAAGGAGACCGGGTGACCGGCGTGATCGCCCATACCCGGGAGGGGCTGAAGGCTTTTGCCGCCCAAGTGGTGATCGACTGTACAGGCGATGCCGCGGTAGCCATGGAGGCAGGCGTGCCCATCAAAAGCGGCCGGGACGAAGACGGCATGACCCAGCCGATGACGCTGATGTTCATGATGCAGAACACCGGCCAGCCGGTCAAGCCATATTTGCCGGAGGATTGCTACTACTACGAAGCGGTGGCTGATCTGCCCCAGGGGCGGCACTTGTACTGGGAGCGGTGCGGCAACGGAACGCTGTTGGTGAACATGACCCGGGTGAAGGGCAACGGCGGCCTGATCCGGGATACCAACTACGCGGAGAAGGAAGCGCTGAAGCAGGTCTTCTCGGTTGCCAACTACTTGCAGCGCAACGGATTCGAGAACTATATTCTCTCCCATGTGGCAGGACAGACAGGCGTGCGGGAGTCCAACCAGATCGAGGGTTTGTATACCCTGACCGAAGATGACCTGCTGAACGGACGCCGCTTCGCGGATGTGGTGGCACAGACCAATTATGAGATCGACATCCACAGCCCCGACGGCAAAAAAGGAACCGACGAACGCCACATCGACGGCTACGATATCCCCTACCGCTGCATGGTGCCGGTAAATGTGAAGGGCCTGCTGGTGGCCGGACGCTCCATTTCCGCTACCCATGTGGCCATGTCCTCCATGCGGGTGCAGCCCACCTGCTTCGCCCTGGGCCAAGCCGCCGGCATCGCCGCTTCCCTCGCGGTGGAGGAAAAGCTGCCCATTGCCGATATCCCCATGGACGCGCTTCATGAGCGGTTGGCCGGACAAGGCGTGGTATTCCAGAAGTAGCTGTTGGCAAGACATAGAAGCCGCCCGTTGTCCGGGTGGCTTTTAGTTTTGCGCTGGCTTGTATCCAGCTAGGCTCAAGGCATTTCCTACAAATCCGCCACCGGCGGCTCCCCATACAGCCACTTCCATTCGCTGTCATACAAGAATAAATTCGGCCACCTGCGCCCGGTGGTATTCCATTGGCTGAATTCGTCCACCGCCGAATGAAACGCCTCCACCTCGGCCAAGCCTTTCTTCTCCATCAGAGCGTCCAGCTTCTCCATCAGCTGATCGGGCTTCTCCCCGCAGCTGTCCAGCACCCGCAAAAACCATTTTTGATAAGGAAACAGCTTCTCATTGTACGCCAGAATCAGCCTGCCTCCGAACAGGACCAAATTGGAAACCGCATAATCCAGCAGATAGGGATTCCCCTTCTTCAAGGCGTCCTTGCAGTACCAATGCCAGGCCTTGAACTGGCCGTAGAACCGGTTGATCTTGTCCTGCTTCTGCTCCAGGGGATAGGCTTGCGCTTGGGCAAGCAGCTCCTCCAGCCCCTCCACCCGGGAAAAAGTCACGAAAGCGCCTTCAAAAGAGTACCGGGTCGCTTCATTGCCGGAAGCAATCACCTTGCGGATAAACTCCAGACTGATATACTTGCCGTCCACATGAAAAGCCTTATCAAGAAACTGAATCTCCCCGGCCTCCAGCCGCCGCTCAAACTCCTCCTCCGGCACAACCAGCATCACATCAATGTCCGACTTCTCCGTGGCATATCCGTGGGCAATGGAGCCGCCGATGATGACGGCCAGCACCCCGCTGTTCCGGCTGGCTTCCGCCGTGTATTGCCTGATATTTTCCTGGTGGGACAGAAACATTGCAGCACCCCCGCTTTATCGATTCGTTATTGGGCCTATGCCCTCATATTACCTGTTTCCGGGAAAAATGCCAGATGAAAATAAAAAGGGAGCAGAAGACGCCGAACGCCTCATACTCCCCTCCAATCTTATCGGTGAATCCGGAAAACCGTCACCGACTGCCCCGGAAACTTATAGTCGAAGCAGCCTTCCTGAACGTCGAAGCGATGTTCCCGGGGTTTAATCAGCTCCGGCTCCGCGAAGCTGTTCTCAGCCGCAAGCGCATAACCCGCCAGTTCATACACTTGGGCAACGGCAGGCTTTCCGCCGAACCCGTCCAGCACCACACGGGTGCTTACCGCCTGCTCCCGCACATTCACCGCTTTTACAATTACATCCCCGGTGCCATGCTCCCGGCTGGCGGTCAAGTACAGCGGCTCCACAGAGGGAAGACGGTCCTCCGTTTCATGGTCCGGCTGCCCATTCATATACGACCGGATTTTCCGGCCCCGTACCTCCAGCACCAGCTCATAGTCCTTTTGCGTTTCCAGGGTAAAAATATTCTGCGCCAGACAGCTGGAACGCCCGTTCACCCGCGCGCCGATAATGGAGTCCTGGTTCTGCCAGCCGCCCACTTCCCAATAGAGGAAGTTGTCCGCATCGGTTTTGCCGAAGCGGATCACAAAGCCCTTCCGTCCGGCCAGCTTCCTGCACGTGAGACGGAGCGTATAGGCGCTCCAGCCTGTTTCGCCCAAATCCAGCGTACCGGAAAGTCCCTCCGCCTGCGCCCCCGGCAGATTGGACAGCCGTCCGCAGAGATGGTCCAGCTCCAGAACCTCGCCGGTATTGTCATTGGTCAGACTGATGCGGCTGAACATCATGTCCGCCTGATCCGTGACCAACGCCAAGCCGCCGCTGACCGGCTTATCCTCCGGCTTCTCCGGCTGGCCCAGCCCGTCTGCCGCCACTCCCAGCAATTCGTCCCCCTGGTGGTTCATAAACAGCTTTTGCACATAATAATTGGCTGTGCCATAAGCCTGATGATTGTTGAACCAGATCATATCCGGCTTCCAGTTGACATAATCCGCATTGCACAGCATCGGGGCGTAGCAGGCCAGCCCCACCGCATGGGCGTTGCGCTCCAGCCGGGTCATGAAAGCGGCCTCCACCAAAGCATTGTAGTAGGTATTGCCCCATGTGGCGTATTCCCCCAGGAATACCTTGGGCTCATCCGCCTTGAAGCTGTCATACCGGTCCATATTGGCCAGGAACCATTCCGGCGACTGGTAATAATGCTCATCCACCAGATCCGAGCCGTTCTCCCGGGCGGATTTCCATCCGCGGTCATACTCGCTGCCGGCGGCAAAGGGGCCGCTGCTGTTGATGATTTTGATCTCTGGATACCGCTCCCGGATGGCCTCGTGGAAATACTTGTACCGCTCAAAAAAGGCTTCCCCTACCTCTTCGTTGCCGATGGCCAGATATTCCAAGCCGAAGGGCTCCGGATGGCCAAGTGACGCCCGGACGGCGCCCCATTCCGTATCCGCCGCGCCGTTGGCAAATTCGATCAGATCCAGGGCGTCATCAATCCACGGCCCCAGCTCGTCCAGAGGAACCGCAGCCTGATGATGGGGATCATAGCCCGCCGGAAGCACCGGAAGGGGTTTGGCCCCGATATCCTCGCAGAACAGGAAATACTCGTAATAGCCCAAACCCAAGGTCTGGTTGTACCGCCAATTGTTCCGCCTGGCAGGGCGCTGGGCCACATCTCCCAACGTATTTTTCCAACGGTACATGGAATCCCGGTCCTCTGCATTCAGCGAACCATCATGAATCAGACAGCCTCCGGGGAAGCGCATGAACTTCGGTCTCATATCCGCCAGCAGTTGGGCAATATCCGCTCTCATGCCGTTCTCGCGGCCAAGGAAGGTATTCACCGGGAACAGGGACACCATATCCAGATACAGTCTGCCCTCCCCCTCCGCAACAATGGCCAGTCTGCCGCTGAAGTCGGTGGCGTTTGCCTCGAGCACAGTTTCGTACTTCTCCCATCCGGCTCCGGCAACGGCGATTTGCGCCTGGGCGTATACCTCTCCCGCGGCGGATTCCAGCGAAACCGTTACCCGCTCTCCAAGAGCGCCTTCCCTTCTGGCGTAAAAAGAAAACCGGTATTGCTCTCCTTCGCGGACCGGTATTCCGCTGTTAAAGCCTGCGTTTAACAGGCCGCCCGCTCCCGGGCCCTTCAGCTCCAGCACCGCGTAATGGGGATTTCGCCGGTTCAGGGGCTCCACATTTTCCACGGCAAGCTCTACCTGGCCTCCGCGCTCCAATTTCTCCCAAGCAGTCAAGGAATGGTAGGACGGATGATCGATAGGGTCGAACTCGAAGGAACGGTTCTGCACCAGCTCGGCGTACAGCCCCCCGTCGGCGGCATGGTTCAGGTCCTCAAAAAAAATGCCGAACAGATCGTTCAGCGGTGTAAGCGGAGCTCCGCAATCAATACGCAATTCAGGCTTAGACGACATTGGGTTATCCATCTCCTTTTCTCCATTCTATGAAGAGGCCTCCCCCAAAACAATGGTCTATCATGGTCAATTCCTGACCGATTGTGCTTTTTGCTTTAATCGCGCATATGGTTCCGGGCCGATCTGTATTTAAGGGGAGTGACGCCCATCACCTTCCTGAACAAATGGATGAAATAGGAGGGATTATCGTAGCCGATGGCATCGGCGATCATGCCGACCGACAGGTCTGTTGTCTCCAGCAGCCGGCAGGCCTGTTTGATCCGCCTGGCCGTGATGTAATCGCTGATGCTGCCCCCTGTCTCCTCCCGGAAGATCCGGGAAATATAATTGTTGGACAGATGCAGCGCTTCCGCCAATTGGTCCATGGAAATTTTCTCATGATAATGCGCTTCGATCCAGCTCATCACCCGCTCCGAATAGCGGGTTCCCCGCAATGGTTTGGACGGGTTGGCAAGGCTGTTGCCCGCAAAAGCCGCATCAGGCAGATGCTGGAGAAACTGCAGAAAAAACAGGGTCAGCTCCTCCACATCCTCTCCCTTGCCGGTGGAATGGGCATGATGGTAGGTGTCGAACACCCATTCCATCCGCTCCCCCTCCTGCTTGAGATCATAGGCATGGGGATGGCTGCGATCCCGGCATAGAGCTTCGAATCTGGCCCGCCGTGTGGGGAAGGCACGCAGCAGCTCCTCCACCGCCAAAGGGTCCACATAAAAAATCGACCGCTCATACGGCTCCTCCGGGGACACCTCCACATATACCTGATGAAGCTGGTACGGCTGAAAAAAGAAGAGCATCCCTTTGCGCAGCCGGTAGGTCTGCCGGTTAAGGACCACGGTGCCCCTCCCTTCATGGACAAGCATACATTCGCAGCATTGATGCCAATGGTAATACCCTTTGAAATGCTTCTCAATCCTGATCCGGTAATCCCAGAACATGGTGGAATGGTCAAAATAGACAGGCTCAAACAGCTTGTTCATCGCAAACCTCAGATGGATAGAATAGTGATATTTTTTCATAGTATGCCACAATTTCCGCCAATACGGCAATGATATAATCGGGATAAATCCGGTTATTCTACATTCGATAAATGAGGTGTCCATATGGAAAAAGTGGCAAACGGCATTTGGAAAATGAGCTTTGGCGAACCTGAGCCGCATACGCCTGTCCGGTACCGCAGCGCTCCGGCCAAGGAAGCGGCCCTTGACGGCCTGGCTTGCCCCGGCAAAGCCCCCTTTACGGAGGAAGAGGTTTCCATCCGGGCAACGCCCCGGGGAGTCCTCATCGAGCTGCCTTTGGGCGGGGAGGAGCATATTTACGGCTTTGGCCTGCAGCTTCATGCGGTGGATCATACGGGCCGCAAAAAGGTGATCCGGGTCAACAGCGATCCGGTAGCCGATACCGGGGACAGTCATGCGCCCGTTCCCTTTTATGTGTCCACCAAAGGCTACGGGGTGCTGGTGGATACCAACCGGTATGCCGCCTTTTATTGCGGAACGAACCTTCGCAAGGGGGAATCCGAGCACAAGAAGCTGGAGCAGAAGGCCGTTGGCACCTCGGAAATCGAGCTGTACGGCTACCAGAAGTCGGAGGGCAACCGGACGGTCGCTGTGGATGTGCCCGTGGCCCAGGGCATCGAGGTTTATTTCTTCGAGGGCCCCGGTCTCCGGGAAGCGGTGCAGCGCTACAATCTGTTCTCCGGAGGCGGCGCGCTTCCGCCCATGTGGGGCCTGGGCATGTGGTACCGGGCATACAGCGCCGCCAAGAAGGAGGATGTGATGCGGCTGGCCCGCACCTTCCGGGAGGACAACATGCCGGTGGATGTGTTCGGCTTTGAGCCGGGTTGGCAGACCAAGGCCTATTCCTGCTCATTTGTTTGGGATGAAGGGCGTTTTCCCGACCATGAGGCCATGCTCGGGGAGCTGTACGACATGGATTACCGGGTGAACCTGTGGGAGCATCTGTTTGTGCATCCCTCCTCTCCCATGTACGGGGACTTGAAGCCCCATTCCGGGGATTACGAGGTATGGGAAGGGCTGGTGCCCGATTTGTCCGTTGGGGAAGCCCGCGAAACGTTCGCCGGACATCACAGGAAGGCTTTTGTGGACAAGGGCATCGCCGGGTTCAAGCTGGACGAGTGCGACAGCTCCGATTATGTCCATTCCAACTGGTCCTTCCCGGATATCGCCCGGTTCCCCTCCGGCATGGACGGCGAGCAAATGCATAACCAGTTGGGCGCTCTCTACCAGCAAACCATTCTGGCCCCCTTCGAGGAAGCAGGCAAACGGACCCTGTCCCAGGTCAGAGCCTCCGGCGCCATGGCGGCTCCCCTGCCCTTTGTGCTGTACAGCGATTTGTATAACCACAAGGTATTTATCCGCGGCGTTGTCAACTGCGGCTTCTCCGGCTTGTTGTGGTCTCCCGAGGTGCGCCAGGCGGAATCCCCGGAGGATCTGATCCGCCGGATTCAGACCGCCGTCTTTTCACCCATGGCCCTGCTGAACTGCTGGCGGATTCCCAATCCGCCCTGGATGCAGGTGGACCGGGACAAGAATGTGGCCGGGGAGTTCCTGGACAATTATGCGGAGATCCGCGAGCTGTGCCGCTCTCTTTTCCAAACCCGGATGTCTCTGATCCCCTATCTGTATACGGCATACGCCCGCTACAGCGAGGAAGGCTTGCCGCCGTTCCGCGCTTTGGTCATGGACTACCCGGACGATCCCCACACCTACGGCATCGATGACGCCTATATGATGGGGGATTCCCTTCTGGTAGCCCCGATCATTACAGGCACTGCGGAGCGCCAGGTTTATTTGCCGAAGGGCGTCTGGCATTGCTTCTGGACCGGCCGGATCTATGAAGGGAGTCAAAGCTACTTGCTTGCTCCCGGCTTGGAGCAGATTCCCGTATTCGTCAAGGACGGCACCCTTCTGCCGCTGGCCAAACCCCTGCCGTTTGTGGCCGATGATGCGGTGTTCCAGGTGGAGCTGCATCCGTTTGGCGCGGAGGCCCGGAATTGCGTCCTGTATGAGGATGACGGCATATCCTATGGATACCGGGAGGGCCGGCATAATTGGGTCAAGGCGGAGCTGGACAGCCAAAACGGCGTCCGCGTGGAGCGCACGGGGAATTTTCCGGCGCACCGCTACCTGTTCGCAGCCGCCCCCGCCCGGCCATAACGAACAGGCTGCCGTTCCCGCCGCTTAAAAACATTGAACCCCCGAAACCGCCGTCCTGGGACGGTATTTCGGGGGTTTTAGGTGTTAGGAGCGGAGCGCCAGCGGGCTGTTCTGAACCGTCTCGATCCATACCCGGGAGATCAGCTCATGGCCTGCGGCCGTAGGGTGTACGCCGTCGCCTGTCCAGAAGGTTGCCGCGGTCCGTTTGGCCGCTTCGTCGAAGGCCTTCTGCAGCGGAACGAAAACCGCTCCATTTTCCTCAGCCAGCTGCTTCACCACCGTCTGATAAGTCTCGATCAGGCTTTTCCAGCCCTCCCACTGCTCCTGGGTAGCGCCGCAATTCAGAATAAACGGCTCCATCAGGATCAGTCCGGTATCGGGCAAATACTCCTTGGTGATCTGCAGCAAATGGCGGTAGGAGCTTTCGAAACGGTCTCCTGCGCCTTCAGGCAGCCGGTTCATGATCCGCCACGCGTCGTTCACGCCGATCAGAATGCTGAGGCGCTTCGGATTCAGATAGATGGCATCCTCGTTCCAACGGGCGTACAAATCGGAAACCCGGTTGCCGCTGATTCCCCGGTTCAGGAAAAGCGGTGCGGACTCCGCCAGCTCATACCCCAGCTTGCCGCTTATCCGGGCGGCATACCCGTGGCCAAGGCTGTACGTGTCGGCCCGGTTCCGGCCGGTATCGGTAATGGAATCTCCCTGAAACAAAACATCGACCTTTTGTTCAAAACGCATTTTTGGGCTCCCCTTTTACAATGAAATGAGACGAGATTGAGATAAGATCGTACCGGTTTCCATTAGAGTGAGTTACCGGTAACACACAGGGATTATACCACAAGTTGCCGCCAAGGGGGTACAATCTTTCACAATGTTTGGGCCATTATTCCTGCTGTTTGGCGCGCCAGGCGGCAATTTTTTCCAGCCATTCCTTTACCCGGGCCTCGTTGCCCTGCGTGGTGGGCCGGTAATACTGCCGGTCCTGCAGGGATTCGGGCAGGCACTCCATCATGGTCAGCTTGTCCTCCGTATCATGGGCGTACTCGTAGCCCTCCCCGTAGCGAAGCTCCTTCATCAGCTTGGTGGGAGCATTGCGCAGATGCAGCGGCACCGGCTCCGCCAGCATATGGAGGGCATCCTCCTTGGCTTTGCCGTAGGCTTCATACAGCGCGTTGGACTTGGGGGCCAGGGAAAGATGGGTTACCGCATGGGTCAAATGGACGGTGCATTCGGGCATGCCGATAAAATGGCTGGCCTGGTAGGTGCTGACGGCGATGTCCAGCGCTCTGCTGTCGGCCATGCCGATATCCTCGCTGGCAAAGCGGATCAGCCGTCTGGCTACATAGAGGGGGTCCTCCCCCGCCTCCAGCATCCGCGCCAGCCAATAAATGGCCGCGTTCACATCGCTGTTGCGCATGGATTTGTGCAAGGCGGAAATCAGATTGTAATGCTCCTCGCCGTTTTTGTCGTAGAGCAGGGACTTCTTGCTGATGCACTGCTCGATGATTTCCTTGGTGACGGTGATTTTCCCGGCAGCCTGCACGCCATTCAGCACAACCATTTCCAATGTGTTCAAGGCCGTCCGGGCATCCCCGTTGGCAAAGTTGGCAATGAGCAGCAGCAGTTCCTCAGTGATGTCCAGTTGGGTCCAGCCAAAGCCACGGGGATCGGCAACGGCCTGCTTAAGAAGCAGCAGCACATCGGCGGCGGCCAGGGCCTGCATGACAAATACCTTGCAGCGGGACAAAAGCGCCGCGTTGATCTCGAAGGAAGGATTCTCTGTGGTAGCGCCGATGAGGATAATGCTGCCTTTTTCCACGAATGGCAAAAATGCGTCCTGCTGGGCCTTATTGAACCGGTGGATTTCGTCCACGAACAGGATGGTTTTTTCTCCCATCAGCCGGTTATGCTCCGCCCGGGTCATCACTTCCTTGATTTCCTTGATTCCGCTGGTGACTGCGCTGAAATCCACAAAATGAGCCTTGGTCTTATGGGCAATAATCCGCGCCAGGGTTGTTTTTCCCACACCGGGAGGGCCCCAGAAGATCATGGAGGGCACAATATCCTGCTCCACCATCTGCCGGAGCACCATTCCTTCCCCCAGCAAGTGCTGCTGCCCCACATAACCGGACAAGCTGTCCGGCCGCAGCCGGCTGGCCAGGGGGCTGCTCCAGGCCCGGTCGTCAAACAGGGATTGCTCGTCCATCGTCGCCTTCCTCTCTTGCTTCAGACTTCCGTTATTCCATGAGGTACATTCTCTATTGTACAACCTCTGCCGGGCCAGTCAACCGGAGCTTGAGTCGGATTAATGACCGGGGGACGATGCATCTGTTGGAGGATGCGTCTGTTGAGGGATGACCTGCGGAGATACGTCTGTTGGAGGATGCGTCTGCCGGACGTAGCGGAACTGAGCGGCTCTTAAAGCCGTTTTTGCGGCTTATTTCTGTTTTAACGGAAATGAGAAGCGCCTATAGCCCGCAGCAGCCTCATTTTGCCTCCATTTTCGTCGCGCAAGGGTGCGTAAGAGCGTCTTAGTTCCGTAAAACCTACAAATTCCCGTTTTTGCCGCCATAAGAGTCGCTGAGTTCCGCAGCAGAAGGCTTCCCCGCCAAAACGCACCCGCTGCTGCCACAAGTCCGCTGTTTCACCCACCGCCCAATCCCGCCACCATTCTGGTTGCAGGTATCGCATCCTCCCCACAAACTATTGCCCTCCGCAACCAACCATCAATGAAACATCGGTACCGCACATGACAGCCGCATCATGGAAATCTAATATAACAAAGAAAAATACCGCTCCCGGAACCTGCTTTTTCCAAGGAACGGTATGGTTTCAAATCCGCATTCGAGCATCATTCTTCCGCTTTGTACTCCAATATATCGCCGGGCTGGCAGTCCAGCGCCTTGCAAATCGCCTCCAGTGTGGAAAAGCGGATTGCCTTTGCCTTCCCGTTTTTCAAAATGGATAGATTCGCCATAGTAATGCCTACTTGCTCCGAAAGCTCTGTAACGCTCATTTTCCTCTTGGCCAGCATAACATCAATATTGATAATTATCGCCATATGCGTCACCTCAGACCGTTAAATCATTTTCGGATTTTATATCTATGGCGTTTTTCAGCAGCTTTTGGAGGACGGCGGCAAAAACTGCGATCACCGCGGAGGCAAAGATAAAGGCCAGGTTAATCAAAATCACGCCAGGGGCGTCATCCTGCTCCGCCAGCATGTAAAAGAACGGCAGACCAACCACAAACAATATACTGATGACGGCTGCGCAAACTTTGATCCTCTTCAGGGCGTTAACCGATAATTCCGAGAAGGCGTTGTTCTTGTCGATATAGCCAAGCAGCCGCAAGGCTTGGTACAGCGCATAAAAAAACGGTACGGCGGTGGCATACAAATCAATCACAATCGCGTAGACCAAATAAGCCGGATAATGCTCTAACGCTTCCTTTGCAAACAAGGGCAATCCCAAGATGTATACAGCCAGTATCAGAAGCCCGATCAGAACAATCGTGGTCTTCAGGAAAAGTGTTTTTCCCCGTTCCATGACACATTCACTCCAATCCGTTAATGTCATGTTGAGAGTAACATACAATTTATCGTTTATCAATATATATTTTTCGTTTTTAGATATTTTTTTATTCTTATCTCAAATAAAAAACTCTACCCGGAGGTCTTTCGGAAACAGAGGGGGTGTGCCTGCTGCGCGCCCCTCAACGGACAACCCCCAGGCCTCTCTGCATCAAACGTCTCATTAGCCGGACCGTGGTTCCGTTATTTCTCGAAAATCGGCCCTTCTTTCTCCTGAGCGGACCGTGGTTCCGTTAAGTGCGAATAAACGGGGGAGTTCCGTGCTTCTGGAGCGAAATAAAGGATCGTCTGTCCGCGAAAATCCAGAAAAGGGGCAAACGGGGAAAATAGCGGATCGTCTGTCCTCGACCATCAGCCGTTCCGTCTGCTCCCCCTCTGCCCTCGACCATCCGCCGTTCCATCTGCCCTCCTCTGCCCGCGACCCATCAGCCGCTCTGTCTGCCCCCCTCTGTCCGCATACAAAAGGCAGAGTGCCCCTTGAGACACTCTGCCCGGCTATTATTCAATTCCCATGATGCGCGCGATCAACACGGCAGCCTCGGCCCTGGTTGTGCCGGCCTTCGGCGCAAACAACTCTCCCTCCCGGCCTTGAATAACCCCGGCCTCCGTCAAAGCCCTTACCGCATCCGCCGCATAACCGGCAATTTGGGCCGCATCCCGGAACGCCGCTGACGGGCCGCTGTCGGCTTTCGGAAGCTCCATATCCGCGGCTGCCAGAATGCGCATCAGCAGCACCGCCATTTCTTCCCGGGTAATGGATTGCTCCAGCCCGAAGCGGCCGTCCTCATACCCGTCGACAATATGGAGCGCCTGCGCCGTGGCAACAGCGTCGGAATACCACTCGTCCGGCTGCACGTCTGTGAAGGTGGAGACATATCCTTCGTCCACCAAGCCAAAAGCCTCCATCCCCATCTTCAGGAACCCGGCCCGGCTGACGGCAAAACCGGGAGCAAACCGGTCCGTGCTGACTCCGTCGATAATTTGCCGGGCAAACAAAGCGTCTATGCTGTTCCGGGCCCAGGTGTAAGGCTCCAGGTCCGTGAAGGCCGCCGGATTGGAGACCACCCCATATGTGCCGAAATGCCGGACATAAAAGACAAGCTCATTTGTTCCGGCCTCATACCTGGAATTGCGCACTATGACTAACCGGCCTGAATCGTCTGCGTATGCCGCTACCAAACCATACTGGGACTCTCCGGCCCGGCGTGTGTAAGGAATGCGCACCTCCGCCTCCTTGCCTGCCCCGAAGTCTTTCACCGGTTTTCCGTCAACCGCAAGAGCCAGCTCCAACATAGGTTTGTTATTGCCCGCACCGCTGAAAGAGGCGGGCCATTGGGAGGCATCCAGCAACCTTATGGTCAATAGCAGTTCCCCTTGATCTGACAGATCCGGGACAGCATCCATTGGAATTTTCAGGGAGACAAGACCTGTTTCCACCGCGATAGCCTTTATCCCCTCATTTCGGGCTTTGATCCAGGCCTTCGCCGGAAGCTCCAGAGAAATGGAGGAAGCTGGGTCATCCGACCTCAGATGAACCGCCAGCAGCTTCTCCTTATCCTGCGCTGCATTGGCAATCGCCTTGCTCAAGCTTTCTGCGCTCAACGCCGCCTGAGCCATCCCGTCCTTCACGGTGAGCTTCGCCTGAATTCGGGCTCCGTCTACAACCTGCTCCGGTTCTATGGCCGGCACGGCTTCTTCCGCAGCGCCGGACCAGCCTCCAGCAGAGCCGTTTGAGGATGATTCCGTCTTGGCTGTAAAATCGGCGCTTGCTGTCCGGTTCCCCGCCTCGTCAAAGGCAGCCACCTTGAATGTATACGCTGTATCGGGGGCCAGGCCGGTAAAGCTGTAGCTATAGGTTGAGCCGGTTAAGCCGGTTACGGTGCCTGCCAGCAATCCATCCCGGAAAACATCATATCCGGTTACCGCCACATTGTCCGTGGATGCACTCCAGTTCAGCACCAGAGAGGAAGAGGTGATATCGGACGCGCGCAGATTCATGGGAGGCGACGGCGCATCCGGGTCTACAACCGTAACATTGGCGGCAGCCGGAAGCGGTGATCCGTACACCGCGCCTGTGACACTGAAGCTGCCGGGAGCGCTGTACAGGATGGGGTCAACCTCATTCCAGACTACTGCCACCGGCAAAACCGTCCCGTTACTGTAAACGGCCTCGACAACCGTCGGCAATTCAGGAGGGATTCCCACCGCTGTCCACACCTCCACCGGCTTCAGGGCTTCAATGTGCAGCTTGCGCTCCAATTGCTCCAAGGCTTGCCGCAAGCTCCCGGCGGCTTCGTCAATCTGCTGCTGGGTGCTGGAGGCAGCCTCCAGCCGCTCTTGCGCAGAGGCAACTGCAGCCTGTAGAACCGTCCAGGTAGCTTCCGTATAATCCTCCGGGACCGGCAGCGCCGCCGCTTCCGCCAAGAACAGCTCCAGCAGGGAGTTATCCCGCCATATCCCATTGCCACTGTAAAGCGAGAAAATTTCATCGGCGCTCAAGGCCCGGTTGTAAACGGCAAAATCATCAAGCCTGCCATTAAACAACGGGTCCGCAGCAAATTGGCTTTTTCCAATATAATGGATGGCGGGTTTGAAATCCTTCGGTTTGATGGTAACGGGAGCGGAGGCCTTCTCCACCCCATCCACAAACAGCTTGGCGCTGCCGCCGCCAAGGGTTGCCGCCACATGCACCCATTGGTTCAAGGGCAGCTGATCGGTATTTACCGCCTGCTCCGAGCCGCCGTTCTTGATGGCAAACCGCAGAGTGTTATCCCCCGAACGAGGGGTCAGGAACAGGTATTGGGCAGTGCCGTTGCCAAAGTCGAAGATGCGCTGCCACTGGCTGTTGGCGCTCCAATTTACCCACATGGCCACCGTGATTTCATCGTAACCGCCCAGGGCATGATCCTGCGGCAGCTGCACATATTGATTATTCGCCCCGCTCAATTGAATGGCCTGGCCGTTCCTTCCCTCCGCATAAGCAGGGGAGCCGAAAGCGGTTGCGGAAGCTTCGCCGAAGGTATTATTCAGATTCCCCTCAAAGGCATAAACCGACAAGGGATTGGACACCAGCGCCCCTTCAGCCGAAGCCAGCTCCGCCAGCAGCTGCTGCCTGTTTGCTTCCGGCTTGACGATTTCCGCCGCAATCCGCTCCGCTTCTTTTTGGTACACATAGTAGCTGCCTCTGGTGAAATCTCCCGGCGGGAAAAGCTGAAGCCCCACCTGCAAATGCAAGGTTTGGCTGGATGAATATTTCCCGTTGCTGACCACAAAGGTTACGGCATGGCTTCCGTAATCCCCCTGCGCAGGCTTCCAGGTAAACAGGCCGCTGGCCGGATCAAACACCGCCCCCTGGGGCAAATGAACTGCCTGATAAACCAAGGGCTGGCCTGCCGGATCTGAAGCGGCTACCTGATAGGTGTACACCTGTCTGGCCGTCAGCTCCGCCCTTGCCTCCGGTTCAAGCAGCGGCGCTCCCTTCACCGTAATGATAACCGTACCGGAGGCGGAAAAGCCGCCTGCCGTTACAGTAAAGATCAGGCTGTATACACCGCCCTGCTCCCGGGACGGCGTCCAGACAAACTCCCCAGTGGACGAATCTAACGAAGCTCCTGCCGGAAGCGGACTGACGGAATACACGGCGCCTGTCACACTGTTCAGAGTTTGAACCGTAAAGCTGATGCGGGTTTCCGCATCGGCCGTCACATCCGGAAGCGGCGCAAGCAGCGGCACGCCGGTTTTGTATTGAAGCTGGCCCTTGGCCGCCTGCAGCTCCGCAACCGCCTGGTCAACCTCCGCCTGGGTGTGCCCGTTGCCGCTGTTCATGTCAATACCGGCTTCCAGAGCCTGATGAAACGGCAGCAGACTTGAATCTGTATACAATTCGGGGTTCAGCTCCCCGGCCTGCTCAAGCAAATAGGCCAGCAGTGTCTTGTCAACGGTATTCCCGTAATAAAATTCCAGCTCCGCTACATTGGCCCCTCCCGCCGCCGAATAATAGCGCAAATAGCGGAACGGCGCGCTGTTGGCCAGAGGGACTGTATACCATTCCAGAGCGCTGGCGCCGCTTATCGTATGCAAATTGACGTAGGTTATTCTGTCTGCGGAGCCTTGCAGCACCGCCCCGTTGACCCGGCTGACATATTCATTGGCCGGTTTGCCCGATCTGCCTGGCCGCGGATAGAACTTGAAGCCGGTCAACGCCTTCTCATTGCCTGAACCCAGATCCACATCAATCCAGCCGGGATTGCCGTCATTGTCCGTATAGGTGGCCGTGTTCCCGTCGAAGGCCCTCCAGCCGTTTACGGCCCGGTTGTCTGTTGAGCTGCCGTAGGATTTATGGGATGCGGTTACCATATCCGCGGTAAGGGACACCTTTTCCACCGATTCCACCGGCAGGGTTGCCCTGGATACCAGCAGCTTCTCCGCCTCCTTCAGCTCATTTCGCAGCATCAGCTTGTTGGCTCCCGGCTGACTGAAGGCTTCCACAATCCGGTCAGCCGTCTGTTTGTACAGATAATAGCTGAGTCTGGTGTACCCGTCAGGTCCCGGCACCATGGAGGCGATATCCGAAATGTCATATGCGCCGTACAGCTCCGCCTCCGCGATGTTGCCGCTCCATGCCCCGCTGTTGGAAATGCGGAGATAGCGGTACCCGCTGCCATCTCTGATCTGCTCCCCGCCGATGTACGTCCAGGTATTGTCCGCCGCCCCGGATACGGCCGGGGTCAGGTCGGTCCAGGTCGCATTGTCGTTTGAGCCCTTCACCACAACGCCGTTCATCCGCCCGGCATAACCGCTTCGCGGCATCAGGGTCACGCCGCTTAGCCTGACTGACGCGCCCTCCCCAAAGTCTATTGTGTAGAAAGCGCCGGTGCCCGAGGCAAGATCGCCAAAGGTAGCCGTATTGCCGTCAAACAGCAGATAGCCCACCTGATCGGCCGGCAGCCCGCCGCTGCCGTATCCGGCGCTGGAGGCAACCACTGCGGCCAGCTTGGAAACATCCAGGAAAGTGGAACGGTTCATATAATCCAGCGATGAATTGTCCGTGGTAAACATGACCGTATCCGCAGCTATGCCTCCCGCGGTTTTATAATCAATGGCAAACCGGACCTTGCCCGTGGGCATTGCGCCGTCCATGGTCACAAATGCGGTCCAGGTCTGCTGATCCGGCGAAACCGCTGCCGCCTGCCGCCCCTGTATGGTCACCTGCACATCGGAAATCGGCTCGGTGGACTTGAAGGATACGGATACCATATCCCCGGTGTTGACCCGCCCCTGGATACTTTGGGGAGAACGGATGGAGACCGACTCCAGCCTGTTATGGGTTTCATGGCGCTGGCCGTAAATCCGCAGCTCCGACAGCTCAAACATGGTGCTGGTGGGCTCATCATTCATATGCAGTCTCAGAAACCGGTATGGCTTATGCTGCAGCTCTTCGCTGACCTTCAGCTCCTGCATCTCATCGGCTGCAGTTGTCCGTTCCGGCGTGAGGCGGGTCCAATTTTCCTTGTCATTGGAGCCGTACACGGCAGCCCCGCCGATCCGCTCCGGGAACCCGGCTCTGACCTGAAGCTTGACGGCAGTGGCGGACACCTTGTAGTCCGCGCCGAAGTCGAGAATAAAGCTCCGGTCCCCGGTCAGGTAATAACCGGCAAAGCTGTCCGGCGCATTATCCGCCAGATTGGCAATTTGTGTGCCGAAGGTTGAGGTAATGCCCAGGCTGACATAATCCATGCTTCCGTCTTCCATAAGCGGCGTCAGCAGCCGGAGCCCTTGAACCGCGCTGTTCAATTCGGATAATTTGCGGTAGAACTCCTCATCCGTCGCTGTGGGCACCATTTGGAGCGTTTCCGCGTATTTCGCCTGAAAAGCATCCCGTGACGCGGAAATATAAATCGTCTGCGGGTTATACGGCGCAATGGCCGCCGCTACCGCTTCCTGCCGGTCATTGCCCACAGTAATGCTTACCGCCCTGGCGGACACAGAGGTTCCGTCGGTGGCGCTGACCACAATGGAGTACGTCCCCGCCTGCGCCGGTTTCCAGGAGAAGACCCCTGTGCTTTCATCGAACAAGGCTCCCTCCGGCTTGCTGTCGATCTGATAGGCGATATGCTCCCCCATTCCCGCATCCGTTGCCGAGAAATCATAGCTGAGAGTAGCCTGGGAGCCCGTATAAGCATACAGATTCAGGGAAGAGCCTCCGGCTGCAAATACGGGAGGCGTCAGCTGCGCCGCCCCATCCAGAAGAATATGGTCAATGTCCACAAGCGTCCCCTTGCCCGTCACCTTGAAATAAATCAGATCACCCAGACCTTGATATTCATTTATAGTGAGAACGGCATATTTCCACTGGCCCTTGGTATCGGGCAGCACCAGCTCATTATTCTTCCAGCCGTTGATCTCCAGCCGGGCCGTTCCGTTGGTGCGGAATTTCAACCCGACGGTCTTTAAGGCCGTGCCGGAGGCAACCAGGGATACCCGGCTTCCCTCCTCCGCAGCCTGAATCCGGACATAAGAGGTTCCGTCCCCGTCTGTCCCGGCGGCCGCATTGGCCAGACCGTTCAGATCGGTGGCAGTCCGGTACTCCATCTCCTGCAAGCCGCTTGCCGACACCTTCGGCAATGTGGACGCCCCTTCGGCTGCCGCTTCCTGGGGGATAAAGAGCCAATAATCGGCCCCTCCATCCGGCGATTCCCACCAGAACATATGGCGCTTCCTGAACATGTCGGCATAATACGGCGCCGCCTGCTCCACATCCACTCCCATATTGTACTTGTAAAAATAATATTGCCCGTAGACATTGCCGCCGATCCGCCCCCGGTAGTTGCCGGAGAGGATCTGGTAGATCACCGGTACTCCATTGTCGTAACGTGCGATGACAGGTGTCCAGGGGGTATCATGCCCCAGCATGAAACGGGCGAAATAATCGGAGGCGTCCAGAATCCGGTTGCCCAGAAACTGGTAAGCGGATACGGCATTCACCGCTGTGGAAACGGTTCCATATTGCGGATCAACTTTGGTCCCCTGTGCCTCCAGCAGCCGGGCCAAAATCTCCGCGTTGGTGAGATCGCCGGCGCCATGGGCTTGATCCCGTCCCATCTCCACATGCTGGACTCGCGGAGTCTCCAGCGGTTCTCCGGTTGCCTCATTATGCGTCACCAGCCTGAACAGACGTTGGATGGAGCCGTTCTGTCCCTGGTCCGGCGCAGTTTTATTCACCGTAAACCACTCCACGCCCTCCGCATACCGCTCCGTGCTATTCATGAAGATATAGCCGGAAACAGCGCCGATTAGCGGATAAAGATGCTGGTTCATGAATTTATCATTATAATAACAATAGGTGGCAATCATTGGCTTGATCAGATTTTCGGTAAACTGAACGGTATCCGCATCCGTCCACGCCCATTGCGGGTCCTCCCCGTCGGCGCCGGAATAACGCAGAATTTCCGCCGCAGTGACAATTCTGTTCAACGGAATGCCCATATGGATATGGGAGTCGGTGAAGTAAGCATATTGGTTCGGGTCCATCTGGGACCACAACCGGATAATGCGCATGGCATTGGCCCGGTACACCTCCTCCCCGGTAAAATAGTACATCAGAGCTTGCGTATACGCTCTTAATCCGTCGGCAACAAACTCGCCTTTGCTGTTTACGTTGCGCTTCTTCGGATTATCCGTCCCGTCCCCATTAGCGCTGGCGAATATATTGGCGGAGAATGCACTGGACGCATAACCGGATTGGCTCATGGCAGCGTAATAGGTATACCACGGCTCCTGCTTGGCCATAACCTGCGCCCGGGCATTTTCCAGAACCTCCTTGGTCAAGCCGATGCCCGGATGGGTGAAGCCTTCCTCAGAGATGACAGGCGTGATGGTCACCCTGTCCGAGCCGGCAGGTACTCCGGCTGCTGCCACGTCCGCCGCCTCCGCCTTATTTTGCCCAAACGGCAAATATGCTGCAAGTAGAGCTGCAATCAGCAAAGCACTCCATATTTTATTAAAAAGTACATTACGGTTGCTTCTCATCCAAATCCTCCTATTCCTCAAATACAACATGATGCACATGCCTGCCGATGACAAAATGGCCTTCGTCAGGTGTGCGGACCGGCTGCCCGTTCATTCGCAGATTGCGGAATACAACGCCGTCCACTGTACGGGTTTCGTCATACCCCTCAATTACCGAAGGGTTGGAGCATTCGCCTTGGAAGCTGATGGTGTCAAACTCAATATTCCGCACCGCCCGGCCAGGATGGGGATTGTACTTCTCGTTTTGCAGCACACGAATATCGATGGGCCGCCCCAGCTCGAAGGGCTCTACCCGGATATTGCGGAAGCTTGCGTTGCGCACCGTGTTTTTATCCCCAACATTGATGGACATACAGCCCCAATAGCCGTCCTGCGGCTCATGATGCTCCAGAATATCAATCTGGTCAAAATGGATGTCCTCGATCACATCCCCTTCGCCCTCATGATCACCGTGGCAGCCGATATTAATGGGATGGGCCACATCCGCCCACAGAATGGAATTGCGCACCGTAACAGTCCGTGTATCCCCCTTGAACACCCCTCTGCTGCCGTAAATGGCAATGCAGTCGTCGGAGGTGCGCAGGAACACATCGTCAATATGGATGTCTCTGCAGGACATCATGTCGATGCCGTCGCACCAGCCCCGGGTGCTGAAGGATTTGAAATTGCGGATCGCCACCTGCTCCGACTGGCCCAGATGAATGCTGTAATGAGGCGGATCGACGGATATAATATCCTCCACCCTGATGTTCCTGGAGAAGTCGATCTGGACGCTGCGCCAATAGGTGGTTTTCTCTATATCCCGCAAAAAGATGATTCCGCGACCGCGTATGGTGACGTCCTCCACATGTTTGCACAGCAGGGAGCCAACCACCATGGCGCCTCCCGCAAGGTATACCGTTTTCCCCGAAGGAATAGGCAGCAGCCCCTCCTCCAGCCGGTGAAAGCCCGGGGCAAAATAGAGCACGTCAGCAGGCTCCGCTCCATTGTCCCCTCCCTCACCCAGTCTTTGCACCAGATCGGCGCTTTTGTGGGTTCCCGGCATGATGAGAGCAACATTGCTGTCCTCCGGCCGGGGAGCATCCTGCTCCATACTGTTGGCGAAAACATGGAGATTATGGAACCGGTCCCCATCCGCCTCCAAACTCAGCTTGCAGGGGCGGTCCAGCCGGAACAAAACCCGGTCGCCTTCTATCCGGGGGAGAATCCCCAGCGCCTTGGGCCTGATCTCCACATGCCGGGGATTCCCCCGCCTGCAAACTGCCTCTACCTCCACAACCCCCTCAAAATCAAAGGTCACCATAGAGGAATTTCGCACATGATGCATATCCACACGAACCTCATACGTAAACAGCTCCTGCCATTCCCCGTCCGCCAATCTGACCCGTACAGCATAATCCGGATTGGCGGCGGCCTCCGCCGGAGCGGAATAAACCTTCAATTGCCCCTTCATCGCATCCATCCTACCTTCCTTGTGATGTCTGTATACAGGAAGGACCGGAACATCATGCTTATGCTCCAGTCCCTCTGTCTGTGTTATCCTTATTTTTTCTTGCGTTCTTCGTACACCTTGGTTACTTCATTGGTTACCTCTTGGCCGCCGGATTTCAGCCAGTTGGCCTTGTAGGTGTCAAAATCGCCGTCCGTATTGGCCTCGCCCGTAATCGCTTTGATAAAATAGCTGTCCTGCAGCGTCTGCAGATTGGTCCAATATTTCGGTTTGCTGGTTAAAGCAGTGGGTCCAATCAGATCGGTGATCAGCTTAACGTTCAAATCCGTATAATACTTTTTATTCAGGTCCAATATTTCTTTGCGGGTATTGTACTTTTTCTTCGCCATATCTATCCCGCCGAGCATGTTGTAATAACCGGAGGCTCCTGCCTTTGTTCCCGCTTTATTGGGATCTGTGCTTCCAATCGCCAAGCCGGTAGCGGCATCAATGTCATAATTGACGCCCGGCTCGCCATATTGAGTCAACAGCCAGCCTTCGTCATTGGTTGAAACATAATCCAAAAGCTGCATAATTTTGATCCGCTTCGCCTCATCCTTGGCAACCTGGGCGCCAAGCAGAATGGGCTCCTGGCGGGCACCGTATGCAACGGCATAACGATTGCCATCAGTAGCGACCAACGGGCTTGACACATAGCTTAAGCCCTTCTCAAAAGCCGGCTTCCCTACATATCCCCCGGTTTGATAGGTATCACCCGGTTTTACATTGTCCATAACGCCAATTTTCTGATTCGCTATCTTCACATTATTCTCATTGTTATCGGAGGTAATAAACTCCGGATCAATATAGCCTGCTTTATACCATTTGGCCAGAAGCTTCAGCGTAGCGCGGGCCTCCTCGGATACCCCGCCATATTCAGCCTTTCCGTCAGCCCCAAGCTTGAATTGGTAAGGAGCAACCTTGTGTGCGGCGAAGATACTGGGGAACAGCTGGTTGGTCAGCTTGCCTCTGCCTCCCAAGGCATAAGTATCCTTCTTGCCGTTTCCGTCGGGATCATTATTAACGAATTTGTTGAGCACATCTTCAAATTCCGTTAATGTTTTGGGGGGAGTGGTATACCCGATTTTTTGCAGCCATTGTTCATTAATGGCGGGAAGGAATCCGTCCAAACCTCCCGGATATACTCTGGGAATCCCGTAGTTTTGGTTTTTGTAAAGACCGATCTCCCATGCAGTATTGTCTACAGACTCCAATGCTTTTACATAATTGGGCATATACTTCTTGATTTCATCAACCGAGATAGGAGCAATAATGCCTTGATCCGCCCATTGAACCATGTCGGTGATGGTCACATCTACCGGAAACAGATCGGGAATCTCGCCGGAGGCCAGCAAAACACTAAATTTTTCCCGCCAGCTGGAGCGTTCATACTTGATGTTCTTAATTTTGATATTGAACTTTTCCTCCAGCTTCTTCTGGACATAGTTGTCATCCGTCTCCGGAGCATTGTAGTTGTTGGCAATGACAATCTCAATCGGTTTTTCGGTTCCTGCCGTGGAGCCGGGGGCTTGGGATGCGGCTGAATTTTTTTCCCCGCCGCAGCCTGCCATAAGGGATGCCGACAGCAGCACAGCCGTAGTAGCGATTGCATATTTTTTGCTTTGACCCATTGTGTTTGTTCCTCCCGTTTTGAATGCAAGTTTATTTAGACGGGCGTCCATGGAGAGACGCGCCGCTTAAACCGAAAACCGGGAATTATCCCTTAAGCGAACCCACCATAACCCCTTTGACAAAATACCGCTGAAGGAAGGGATACAGGATCAGAATCGGCAAAGCCGTAAACATAATGACCGCCGCCTTTACCGTTTCCGGTTCCATATCCGGTGTGCGGAGGGGCAGAATCGGGTCCCCCTCGGATGTAATCACCAACCGCCGGAGATAAGTTTGCAGCACAATCTTGTCCGGGTCCTGGAGATAGATCAAGGCGTCGAACCAGGCATTCCAATGTCCCACCGCGGACCAGAGCGCCAGAGTGGCCAATACCGGCTTGGAGAGAGGGATAATAACGCTGAACAGAATGCGGATATCATTGGCGCCGTCGATCTTGGCGGAATCCTCCAGCTCGGAGGGGATGCCCATATAGAAATTGCGCAGAATAAACATGGAATAGGTGCTGACGAGACCGGGAATGATGAGCACCCAACGGGAATCCACCAGGCCCAGGGACTTGATCAGCAGATAGCTGGGAATCAGCCCTCCGCTGAAAAACATGGTAATAATAATAAATGTCATATAGATGCTGCGGTGAGGCAGGTACTTGCGGGAAAGCGGATAAGCGGCCAGAGACATGGCAATCAGGGACAGAACCGTGCCGACCACCGTCCGGAAAACCGTATTGCCGAAGGCCAGCCAGACTGTATCGGTGGTAAACACCTTTTTCCAGGCAAACAGCGAGATTTCATGGGGATAAAAATGCAGTCCCATCCGCAGCGCCTCCTTGGCGGTGCTTAAGGAAATGGAGAGAACATGCAAAAACGGATAAACCATGGCTACACACAATACGGTAAAAAACAGGATCAGAAAAAATTGAAACAGCTTTTCTCCTGCCGTCATTTTCATCGTGTCCACACCCTTCTTCCGCTCATTACAGAAGCCCTTCCTGTCCCATTTTTTTGATCACGAAATTGGTGGACAGAACCAGCGCCAGCCCGATGACATTCTTGAACAAGCCTACGGCTGTGGTCATGCCGAATTGCATGCCCTGCAGGCCGACCCGGTACACATAGGTGTCCAGCACATCGGCAACGCCGTAAACCGCCGGTGAATAGAGAGTATAAATCTGATCGAAGCCGGCGTCCAGAATACCGCCTACCCGCATGATCAGAAGAATGGCAATGGTGGGCAAAAGAGCGGGAATGGTGACATGCAGCGTTTGCTTCCAACGGTTGGCTCCATCCAATACGGCCGCCTCATACAATTGGGAATCAACTCCCGCCAAGGCCGCCAGGTAGATGATGGTGCCCCATCCGACCTCTTTCCAGATGGCCGAGGTGACCAGGGTAAAGCGGAAATATTTCTCCTGCCCCAAAAAATAAATGGGATCAAAGCCCAGCATCTTGATGAAATAGTTAATGACGCCGGTGCCCGGGGACAATAAGGAAATCAGAATGCCGCCGATGACGATCCAGGATAAAAAGTGCGGCAAATAGGAGATGGTCTGGGCAATTTTTTTAAACAAGGGAAAGCGGATTTCATTCAGCAAAAGCGCCAGTATAATGGGGGCCGGAAAGCCAAAGATAATGTGATAAGCGCTTATAATCAGCGTATTGCCGATAATATGCCAGAAATCCGGGGACAGGGAAAACAGATATTCGAAATGCTTCAGCCCGACCCAGGGGCTTCCCCATATTCCGTCTCGGATCATATAATCCTTAAAAGCCAATTGAATGCCGTACATGGGACCGTAAGCGAATACCCCATACCAGACCAATATGGGAAACAACATCATGAACAAATATCTGTTCCGCACATATTGTGACCATGTTCCGCCTGTTTTTTTGGATATTTTCTGCTTTGTGGCCCCTTCGATGCTGCCTGCTCCTGTTGCATGCTCCGGGTTCATGCTTCCATTCTCCTTTCAATCCTTTGTGTATGGTTTTACGTTGCCTTCACTCCTCGCTCCTAAATATACAAACGTGAAAGCGTTTTTTCAATTGCAAAACCATTCAAATCATTGCGTTTTCTTTTAATCGGGCTTGCAATTTCTTTTAAATTTCCCGGAGAGGCAGTATAAAGGCCGTTTATAACCGCATTTTCCCTGTAATTTCCAACGCTTAGCCCTTCATGGCCTGCCGGTACTGCACCGGTGTGACCCCATATTTCTGTTTGAACTTGTTATGGAAATACTGCACGTTCTTGTAGCCCACCTGTCCGGCAATTTCGGTTACGGACAGCTCCGTATTCTCCCGCAGCATAGCAGCGGCTTTGTCCAGTCTGACCCGGGTGACATAATCGGTGAAGGACTCCTTCATCACCTCGCCGAACAGTGTGGATACATAGGCGGGGGCAAGCGAAGCCACATCGGATAAAATGTTCAGAGACAGGTTTTCCTCCAGATGCTCGTCAATATAGGTCTTCAGCTTTTGCACAACCTCCGCGTGGGCCTGATTGCCGGTTTCCTTCACATGCGCCGCGATTTGGACAGAGAGGGTGCGGATGTTGTCTACAGTCGCATCCAGCGTATCCTTCTTCAGATCGTCAAACAGATTGGACGGAGGAAGCAGCAGCTGCAGCTCCAGCTCAATCACAACCTGATAAATCGCGGAAGAAATCTGCAATAGCGCCAGCTCCACCGTTTCCAGCTGCATATTCTGCTTTAAGGTTTCCGCGAAGCCGTCAATGAACCGGTTGGTGCCGTTGATGTCCCCTGCCTTGAGAATGTGCTGATATTGCTCGAAGGAAAATATCAGCGGGCGGGGAGTGTAATCCTGCAGGGAGGCATAATGAATGATGGCGTCGGTTCCGAAGAAAAAGCAATAACGGTAAGCCATCCGGGCCGATTGGTAGGACAGCGGAATATTCTCCACCGATTCCACCCAGCTTCCCGTTGCGCCGCCGAACCGGATGTCTCCGCGTATCTCCTGCTGAAGCTGCCGGAGCTCCCCGAGAATCGCCGCAGCATCGTCATGGTCCACGCCGTGATTTTCCCTCGCGTAATAAATAATGGCCGCCTCCGTCTGGTTCAGGGCAATAAAAATGCCGGGAACCGGATGCTCCATCTGCTCATACACCTCTCCCAAAAGCTCGGGACTGCCCTCCAAAATCCGTATATACCCCATCGAATAGCTGTATCCGGCAGGCAGCATGTCCATCTGCTCCAGCTCCATGGGGGCTCCAAGCACCAGATTGCGCAGCTCGCTCCGTTTTGTTTTGGCCTCCAGCACACCGATTTTTTCATCCATATTCTTCAGGGCATTGCTGATGTAAGCGTATTCATTCACCCAGCCCTGAGTTTGTCCTGAACCGGAATGCGGATAGAAGCCGCGAATGTATTGAATCAATCCCTTCAAGGGAGTGTACAGCTGTCTGGACATGAAATACGACATGATAAATCCGAACACCAGAACGGCAAGACCGCAGGCAAAAAGCTGAGTCTGAAACTCCTTGGTAGACAGCGAAAAGGCATTTAGCGGCCTGACTATGACATAGGTCCAGTCATTCTTCGGACTCTGGAGGTGAGCCATCACATACCGGTCATCCCCATTGGAAAATTCATTAACCGGCTTTCCCGAATGCAAGGCAGTGCGGATCATGCTCCATTCCTCTTCGCCGGTGCCGTTGAATACGGGAGCCCCATTCTTGTCCAGGATATACAGCTTGCCCGACGAGTTCATGATCCGGGTGACGGCGTTGTACACATAATCCCGCTCCACATCGATGAAGATATATCCTGCGGGAGGCTCCTTGAGGGTGTAATAAGGGAGCTTGACCGCATAGGTCATCACTTCCTTGCTGTCGCTAAGCGTCCTGTTCAGCCAGACGCCCGCAGGCAGCTCTCCGGCCTGGGCCTGGAGCATGAACTCCTTGTCCGGAGAATTCTCCACTGTAGTATAAAAACTATTGCTGTCCACCACATAATCCCGGTTGCTGAAATAGACGGTTACTGCCGCCGCCCCTTCCAGGGATTGCTTCAGGTACAGAAGCTCCTCCCGGAACTGGAAGATCCGGAACAGATTATTTTCCCACCCATTTTCCAAAAACATGTTCAAATCCGATTTGCCGACAAAATAGTAGGTGGACTTCGCTTTGTTCTCCACACTCTCCTCATATTGGCGGAGCAGCGTCTCCTCGGCATACCTCTGGACGGCCTGGAGCCGGTTGTCGCTTTCCTTGGCGATCTCCTCCAGCATCAGGCGGTTGGCCCTGGAATACAGATATCCTCCAGCCATGCCCACAAGAATAATCGAAAAAACCGTGTACGAAAGAATAAGCCTTGTGAAAACGGTATTGCGATAACGTTTCAACAGCTGCATACCCATCCCCCTTGCAAGATCATTCGGCTGTTCCGCAGTTCCGCCAAAAAACAACCATAAAACGCAAAAAAGCGAGAACTCCTCCTCTCCGCTTCCGATTGTCTACTAAATTATACCATCGCCTTCGCAAATCTACCAGATGAACAGAAAACATAGGAGAGGCATGATGGTGCAGCCTCTCCTTCCTTGCTCCGCGGCTAGGCCTTTGGTCCGCCCTGGGCTTTATATTCCTGAGGCAGCTTGCCGAAGTGCTTTTTGAACATGTCGCTGAATTGCCTGGAGTTGTTATACCCCACCCTCTCGGCGATTTCGTACACCATCAGGTCCGTTTGAAGCAGCAGCTTCACCGCCTCCTTCATCCGGATTTCCGTCAAATACTGCTTGAAATTCATATGGGTATGCTTTTTGAAGAAGCTGCTGAAATAATACGGGTTCATATAGATTTTCGAGGCGACGCCCTCCAGCGTAATGTTCTCCATATAGTGGTTTTCTATATACGTCTTGACGGTCACCAGCTGCTGGGCTTCCTTGCCGCTTCCCGCCGACTCCATCCGCCGGATAATCTGCTCCGCAATATGTCTGATGTACCCCTTCAGCTCCTCATACCGGCGGGCATTGCGCATGGCATTCAGATGCCGCTGCATCTCCGCCTCCCCCTGCTCCAGGGATACGCCAAACCCCTCCAGCTTTTCCACCCATTCCACGATGGTGGCATAACCGGCCATTACGGCCTTGTCCTTGCTGCCGCCGGCATATCTCTCCGTTCGTTCAAATAGAATGTCAAGCCCCGCTTCCAGACGCTCCTGGTCCTTGGTCAGGAAACCCTGCAGCGTTTCCTGCCGCGCATCCGTCATCTCCCGTTCCGAGACACCGTTTTTGTCTGCGTCCTCCCCATCCCAGAGCACCGCTCCTCCCCCTTCACTGGCGAAGAAAATCCGGCTCAGCGCCTCTGCCGCCGTCCGGAAGGAAGCCTTGATTCCCTCGGGGCCGGTGTACTCCCGGCCGATCCCCACGGACAGGTTCACCTTGAGATACTTGGCCGCGTTGCGGATCATATCCCGGGCCAGCGCCGTCAGGCTGGTCCCCTGGGGATGGTTGACGACGGCGCATAACCGGTCCCCCTTGCGGACAACGATGCCCGCCCCCTCCCGGCGCACCAGCTCCTCCGCCATATTGCCTACGGCAAACAGCAGCAGCCGCTTCTCATGCTCACCCCAGCGGGTATCCTCCGCCGGCAGCTCCGACTCCAGCAGAAGCACGGTGTAAGCGTCATGAATGCAGCCCGCATCCAGACTGCGCAGCTTGTCTTCCGCTTCCTCCCTGCGGATATCCCCGTCAAGAAGCCGGTCGAACAGCTCCTCCAGCTGGGTTTTCCTGTCCTTGTGCTCATATACGGCCAGCTTGCTTTTGGAGCGGAGTCCCTCGGATTCCTCCTCCAGCGCGGCTATGGCCCGCTCCACCGCCGCCAGCAGCAGCCCCTTCTCAATGGGCTTCACCAGATAGTCCACCGCCCCCAGTGCCAGCGCATCCTTGGCATAAGAAAACTCCTGGTAGGCGCTGATAAAAATCACCTTGGTCTTGAGCCCGCGGCGCCCGATTTCCTTCAGCACATCAATGCCGGAGCCGTCAGGCATGCTGATATCGGTGATGATCAGGTCCGGCTCCTCCTTCTCCATCAGCTCCAGCAGCCCGCGCCCGGTCCATGCTTCTCCAATCACCCGGATGCCATGCTTCTCCCAGGGGATCAGCTTCTTCAGCCCTTTGATGATTATCGGTTCGTCATCCGCCAGCAATGCCGTTATCACTGTTTGCCGCCTCCTTCTGATAGGGTAGAATCATCCGCACGGATGTACCGATATTAGGTGTGCTGTTGATCCGTATTCCATATTCCGGGCCGTACAGGGCAGTAATCCGGTCATGCACATTCTTGACCCCGATGCCTCCGCCGCCGCTCTGCTCCGCCGGAGCCCGTCCTTTCAACTTATCCCGGAGCTGCTCCAGCCGCTCCTCCGTCATGCCGATACCGTCGTCATCCACGGTGATCACCAGCCTGTCCTCTTCCCGCTCCGCCGTTATGCGGATGGTGCCCTTGCCCGTTTTGGGCATGATCCCGTGATAAATGGCATTTTCCACCAGAGGCTGGAGGGACAGCTTGGGCAGCAGGCAGGCAAGGGCTTCTCCTTCCATCCGCATGTCCATGGCCAGCCGGTGTTCGCCGTAACGCAGCTCCATCAGCCGGTAGTATTGCTCGATATTGGTCTTTTCCTCCAGCAGCGTAACCGTTTCTTCCCCGTAATCCAGCACATACTTCAGCTGACGGGACAAGGCGATGATCATATCCGCCACCTCCTCGTCATCGTTAGCCACTGCGCTCATCCGGATCACTTCCAGGGTATTGTACAAATAATGGGGGCGGATCTGGCTTTTGAGTGCGGTCAGCTCCGCCTGCTTCTGCTTGATCTGGGCCACGTACACCTCATCGATGTAGCTTTGGAGGCGGTCGGTCATTTTGTTGAAGCCTCTGGCCAGCATCCCGATTTCGTCCGCCGTCCGCACCTGCACCTGGGTGTCGAAATCGCCGGATTCCACCCGCGCCATGTGACGGATGATGGTCCGGATGGGGTTGGACAGGTTATTGGAGAACCAGACGGCTACCACCACCAGGGAAAGAATGCAAAGCCCGATTACAATGGCAATGGTGCTTTTGATGGCATTGATCCGGCCGAACAGCTCATTCTTGTTGACCTCCCCCACCACACTCCACGCGGAATTGGGCATCAGATGCCGCACGTAGTGGTATTCCTCCGAGTCGGGAACCGGCTGGAACATCCGGCCGATGGATTCGTGCTTATTGCTGTAGAGAATGCGCCCCGACTCATCCATCACATACATGCCATCCTTCTGGCCGAGGGTCAGGTATTGAAAAATTTCATCAAATGCGCTTAAGGATATATCCATATACAAGCTGCCGACGACAATTCCGTCCAGTCCGGGGCTGCCCACCACATCAATCAGATTGCGGGCAAAGGTCATCACCTGCACTCCGGAGCTCGAATAATAGTCCTGCTGGTGGGTGGGAAACATGCTCAGCTGCTTGGGATTGGCGGCCAGCGTCTCCGCCCAGTCGCGCGGCGGAAATTGGGAGCGGAAATCAATCCGGCTCCCGTCCCGGCTTATATCCTGGTAGCTGCCGTCGGGGAACACAAACGCCGCGCTGCGGATATGGACATCCGTCGCCACCACCGTGTGGAGGAAATCGTCCAAGGTTGCGGTTAGCTGGTAGTCCTTTTGCGTCCCCTGCTCGGCGATCAATCTGCCGAACTGGCCGTAGGTGCCCTGCTGGCCGAAGGTATACATCAGCTTGGAGATATTATTGTATTTGGTGTAAAAGTCATCCACATTTTTGCCCGCATACAGCACCATCTGCTCGAAGCTGTTGATGGAGTAGCGCTCCATGTAATTGCCGAAGGTGTTCAGCGCGAAAAAGCTGAGCACAAGGAGCGGGATCAGGCCAACGGTAATAAAGGAAAAGGCGAATTTGGCAAATATGCTTTTGCGCAAACGGGAAAACCGGAGTGTGTTCAACGTAAGCCCCTCCACAGCAGATGAGTGGTGAGTCGCCTTGCTTGGTAATATCATATCAGGTTGTCGGGCGAAAACCTACCCTGGCGGGTGTGCAAGCGGCGGGTCAGGCCAATTGGCGGCGGATGCACGTGCCGTAGGAGGCCGGGCTAACCGCTGTCAGGCTGGTCGGCAGGCGCTGGCTTCCGACGGGGGTAGCTGGCTGCTGTCAGGCGGCATGTAAGCGCCAACAATTGTACGGAGGCGGCAGGTGCAAGCTTAGCGGAAGGTTTTTTTCCGCTATTGCTTGAGCTGGCGGGCAAACCGGCCAATAGCGGAAGGCGATCTTCCGCTATTGGCCCCTTTTGCCCTGCTCATCCCTGCAATATGCAACAATAGTGGAAAGCAGGCTTCCGCTATCCGGCTGCCGCCTCAGCCCCCGCCCTCGGGGCTCATCGGCCGCAGCCACAAGGCTTGGCCGCCGCTGGGGGCCAGCTGCATCAGCAGCACTGTGTCCGCGTTGACCTCCTTCACCGTCACCGAAACCTGGGTCCGCGAGGCGGTGTTCCACAGATCATCGGCATACACCGACGCAAGATACCGGACGCCCGGCTGGAGGAAATCCAGCCGAACCGCCAGCTCCCGGATCCGCTCATTGGTGATGGCCCCCACAAACCATTGCTCCTCCCGCCGCCGCGCAATCGCCGCCAGCTCCCCGATCTCGCCGGCCAATACCCGGGTATCGCTCCACACAGTAGGCAGCACCCGGAAGAATTCCAGCTCCGGCTCGCCCTGGGCATCCGCCGGCACATCGTACCAGCCGATGGATTGCAGCGGGCTGTAGGCAATGACGGACATAGCCAGCTGGTGGGCATGTGTGGTCCTCAGCCGTTTGTCGAAGTAGCAGATGGTATAGTCCCCGCATCCCGCCAGATAACGGGTGAAGGGCAGGGTGGCATTATGCCGGGCCGTGGGAAAATGCTCATTGCCCCGGATGCCCTCCACCGTCAGCAAATTGGGGTAGGTCCGGCTGTAGCCCGTCGTCCGGTAGGCGTCATGGACATTGACGAACAGCCTATACTCCGCGCATTTGCGGATGCATTCATGCAGCCAACGGGTCCACCGCTGCGGCCCCGTATTGACAAAGCCGAACTTCAACCCGGCGATGCCCCACTCCCGGAACACCGGCAAAAACTCGTCGATCTGCGTCTCCACCGCCCGGCGGTCCAGATACAGAATGATCCCGATGCCCCGTTCCGCCGCATATTGCACCAGCTCCGGCACAGAGAGGGTATGGTTGCCGCTATGCTTGCTGTAGAACCAAACCTCCCCCTCCGGCCGGGTGCACAGGGAGGCATCATCGAAGGGATCGCCGTACCAGCCCCAGTCCAGCATCACATACTGCAAGCCCATGCACGCGGCATAATCCACACATCGGCGGCCGCCTTCCTGCGAGAGGGTCATCTCCCGGATCAGCTTGCCGGGCCGGACCCAGGACACATCCTCAATCCGGCAAGGGGCGTTGAGATTCAATACCAGATCATTGCGCTCCAGCAATTGCCCCGGATTCTCCCCAACAAGCGCCAGCCGCCAGGGAGTGGCGAAGGGAGCTTTGCCAACGGCCCGGTGGCTTTTTTCCTCCTCCGGCAGCCCTTCATCCATCAAGCCGTAGCCGACAAAGCCTGTCAAGAGGCCGCTTAAGGCCGTTTCCACAATCCAGGGCTGCTCCGGATTTACCGTAAACAGCGTCCGCGGATAGTCATCCACCCCCGCCTCAAGGAGCGCCGCATAATAACCGCCGGGATACACCACCGTTAAGGGGCGCTCGCAATCCGGCTTCATATCCTTGATCAAAACCTGGGTGTACTCCCCTTCCGCTCCATGCTCCTCATAAGCCCGGCAGCCTTCGGGAAGATGAAACTGCGACGCCTCCCGCTCAATGGTGAAGCGCTCCAGCCCCGCCTGCTCCGGTATCACATAGCGGAAAGCCAAACCGCCGGCATATGCCCGAAACTCCAGCACCAGACGGCGGCCGGCTTCATCCTGCTGCACCAGTTCTACCTTCAGCGACCGGTAATGGTCCGTAATCTGCTCCCGTTCCCCATATACCGGCCTCCACTCCTCATAGCTCTCCTCTGTCTCCACATGATTGACCCGGAATCCCTCCATCAGCGGAGGGGCGTCCGTCAGCACCAAACCCAGTGCGGATTCCAGCAGCAACGGCCGGTCGCCATAACGCAGCGAATAGAACGGCCGCCCCCGCTCCGTAAGCCCAAAAGCAAGCCTCAGCTGCCCATCCGGCGAATCCAGAAGCCCTTCTGCCGTCCGGCATCCATGTTCGCTCATTCGGTTCCCTCCGCTTGCAGCCGACTGAAGGCAACATTGAAGGCAAAGCCGTTCAGCTCAAAATTCCCCTGTTCCGCTTCGGTAATCTCTGTACCGTTAATGTACAAACCGCAAAACTGCACCCCCGTCACTGTCCGTTCCGCATCAAAGCCGAGAATCCGGCTGGGCAGGCGGTTGGCCCCGTTATAGACAATCCTTTCAAAGCGGATGTCCTCAATCCGTCTGCCGGGCACCGGATTATAGTCCTTGTTCCAGACCACCCGGATATCCACCAGCCGCCCCAGCTCAAAATCCTCCACCCGGATATTCCGGTACACCACCCGGCGCACCGTGTTTTTGTCCCCGGCATTGATGGCCATGGCCCCCATATAATTGGGCTGGGGCTCATGATGCTCCAGAATATCGATATTTTCAAAAAGCACATCCTCGATCATATCCCCGTCATTGCCATGGTCGCCGTGGGTTCCGATCATCAGCGGATGGGCCACATCCGCCCAGAGCACCGAATTGCGCACGGTGACAAACCGGGTATCCCCCGCATAATCCCACCGGGTGCCGTATATGGCGATGCAATCATCCGAAGTGCGGAGGAAAACATCGTCGATCTCAATATCCGAACAGGCCATCATATCAATGCCGTCCGACCAGCCGCGGGTGCTGAAGGACTTGAAGTTGCGGATGCGGACATGATCGGATTTCCCCAGGTAAATGCTGTAATGGGGAGGATCGACAGTGATAATGCCTTCCACCTCCACATTCCGGGAAAAAACAATCCGGACGCCGCGGAGAGCGGAAAACCGGTGGTAATCCGACAGATACAGAATGCCGCGCCCGCGGATTGTCACATCCTGCACCCGCTCGCAGACGAAGGAGCCTGCCACAACGGCTCCCCCCGCCACATACACGGTGGTGCCGGAAGGAATGCGCAGAAGCCCCTCCTCCAGCCAATGGAAGCCGGGACCAAAATAGAGAGTGTCCGGAGTTGTGCCCTCCGCTCCCTTGGGAGTCCCCGCCAACCGGTAAATATCCTCCGTCCGGTGGATAGCCGGCTTCAGGAACAGCACATGATCCCCATCAGGATCGGGCGCATCCGTCTCCAGGGGGTTGGCAAACAAATGCAGATTGGAAAACCGCTGCCCGTTGATTTCAATGGACAGCTTCCGGGGACGGTCCAGACGGAAGCTGATCCGGTTCCCGTCCCGCCGGCACGCCATCTCCGCCGACAACGGCCGGATTACCACCTGCCCCACAGGCTCCGACAGGCGGCTTTCCACCTCTACCTCCACCGTTCCCTCCATATCAAAGTACACCATGGATGCGGGACGCACTTCATGCATATCCACCTTAACCTCGTACACGAATACATCCTGCCATTCTCCTCCGGGCACACGGACACGCACGGCAAAATCCTCCCGCCCAACCGCTCCTTTGGGAGCATCGTACACAACCACTTTGTTCATCGAATCGGTTCCTCTCTCTATAGGGTAAAGGCTTCAACCTATTTTACCTTCCGGCGGAACGGCCATCAGGACGCTTTTTTTAACGATCCCCCCAAATTTTCATGCAGATGGGAGAAAAGCCGCCCCTGAACAGTCCAGAAGCGGCTTATGCGGGTCAACCTTTTGTGGCGCCGGCGGCAATGCCTTTGACAAAATACTTTTGCAGCGCGACAAAAACAATCAGCACCGGGACAATGGACATCGTGGTTCCCGCAAACACCATATCCCATTGGGAGGCCAGCTCCCCCACAAACTTGAAGATTTCCACAATCATCGTCCGTTTATCCGAATGAAGGATCAGACTGGGCATCAGGAAGTCGTTCCAGATTCCAAGCCCCTGCAGCACAACCATACTGGCCGTACACGGACCCAATAGCGGAAACACAATTTGCCAGAAAATCCGGAACCGGGAGCAGCCGTCAATGGCCGCCGCCTCCTCGATTTCAGCGGGGATGCCCTTAATGAAGCTGGTGAATAACAGAACCCCCATCCCCACCGAGCCGGAAATGTAGATCAGAATGGGCGCGGTCAAGCTGCCGTACAAACCCAAGGCCCGCATTTCTTTAAAAAGGGGAATCATATAAACCTGAAACGGAATCATCATGCCTGCCAAATAGTAAACGTAGATGGCGTTCGTCCACTTCCGCTTCGTTCGTTCAATGGCGTATGCGGCCATGGGGATAAGCAGAATCATAAAGGCAATAGACACCACCGTTAATATTAGACTGTTTAGCATAGCTCTTGGAAAATCTGTTTCTGTTAACAGGTATTTAAAGCTTTCCAGATACAAGCCCGAGGGCAATGCTATGGCATCCCGCAAAATTTCACCGTTGGATTTGAAGGCCGAGATCAAGCTGAAGTATACCGGGAAGAAAAAGAAGATGCCCAAAACAACCGCCGCAGCCAACAATGCAATATCAAACCATTTTTGAGTTTTGTACATCTTACATTTGCACCTCCCGTTTCCGCAGCAGCTTGATTTGGATCAGCGATACAACCAGGATCAGGACAAACAGAACCAGAGACAATGCAGTGCCATAGCCCTGCCGCAGCTCGCCGAAGCCAACCTTGTACACGATATACGTCAGTGTTTCCGTAGCAAAACCCGGTCCGCCATCGGTCATGACGGCGATCTGGTCGAAGATTTTCAGCGCACTGATCATGGAGAGCATGATACACACAGTCATAGCGCCTGCCAAAAGCGGGAAGGTCACATGGCGGAACTGCTGCCAGCGGTTGGCTCCATCGATAGCCGCCGCTTCATGCAGCTCCGGCGGAATGCCTTGCAGGCCGGCCAGGTAAATAATCATATAATACCCTGCGCCTTTCCAGACCGTGGTAATGATAATCGCCAGCAAGGCATATTTCGGGCTGCCCAGCCAATCGATCTTCAGGCTTTCCAGCCCAATCCGGTCCAGAAGCTGGTTGATAACGCCAAAGTTGTAGTTGAAAATAATCGCCCATACGAAGCCCATGACAATACCGCTCAATAACACCGGGAAGTAAAAAATGCTGCGGAACAAATTTTTCAGCCACCTGACCTGATCCACCAGCATAGCCAGCAGGATGGCCAGAATATTCTCCAGCACAACCAGAGAGAAGGAAATAATCAATGTATTTTTCAACGCATTATATACACGCTCACTGTGGAACATCTCCACAAAATTGTCGAAGCCGATGTAATGAATGGTGTCGCTTACACCATCCCAGTTGGTGAAGCTGAGATTAAAGCTGTTTAAGGTGGGATAAATCACGAACAAGGTATACAAGATAAAGGAAGGCAGAATAAACAATATCGAAAAAGCAGGCCATTTTTTCTTTTTTGATAACGCCTTGCTTTTGGTTGCAGCTTGAATGGTCTCTGTATTTGCCATACCCTCACTCCTAAGAACAGCAATTTAAGGAAAGGGCAGCCTCGTTCGCCCGGATTCATGCTTGGAAGGCTGCCCCATTCCCTGTTCAGCTTATTTTCCTGCTGCGTTTGCCTTAATGTTGGCATCCCATTCGGCATCGGCCTTCTTCATGTATTCCACGCTGAAGTCGCCTTTGGTCAGCCATTCCTGAGCCATCTTGTAGAACCAGTTGCGCCATTGGGGCGGCATTTGATTTTCTCCCCAGAAGGAGTTGATCTGCAGGCTCTTGATGGTTTTGCTGTCGTTCATAACCTCCAGCACCCGCTGCATTTGCGGACCGGCTTCATACGTAATGGCCTCTTTCGTAGTCGGAATGCCGTTGACGGACTTCATGAACTTGGTATATTGATCCTTGGAGAAGAAGAATTTGATAAATTCGCTGATGGCTGCCTTCTTGTCTGCATCGGCATTGGCTTTGGTAGAGATGGACCAGCCCTGCAGGCTGTTCAGTCCATTGACGATAACTCTGCCCTTGCGGTCCGGCACCGGATACCAGCCATATTCAAACTTGGGATCAGCCTGGCTGATCTGGGAGAACATCCACGGACCGGAGAACAGCTGGGCGGCTTTGCCGGTGACCAGCATGGAGGCAGTCTGGTTGTCAGCCGTGCTCAGGAAGCCTTTTTCCACATAACCCTTGGTGAACAGCTCCGTAAAATCCTGCATAGCCTGCATCGGCCCTGCATCCGTGAAGCTGGCCTGACCCTTGGTGCGCTTGGAGTTCCAATTGGGATCATCCGCCAGCATACCGTCCATAAAGAACTTGTTGATCCAGAAGCCCCAGTGGAAGATATCCTTGCCGCCGAAGGTCAGCGGGGTAATTCCCTTTGTCTTCAGCTTTTCCTGAATCGCCAGAAATTCATCATAGGTTTTGGGCTCTGCGGTCACCCCTGCATCGGCGTATGCTTTCTTGCTGTAGATAATGCCTTGCGGGGCGGTGCCGACAATCGGAGCCGTCCAGTTCTTGCCGTTCAGCTTGGGCGCATCCGAGAATAGGCTCAGCCATTCGGCGGGAAGCTCGGCGATTTTGCCTGCTTCAGAGAACAGCTGGGTATCCCGCATTTCCACCAGATCGGGGAATTCGCCAACGGCGTCCTTGGTCTTCAGCCAGTCCAGATAAGAGGCCATGCCGCCTTCCGACAGGTCGGTAATTTTGATATTGGGATTGGCTTTAGTGAAAGCCGCTACTGCATCGGCCATGGCTTGTTTGGTGGCGGGGTCGCCGGTGGCGTAGCCGATGGTGAAGCTTACATTCTTCTTCGGTGCTGTGCTTGCCGCCGCCGTTGCCGTTGCTCCTGTTGACGCAGCCGGGCTGGCGTCCGAGCCGGAGGATTTGTCGCCGCCGCAAGCGGTTAGAACCAGTGAAAGCGCCATTGCTCCCGATACGGATACTGCTAAAGCCTTTTTGGTAAGTGCCATTTGTATTTAGCCTCCCCTTAAATAATTAAGCTTGCTTCCGGAGAACGCCGCCGGGTTTGCAGCGCCGGTTCTCCTTCCGTGATTTAAGACTATCATACCCCCAAAATTTTTAGTATGCGGTTTTTTCAGTTTGATATGCGGGATTTTAAGAAGTTATATTTGCAAATACAAGAACTTACGTTCGTTATCGCCCAGGCAGAAAAAGAAAACCGGAACCCAAACATGCATGGGATTCCGGTTTTTTACCGATTCGAATATCCATAATGGTGCTGACGTTCAGGCAACGTCTCTTACTCGTCGGCAATCAGGATGCCGTTGAAGTTCTCCGGTCCAACCCGGATCGTGCCCAGCAGATTGGACGAAACAAAGGCGGTATACACCAGCAACGGTGTAACCGGCGGATTATAATCGGCAGCGGTGAAGGTAATGACTTGCGGTGCAAGAACGGAGAGATTGAATGTCGTGGTTGCGGAATAGACGATCGGATCGGTAGGCAGGGTGCCTCTCACGACGGTGATGGTGATGCCCACCAGCGCCAAAGGAAGCTGCACGGACATGGTGCCGGTCATAATCACACGCGGAATACCGGTGGCATCAAACGCGTTCAGCCCGATCTGACCGAATAATTGGGGCGTATCAATAACAAGAATCGGAATGGCAATGGAGTTTGCGGTGCTGGCATTCTGAGATGTTCTCCCGTCTATAAACAGACTCATTGCAATCACCTCCCGCTGTGGTTTCGAGAATATTATATTCAAAGGTGTACAAACGGTGAGCAAAGAACGGCGGATGCAAGGGCAGCCCCGCTGAAATTCCGCATGTGTGCAGAAAAATGGATGGCAACCCCCGTTTCATTCGCACAAGCCCGGAATAATATAAGGATAACGGAGTTTTTTCGGCTGCGGATATGGGAGGGATTGTCAGCGAAGCAGCGGGAAGGAGAGTGTTGGGAATGCCGCCAAAGGTAACGGTTTTGATCCCTTTCTATAATTGTCCCTACGTGGACAGGGCAATCGAAAGCGCTCTTCAGCAAACCTATCCCAATGTGGAGATTATCGTGATTGACGACGGCTCCACTGAGCATACGACCCTGATCCAGCCTTATTCCAAGCATGTGCGCTGCCTTCGCAAGCCAAACGGCGGAACGGCCAGCGCCCTCAATATGGGGATACGCCACGCAGGAGGGAAATTCATCGCTTGGCTCAGCTCCGATGACTTGTATTATGCCGACAAGCTGGAAAGCCAGGTGGCATTCATGGAGGAGCACAAGGCGGAGGCCAGCTTTACCGACTTTGACCTGATTGATGAAGCCGGGCAGTTGACCAAAGAATCCGCCGCGGCCAGATTTTCCTCCAAGCTGGATTTTTTCCGCCATCTCCTGTGGGGCAATCCCATTAACGGCTGCACCGTTGCCATCACAAAGGATCTCCTGGTAAAGCTCGGACTGTTTGACGAAATGCTTCCGTTTACGCATGACTTCGATATGTGGTACCGGGTTCTATTGTCGGGAACGGATTTTCATTTTATGGATAAAAGCACAGTGCAATACCGGAAGCATGACCGTTCCGGCAGCGTCCGCCATCTGGAGCAAATGGAGCGGGAAATCGCGTTTACCAAAGCACGGTATGAGCCGCAGGTGATAGCGCGCATAATAGAGCTTCAATAGCAAAGATGTACTATGCCTCTCTACCGCCTGCTGCGGAGCTGCGGATAACCAGCTCGCATGCCAGGCTGATTTTCTCAAAAGGCTTGTCCGGCTCCCTGGCCCGCTCCAGCAAAGCGGCGACAGCCCGTTCCCCCAGCTGCACCTTCTTGACATGGACAGTGGTCAGCGGAACACTGGCCTGCTGGCTTTCCCCGATATTATCAAATCCGGTGACGGACACCTCTCCCGGGACACTGATTCCCTTCTCCTCCAGCACCGCCAAGGCGGCCAAGGCAATCTCGTCATTGGCGCATACCCATGCTGTAGGCCAGGACAGCCGCTCTGCCGCAAGTTCGTCCAGCTTCCTCTCCAGAAAGCGGATATTGCCCTCCCGGTCCGTACCCGACAGCGGCAGTCTGTCCGTTAAGAGATTCACCGCAATGCCCTGCTCCTCCAGCGTTTTGCGGAAGCCCAGCCATCTGTCGGCGAAGCTTCGGGAGAAGCCCACATCCCCCAGAAACCAGAAGGAACGGTGGCCCAGGGCCAACAAATGTCCGGTCAAGGCGGCCATGCTGTCCATATTGGAGGCAAAGATGGCATCGGACGGCACCAGAGGGTCCTCATGATCCGTCAATACGAAGGGCAGCCCCAACCGCTGCACCTCCAGAAGCATCGGGGTGGAGATTTCCCCTACGCCGATGACCCCGATCAGCCGCTCCGGCTTTAGCAGCGTTTCCAGATGCTCCGCCGTTTGCTCCGTTAGAATCAGCATTCCCAGGTTCAGCCGCGACAAGGCGTAGCCGATGCCGTTTACAATCACACTCCAAAACCCGGACTCCATATTTTGCAGCCTAACGTTAGGCATCAGCACAGCCACCACCGCCCTGTCTCCCGCCTCAAATCCATGGCCTGTCCCGGCCGAAGCTGCGGCGCTTGGTTTTGGCTTCTCCCCTGCGCTCCTCTTCGCCTTCTGCTGCTTGAAGTAGCCCAGCTGGGTAGCGGTCTCGATAATCCGCTCCCTGGTTTTGGCGCTGACCCCGCCTTTCCCCGCCAATGCTTTGGATACAGCATATTTGGACAGGCCCACCATATCCGCAATCTGCTGCATGCTGACTTTTTTGCCCATGGTTAACCCCTCCATTATCCCGTGCTCATTTCCATATCCCCTATACTAACGGATGGGGAACCCGTTTACAAGACATTTTGTTAGCATAAAAAGAGTTGACGTTAGTATTTTGTTTGGTTTACAATTGCTTGAGTTGGCTAACAAAATGGAGGTGTGACTATTATGCAATCCTCGCAGCTCGCGCATGAAATGTCTCTGGAACTGGACCGTATTTTGCAATTTTGGCTCACGCATACGCAAGACCATACCAACGGCGGATTTATCGGCCGGATTGACTGCGACATGACCGTTCACCCGCAAGCCCCCAAGGGCCTTGTCTTAAACGCCCGGATTCTCTGGACCTTCGCCCGGGCCTATCGGCATGACCCCCGCCCGGAATACTTGGCAATGGCCGACAGGGCGCTTCATTATTTGGAGAGCTGCTTTCAGGACCGGGAGCATCCCGGCTATTTCTGGATGGTGGATGATTTGGGCCGGCCTCTGGAAACCAAGAAACAGATGTACGGCCAGGCCTTTTATTTGTATGGCATTACGGAGTACATTCTGGCTACCAGGCGGGAGGAGGTGCTTGACCTGGCGGAAAAAGTATTCGCCGTGGTGGAGAGAAGCTATGACCCTGTTCACGGCGGTTATCTGGACGTCTTCACCAGAGACTGGAAAGTAGACGATAGTCTGCGGCTCTCCGAGCTGGACCAGAACGTCAAAAAAACCATGAACACCCATCTGCACATTCTGGAGGCGTACACCAATTATTTCCGGGTGCGCAAGGATGCCAAGCTGGAAGCCCAACTCAGGCAGCTTCTGGAGGTTACGCTTCAGCACATTATCGACGGGGAGAACGGGCATTTTCTCCTGTATTTCAACGAAGATTGGACCAGCACCTCCGATATCATCTCCTACGGCCATGATATTGAAGGAAGCTGGCTGATCATGGAAGCGGCGGAGGTGCTGGGAGATGAGGAGCTGCTGGACCGCGCCCGGCAAATTGCCCTGCGGATGGCAGAGGCTGTGCTGCAGGAAGGCGTGGACCCGGACGGCGCTGTCATGTGGGAGGGCAACGCGGACGGTGTGCTGGATGGGGATAAGCATTGGTGGGGCCAGGCGGAGGCGATTGTCGGTTTTGTGAATGCCTGGCAGATGACCGGGGAACAGCGGTATTGGCAGGCGGCTGCGGATTGCTGGAGGTTTACCCGGGAGCATATCGTGGACCGGGTGAACGGGGAATGGTTCTGGAAGACGGACAGAGCCGGCGCCCCCGCCTTGGACGAAGCCAAGGTCAATGAATGGAAATGCCCCTACCATAACAGCAGAGCCTGTTTTGAGATTATAAGCCGGTTGGGTTCCGGCGGTTGACCCTTTTTGCGCCCGAACCAATATCCCTTAAGAAGGTTGTGATCTGATGAGCAGCTTGTTTGAACAGCGTAAGCAAATCATTGCGGACCGGCATGAAGCGCTGATTAAGCGCAGGAATGAACCCCTGTTTTCCGAAAACGGCATCTTTGAGCGTTATACCTATCCGGTGCTGACCGGCGCCCATGCCCCCTTGGTCTGGCGGTATGATTTCAACCCGGAGACCAATCCTTACTTCATGGAGCGGATCGGCGTCAACGCCGCCTTCAATCCGGGAGCTATTGAGCTGAACGGCAAATTTTATCTGGTGGCCCGTATGGAGGGGGTTGACCGCAAGTCCTTCTTTGCCGTGGCGGAGAGCGATTCGCCGGTGGACGGCTTCCGCTTGTGGGATCATCCGGTGGTGATACCGGAGACGGAGGAGCCGGACACCAACATCTACGACATGCGCTTGACCCGCCATGAGGACGGCTGGATTTACGGGATTTTCTGCACGGAGCGCAAGGACCCGGATGCCGCTCCGGGGGATCTGTCCAGCGCCGTAGCCCAAGCCGGCATCGCCCGGACCCGGGATCTGAAAACCTGGGAACGGCTGCCCGACCTGCAAACCGGCTCCGCCCAGCAGCGGAATGTAGTGCTGCATCCCGAATTCGTAGACGGCCAATACGCCTTCTACACCCGTCCCCAGGACGGCTTCATTGACGCCGGCTCCGGCGGCGGCATCGGCTGGGGCCTGTCGGAGAGCATGAATCCCGCCGTTATCACCTCCGAAGCCATTATAGACCGCCGCTATTATCATACCATTAAGGAAGTCAAAAACGGCCAAGGCCCCGCCCCCATCAAAACTGCCAAGGGCTGGCTGCACATCGCCCACGGGGTACGCAATACCGCGGCAGGACTTCGTTATGTGGTTTACGCTTTCCTGACCGATCTGGCGGACCCGTCCAAGCTGCTTCACGCTCCCGCGGGACATCTCATCGCTCCCGAAGGGGAGGAACGGATCGGCGATGTCTCCAATGTGGTCTTTATCAACGGCCTGATCGCCCGGGATAACGGGGATGTGTTCCTGTATTACGCCTCCTCCGACACCCGCTGCCATGTAGCTTCCACCACCGTGGACAGACTGCTGGATTATGTGCTCCATACCCCGGAGGACCCGCTCCGCTCCTACGCCTGTGTGCAGCAGCGGATCGCTCTGGTGGACCGGAATCTGGATTATCTCCGGGCGGAGCCACAATCCTAATTTTATGGCACAATTAAACCGGCCCTGCGCGATGCCTGGCGGGCCGGTTTTGCTGTGATGGCTCTATATGCATATAAGCTTTCATTTATTCATTGCCCCTTTAAACGGAAGTTAGTTCTGACACTCCGGATTGATGCTTCCAAGGGCCTCGCTTGTTTTAACCTCCACCACCACACGGATTCCCTTGCTCTCTGCCAGTTCGAGTCTGTCATTGATGGGAACCTGACCGGATAGAGGCGGGCATGATCCTGCATCCCGTCATAATCATGCAGATGCATATGCTTCAACCGTTCCAGGTAACCCGCAATAACCGACTCCTCCGCAAAGTTTGAGTTTGGCGGACTGTGGTTCCGCTATTTCACTAAAATCTGCCTTTTTTTCTCCCCCGCGGACTCACGATCCGTTAAATCTGAAAACGGATCACATTCGAAAAATAGCGGATTCTCTGTCCGCCCAACTGTGGCGAGGATAAACGCCTATCGGCCTCCTTTGACAACCTGCGTTTGTCAAGAAGTCGAGCCGCTTCCCGCAGGGCAATCGCATTAGTCCAAGGTAGAGGAAGCGCAGAAACCGGATTTTCATATCCAGCTTTTGTGTGCGTCGGAAGGACAAAACCTTCCCGCATGTCCGTTGGAAAGTGGACATTGCGGCTATAGCGGTCGCTCCAGGATACACGTCTAAATATAGTTGTTGAACGTCGTTTGTTTCNTTCCCGCATGTCCGTTGGAAAGTGGACATTGCGGCTATAGCGGTCGCTCCAGGATACACGTCTAAATATAGTTGTTGAACGTCGTTTGTTTCCCGTATATTGTGTTTTGTGAGCAAAGTAGGGGAGGAGAGAGCTACTCTGCTCATGTCCACTGTATGAAAGACAAAATTCACAAAATGTCTACTGTGAGGGAACAAAACCACAGCACAACCACGTTAGAAACGCATAGGGGCATGTTTCGTACAAAGTCTAATGCAATTGCCCTGCCGCTTCCGATATATACTTTCTGTGACTTTGAGAAAGGGGTCTGGCCGGTAATCTCCGGATTGCAGACCGGCAAACTCAACAAGCATCGGCATTCCCAGCTTCATGCTTCTCCCCTCCGTCAGCAGGTAATCCAGATATAATGCCTATCCTCTGTTGAACGGGTAATGGTCCCGTTGTTCTTCAAAGCTACGTTGATGGAGCCCTGATTCCCCGGCCATACCGTCACCAATACCTGGCCGAGCCTCATGAGCCGGGCTTCGTCCAGCACCTTGCTTAACAGGATGGTGCCGTAGCCCTTGTTCCGTTGGCCGGGCCGGATGGCATACCCGATATTGCCGCCGTCCTCCCTCAGCCGGTCCGTCAGATGATGGCGCAGCTTGGCAAATCCAACCGGATATCCGTCGACATACAGCCAATAGGTTGTGCTCGGCACCATCCAATCCGCCAATCCCTCCCCACGGGATGCGGCATCCTGACGGGCCAGCCATTGCCGGAACTCCTCTTGGGTGCAACCATGCCCGCCGTTGATGAAGCCGTTCTCCGCTTTGGGAATTTCCTGCAGCATGTCGTAGATATCCTGTCCGTCCGTTACGGACAGCTTCCGCAGCTCAAAGTCCATTGCCTGCCCCTCCCGTCTTCTACAAGTCCTTCCCCATACAAACGCTGTCTTCCCTGTATTCAAAATAATCAAAGTCGGCAGGTCTCCCGAAGCCCGTCAGATCCTGGCAGCACAGGCCTACGAACGCTCCGGTAAACCAGCCCTCCCGGCAGGCTTCGTCGGACAAGGTGCTGGCATCCAATATCGGCCCAACCGGAATATAGCCGTCCTCCCCTGTTGCCGAATAGAAAAATTGCAGCTTGTCACGATCCACCGCCGCACGCAGCCATATCCGCTCCGCTTCCTCCGGCAGGGAGATGTAACCCGCAGGCTCCGCATACACATTGTTCACGGCGGACAGAATGCAGAGGCAGCGGCCGTAATCGTCATGGTGAGTAATATGGAGATAATAATAATTTTCCGTATCGTACATGCAAATCAGACCGGCCAATTGCTTGTAGATGACGGGACGGAACTCCACACAAGTGCTGGCGGTGAAAACGAAGGACTCCCAGCGGCGGGCAATAAGGCTCTGCCGGTATTTGGAGCCCAGTCCTTCTCTGCCATACAAGCGCAGGTACCCCTTGCGTTCCGTCAGCGAATAGAAGGTCTCATCCAGCGGAACACGCAGGGACTGGAAGTGAATATCCAGCTTTTCCCCGTCAAAATCATCCCTTGCCGGTTTCGCCGGGAACGGATGCAGCGGCAGCCCCGGGCCCTCCACCTCCACATCCGGCAAGCCGGTGCCGTTGGCCAGCCTGAGCCAGCCGTCCTCCGTCCACTCCATCTTCTGGAGGGCAGTTTCCCGGCCCAGCGTATATTTGCGGTCTCCCTTTTCCGTCCGGTTCTCCAGCGCCCTTCCGCAGAGATGGGCCATGTACCACTGGCCTGTTTGGGTTTCCACCAGATCGCCGTGGCCGGATTTTTGCAGCAAGAGCTCGGGATGGTTTCGGGCGGTCATGATGGAATTGCCCTCATACGCCTCGTACGGCCCATACAGCTCACGGGAGCGCAGAATGGATTGGCCATGGCCCTCCCCCGTCCCCGTATCGGCGGCAAACAGATAATAGTACCCGTTGCGCTTGTAAATATGCGGCCCTTCAAAGAAACCCTCGTGACTGGCATAAATGGTCCGTGCCTCCCCCAGCATCCTCTGCTCCGCCGGAGAATATTCCTGGAGCACCAGATGCCCCTTGTATTGCTTGGTTACCCGGTGGTCCGTTACCATGCTGACAATATATTTCCGGCCGTCGTCGTCATGAAACAGGGACGGGTCGAAGCCATAGCTATTCAGATAAACCGGCTCCGACCAGTCGCCCAGGATATCCGTGGCGGTGACCAGATAATTATGGGTATCGTACATTTTGCAATAAAAGGAATTGACGACCGTGTACACCAGATAAAATATGCCGTTGTCATAGGTCAGGCAAGGCGCCCATACCCCCTGGGAAGCGCCTACGCCGTGCAGGTCCAGCTGGGATACCCGGTTCAGGGGACGGGCAACCAGCTCCCAATGGATCAAATCCCGGGAATGGTGAATCTGCACACCGGGAAACCACTCGAAGGTGGAGGTGGCGATATAATAATCATCGCCCGCCCGGATAATCGACGGGTCCGGATTACAGCCTTTCAGAATCGGATTCTGGATTGTGTTCATCATAGTTTTCCTCCTTGGTTGCCAATAGGTTACAATTGCTCCGCTTTGCTGCCCAGCTTGCCCCGGAGCCAATCTACACTGCTCCTTCCGGAAATTTCATGGCCTCCCGGATGAATATCCCAACCGAATTGCCCGGGGACGCCCCAAGCCGCATAAAGCTCCTCCAGATATGCAATGGCCTGGCGGGTATGCTCCACGGGAAAAATCGGGTCCTGTTGGCCGGACTCCACAAACAATGCCCGCGGGGCAATCAATCCGGCCAGCTCCGGCTGCTCCGCATCCAGGAGAAGGCCGGGCAAATAATTGTCAATGCAATGATGCATGGCCAGGGTGCTGCCCCGGAAGGTGTTGGTCCAGCCGCATAACACGGTTGCCTGCACCCGCTCATCCAGCCCTGCGGTAAACGCGGCGATAAGCCCTCCCCCAGAAAAGCCGAACAGCCCCAGCCGCGTCCCGTCCACATCCGGCCTCGACGCCATATAGTCCAGTCCCCGCATGGCTTCATACACTCTCATGCCCGCCAATGTCCGGCCGTACATCAGCAGCTGGGAGGCCAATGTGCCGCAGGAGCTGTAATTGGGATTGGCCTTCAGCTCCTCCGCCATCCGCCGGACGCCGAAGCCCATGATCTCCGGGATCACCACCACCATCCCCTTGCGGACCAGCCGGACGGCGAAGCGGTTGTGAATCCCCGGGTCCTCCAGCTCCCGGCCCTGCTCATCCAGGCCGGCTGCATCCCGCTGGCCATTGCCGTGGCCGTGGCAGGCCAGCGCCGCCGGCCACGGACCCTGCCCTGCCTTCGGGATCAGCACCATAACCGGCACGCGGGCAGCCTCCATGGTGGTATAGGCCGCACGCTCCAGGATAAAATCACCGTAATCGGCTCGCTCCAGCACCCGGGCCTCAAGAGGAGGAGCAGGGTCGGGAAACCTCCCCAAAGCAAGCCTCAGCCTGCCCCGGAGCCATTCCCGGTATTCCGGGGTTCCGCTGTTCCGCCGGTTCTCCTGCCTTTGGCCATCCGTGCCGGCGTACAGCTCCTGCAAACATGCATCCGTCGTCCAGTCCATACCCACTCTCTCTCCTTCGCGTCCGCTCTATTGCAAAAAGAAGCTTTGTTTCATTGTAGCGCTGCTTCCACCCTGCCGGACATGCTGTTTTTGCAGTTTGTTATGCGGTTTTTTAAGCTGTACGTTAACTATTGAGGCGGCCCTGGAGCTTGTTAGCCGCCGGTCTTTTCCTTCCGCACCAGCTGCTCTCCCTGCCATTCCTCCAGTTCCAGCTCCACTTGCCCGTCTGCCGAATCCAGTCCCCGGATGGCCAGCTCCTGCCTTCTGCCGTCAGCCAGATGGACGGTGAGATGCCCGGCGTCCCTCGCTTCCGCCCGGATTACCATAGGCCGCCCCTCATGCAGCTCCAGCAGCGTCACAAACCATGCCGTGCTTCCGCAGCTGCGGAAGCCGACGGTTTTGCGGCGGGCCGGGTCGTCGCCCACGGGATAATCCCCGCCGATGGCGCCCTCGAAGGCAACGGCCCCCAATCCCCGCAGGTCGAACACCGCTTCCGCCGGGCGGCGGTTGTCCAAAGGCTCGAAGGGCAGCGCCCCGACGGCCGGTTCTCCCTCCAGATGCACGGGTCCTCCCTCATAATCCACGCCGATGCCATGTCCCGGGTCCACATTGCGGTAAACGCCGGACAGCTCCGCAAGATGCAGCCTGCGGCCATCCTCCAGAATAACGGAGGGATCATCCCAGAATACAGTTTTCAAGGCAGGCCGGTCCGTCTGAACCCGAAGGGTCAGCCCCTGCACGTCCTGCAAGGACACGCGAACACGGCGTTTGCCCAGAATCCACGCGCCGAATTGGTCTTCAGCCAGCAGCCTCCCGTCTCCCAGCACCTCATAATGGAGGGTTTTGTTCACGTTGGAGCCCTCCGCATACCAGCCGGTAACCACCGTCGGCTGAGGCGGCCAGAGCAGATGAAGCGCCGTATCCATCCGCCCCTCTTCGTTGTGGAGCATATGACGGCCGTCCCGATCATCGGTATTCCGGTCATACATATGCGAGAAACGGGCGGCAACGGGGGCCTGGCACTCATACCAATGGCAATCGCTGATGAACTGGCCTGCCCCATAGGGATCGTCACTGAGCCTGCCGGTATGGCGGATGAGGGTTTTCCCCTGGGCCTCCAGACCCTGAAAGCCCTGAAAATGATAAAGGCAATCGAAGGTATGCTGCTCCTCTCCTTGCAGATAATCGGCAACGAGCACATAATCGTCGGTTACCGCCGCCAGCCGCCTTTGCAGAATAGGCTCCGAATACTCTCCGGTGTCTCCTTGCGCCCGGGGAAGGGCAGGACGCGGCATGTCCCGGCCTTCGGCCAAACCCCGCTCCTCCGGGAAGCTCTCCGGATAAGGGGTTTGCCCGCCGTAGGGCGGGTCCATCCAGCGGGCGCGGGTTTCCACGGCGCAAGCCTGGACCATACCGCCGCTGTGGAACAGGAGCCGTCTGGACTCCACCGGCTCCTGCATCCGCTGGTCCACCACCGTCATCATGTGGGACATGGAGGCCTGCACCCACATTTTGAACATGAAGGAATGGTAGCCGAACCAGGAAGCCAGCGGGCCATAGGCATTCTTGCCGTACCGCTTCACAGACGCCAGCCCCGTCCGGTCGAAATGCCCGTGGTAGCCTCCATGGGAGCCGTATTTCAGCACCACTTGAAGCTGCTCCCCCGGCTGCCGCCCCGGCGTGCGGGAGCGCAGCACGGCCAGTCCGGCATTGTCGGCATAAGCGGAGGCGGCAAAGTGATCCTCCGGCGGTTCAGGCAGCTCCCCGACGCCGTACAGCAGATCCCGCCTGCTCCCTCGGCGGATCACCGAGACATACCGGGGGTCCCGCCACAGATAATAGGCCAGATCATAGGCCTGAGCCATATCCTTGTCCGTGGAGTCATTGATGCCGGGCAGAATCCCCCGTTCATCCGTAAAGGGCAGCATAGCATCCCAAACATCCTTGATGGAGCGGAAATTGCGGCGGACCGGGCCGAATTTGGCAAACGACATGCCCAAAAACGGCTTTTCCCGGGGCAATGACCAAGGAGCCAGCATGGCATCCTTCCGGTAGGAGGGCGGCACCTGCAGATGCTTCAGGTTCATTCCCCAGGGCTCCGCCGCCTGGGCCAGCCGGGCGAACATATCCGCGAACAGCAGGACATAGTTGCTGGCCCCTTCGAAATACCAGCCGTCATCCATAATCCCGGTCCGCATCATATCGGCGACGCCTCCGGGGCCTTCGATGAACCGCTTGATCCAATGCATATCCTGAAGCGCCATGCTGCACAGCAAGGCCCCAACCATGCCTCCGGAAGGGATATTGTTGGTATCTCCGTCCCGGATCATCCAATCCGCCTTGTCCATGTAAATCCGGAAAGCCTGCTCCATCCGGGCGTGATCCTCCGGCGTCCACAGGTCGGCATCATAAAGGAGATCATAGCAGGAGGATACCGTCAGCATAAACTCCCCTTCATGGATCAGGCCGCCGGTGCATACCTTGGGCCCGCGCGGGGTAGGAAGCTTCATCTCCTCCGAAGAGGCGTAAATATGGAGATACGGCGCATCCGTGGCCGGATAACCCTTCGCCGGATCGGCAAACCGGCGCAGGAGCAGCACTGCCTTCTCCAGCAAATCCCGCCTGCCCGTCAGCTTCCAGGCTACAGCGGCGGCGTGGAGATTGAAGCGCTGGTTCAGCTCAAAGGCATAAGGCTTGCCCGCCCCCTCCGCTTCCGGCACGGTCCAGGCCTCCGCCTGGGCGGTGAGGCGGGCCAGCTCCTCCTTGGCCCAATCATAGCGCTCCACATTCCGCCGGACCCCCTCCCAGCCCTCCTCGGTATGGAGGATATAGGGATGGGGCAGCCTTCGGACTGTGCGCAAAACCAGCTGCCGCGTCTCCCCGGAATCGCCGTTGGGCACAGCGCGGAGAACCGTATCCTCATAGCCGCCTGCCGCCATGCCGTCATGAAGCTGCACCGACAGGCAGACCTGCCCCTCCTCACCCGGGCCCAGCACAAGACAATCCGGCTCCACCCTCGGCTGCAGGGATTCAAAGCCGTAGGCCGCCGGATGAAGCGCTACGGCCTGGGGCAGCTCCGTCAAATTGGCTACCGTGATCCCGTATTCCAGGGTATCGCCGGGCTCCCCCGCCTTGGACAGACGATCCGCCTCCATAACAATCCGCCCCAGCTTCTTCAGCCGGACATGGCGGATGGGCAGTTCCTCTCCTTCGGCGCCGTCGGAAAGCCGGACTGTCAGCCCTACCCGCATAACCAGCCGCCACAAGGCGGAGGTAAACTCCATGGCATTGAAATCGCGGAAGGCCAGCACCGCCTCCGTCCATCCGCTTCCCGCCACCCATACCTTGGCTGAGGTGTCTGCCACATATTCCGGCCTTCCGAAGGACAAAGGCTCCACTCTCGCCGCAATTTCCGCCGTTTTCCCCTCCGGTATCCAGATTTCCACAGCCAGGGCGTCGTAATCCCGCCAATCCCGGAGTTCGCCGCATTCGTAAACCAGCTCCCGGCCGGACAGCAGAACTCCCTGCTCACATAACACTTCCGCCTGCTTCATGGTTCCCCTCTCCCTCTGCATGATGAGGCGTAGCACAAACAAAAGCCGGCCGGCCGAAGGCATCCCCCCGGCGGCCAGCTCTTGCCCGGCGCCACTTCCCGTTATTTAACGTTGGCATCCAAATAAGCTTGAACCTGCTTTTTAACCTCTGCACGGACTTTTTCCCGTCCCAAACCATCCTGCTCCTTAGCCAGCTTCAGCAGCTCGGTCTCCCAATCCTTCATTTGACCGGCCTTCAGCGTCTGGGTGAACGGATCGGTTTTGGAGGTAATATTGGCAACCTCGCCCTTTACATTGGTAGGATCGAACACAAATCTGGACAATACCCCTGCATAATAAGTATCTGCCTTGGCGGAGTATTCAAAATACTTTTTGGCCGTCTCATCCAGGTCTGCAGGCAAACGGATCATGTTCGGATTCCAGCTAAACTCATAACCCGGGAAGTTGTAGTTCTTCGAATCATCCAGCAGCTTCAATTGGTTATCGCCAACAGGCTCCCAGTGTTTGCCTTGGATGCCGTATTCGAACAGATCGTGATTTTCCCGGCTTTGGAACAACCAGTCGAAGAACTTCATTGTTCTGTCAATATTTTTCGAGGAAGCCGGAATGGCAATGGAGTTATTGGCTTTATAGTTGGTCGGGATCGCCTTCGGCTCCATATTGCGCATTCTTTCGCGGAATACGAAGAACTCCAGATCGGCCCCTTGAATGGTATTCTGCAGCTTCTTCTTTTCCGTAGCATAGCCCGAAAGTACGCCATAATAAGAGGCCGCTTTGCCGGACATGAAATATGCGCCGTGATCCTTTTGGCTCAGCACATCCTTCTCCAGATACTTGCTCCATTCCGCCCATTTGTCATATTGGACAAAATAGCTTTTCATGGAGTTGTACGGGGCCGGCAGCTTCGCCCATTCGGACTCCGGATCGCCGGGGATCACAATATTTTTGATCTGCTTCAGATCATCTGTCAGATGAACAATGTAAGGTCCGCCGGCAGCAGACACACTTTGCAGGGTAGGCAGGTCCGGCCGGTCAGGATTCAGAATATCCTGGTAGCCGCTGACCCCCTTCAGCGCCAGAGGCGTCATGCCCTTTTCCGTTGCCAGCACCTTCTCATAAAATTGCTGCAGCTCGTCGTAGCTGGAGATGGGCTTGGTGAAGCCCAGCTTTTCCCGCAAGTCCTTGCGGATGAAGATCACGGGAATATCGTAGAAATATTGCGTGAACGGAATGGTGTACAGGTGGTCATCATAACGTTTGTTCATGTCCACAAACTCTTTGGAGAATGCCTTCTTCAATCCCGGATAAGCGTCGTTATTGAAGTATTTGTCCAATTGCGCGTAAGCGCCCTGGGGAACAAGGTCCTTCAGGTTTTGGAATTCGGCGTCGAAGACAAAGTCCACTGTTTCGCCGGCCGCCATCATCAGCTTTACCTTTTGCTTGTGGTCGTTAATCGGATTCCATTGAATGTCCAGCTTGATGTTCAGCGTATCCTTGGTGCGCTTCTCGAACTCCTCCAGCACCAATTTAAAATCCTTGGGCTCATCCCCAAACAGCATGCCTTTCAGGGTAACCGGAGGGGGAGCGGCGGAAGCTGTTCCGGCAGAAGCTCCGGGACTGCTTGTGCTTGCCGCTTCCTTGTCGTCATTGCCGCAGGCTGCCAATGTGGAGCCGGCCAGAACGACGGATAATAATGCAGTTGCCATACGTGTCGCTTTCATGTTCTTCCTCCCTTTTTATGAGTGCCTATATACTAAACCGCCATGCGGATTTAGCCTTTCACTGCGCCTACCATCAGGCCCTTCACGAAATATTTCTGTAGGAACGGATAGAGGAATACAATCGGTCCGATGGTGACCACAGTGGTGGCCAGGCGGACGGTCATGGCGGGTGTAATAAAGTTGGGAATATTCACCTCAGCCGAAATGGAGGTCACATAATCCAGATTGTTCATAATCCGCTGGATCAGATATTGCAGCGGGTAAAGCTTCTTGTCGTTGATATACAGAAGAGCGTCGAACCACTTGTTCCAATAGCCCAAGGCGTAGAACAGGCCGATGGTGGCCATGGCCGGCATGGAGATGGGCAGAATGATCCGGAACAGAATGTATGCGTCATTGGCGCCGTCGATTTTGGCCGATTCGGCTATGGATTCATCAATGGAGGCGAAAAAGTTCCGCAGCAGGAACATATTCCAGGCGCTGACCATGCTGGGGATAATCAGAACCCAGATGGTATCCTTCATCCCCAGGTATTTGGAGATCAGCAGATAGGAGGCTACCAGACCGCCATGGAACAACATGGTGAAGTAAACATAAAATGCCATATGATTGCGGTATTTCACGGATTTTACCGAAAGCGCATAAGCCAAAGCGCTGGTCAGAAGCATGGACATGGTGGTGCCCACCAGGGTGATGAAGGTGGTAACACCGTATGACCGGTAAATGGTATTATCCTGGAAAATCAGCTTGTAGGCTTCCAGACTGAAGTCCTTGGGCCAAAAGGTATAACCGTCTCTGATCACGGACGCTTCGCTGGCAAAGGAGCTGGCCACCACCGACCAGAAGGGAAGCAAACAATAGACAGAGAACAGTGCCAGGGCGGCATAAAATACAGCTTTCAGCAAACGGTCGGACAAGCTTTCCTTAATCACTCGTATCACTTCCTTATTGGTATCGGTTTAGAAAATGGCGGATTCCGGCGCAAGCTTCCGGGCAATATAGTTGACGCTCAGAACAAGGATAAAGCCGATCAGCGATTGCATGAAGCCGATGGCCGCGGACATGCTCATATCCCCCAGGTCCATCATGGCGCGGAACAAATAGGTATCAATGACATCCGTGGTCGGATATAACGGAGGGTTGCGGCCAATGATGGCATAGATCATGCCGAAGTTGCCGTTGAAGATGCCCCCTACCGCAAGGATGAGCAGAAGCACCACTGTCGGCTTCAGCAAAGGCAGAGTAATGAAGCGGATTTTCTGGAAGCGGCTGGCTCCGTCGATGGAGGCCGATTCATAAATCTCGGGATTGATGCCCGTAATCGTCGCCATATATACAATGGAACCGAAGCCTGCTCCATGCCATATATTCAGAAGCACCAGAATCGGCCGCCAATATTGGGGCGAAGACAAGAATTGGACCGGCTCGACGCCGAACAGCGACAGAAATTGGTTGATGAACCCGCCGTCTGTGGCGACGAAGGCCATGACGAACATGGCTACCACTGTCCATGACAGAAAGTGGGGGAAAATCATCACCGACTGGGCAATTTTCTTAAACCACTTGCCGCTTAATTCCGTAACCATGATGGCAATGGCTACGGCGGCAATCATATTGAAGGCAATAAACAGCGCGTTCAAAAACAAGGTGTTGCTCACAATCCGCACCCAATCGCCGGACTGGAAGAAAAACTTGAAGTTTCTCAGGCCGACAAATTCGCTGCCGGTGATTCCCTTCATGGCCTTGAAATCCTGGAAGGCAATAACGATGCCGCCCATGGGCAGATAAGCAAAGATAAAAAACCAGATCATACCCGGCAGCGCCAGAAAGTACAGAAATTTGTTTTTGGCCAGTTCAAAGAAAAACGATCCCAACGCGCCCCGTTTCTTTCTATAGGGCTGCTCCAGTTGCCCCGGCCGGCTAACAGCGGTTTCACTCATTACGGATTCTCCTCCTAGACATGTCATTCATGAAGCTCTTCACGCTGCCACTATACCGTGCCCGGGCATTATCGGAACAGCCCAAAAACCGGATAAAAAGCATGATTTTCGCGCATGAGCCGGGTGCAAAATCCAATCATCGGATTAAAAAGTACCGATAACTCCCCTTCCGGAGTCATTCCCCAAACTCGCCGCTGCTTTTGCGGAAGTGGTCCGGGGTTTTGCCGCTGTACTTTTTGAAGGAAATATAGAAGTATTTGGTGTTGTCGAAGCCTACCATTTCGCCGATTTTATTGGCCGGCAGGTCTGTGGTCAGGAGCAATGACTTGGCTTTGTCAAACCGGTATTCGCTGATATATTGGTTCAGGGAAATCCCGGCAATGTCCTTGAACACCTTGCGCATATAATTTACCGACAGGCCGGCAATCTCCGCCAGCAGCTCCACCGTCAGATTGGGGTCGGTGTAGTTGTCCTGGATATGCTGCTTCAGCCGCTCCACAATCAGCACATTCTTCTGCGAGGATTGTTTGTCCCTCATGCTGACCGCGGTATCGATAAGACCAGCGAACCATTCCTCCGTCTGGGCCAAGGTTTCCCACTTGAACAATTGCTGGCCCAAAGCGCCAATGTCCGTGCTGACGCCGCTTAAATCCCCCGACGCCATAGTTTTGGAGGTGCGGGTGACGGTGAAGAGCAGCTGATTCAAGAGCAGCATCATCTCATCGAAGGAGGTTCTGCGGATCTGGGTGAAATAATCCTTCAGCACCTGAATGGCCTTGGCCCCGTCGCCCAATCTCATGCAATCCGCCACCTGCTTCTCCATGGAGGCCGACAGGGAATCGGAGACAGACTCCCGGCTGTCTTCAATATCTGCGGGAATCAGGCACTGCCAGCCGAACACCAGCCGGTAGCGGGAGGCATTGTACGCCGATTGCCAGGATTGGGGAACCTGCTGCAGCCCGGGGGCGAACAGCCCGATGGAGGCGGAGACGGACAGCTTCAGATAACGCTTCGTGTTCTCCTGCATCTCCCTTACCACATGCGCAAGCTCGGGCTCCATGCCCGGCGGCTTCAGGAACAGGATCACAATCCGGTCCTCCCCGCCGTCAAAGCTGTATGTCCGGAAAAAAGCCGCCCCAATCTCTTCGGCGATATTGGTAATGGCGTATTTCAGCAGCAGCAGGTCGCTTGTACTGTATTCCTCGGAAAGCTGCTCGAAGGAATCCAGGCGCAGCATACAAACCTGATAGCCGGGAGCGGCGGGATCAATCCCCGACTGGTTCAGCTTCCGCACCATTTCCCCCTCGCTGGCCCAGCCTCCCGTGGTCAGCCGCTGGAGCGCTTCTCTTTTTTCCGTATACCGGTAGCCCGCCACACTGGTCTGCAGATCCTGCACCCTGCCCTCCAGGTAGCGGAACGCGCCGGACAGCAGATCAAATTCGCTGGCCGCATCCGACGGCTTTCCCTGCCCCGGGGTTTTGCTGATATTTTTCACCAGCCTCTGGATCGGGGCGTAAATCATCCGCGTGAAGAATACGCCGCTTAAGGCCACAATGGCCAGCAGCGCCGCGGTTACCGTCAGAATGTACCGTTTGATGGCATTCACCTGGCCCAGCAGGCTGTCATAGTTCACATCGCCAATGAATACCCAGCCCAGGCTGTCCGCCTTGATATAAAACATGCGGTGAGCCTTGCCGTCCACCTCCGCATCCAGCACTCCCCTAAGGGCTGGAGATTCCATGATGCGCGGCACCGCCCCGGACTCCGACAGATTGGCGCCGATCATCCCCCGGTCCGTATGGGAGATAACCTGGCCCTGCCGGTTCAGGATCATGGACTGGAAGGATTTGCTGCCGGCTCCGTTCATCATCATCTCCTGGAGCACCTGCTGATCCAGATTGAGGATCAGGGCGCCGTTCATAAACTTCTCATCCCGGGTGGAGGTATAGGCAACGGTGATCAAATTGCCGTCGAAGGGTTTGGTGTCGTAAACAAAAGATGTATTTCTGGGAATAAAAATGCTGCCGTTCAGCGCCAGGCTGTTCTCCATCAGCTCCAGAATCTGGCGGTCGTAGAACTCGTCAAAGGAACGCACGGTAGTCAGCGACGAAAATACCAGCTCATGCCGCTTGTTCACCAAATAAACGGAATGGACCATGGGATTGACATTGGCCAAATCCGTCAGCTTGGTTCCGATTCTTCCCATAAGCTCGGAATCGAATATATTGGCATACAGACCCGCCTGTATATCCAACGAGCTGTATGCGCTGGCAAATTGCTGATAGGTGGAATTAAGCATCAGATTAGCCGTGTTGTAGGATTGCTCCAGCGCCCTGTCCGTGGAAAAGGTCAGCTCCCCCTTCAAGTTTTGCGATACCTTGGAGGTAATGGCCATGGTCAATACGCCAATCACCAGCAAGCCTACAAACAGATAAGAAAGAATAATGCGGACCAACAGGCTTTTTCGCAGCAAAAACGCCCGGATTGCTTTCATTGTCTTCTCCCCAGTCCCAAAAGTGTCTTTTCATTATAGTAAAAATAGCCGGTTTCAACATGGCGGTTTTTTAAGCTTCGTGTGCGGTTTTTTAGTGGATGCCCGCGGGGACAAAAAACGGCATGAAGCCTGGGCTTCATGCCGCGAAAGTTGCATTGGCTTCAGCGGGCCGCTTCCTCATTGCGCTCCATTCTGAGCAGAGCTGCCCCGTACGGGCCGGAAGCGGCATTGAGGTAAACCGTATACCCGTCTGTCCGCAGGGTTATGCTGCCGTCCGGCCGGATGCCGGCTTGAAGTCTGGCCGCTTCCTTCTCCTTGGGGTGGAGCACCGTCAGGAACCCGTGTTTGGCATCGGCTACAGCCCGCACATAATCCATCATGGAAACGGCGTCCCGGCGGCTGCCGAAAAAGGGAGTGGAGCGACCTTGCTCCAAACGGACGGCTTCCACCGGGGAGAGGAACACTGTCTCCAGATCTACGCCATACGCCCCTTCCGAATATACCCGGCTGCCGTCTGCGACAGAATGCCGCGACGCTACGGGAAGGCTGAACAGCACCTTGCCGGTGAAGTCCTCCACCGTGTCCCGGATCAGATACAGATCGGGCTCCCTGATATAGGTGACATGGCGGATATGGCGGCCGCTCCCTTCCGGGTTGGCGATTTCGATGGTGATGCTGTCCGTCTCCCCGCCCAGCGCAACGTCCAGCACCCTGCTCTCCCGGGGCACATCCACCCAGCCCCGCTCCAGACTGTAGGTTCCCGCAGACAAATTGATGGCTCCGCCGCCGCTGTCCCCGGGAACAGGCCGCCGGACGGCGGCAAACTGCAGGCAAGCATGGGAATAGGAGCTGATATGCCAATTGGTGCTGCTGTCGAAATACCCTTCAATGCCGGAATCCATCACCAGGGGAACGGAATTTTTGTACAGGATGAAGGAGCCCTGGTCCAGATGCCCATGGCCGACGGGCCTGGGACTGGACATGATGGCAAAGTAGCTCTCCTTGCCGCTGCCGAAGCCCTTGCGGAAAATGTAGATGCCTGCATCGAGAAAAGCCTTGGTGGAGACCAGCCTGAAGGGCGCGGACGGCTTATAGCTGTCCCCCTGGCCCAGAATGTTCTCCAGGGCAATGCCCTCCCCCCACAGCCGCTTGAAGGGTTTGCCCGCCGCCGTCCAGGTATGATGCATCCGGTCGGCCAACCTCCGGTCCATTCGGGCCGCATCCGCCAGATACGTGGCAAAAAAGCCGAACTCCCCGCCGCCGCTTAGGGCATGGTCTCCGAAGGGCGGCGTGCCGATCCGCCCGTCAAAGTAGGCGTATCCCGGGGTTTGCACGGCGGCGCTGTATCCGAACATCCGCAGAAGCGGCGTGGCGGCAAACCAGTTCTCCCCCAGCACATTATCCGCCGCCTTGGCATAACCGGCGAAGCGCTCCAGAGCGGCATGATGGTAGCGGATGGACTCCGGCCAGGAGGAATCGGGGTTTACGTTCAATTCCAATTGGGCCTTCAGCATAAAATCCGCATTGTTCAGCCACGTATGCCGGTTGGGGAAATCCGTCAGCGCCATCATCATAAACCCGGTTCCGGCGCACATATCGGTCTGCCAGTTGGTGCAGCCCTCCTGGGCCTCTCTGTCCGTCCATTCGGTCCGGTCCCGAAGGTCCAGCATGTAGCGCAGCAGATATTCCGTCATACCGTAGAAGCGCTCCTTCTCCTCTTGGGAGAACACCTGCGCCGTTCTGATGAAGGAATAGCTGACCGCCGCTGCGCATAACAGCCTCCCGCCCTGCACCGCCCCGTAGCTGTCGCTGCCCTCGGGGCGCAGGTTGGTCGCCAGCCAGTGCTCCGCTCCCTGGCAGAAGTCATTGAACATAAACAATAGCTGATTCTTGACCTTGCGGGCATACAATGGCTCTCCCGTCAGCGCGTACTGGATGGCGTCGCACTGCATGGGCAGCAGGAACCGGCCGCCGGGGATGGAGGACTTGCGGTTGAACGCATATTCAAACTGGCCCACCGTCCGTCCCGTCTCATCCGCAAAGACCAGCACGGCCTTCAGCCCCCGCTTGAGCTTTCCGTCCAGCTTGGCCTGGAAGGTCAGAGTATACGAGCCGCCGCTTTCCACCGCAATTTCTTCCGTGCATGTCCACGCCCCTTCATCCCCGCCGGTGGGGTTCATGATAAACAGGGAATGTCTGGCAGTACCTTCTTTATAGCGGGTGTTCACCTGGGATGACGGATTGGCAGACTCCTGTTGGCGTCTGTCCCCGCCCCCGCAGAACGGGTATTTGTCCTCCCAGCTTAGAACGGGCCGGCCTTTCCGCGCTTCGCAGATTGTCGATCCACACATGGCCCAGGCCGTCCTCCTCGTTCTCCTCCGCAGGCAGCACGAAGGAAATGGCAGCCTTCGCCGCTCCTTCCGGCGCCTTGAAGTTCACGATCTTATCCGTGGAGCTCCACAGATAAAAATGCCGGTTCAACTCCTCATAGCTGCCGTTGCCGTTCATGATCAGGGAAACGGCCTGTTGGATATCCTCCTCGCTATAGTGTCCGGCGATCCGGGCAATGTTGGCGTACTGCTCCTTCAGGAGGGGGTCCGAGGCAATATTGGCCTTCACCTGCTCCAGCCCTTCCCGGGTCAGGTACAGCGACGCCTCCGGGTCTATGTCCGTCCGCAGCACCCGGGAATGGCGGAGCTCCTTAAGGCTGTTGAAGCAGGCGACAGTCGCCCCGGCCAGTTCCTCCAAACCGCCGTTATGGCCGCCGTCCAATGCGGCCTCCAGCTTGAGCACGGTGTCCTTCAATTGTTGAGCAGCCGTCCCGCTGAAGCATCCCGTCTCTTCTCCAAACCCGGCATTGCGCAGCAGCTCTTCCGCCTTGGCCTTTGCCAATGCCGCCTTCTCCCTCAGCTTCTCCATGCCGCCGCGGCGGATATCCTGCTCCTCGAACCATTCCAAGGCCTGCTTCAGTCCGTAATGGGTGTATACCTTTCCTGCCCCCTGAAAAGGAGGCACCATGGTAAAACGCTCCATGGCGAACAGCACCGCTTCCTCCTCCCGCGGGCGGTAAAATTCCCGGTTGCGGACAAAAGGAGGCTTGTCTCCCTCCGACAATGCCTTTTTCGCTTTTTCCAGCATGTCCGCAAGCGCCAGCTTGGCTCCTTCCGTATGAAACGGGCTATTGCCCTCCAGCAGCTTTTCGGCTCTATGTACCAATGCTTCCAACTGATCCCGGTTTGCCGACATCTTCTATGGTCATCCTTCCTGTATGGTCCGGTTTATGCGGGCGCAAGATTTCTCCGTAAAGTGTACAATGGTCCCCCTGAAACCAAAAGGCGCTTTTTTTGACGATCCCCCCGTTTTTTAATTCTCCGCCATTTTTCAATGGGATCATTAGATTTTGGCCTTACTGGCGGACACCCCGTCCATTATCTTAAAAAAGGGCCATTATCCCTGAAAAAACTTCATTCCAACGCACAGGCCCATGCACTAGAATGAGGGCAAACAACAGAAAGTGGGGAAGAAACCATGCTGCAGCAACAGGACCGCCAATGGGTGGAGAGCGTCATCCGGAAGTTCACAACCAAGTTGGATAGGGTCAGCGAAAAATCCAAGTATAAAATCCCCTATATGTCCATTAACGGGACCCATGACGACCGGGCAACGGAAAATCCCAGCGGGGCGGAGGCGGACGGCATCTGCTGGTGGACCAACGGCTTTTGGGGCGGCTTGATGTGGCTTTTGCACCATGAAACCGGCGAGGAAAAATATGCGGAGATCGCCAATATCTCGGAGGGCTATCTGGACCGGGGCTTCCAGGAGTTCTACGGACTGCACCATGATGTGGGCTTTATGTGGCTGCCGACCAGCGTTGCCAACTACCGTGTCACCAAAAATCCCGAGTCCCGCAAAAGAGCCCTTCATGCCGCCAATCTGCTGGCAGGCCGGTTCAATCTGGCCGGCCGCTTCATCCGCGCGTGGAATGATCTGGACGAAGGGGATACCCGGGGCTGGGCGATTATCGACTGCATGTTCAACATCCCCCTGCTCTACTGGGCTACGGAGGAAACCGGCGACCCCCGGTACAAGCAGATCGCCATGGCCCATGCGGATACGGCTATGACCGCATTTGTGCGGCCGGACGGTTCGGTGAATCATATTGTGGAGTTTGATCCCTTCCACGGCGGAGTGGTGCGGACCCACGGCGGACAAGGCTACGGGGAAGGCTCCTCTTGGACCCGGGGGCAAACCTGGGCGCTCTACGGCTATATGATGAGCTACATCCATACAGGGAAGGACGAATATCTGCAAACGGCCAAGCGGGTAGCCCATTATTTTATGGCCAATATTCCGGAGAGCGGGGTTATTCCGGTGGATTTCCGGCAGCCTGCGGAGCCGGCGCTGGAGGACGATACCGCGGCAGCCATTGCCGCCTGCGGGCTGATTGAGATTGCCAAGGCCGTGCCTGAAGCGGAGCGGGGCATGTATCTCAGCGCCGCGCTGAAGCTCCTGCGGGCCCTGGAGCCGCGGTGCGATTGGACAGAGGAAAACGACAGCATTGTGCTGCTTGGGTCCGAGGCGTATTTCCGGAACCGGCACCATCACCCGATTATTTACGGGGACTATTATTTCCTGGAGGCCCTGTTGAAGCTGAAGGGCAATGATTTGTACCTGTGGTAAACTTCGAATCTTCAGGGAGGGTCAGATGATGCGCGATCTATTCGATGTAAAAGCATTCGGAGCCGCCGGTGACGGCGTTACGGCGGATACCAAGGCCATCCAGCAGGCCATTGACCATTGCTTCAGCCAAGGCGGCGGTTATGTGGTATTGGCGGGCGGCACATTTTTGACGGGAACCATTATTCTGAAATCCAATGTGTACCTTCAGGTGAACCCGTCGGCGACCCTGCTGGCCAATCCTGACATCGGCGACTATCCGGACGGAACCCACTATAACCGATATGTCAATGAGAAGGATATGGACAAATGTCTGATTTACGCCGAGGATGCCGTGAATATCGGGGTTATCGGCGGGGGTGGGATCAATGGCAATGCGGAGGCTTTCCCCAACGAAGGCAGCATTTACCGCCCGATGATGATGCGGTTTTTGCGCTGCTCCCACATTCATGTGAAGGGGCTGCGGCTCCATAATTCCGCCGCGTGGACCACCGCTTTTCTGGACAGCGAGAATATCTGGTGCCAGGACCTGGATATCCGCAATGACCGCCGGTACAATGGAGACGGATTGGACTATGACGGCTGCCGGAATGTGTTTGTTTCCAATTGCAGCATCCTGGGCACCGACGATAATCTTTGCCTCCAGGCCAGCAGCAAGGACTATCCCATGAAAAACGTCCATATCGCCAACTGCCGCTTCACCTCCATCTGCGCCGGCATCCGCATCGGCCTGAAGTCGGTGGGGGACATCTCCAATGTAACCATCCATAACTGCACCTTCGAGAATGTGTGGCGGGAAGGGATCAAAATCGAATGCACCGAGGGCGGCAGCATCACCGATATTGTCGCCCAGGGCCTGGTGATGCGCAATGTGACGCGGCCTATCTTTATTCTGCTGAACAACCGTCTGGACAAAATCGGTTCCTCCATCGGCCTGGAAACAATGCCGGAGATCGGCGCGCTGGAGCGGGTGACGCTGGCGGACATCATTGCCGCCGACGATGAGGAAATGCACAACCCCCATTACCGCTTCACCGACGATGTAATGGGCTCCCCCTCCTTCAACGGAATCCGGGTGGACGCCTGCGAAGGCTATCCCATCCGCGACCTGACTCTGCACAATATCAGCTATACCTGTGCCGGGGGCGTGCAAAAGGAAGACCTTCCGGCGGCTTACCCGAAGGTATGGGATATGCGGTACGAGCATCCGGCGGAGGTGTCGGAGAATTATTACCCCACCTGGAGCCGGGCCACCTACCTGGATGTGCGGAATGTACAGGGCCTGACCTTGGACGGCTTAAGGCTCCGCACCTTAAGGCCGGATACCCGGGAATCGGTTGTGATCGAGGGCTGCAGCATTTTGAAAGAGGATATTGCGGAGCTGGAATAAAACGGGTGGGGGACGCCAATGAGAATGATGCCGTTTGAGGTGCCGGAACAGAAGCAAATCCGGGTTATTATCAACGCCGACGCCGGATGCGAGGCGGATGACCAATATGCCATCGTTCACGCTCTTTTGTCTCCGCGGCTGCAAATCAAGGGTTTGATCGGCGTCCATTTTGGCTTGCGGAGCGCTGCCGGAGCGGCGGAATCCTGCCGGGAGATTCAGCATGTGCTGGAGCTGACGGGGATGTCCGGACGTTATCCTGTCGTTGAAGGAGCCAATCGCAAAATCCCCGGCATCGGGACTCCCTCCCCTTCGGAGGGTTCCCGGCTGATCATCGAGGAGGCCTTAAAGGATGACCCGCTGCCATTGTTTGTTATCTTCCAGGGCCCATTGACCGACTTGGCATCGGCGTACCTGCAGGAGCCGCGGATTGCGGAACGGCTCACCGCCGTATGGATCGGCGGCGGCCCTTATCCCGAAGGGGGGCCCGAGTTTAACCTGTCCAATGATGTTGAGGCGGCACAGGCGGTGTTCCGCTCCCCCATACCCCTATGGCAGGTGCCGAAGAATGCATATGATATGGTCCGCGTCGGCTTGGCAGAGCTGGCCGTCAAGGTCAGGCCCTGCGGCGGAATCGGCCGTTATCTGTACGAATCGGTTATATCGCTGAATATGAAATATGCCAACCGGCCGGAATGGCCCAAGGGCGAGGTTTGGGTATTGGGCGATTCCCCTGCCGTATCGCTGCTGCTGGATGACCAGGCCTTCGACTTCGATCTGGCGGAGGCGCCGGCAATTGCTGCGGACATGGCATACAAGCCACAGCCGGGAAACCGCAAAATCCGGGTCTACCGCAGTGTGGATACGCGGTTTATGCTGGAGGATTTTTACGCGAAGCTTGCCCTTTTTTCTTTAAGCGAAAGGTAAGACCACTTGCTGTTGCAGCCCCCAAAGCCCCCCTTCCGGGTTATACCGGAGTGGAGATGAGGCTTGGGGGATTTTTTATGGCGGGAGGTTTACCCGTGTACTTTCTGGGTCATAAGCTCCTCCAGGGTTTTTTCGATGATCTGCTTCACATCCTCCTCCGTCACTCCCAGAGCCACGGAAAATTCGTTGTACAGCAGATCCTCGGCCCGCTTCAAATACTTCAGATCGGTTTCGTTCAGCTTTTTCCGGCTTAGGATCACTTCGCAATTTTTCATGCAGATGGATTTGATCAGCTTCATCAGCGTTTCGCAGGTGTAATCCTGCAGGGAGGATTCATAGGCATTGGCCAGCCACTTGGTGTTGCAGGTGCTGTAATCCTCCTCCTGCAGCTGCGGAAGCTGCCCGATCAGCGTTTGGGCTTCCGTGGAGGAAATCACCGTCCGCATCAATACTTTTGTATCCACAGGGGTATAGATGGTTTCCGTGCTGTGCAACGGGGATAAGGTATAGTATGATTTGGCATTTTCACCTGTGGAGAATCCGGGAACCCCCACCTCTTTGATTTGACATACCCCGCTGTTGCCGTAAATGACAAGCTCTCCTGCCTGAAACATTCGATATCCTCCTGTCCCTGGAATATAAGGCTTGCTAAATGTCGCGCATAACTCAATTGTACCACATGTATGTCAAGACTTTTCATCACACTCCAGAAAGTTTAATTTCGTCAAAGCGCTAAAGTGCGACAAGAAGGGCTGTCCGAGAGAAAAGGATTGTCCAAATCTGACATTCAAGGTAAACTAGACAAGTCCGTATTTTCAAAAAAATCAGGGGGCTTGTCAACTGTGAGTGGAAATGATGCAGCATTGCAAAAAAAGCTCCGGCCACGGCATATCAGCTTTATGGCCATGGGCGGAGTTATCGGTACGGGGATTTTCAAGGGAAGTGCGGAAACCATCGGCATCGCCGGACCCGGCATTGTCCTGTCCTACGTGTTTGCAGGGCTTTTATTGCTGGTGGTGATGGGAGCCATTGCGGAAATGGCCACTGTTTATGCCAATAAAAACATGAAGGATTTTATCCGCGACGCTTTTGGCGAACGGCTGTCCTTTATTGTCGGATGGCTGTATTGCTTCATGTGGCTTACGGTTTGTGTAATCGAAGTGCTGGCGGCGGGGAGCTTTCTCCAGTATTGGCTGCCGGATATGCCCTTGTGGCTGTTGACTCTGGCCAGTGCGGCGCTGATCCTTATCATTAATATGATGAGTGTGGGCGGCTTCGGGGAAACGGAATTTTGGCTGGCCGGCATCAAGATCGGCATGATCATTCTGTTTATCGTGCTGGGCGCGGGCATCCTGTTCGGCATCATTCCCGTGGCCGACGCCCCTTCCCTGACGCGGAACTTTACGGAGTATGGCGGCTTTTTCCCGCAGGGCTTTACCGCTATTTTCTCGGGCTTGCTGGTGGTCATGTTTTCCTATGGGGGCTCGGAGCTGATCGGACTGACCCTGACGGAAGCGCAGGATGCGGAGAAGGTACTGCCTCGTGTAGTCAAAAACTTCATTCTCCGGGTGATCCTGTTCTACACCCTGCCCATTCTTATTATCTGCGGCCTGATTCCCTGGAATCAGCTGGACGGGCATACCAGCCCCTTCGTTCAGGTGCTGGCATCCATCGGTCTGCAGGGCTCCGCGCACCTGATGAATTTCATCCTCATCACCGCGGTTCTGTCAGCTGCCAACTCCGGCATCTACGGCGCCACCCGGATGCTGCACTCCATGGCTGCCCAAGGAGAAGCGCCGACGGCTTTGGCCCGTACCTCACGCAAAGGCGTACCGGTAAACAGCCTGAAGCTATGCGCCGCTATCCTGGGCGTGGGAGCTATGCTGGCTTATTTCTTCCAGGACAGCCTGTTCCGGATTCTGATGGCGGTTCCGGGCTTCGTGGTGCTGCTGGTCTGGATCAGCATCTGCCTCTCCCAGCTGAAGCTGCGCAAAAGCTACCCCAAGGAGCCCGGCTTTAAGGTATGGGGCTACCCGTATATCACCATGCTGACCATCGGATGTTTGGCGGTGATTGCCTCCCTGTTCCTGGTGGATGCCCAGAACCGGGTCAGCATCGGCGCTTGTCTGGCCGTGGTTGCCTTGTTGACCGTCTGGTCCTTCGTCAAGTTCAAGGGCAAGCCGTCAAAGTCTAATTGAAATATTCCAATAAGAGGTTGGAGGATTCGCGTACGCGGCAGGTGTGTGTATGAGCGTGTATGCGAAATTTCGAGTATAATTTCGTGAAAAGCAGCAAATTCCGCAATTGTATATGAAATTTCCAGCACAATCTCATGAAATGAAGCAAATGCGGCGAAATGTGTATGAAATATCGAGTACAATTCCACAAAACAGGACAAAAGCGGCAATGTGTATGCGAAAATTTCGAGTACAATTGCTTGAAAAAGTGTGGAAAGGCAATTTGCAAGTGACTTTTGCAAAATGAATATAAAAAGAGCATGGCGGCCGCCCTATGAGGGGTCGTCATGCTCTTTTTTGCATACCCGCGGGATGGCACATCTGTTGACGCGGCGGTGCTCGGCAAGCTGCTAGGCCGTGTTTGCAAACCCGCCTTAGGCCCTTCCGGCTTATTCCGCCAGCAAGGCGGCGGCTGTCTGGGCGTACCAGCGGCTCAGGAAATCATTGGGGTGATTGGTCTGGTTGCCGGTCATATCCCAATAGGCTTTGTGCTGCAGGAGCCAGCCATGGACGGAGGTCATGTCCAGCAGGGCACAGCCCGGCGCGGCGGCCAATTCCTCCAGAACAGGCTTGTAGTTCAATTGCTCGCCGAAGAAGCTTTTTTCCGGCTCGTCGGGCAGCGCGGCCAGAGGATTGGGAAGCATCGGAGCGATCAGGATAAATTCCGTATCCGGCCACCGTCTGCGGATGCAGGTCATCATGTTCAGGATACGCTCCCCGAATTGCTTCGGAGGCACCCTGCCCGTTCCGTCATTCATGCCGAAGCCCAGGATGACGAGATCCCGCCGCTCATTGGCGACCAGCTCCTCCACATGGTCCAGCCCCCAGTCGGCGGACTTTCCGCCGACGGAGGGATTATGCAGCTGAACGCCGCCCGGATAGATATGGCGGAGCCATTCCGCCAGCAGCCGCCCCCAAGCCGGCTGGTACGGAGGCAGCTCCAGCATGCTGCTGCAATCGTACCCGGCAGAGATGCTGTCCCCGTACAGAGCAACAGACACCGGCTGCCCGCCCTTCAGCCGGCCAATGGTGCAGGGCAGCCGATCCCCTGCAAATACCGGCACCGGTCCGCCCCATTCCCGGCCGGAGTGGATGTAGGTCACGGCAAGCCGGCGGCTGTGGAGCACCGCCTTGTCCGTGAGAATAAAGCCGCCTCCCGGCCGCGGGCAGCTGCTGCCCTCCCTTGGAGGAACAGCCGGATGCAGCTCAGCCTCCGTCATCCAAGGGATGGAGGAGCCCGCAGACAGGAGCAGCTCCTTGCCCCGGCAGAGCCAGTCCCGCCCCTCCCCGTATTCCGCCTCCAAGGAGGCGCTTTTCACGGAAATGATCCGCAGAGGAGTGAAGAGCAGACGGCCTGTGGCAACGCCGCCGTCTTCCCCTGCAACCATCAGCACAGCTTCCTCCGTCATCCGATCCGAGGCCCAATAGGATCTCATCAGCTCCTCCAGGCGGTCATCAGCCACTGACTCCTTCAACCGCAATCACCACTCCTCCTAAATATTTCCAAATTTTAACTAAACGGTGTGGAAACCGTCAATACGCCGGTAGCTCTATGCACGGCAATCGCTGTTCCCCATGGGGTTTCCGTCAGCTCCCAGTCCAAGGCATCTCCCACCTGAAAGGGATGGGAGGAGTTCAGCAGCAGCTCGGTCCGGTGCCCGTATCCGGTCTCGGGAAGAATAAGCAACTCCGCATCAATCAGGCCGGACACCTGGAAACGGCGCTTCATCTCATAGCTCGTGGAGCATATTTCCTTGCAGGCCAGCACAGCGGACTTCTCCTGTTTAATGAACACCCGGCATTCCCCATGCCAGGCCCGGGGGAGACGGTAGAGGGAACTGCCCTGCTCCAGTCTGGTTTCCCAGCCCATCAAGAGAGGAGCGCCCCAAGGATAGCGGAGACTCAGCTCAGCTGTGGTATCGGGCACATAGCAGGAGAAGAAAAGAGCTCCGTTGCTCCGGTGGGCCATGACCACCGGCCTCCGGGCGTTCGGCGCCAACCCCCGGAAGCTGATTGCTGTGCCCAACTCGGCCAATACATGGCGCATCAGTGCTTCCGCCGGAAAATAACGGGCAGGGTCATCCGGAACCAGCAGATGGCTGCCCTTGCGGAAGCTGCTGGCAACCGTTCCCCGGACCCAGGCCACTCCACCGCTCCCCCAGGCGGGAAGCCTGCGTACCAAGGCGGCAGTCCGGCTTCCGCCCTGCTCCGGGCTTCCCGCTTCCGCTGCCAACCAGGTAAACGGGTCATGGGCGTCCAGCAGAATAGTATCGATCCCTCCGTCACACAGCACAGCGCGGTGGCAAATTTGCTCCGGCCAAGAGCCGCAGACCGGCTCATCCGCCTTCAGATGAAGCCGGAAATCCAGCTCCCCCTCCAGCGGCTCCGCCAGCGACAGATTGAGCAGGAACAAGAGGCGCGGACTGGCCTCCCGCACGGAGCCATACAGGATGGCCTGGCCGCCGCTCTCAATCCATCCGCACAGCGCCTCCTCCCAACGGCTTCCCGCAAGCGGCACCGGGGAGACCGGAATGGAGCCGGCATATAGTCCGGGCTTCCTCTCCAGGGTGGCGGCAAAATGATCGGTCGAGACCACCGAGGACAAGGGAAGGCCTTGGTTGATGGCCCCGCGGATGAACCAATCCTCGAAGAAGGGCCGCCGGATATTCATGCCCCCCTCCTGCCCAATCCCGTGATACTCCCGGAAGGGATACACCCATACCAGCGGGGCCGGGGCATCGGGCAGCCGTTCATAAGCCTTCAGCAGATGCGGAATGATTTCATTGGGACACTGGTCAGGCATGTCTCCCAGCGAATTGTCCACCGTAAGCAGGCTGAGATGGCTGGGATGCGCCGCCTCTCCCTCCCCATTGATTCTGGATATGGAAAGCGGCAGATAAATATCATGGGGCTGCCCCTCGTAGCGGTCCAGCCAGGGACTGTTCATCCACCACGGATCATGAACATAGAAGCGGTAAAGGAAATCTCCCCGGGCATCCGCCGGAAGCTCCGCCATACGGGACATGTATCCCGTCAGCTCCAGTCCGAAATCCCCGTCCAGAGCGGCCCAGGGGGAGTTGGGAGGGGACAGCAGCTGAAAGCCCCCTTCATAAATATCCTTCAATGGCACTCCGTCGGTAGCTAAATCTATCCCTGCACTCAGATTGGTGCCCCGGGTTTCCACCGGCAGCTCCGGGCATTCCAGGCGGAACAGCCGCCAGAACTCCAGAATGCGCTCCGTGGTTTCTCCCATCCGGCTCCCATTGAAGGCTGCGCCGTCGAACAATGCCCCTGTTGTGCCCCAGGTTTCCGTACCGAAGCCAAAGCCGTTGGACAGCCACACATAATCAAATTCCAGATCCCGGGCAAAGGCGCGGCATTGGCGGCCGAAGAAGGTCCCGAAGGGTGTCCCCTCGGGAATGCCCTCCGGAAACCCGGCGTAAACTTCACTGTCCGCGTGGAGCACGGAATAACAGCACACAAAGCTTTTGTTGCCCATGGTATTGCCCATGCAAATTTCCTCATGCCGCTCATACTTGAAGCTGGACTTGGCGAATTCCGGTCCCGGGTCGAAGGTCGCTCCTACCCGGATCGGCTGTCCGGTATATTCCGCTCCCACCCGCTTAATGGTCTTGACAATATTGCCCAGAAGCCTGTAAGTCAGCACAGGAGGCTCCTCCATGTACAGATACGGACGGGTATGCAGCCCCACGCCCCGCGGATCAGTCTCGCGGTTCCAGTCCGTACGGGGATTGGCTCCGCCGATGTATTTGGCCCACTCCACCTCATCCTCCAGCCTTCCCCTGTAATCCAGAATTTCCGAGCCGTCGGAGGTCCACAGAAGCACCGACACCCGGCTTGTATGCCGGAGCAAGCCGTCCCACTGGCGGAACAGCTTGCGGCATATCTGCTCTACATAGGCAGGCTCCATGCTTTTAAACGGCTTCAGGCTCATCTCCAGCGTAACATTCTTCAGCGGCTTCATATGGGCGCAGCTCCCTTTGGTTGTTGATTTACGCTTTTACAATAACGCTGTCGATCCCCAATGCCCCAGCCAGCTTTTCCAGCGTTCCGGCATGATGGCCTACTCCCAGGGCAAAATGATGCGTCGGCCCCTCCATCACCCAAGCCTTTACAAAAGCCTTGGTATTGGGCTCGAAGAAGCCCCGGGTATTGGTGTTGCCGGTAGGGGGAATCGGTCCTTTCCTGGAAATGCCCTCTCCGATGACAAATTTGAAGCGGCCGTCGGCTTTTTGCGTGATGCCCAGCATGGTGATGGGACCTTCCTTGATTTTAAATTCCACAGAGGCGCCGCTGCCCGGCTTTCCATGGTACTTGCACAAGCTGCGCAGGACCGGCTTGCCCTCGGCAATGGCAAGATGATGGGGGCCGTCATGCCCCACCAGAATGAAATCCTCCCGGAAGTCAAAGGGATGAAACTCCGCGAAGCTGCCGCCGATGCCCAGGCGGTCCATCATCAGCATGGCCAGACAGGTCTTGATGTCGTATTCGCCGCACATGGGGAAGCCTTGGGCATTGAGCATGGAGTTGCCTGCAATAAAGGAGCCGGTCAGCTTCCGGTGCAGGGAATCCTCCAGCCCTTCATAGTAGTAGGCCAGTCCCGTGAGCCTGTAGGTCTCGATCAGCTTATCCAGCGTGACGGCGGAATGGGCGGCCTGATGCAGGTCGGCCTCCGTCAGCTTGGTGGTCACCGGGTCGCTGACCGGCTCGGGCGTATCGAATTCGGCCAGAATCAGCTTCTTCTTATCGGCAATTTCCTGCTCCGTTACAGTATGGTACAGGCGGATGGCGTCATCCGGTTCCAGCAGGGGCACGTGGACACCGAAGGCCGCCGAGATGGCTGTGGGATCGGCATGCATATCGTACATGGCCTCCAGCACATGGCCCATCAGTCCCATCCGCGCGCCCTTCAGGTCGTGCAGCACCTTGGCAATGCCGCACCACTCCCGAAGCCCGGCAACAGCCTCTTCATCCTCATAGAGGGTTCCGATGATCACATCGGCCACCCGTTTGCCCAGACGGACCGCAACACTGGTGAATTCCGGCACAGAGCAGATGTTGTCATTTTCCAGTTGCATATACGTGCTGGCTCTGGAGTAATCCATCCCCCGGAGCGGCTGCAGAGCAACCAGCACCATGGGAGCATCCAGTCCCCGGATCATGGGAGCGAAGGTGGAGGAGGTGGCATAGGTAACCATGTTGCAAAACACAAGATCCAATCTGTCGCCCTTCATCCGCTCCAATACCTCGTAGCCCTTCTCGCTGCTGTCCACCATGCCGTAATCCACAATCCGGACCCCGTTGCCCTCCAGAATTTCTTTAAGCACCCGGTGATAGCCCATCAGGCTGTCCAGAAGCCCCTCGAACTGGCCCCAATAGGTATCATGCCCGACGGCAAAAAAGCCGATATTGGCCGTTCTCTCCTTCAATCTGTGCAGCATGCCGCTTTCCTCCCTATGTGCAAATAACCAAAATAAACCTGCCCTTATCCATTTGCATCTTGATTATAGTGCAATACGAAAGCTACAATATAGATAGAAAGCAAACCTCAATAGGGAGAAAATAAACTTCACATTAAGGTCAACAAAAAGTTGGACGAAGACCCGGTTGGAGGGGAGTCCCATGTCCGCTGCCGCATTTTCCTTTGAACAGATTGATCCGTTCATCCGTTATCCCCATGTCCACATCCAGCCGCCCGGCTCAATGCTTGCCCCCCGGGCAGCTTATGATTACCGGATGATGTATATCTGCGGGGGAAGCGGAAAAATGATTATACAAGGCATTTCCTATGAAGCCGTTCAAGGCTGCTTCTTCTTATGGAAGCCTGGTGCAGTATACGGGATTGCCGCCGATGAAGGCGGGGAGCTGCGCATTCTCAGTGTGAACTTTGACTTCACCAAAAGCTTCAGCCATATCGGGTATCCTATCCCGCCGGAGGATATCGGAATATTCCAGCCGGACAGGATTACAGAATGCCTTCATTTCTCCGATATGCCGGAGTTAAATGATACTGTGTTTCTACGGAATATGCAGGCCGTTGAACCGCTGCTTCTGGAGATTGTGAGAGAATACACCGTCCGGAAGCGGTTTTTTATGACCAGGATCACGGGCTGCTTTCTCCAGCTGCTGGGGGATATGGCCAGACATATCACCTCCACCTTCGATGATCCGGAGGGAGCAAGCCACAAGGCGGACCTGATTCTGAGCTATATCCGCGAGCATTACAGGGAACCTCTGTCCAATCGGGATATTGCCCGGCATTTCAGCTTCCATCCCGTCTATCTGAACCGGCTGCTGGTGAAGCATACAGGCACCTCCCTTCACCAATATCTGATCCGGTACCGCCTCTCCCTGGCCATAAGCCTGCTCCAGAATTCCGGCACATCGGTGACGGAGGCGGCGTTGGAATCGGGCTTTACGGATGTGAACTACTTTTCCAAGTGCTTCCGCAAAGCGGTGGGGCTGAGTCCCGCCCATTATGCCCGCACCAACCGGCATTCCCGGGAGGCAGCCAAGCCGGAGCCCGGGGAACCGCGGTGAGTTTTGATGAGAAAAACTCTTATCGGAGTATTTCGAGGATGAGCGACCGCGTTTAGCGGAAGTTTTTATCGCCAATCAGAATGTTTACCTTACGCGCTTTAGCGCTGTAAAGAACTTAAACATTCTGATGTGGTAAAAAAGAAGAGACAGGCCGGAAAAACCGGTCCTGTCTCTTTCTCCGAGCACAACTGGATATGCTGTTGTCCATTACCCTGCTTCATTCGCGCCCTCCAGCTCCCCTTCCAGCTCCATATAGCGGCTGCGCAGCTGCTCCAGTTCCTTCTCCGATGCGTCCCAATACCGGCGCTGATGGCTTTCCAGCAAGCTTTCCAGCACCTGATGGTACGCAAAGCGGTTATTTTCCTCCATTTGCCTGCTTCTTTCCTCATCCGCCACATACGCCTGGTGAAGCTCGGAAAACATCCAGGAATCCACCTGACCGGTAGTGGCCGCCAGACCCACCATGTTTCCGAAGCGTTCGGCGATCTTCTGCGCGCCGTGGTACGGATGCTCCAGGAGGCCGTTGATCCACTTGGGATTCAAAAGCCGGGTGCGGAGACCTCTGCCGATGGAAGCCGCAGCGTCTTCCGTGCGCGGGCGCTCCCCGGTGGTATCCGAAATGTAGATATCCGCGTCGGTTCCTTTCAGCATACTGACCGATTTGGCCAAGCCGCCGAAAAATTCATAAAAATGGTCCAGGTCGGTCACCTCATGCTCGTGATCGCTGCGGACCTGGGCGACCAGCTCTACCGAGCCGAGCCGGGAGGCGAACAGCTCTCCTGCCTCGCGTCCCCTGCTGGCTCCGCTGTACACATACTTGAGGCTGTTCAGATACGATTCGCCCAGCTCGGATTCCTGCGTCCAGGCCTTGGTTTCCACCAGCTTGGTCAGATTGGTGCCATACTCCGCCGCGGCAGGCCCGAAGATACGGGCGCAGGCCAGATCCCAGGCCTCCGCCTCTTCATACCCGTCTGCCAGCAGCTTGCGGTACTGCGTCATGGTATGCTCCTTAAACCGGTTCTCCTCTCCCGTCTCATCAAGCCCGGACACCTGACGGAACAAGTCATTCAGCACCTCCAGCAAATTCGGGAACATATCCCGGAAGAACCCGCAGATATTCGCCACCACATTGATCCGGGGCCGGCCCAGCTCCCACAGGGGAATCATCTCGTAAACCGGCTGGTTGAACCGGCTTCTTCCGGCAATTCGGACCCCCATCAGCCGCAGAATCTGGCCGAAGGTTTCCCCTTGGGTGCGGGAGGTTTCCAAGCCCCACATCACCAGCGCTATGGTATCCGGCGTTTTCCCGTGGCGCTCCCGGTATAACTCCACCAGATTGTCGGCAATGGCCGCCCCCCGCCCTGCGGCAGTGTCGCTGGGAACCGACCGGCAATCGAATTGGTAAAGATTGTATCCCGTCGGTAAAATATCCGGATGCCGGATGGCGTCGCCGGCCAGCCGGGCAGGCGAATATTCCCCGTCCAAAAGCCGGATGAGCTGCCCCAGCTCCTGGTTGGAGGAAGCCAGGCGGAAAGCCTCCTGGCCGAACTGCCAGGTTTTGATCCAGACCTCTTGCAGAGCAGCGTCGGCGGCGGAAGCAAACGGCGGAATCTCGCCTGTCTCGGCATATTGATTGACCAACCGGGACACTTGGGCGTCCAAACGCTGCAATTCCGCCGTGTTGTTATCGGCCGACAGCCGTTCATAGTCCAATCCCTCTCCATCGGCTACCAGTCCTTGCAGGGAGCGGACCCCGTGGCGGTCATGGCGCAGGACGAATTTCATATAGGAGGCGGCCTCCTCCTGGTCATAACCTTCCCCCAGGACATGCAGACCTGTGGGAATCAGCGAACGCCGCATCCGGTAAATTTCATCCTCGATATCCTCCGCATCCCCGGCCTCCAGGTGAAGCTCCGCAGCCTTCCGGCTGATCCGCGTCCAGATATCCGGGCATTGGGCGGGATTCAGCTTTTCCGCCTGGCGGTAATCGTTTAAGAGAGCATCCAGCAAGGTGTATTCGCCGTAAAGCTCGCTTTCCACAAAAGGGGGCGACTGGTAGCTCATCAAGACCGCATGGCTGCGGCGCTTGGCCACCATGGCCTCGGCGGGATTGCCCACATAATAATAATACAGATGGGGCAGCTCCCCGGTCAGCTCATCCGGCAGGCAATCGCCGGACATGCCTGCTTCCTTGCCCGCCATAAATTCCAGAGTGCCGTGAGTCCCTACGTGAAGGATGGCGTCCGCCCGGAACTCCTCCTTGATATAATGGTAGAAGGCCTGATATTGATAAGGCGGGAGCACCGTCCGGTCATGGTAGGCCTTTTCGGCCTGCTCATGGATTCCTCTGGCCGGCTGCAGCCCGATGAACACATTGCCGTTCACCAGCCCCGGAATCAGATAGCCGGTTTCGTCGGTCATGATTTCCCCCGGCGCCTCCCCCCATTGCACCGCCATTTCCGTCCGGTACGGCGACGAGCGGAAATACGCCTCACACCGGGCATGGGGATAGCGCAGCATAGCGGCGGAGCGGCCGCCGTCGCTCCATTGGGCAGAATTCACCAATCCCCCCTGCAAAAAAGCCTCCCGCAGCTCTGCCGCCGACATCTCCTTGACCGTGTATCCTTCTTCCTTCAGCTTGGAGAGCAGCCGGGAAACCGATTCGAAGGTATCAATAAAAGAACCTCCGAAAAGATGGGCTTCTCCAGGCGGATAATTGTAGCAAATAATGGAGAGCCGCTTTTCCTGCCGGGACTTCGTTTGCAAAACCAGCCAACGCCGGATTTTGGCTGCCAGCCGGTCCGCCCGCTCTTCGATCAGGGACAGGTTCCGCCACTTGATGTTCAGCTCCTCGTGGAAAACCTCCTCATCCATGGCCGCAATGGGGAACAGCTCAATGGCTCCGTCCAGCTCCGGCAGCATCATCTGCACCAGAAATTCTCCCGGCGACAGCCCCTCGGTCGACTCTTCCCATTCCGTGCGCAGGCGCTTGGACAGGAACACCGGGTGCAGGAGGGGAGCCTTCAGCTCCTCAAGCATTGTCAGAATAGCCGCCGAATCCCCGCCTACCGGGCCTGAGCCAAGACGGAATGGGATAAAATTGACCACCATGCCGACGGCTTTTCCCGCTGGGGCTCCAAACAGCAGCAGCTCCCGCAGTTGGGCCGCATCCACCCCGGTGATGGAGCCGAAGGCAATCGGCAGCACATTGGCGAACCCCTGAATCCGTTCCATGATTCCGGCCACTACAGGATGGAGATCAACCGGGTAGGTGCTGCCCATGAACAAAACGGCTACTGTAGGAGCATCGGGGTTATGAAGTGTCTCGTTCCAGCGGTCCTGCAGCGTTTGGTGGCATTTGCGGGTGGCGGGATCAAACAGGGAGAGCCCGTGAAGAGCCAACGGCTCCTCGGGAAGCGGCCAGCCCGCGCGCTCCCCTTCTCCGCACAGGTGAACCACCTGCAAAAGCAGATTGCGCATATTCTCCAGACCGCCGGACTGCCAGTAGGCCCGCAGCTTCAGCAGCAGCTCATAATCCTTTTGCTGGGCGGGAGAAAGACGGGATGTGGCGGTGGCCTGAGCAGGTGACTGCTGCTGTGCCATGTTCGCTGCCTGTGCCTCCAAATCACGTCCTGTCAGGCTGCCCAGCCGTAGAAGTCTGCCCAATCTTCCGCTGTCGCCGCCTACTGTAACCTGCTGCGCCCCGCTTGCGGGACAATGGTCCAGCAGATGTTTGGCCAGCGCATCCGGCATCCCGTGGGGATCGAGAATCACAAAATCCGCTTCCCGGACCGCTGCCTTCATCTGCTCCAAGGCTGATGGTTCGTAAATCTCCTCGGTATGGTAAAGAGAAAGCTTCAGCTCCCGCTTTTGCTCCGGGTCAAGGGAGGTATAAACAGCGGATAAATTCCGCAGCACATCATACGATGCGGTAAACACAATCAGCTTCATCATCAATCTCCTTTCACCATCTGCCGGATGGCTGCGGCCATTCCGGCCCCGTCCAGCTCCTCCAGGCGGCAATATCCCGCCCCCATGGCCTCCGCCAATTGGGCGGCCTGCTTCAGCCGGACAAAGCCCTGCTCCGTATCGATCACCAGCGCATGCAGTCCACTCTCCCGGAACGCCGCCGCCATTCGCAAGCATTCCTTCAGCAGCTCGGCCGGATTGCCGCCTGCGCTGCCGTCCAAGGCCTGATTGGCCCTGCCGTCGGTCACCAGGACCAGCGCCGGAATCAGCTCCTTGTCCTTGCGCCTGACCCGCTCCAGAATCTCCCACCCCTGCCGGATGGCCATGGCCAATGGCGTTTTTCCGCCGGTGGGCATTTCCTGAAGCAGCTTCATGGCCAGCTCCACGCTCCGGGTCAAAGGCAGAATTTCCTCCGCCGCCCCTGCGCGGAACGCCAAAAGACCGATGCGGTCCCGCTTCTGGTAAGCATCCTGCAAAAGGGACAGCACCGCGCCCTTGACCGCCGCCATCCGCTTCCTGGCGGCCATGGAGCCGCTGGCGTCCACCGCCAGCAGGATGGCTGTGCCGGTGCGGCGCTCCCTGACCTTCTGCCGGAGGTCCTCCGGCAGAATGGCCACACCTGCGCCGGGCCTGCGGCGGCGCACAGCCTGAAACGGCGCCGCCGCCCGGAGCGTGGCGTCCAGCGCAATATCCGCCGCCTGCGCCGCTACGGGCAGGCGGAAGCCCACATACCGCCCCTGCCGGGTGCCCGAGCGGGTCAGATTGCGGCGGCCCGCCCCGCTGCGCAGCTGCCGGTCCCCCGGCTCGAAGGACATGGGGCGGATGGCATAGGGCTGGCCCGCCGCCTCCACCTTCTGCGGGGCTTGCCTGTTCCTGTCGGCGTCAGCCGGGGAAGCCTCCCCCGCGGCCGGCTCACCGGAGCCCGCCCCCGCGGCTCCCGGGGCTTCCGCCGGTTCACCGGCCCCTCCGGCAGAGCGGCCCTGGTCCGACTCCTCTGGGGGCGGAGCAGGTGTCGCCTCCCCCGCCCGGTCCGGCGGGGCTTCCTGCCGCGTTGGCTGCGGCTGCCCGGCGGCTCTCCCCCACGGCTTCACAGCCCATTCCGACACCCGGAGGACGTCCGCTTCCGTACACAACAACCGCCCTTCCCAGGCGGCCAACGCCCTGGCTGCCTCCACAGCGAACAGCTCCCGCCGCTGGCCCTGGCAGCGGGCCTCCGCCGCCAGCTCGGTGGCCAGGCGGATGGCCTCCTCCCGGGGCGCCACCCGGGGCAGCCTCTGCCGGGCTTCGGCGATGCGCAGACGCAAGGCGGCGGAGGCTTCCGCATACTGCTGCACGAATGCGGCCGGGTCCTGCTCAAAGTCCAGCTGCCGCCGGATAATTTCCTTGCGTTCCGCTATATCCTCCACATGGCGCATATTTACATAAAGCCCGAAGATATCGAGAAGTCCGGCGGACAGCTCTCCCTCCTCTGGCTGAACAGCGGCAAACAAACGGAACTTCGCCGGAACGCAAGCCGAAAATCCCTCCCGCTCCAGACGCAGCCAGCCGGATTTGGCCCCCTCCGCAATGGAATGGGCAAATCCGGCGGGAAGCAAATTATAATGGTCCGCCAGAAGCGTCCGCCCATTGGCTTCGGCCAGCAGGCCGGGTTGAAGCCGCCTTTTGCCGGAATGGAGCATTGCCCGCAGGTCGAGGCTGCCCAACAGCCGGTCCTCCGTAACCCCCAGGGGAATCTCCACCGGACCCGTTTCGTCCGCCAGCCGGGCGATTCCCCGGAGCAGCACCGATTTGGCCGTCCCGCTGCCTCCCGACAGCAGCACCCCGCCCAAGCCTTGGTGCACGGCATGAAGCATCAGAGCCAGCTTGGCTTCCTCCTGCCCCACCACTGCCGCAAATGGATAGAAATTGCCCATATTTCCGGTCATGCCAGCTTCAGCCTGCCCAGGGTCTCGCTGATGGCTTCCATCCGGTGATCCGCGGCAGCAAACGGGGTGCGCTTCATCCGGTGGGGCAGCACCATGGCGGCAGCCTCGCTCAGGTGAGAGGCTTCGATTGAGGCTGCGCCTTGGTATGCCGCCAGGGCGGCAGCCGTTTTCACCAGGGTAATATCCGAGCGGTGCCCATCCACCTTCATGGCGATGGAAATCTGCGCCGCCTGGGCCAGAATAGCATCGGAATAGTCCATGGCGGCCAAGCGCCGCCGGGAGGCCTCAATCTGCGCCGTCAGCTCCGCCTGCTCCTCGCGGTAGCACTCCATAAACGCCGCCGGGTCAGCCTCAAAAGCCAGCCGCCGCCGGATCACCTCCATGCGCTGGTTGACCTCCGTCTCGCCGGCCACCTCCACAAACAGGCCAAACCGGTCCAGCAGCTGGGGCCGCAGGTCCCCCTCCTCCGGATTCATCGTCCCCACCAGGATAAAGCGCGACGGATGGGAATGGGAGATGCCTTCCCGCTCCACCGTGTTCACACCTGAAGCCGCCGCATCCAGCAGCACATCCACGATGTGGTCATCCAACAGATTGATCTCATCCACATAGAGAATGTTTCCGTCCGCCTGGGCCAGCAGCCCCGGCTCAAACCGCTTTTCCCCCGCGGCCAGGGCATGCTGGATGTCCAAGGTTCCCACCACCCGGTCCTCGGTGGCGCTGACAGGAAGATTAACCACATCCACACCGGGCAAAAGTTGGGCCGCCGCCCGGACCGCCGTGGACTTGGCCGTTCCCTTCTCTCCTTGGATCAGCACGCCGCCCAGCCTGGGATTGATCAGATTTAGGATCAGCGCCGTTTTCATCCGCTCTTGGCCGACAATGGCACTAAACGGATAGCTCGCTTGTTTGTTTGTCATGAATGTCCTTCTCTCCTCATCCGGTAATTTTGCCCTGAATCCGGCAAAACGGTTTTCCTGAATCTCCATCCTCGTTAACCAGCGCCCTGACCTGAAAAACCTCCTGCAGGAGCTCCGGCGTCATCACCTGCCGCGGCTCTCCCTGGGCATGGATCGCTCCCGCCTTCATCACAATGATTTCGTCGGAAAACTGGCAGGCCTGGTTCATATCGTGCAGCACCATCAGAATGGTCATGCCGTACTCCCGGTTCAGATGCTGAAGCAGCTCCAGCACCTCCATCTGGTGGCAGATGTCCAGATATGTAGTGGGCTCATCCAGCAGCAGCATTTCCGGCCGCTGGGCCAAGGCCATGGCAATCCAGACCCGCTGCCGCTCGCCTCCGCTTAAGGTGGCCACATCCCGTTCCGCCATGGCCGCAACCGAGGTCGCCTCCATCGCCCAGGCTACAATAGTCTGGTCCTCCCGGGTAGGGCGGGGTTGGCCCAAGGAGCGGTAGGGCGTCCGTCCGTACCCCACCAGATCCTTCACCTTCATCTCCACCTTCTCCTGGCCCTGGGCCAGAAAAGACAGCTTCCGGGCCGCCTCCTTGGGCGGAGTCCGGAACAGATTTTTCCCCTCCAGCAGCACCTGCCCCCGGTCGGGCTTCAGCTGCCGGGAGAGGGCCCGCAGCAGGGTGCTTTTGCCGCAGCCGTTGGGCCCGATAATGCTGTACACCTTGCCCTTGGGCAGGTACAGGGACATTCCGTTGACGATTGCCCGGCCGTTGCCGTATACAAGCCGCAAATCCGCAGTTTCCAGCATGCTCACATGGTTTGCCTCCTTAATAAATACAGAAAAAACGGCGCCCCGACAGCTCCCATAATGATGCCCACCGGCAGCTCCATAGGCGCCCAGAGCAGTCTGGCCAGCGTATCGCAGAAGGTGACCACGGCAGCCCCCAACAAGGCCGAGGCAGGCAGCAGCAAGCGGTAGTCGTTGCCGATCACCAGCCTGGTGGCGTGGGGAACGATCAAGCCCACAAAGCCCAACAGCCCCGCCACACTTACAGAGCTTGCCGCAAGCAGGGTGGCGACTGCCGTCATGGACAGGCGGACCCATTCCACACGGACGCCCAGATTGCGGGCGGCCGCATCACCCAGCATCAGCAGATTCATCCGCCCGGCCCCTATTCCGGCCAGAAGCAGGCCCGCTACGGCATAAGGGGCAATAATCTGGACGTGGGGCCAGCTTTTGGCGGACAAGCCCCCTACCATAAAGATCAGCGCGCCGTGAACCCGGTCACTGTAAAAAATCATCAGCCCCGAAATTCCCGCCCCCAAAAAAGCGGACACCGCCGCCCCGGCCAGCACGATCCGGACGGGATGAATCCCGTCCTTCCAGGCCAACAGGTAAATCAGGACAGCGGCCAGGGTGGCTCCCGCAAATGCAGCCAGCGGAAGCAAATATTCAAGCTCCTGGAATACGATCAGGATCAGAATGCTGAACAGCCCCGCGCCGCTGGATACCCCGATAATCTGCGGGTCGGCCAAGGGATTGCGCATTACTCCCTGCAGCAATGCTCCCGAAACGGCAAGGCTGGCGCCCACAAGCGCTCCAACAATGGCCCGGGGAATCCGGATATTCCACACGATGGCCCGGAAGGGCCCTTCATAGGAGGCGTCCAGGATGTACCGGCTGATGTCCCCCAACGGAACCTTGACGGCGCCACTGTAGATGCTGAACAGGACGGAGGCGATGACGGAGCAGGCGAGTACGGCCAGCACGAGCAGCCCCCACGCCGGTCTGTCCCGCAGCGGAACGGCTTCCGCTGACCGCACGGTTTTATCCGGTTTGTTTTCCAATGCCATGCCCATATTACTGCGCCTTGCCTGCAGCCTGCGGCTCTCCGAAGCTGGCGGGATACACGTATTGCCCCAGATACGTCATGGACTCATCGTATTTCAGCCCCGGATTGGTCAAGAACAGGTCGGAGGGCATGACAATCACCTTTTTCTCCTTGACGGCCTTCAGTGAGGACCAGGCAGGGTTGCTCTCCATTTCGGTTTTGATTTTCTTCTCCCCCGCCTCCTTGCTGCCGTGGATAATGAGGAAGATATAATCGGGGTTTTTCTCGATCAGCTTCTCCAGACTGTAGGGCAGCGTGCTGGCGTCCGGCTTATCTGTAGGCAGACTCTCCGCCACATTGACCAGATTCATCTTTTGGGCAATCTCCAGCCCGGCCATGTCCGTCCGCTGAATGGAAACAACGCCGGGGGTCACATTCAAATTGACAAAGGTGGGCTTCTCGGCGGGAAGCTTCTTCAGCACCTGCTCCACCCGGCTGTCCAGCTCAGCAAGCGCCTTCTTGGCTTCCGCTTCCTTGCCGATGATCTGCCCCAGCAGCTCGGTTTTGGCATGAACGTCCTCCAGCGAGCCCAGCTTGAGGAAGGCAACGGGAATGCCGCTGGCGGTCAACGTTTGTTCAAAATCCTTGTGAAACACAGGCTGTCCGATTACCAGGTCCGGCTTCAAGGCCAACACCTGCTCCAAACTCACCTGCCTCATCTGTCCTACGGCCGGAACACCCTCCGCTCCTTTGGGCGGTGTTATGCCATCAGCCTCTGCCCGTCCCGCCGCTGTTCCGCCGATGGCATACATCAGCTCCAGCATCTCGGGCGACAGCACCACAATCCGCTCGGGCTTTTTCTCCAGCACCACCGTGCGCTTCAGGTCATCCACCAGCGTAAGCTTGGCCGCCGCCTGGGGAGATGGCGATTGAACGGCAGCGGACGGGGATGCCTTCGCTGATGAATCCGTTGCTGTATTTGGCGATGCCCCTTGTGTTGCATCACTTTGTGCCGCACATCCTGCCAGCGCGGCTCCAATCACTAGGCTGATGGATAGAACTGCAATCCGCTTTTTCTTCATAAACAATCCTGCCTCCGGTTTCTCTCTTGTATTATCGTAATTATTACTATTATAATTCTCTTATAACTGTAAATATTACTATTTAATTTGTCAATATAAAATTGCATCCTTTGCTGAATAAACCTCCCGGATTTCCGGGAATAGGGCTGGTCAATAGGGACAAGCTGGCTTGGGAGCACGAGGGCGGGAAGTCAGGAGCGAACAGGAGAAATTAAGAACAAACAGGAGAAGTCAAGAGCGGCAGAAGGAGGGACCCAGAACAAACAAGAGAAATCAAGAGTGAGCAGGAGAAATTAAGAACAAACAGAAGAAACCAAGAACGGGCAGGAGAAATCCGGACGAACGGAGTTTCCAGAGAAAGAACCTTATCGTGTAAGCGCCAACAAATATTCGCTATTTCAGAAATCAGACCAATTTTCTCTAAATAGCATACCTAAAATGTATGTTATTGCTCCATTTTTCACCTAAAACGTCCTGAATCAGGAGCTTAGCATACAAAACATGTTCGCTATTCCGCAAAAAACCGCGTCGTTTCCTCAATAGCGCTCATTTGTTGTACGCTATCATTTGCAGCGATAATCATGCTGCGATGCTGCGATAATCATCCGGCGGCAGTCAAACTCCTCCACCAGCTACCTTCCCTGAAATCACTTTATGGCGATCAGAGAGAGGCCTTTTACTCTACCATCCCCTCCCCATGTCCTGGCGGCACAAAAAAACGTCCCTCTTCAGTTGCGAAGAGGAACGGTTCGGCATGTTTTTCTATTGCCCGCCGCCGGAAGCAGAAACAAATTCGGCATCCGTCTTTGGCCGGAGCAAGCGGGAGATCACCCCATGCCTGGGCGAGAGCAGGAAGCTGGCCAGGAACAATAGCCCGGTGGCAAACGCCATGGAGCCGGAGATGGAGGTGTCCAGCCAGACGGCCAGATAATACCCGGCCACGGCGGAGATCACCCCAAAGGCGCCGCTCAGGACCATCATCACGGACAAGCGGTTGGTCCAGAGATAGGCCGCAGAGGCCGGCGTAACCAGCATGGCCACCACCATGATGGCCCCTACGGCGTCGAAGGAAGCAACCGTCGTGACAGACACCAGCGACATAAACACATAATGCATGGCCATCACCGGCAATCCCAGACTGGCTGCCAGGGCAGGATCGAAGGAGGTCAGCTTCCATTCCTTAAAAAAGAGGACGATTACCGCCGCCACCACTGCCAGCACCGCCGAAAGCATCACCACCGCCTCCGGCAGGGCACCCACCCCGGGAAGCTCCACCGTCTCCCAGGGGATGAAGGTGATTTCCCCCATCAGCGCATGCTTTACATCCAAATGGGCGTTCCCCACCCCGGTGGCAATCAGCACCACCCCCAGAGCAAACATGGTGGTAAACACAATCCCGATGGAGGCCTCCTGCTGCACGCCTCTGCCATGAAACCACTGCACCAGCACCGCCGTCACAAGACCCGCCACCACCGATCCGATAAGCATATGGATGCCGCTAAGCTCCCGGGTGATCAGAAACGCGGTTACAATGCCCAGCAATACCGTATGGCTGATGGCATCGGCCATCATCGCCATTCTGCGGAGGATCAGCAGCACGCCGATAAAGCCGCAGGATAACCCCACAAGGGAAGCGGTCAGAATAATCCAGCCGCTGTAGCTCATGATCCCATCCCCTCCTTCAGCGCATGGGGCTCGGCCGTCTCCCGGACCAGCCGTCTCCGCTGGCTCCGCTGCTCCAGATACAAAACCAGCAGCCCCTTGCGGTACCCAAAAACCAGCGAGACCATAAACAGGCCGGAGGCCACCAGCACAATGAACGGTCCTGTAGGCCAGCCCTTTCCCATGGTGCTGATAAGGGTGCCCAGCATCCCAGCCCCGCCGCCAAGCCCTCCCGCCAGCACCACCATCCGGCCGAAGGAATGAGTCCAATAGCGTGCGCTTACCGGCGGAATAATCAGCAGCGCCGACATGAGAATGACGCCCACGGATTGAATCCCAATGACGATGACCAGCACCAGCACCGCCATATACAGGCTGTTCATCCACCGCCCGGACAGCCCCAGCCCTTGGCCGAAGGCCCCGTCGAACAAAAACAGCTTCCATTCCTTAAACCCGGCGGCAGCCACCAGAATGACAAGCAGCGCCAAGGCCGTCATGGTCCACACATCCTGCTTCACCATGGAAGCGGCTTGACCGAAGATGAAGCTGTCCAGCCCGCTTTGGTTGCCGCTGGCCGAGCGGCTGGCGAAGGTAACCAGCATGATGCCCAAGCCGAAGAATACGGATAACACAATGCCCATGGCCGCATCCTCCTTCACCCTGGAGCTGGTGCGTATCCAGTGGATAAGGGCCGCTCCCAGCAGCGCGCTGACGGCAGCCCCGCCGATCATGGCAGGCAGGCTTTTGACGCCAACCGCCAAAAACCCCACCGCCACACCGGGCAGCGCCGCATGGGACAAGGCGTCGCTCATGAGGCTTTGCCGCTTCCAATAGGCGAAGCAGCCGATAATGCCTGCGGCAATGCCGAGAATCAGGGTGCTGAGCAGCACCCATTGCGCATTATGCGAAAGCTGCATCATCCCGACCTCGCCCCCATCCAGCGCAGAATGCCTCCATAAGTGTCGGAGATCCTTTCCTTGGTAAAAACCTCTCCGGTAGGGCCATGGGCCACAACCGAACGGTTCAACAGAAGCAGGTGGTCGAAGTAATCCTCCACCGTCTGCAGATCATGATGCACCACCAGCACTGTTTTCCCCTTTTCCTTCAACGTCTTCAAGGTCTGCATAATGGCCCGCTCCGTTGCCGCATCCACACCTGCCAGCGGTTCATCCAGGAAATACAGCTCCGCCTCCTGAGCCAGCGCCCTGGCCAGAAACACCCGCTGCTGCTGGCCTCCGGACAGCTGGCTGATCTGGCGTCCGGCGTAATCCGCCATACCCATCTCCTCCAGCGCCGCCAGAGCCTTTTCCCGGTGCTGCCGCTTGGGCCATTTCAGCCAGCCAATCCGGCCGTACAGCCCCATCATCACCACATCCAGCGCATCCGTGGGAAAATCCCAGTCCACCGATCCCCGTTGGGGCACGTAGCCGATACGCGATTTGACCTGACTGTACGCGGAACCAAAAAAGGATACCTCTCCCGCAAGCCGGGGGTGGAGATTCAGCATCACCTTCAAGAGCGTGGACTTCCCCGCTCCGTTGGGTCCCACAATGCCGGTCATCGTGCCGGGACGCACCTCAAAATCCACTGTGTCCAGCACCTTGTTGCGATGGTAGGACGCGCTTAACCCCTTGACACTGAGTACCGGAAGCACCGCTACTCCCCCTTCCCGCTTAAAGCCTTGTAAATGGTATCCACATTATGCCGGTACATGCCGATGTAGGTTCCCTCCGGGGTTCCTGCCGCTCCCATAGCATCGGAAAACAGCTCTCCACCCTGCTTCACATCCAGTCCTTTTTTCTTGGCCCCTTCAATCACCGCCTGGATAGATGCCGGGTTGATGCTGCTTTCCACGAATACGGCCGGAACCTTATAGTTCGTCAACAGCTTCACCGTATCCTCAATATCCGTCAGCCCTACCTCATCCTCGGTGCTCAAGCCCTGAAGGCCGATGACCTCCAGCCCCAGCATCCGGCCGAAGTAGCCGAAGGCATCGTGGGCGGTAATCAGCACCCGTTTGTCCTTGGGAATCTCCCCCAGCTTCGTGACGGACTCCTTCTTCAGCGCATCCAGCTCGGCAAAATATTTCATCTTGTTGGCCTCGAAATAGTCTGCATGTTCACCGGCGTGCTCCTTCAGCTTCTCCGTGGCAGCGGCAAGCCCCTGCTTCCACAGCTCAATGTCGAACCAGATATGGGGGTCGGTATTGCCCTCCTCATCCTTGAGCAGCTGATCCTTGGGCAAGGTCTCCCCGATTCCCAGCGTCGGCTTCTTCTTGCCTATTTCCTCGAACACCCGGACCATATTGGCCTCCAGATGCAGGCCGCTGTAGAAGATCATATCGCTGTTCTCCAGCTTGCCGATATCCCCTTGGGTGGCATTGTACAGATGGGGATCGACCCCTGGACCCATCAGGCTTTGCACACTAACCTTGTCGCCGCCGATAACCGACAGAGGCTCGGCGATCTGCGCTATGGTAGTGACAATCCGGATTTTCTTCCCGTCCTCTGCCGCTCCGTCCGCGTTGCTCCCTGCGCCCCCGCAGGCCGTCATTACCGTGATCGCAGCCGCCACCGCCGCCACTCCCCAAAATTTGCGCAAGCTGTTAAAGCAGGTTCTCATCGTTCCATCCTCCTGTTTCCTTTGGTTAATAGTTTTTCCTTAAGGCAAATTATATTCTTTTATACAACATAATTTCTCCGGGGTTGTTTTGTCAAGTGAAATGAAAAACATTCTCAATTTATTTTTTGGGGAGGCAGGCAAAATAAAAGCTCCTCTCTGCCGCATTTCCGGCAAAAAGGAGCCTGATTCCCGCTTTTATACAACGCCTGAACAGCCCACCGCGCCTGCCGCTAACGAACCCGGCCTGCTTCTCTTTCCATGGTCAATTGCCGGATAAGGAGGAAGGCCGCCTTGCGGCCTTCTGCTTTCCCCCGGCAGGGCGCGCGGCTGCCCGGACGGCAGGAGGCAGCAGCCCCTCCAGCTGGTTGACCATTTCCTGCATTTTGGTCCGGGATATGCCCTCTCCCATCAGGACAAGCACATCATCCAGCTTTCTTGTGCTCTGAATGTCGACGAAGGAGATTTCCCGGAACGCGTATTGGAACAGCTGCTGCTTGCTTTCGCCTTCAAACGTAACGATGCCCTTGGCCCGGTATACCTGAGACGAAAGGGCGGCTATAAACCGCATGAATTTCGCTTCATTGACAGGGCCGCGAAGCCGCCGGGTAAACACCGTAACATGGTCGTGGAGAGGCTTGCCGGGAGGCGGCCCCTCCTCCGCGGACGGGATACTTTGGCTTTCCTCCCGCCCTTCCGCCGTATGCCTCCGGGTGCCTGAGCCTGTGTTCCCCGCCCCGGAGTCCCCTTCGTCAAACCCCAGCAAGGCTCCCACATCCACCCGGGAATATTGGGCAGTAAAGATGCGCGCCCTGCGGTTCCATTGGGCAAGCTGCTCCTCCGCCTGCCGCAGCGCCCCGGCTTCAAGCAGATCCGTTCTGTTCAAGATCAATGTGTCCGACGCATTCACCTGATCCAGGAGAAGCGCCAGGGTTTCCGGCGAGGCGCCCGCTTCCTCCCCTCCGGTCATGGCAACAAAGAAGTCGGCCGCCACTACAGTCACAACGGATCTCAGCTCCGTATTCAGGACAAGGGAGGTGTCGGTGAGGGCCTCCACGATTTCCGACGGGTGGGCGAGGCCGGTGGCCTCCACAATGATTCCATCCGGATCATATTGCTCCACAAGCAGCTTCACCGACGCAGAAAGCTCGCCGCGGACGCTGCAGCAGATGCAGCCGTCCATAATTTCCGCCATGGGCACATCCCCGGGCATTTGGACACCGTCCAGGCTTACCTCCCCGATCTCATTCATCAGCACCGCCGGTGTAAGCCCCCGCTGCTTCATATCTTCAAGAATACGAAGCAATAACGTCGTTTTACCGCTGCCCAAAAAACCCGACAGCACAATAATCGGCACCTGCTTCACGCCAGCTCCCGCTTGCTCCTTCATGGTTCCTTCTCTCCCTTCCCGATTCGATTTCCATTGCTTCAGCCGCCGATTGCTTCCGCCATACCGCGGCTTATTTCACCCGCCAGCCCTCCATATCCTGCTGCAGGCTCCACAGATGGGCATACAGCCCGTCTTCTTCCAGCAGCTCCTCATGGGTTCCCTGCTCCACCAATTGCCCTTGATCCAATACGAGAATCTTGTCCGCATTCTGAATGGTCTTCAGCCGGTGGGCAATGAGAATCACGGTTTTATCCGCGACCAGGGCGTTGATGGCCTGCTGGACAGCAGACTCATTCTCCGGGTCCAGTGAGGCGGTGGCTTCATCCAGCAGCACAATGGAGGCGTCCTTGAGCAAAGCCCGGGCAATGGAGATGCGCTGCTTCTCTCCTCCCGACAGGGTGGACCCGCCCTCTCCCACCGGAGTGTCGTAGCCTTGCGGAAGCTGGCTGATAAACTCGTGGCAGCACGCCTTTTTCGCCGCCGCTTCGATTTCCTCCTGGGTGGCGTCCATTTTTCCGATGCGGATATTGTTGGCGATGGTATCCTGGAACAGATAGACATCCTGGAATACCATGGAGATGTCCTTCATCAGCAGCTCGGGATCGGCCTCCCCAATCCGCTGGCCCCCGATCAGAATCGAACCCTCCTGGATATCCCAAAAACGGGCAATCAGGCGGGTTACCGTGCTTTTTCCGCTGCCTGAGGGCCCCACCAATGCGGCAATCGTGTTGGGCGCCACGGTAAAGGACAGACCTTTAAGCACCGGCTTGCCGGCATCGTAGCCGAAGGTCACACCGTCGAAGACAATGCTCTGCCGGGGCATTACGGGCTTGGCGCCTTGCAGCGGCTCCTCCTGCTGCACGTCCATAATCCGCTGGGCGCTGAAGGCGGAGTAGCGCATCTCCCCGTAGTTCGTCAGCACAACCGTCAGGGGATCGAATACCTTGGTGCCCACCAGAAGGAACAGGAGAAATACGGGAAGGGTGAGATTGCCCCCAGCCAGGAGATAGCTTCCCGTAAAAATCATCAGCGTCATGCCGGAGCGGGCCAAAAGCATCGCTCCCATAATCAACGGGCCCATAATCCCTTCCAGGCGGATGGATTCCCGCATCAGGCGGTCGAAGGATGCCCGGAGCCGCAGGAATCTGGCCCCGCCTACGTTGTGGGCTTTAATCTCGCGGATTCCCGAGAGATACTCCTGCAGCCGGCTGGCGGCCTCATTTTTTGCCTGCACATGCTTTTCACTCAGATTGGCCTGAATGGAATCCGTCAGCCACAGCAGCGCCGCTCCAAGGGGAATGGCGGCGAACATCGCCAGCGCCATCCGCCAGTCGAGAACAGCCAGCCCGCAGAAGGCCAGCACCGGCAGCACAACCCCGCTGATCAATTGGGGCACATTATGGGAGATGGTCTGCTCCACCTGCCCGTAGTCGCTGAGGAGCAGATTGGTGATGTCCCCCGGGTCCCGCTTGCCGAAAAAGCCCAGGGACAACCGGCGGATATGCTCCGCCAGCTTCAGCCGCCCGGAGGCGGCCAGGCTGTATGCGACCTTGTACGTTTTGTCATACAAGGAGGCGTATGCGGCGTATTCCACCCCAAGCCACAGCACCAGGACAAGGCTGACTCCCCACATGCGGCCAAGCTGAAGCCCCCGCTCCGGTTCGGCAAAGGATAGGTAAAGGGTGTTGAAAATATCCACCAACAGCGCCGCGGGCAGCACCTTGGCAATGCCGTCCAGAATGGCGGCCAAGCCCGAGGACCACAGACTGCGGATATCTCCCCCGGAAATATTGTAAAAGTATCGGTTCATCCACGGTTTCCTCCTTCCGCCGAAGCCGCCTGCGCCGGGCGCTTCCGGTCTCCCAGCCGCCAGGAGGCGGCGCTCATATGGGCCTGCCACATCTGCTCGTAGATACCCTTGGCAAGACGCAATTGCTCATGGGTTCCCCGCTCCGCAATACGGCCCTGCTTGACTACAAGAATCTGCTCCGCCGCCTGAATGGTGGAGAGGCGGTGGGCGATAATCAGCACCGTCTTTCCCTTGACCAGCTCCGCCAGCCCTTGCTGGATCTTCCGTTCATTATCCGCGTCGGCATAGGCTGTGGCTTCATCCAGCACAAGAATCGGGGCGTTCTTCAGCACCGCCCGGGCAATGGCAATGCGCTGGGCTTCCCCTCCCGACAAGGAGGTACCGCCTTCGCCGATTTTCGTGGCATAACCCTGCTCCAGCCTCTCAATAAATTCATGGCAGCAGGCGGTCTTGGCGGCGGCGATGACCTCTGCCTTGGAGGCCGCCGTGTTGCCCATGCGGATGTTCTCTTCGATGGTATCGTAGAACAGATGTACATCCTGGAAAACAAAGGAGACCATTTCCATCAGCGCTTCTGTCCCAATTTCCTGGATGGGTATGCCTCCAATGGTAATGCTGCCCTCCTGCACATCCCAGAACCGCAGAAGCAAATTGGCAATGGTGGATTTCCCGCCGCCTGAGGGCCCCACCAGCGCCGTCATCTGACCGGCGGGAGCCGTAAACCCCACATGCTCCAGCACCGGCTTGAAGTCCTTGCTCTCCCGCTTCTCGTAGGCAAAGGACACATCCCTGAACTCAATGTCGTAGAAAGCGGGAACGCGGGGAGCCGGAGGCTCCGTTGTCGCCGGTTCGGCCAGTACGGCCTGAATCCGCTTGTTGCCCTCCACAATTTCCCGTAATCCCCCGCCCAAGTACATCAGCTTCAGCAGGGGCGCAGACAGGCTGGGCACCACCAGCAGAAAGAGAATAAAGGTAATGGCGAAGGCCTGCCCCTGCGATCCCCCCCTGATGGCCAGCAGGCCAACGGGAACAATAAATACAAACAGAGAGCTGATGATGACAAAAAACAGGCTGTAGGAGGTTTTGCACAGGTTGGTGATGCCCAGCGAAATATCCCGGTAGCGGGTCACCGCCTTCTTGAAGGTCAGGAAGGACTCTGCGGTTATGCCGAAGATTTTTACGGCAGGCATTCCCCTGACATATTCCACCCCGGTGGCATTCATCTCCTCCACCGCGTACTGAAATTCCCGGTAAGCCTTGCGCCCGTCCTCGCTGGCATACACCCGGGCCTGAAGCCAGAAGCCCAGCACTACCGGAACCAGAGTCGCCAGGGCCAGCCGCCAGTCCAGATAGAACAGATACCCCAGCAATACCAGCGGAATCACCACGGCGCTCACCATATCGGGAAGCTGGTGGGCAATGAATTTCTCGATTTTTTCCACGCTGGTCTCGATAATCTTCTTCAGCTCGCCGGTTGCCGTTTTGGTATGGTAGCCCATGGGGATCTTCGCCACATGCTCCGCCAGCTTCATCCTAAGCTCATACAGAATGCGGAATGCGGCAATGTGGGAGCACATGCCGCCGACATACAGCATCACAAGCGACAGAATCAGCGTTCCCAGAGCGGCGATGCCCCAGAATGTAACCAGCCCCTTATCCACACCCGCATAATCCCCGGCATGGCGGAACAGCTCCTCCACAATTTTGTACACGGCCACAAAAGGCGCGACTTGCAGCAGACTGGCCAAGGCAGAGAAAATCCCTGCCGCAATCAGCAATCCCTTCTTCCCGCCGGCAATCTCCAGCAAGGCGGACAATTCCGAATTGGCTTTCATCTCAACCCGTCCTCCTACAGTTTAGTTAAGCTTGATTCCGGCAACATCCACATTGGACGGCTGTCCGTTAAAGGTATAGGAGGCAATTTTTCCGTTATTGAAAAGCGCCAGCTCCTTCATGTAGGAAATCGGCACAAACACGGCGTTGTCATGGATTTCCCGGAGAATGAAATCATAGGCTTCCTGAATCTTCTTCTCATCCGCAGCGCTGTTCAGCGCTTCAATCCGGGCATCTCCATTGTCTGTCAGCGCCAGAGCCTTGGCAGCCACCATATCCTTCTTCAGCTTGGAATTCATATTGTTGATAAAGGTGTACGGATCATAGGAAACCCCGTAGGTTTCATTCAGGGAAACAGTGAAATCATCCTTCATGGTTTCCGCATAGTAGGCCATCATCTCCATACCCTTCACCTTGATCTCCATGCCCACATCCTTGAATTGGGCCGACAGCGCCAGAGCCAGATCATCTCTCATGGATGCTCCGGTCATATAAATAATTTCCCCCGACAGCCGCACTCCGTTCTTTTCCCGGATGCCGTCGCCGTCGGAGTCTACCCAGCCGCTCTCCTGAAGGAGCGCTTTGGCTTTTTCCTTGCTGAATTCATAGGGCTTCAGATCCACCTTGGAATAGGGCAGCTCCGGGTCAAACAGGCTGTCCGCCTTGGACTCGATGCCGGAGAATAAGCCGCTGACAAGAGCATTCTTGTCCACCGCATAGTTGGCCGCCAGCCTGACATTCCGGTCATTGAAGGGAGCCTTGTTCACATTGAGGCCCAGTAGCCGGGTGGTGGTGGCCGTCTTGGAGACAATTGCCGAATATCCCTTGGCCGCCTTCATTTCATTAAAAGCATCGTAAGAGATTTTGGAGGCGCCCAGGATCAGATCAATTTCGCCGCTGCGCAGAGCCAGCAGCCGGGCGTCGGCATCGGGAATCACCTTCACATGGAAGCTCTCCACCTGGGGCTTCTCCCCCGCATAGTTGGGATTTCCCACGAAGGTGTAGGTGGTTCCGTCTGTCGCGCCATTGTACATATATGGGCCTGTGCCCAATGTGGCGGTCATCAGAGTATCCTTGACCGTGCCATCCGGGTTAAAGGCATTGGGAGATACCATGGCCATCGGGTTCAGCATGGTAAAGTCCTTGAGGGCTCCGTAATAGGGGGTCTTCAGATGCACCTCTACAGTGGAGGAATCCACCTCCACAACCTTATTGATAATGGCGGATACAGTGCCGTAGCTTCCGTTGTAGCTGCCCAGGTTGACGGGGATAGCCTCCAGGTTTTTCTTCACCGCCTGGGTGTTAAATTCGGCGCCGTCGGAGAATTTGATATTCTTCTTCAGATGAAAGGTATAGACAAGGCCGTCCTCCGAGATATCCCAGGACTCCGCAAGACCGGGAACGAATTTGCCGTCCCGGTAGTTGACCAGCGTTTCATAAAAATTGGCCGCATACAGGTAAAAGCCATAGGTCGTGCTGCGCTCCGGGGTCAGCACCGGATAGAAGCCGCTGGAGAAGTCCCAGCCTTCAGTCAGCGTCACTTCCCGGCTGCCGCTATCGGCGGAACCGGAATCGGAGCAGCCGGCAAAGGCGGTGAGCATAACGGCTGACAGCAGCAGCAAGCAGATCATTTTTCTAAGCATGTTCATTCCCCTTTTAACATTAAAATGATGTGCGGATTTTGGGAGGCAGAGCCTCAATAAGCGTGCGGGAATATTCGTGGGTAAAGTCGGAATACGACCCGGCATGGACAATATGCTCCACGATGCTCCCTTCCTTCATGACAAAAATATTCTCGGCCATATACAGCGCTACGTCGATATCATGGGTAATAAAGAGGAAGATGCAACGCTCCTCCCGCTTGAGCCGCAGAATCAGGTCCAGAATCTGCTTGCGTACCGTGACGTCAAGCCCGCTGACCGATTCATCAAAAATGATGAACTGGGGGGAGACGCTAAGCGCCCTGGCAATGCACACCCGCTGCTGCTGGCCCCCGCTCAGCTCATGGGGAAGCCTGTCCAGAAGCGCCGCCGGCAGCTGCACCTTTTCCGCCAGCTCCAGAATGGCCTCCCGCTCCTTCTGCTTGCCCAGAGGCATCAGGCAGCGGATGGGCTCGGCCATAGATTCGTAAACCGTTCTTCGCGGATCAAGGGCGCTCCGGGAATTTTGCAGCACCATCTGGAAATCGGCTCTGGCCAGGCGAAGCGCTCTTCCCTTCAGGGCCGCCAAATTTCTGTCCCCCAGCCAAATCTCGCCGCCGGAGGGGCGTTCAATTCCCGCCAGCATCCGGGCAAGCGTGCTTTTGCCGCTGCCGCTCTCCCCCACCAGCGCATACCCTGTGCCGTCGGCAAGGGTGAAGGATACCTGGCGAACCGCTTCCAGTATGGCTTTACGGCCGTTGGCCTCCCTAATGGTATACCGCTTGGACAGCTCTTTGACCTGAATCATGCGTTTCCTCCCTGACCAGGATGCTCGCCGCCAGCAGCTCCCGGGTATACGCCTCCTGCGGCGAGGCAAATACCTGCTGCAGCGGACCTGCTTCTACTGCGCGCCCTTCCTTCATCACGATAACGTCATCCGCCAGGCGGGCGGCAACGGCAAAATCATGGGTAATGAGAATCAGGCCAATGCCCGTGCTCTTCAATTGGGCCAACTCATCCAGAATGATCCCCTGGTTGCGGACATCCAGAGCGGTGGTGGCCTCATCGGCAATGATCAAATCGGGCTTCTGCATCAGCGCCATGGCGACGATAATCCGCTGCAGCATCCCTCCGCTCAGGGCATGGGGATAGCTGTTCATCAGCTGCCTGGGGCGTGGCAGGTTTGTTTTCTCCAAAGCGGCGGCGGCAGCCTCCAACGCCTCCCTTCTTGGGATTTTCAGATGCGCCCGCAGAGTCTCCGCCATCTGATTGCCGATCTTGGCTGAGGGATCAAGGGCTGTCATGGGATTCTGCACAATCATCGCCAGCTTGCTGCCGCACAGGGAGCGGACCGCTTTATCGTCCATGTCCAGCAATTCCCTTCCCCTGTAGCGGATGCTGCCGGATACGGCAAAGCTTCTCCTGCTTAGCAGCTGCATCACTGCCTTGCAAATCAGGGTTTTGCCGCTGCCGCTTTCCCCCACAACCGCCAGCGCCCTTCCCTCCCGCACCTTAAAGCCCGCCTGGCTTACCAGCAGCTTCCCTTCTTGGCGCAAGCGGATGTCCAACCGGTTCACCTCAAGCAAGTCGCTCATTGGCTGGCCTCCTCCGGCGACAGAATATCCCGCAGGGCCTCTCCGAATAAATTAAACCCGGCGGCCGTAAGCAAAATAAACAGGCCCGGATAAAGGACCAGCCGCGGATGGGAATAAAACACGGACCTGGCCTCCCCCAGCATGGCGCCCCATTCGGGAGTGCCTGCGGGAAAGCCCAGCCCCAGAAAGGAAAAGCCGGAGATCATGAGAATCAGCGAGGCGACCCCTGTGCTCATGTAAACAATAAACGGGCCCCAGATATTGGGGATAATATGATAGCAGATGATCCGCAGATTGCTGCAGCCGGCAATTTTGGCCGCCGTGATGTAGTCCTTGTTCTTCTCGATTGCGGCATAGGTGCGGACCACTTTAGCGAACCAGGCCCACATGGAAAATACAACCGCCGCCAGAATATTGGCGATCCCCTGGCCAAGAGCGCCAATCATGGAGAGCACAATCACAAGGGGCGGAAACGCCATGAAAATATCGCAGACAATCAGCATAAGACGCTCCGGCCAGCCACCCAGGTAAGCGGCAGCCGTGCCCACGGCGATGCCCGCCGCCCCCAGCACCAGCAGGGTAGGAATGGCAATGCCCAGGGAATAGCGGGCTCCGCAAATCAGTCTGGACAGCACGCAGCGTCCCAATTGGTCCGTTCCCAGAGGATATTCCCAGCTGGAGGGAAGAAATTTTCGGGATACTTCAATCTGGTTGGGATCATGCGGCATGAGCACGGAGGCAAAAACGGCCATTCCCCCCATCAGCAGGATCAGGACAAGCCCCGCCAAGGCCTGCTTGCTGTGCATGGCTTGTCTAAGCATACGCTTCCTCCTCTCCTTCCCTCATCCGCGGATTCAGCCACAGGTTGATCAAGTCCGCCGCCAAACCGCAAGCCACAAACATCAGGGCAATCACCAGAACGCAGCCATTGATAGTGGGCAGGTCCCTTCCGACAATGGCGCTGATAAGATGAAGCCCCAGCCCTTTCCGCGAAAAGATGCTTTCGACTATGGCGCTTCCCGCAATCATATAGCCCATGTATTGGCTGAACATGGTCACCATCGGAGGAAGTGAATTCCTCAGCACATGCCCCCAGATAATCCGGCTGTCCGACAAGCCTCTGGCCTTGGCATACATCACATAATCCTTGTTCAGATTGGAGAGAAGGGTAGCCCGGAACAGCCGGATGGACGCAGAGGCAATAGGCAGCGCCATGGTGAGGGAGGGAAGAATCAGCCCCTGCAGCCCGCCGGCATTCACCACCTGAAAAACAGGAAAGACAACGGCAAAAAGGAGCAGCAGCAGGAAGCCCAGCCAGAAATTCGGCACGGATATCCCCGCAAGGGTCAGCACGCTCACAATCCGGTCGAAAAGGCTGTCCTTCTTCAGAGCCGCCAGGACGCTTACCGGCACTGAAATAAGCACAATCCACATCATGGACGCCAGCACCAATTCCAGCGTTACCGGCAGCTTGCGGGCAATATCGGCAGCCACCGGATTCCGGGTCGTGAGCGAGGTGCCCAAATCCCCCTTCAGGCTGTTGGCCATCCAGTGAAAGTATTGCCGGTACAGGGGTTGGTCCAACCCCATCTCCCGGCGGACCTCGGCAATCTTCTCCGGGGTAGGCTGCAGCAGACTCCGTCTGGCGAAGGCCTCGGCGGGATCAACGGACGAGATGGCGGACAGGCCAAAGGAAAGCAAAGTGACCCCGGCGAGAACCAGCAAAAGCCCCACCAACCGCTTTTTTGCAAAAGCACCCATAAACTGTTCCTTTCTTATTGAGATTGATTATCATTATCATATAAATGCTGGCGATTCTTGTCAATCAATCTTTTCTTCTTTTTAATACGTAAATATTACTATTTAATTAGATGGACTGTCAATGACTTCCTCCTATAAGAAAAACGCCTGCGGCGTCCTTTGGAGCTGCGCGTTGATCAAGACGGTTGAGTTTGACGGACTGTGTTTCCTCTATTTCGCCAAAATCCGCCTTTTTTTCTCCCCCGCGGACTCACGATCCGTTAAATCTGAAAAAGCGGGGGATTCCATGCCTTCTGGAGCAAAATAGCGGAACGTCTGTCCGTGTAAATCTGAAAACGGATCACATTCGGAAAATAACGGATTCTCTGTCCGCCCAACTGTGACGAGGAAAAACGCCTACCGGCATCCTTTGACAACCTGCGTTTGTCAAGAAGTCGAGCCGCTTCCCGCCGGGCAATCGCATCAGGCCAGGGTAGAGGAAGCGCAGAAACCAGTCGCTCCGGGATAGATGTCTATATATAGTGGTTGAACAGCGTTCGTTTCCGTATATTGTGCTTTATATGCAAAGTAAGGGAGGGGAGAGCTACTCTGCTCATGTCCACTGTATGAAAGACAAAATTCGCAAAATGTCTACTGTGAAGGAACAAAACCACAGCACAACCACGTTAGAAACGCACAGGGGCATGTTTCGTACTGGCTTCGTAAGCATCAACGGCGGAAGCTTATTATGCCCTCCAAGAATTTAGTTTTCGGCATGGCCGAAGCTTATACATTCTTTAGGCAGAGAGTGTACCATCCGACGCAATCTCCCCATCCTGCGCCGCTACATTGCCTGGTTCCACTGCCCTGAAGCATTCGGCTTCAAGCGGCGAAGCTGGCGGAACTCTTTGCGCACCATAATAATAGTCCACACGACGATCACCGCATCTATGGCGAAGGAGCCCACATAGATTCCCGATACCCCCATAACCCGAGGCAGCAGCAGCATCACCGGCACGTAGAATACCAATTGCCGGGCAATCCCGATCAGGGCTGCAGGCTTTCCCTTGTCGATGGACGGGAACAGGGTCATCGCCATGAAGATAAACGACAGCACCGGCAGAATCGCCATATAAATCCGGAACTGGCCAAGCTGCTCCCCGCTGAAAAGCTGATCCTTCAGCATCAGCCCCAGCACAGGCTCGGGGACAACCATGGACACAATCCAGAAGGGCAGCGTCAGCAGCATGGACGCCACCGCAAAAATATGATAGGACCGGATCACCCGCTCATACTCCCCCGCCCCATAATTGATGCCGATTACAGGCTGCAGGGCCCGCATCAGCCCGAAAATAGGCGTCAGCAGGAAGGTGAAAATCCGGTAAACCACTCCGTAAAACGCCACATCGGCGGTTGTCCCGTGTTTGGACAGGGCGTTAAAGACAAATACGGCCTGCACCAGGCTCATGACGCTCATAATAAGGGAGGACAAACCCAGCCGCAGCACGGAGCTGCCAATATCCTTGTCCCACCGCACGGAAGCCAGCTTGGAGCGGAAGGACGGGGCATTGCCGCCAAAGTAAAGCCAGCCCAAGAGGGTGTATGTCACCATCCCGATATTGGTGGCCCAGGCCGCGCCTTCCACTCCCCAGCCCAGCAGGCCCACAAACAGATACTTGAAGGCCGCATCAACACCCAGGCCCACACCCATCATCCATGCCGCCGTTTTCATCTTGCCTTCGGCGCGGATAATCATATTGCCGGCCAGCCCGTAAATCCAGAAGAACGCCCCCAGGATCGTTATGCGGAAATAACGGTCCCCCAGAACAAGCGCCTCCTCCTTGCCACCCATCATCTCCGTCAGCTCTCGGGAGAACAGCAAACCCAGCACGATATAAACCGCGGCGGCTATAATGGACAGAAAGTTTACGTTGCCCAGGAGCCGCTTCTGCACCAGCCCGTTCCGGGCGCCGATGGCGATGCTCAGCACCGAGCCTGCTCCCACACCTATGAGAGAGCCCAGCGCCACACTGATCTGGGACAGGGGATACACCACCGACACCCCGGCCAAGGCCGCTTCTCCCACATACCGTCCTACAAAAAAACCATCCAGCATGGCATTCATGCCATACAGCACCATAGCCACAATGGCCGGCCAGGATAAATCCGCCATAACCCTCCACAGATTTCCGGTCAGAATAAACTGCTTCTGCCGTTCCTTTTGCACCTGCTCCGTCTCTTCGCCGTTCATATGTATGCTCCTCTCGTCATTTTCCCCCCGAATATAGACCCTATTCTAACAAAAGAAACACAGACGCAAATAACCCGAAACGGATTATTTGCACCCCGTTCGGGATCATTTCTTCACTATGGGCCCTTGCGCTCCGGACCTACCCTGAAAACAGAAGATTCAACGAGATTACGGCAGGTGCGCCTATAATACAGCCCCCTCTATTCAAAAAATCCGCTAAAACCGCTAGTTTTCCACCAAAACGACGGATTTCGCCTTTTTACAATTGGAGGGAATCCGGTTATGATCTTCATTGTGCGTTTGGACTATTAGAGGAGGTGCAGCGGTTGGATAACGGCAAATTGACAGGAATGGAGCTTTTCGCTTTTCCCGCCCGGCCTTCGTTTTTATATAAACCGGTCCGTTCGGGCTGCTGGTATGTAATGCTCAAGCTTTCGTACGGGGACAAAGCAGGCTATGGCGGCTGCGAGGTTGCGGTGAACGGGAAGGAAATCAATTTAATCAAGTGGGGCGCTTGTCTGAAAGCTATCCGCTCCCGCTCTGTGGAGGAGCTGGCCGAAGCATTGGAGCAGTTGGGAAAAGAATGGCCGATCCAGCAGCAAACCGTGCTGCAAACGGCTTTATACGATCTGCTGGAGGTCGGCAGCCATCATGCAAAAATTGCCGCGGGAGCCGCGGGGCTTGAAAGCTACCGGATTCCCGCTGTGAGAAGCACGTCCTTTCCGCAGGCTTCCCTGGCCATGGACCGCTCCGCCCTGTATGAGGAATCGACGGCGTATTATTCCATTTTGCGCTAATTACCTATAGCCGCAGTGGCTAAAGGTACTTTTTAAAACCCTTGCTGACTTGACCGTCATACCCTTCTCTTTCAAAAAAACGGTGAGCTCTAATACGGGTAGCTTTGCTTAACAGCATGATGCGATGGCAGTGGATGGAATTGCAATATTCCTCCACATGCCGAAACAATTGCTGGCCGATGTTTTTGCTGCGGTGATCCTCATGAACAATGACGTTCTCCACAATGGCATATGGCTGCTCCCCATGCAAAGCCTGCATACAAATGTTCAGGGTCAAGCTGCCCAGGAGCTCACCTTGTTCTTCATAAACAAAGATAAAATTCATCGGATCGGTCCGGATTTTCCCGATCTGCTCTGCTTGCACATTCATTTTTTTGCTGTTCGGCACCAGCATCCGGTACAATCGGCTCAATTGCTCCTGATCTCTGCCTTCCGCTTCCCGTATCAACGTCCTCACTCCATTCCGCCCCTCTTGCGGCCTTGTTTTATAGCCACATGTAGCCATGTTCAGGCTTTTCAATCATCATCAATTGCTTTTTGAAATCCTCAATGGGCTCAATATTTTCTACAAAGTGCCATCTATTTCTGCTGTCCTGCCAATAGATCTTCCATTTGCCTTCCTCCAGCCTGAACTGGCAGATCGGCAGCTCCACCCTTTGACCCGGCTGATAGGAAGGAATTTCCTGGGACAGGGTGATGGTGTTGCCTCTGAAGGTATACAAAATTCTGTATTCCTCCTTAAATTCCTCCGGAATCTTGGCTTCAATATACGCATCAAGAATTTTCCCGAGCCGCTTCTTCGTAAAATCATCCAACGCCATAGCCATCCCCCTTACATATGCAATGTGTACCCCGGAACGTTCGAGACTGTTAATTCATACCTCTCTATTGACAGGCTTAAATCCGGCGCTGCAGCTTCAATTCAAACTGCGGTTTGGTAACGTACTCCATATAGTCAACCCCACCGGTAAAATCCAAATATGCTTTGAATTTTGCTATGGAATCGGGCGCCGTAAGCTGCTCCAATACACGATCCTTGGAAACCCACATACATTCGGTTGTTTCATCGGATTCACGGAATGTTCCGCCCAGATAACGGCATGTAAATCCCATCATCACTTTGCTGGGAACGGTGCCATATCCGTTGTACCCTTGATACGTGCAGGTGTTGGACGCAACACTGAACAGTTGATTGACCGCAATATCCATATTGCTTTCTTCCTTGGCTTCCCGGATTAAAGCATCCATCAAGTTCTCGCCAACCTCCACTTGCCCTCCCGGAAACATCCAAACCTGACGGTGGCGTCCCTTTAACAGCAGGATTTCACCCTGATCATTTTCCACAATTCCATAAACAGCCACAATATGTGTGGGAAATTGCTTCATCTTGGCACCCCTCTTTAGTATGTAGGAATGAAATTAATTATGGTAGATCACTTCCTCACTGCCATTTTACTTCTTTCTTCCCCGTGCTGCTCCAAATTCCAAAACCCTCGGAGTATGCTTTATCGAAGAACATCGGCAATCTTTCTCTTAGCCCCTCCGCCAGCGGAAGAAAGGGTAATTCCTCTTTGTTCACCCAATACAGCTTCCCTTCATCCGTTTCTTGCAGCAGCTCCCCGGAGAAGGTTTGCGTCCGGTAACTGAACACCATAAATTTATCCTTGGTTTCCTCATGAAACCAATACACAATCCCGCATAACTCCAAATTGGAAATGACCAGTCCGGTTTCTTCCCTGACCTCACGGATGGTGGAATCGATAATGCTTTCACCGTCTTCAATATGCCCACCGGGAAAGGCAAGCCCCTTCCACGATTTGATCCGGTCCTGGACAAGGACTTGATTGGTCTTTTCATCATAAATCATGCACATATTGGTGAGCCTTACGCTGGACAATGGAAACACTCCTACTCGTTCTTGTTTTCTTGCCATTCCTTTTCAAGCTCTTCTTCGATTTCCTCATTGGACAGGTTAAAATCATCCTTCTCCACAATGCCCAGCTTTTCCTTAATCTTTTGGAGGTCATCGGCCATTTGTTTGTTTTGTTGATATAGCTTAAGAACCATTACCGTGGTTATCGCCAGCAGTACAATCCCTCCAAACGGTGCCAGCACGATGGAAAACACAACAACCAGAATAATGGCTATGATTGTTCCCAATATGTTCATATCCGGTTCCCCCTGGCATTTTACCGCCGCGTCATATGAAAAAGAGAGAGCATCATAGTCTCTCTCACATTCCTGCTTACCCGCAGGGTTGATGACATTATATACATCTTATCCCATTTGGCCAAGATTTTGAATGCTTTTTTTATTAATGGGGATGTCTTATGAATGGCTTTGCCAATCATTTTTATGAAGGGTAAAATGATGATACTTTTGATTTTCTATTTCGATATCACCAAGAAGTGTAAATCCACTTTTTTGAATAACTTTAATTGAACGAATGTTCTGTGTTAAAGCTATGGCGTTTATAACTTCTAGATTGGTTTGGTCGAACAAAAAATGAAGCAGTGCTCTAACAGCCTTTGTTGTGTAGCCTTTATTTCGATAATCCTTCGATATGGCATAGGCAATTTCCCTGTTTGGCTCAGGCAATTCCTCTTTGATGCCTGTGCTTACAAAACCAATCATCCTGTTGGTTTCCTTATGTATAATCGCTAGCTTCAGTAAGCTATAGAGTGAGCTCAGCCCTTCAATATTAGGTAATGAGGCTAAAAATCCTTTATTGGAGGGAATCTCATACTTTGTTACAAAGTATAAACGTTTTTCTTTTGTTGTTCTCCAGTCGGGAAGAAACTCGTAGACTTCAGGCTGCGAAGTGATTTCATAAATCGCGTCAGAATCTTCAACCCTAAACTCCTGAAGATAGATTTCTCCGCAGTCTATGGTAAATAACTTTTCCATACACACCCTCCAATGTTTTTGTTTAGAAAAGGTTCAAATAAATGATCCCATGGGAGGGTTGAAACTTCAACGGGGGATTTTTTTTATATTCAAAATTTGCTGCTTATTCGACATTGCGGCCACGGTCGCTAGAAGGATAGAAAGACAATAGTGGAAGGAGATTTTCCGCTATTGCCGGCTATATGGGGGGGGAAGGCGGGATAACGGAAGGTTCTTTTCCGCTATTCCACCTTTTCTTCTCCGGCTGGGGCTCGCCGCGGCGCGTTAGCGGACAATGGGTGGCCGCTATTTCCGTGAAACCGGCGGCACGGCTCAATTAGCGGAAACTGACCTTCCGCTATTTTCAATTGGCGGGCCCCTATGCCGCCGCCATGGCCGAGCCCCCGGAAGATAGCGGAAGCCTTTTTCCGCTATCCTTCGGGAGTGACCGCTTCAGCCTGAAATAGCGGAAGCAATCTTCCGCTATTCCTGCTTGGCATCCGTTTTTTTCGGGGATGCGGAAGCATAGCGGAAATCCCTTTCCGTTATTAGCCTCCGCGGCCCACCAGAAGAACCATAACGGAAAGCTTCTTCCGCTATGGCTGCACTTTGCTGTGCTTTATATGATAAGCTTTCATATAAAGACCGCTATACCCGCCACATCACCGCCACAAACCTGAAGGAGGCCCTGCCTTGACGCACTCGCGCTCGTACTTACACTCGAACTCACATTCAGCCCCAGACTCTCACCCATACTCAGGCTCAGATCCGCACCCGCATTCAGACTCACACTCTCCCCCACACTCGCTCCCTGACTCCCACTCCGACTCTCCCGCACATTCCCATGACGACAGCGGCATCTGCCCCCTCTGCGGCGGGCCCAACGGATGCGCCGTCCCGGCGGGCGAAGACCCGTACAGCTGCTGGTGCATGACCGCCCGGATTCCCCAGGGCTTGAGAGATCGGGTGCCTGCAGACCGCCGCGGCAAAGCCTGCATTTGCCGGAGCTGCCTGGACGCTTAGCTGAAGGAAGGCCCCCGCAACTCATAAGCTCCCATCGCCCATGCCGCCCATGCCAAAAAGCACCGGCAACAGCCAACGCTGCCGGTGCTTTGCTCATAACAAGAAGCTTCCTACAGCTTGTTGAAAATCCGGTACATGATTACCGCCGTTTCCGCGCGAGTGGCCTTGTCCAGGGGCGCAAGAGTATCCCCTCTGCCGGTGACAATCCCGGCCTCCACCATGGCCGCAATGCTCTCCGACGCATAAGAGGCAACATCCGCCGCGTCATGGAATGCCGCAAGCTCCGCGGCGCCGCCACTTTGCTTGCCGATAAGATGAGCCTGCTGAAGCGCTCTGGCGCTCAGCACCATCAGATCCTGGCGGGTGATGGGAGCTTGGGGATGGAAAGCGTCGCCGTCCGCCCCTTCGCTGATCCCCAGCTTTTTCGCAACGCCCAGCGCCTCATAATAATAGTCGGAAGGGCTGGTATCGCTGAAGTTGCCGGTGAAATCCGCCGTTAACCCCAAGGTGCGCACCAGAAGCACCAGGAAATCCGCCCTTGAGATATTGTCCGCAGGGGAAAATTGCGTGTCCGAGGTACCCTCAATAATGCCCTTGGAGGCCAATACCCCAATCGCATGTTCTGCCCACGGATAATTGCCGCCATCGGTGAAGCTCTTCACTTCGTAGGTCAGGGCGAATTGGCCGAATTGGGCTGTGGTAAAAGTAACCGCCCCAGCGCCCGCATCATATTTGGTATTGGCAATTTTCCGGACATTCCCTGCCCCATCCACATATTGGACCACAAGATGCTCCGGATTTCTCTGTTCCCCGGAATTGAGCTTGTAAGGGAAGGAAACCTTGACCTGTGGTCCCTTTCCGTCCAAAGCTACAGCCTTGCCGTCAGCCTTCAAGCCCAGCTCCAGCACCGGTCTGTCTCCTGCCGCTGCCTTCAAGGCCGGGTCCCGAAGCCCGGATGCCCCGATAGCACTCATCGAAATGGAGAGTGACCCGCTCCCTCCCGCCTGTTCAGGCCGCAGCAGATTGCCGGGCAGCTCTACGCTTCCCACCGGGGTAGTCACCTTGATCACCTGGTTGGAGTTGCCGTTGGTCAAAGCGCTTGCCGGGAGCTCCGGCTCATAAGCCTTAGCCCCTGTTACCTCGTCGATGATGATTTCTACCCGTTTGATCCCCTTGCTGTCAGCCGCCGCCTCGGAAAACGCGCTGTTGATAACGGCTGCTGCAACTTCCACTTTAGCAGTTGTGCCGTCAAGAGTGGCGGAGGCCTTAATAACCGGCGCTGCCCCCGGCGAAGCCGATGGTGTTGGCTTCGGGGTCGGCGCGGCTCCTCCGGAGGAGGAATCATCCTCTCCCGAAGAGTCCGTCGGCGTCGGTTGCGGCGTTTCTCCGCTGACAATCAGCTTCAGCGCCACCCTCTCCGCCGTTCCGTTCACCACACCGGAGAGGGTGAATTCACCCGGGGTTTCCGTTCCCGGCGCGTCCGGCCATTGGACCCCAACCTCCCGGTTGGCCCCGCTGTCAAAAACCGCGATAACGGAGCTTGGCAGAACGGCCCGGGCGCCTTTTGCGACGGCTACAGCCTTCAACGCTTTAAATCCGGTAATCTTTTCTTCCTTCTCAATGCTGAAATCCTGAAGCAAAACCTTGGCCGCACCCGGGGCGCTTACATATCCGGTATACTCGCCCTTGGGCAGCAAGGTGGAGAAGCGCGCCTCTCCCCCCGCTGCAGCCGTCTGATCCATATACACGATAGACTTGGTTCCCTTTTGCATAACCAGAATGGATACCGGTGTGCCCCCGCCCGGAGCGCCTTTTACGGAAAATACAGCCAAATTATGGTCCACGGTTTGGCTGACGGTCATGGCTGCTTCCGCCGCCTGCAGCATACCTCCACTGGCAAATACCATTGCCCAAACCAGCATTGCTGCAAAAGTCCGCATGATTACCCGATTCATTTTCTTCATACGCCCGCTCCTATCTGGTCACCTCATTGGAAATGACCATCATCTGTTCCACCTTGTTCACCACAAAGGCCTTTACCTTAAGCCCCTCCACATTCAAGGGTGTGCTGAAGCCCGCTTTGACGGTTTTGGTCTGGCCAAGGGTAAACTTGGACTGCACATAGGTGGTGCCCAGCACCTGATCATTGGCATCGCAAAGCTGAATAGCGATAGCCGCTTCCTCCAAAGCCGCGGTATGATTCTTCACGGTGACTGCCGCCACAGCATTCAAGCCCGGCGCGAGCCTCTCCACCTCATTGCCCAGCGCGTCTGTCAGCTTCAGCCCGGTTACCGTAAAGGAATTGGCCAGCTCGATATGGGTAAAGGTCGCCGTATTATAATACACATCCGAATTTTGCGGCTGAGTGGCATCCACTGCAAATCCGATGTAGGCGTCTGTTCCCATGGCAAAAGGCTTTCTGGCAAGCTCCCTCCATTCCGTACCGTCGTAGGAGGTATAGGCCGCGATGGTATCGTCCACTCTTTCGATTTTCAGCCACAGAGGCAGGGTGTTATCCGGCAGAGCCGGCAGCCGGTCCTGGGGATAGTCAGTTGTGCCCAGGGTCAGCGCATCGCCGCCCTTTTTGACCCTGGAGGAGAAAAAGGTGGCATAGAAGGTATCGTCCTTGTCCCCATTGCCGTTCTCATCCTTGTCCGCCTTGATAATGGAGGTGCTGATGAGGGCAAATGAGGCATCCGGCTCCAGACTCTCCCGGATCATCAGACCCGATATGGCGTTATTGTCCAATAAAGCGATGGAATCCAGCCTTGCCGTGAGAGAGGCATTGCCCTTGATGGGCTGATACAGGTAGTGGAAGCTGTCCGCTACACCCGTAATCTTGCCGGAGCCCTTCACTGTCAATGTCCCGGAGTCATCCAGGCTGCCGCTGCCCTTCACAAGGGTATTGCCGATATCCGCAGATTGCCAGGGGGCTCCTATCTCCGGCCCGTTGACATGCACCGGCATGGAGGTGGATTGGGTGGCATTGCCCTTCCCGTCATACGCTTTGGCGGAGATAAAGAACGTCCCCGGCTTCAGATTATCCAGCGTCAAGCTGTAGGGCGCTTCCGCAGCCTCTCCGACAAGCTCGTCATTCCGGAAAAATTGCACCTTGGCAATGCCGTCTGCATCAGCGGCCTCCGCTTCAATGTACATGGACCCGCCTTGCTCAAAAAGTCCGTTATAGGCAGGGGTAGTCAGCTTGACCACCGGATTCTCCGGCGCAAAAGACATGTCGGCCAGACTGTTCAGGTACAGCTCCAAATTGCTGTAGCCGCTTGCCGTAATGGCTTTTCCGTCTGCCGGATTATGCTTGTCGAGTCCCTTGGCATCCTCCCAGGCATCCGGCATGCCGTCATGATCCGAATCCGCCGGCGGCTCCGCCGATTTCAGCTCCGGGTAACCGCCTACCTCGAATTCCCGGTTAATGATTCTCCCGGTGCCGTTGCGGACATCCTCCACCAGCCGGGCATCCACGGCGTCTCTTCTGGGCAGGACCGCCCCCGCCTTGTTCAGCACCTCCAGATAGGCCGTTTGCGCATCCTCAATGGCCACGTTCTGATAGCTGCCGTTCTCGAAGGGCGTTGCGGACAGGATGGCAGTGGGCGACTGGTCTTGAATGCCCTTGCTGTTGTCCGCCGTCACCTCCGGGCTGCCGTACATGTAGTTGCCGTTGACATAAAACTCCCCGTCGCCGGGATTGATAATCCGTTCCATGACCGATCTGAGTGTGGAGGGCCCCGGCTTGTAGTAATTGTTCACCACATTGGATTGCAGCGTGTTTAACCCGCCGTAGGTGTTGTTAAAGCCCCAGTTGTAGATGACATTGTTGGACATGGTAATATTGCCCGGCGTAGTGCCGTTGCCGATTCTGGGCATCCGGCTGGTATGGGTGGTCAGCAGATTATGGTGGTAGGTGGTGGCTTTGCCTCCCCAGATGCCGCCATAGCCGTGTCTGCCCTTCACATGGCCGGATAAGGTAAGACTTTCATTAATAATGCTCCACTGCACCGTGACATTCTCATTTTCATAAAAAGACATGGACTCATCCGTGGACCAGCCGGCCGATACATGGTCGATCATCAGGTATTTGGAGCCGCGGCCGCCGATGGCGTCAGGCTCCTTGGAGATATTGGCGGAGCCGGGGCGGAACCTCAGATACCGGACAATGATATTGGAGGAGTTGCTGATATCCGTATTAAAGCCCGCAATGCATATCCCGTCTCCCGGAGCCGTCTGGCCGGCAATGGTAATATTCTTCCGGCCGTTGATGCTTAAGGAGCTGGACAGTTGAATGGTGCCGGATACGCGGAACACTACCATCCGGTTGTCCGCGCTGACTGCATCCCGCAGCGATCCGGAGCCGGAGTCGTTCAGATTGGTCACTTCATAGACATCATAGCCGCGGCCGCCGCTGGCATACATGCCGCCGCCCTCCGCTCCCGGAAAGGCCGGAATGGCAGCAGGCGCTTCCGCCGCCTGGACGGGCAGGGCCGGAGCCAGCAACGAGCCGCTTAACAGAGCGCCCATCATGGCTGATATGATCTTTTTTCGCATAGTGGTTCCTCCCGAAATAAGCCTTACTTCAATACGATGACATCGGATATGGGCTGCGCGTCTGATAAATTATTCCAGATGTACGCCTTAACCGTATATCCCTCCACTTCCTCCGGCAGCCACAGCTTGGCATAGAGGGTATCGGATGTTCCGTTGGGCAGGGTTTCGGCGCTGAAGATGAATTTCACCAGGTTGTTATGCGCGTCGTACAGACCGATCACCAGTATGGCATCCCGCTGGGCGTCGATGTAGTTTTCCACCGCAGCCTTGACGATAAGCTCCTGGCCCGCAGCCAATCCGCTTGCCGCCGTCCCGTCTGCCTGATAGAAGCCGATCTGGGCCGCTTTGTACGTATAGACTACCGTGTACTTCACCGAAGACATATTGCCGTAGGTGTCCAGCGCCTTAATCTCGATTTCATTCGTTCCCTCAGTCAAAATCAGGGTTGTGCTGAAGGCTCCGCCTTTGGTTAAAGAGAGGCTGTCATGGATTCCGTCCGGCTTGACGGTCTTTCCGTTATTGGTAATGGTCAGGGTGCTGTCCTTGTCCACCGAACCGCTTATCGGCACCAAGGCGCTGAACACTTCACTTGCCGGCGCAGGCGAGGTCATGGTAATGACCGGCGGCATCACAACGGAGGCGGAGGGGGTCACGCTCACCACCTCCGAAGCAACACCCTCACCGCTGGCATTGCTTGCCGTCACAACAAAATAGTAGGTCTTTTCATTTTCCAGACCGGTAATCATCGCCTGATAAACAGAGCCGCTGACGGTTTGCGCTTCTGAGAACGGCCCGTTTGCGCTGGCGCTCTGCTTCACGGTGTAGGAGGTTGCGGTGGACAGCGGCTCCCAGGAGATCAGCGCACTCTTATCGTAGGGCTTGGAGGCCACATTCTTCGGGGCAACCGGCTTCCCTTCATTGGAATCAAATACTACTGTGCCGTCCGTCATCACAATCCTGACATCCTCAAAATTGGCGGTCAGGGCCGTGGTCGAGTTGCCGGAGCTTACCATCAGACCCGCGTAAAGCTCCTTGGGATTTCCGTCGGCGTCAAGTCCCAGCTGCTTGGCTGTCGCTGTGCTGATAGCCAGGGTTTCCGATGCCACCGGATTTTCCGGTATGGGAGCGGAGCTGATGATCGAGGTGATCTTGTCTCCGACCTTGATGAGCTTCACGTAGGCGGTTCCGTTTATCGGCAAAGCCGTATTGGAGCCGTTGGCAGATCCGCTGTAGCGGAACATTCTTCTTCCGCCTGTGCTGATGGCGGCCTGGGTGTAATGGAAGCTGTTGGGATCAAGACTTTCTCTGATGGTTACCCCCATAAAGCCCAGCAGCCCGCTGCTGTATGTGACCTTGGCGCTGATGGAATAGTCGCCCTTCAGTTTGACCGCCTTCATGTAGAGCTGGTCCAGGCCGTCGATTGTTTTGTTAATCCCGGTTCCGGCGCCGGTAAGGGTGAATACGTTGGTTTCGTCATTGAAGCTTGATGAGCCTGCTTTATCCGGATTGCCAACATCCATTCCGATGAAATCCTCCGGTGTGAATGTGCCCTTTTGCCTGGGAACAACCGACACAGTATTGGAGTTGGCACTTTCCCCGTTTGCGTTGGAGGCGGTAACCACAAACTGATACGCGGTGCCGTTCACCAGATTGGAATAGGTGTAGGAGGTTACCGTAGGGCCGGAAACGCTGTACACCATGTCATAGACGGTATTGCCCGCCTTCATGCCCTTTACGGTGTAATAGGTGGCGCCGGTTACGGTGCCCCAGTTGATGGTGGCGCTGCTGTCCCCCGGCGTTGCCGTTATCACCGGAGCGGCAGGAATGCTCTGGCTCATTTCGGTGGTGAGCTGCACTACCGAGCTGGCTGCGGTATTGCCGGCCGTATTGACGGCCATTACCTGGAAGCTGTACGTGGTGGCCGGAGCCAGGTTGTCTACGGTAAAGGCCGGCTCTGTGGTGGTCCCCACCTTCTGGCCGTCCTGATGTACGGTATAGATGACGGAGCCGATGCTGCTTGCCGCAGGCTGCCAGCTCAGATAGGCCTGGAAGGGACTTGTGCCGATGGCCGGGTTCAATACGGGGGCGGTCACTGTTCCTTCCGTGTAATAGACCGGTGTCCAATCGCTCCCGAAATATTGGCGCACATCGGTTACTGCCGCTTCGCCGCTGAGCACATATCTGCTTCTGGCGGAGGTGTCTGCCGGCGCTCCGTTATAGGTGGTATTGTATTCATAGAAGCGGGCATTTTCCGGCGCATTGTTGCTCATTCCGGACCAGCCTTGAAGAACGATCACGGACGGGTCCTGAAGCTTGGAGTCCAGGAATTTGGCCCCTGCATCGGTTCTCCATGGCCGTCCGAAAAAGCCCTGGGCCTTAAAGCTGCCGTGACTGGTTCCCGTGATCATGCTGTCGCGGAACAAATATCCCTTGCGGGAAGGGTCCGTGCTCGCCGCTGTAATATACCCCGACGAATCCTGATCGCTGTACCCGGCAAAGTTCAGAGTGCAGTTATCGAATACCACATTGCCGTCGCCGAAAATATAGTCCGTATTTCCTTCAATAAAGCAATCCTTGAAATACATCCGGGTGCCGCCGGTATACAAGGTGTCCTGGTTGGACAGAAACTTGCTTTTGTAAAATTCGACCCGGTCCGCTTCAATGGCGATGGCGGCCGCTCTTTCCGTGGCCGCCCTGGAGGTGGCGTCCAGACTCATGGTTCTGACCGTGAGGTTGGTGGGATTCACCGGGTCCACTTCAACACCGTCGTCAATCTCCTCTTGGGTGATATATTTGTTGAAGGAGTTTTCAAACACAATGTTTTCCGCCCGGAAGCCGGTGGCTTTGTTGGTTACATAGACGGTGGGCCCCCATTTATCCACGCTGCCCTTGGCAAATTTGTCAAAGGCATGGTCCTCGCTGTAATAGCCTTTATTGGCGCTGTAATACACATAACCGACGCCATAATACCAGGTGATTTTTACCTCCCCTTGTCCCGGCGCGGCATTCACCAGACTGATGTAGGGGGTTTCGATTCTAAGCTGGGCCCGGTAGACGCCCGGGGCAATATGGATGGTAATCCGCTCCTGCTCGCTTTTGGGATTCATCCGGGCAGCGGCGGCAAGGGCTTCTTTTACCGTGGCATAGTTGTTTTCCTTGGAGCTGTCGCCCACATACAAATCCTGCACAAGAGGAAGGGACGGCAGCGGCGTTGTGCTGGAGAACTTGATATCCTTTACCGTATCGCTTCCGCTCACGACTACATGGCCCACGGTGGTATAGGCGGAATCCGAGGTTACCGCCTTCACGGCATAAGCGCCGTCCCGCAGACTTGCGGCGTACCCTCCGGCTTGCACCGTACCGGGATAGACATATCCGTCCTCCACGTTGGCAAAGCTGATGCCGGAAACCGTTACAGTCGCAGGCAGACCGATAAAGGAGCCGGTTGCCGTGTGCAGCGCTCTTTTGACCACTGTAATATCCTGTACGGTATCCGCGGTGATCTGGACATTGGCTCCGCCGGTAAGCTCATAATCATTCACGCCGGATATGGTCAGGATATACGGGATTCCCGCTCTCACATCGGCCGAATAGGTCATGGCCGGCTTATCCACTGCAGCTTCCACAACCGGCGCGAGACTGTCCTCCGGAGGCGTCAGGGTTACCTTCAATGCGCTGAGATCGTAGCCGCTGTCAAATCCTGTCAATTGTCCGCTGACTTTGGCCATGGCAATCTGGGCCACATCCAGTGTGATGTTCCCGATTCCATCGGGAATATCCGCAAGAGTGGTAACCACCGTTTTGGACTGGTCGGAAATGGAGTATTCCGCGCTGACGTTCAGAAGCGCAGCCGTATAGGTATAGCCTGCAGGCAGCGTCACATCAAAGGAGCTGTCGGCATTCAGGACAGCGGAATGGATGCCGCCTGTTGTCTCATTTTGAAAAACCAGAGAATGTCCTGCCAGCGCATACCCGTTCAGGTTCAGGATGCCGTTCACCTTGACGCCGGGGGTTCTGGTGATCCGGGCCACATTGGGCTTCCAGGAGCCTGTATTAGTGAAATAGATCTTCAACGAGCCTGTATCCGTGGCCAAAAAGGTAAAGATTTGCCCGTTTGCCGTTAGGATGTCGGTATTTTGCAGAATCGTTTTCCCGGGGGTTTGTCCGGTTAAAGCAAAATTAATTAAGGGGCTTTCTGTGCCGGAGGTATTGGTGGAGAATCCGTAAAGGCTGATGATGTCGCCTGCCTGCACATTGTCGATCCGGATGTACTTGCCTGTGTCGTCGCCTGTGCCGGCGTTGTAGATCGATCCGGTATTCTCATAACCATCGGGAAATTTCTTGGTAGTCGGGCTTCCATAGGTTAATGTCCCGGTGTAATAGAGCCGATGGTAATTTCCCGGCGTCACCACCGTCAGATCGCCAAAGGTTGTGTTCTTGCTAAACCAGCCTTTTTGCACATTCTCGGTTAATCCGTTGAGCGTATCCACCGTAATCTGATTGGTATAATTGCTCCCCGCTGCTTGTACACCGCCGAAATCCCACACATCCGTTTTTCGGCTGTTGGCGGTATCCCCTGCCGCCAGCACACCGGCGCTTCCGGTGCCGAACAAGGAGGCAACCAGCATCACAAGGGCCATAAGCTTGCATATAGTCGGTTTGCATCGTTGGTACATCTGCGTCTCCCCTAACGTTTATAAAATCCTTTCGTCAAGATGTTAACCCGCCGCCCGGTCGAGGCGGCTTTTGCTTGGTGCATTGGGTATGCGCGCTTCGTTATGCTGCTTTCACCGCCTCCTTCCATATTCCAGGATTTTCCCTTTTGATTATAAAAGCCGGGTATCCGGTCGGTATATAATCCTGGCAACACATTTGCGCGATTTCCGCAAGAATGTTATCTGGAGCACATCGGTTGCAACGGCTTGAGGTGGTCGGCGGCGCTGTCACGACTGGTTGAGCGGCCGCTTCCGTTCGTCAATCCGCCTATCGGGCCCCCGCGTTTCACCACCCGCTGCTCATCGGACTGCTTCTGCCCCCGTTTGCCCGTTGGACCAGCCTACGCCCCCTGCTGAGCCCCCGCGTACCACCATTCGCTCATCAGCAGCCCCCATCTCCCCGCTATCCGGACCGACGTTCCGTTATTTCTCACAAATAAGCTCTTTTGCAAATTTCACGGACACACGGTACGCTATCTCTCCGAAAACACCATCACACCGGCTGTTTTGGCCCACATAACGGATTCTCTGTCCGCATAAAAGAAAAAACGCCGATTTTCCGAAAAATAACGGAACCTCTGTCCGGCTGGATCACCATCGTCGTCGGGGACGCCCCCCATGCGTGCAAAAAACAAGCCGCCAATCGCTTGGCAGCTTGTTGTTCAACCATATGAGGTTATCCCCGAAGCACCGTAACTCCCTCCGGCGCTTCAATCTCCGAACGGACTGACCCGTCCGGCTGCTTCGTATGCTTCACCCTGACGATGCCATGCGGCGTGGGAAACGTCCCCTCCGCCCATTCCAGATCGCCTAGCCTGGGCGCAACGCGGATGGTCCTGCAGCCCGGCTCCACCGGGCGGATGCCCAGCACGTACTCCGACAGCCAGGCCGTTGGGCCCGATGCCCAGCCATGGCACAGACTGTGCCGGTACCCCTGGTAGCAATAGCCGCCGTAGGAGCCGTGCACATCCACTTTGCCTGCCGGTGTCAGCTCATCGATCCGGGCCGCATTTTCCAGCCAGCCAATATCGAAATCCTCCCAGAAGGTGGTGGCCCCCAGAGACAACATGCCGCCCCAATAGGACCGGATGCTGTCCAGGCTGCCCCGGATATCCCCCGCCTCGCCGCGGGCCTTCAGAATATAATACCCGTAGAAGGTGGAGTAGCCCTTGGGCGAATCCGGCGCAATCACCTCATCATTGGTTTTCCCGGAGTCAAGCAGCCCCACCAAGGCCATCAGGGCAGCCGCCTGCTTGCTCTTATTGTGACCGGGTGTCACCGTGCGCAGCTTGGCGGCGCTCCTCCGGCACAGCTCCGCCGTTTCCGGCTCATCCATCCACCCGCATAGCTTCACTCCCGCCTCCATACACCAGATGAATAAAGCATGCGCCCCTGCCCGCACCCCTTCCGGGTTGGTGGAGGAGGGCCAGTCCAGGAACGGATTGGGGATGTCCACCGTGCCGTCCTCCCGGATGCAGCCGGCCAACTGGCGGAGAAGCCCTGTCATATATGCCCGCTGCTCCAGCAAGTAGCTTAAGTCTCCGTTATGCATGTACCAATCGTGGTGAATCAGAACCCACCAGATGGAATAGGTGGGAAAGGTGGTCATCCAGCCCGGCAGCGGGCTTTCGTTCCGGATAAAATCCAGGCTCCGCGGCACCACCTCATGATACCCGAACACTGCCTGCAGGGTGGAGGTCTCCGGATGCATGTCCCCTGTCCACACCAGCCGGTCCCGCTTGATGCCGTCCCACAAATAATCCTGCATATTCAGATGCACAGTGTACGCCCCGGTGTCCCATACCCGGTTCAGCAGCCCGTCATTGCAGCGGAAGCTGCCTTTGTATTCCGCATCATGCATAACCGCAACGGCACGGACGCTGAGCAGCTGCACAAAATGGCCCTCATCCAAAAAATCAATGCGCACAAACCGGAACCCGCTGTTCCCGATTTCCTCCGCCCCCATAAAGCTGACCTCGAAAATCCCGTCCCGCACCGCATGATTATTCGTTGCATTCGTCACCCCGCCCAGCTCGCTCATGGCCTCCATGGCGGATTCCCCGAAGCGGACGCGGAACCTTGCCGTTCTCCTCTCCTTATTGCTGCCGCCGACAATGCAAATTTGCACGCCGCCATGAAGCTCTGTGCCAAAATCCAGCAGAAATCCCGGGGCGCTGCCTTTATGGCTTACAATACACACCTGATCCATGGCCGCACTCAGCAAGGACTGGCCGTCCCGCCCGGACAGCAGCAGCTCAGGACGTTCCAAAACAGCCCCCGGCTCCGCCGATTGCCAGACAATACGGGCGGGATTGAGATAATAGCGGGTACGCGGTTCCGGCTGAACCGTTAGATTTTTCCAGGAAGGAATCATAGCCGCTGCACTCCCATCATGAGATTTTCCCTCAAGCAACCTTCACACTGCGGCGGCTCCCTCTCCCCTTGCGGGATTGCCGCCTCACCTTTTCCTGTACCGGGGAAGTCTGTTCAGAGGCGCCTCAATAGGCTGGACTGCCGGCCCTTCCACCACACTTCCGTCCTCCCCCTCCCATACGCCTGCGGGAAACCGGACTGTTCTGCTCCGCATGCCTTGGGTGACAACTGGGGCCACCAGCACACTGTCCCCCAGCATGAATTGATCCAGAACCGTTTCCATGCCCTCATTGGGAAATACATAGGCCATATGCCGCAAAATCGGCTCCCCGGTTTGGGCGGACTCTCTGGCCAGCTCCAGAATTTCCGGCCCGAATTGGGCATGGAGCTGTGCGGCTTCCACACAATATTGCCGGTGCTCCTCATCCAAAACCCGCCAAGGCGCCGCCGAAAATTGCATCATGGGAAACAATGCGGAGCACTGGGCCGAGCGAACAAACAGCTCCTGATCCAGCTTGGCGGAGGTGAAGCTGGAGAACTCCCCGCCGCCGATCATATCCGGGCATGTGTAGGCATACCCAAGCAAACCTTGGGCCAGGCCGTCCGGGATCAACGCATCCAATCCGTTGCCTTGCCATTCGTGGCGTTTGTCCTTCAGGCGCTGAACCAGAGGCTGCCCGGCTAGCTTCCAGCAAGCCCGGTATTCATTCAGCTTGTATCTGAGCCCGACCCGGGCCCATGCCTCGCATTGTCCGCTGGGGGTTGTCCCTGCCGCATAGGCCATATCGTCGGGTTCATAGAAATCCACATCCCCGGCATCCAGCTTGAAGCCATCCACCCCATATTCCCTTTGCAAAAAATCCAACTGTCCGTGAATCCACTGTACTGCGCCGGGATTCGTGCAATCCAGCACCGCGCTGTACCCGTTCCACCATTTGCGCAGAGCCGTTCTGCCATTCCGGTCCTTCAGCAGAACCCCGGCAGGCTCCAGCTTGCGGAAGACCTGGGAATCCGGACTGATAAACGGGCATACCCACAGCATAACCTGAAAGCCCATGGCATGGAGCTTATCGATCATCCTCTTGGGGTCAGGAAAACGCCCGGAATGGAAGGTCCAGGTTCCGTAGGGCTCATGCCAGTTGTCGTCGATCATGATCACACCGGGGGGCATCCCATGGGCCAATACCTTTTCCGCGTATTCCAGCACCTTCTCCTGGGTAGGCTCATAGAGCAGCTCGATCCATAGATTGTATTGGGGCGCGGTGAACAGCAGCTCTTCGGGAAGAACCGGCACAGGCGGGAAAAAGCTGCGGGACACATGCCGGTAAGCCCCGCGCAAGGTCTTATGCCCCTCTCCCAGCAGCAGCTCCTGCTCCTGATCCCCGGTAACCAGCAGCTCCCCATCCCCAAATTGAAAAGCAAAGGGCTCCTCGCTCCATACATATCTCCCTTTGCTGGAGAGGAGCAGGGGGCAAGCCTGATTGCCGCCATGGTTAACGGCCAAATCCGCCTGGAACAACGCCATAGCGCCATACGGCATCCTGCGCCCGTCCGCCGCACGCCCTCCCCACCAGTATTCGTCAGGCAGCAGCTTAATCCTCAATTCCTGCTTTTCCATCCTCAGATCACTCCTTTGTCTACACCGATCTTACCCCTGGGCGAGAGGGATGACAATCTTAAAGTTGTGATCTATACTATAACAAAATTGATCTTATGAGCCCGGAGTGATCTTCCATGCTAAAGCCCGCTTCTTTTGCATTCCGCAATGATGATACATCGATCTTGACACTGGATTCCATAGGGTGGCAAAAGGTTTCCAGTCCGGAATACAGCTTCTCCGGAGACAGCAGGCCGGACTGCGGCCATGTGATTTTTCAATATACCTTAAGCGGCCAAGGCTTTATTGAATTGGAGCAGCAGCCGCCCGTCCCCTTGCCCCAAGGCACCGGGTTCCTGGTCAAAGTCCCCAGCAAACACCGGTATTACTACGAGGCGTGCGGGGAGCCCTGGGAAATCATCTGGCTCAATTTGCGGGGCGCCGAGGCCAGCCGGATTTGGGACTTGGTGGCGGAGCAGGAGGGCCAGGTGATTCGTCGGGACCCTCAATCTCCCCTTGTCCTGCAATTTTGGAAGCTCATGCATGCCATTACCGACGAAAAGGTTACGGATAAATACGCCTTGTCCGCTCTGGTTTATGAATGGATGCTCACCCTGGTCCGGACCAGCAGGGAGCAATGCAAGGAGGTCAGCGCCAATTCAAGCAGCCTGATCCGGAAGGCCAAGCAATTCATGCGGGAGCGGTACGCAGAGCCCCTGACACTGGATATGCTTTCCGCACATTGCGGTGTCAACAAGCATCACCTGTGCCGGTTGTTTCAGAAGTCGGAGCAAACCTCACCGTTGGCTTACCTAAGGGACCGGCGGATGGAAGCAGCCCTTGCTTTGCTTCGGACGACAGATACGCCGATTCAGGAGATCGGGCGGCAATGCGGCTTCGACAGTCCCAGCTACTTCGGCAAGATTTTCCGCGAGTACATGTCCATGACCCCGAAGGAATACCGCATGAAGATCCTGGAATTCCCGTACAGCGCCATTTATTATGAATGATCTCAGAAAATCAGCGGGTCCTTCAACAAGGCCCATTGGATAAAAGGCTCCCCTTCCGCACTGATGGCGATGGTACCGACCTTCACGTCAGTACTGCCGGGATGTTGAAAATAATCCTCCAGCATCAGCCGGTTATTGGTGGACAGATGCAGCTTCAGCAGCTCCTCTTGCTTGATCCAGGACAATTCCCCTTCGTCGGAGGTTATGTACTCTTTCCGGCTTGTCCGCCCGAAATACACATATTGCTGCCTGATCTCATCCTCCTTCAAACGAAGCAGGATGTAGCGCAGGGAAAAATCGGCAATATCATGGGGCTCCAATCCGGATTCTTCCCGGATTTCCCTCAGACAGGCCTCCAGCGGATGGTTAATCTCTTCCGGCTCCATATGGCCGCCAATCCCGCTCCAAAATTCAAACTGAAACAACCGGTTGGAGCTGCGCTTCATCATCAGCACGCGATCATCATGAAAAATAAAGGCCGTAGCCATCTGTCTCAAGTGCATGTCCATGCTCCTCTCCGTTTAGCGGGGCTCGTAGTAGCGGAGCCCGGCTCCATCCGCTTCCGCTGGAGTGCCGCCGTTTTTGAGGGTATAGCCCATTTGCAGCACCCTATCATGGGCATAATAAGTATATTCTACCTCTGGCTCTTCCTCGAACGTAACCACCACATAAAACGCAGGCAGCTTCACCCCCCAAACCCCTTTTACCGATTGAATCTCAGCTTTGCTGTAGTTCTTTTCCTTCACCAAATATTGGGTTACCCGGTTGGCGTAAATCCATTTATTGGCCTGTACATAAATGACCGGACTCAACAAAAGCACAATAATTATAATCAGCATTAGGGTTGACCATGTAGGCTTTCTCATTTTTGTGAGGCATCCTCCAAATGATTGGATTTGTGAAAATCAGGAACCTGTAATAGGGCTCTCAATTTCAAAATGAAGCGGAATTCTCCTCAGTTTAAAGTAAAAGCAGCAAAAATTCTATATTTTCTCAGAAGATTCGAACTGCGGAAGCATACGTCTGGGGACAAGCCGAATCTGGCTAACGAATCTCTCTCACGCTATTTCGCCAAAACGGGCATGATAAAAAATCTAACGAATCTATATCGCCTTATTCGCCTGGTTGAACGCCTTTCGGCGCACATTCGGACAAATAGCGATCCTACGATTCGTTAGATTTCAAACAGGCTCACCTATAGTCAAATAGCGATGCCTAGATTCGTTAGAGTTTTCGGACAGCCTCTTGTCCTTGGGGGAAGCGCCTTGATGATGCCCGTGCGGCATCAGTGAAGCCCCTTCAAGTCGGAAGCAGTACGGATGGTTCCCGGCCCCGGGCATACAACGGCAGAGAAATCCTCCTCCATCTGTACGCTGGCCGACGTCAGCAAACGGATTTCCTTGCGCTCCACCTCATTTTCCACCAGCACCATCTGCCCCTTCTGTTGAAAAACACATCCCGTCAATTGGATGGCGGTAGGCAGGTAATCCTCCATAGCCTTGTTGCCGGTAAACCGGATCACATTGTCCCGGAAGGCGGAATGGAGGATCGTCAACATGTCCACCGGCGTGTTGATCAGGAGAAACGGGGTTGGCCTGCTGTGCAGCACCCGGACCTGCTCGAACACCAGATGCTCCTGCCGGGGAACGGTCGCGCCTGGATAATAAGAGCGGCTGAACCGGTCGTTGTCAAAATGGACGGAAAAGGCTGGTCTGGCCTTATGCAGATAAATATTGCGGAAGGTAATGTTCCGGACTCCCGCTGTATACACGGGATCGCGCTGCACCATCGTCCAGGGAATGCCGTCCAGAACGACTGTGCCCTTCTCATGAACCGGCCTGATCATGGATATGTAGCTTTTTCCGTCGGGATCTGCCTTAACCCGGTAGAGACGCCCCTCCGATACCACCGTGTCGGACTTCTGCACCTCCATGCCTTCCCGCCAATCCGTCCAGGCTCCTGCCAGAATGCGGCAGAAATAGCCAACGCACGGCTTGGATTCCCCATCCCCGGACAAATCATAACAATGCTCGATGGTTCCCTCCTCAATCCACCCCAGCTCCGGATTTCCCACATCATAGTCATGGCCGTTCAAGGCTACAGCATCGTCGTAGGTGTCAAACCTGCCGTCGCTGATCCGGAATCTCCTGCCCCGTCCGAGATGGACGCCGTCCTTTTTCCCTTTGATAATGACATCCTGTATCAGTAAATCCTCAAAGGTGCAGATGTGGACGCCATATTGGGCCGTCCCTACATCCATGCAGCGGAAGCCAAGAATCCTCACGTCCCTGGCATAGAAGAGAGCAAGCTGGCCATGCAAGCCAAACACGTCATGGAACGTCCGGACATCCATGCCGTTTACTTGGATATGGAGATTTTCGATGGAAATATGCTCATCCCAGGTCCGGGTCAATGCGCCTTTGTTCAGCAGCACATGGGAGAACGGACCGGTTTCATCCACCTTTTGCACCTTGATCCCGTTCCCGAAGCTTAGGGTGGTGTTGCTGCCAATATACACTGTCCGCGCCAGCTTATATATTCCAGGGCGGGTGACGGATACGGTTCCTCCCCTGTCCAGCGCTTCCTGCAGGGCCCTGGCGTTTTCTAATCCTGTGGCTTCCGGAAGAAAGCCGAAATCTGCGGCGTCTGCCCATCCGTTCATACAGTCGAACCCCTTTCTTGGTAAAAAATCTGCGCAGCCTGGCATTCCTTTCTGCAGCAGGGTGGAAGGAGATAGCGGAAGGAGGGCTCCCGCTATTCCATTGCCATACTTGGAGCTCCCCAGGTAATTTCCACGCCTGTGTCTCCGCGGCCCACTCAGCCCTTCCCCGGCAGCAGTTCCTCGCCGGACAGCATCATGATACGGTCATCCAGCCGCAGCGTGCCCGGTGCTCCCGCAAAAAAGTTGCCCGCCGCCTCCACCTGGCCGCAGGCCCGCAGCTCCAGGGATTGAACCTCGCCCCCATGAGACGGATAGGTGCCTGACGGCTCCGCACGGTTATCCCGGAATACCAGCCTGGCAACGGAGTGTCCCCGCACCAGCCCCCGGTCGAAGGTGCGGAAACGGTTGCCCTCAATGAGGATTTCCCCGTGGTAATATCCGTGCTGCGGGTCAAGATTTTTAACCACGGGGTCAATGTCGATGACCGCCTTGCCCCAGCTGGGATAGGCGTAATTGCAATCGCCGAAGCGGTTGTTGCGGATGACAACCCGGCGTGTGGCCCCCGACTCGAACCAGAAATTCACGTCGCCGGATATCTTGATGCCCGCACCGGGGGCGCTGATGTCATTGTCCTCCACCAGCACAGAGCCGGGAGTGGTCAAAAGCAGCCCCCGGGCCCGGTTCCTGCGGACCGTGCAGCCCCGGATCACCACATCCGCCGAACGCTCCAGATTCTCTACCGCGTCCCCCGGCTGAACCTCCTCCGGAATCTCTCCGGCAAAAACGAGCACCATATACTCCGCGTTGACACGTTCAACAGACGCCAGCTTCAGGGAGCCGCAGGCTTGCAGCGTCTTCCCGCTGACAAAGCTGAGACACTCTCCCGTCTCCGCAATTCCGATGCCCTGCTGCTGCCCATGCACCAGCCGGACCAGAAGCGCATCTGGCGCCAACCGCCGGACAATGCTGCCATAAATGCCGTGAATATTGCACGGGTCATCCAACTGGTACTCCAGCAGACAGTCGGTCAACGACACGGTTCCGCTGCAATACACAAAGTGGGTGGCATCCGCCTTTGTGCTGAATACCCGTTCGGTTCCCGGCCGCAGGGTAACATGAAACCGGTGCAGGCGGACATCCCTGCTGTTCTGGGCGATCACCCCCATACCCAGGGCATGATGCACCGTCACATCCTCCACTACCGTATTGGTACAGTCGGATATAGCGATGGCCGGATGATCCCGCAGCCCGCAGCGGAAGATGATCTTGTTCCCGTCCGCCGGGCGCCGCGCCGACCGGTTGCCTGTATACCGGATGACTCCCGGCGACCGCTCCTCCGCCCTCAAGTCACGGAAGCTGTCATAGCTCCATTGGTCCGCGCTGCCGTAAGCCGTCGCTTGAGTGACCGGATCGAATTCCAGCAGCCCCCAGACCTGCCGGTCCCATCCCTCGCCGAGAAAAACCACCCTTCCGTCCTCCACCCGACAGCGGTAGCCTTCATCAATAGCAATGTCGAACCAGTCCGCCTCCGATGCCAGCACGGTTCCCTGGCCCATCATGGGCACTTCCCAGTCCACCCGGAAGCCCGACAGCCGGATATTCTCGGAGCCCTCCACCCAGAAAGGAATCATAAGCGAGTGGAAAATAAACTCCGCTCCCGCAGCCTCCAAGGTGAAGTCCTTCATGCCCGTCAATGGAAACGCCACATGGCGGCTTCCTTCATTGTCATGATTGGAAATATAGAAGAAGCCCTCATAGGCCAGCTCCGGCCAGAAATCATACCGCCCCGGCGGAAATTGCAGAACGGCTCCCGGTATGGAGCGGCAATGCTGTATAGCCCGGTACACCGCCAGGGACTGGTCCTCCCCGCTGTCCGGCCGGACGCCGAAGGCCGTAATATCTATCACGCCGGACGCCTCCGACGCAGATGGCTTGTTAATCATGTCCGCCAACTCATTTCCTCCTTTATCCGCACCAATCGTTTTTTCTCATCCCCTTCTTACTATAACCCGGATAAGCGGGTGTTCACCTGTATGAAATTTATGCGGACTTGTATGAATTTTCAGGAATGGTGCAAAAAAGCGTTGTTTGTCGCACGGCAAAAAAGGATTTTAACCAATTATAATATGCCGCTTTAAAGTAACGGAGCGAATTTTTCATACTTTCTGGTATACTTTTCATAGAGCATGATCATGTTTTTTAAGACAATTTCAAGGAGACGTTGCACATGAATACCAGCGAAAAGCTGAGTCAATTGAGAACATGGATGGAGAAGGTTGGCATCGACGCCTGTCTGGTGCCCAGCGCTGACGCTCATATGAGCGAATATGTAGGGGAGTATTGGAAAAGCAGACAATGGATCAGCGGCTTCACCGGCTCGGCCGGAACCGCCGTTATTGCCCGGGAGGATGCGGGACTGTGGACAGACGGCAGATACTTTATCCAGGCTGCGAACCAGCTGGAGGGCAGCGGCATCAGGCTCTTCAAAATGGGCGAGCTTGGCGTGCCCGGCCATGAGGAATGGCTGGCGGAGATTCTTCCTCAAGGCGGCTGCCTGGCTGTGGACGGCAGAAGCCTGTCCGTCAGCGCCTTCAACAAGCTGTCTGCCCTTTTGGCGGACAAGTCGGTGAGCATTCGGACCGATCTGGACCCGGTTGGAGCGGTCTGGAAAGACCGGCCGGCCATTCCCGGGGACAAGCTGTACCTGCATGAGGCTGTTTATGCCGGCAAAACCCGGACCGAGAAGCTGGCGGAGGTGCGGAAAGCCATGAAAGCCCGCCACGCCAACTTTTATCTGCTGCCGGTGCTGGATGAAATCTGCTGGCTGTTCAATATCCGGGGCAACGATATCCCCCACAATCCTTATGTGACCTCTTATGCCGTCATTGGAGAAAACGAGGCTTATCTCTTCGTCGATCCCCACAAGGTAGATGAGGCGGAACGGAAGCTTCTTGCCGAGGATGGCGTTCAGCTTCAGGCATACGGACAGATTTACGCATTTCTGGCTAAGCTGGACAGCGGTGATTCCATCCTGTTGGACCCGGAGAAAACCAATGCCGGTCTGTACCGCTCCATCTCTGCATCTGCCCGAAAAATCCTCTCGGAGGGCCTGGTCACGCCGTTGAAGGCCATCAAAAACGAAGTGGAAATCCCCAATATCCGGGATTCGTACATCAAGGATGCTGTGGCGCTGGTAAAGCTGTTCAAATGGCTGAAGGACACCGTTCCGCATCAGGCAGTTACCGAGATTGACGCAGACCTGAAGGGTCTGGAGTTCCGCAAGGAGCTGCCCCTGTTCGTGGACCTGAGCTTTTCTACCATTTCCGCCTACGGCGACCATGCCGCCATGATGCATTACAGAGCGCTCCCGGATTTCCAATATACCCTGAAGAGTGAGGGTTTCTACCTGCTGGATTCAGGCTCCCACTTCCTGAACGGCACCACAGATATTACCCGGACGTTGGCTTTAGGCAATTTGACCGAGGAACAAAAGAAAGACTTCACCCTGGTGCTGAAATCCGTCATCGCCCTCTCCACAGCCAAGTTCCTCTACGGCACTACCGGCTCCCATCTGGATGTGCTGGCCCGAAAGCCCATGTGGGACAAGGGCCTGGATTACAAATGCGGCACCGGCCATGGAGTGGGATACTTTTCCAATGTTCATGAAGAGCCCCACCGGTTCAATCAAAAGCTGCTGAACGTCCGGCTGGAGCCCGGCATGACCATCACTGTCGAGCCCGGTGTGTACAAGGAAGGCCGCCACGGCATCCGCACGGAGAACACGCTGCTGGTCATCCGGGACGAAACAACGGAATTCGGCTCCTTCCTGCGATTTGAAACCCTATGCTTCCTGCCCATCGACCGCAACGCCATTGACCCGGCCCTCCTCTCCCCCTTCGAGCTGGACTGGATCAACGAGTATCACCAACAAGTGTATGACAAGTTGTCCGTCCATCTGGACGATGCCCATAAAGAATGGCTGAAGCAGGAAACCGCCAAGCTGTAATTGCGCGCCGCGGGCATTCCTGCAACTCAAAAAGAGGCTGTCCGAAAAGTCAAATGGGATGATAAATATTCAGCAAGCTGCAATCTCTCCCGGAAAAGGGCTGTCTTGAAAGCTTCAAAAATGGGAGAAGCTCTAACGAATCCAGGTATCGCTATTTGCCTATAGGTGAGCCTGTTTGAAATCTAACGAATCGTAGGAACGCTATTTGTCCGAATGTGCGCCGAAAGGCGTTCAAACCGGCGAATAACGCGATATAGATTCGTTAGATTTTTTATCATGCCCGTTTTCACGAAATAGCGTGAGAGAGATTCGTTAGCCAGATTCGGCTTGTTTGCTCTTCTGTATTGGAACCCCAAAATGTATATCGGGTTACCTCCTCATCGCAGCAGTACGCAATTTCCAGCTGGGTATATGAAATTTTCATACGCGAAACAGCCTGCTCTTCTTAGAACGAAGAACAGGCTGTCGACGTTAGCGGGGGGATTTAAGACAATGGATTAATATTGGGTATTCCCGGACTGGCTTGTTTTGCCGCTGGCAAAGCCCTTGAACAGGGTGGGAACATTATGGTAGCGGGTATTGGTAATTTTGGCGGAGCTGGAGCTGCTGTCCGTCCGGAAGATGGAATCCTTCACATCGGATATATCCGAGTTATCCAGCGTAAACACCACTGTATAGGAAGTGCCGCCATTTTGCCGGGCCAGCTTGCCGATATCGTTTGCCTTGAAGTTCTTAATGTTAATGGTGCCGGACGCATTCATCTGGAATACCTTGTCATAGGCCTTATATGCTCCACCGCCTGTAATGTTGACCGTGCCGGAGGATTTCAGCGTAAGGGCATCCTCCCCTACGTCCAGCCACGTAACGTTGGAGATAGTGGCGTTTCCATATACATGGACGCCATCGGCGCCCGGCGCGCCAATATTGACATTCTTCAGGGTTGCGTTATTTTCCAGACGAAAAATGGGTTTTTGGTTTTCAGCCTGGCTGCCGTCCCCTAAGGTGCTGGGATTGGCCACATACGTTTGGCCCTTGCCGTCAAAGGTAGTGCCGGCCTTCACCAGAATTGTGCTGTCTACTACAATCGGGGCGGCACTTGCGGATTGGACCCCGATGCTGAGAAAAACCAAACTTGCCGATAACATCATGACTAACCACTTTTTCAATGGACATTCCTGCCTTTCAATCCGATTTTCTGATTCACGTGTGCATAGGGCGAGTCGTTCCCACCCATGCGGCAGCCGCAAAATGTGCACCTTTTACGCTGCTGATTCATACTTATTCCTTTCCGGAATTTTACAGAACATATTTTTATATAAATTTGATACATATCCCCTAAAAAAGATTAAAACTTTTATTTATTTGTTTAAATCTGGCCCAAAATAAAAATCAGTGCTTGACGGAGGGTTTACCTTTTCTTTCTAACGGCGGTGAGAGCCTCTATTTGCCCTAAAACGGGGGGCTGCCAAATCTAACGGAAGCAGGAGCCCTTATTGGGCTAAAAAAGGGTCTGCAGCGGAGTAATCGGCCCCAATAGCGGCTGTGGCCGCCGTTAGAGGTTCGGAAGCAGTGTTTTTGCCGAAATAAGGGCTCTCCCTGCCGTTAGCTTCAGACCAGGGCATGGTCGCACGGCTAACAACCATCCGTCCGCGGCGTCAAGCACTGATTTTGGCGTAGAGCCTTAAATCCTTCCAACTTCTGGGCAAACACAAAAAACAGACCGACTGCGGACGGTCTGTTTCGTTCAGCTATTATTCTTACTGCTTCTTTATTCATCTGGTATCTTCATGGGAACCCCGTTTACCTGATCCTATTCCTCTTGGTAATATCTGTGCAAAATCTCTTTTGGCTGAGTTCCGGAGGGGGCCAGAATATACCGGGAAAACACCTCCGTTCCGGAATCTATCGTCTCTTCCGTCAGTTCAAAGAGATCAACCACTTTTATAAACCTCCAATGCACCTCCTCGTTATATATATTCATGTAGCTTGATTCCTCGTTTTTTCCATTGACAGCAGCAATCTGATAAGCCTCTTCTTTATTCACAGCCTTAATTAAAACAATGGATTCCTCATAGGTCTCTGTGTCGTATTCCGCTGAATTCCTTGCCACCTCGGATTGAAACAGCAATTGGGCGCTGAACCAGATCGGTTGCTCCATGGAAGCACATCCTATCCTTTATATGAGCACAAGCGGCTTCTTCATGCTCACATTATACCGCATCTGGGGAATTGGAAAAACGATTATGTTCCGGTTCCTGTTCACGATAAAGCTTCCATCCCTCTGCCTGCTCCCGGATCGAGATGAAATGGCCATAGATTCCTTCTTTCCGGATTAACTGCTCATGGGTGCCTCTTTGGGCGATGCGGCCATTGTCCAGCACGATGATCTGATCGGCGTTTTCGATGGTGGCCAGCCGGTGGGCGATGACGATAATCGTTTTGCCCCGGGTCAAGGCACTGATGGCTTCCTGCACATGATGCTCATTCTCCGGGTCCACGCTGGCGGTAGCCTCATCCAGAATGATGATCGGCGCTTTTTTGAGCAGCGCTCTGGCAATGGAAATCCGCTGCTTCTCCCCGCCCGACAAGGAGGAGCCGCCTTCCCCGACAACCGTGTTGTACCCATCCGGCAGCGCCGCAATAAATTCATGGCAGCGCGCCTGCTTGGCCGCTTCCATAATCTCCTCGATCCCGGCATCGGGACGTCCAAACTTGATATTATTCAGAATCGTGTCATGAAAAAGATACACATTCTGGAATACCATACTGATGTTCGCGAGCAGGCTGTCACCGGTAAGCTGGCGGATATCTGTTCCGCCAATGGCAATGCTGCCCGAATCCACATCATAAAACCGGGCTATCAGATTGCAGATGGTGGTTTTGCCGGAGCCGGAAGGACCGACAATGGCTGTGGTGGTCTGCTGCGGAATGGTGAAGCTGACTCCGTCCAAGACCCGCCGCGTATCATAAGCAAAGGTGACGTCCTTGAACTCAATATCAAAGCGGTCCAGCTTTTTATCCGTTCCATGCTCATCCATAAATTCGGTTTCCTTGATCCCGTCCAGCTTGTCCAATATCGGGCCAATCACCTGGATCACATGGGTGGCATTGTTGATTTGCTCCACCTGCCCGAAGATGACAAATGAAAACATAGCCAGCATCAAAAAAACGGAAACGGATAAATCCTCGCGCAAAACCAGAATGGCAGGCGCCGCGGCAATGAACACGGAGGATGCCTTCAGCGCCATCAGGTGCAGGCAATTGGCGGGAACGTATCCCAGCTCAATCTTCACATTGATGCGGCGGCGCTCCCGGTAAGCCTTGCGGATGCCTTCGATGGCCGCGCCCTCCTGCCCATACGCCTTGACAACCGGTATTCCCCGGATGTATTCCAAGGTAGCCGCGATGATGTCATTTTGCGCTTTTTGGTGAACGGGAGCGTTTCGGCGGCTGTAATGCCCCATTAGCCGCAAGGCCAATGCGGACAAAACAAGTCCCAGCAAAGCAATGGCCGCCGCTTGCCAGCTGTAGAATGAGAGGCAAAGTATCATAACGGCTGCGCCAATATATCCGCCGATCACATTATCGATCATTTTCATGGCAAACATTTCCACAAAGGCCATATCCGTGGTTACTGCCCCCAGCAGGCCGCCGGTTTGGTTGCGGTCAAAAAAGCCAAGGGATACTCTTTTTAGAATATCGCCGATTTTGATCCGCTCCTCTGCCGTCACTTCATGGCCAATGCTCTCCTGGCTGACCGCCCGCAAATACGAAAACAGAAACCGGCCCGCGATCATGACAATCATAAAAAGAAGCATATACAGCGCCCACACAGAGGTGAGCCTCCCCTGCCCCGCCTGATCCTCCAGAATCAGGTTAAGGGCATAAGCGGCTCCCATAATCGGCATAGCAGTAAACATCGCCTGCAAAAAGGACCATAAAAAGCCCCAATACAATCTGCTTCTATAAGGCCCGGTCCAATGCAGGATACGCCTCATGATATTAAGCACGGACTATCCCTCCTTCTTTCCGGCTGGAGGCGGCCCATGCCTTGGCTCCCACATGAGCGTTCCACATATCGCGATAAAGCGGGCTTTCCGCCAGCAACTCCGCCTGGGTTCCTTTGGCCGCAATTCTCCCCTGATCCAACAGCACGATCTGATCCGCGTCCTTGATGGTGGACAGCCGGTGGGCAATGACCAGCAAGGTTTTGCCCTTGGTCAAGGCAGCGATGGATTTTTGCAGCTGCTCCTCATTTTCCGGATCGGTGAAGGCGGTGGCCTCATCCAAAATGACAACCGGAGCGTTCTTCAGAATAGCTCTGGCAATGGCGATCCGTTGCCGTTCCCCGCCGGACAGCCTGCTTCCCGCTTCCCCTGCCAGGGTATTCCAGCCCTGCTCCAGCCGGGAGATAAATTCCTCGCACCGGGCGGCGCGGGCGGCAGCATATACCTCTTCATCGGAGGCGGTTGGTTTGCCCAAGCGGATATTTTCCAACAGGGAGCAATCAAACAGGAAATTGTCCTGGGCCACATAGCTGATCATCCCGGAAAGCTGCTTTAGGGGAATATCGCGGATATTGACGCCTCCGATGAGAATCTCTCCCCCGGCAACATCCCAGAACCGGGCGATCAGCCGGGCCACTGTAGATTTGCCGCTGCCTGACGGGCCCACCAGGGCGGTAAAGCTATTGGCGGGAAGCTCCAGATTGATGGAATGGAGCACGTCGCCTCCTTTATCATGATAGCGGAAGCGAACATTTTGGAGCTGAACATCATAACCAACCGGATTGGCAGGCTTGGAAGCATCCGGCAGCACAGGCATGGCCAGCAGTTCACTGGCGTCATTTATCGCGTATTGAATGGATTTCCAATCGTTCACCGCCACTGTAAACCAGCTTACGGGAGCGATGATGCTCATGGAAAGAATGATGCTCATGGCCAGCTCCGCAGGGGTCAAGCTGCCATTCAGATACAGGAACATGCCGGCGGGCAGAATCCCCAGCAGAGTGGACGGCAGAATAGCTCCCCCGAGATTCATCAGCTTCCAAGTGCTATGAAACCATGCCAGGGTAAAATCCTTAAAGGAATGGATCGCTGCCGAAAATTTTTCGTATGAGCTGGAGGATTGGTTAAAGGCCTTGATGACCTCTATTCCCTCCACATATTCCACCATGACGCTGTTCACTTGGTTGCCCGCCTCCATGTATGCAGCGTATTGGCTGTTGAAATTCCGCATCATCACCGCATAGACCATTGCGCCCAAAGGAATGCAGATCAAGGAAGCAAGAGCAAGGCGCCAATCCAGGACCAGCATATAGGCAAACACCGAAAGCGGCAGCAGCAGGTTGGAAATGCCCTCCGGGATCAAATGGGCCAACGGCAGCTCAATGGTTTCCACCCGGTCCACAATAATATTCTTCAGCTTCCCGGCTGTGTTGCCCAGAACATGGCCAAGAGGGGCTTCCATCAGCCGCCGCGTCATGGCCAGACGCAGGCTTTCCAGAATTTGATAAGCGGAACGATGCGATAAGGTGGTAGAAATGCCGTAGAAAAGCAGCTTGACGAAATAGCCGGCTATGCAGACTCCCGCCCACATCCAGACAGCCGCCTCTGTAGCTTTTCCTTCCATGAAGAGCAGTATAATCCGGTATATCCCCCAATAAGGGACCAATCCCCCGGCCACGCTAATGATGGCGCATAACACAGAGGCCAACATTACCCCTCTGCATTCCTGGGCAAAATCATAAATGGTGCGAAAGGTTCCACGGTTCTTCATTTCCTCTTCCCTCCAAAAAAAATAAAGGTGATTTGTCCGGCGCAAACCACCTTTATTATAGGATGCCCCCGGCAAAACCACCGCTCCAAAAACGGACCGGCTAATCCATTTGACTAACCGATTTGCGGTAATCCGACGGCGTTTGCCCCAGCACGGATTTGAAAGCAGCGGAAAACTTGCCGGCATTCTCGTAACCGGTCTGAAGAGCAATGGCTGTAATGCTGTCCTTTGTCTTGCGGAGCTTCATTGCCGCCGCATTGATCCGATACGTCTTCATGTAAGCATAGATAGGGGTTCCGTATACGCCTTTAAAACATTTGGTCATGGAGGCCACCGGGAACTGAAAACGGGCGGACAGCTCTTCCAGCGTGTAGTGCTTCTCCGGGGCGGAGGTGATCAAGGCCATAATGGCCTTGGTCTTTTCTACCTGCTCCTTGCCAAAATAGACATATTCCTCCGCATGAGGAGGAACCTCCATGGCGCTCAAAAAAAGCAGCAGCTCCAATACCTTAATCTTGAGGAACGGTCCTCTGATTTCCTCCGGCACCGCGTACAGCTCGGCGAAGATATGCTCAATATGAAGTCTGGCGCGTATGACAAAAGGCCGGATGCTGCGACAAAATTTCGCCCGCAAGGCATGGATATCCACGTTGAAGCCATCCAGCACATTGGACAAAGGCCCGGACGCCTCTGCCGTAAAAATCGAAACGGTGATTCCCCGGTAATAGCCCAAGGGCAATTGAAACATGCCCCCATGCCGGGCGCGGGAGTTGAGCTGCATATCCCCCGCTCCCATAAAGAAGCTGCTGCCGTCGCTCATCTCCCATTCCAGCCGCCCGTCCCGGCAATGATCAATGCAGAAAACAGGCGCGATTGGCTTAAAATGGGAATAGCAGCGGTCCATGCGGAAATCGTGGTACAGCAGGTGCACACCGGGAAAAACCTCATAATGGGTCATCCTGCCCTCCCCCGTGGCATCCTGCAGCAGATATACGGAACCCTCGGTGCTCCGGCTGATCAGGGAAACATTCTCCCCTAAATGGATAGACTCATGCAGTCCGATACTTCATCCTCCTCCAATCCCTCCTGGCCGCTCCCTGCCTTGGCGGTATCGAGAAAAAACCGGACCATATTGTCTGCGCCGGCGGAATCAAGGGGAGCGTTGGCAATCACCTTGCCTTTTTCCAATTGGAGAAAATGGGTGCAGCAGGAAAGAATGAATTCGGGATCATGGGTGATCACAAATAAGGTGTTGCCTTGCGCCGCCAATTGCTTCAGGCTTGCGGCAACCTCCTTCATATGCCGGAGGTCCAGGCCGCTGGTGGGCTCGTCGAACACGAGGATATCCCGTTTGCTGGCGATGGCGCTGGCAATGGCTACCCGCTGCTTTTGCCCTCCGGACAGAGACATAGGATGCCTCTCCTTCTGCTGCAGCAAATCCAACCCGTCCAGGATGTCGGCTGCCCGGTTGTCGTCCTCCTCCTCCATGCCGAGCAGCACCTCATCCAGCACACTCTCGGTGAACAGCTGGTGGTTCACATCCTGCATCACCATATAGCATTTTTTTACCCGGTGCTTGTTCCCGAAATGAAAAGAACGGAAGTGGACCTCGCCCCGCCCCTTCCGCTCCAGGCCGCAGAGGCAGCGGGCGAAGGTGGATTTCCCTGCTCCGTTATGTCCGATGACCGCGATAATTCCCCCTTCCGGCACCTGCAAGCGGTCAATCTCCAGGGCAGGCGCCGAGGCTTTGCTGCGGCACAGGTAGAAACTCTTCATCACCAGCTCGCGCTCTTGCTCACGGGGGGCGGAACGGATTTTCGGCAGCTGCTGAAGCGATATAGGGCGCAGCCCCATGGAATCAAGCTCGTGAGGAGGAAGCGCTCTAAGCTCCCTTGCACTGAATATGCGCTCAATCCGCCCTTGCTTCATGTAAATGGCCCGGTCCATCAGCTCACGCAGAAAATACAGCCGGTGCTCCGCCACAATAACCGTCTTGCCACGGCGCTTCCAGAGGCCGATGGCTTGCCGGACATCCTCAATGGCCTGGGCGTCCAGATTGGAGGTGGGCTCATCCAAAACAATTACCGGCGGATCGCATACGGAAATGGAGGCACAGGCGATTTTTTGCTTTTCGCCCCCCGAGAGGTGGAAGATGCTTCTTCCCATCAAATGCCCGATCCGGTATTCCCTGACGGTTTCCCGGATTCTTCGCTTGATTTCTTCAGCCGGAAGCCCCATATTTTCCGCACCGAAGGCCAGCTCGCTTTCCGTTTCCACATTAAAGAACTGGGAGCGGGGATTCTGGAACACCGATCCTACCAGACTTGCGGTTTCATGCAAGGGCAGCCGGGAAATGTCTTTGCCGCCGATGAGCACCTGCCCCTCCAGCTGGCCTTCATAATAATGGGGAATCAGCCCATTCACCAACCGGGTGAGAGTGGTTTTCCCGCAGCCGGATTCTCCGCACAGCAGGATTACCTCCCCTTTGCCAATGGTCAGGTTAATATCCGCTAAATTATTCTGTTCTTCTCCGGCAGCATATGAAAATGAAACATTCCTGAATTCAATCACGCGCTATCCCTCGTTCCTATAAAACAATCATGACGGCGGCTGCAGCAATGGCAACGAACGCCAAAACGGCATCCAGCCATCCGAAGCCGATCCTGCAAATATTGGTGCGTTTCATGGAGCTGCTCAGCCCCCGGGTCAAGGCAGCAGCGGAAAGCTCCTCGCCGATCTTGACCACACAGACCATCAGCGGAACCAGCCGGTATTCCAACGCCAGAACCGGCTTCTTCAATATGGCCATGCCGCCAAGCCCGCGCATTCGCATGGAATCGGATATGGCGCTTGCCTCCTCCATAACCGTCGGGAAAAAACGGAACATGACAGAAAGCGGAATGACGATTTTGGGAGTAACGCGCATCCGTTCCATAGATGCCGTAAACTCGCTGACGGTTGTGGTTGTCACCACATAATATCCCATCACAAGTCCGGGCAGAAACCGGGAGATCAAACCCGAAGCAATAACCGTGAGCAGGTTGGCCAATCCTTCTGTCCGGGGAACCAGATAGCTTTCGCCGAAGGAGGCAAAAGCAAACAAAACCAGGCAAATGACCGCTGCCTTGACGCGGCCCCCTGAGAAAAGAAGCAAAAAAGGGATCAGCGCCAAAGCCGGCCGGACGATCATCGCGGGGCCTGCGATTCCTCCGCCCATCATGACAATATTCAGCACAATCAGGATCAGCAGTTTGGTTCTGGGGTCCAGCCGCAGCCTGTCAGCTGCCGATCCGGCCATCAGCACACGGCTCATACGGCAATGCCTGCACGCTTAAAGTGCTTTTTCAAGGCTGATTTCCCCAGATACGCTCCGATGATCGCTCCGATGGCAATCAGGATGATCATGACGGGAAAGACCCAGGGTGGCGTGAAGCGGAGCAGTGCATCCGTATACGCATCGCCATACCCTGCGCGGATTTCGGCGAAATAACTATCCCGCATAAAAAACAATGCCAGGAGAGAGCCGACAATCCATTGGCTGAATACCACATAGCCCGCAACAGAAGTTTTCCAGCCGCTGTACCGTCCCAACTTCAAAATCACATCAGCCAGGAACCCGCATACGGGGCCAAGAACCAACGCAGGCCATGGATGTCCCATTACAAACATGAACAGTCCCAACAATGTCGCCATAATCGTGACCATGCCGAACGTCTTCACTCTCGTCAGGAACAGCATGAAGGGAATACCCGTTACAATCGGGCACAACAAAGGGATAAACACCATCATAATCGGGATATAACCAACCATTCCCGTGGCGAAAAATAAAACGAAATAGATTGCTGTAAAAATGCCCACGTTGATTAAATCTTTGACAGACAGCTTCTTATTCATATGAAGACCTCCATATTTTCTGTATTCCTTCTTCTTTTTTGGCTTCATCCCGTTCCTATTTCACCCACCAGCTCTCCGTGCCTTGCTGCAGCTTCTTTTGTTCATTCCATCTCTCCTTTGCCGGATTATAGTTATTCTGAAAAAACAGTAATTGATATTGATTATCATTATCATATTTAAGTTGTCAATTGGTGTCAATGACCATTTTCACTTTATGGAAGATGTATACAGGGTTAATCCGTAATTTTTACGATAATAAAAATATGATACCACAAGCTTTACTCTTGTCAATCCATGAAAAAAACCAAACCATCCGATTTCCGGCAGTTTGGTTTTTATTCTACCCCAGCGACAACAGCGCGCCGATTGCGCCGCTGTACTCCCCATTGTTTAGCAGGAAGGGTGTTGCCCCCGCAAAATGGTGTAATCCTTTGAGAACAGGGTCGCGGGGTTACTTGCAGTCTGATCCATATACCGTTATGATGGCTAATGTGAATTGGTCTCCAAACAATAGTTCTGGTGGGAAATATTATTTTTCCGGAAATGACCCAATGATTGTTTATCCAAGCAAAATTGCCAATGCCTTTGGTAAAAATTTCTACGTCTTTAATTAGTTTATCGGGTACAGTGGATCAAAAAACTAATAATCTAGCTACGACAATTCGAAAAGGATTGCTTGGCTTCTCCTATTACATCCAAAAAGGAAGGGTCATGTTGAAATTCATTCCAGTCATTCCCTTGCTATTTCTCCTGTTCACCATGTTGAACGGGTGCAATTCTAGTGAACCGGACGTAGCCGCAAATACCAAGGAGCAGACTCCTTCTCCCTCAGTGGTAACAACCGCTAACGGAACCGCTGTACAGACTCCAACTGCTGCGCCTACTCCCGCTGAGATAGCGGTTGGGTGCAGCCAGCCTGTCGCATCAGAGCAAACGAAGAACCTGTTCCGGTTTCGCCAAGACGGAAAATGGGGGTATTTTCAAGCTGACGGAACTACTGTTATTCCTCCCAAGTATGATTATGCAACCGATTTTTCCGATGAGTTGGCAACTGTGTATATCAATAATAAGCTGCAGCTTATCAATGTCCGTGGGGACATAGTTGTGGAGCGAGATGGAAATAAGGAAAATGTAGGGCCCTTCCATAACGGAATGGCTATTCTTTCGACGGGAATATGGATGACTTACATGAATACCAAAGGAGAGCAGGTACTGAATCAAGTCACCAAAGAAGCAGCCTTGCTGCAAGATTTTTATGAGGGCATGGCTTTGGTAGAACTCTTTAGTGGAAAAAGCGGATATATCAATGTAAACGGGGAATGGATCGTACCACCGGTGTACGAAAAGGGCACCTACTTTTCACTAGGTATGGCTGCCGTAAAGAAGGAAGGGAAATGGGGGTTTATTGCTAAAGACGGCAGTATGAAAATTCCATTCCAATATGAGGATGCAGCCAGCTTCCAAGAATGTCTTGCAAGTGTAAAAGATACAGGCGGATTTGGCTTCATCGATCTGGAAGGCCGGGTGGTTATCCCGACGCAATTTGAATTTGCCGAGTCCTTCTCGAATGGTCTTGCTCTGGTTCGCCAGGATGGAAAATACGGTTTTATCCTTCCCAACGGAGAAATCAAGCTTCCTATTACTATGGCTTTTGCCACCTCCTTCAAGGAGGGTCTCTCCTTCGCAGAACAAAACGGCCGGTACGGATTTATAAATCAAGACGGCAACTGGGTGATCGAACCCCAGTATGACTATTCTACCTTATCTGAATTCCGCGGGGGCCTGGCCATTGTCCAGAAAAACGGAGTTTGGACTTATATTGACCGGTCCGGCAAAATAGTCCGGGAGACAGAAGCTCTGGATTCTATCTAGGCAGTATACTTATCTTCAATCCCAAAAATAAGGGAAGATCGGTTCCGAAGGACGAGAATCCTCCAGAAGCTGGATCGGCTGTTCGGCCATATAAATCAGCGGGATTTCAGGATCGTAGGGTAGGGCACAAGTCTCAAAATATCCTGCATTCGAGCAACAAAAAGCTTTATTCTTGTCAATCCATGAAAAAAACCAAACCGCCGATTTCCGGCAGTTTGGTTTATGTTCTACGCCAATGACAACAGGCGCCGATTGCGCTGGCTCTTTATTGAATCGAATCGACTTGGATAAAGATCGGCCGTTCGCTGACGTTCACGCTTACCTTGCCGCCGGAGATGGTCAGCGCCGAGGAGACGCCGTCCGTATCCCCGTCCGCCATCTCGATCTTCGTTGCATTCCCCGGCCTGCCCTGCAGTGTCAGCTCATAGTTGTTCACGGTGGTCTGGCTGCTGGTTGGCGCCCATACAACATACGCGCCGCCGCCTGCAGCATTCTTGAATTTATACACCTTTACGTTGGCGTTGCCAGACGCTTGCTCGCCGAGGAACGTCATGCCGGAGAGCGCATTTTTTAGCGTATAGACGTAATACCACGACGTCTTTGGCGTCCATTCACCGTATTTCGTGACCAGGCCGGAGGATGAATATTGCGTTGCCAATTCGCCGTCAACGTCGCGCAGCATGTACATCGTCGCGCGGTCAACGCCGGCCGCGGCGATCTCAAGGAAGGAGCGGACCAGCCACTGACCCTGCACCTCTTCGGCAGAGAATGATCCAATCGCTGGAGCGCGCTGCGGAGAGCCGGGATTCGTATCATAGCCGAATTCGGAGAGCCATACCTCCTTGCCCGGCATATACCGGTTCCGGTAATCGACAAGCTCCGCGAGCCTTCCCTTCAAATTGAACTGCTCAGGACTGATACCGCCGTTGCTGCCCCGCGCATATGTGTGCACATTGATGACGTCAAACGGCACATCCCCGCCGCGGTTCAGATCGGACCAGAGCTTAATGCCCCGGATATAATCGAGATCAATGCCGGCAAGACCGCCCATCACCATCTTGGCGTTGGGATCAGCATTCTTCAGTCCGTGCGTGCCGCTGAGCGCGCCCATATGGCCATCGTACGAAGCGCTCGCCATCGCAGCGTATTCGAAGGGCTTGAAGTACCCGCTTCTTCCTTCCCACGTCTTGTCCTGCTCATTCCAGTTCTCGAAATATTCGATAAGCCCAAGTCCCGTCAGCGGCTGCTGGCCGGAAGCTAACTTAAGATTGGAGGCCGGCACCCCCGTGCTGCCATATCGGGCCGCGAATTGATACATATAGTCCCCACGTTCTGCGTAGGAGAGCGGGTCCTCAGGATCTTCGCCCGCGAACACCGGCTTGCCCTCTCTATGAAATGCTCCATTGCTGATCCAATACACGTTCTCCTTCAGAGCGGGAAAAACGTCGATCTCCGCGTCGTTCAGCGTGTCGTAGTAAGCGTCGAAGTTCCATCCGCCGCCCGCATAACTCGGATTAAACTTGTGATCTGTATCGGGATAAGCCGGACCGCCGCCCGCGTCCCAGATCCAGTTGTGGTACTCCCGAACCGTACCGGCGACCTGCATTTTGTCCAACGGGTCGTCAACGAATGCGTTGATGCCGATCAGCTTATCCATCGTTACCGTTGGCACATGCGGCACCGGATTCGGCACAATCGGCGTGCCAAGTGCGTATCCATAAACGACCATTTCCTTCGCGATTGCGCCTGCGGTGATCATAGTAACCCGCAAATACCGGGTTTGCGTATTGACGGTATGCCGCTTCCAAGCATTATAGCTCCCCATGTTATCGGTGAACAGCTCGGTCCATTGGCCGTTCTCCCAGCTCTCGACCTTGAAGCTGCCGGAGTTGTTCGCATCGTACAAGTAGATATCCGTAATGACATGGCCGACACCGAGATCGATAACCGCATCGGCGGGATAGAACCAGCTGGTATAACCTGGAGCCCATGGCGTTGCCGGACTGCCGCCCGAACCGGCCCGCGGATCGCCCGCCGCCGACTGCTCGTCGAACAGCGCTGAGGCGCTGCCTGTGCCGATCATGTCGATAATCGTGGCGCCCGCCAGACTGAGCTTGGCGGAAACCGGGCTGGATGCCGTCGAGGCGGACACCACGTTGGACAAGCCCGATTCGTTCCCTGCTTCGTCCTTCGTCTTTACAGCGAAATAATATGTCGTGTTGGGAAGCAGGCCCGTCACGGCGAAGCTCTCCGCGCTACCCGCTGCCTGCGGAGCCGGTTCTCCAACGGCCTGCAGCGCCAACGTCCAGTTGGCAGACGTAATCGCCGAGGTACTGTAGCGGACGTCGTACGCATCAGCGGTCCCGGACGTCCCGTCATCGCCCGGCGCCGTCCAGCTCAGCGCAACAGAGCCGGCTGTCAGCGGCACGGCGGACAGGTCCGCGATATCCGCCGGCGCTATGGTATCTCCCGCTCCACCGGCCGGGTTGCCATACAGCACGATCTCGGCCACATTCGCGGTGGCGCCTGTCATCGTCACCCGGATATACCGTGTCTGCACCGACACGGGATGAGCCTTCCAGCTATTGTATTGCTTCAGCTCATCGGTGAACAGATGCGTCCAAACGTCCGGACTGCCGGCTTCGACAATGAAGTTATTGATGCCGTTGGCGTCATACAGATAAATATCCGTAATGTCATACGGCTGTCCCAGGTCAATATAGGCGCTTGCCGGGTAAGAGCTGGAATTCCAGCCGGGGAACCACTTCGTGGTCGGATTGCCTCCGGCGCCGTTCTTCGGATCACCAGCCGCCGTCTGCTCATCGACGAGCATTCCGGCGTCGCCGTTCCCGCCCTCGTTCACCACCATGGCCGTTGTCAGCGCGATTTTTCCTCCTGACGCATACGAGACGTACGGTTTTACCATTCCTTGCCCAATGAGGCATACACCGGCAAGCATCGCTGCGGCCACCAACATGGAAACCTTCTTCAGCAAATCATTCTCCTCCATTTCATCATGGAATGAAACTTATCCTTTCACACTGCCGATCGTCAGCCCTTTTACAAAGTATTTCTGGAAGAAGGGAAAGACGAACAGCAGCGGTCCCGCCGCCACAATCGCCATGGCGAAGCGAACTGTTTCCGTTGGAATCTTGAAGTTTTCCCCGTATCCCGCCGGCATGACATCCGCCATCTGTTCAATGAATTCCGCTTGCATCAAGATACGCTGCAGCAAATACTGAAGCGTATACAGCTCCTCGTCCCGGATATATACCAGCGCCCGAAACCATTCGTTCCACCGGCCCAATACGCCGAGCAAGGACAATGTAGCGAGCACCGGCTTTGACAGCGGCAGGATGAGCTGCCAATAAATGCGAAACTCATTCGCGCCGTCCATCTTGGCGGATTCGACGATTTCATAAGGCAGGCCTTGGAAGAACGTCCGGAAAATAATGATATGAAAGGCGCTCGCCAGCCCGGGTATGACATACACCCAGAACGTATTGCCCATATGCAAATATTGCGTGATCAAGATGTAGGAAGGAATCAAGCCGCCGCTGAACAACATCGTAAAAAAAATGTAAAACGAAATCGGCGATCTCCACCGGAACGCTGTCCGTGATAAAGGATACGCGCACATGGACATCACCAGCACGCTCAGAAATGTGCCGAGGAACGCCTGTGCCCCGGTAATCATATAAGAGTTTAAAATTTGATCCGGATTTTCAAACACGATGCGGTAAGCGGTAAAGTCAAAGTGCTCCGGGATCAAGCGGTAGCCGAGCCTCATAATGTCTTCCTCGTTGGACAGGGAAATCGCGATGATCAACAGGAACGGGAGCACGAACAGCAGGGAAAACAAAATAAAGAAGATATGAAACGCAATGACCGCTTTATTGGATTGCAAGCGAGTGGCCTCCTTAGAACAACGCATTCTCTTTGTTGATCATTCGCACCAGCGTGTTGGCTGAGATAATAAGAACGAGCCCGACGGCTGACTGAAGCAATCCAACCGCAGCTGTCATCCCGATGTTTCCGTTCCGAAGTCCACGGAATACGTACGTTTCGACAATATCTGTCGTCGAGTACAGCATGCCGACATCCCGCGGGATTTGATAGAACAACCCGAAATCCCCGCCCAAAATATCGCCGATGGCCAGGATGGTCAAAATGGTGATGATGGGAGTGAGGGCAGGCAAAGAGATACGCAGCATCTGCTGCCAACGATTGGCGCCGTCGATCTTGGCAGCCTCGTACATTTCCTGGTCAACGCCCATTAAAGCGGCATAGTAGATGACACTCCCCAGTCCGACCCCCTTCCACAGGTTCGCGAACGTCAGAATGAACGGCCATACCCCGGGGCTCGCATACCAATTGATTTTCTCCATTCCAAAGAAGGTAATGACTTGATTCAATATCCCCAGACTCGGATTGAACAGCGAATAACTAATATATCCGACAAGCACCCAGGATACGAATGTAGGAAAAATCATTGTCGTCTGATAATACTTCATCGCAAAGCGGTTGCGAATTTCAAACAACAAGAGGGAGATCAAGAGCTGCGCCGTGGTTCCAACAATAATAAAGAGAACGCTGTAGCCAACCGTATTTCGTGTAATTCTCCATGCGTCAAGGGAAGTCATGAAAAATTCGAAATTCTTTAGACCAATCCACTCGCTCCCCAGAATGCCAAGATGGTATTTATAATCCTTGAAGGCCAGAATGACGCCAAACATGGGGAGATAGTTAAAAATGAAAAAATAGAGGAGCGCCGGCAAAGCGAGCAGGAACAGCAGCCTGTTATCCCTGGCGATATGCTTGCCCCGGTTTGTCCACCGGCGCACGCCGGAGGCTGGAATTCGAGCCGTCGTCGTTTCGTGTCTTTGCATGTGATTCTCTCCTTCTGATCGTTCCTCCCCGATAAAGAGACAGCCGGCTCTCACCGGCTATCTTCTTGGAAGGCTCTATCCGTTTATCGGGCCGGAACGGCAATGCCCTTGGATTTCAAATATTCATCCACTTGCCGTTGCAGCTCCCGCTTCACTTTCTCCGCCCCGGACGCATACATCTTGTTGATCATTTCCTTATAGAGCACCTCGTGATTCGGCAACGCGCCGAGTGCCAGTCCGCTGTATTCCGAGTAGATCGCGTTGACCTGAGCGAGCTCCGTGCTGATCTTGCCGGTGTCCACCTTCATGCCGACGAGCGGATGAACGATGGCGGTGCCGTTGACTTCATTCTTGATGTAGCTGCTGAAGCCTTCGAGATCCGAAGTCGTGTCGTACGTAATCAGCATGTTCCCCGGGATAAACCGGTCAAGGCGGTAATTGACAGCCCCGTCCCCTCCCCTCAACAGTTCAATACGGTTCTCCCCAATTTTGTTATAATGGACACCTTCGATTCCATGAACGAGCAAATTCATCAGGTCCTTGCCCCGCTCCGTGTTCATCAGGTTGATCAGCATCATCGCCCGCTCCGGATGCTTCGCCGTTCTCGGGATAACCGTAGCCGAGCTCGCGTTCAACGTGCTGATCCGCCAATCCTTCTCCACGGGAATCACTTCGATAGGGAAGCCCGCCACTGCGGTTTCCTTCTCGGACTGCCCTTTGAAGTTGGTCTGGAACCATAGCGTGTAGCCATCTACCCTGCCTTCGTCCTGCCGTCTGTTCTTATTGCTGAGCACATCCTCGCGGACATACCCTTTGGCAAACCAATCCGCCATCTTGTCAAAATACAGCTTCGCACCCGGAGTTTCCTGCCGTATGTTTACCGTATATGTTTCATCTTCATGCAATACGGAGAATTGTCCTCCAAGATTAATGCCTAAAACCATGGAGTATAAATTCACATCGCTGATCCCTTTGCGCAATTCACCGGCTTCCTTCAGCCTGGCCATATACCCTTCGAGGATGTCGTAATCTTCCTCTCGAAGCACGCGGTCTTCCCGCGAGAAAAATACTTTCTCCGCCTTCTCATAATCCCAGTACTTTTCCGCAAGCTCTTTATGGGTTCTCATGCCGATTTTCAGATCGACCATGTCCTTATAACTTGGCACGGAGTATGTCCGGCCGCCCACCTTGCCAAGATCGAGAACGTACTCGGGCACCTCCCCCAGGATATCTTTTCCGTATTTCCCAATCAGATCGTCCAGCGCCAAGTATGCGCCTTTATTCACTTCCTCGGTGAATGAGACCAGCCATCCCGTCCAGGCAATATCCACCTGTTCGCCCGATGCGGCAATCAATTGCCACTTCTCCTTATACTCCGAAGAAGGAACATACTCGAATTCCACTGTTGTATTCGGCAAATAGGCTTGCAGCTGCTTGTTAAACTCCTTCCACACCAATGCCGAGTCTTTCATTTTGTCTCCCGGCAGAAGCCACTTCAAGGTGGCCGGCTCCAGCTTCGGCGCATCGTCTTTTGCCGGTTGTCCCGAATTTACCGGCGCAGCAGAATTGGAAATTCCCTGCGACGATTCACCTGCGCAACCAGTCAGAAGCAAAGCAACCACCAGACATAACCCAACCCCGGATTTCCATCCCCATCTGTTCATCAATGTTGGTTATCCCCTCTCTTAATCGGTTTCATCCGTATTATAACCCGGTCTGAAAGCGATTTCAGTCCTACAATTTCAACATTCCCCCCCTTGTTGCAACTTGTTGTGAAAGAAGAGGGGCACGATATGAAGAATGGAAACTTATTTTAACTTTTTGGCCGCAGGCCCTACAACGCCATCGGCAGCCAGATGGTCACCGTCGTCCCTGTTTGCCCGTCGCTTGCAATCGTCACACCATAGTTGCTGCCGAAGATGAGCCGAATGCGGTGGTTTACATTACGAAGGCCGATATGCTGCCCTGTCAAGGTAGCTTCCTCATGGAGGTCGCGGTTCAAGCGCTCTACGACATCGGGGGGAATGCCTGCACCATCGTCCCGCACTTCAATGATCAGATTCGAGCCGATGCTCTTCGCCTCGATCCAGATATTGCCGGTATGCCGCTTTGGCTTCATGCCGTGCCGCACCGCATTTTCGATCAGCGGCTGCAGCGTCAACTGAACGACCTTGCATTCAAGCAGCGGTTCGGGCAAGTTCCAATGCACCTGTATTTTATCACGGTACCGATGGCGGAGGATGTCGAGATACTTGCCGGCATGCTCGGTTTCCTGCCGCAGCGGTACCAAATGGCCGTCTCCGCTCATGCTCAGGCGCATCAACTCGGACAGCAAGGACACCATACGGGATACCTCGTTGTCCCCCTTGGTCAGCCGAATGGCCATCCATTTCACCGTGTCCAGCGTATTGAACAGAAAATGCGGATTGATTTGCGATTGCAGTGCCACGGAACGCGCCTGATTCAACAAATCGATACGGCGTTCCAATTCATTTTCAAGCTCCTTCTTGGTAAATAAATATTTGGAAATATGTCCGAGTATATAACGTATTTCAGCATGATTCTGCTCCTCCGGGAGCTTGCTCTGCGGGTCATCGAAGGCCGACATGATCATTCGCACCGGCGCAAACGTCCGGACGGACAAGACGAACGTAACGGCCAGAATGACCACGATGCCGGCAAGTCCGAAGGCGATCATGAAGCGGTGCAAATCCTCCGTCTTTTCGCGGTAATGCTGAATCGGAAGCATCGAAATATACACCCAGTCAAACATATGCGAGCGGGCGGCGGACATGATGTACTCCTGTCCGTCAACGCGGAGCGGGCGGCTTCCTTCGGTCAGTTCCACATTCCGCAACAGCAGCCTTGTATGATAAGGCTCCATGAAGTCACTCGGGTAATCGCTTAACAGTATCGTCCCGCTGCCATCCACGATGAAGAATCTGCCTTCCTTGTCATCCCGCTTGCGCATGATCGTCTTGGCGAATTCCTCCATGTCGATATTGACGAGAACGGCGCCTTTGCGCTCTTCGTCGTAAATATACATGGGTCTGACCAATGTGATATAGAATGGGTATTTGTCCTCGAACTTTCGGGGGATGACGAATGGGTTGTTGTTCTGTCGCAGGGCGAGATGGGGAAGCCAGGTTTGATCCTTTAGCTGTGAAACCGGCAATCCGGTTTGTCCGGTGACAACATATCCGTTGCGCTCCGAATAAAGATAGATGGAATCGATATAATCATAGATGCTTGTCATCATGGAGAGATGCACCAGGATGGAATTGTATACATTGCGGAACGTCTCTTCGGGCTCCGACGAATAGATCAGCCGCTCCGTACCTGGAAGCAGGCTCAGCTTGGTCGCCATCAGATCAGTCTGTTCGATCGACGTGTCAACCACGTCCCGCACCCGATGCAGGGAGCTTAAGTTGGCCGCGCTGATCTCTTCCTGCACGATCTCATTCATCTGCTGGAAGACGACAATAGCGGTGCCGGCAAAGGGGAGAACCGTCAGCAAAAAAATCAACCCTAAATTTCGGATAAACAAACTCTGAAACCGGTAGTTCCGGATAAAATATAACAGTCTGCGTTTGTTCATAGGCGATCCTTCCCCAAGAGGGCTTCCTGTCTCACGTAGTCTCGCGGCGTCATGCCGGTGACCTGCTTGAATACGCGGTTAAAATATTTGGCGTTCCCATATCCGACCCGTTGGCCTGCCTCGTAGACCTTCAAATTTCCCTCCCGAAGCAGCTCCATGGCCCGTTCTATCCGCAGTCGCATCAAATAATCCGAGAAATTCATGCCCGTACATTGCTTAAACAGACGGCTAAAGTAAACGGGATGCAAGAACACTTGATCCGCAACTTGTTCGAGGGACAGATCAAGATGGTATTGCCCGCTCATAAACTGTTGAGCTTTTTCGACCAGCGCCATCGAAGACACACTCTTATGGGGAACCGTCTCCCTCCCAACCTCCTCAAGCGTGTGACGGCCCAAGCTTCGGATTTCTTCCGGTTCGGCAAGCTCCGTGATTGGCTTAACGGACTCCCGATAAGAACGCAGCCGAGAACTGGAGCGTGCCAGCTCGGCAAGGTCTCCATAGACGGATTGGCCCACGGCGCGGAGCCTCACATTAAAGATCGCAGCCGCTGATTTCCTGATCTTTTCCAGTTGAGCTTGAACTGCCGGCAGCAGCTCCTTCATGTCGCTTCCGGGGGCGAAGACACCTACGATCTTATAGCCCATATAGCTATTCAAAACCGGGTACATCCGGGAATGCTCCATCCTGGCTCCAAGCACCCATTTGCGCAATCCGGCAACGAACGACTCCCAGCCGTTGTCAGACCACTCTTCAGCTTCGAGCTCCAGTTCTATGACACAACAGCCTCCTGCTTCAGCATACGGCAGCTGTATCAACTTACTTCTCCGCAGCATCTCCTCGGAGTTCCAGAGTGCTCCCATAAGCAGATCGGAGAAGAACTGCTCTTGCAGCAAGGGAAGCAGTTCATGGGAACGGCGTTTTTCCTCCATCGCTTCGTGTTCCTCATCCAGCTCCTGCTTCAACTGGTGAAGGACGCGCCTCAGTTCATCTAATTCCATCGGCTTCAACAAATAATGCTTGACGTTGCATTGGATGGCTTGCTGCGCGAATTCAAATTCCTTATATCCGCTGAGGATCGCCATTTTCGTGCGGGGATGGTGCTGGCAGACGTATTCCGCAAGCTCAAGCCCGCTAACTTCTGCCATCATGATGTCGGACAGGATAACGTCAACCGAATTATGATCCAAATAGGCAATGGCATCCTTTCCATCCTCGAACGTTGCGACCAAGTCAAAGCCCAGCTCGCTCCATGGAATGAAATCGACCAGACCTTCCCGAATGATTTCCTCGTCGTCTAACAGGATGATTCTATACACAACCGTCCGCCCCTCTTTCCTTGAGGATTTATTGAAGTAAGCGCTTTCCCATATACAGAGGGATTCGCCGGAACATCTACAAATCCTTTTCTGTAGCACCAACCAAGGAAACCGAATTAAAAAACCAAACCATCCGATTTCCGGCGGTTTGGTTTATGTTCTACGCCAATGATAACAGCGCGCCGATTGCGCCGCTGTACTCCCCATTGTTTAGCAGGAAGGGGGTTGCCCCCCGCAAGATGGTGTAATCCTCCACCACCTTCTTCAACAGCTCATTCCCGATGAAGGATGACCCGATATAGACGATGGAAGAAATTCCATACTGCATGGCAGCATGAACGCTCACCGTTGTGACCGTTTCCCCAACCAGCCCGATTACAGAGGCCAGCAGGTCGGAGGGTTGGAGCTCCTCCGGATTATGGGGAATATGGCCGAAATTGCTGGCCGTCAAATCGCCGGGAATAGGCGGCTCTGCGCCTTCATAGATATGGCTGACCTTTAAGTCCACTTTCTCCCGCAATCCCTCGGGCGCAAATTGCACAATCTCGCCGAACTCCCCGGTGCCTGCAAGAAGCTTGGATAAACCAAGCATGGTTCCGCCTCCCACTCCGGTGCCGCCGATCCTAAAGTGTTCGTCTTGTTTGACAATATGTATGGAGGTGCCGGTTCCCACATTGGTCAGGACAAATTCCGATGGCCGGTCTTCAATGTCCTGCAGCAATTGAAGCACCCCTTTGCAGGTTGCTTCAAATTCAACGATTTGCTTCACGGGCTGCTCCAGCCGCTTCTGGAGCACCTCGCTTTTGCCTCCGGTAACGCAATATTCCGCTTGGGGAAAATGCTGCTTTAACCAGGCCACCGCATGGGCCATTTGTTTGGTAGGGAACTTCATCAGCTCCAATTTTCCATGCTCTATGTAGGCAATCTTGATTAAGGTTCCCCCTGCATCAATCCCAATTCGAGTAAAAGCATCCAAGAAAAATCCCTCCTGATGTCGTAGAAGCTGAAGAGCCGCGGCAGCGACAAACGCCCCGAATCTATTAGTAACTATAAACCAATCGTCCCCCGATTGGTATATAAAATATACGGGCGCTTGATTAAGAGTGGCCGTTGACAGCCTTTTTGCCCAAAATCCAGTGGACTGCCTCCAAAATATCTGCTGCGATATAATCAGGCTCGGTTTCCGACCATTTCTCCCGGAAGGTTGTTAAGGAGCCCTCGCCCCAGCCGGTTCGGACCAGAATTTTGATTGCGCCGACTGCATGAGCGGCCAGCATATCGGTATCGCCTACATCGCCGATCACCACACATTTCCTCAGGTCCAAGCTGTGTTGCCTGGCAGCCTCAAGCAGCATTCCCGGCTTTGGCTTCCTGCAATTGCATTCTTCTTCGTGGGGACATATGTAGGATTCGTCAAAACCAAAATGTGTAAACTGATCTTCAAACTCCTGAACGGTCGCTTGCCCCCGGGAAATCCGGTACTGATTCGTGAAAGCAAAAACCCGAATCCCGTTGGATTTTAGCAGATGAATGGCTTCTTGCGCCATAGGAAACAGGACAAAGTCTCTGGGATGTATAAAATGCCCCGTGCCTCCAATTGTCCCGTCCCGATCCACAAACACAGCTTGAACATTCAGATTCCCTTCACTCATACCAACACAGCCTCCTTAGAATTAGGAAATATTCCGCCAGCCTATTCTTGTACAATGGAAGTGACACTGACTTCATTAGGGTTGCCCAGAACATACTCTCGAATAAAATATGTATGTGTTTCATACCGCTCCGTAATTTTCATGTTCCCTGATACAATTTCATATTGGTCGGGCTCGTTGTCGTTTACAATTTCACGCTAAACGTTAAAGAATTTCACCTTTTCCTTTTCGATAAGCTTTATTTTATAATGTTTTTGCAGATATCTCCCAAGGGGGAGGCCTTGTTTGTTTCTGCACGAGGATAAGGAAGTGAAGGTCGAGCTGTCCTTCAATATAAATCTGTATGTGTCCTCAGAAAATCCCTTGCCAATTTGAATATATACCTCCCCGAATTTCTTCGTTGTAATGGCTTCAATACACTCGATCTTCCTGATTTCAATCCTGCAAACTTCTCTGAAAAATATATATTGGAAGAGGATGTTTTCCTCAAGTATCCCATAATACCCAAGCTGATAAATAACTACACCCAATAAAAAAACCAAGGAAAAAACAACTATCTTGAGAACAAACCCAGTAAATAATTGAATCAAAATCAGAAAAACTAACACGGCTATTGTGGAATACAGGATCGCCTTTTTATGATGAAAATACATGGATTCCCTCCAAACAAACTCTCTCATCCGTGGATGACGGACTGGTCCAACTTCCCAGTTACCTGCCAGATTTTTTGCAACGTTTTTCCACTAGAAAATCCACGATAGAAAAGAGGCTCTAACCATAAATCAGTGCTTGACCGCGCCTCTGCCTATTTGTCTGTTCATAAGCAGTTTAGCGCAGAACATACCCCGATTTCTAACGGCGGTGAGAGCCTCTATTTGCTCCAAAACGGGGGGCTGCCAAATCTAACGGAAGCAGGAGCCCTTATTGGGCTAAAAAAGGGCTTGCAGCGGAGCAATCGGTCCCAATAGCGGCTGTTGCCGCCGTTAGATTTTCTAAAACGGTGTTTTTGCAGAAATAAGAGCTCCCACTGCCGTTAGCATCAGACCATGGCATGGTCTAACAGCCATCAGTCCGTGGCGTCAAACACTGATTTTGGCGTAGAGCCAGAAAAGATAATGATTAATCCACCAATAAAAAAATATCCTGCTACCCTTGAAAAATTAAAGTGATCAATGATCCAAAATGCCGGTATTCCAAAACAAGTATAAATCATTGAAACAATTAAACTCTCAACAAAGCCTTTTCGCTGTAAGAACATGCCCGACATGTTAGAACCAGAACAAGAATTATCCAAACCGGCAATCCACTTCACTGCCTTCAGCTCCATTTTTCATGACTGCTTCCTAATGGTTATCGATTACTTTAATTTCTTGCTGTGATAAACCGTTTTCGATTAATATGTTGTGACGCTTTAATCTTTCGATAGCATCTGCAGAGTTCAAATTTGAGGCCCCTTCCAAATCATTTTTTCATGATGAACCAATGAAACATTTTCTGTTTCATCTGCAATGCTAGCTTTTCGTCCCTCTGCATGATCCATCTCATTAATGGTCCTTCAATAAAGTCGATTAGATCTTGCTGAACACACCCAAGTCCGTCCAACATTTCTTCATATGTGAATGGAATACTAAACGTCTCATCCTTTACTTTAGATGGATCATCCGGCCAAACCAGAATACGATCATCTTCATATGTGATTGATGGGAATGGATCATGCCCTAACCATGGACTTTTTTTATTCAAAATTGAGGCTTCAACCTCTCTCCATTGCTCAAGACCGCAGCAACAACTTGGCCCAATTAGCGTGGTTTCATCTTTAAAAAATGCAATACCTCCGCTAATCGCTACCTCATCTTTGCTTAATAATTCTTCAAATGATTCAGTAAAAGATTTCCCTGGGGCGATGCGGCCGAATCCGAATAAATGCAACAAAAATAATTCAACATCATGCGTACTGCTATTCTGGGATAAAAAAGTGTTTTCGTTTCTGGTTATTTCATTCTCTATCCAAACGGGACAATCGTAATAAGGATCACAAATTACCGGCTTTATATAGGCCATTTCTGGTTCTCAATCCTCTCGTTACTATCCTAATGGATTATCCCCAAACCGTTTCCACAACTTCGGATATAGCCTTTTCAAATCATTTTCATCCTCCCAATCAAATTCTATATCTTGTCGGTTTGGTTTATATCCAAATTGCTCCAGGGCTTCTAAAAACGAATGGTAAAGCTCGTCCTTCTTCTTCATAAGCTTTGGGGATTAGCTTGGCTAAGATTTCCGGGTTTTGAATTGTTTCTTTATAGATATTTTCACCTTGCGAGATTAACCACGCCCGAAAGTAGTCGAATGAGTCGTCAGAACATCCGCCCAGGATGATGTAAGCCGCTCCCCAGAGTCCGGAAGTATAAGACGATTCGTATGCTTGTAGAAAATGCAACTCATAGTGAATTACATCCGTGGCGGAGTGGTTACTCAAGGAATGGACAAGCCATTCAACCGGGTTCTCCTCGTATTTAGCTTTTTCGATTAAATCCCAAAAATAACGATTATTCATATTTCCTCCATTAAAACCGAGGCAGCGCCGCGGCTAGTGTTTGAATATGCCACTTAATGGGTCTTTCTGTTCCTTTTCGAATATCATCCTTGGGTTCTGGAAAGAGCATCTCTGAAAAGTCTTCACGAAGCAGATGAACGTTTAATCTCATTAATAATCTCTTGATGGGTTGGCAAAATGTCAGTCGGTAAAGATTCCAACTCAAAAAATCTAGTTTTTATAGATTCTTCGCTCTCCGTTATCTCTTCAAGCTTGCTCTTCCATCCATTCTATTTCCTCGATTTTAACAAGAGGCTCATTCTGGAACTGCAAGTGAATGATATACGGCATACGGTCAATGATGGTCCAGAAGCTGTGGAAGTCGAAGGTCGGATCATAATAATTGATCATGGTGCTTAGTGCTGTGCCATGGGTTCCGATTACCAAATTCATTCCCTTGTATTTTTCCCTCACATGCAGAAGGGCGGCAATATTTCGCTCCTGCACCTCCCGCAATGACTCCCCGCCCTCCAGCTTAAAATCAAAGTTTTCCCATTGTTTTCTGCTGAAATCCTTGAAATCATCCACCCATCCGCCTACATGTTGTTCACGAAAATCCTCTATTGCTTCAACGGGTTGTCCAATGCTATCGGCGAGATGTTTTACCGTATCTACCGTCCTTGGGTACGGGCTTGAAAGAACTTTATCTATTTTCATACTTTTTAATACGGTTGTGACCTTTTGGGCGTCTACCATTCCTTTGGCGGTCAAAGGCCGGAGCTCATCTTCCCTAACACGGTGATCGGATTGGGCATGCCTTACCAAATAAATGTTTGTTGTAAACAAGTCTGTCACTCTCCCTGAATACATAGGTTCCCTGGGGTGTACTTGCAGAACAAGCCGCGGGATATTCCAAATCTCCCTTCAGTATAAAGGGATATCCATTTTTTGCATATAACAAAAAAAGCCGCTTACTCCATCAAGGAATAAACGGCCCTTCATGATTCCAGCAGCAGCCAACCGATGGCTAGGCACTCTGGCTATACATCTCAAATTCGGAAGCATCCTCAAGCTGCGCCGGTTTTTCCATGGGAAAATCAATGGACAACCGGTTGACCTTCAATTTGCCCGTATTGGCAAACATGCTGGCTCTTAGGGTGAAATTATAGGAGGCCCACTCCTCTTCATTATAGAACGTGTACACCAGCTTTCCCGGGCCGGCCATGGAGGTATCCAGCGTTTTTTTGCCCAGCCGTTCGGGATTCTGCTCCGCGTCCAGATACAAGGTGAGCTCCTCCCCTTCAGCGGGATTCATCCATTCGTAATCCATGGTAATGGTTACATACGACCGGGCCGGGAGCGTGAGATATTGTCCGCCGGTAATGGAGAAATATTCCCCCCACCCTGCTTCAAACTGCTTGTCGCTAATAATCACCAGCTCTTGGTAAGGATCAATCAGGGATTGGTTCAGATATTGTTTGTACATGGTCAGACTCAGCTTCATGTTGCTGTCCGAGACCCGGGTACGGGTATAATCCTTAGCAAACAGCTGGCCGTTGGCGGAATGGATGGCATACAGCCGGTTACGGTTGTCCAGTTGAAAAACTTCTCCCTTGGCAGCCGTGTAGAAAACATCCCCGCTGTAATGGCTGGCGAACAGGATCGGCTCCTCTCCCTGGTAAGCCCGGAAGATGCTTCGGCCCAAACCATCCGAATCCTTCTCCTGATCCACATAATCCAGAATGGAGCCCTTCAAATCCTTGAGTCCATATGTGCCTTCATTGACAATCTCCCCGGAGATGGAGGGGGAATAAACCAGACATAACCCCCAGTTTGAACCGTACGGCTGGCCGGCAACGCCATGGGATTCGTCAGAGGTGAAAATAACCAGCGTATTTTTGCCCATATCCGAGGTTTGCAGATAGTCAATGAACCGGGACAGGGATTCGTCCAGGTAACGAACCGCGGCTTCTTTCCGGTCCGGGTACGCGGCCTCCAGTTCCGCCGGAATAGCGTAGGGATGATGGGTTCCCACCGTAAGCAAAGTGGCAAACCACGGGCTTTCGCCCTGATCGAGCTTCTCCAAATAAGCGGGAATCTGATCGAAGAAGGCCCCGTCATCAATGCCCCAGCCGAAGGGGATGGACGATTGGAACCCCTCCGAGCCGATAATCGTATCGAAGCCGGCCGTGCTCATAAACTGGTCCTTGGACATATAATCCAGCGGCGCCGCTTGAATGAACGCCGTTTGATAGCCTCTCGCCTTCAATTCCTGGGGAAGCATGCTCACGCTTTGCGGATTCTGAAGGTATTCGTAAGCATCGGGGGTGGAAGCGTCCAGCTTGGGATACCCCCCGCTCAAGAGAGAATACAGCCCGCGGATGGTCTGGTTGTTATGCGTCAGAAAATTGGGCACCACCAGCGTATGGTCTCTGATCCGCTCCAGACTTTCCAGCCGAATTTTATGGTCTGCGTCAAAAAACTGCTGGTTCGCCTCCAGATACGCCCCCGGTATTCCTTCCATGGCAACTACTAAGATATTTTGGGGTTGATCCGCTTCCGGAGGCAGCAGAGAAGCCCCATCCTTGATCTGCGAAACCCCGTATACTTGATTGTCGATATCGCTGGGAAACTCGGAGAATACAATCTCCTCCCGGTAAAATAAATCGATCATGCCATTATGGAGGGAGGCTTGGCTAAAGCTGACCTTCTCCCAATTGTTCCCCATCAGAAAAATGAAGCCCGTTTCCACCGTCAGCAAAACAACTCCATACAAAATAAGCTGCTTGAGCGTCGCTCTGTACGAGCGGAATACGATTTTGCGCCGGTCCACCGACACAATCAGGAAGATGAGACTTGCCGGAAGCAGCACGCTGTATACGGGAAAGCTGATATGGGACAAGGTTCCCTGCACAAATTGGGCATCCGCGGCCTGGAACAGATCCCGCAGATTAATCACATCGCCCATGGCGTAGATATATTCCATATTGGCCAAATAAAGCAGCGCAAGAGGCAATGTCAGCACATAAGGAAGCGCCCTGTTCACTTTCTTCGTTACATACACCAAGGCAATAATGAAAAGCCCAAAGAGCAGATCCGAGCCCACTGCCAAAAGCAGATTCCCGTTTACATGAAGCAGTTGGCTCTCCTGAAGCAGCAGAAACCTCCCCGCGGCCAACACGACAATGAATACCACACTGGATAAAAGAAAACGTTTCGCCTTCATAGCACTCCTTTCCTGGTTGCTCCGGTTAAGATGAATTTCAATATACCATCAGAACCTTAAAGAAAGCTTAATTTTCCATATAAAAGAAAATAACCCCGGAATCCACATTCCAATGGATTGAGGTCATTTTGAAGGCTTCGGGACATAAATAAGGGAACGCATTTTCCGTTATTTCGCGCCGCTGCCTATTCAGGAGCGGATAACGGAAGCCGTTTTCCGCTAACTCCCTATTCCTGGGCCGCGAAAGCTATAGGCAGCCGCGCGCCGGCCCCATCCCGCAAAAACAGCGGAATTTGCTCCAGAGGCGCATCCACAGTGATCCGTTGTCCGCCTTCCCATGTTTCCCCGCTGAAGGCATGGGTCCATTGGGCCCCCGCAGGCAAATAAACCCCGCGGCTCCGCTGTCCCTCCACCACGACCGGAGCAACCAGAAGCTCCGGGCCAAACATATATTGGTCCTCTGTCTCCCACGCCAGCCTGTCCTGGGGGAAATCGTAGAATAACGGACGCATGGGCGGAGTGCCTCTCTCGTGGGCTTCCTGCATAAGGCCCGCAATATACGGCCGCAGCCGCTCCCGGATCAGCATATACGTTTTCATAATCCCATAGGCCTCTTCCCCGTAGCTCCACACCTCGTTATCGGAACCGCTGCCGCAAACACCTCCGCCTTTGGCGCCGGTGGGCGGAATAAAAGGCTGACGGTCTCCATGAAGCCGGAACACCGGACAGAAGGCCCCATACTGGAACCAGCGCACAACACACTCCCGGAAGGAAGAGTCCTCCGGATTGCCGCCGTGAAAGCCACCGATGTCCGTCGTCCACCAGGGGATGCCGGCAATGGCCATGTTCAAACTGGCCTTTACCTGAATGGCCAATGTGTCGAAGCTGGAATGAATATCCCCGGACCAGACCAGCGCGCCGTAACGCTGGCTTCCTGCCCAGGCGCAACGCACCAGGTTGATGATATGGGCTTGCCCCTCGGAAGCCATTCCCTCATAAAAGGTCTGGCTGTATTTCACCGGATAGATATTGCCGATCTGTTGGCTTGAGCCCATATGGTAGCGGTAAATATCATGGTCGTACACGCTTAGCTCCGGCTCCGCCTCATCCAGCCAAAACACCCGGATGCCCTTGTCATAATAATTCCGTTTGATCAGCCCCCACAGAAATTGACGGGCCTCCGGATTGGTTGCGTCAAAAATCGCATTCTGCCCGAGAAACTGGAACTGGGTGCGCACTCCCCGGTCGGAACGCAGCAGGTAGCCCTTCTCCAGCATCTCCCGGTAATTCCCGCTCTCTGTCTGCACCGTGGGCCATACGGAAACCATCAGCTCAATACCCAGCTTCTGCAGCTCCTGCACCATTCCCTCCGGGTCCGGCCAATATTCCGGATCGAACTGCCAATCCCCCTGATTGGTCCAGTGAAAGAAATCGATGACAATCACGTCGATGGGCAGTTGGCGGCGCTTATACTCCCGCGCAACGGTCAACAGCTCCTCCTGGGTGCGGTAACGGAGCTTGCACTGCCAGAAGCCCAGCCCGTAATCCGGCATCATGGGAGCCTTGCCCGTGGCAAGTGCGTAGGATTCTTCGATTTCCGCGGGAGTGTCCCCGGCCGTAATCCAGTAGTCCAGCTGCTTGGTGGAGGGGGCGCTCCACTCCGTAACATTCAGGCTGAAATGAACCTGCCCCACGGCCGGATTATGCCAGAGAAAGCCGTAGCCGGCGCTGGAGAGAACAAAGGGCACGCTGATTTGACTGTTCCGGTGGGTCAACTCCAAGGAGCATCCCTTCAGATTAAGGAAAGCATGCTGGTATTGCCCCATCCCAAACAGCTTTTCGTCCGGGTCGGCCTCCAAACGCAGCTTGAGGGAATAATCGCTGCCGCCGGGATATGCCTTAAACTCCCGTCCCCCGTACTTCAACTGGTAGGTATGCCGCGTTTCTTGAAGCAACCGTTTGCCATGCTGATTATAGAAGCAAATTTGGCCTTCCTTTGTGATTTCCGCCTTTATTTTGCCGTTGATAATAGTAGCCTTGTGTTCATCCATCAGGATTTCGGCCTTCTTCTCTGTAACGGGAAGCAATGCCCATTCGTCATCCGTTATCTCTAAATACGATGCGCGGACCCGCAAGGCATCCCGCCCCCAAGGCTCAATCCACACCTTCTCATGGTCATATTCCCGCACTAATCTTCCCTTCTCCAACCGAAACATGGCAGCAGACCTCCATTAGCGTTAAAATGAATGTATGCCTCCATTATAGCCGGGAGAAGACGGCGGAACGATCCGGAGGATTACGGTATTCTCATACGATATTACGTTTTTGATGGGGAGGAATACACCATTCACCCGTTGGATGACAGCCTCTATTCATGGAAAAAAGAGCATACGGAAATACCGGACCTTACGTTTCCGGTAAATGTGTTCCATATCCGTTTTCCGGACATGCTTATGATACCGCCGCATTGGCATGAGCATATGGAATGGATTCTGGTGACCAAAGGCAGCTTTCAGGTTCAGGTAGGCGCCCAGTCCAAGGAATGCTGTGCGGGAGAAGTCGTTTGGGTCAACCGGAACCGGATTCACGCCGCTTATCCGGCTGACCAGGGCAGTGAGTTGTTTGCCATCGTATATAACGAGGCTATTCTAAGGGGCGGGCAGGATTCTGCAGAGGCCCGATACATCCGTCCGCTTCTGGCGGAAGAAATCCGCCTTCCGGCCTTTTATGGGAAGGAAACGCAGATAAGCGGCGCAATCCGAAGCTGCCTGGAGCGCGTTCTCCAGGACTTTCCCCGCAAGGGTACGGCGTTTGAGCTGAGGGTCAAGGGGGAGCTGTTCTCCGCTTTGGGTCAGGCCCTTCAATTGGCGGAGCAAATGCCCAAGCCCAAGCAGAACGGTCATTCCGACAAAGGCATCGAGCAGCTGCTTGTTCATCTGGGCAGCCACTTCCGGGAGCCGATTACGGTGGAGGAGGCCTCCCGCATGTGCTGTCTTACCCCTACCTATTTTTGTTTCCTCTTCAAAAAAACTACGGGCAAGACCCTGGTTGAATACCTCCACATCCTGCGGGTCCATGAAGCAACACACCTGCTCCGGCTGCACCGCTGCTCCATACAGGCTGTGGCCGAGCAAACCGGCTTTTCCAGTCAGACCTACTTTGGACGGGTATTCAAGGAGATAACCGGTATGACGCCAAGTCAATACGCAGACCGGTTCCCATTCACGCCATAAATTTGAACTATTCAATAATAAAAAAGGCTCTAACCACAAATCAGTGCTTGACCGCGCCTCTGCCTATTTGTCTGTTCATAAGCAGTTTAGCGCAGAACATGCCCCGATTCCTAACGGCGGTGAGAGCCTCTATTTGCTCCAAAACGGGGGGCTGCCAAATCTAACGGAAGCAGGAGCCCTTATTGGGCTAAAAAAGGGCTTGCAGCGGAGCAATCGGTCCCAATAGCGGCTGTTGCCGCCGTTAGATTTTCTAAAACGGTGTTTTTGCAGAAATAAGAGCTCCCACTGCCGTTAGCGTCAGACCATGGCATGGTCTAACAGCCCTCAGTCCGTGGCGTCAAGCACTGATTTTGGCGTAGAGCCATAAAAAAGCCGTAAACCGGATTTACACCCGGCTTACGGCTTTTTTGGCTGCTGGTTTATTGCCTACTTCCTTCTCCCGCCAACAATCTCCTTGATTTGCTCCACCGGAACCTTGGGAACCCGGTCATAAGTCAATAAGCCGTTGATTTCCTGCTCCACATCGGTCAACTGCGTGTAGCAAAAGCCCTGGGCATGAGGCGATTGCAGCAGCGGCTCCACCACAGCCGCCAGCTTGGCGAGGAAATCCTCGTCGTTGTCCGCGCCGGAATAGCCCCAGCCCTCCCACTCGCTTTTCTTGTAAGCAATGCCGCCGAACTCGGTCACCAGCACCGGCTGCCCCGCATAAGCGGTACCGCCTACCAGCAGCTCCTTGCGGCTGGGCTTGAAGCCAAGAATCCCCTCCATGGTGCTGTAGCGCTCCGTCAGCGTCTCCCGTCTCCATTCGTAATCATGGATGGTGAGCAGGTCCGTGGTCATCTGCTCCCAGCCGTCGTTGGAGATGACGAGCCGGGTGTCATCCAGGGATTTGGTCAGGTAGTACATGGCCATGGCATGGCGCTGCTGCCGCTTGTCAATGAGGATGTTGGGCACGCCCCAGCTTTCATTCAGGGGAACCCACACCACCAGCGCCGGATGGTTGTAATCCCGCTCCACCGCCTCCTGCCATTCCGCCGTCACCTTGTGCACATATTCCTCCGAATAGGCGTACGCATTGGCCATCTCGCCCCAGACCAGGTACCCCAGCCGATCCGCCCAGTACAGGTAGCGGGGATCTTCAATCTTCTGGTGCTTGCGGGCGCCGTTAAAGCCCATTTGCTTGGCCAGCTCAATGTCCCGCTTCAAAGCCTCGTCGCTGGGCGCGGTCAGAATCCCCTCCGGGAAATAACCCTGATCCAGCACCAGCCGCATAAAATAAAAACGGTTGTTCAGCATCAGCCTGCCGGCTTCCACTGCAATCTTGCGCATACCGAAGTAGCTTTCCGCCTTGTCGGCCTCCACCCCGTCCACCAGCAGCGTAACCGTCACCTCGTACAGATTCGGGCGCTCCGGAGACCACCAGCGTCCCAGCCCGTGATCGTTAAAATCATGGAGACCGATGGTACGGCTTTCCTCCGCATGGTTCACAGAGAAGGTGGTTACCGCCTGATATTCATCCTTGAAGCGGATGTCGACGCGAACCTCCGCCTTGGAGCCAACGGGAGCCTGATTCAAAAAGGTGCGGATTTGGATCTCATTGCGGTCAATATCCGGCTTGAACTTCAGCTTCTTGATATGAAGCTCCGATACGGGCTCCAGCCATACGGTCTGCCAGATTCCGGTGGTCCGGGTATAGAAGATGGAGGCGGAATCCTCCTTCCAGTATTGCTTCCCCCGCGGCAGAGTCACATCCTTGCTGAAGTCCTCCGCCCGCACCACCACTGTATTGTCCCCATCCTGCAGCGCCGGGGTAATATCCGCCTGGAACGGCGTATGGCCGCCTTCGTGATAGGCTACCTGCTGTCCGTTTACCCAAACGGTGGCCTGATAATCCACTGCGCCGAAGTGCAGGATCACCCGCTTGCCGGCCCATTCCGCCGGAATTGTGAAGCTGCGCCTGTACCACACCAGATCGTGGAAGCCGGTTTCACCGATTCCGCTTAACCGGCTCTGATAGGTAAACGGGACTTGAATCTGACGGGTGAAGGCCTGATTGCCGCTGCCCCATTTTCCTGCGTCGCCAATCCGCTGATCATCAAATTCAAACTCCCATGTTCCGTTTAAATGCTGCCAGTCTGTTCTGACGAATTGAGGCCGGGGATATTCCGTCCGCAGTGCAGGTTGTGCCATAGCTTATATTCCCTCCGATTACGTAATTATAAAATTAACTTCATCACCTTACAGTTAATATAATAAACAGACCCTCTCTTTATGTCAACATTTAAGTTGATTATTTAACTTTTAGGTTATATAATTGAAGCCATCAGGAGGAGTGACATCATGAAGCTGGATGTAACCACAGCCAACATGCGGATTCTGGAATGCTTTTCTTCGGAAACCCGGGTCCGCATCATTGAGCTATTGAATGAGAAGCCGTATAATATCGGGGAATTGGCGGAGGCGCTTGGTCTCTCCTCGGCCATTATCACCAAGCATATTCAGAAGCTGGAGGAAGCCGGAATTGTGGCCACGGAGAATGCGGTAGGCAAACGGGGCACCCAGAAGCGCTGCACCCTGAAGCTGGAGCAATTGACCCTGATTCTGCGGACAAGCGCCGCGGAGGAAGAGCCTGACCGGAACAGCTTTATCGTTGATCTGCCGATAGGGCAATACAGCGCTTACGAGGTCCATCCCACCTGCGGGCTGGCTTCGCCGGAGAAGCGGATCGGCATGATGGACGATCCCCGCTACTTCGATGATCCCGAGCATACCAAGGCCGAACATCTGTGGTTTGCCAGCGGCTTTGTGGAATACCGCATTCCCAACTATCTGGTGGGGAACCAGACCGTCTCCAGCCTTGCCGTTTCCCTGGAAATTTGCTCCGAGGCTCCCCGCTACAACGAAAATTGGCCGTCGGACATTACCTTCTCCGTCAACGGCCTGGATGTGGCCACCTGGACCTGCCCCGGCGACTTCGGAGCGAGACGGGGGCTGTACACCCCTTCCTGGTGGGTAGATACCCAATATGGGCTGCATAAAACCTTATCCATAACGGACAGCGGCACCTTCATCGACGGCGTACAATGCTCCGGCATCCGGATCGGCCAATTGAATATCCGGGCCGGACAGGAGCTGCGCCTGCGCATTTCCTGCCCGGAAACCGCGGTCCATTGCGGAGGCGTCAGCCTGTTCGGCAAGGGGTTTGGCAACTATCCCCAAGACATCCGGGTGACTATTACAGTGTAGCGGTCCCCTTCCCCCGGCAGAGAGAACGCAATTTCCCGCTATTCTTCCGCAGGTTCGGGGGCGTTTAGCAGCATCGGAATTTTGAGCGTCACCGTTGTGCCATAACCAAGCCGGCTTTCAATGGTGAGCCCGTATCCTTCCCCAAACAGCAGCCGGAGCCTGTTGTGGATATTGGATAGTCCCATGCCGCTCCGCGACTGGCCGTCCGGCGCCCGCTCCGGGTACTCCATGCCCAGCTTGGCCTGGAGAGCGGCCAGCTGCTCCGGCTCCATTCCCCTGCCGGTATCCGTGATTTGGAAGCAAACATCTCCATGCGCATCCATGCTCCCGGCCACCTGAAGCCGCCCCCCTTGATCCATCCGCTCCAGCCCATGATAGACCGCATTCTCCACGATGGGCTGGAGAATCATCTTGGGGGTTTTCATCTCCAGCAGCCCGTCCTCCACATCGAGGTCCATGGAAAATTTATTCCCATACCGGATGGAGATAATTTTCATATAAGCCTGAATGCAGTCTATTTCCTCCCGGATCTGTACAAGCTCATCCCTTTTGATGCTGTACCTGAAGATTTTCGACATACACGACGTAATTTGCGCAATCTCCCTGCTTCCATATTCCAGACCAATGCTGCTGATGCAATTTAACGTATTATAAAGAAAGTGGGGATTGATCTTGCTTTGCAAAGCGGCAAACTCCGCCTGCTTCTGAATCAGCTCGGCTTCGTACAATCTGGTTTGGATATTGATCATATCCTTTGCCATTTCCTCCATTTCATCTATCATCCGGTTGATGTCATAGGCCAGCAAGCCGACTTCATTGGTAGACCGGACTTTAATGCGGAAGCCCATGTCCCGCCTTCCCACCTTCTTCATGTCCATCACAAGTCCCATTACCGGGCGCATCAGATTGTTGATAAAGAGGCTTCCGGTTATGATCATGCTGAGAATAATCCCAATCCCCACGATCGTGCTGACCCGCCGCAAAGGGTTCATATCCGAAGTCAGCTCATGCAGCGGAATCATGCTGACAACCCGCCACCCGTCCGCTTCCTCCAAATCCTTGACATGGACAAGAATCTGTTCCCCGTCGATAGTGGCTTCCATGCCATTAAGCAGGCTGCCCTTATCCATGGACAGAATCTCCCGGAACAACGTGCTCCGGGCATTGGAATTGGTAGACGCAACCACTTCATTCTGGTTGTTCAGAATATACAGACTGGAGTTGGGTGTCATCTCCATATTTTCAATAAAACCATCAATATTATCCTTATTAACCACAATAGAGCAGTAACCGACGATTTGGGAAAAATAGATTCCCCCTCTCGCTTCCACAATCGGCGCTATATAAAAGAACTGTTCTGTTCCCGCTTTTTCATCCGTTAAGATAGTGGTGAACATTCCCCCTTTTTGCCGAAGCGAAGAATCCTCCTTGTATCTCTGGATAAAAACCTCATAACGGTCGGCGAAAAAAATGTCGCCGCTTGCCGACGCCAGACTGTACAGCCGCCTTCCCTGCATGTCATTCAACACAATTCCGCTCACATATGAATTAAAAGACCGCACATATTCCATAAGATCCATCACATAAAGACCGGCATCAAACACTCTTTTGTAAGCATCCTCCGCTACGGAAAATTCCTGAACGAGCTTGTTATTGACCACAATTCCAGTGCTGACCCTGATATCCTTAAAGGCGGAATCAATCTTCCGGCGGGTTTGTTCAATCATCTGGTTGCCGTAATTGGCCGCTCTTTTTTGGGTAAGATCGGAAAAACTATAGAACAAATAAAGCTCCATGACGGTGAAAACGATGATGGCGAATGAAAAAATAAGCCATATCTGATGCTTCAGCTTCAGTTTGCTGATCTTCATGCTTCCCCGCTCCGATCACATCAGCTTTTTCCTGAATTTAGTGGGCGTCGTCCCGCATTCCTTCTTGAACACCTTATTGAAATAGTAATAATCCGCAAATCCGGTTCCAATGGCAATCTCCTCAATGGACATGGCAGTCTGCTCCAGAAGCTCGCAAGCTTTCCTGATCCGCAGCTCCGTCACATATTCCGAGAAGGTTTTCCCCAGATTCTTCTTGAACAATTGGCAGCAATATACCTGGTTAATAAAGAATTGGGCGGACAAATCCTTCAGATACAATTTCTGCTCAAAGTGTTGGTCAATATAGGCGATCAGCCGGTTGAAGCAGGATTGGATATCCCCTTCCTGCAAGGAACGGTTGCTCCTTTGCCTGATGTAGGCAAGAACATCCTGCAAAAAACTGCACAGCGACTCAAAATTCTCGAACCGCTCCTTAATTTCGGAATAGTTCAGAAACTCCAGCTCCATATCCTTTACTTCCTCATAATAGGAGCCAACCAGCAAGCTGACCGACTGATTCCACAAATAGACCACTTCATCCATCCCCAGCCGGTGTTTCTTGAAATAGGCGGTCAGGTCGGCCATAACCTCTCCCGTTCCCTCCAACGCCCTCCTCTGAACGATGCTCTGAATCCCTTCAAGGCAGGGCTTCACCAGATGAAGCTTCGGCTCATACTGAAAAAGCTCCGCTTCTCCCCCGATAAAAAAATGCGAGGCCGCCAGATCCGCTTCCTTGATCAGCTTGCCGATATGCTCATATTGGCTGGAGACGCCGCTCATTCCCGCCGCGCTGATGCCTGATCCTTGCAGGGCTATGCCCTCGCAGCGCATCTCCACCTCTGTGCGCTCTTCCGCCTTCAGAACATACAGGATCTTCCGGGGCCCTGATTCAACCTTCAAGGCATATACCGGCCTGTCCTCCAAACAGCCCAGTCCGCGGAAATCCTTGCTCTCATGGTCAAAATAGAGAACCAGGACGCGGTAATAGCATTCATTCGCACAGTCGAACAGCTGCGGAACCAGACTCCTTAACTCCCCCTGATCCGACGAAGTTAGCGCTTCCAGAAGCAGATTGTTGCGGGCGTCCCTTTTCTTGGAAAAGTAGAGGGCCAGCTTCCCGATTAACTGGTCGGCCAGGTCAATATCCACAGGCTTCAGGAAATAATCCAGCGCGCCGTAGCGCAAGGCTTCCTGGGCATATTCAAACTCCGCAAAGCCGCTTACGATGACAAATTCCACATCCAGACCTTGCTCCTTGGTCTTCTTGATCAGATCAAGTCCGGACATGCCCGGCATCCTGATATCGGTGAACACCAAATCCGGTTTCTCTGCACATATGGACTCCCATGCCTTTGAAGAGCTTGTAAATTGCCCCGTTATTTCAAAACCGTATTTTTCCCAGTCAAAGGCATTGCGGATTCCTCTAATCGCCCATAACTCATCATCCACAATCATGACCTTGTACATGGGGATTCCTCCTGACCACATAGATTCCTTCAAATCATAGCGAAACTTTTCGGGAATAGCAATACGGATAAGCCCCGATGAACAACCATCGCCGGCTTATCCGTATGCGGATCATGGGATGTACATACGATGCGCAAATTATTTCTTCTGTCTCGAGGCGATTACGGCTCTGTAGTTCTTGATGTTTTCCTCCTGAATCGCCTTGCCGCCGGCGTTCATGTACTCTTTCACCAGACTGTCATACAGGGCATCGAACTCTGCCGGCTTGCATACAATCAGCCGCTCCATCATTTGCTTGTCCAGATCGCCCACTGTTCTGCCTAGCTTGAGGTTGGCTTCGTTCGGAATGCCATAGTAGAAGTTCACATACCCGTCTGTCGTATTGATCTTATAGGAATCCACCGCCAGCTTCTCATAGCTCGAATCTCCGCCTGACAAAGCTGCCGCATAGGCCTTGATGTTCTTCTCCAGATCGCCCATCTCCGCGCCGTTTACAACCAGGGTATAATCCAGATTCAGATTGCTCATTTGCATATTGTCGCCGGTTTGCTGAATCCCTTGGGGAATGCCGTTCACCATTTTGTGGTTGACGCCCTCCTGGCCGTATTGCAGGAAGAACAGCACTTCCGGGTCCGCCATCCAGTTCAGGTACTTGACAGCCAGCTCGGCATTTTTACTGGTCTTCGGAATGAAAGAGAATACGCCGTTGGCATCGTAGACCACCTTCGGATATTTGCCTTCCGCGTTTTTGAAGGTATCCACCGGGACAAAGTTGGCGTCCGGCGCATTTTGCTTCAAGCCATCACGTATTTTTTGCGTCAGCAGGTAGTCCCAGTTGGCGCCAAAGAAGCCTGCCTTGCCAGTCGTCACATCGGCATCCGCTTGCTTCAGCGTCTTATCCAGCGCAAAGTCCGGGCTAATCAGCTTCTCGTTGTACAGCTTGTTGATCCACTTGAGTCCATCCTTGTAGCCAGGCTTTAGCCACTTGGGGGTGGTAGCGAATTCCTCCTCCGACATGGGAGCCAGGAAGGAGTCTGTCAGGTTGCCGAAGCTGTAGTTCATCCCGATGCTCCCGGTTACCCACGGAACAACGCCCTTCACATTGCCGGGATTCTTATCGCGGAAGGCAACCAGCGTGTTATACAATTCATCCCGGTTGGTGGGAACCGGCATACCCAGCTTATCCAGCCAATCCTTGCGGATGAACAAACCGTTCCAGGCAACCAGCGTCCGTTTGGCCGGAATGGAGATTTGCTTGCCGTCGCTCTTTCCGTAGGCCAGAACCTCTTCACCCAGATAGGCCTTCAATTGCTTGCCGTGCTTCTCCAGCAGCTCATCCAGAACATACAATCCGTCGGATCTGGCATAGCGGGTTACTGTCGTGCCGTCATAGGTGAAGGAAATATCCGGCGCTTCCCCGGCGGCCATCATCACGTTCAGCTTTTCTACTTCCTGGGAGCGGGGCACAGGCACAAATTTTACAATGGCATTGTTGGGCTTGCCGAATTTCTCATTGACATACCGGGTCCAGGTATTGTTATTCAAGTCAGGCTGTCCCTGAACCCCTCTGTCAAACACTTCCACCGTCAAGGTGACAGGGGGACCGGAGGGTGCTGCCGATGCAGCGGTTGACGCCCCCGGGGATGCCGTCTCTCCATTCTTCTTGTCATCACTTCCACAGCCTGCCACCACACTGCTCAAGAGAGCGGAACCCAGCACAATTACTGCAGCTTTTTTCATGTTTGTGTTCATGTTTACCCACCTTTTCAAGTTGAATTCACAGAAATTTTCCATGCCGTAAATTCCTTGCTTCATTAACATCCCTTGTCTGCCAGCCTGGCAACCACCCCCCTTCATCATCGCCTTTCTCCCATCAGCCCTTGATTGCTCCTGTCATCACGCCATCCACGAAGTACTTCTGCAGTTTGGGATAAACCAGCAGAATCGGGACGGTGGTGAACATGACGCTGGCCGCCTTAAGCGATTCGGGCACAATGAAGGCGCTGGCGCCGCCCTCTCCCCCTTGCTGGCTGTCCAACTGCTGATTGGCCGAAATAATCTGATACAGCTTCAACTGCATGGGATACAGATTTTTCTTCGTGATGTAGAACAGCGCATCCTGGAAGCCATTCCATCTGTCTACGGCGTAGAAAAGGCTCAATGTGGCGATGGAAGGCAGCGAGAGGGGAAGCACAATCTTGATGAGAATGCCCAGATCCGAACACCCGTCAATGGCAGCCGATTCCTCCAGACTCTCCGGAAGATTGGTGAAGAAGGTCTTCAGGATGATCATGTTGAACACGCTCATGGCGCCAGGCAGAATCAGACTCCACACCGTATTCATCATACCCAAATTTTTAATCAGCATATAGGAAGGAATCAGGCCGCCGCTGAAATACATGGTGAAGACCAGCACCGACAAAAAAAAGTTTCTCCCCATCAGCCGTTTCTTCGTTAACGGATACGCCGCGCAAATGGTCAGGAACATACACAGCAACGTATAGGAAATCGTCAGCACAATACTGTAGCCAAGGGTATACAGCATTTCCACATCGGTCAAAATGGTTTTGTAGGTTAAGGTTGTGAATCCTACCGGCCACAATCCTACCAACTGGGCCACAATCGCTTCGTTGGAGCTAAGGGAAAGCGCAATCATATGCAGAAACGGAACAATACATGTGAAGCATAATGCTACAATGAAGGCAATAATCAGGATATCCGCGACACTTATCTTTTTTCGCTTGCGCATCGTTTTCGCCATAGTCACCATATCCCATCCTCACCCAGTTTTTTGGCAACAAAGTTGGCGGCGATCAACAGGACGAGACCAACCACAGATTGGAACAGGCCCACCGCTGTCGCCTGGGAGAAATCTCCCGAGCCAATACCGATTCGGTATACATAGGTACTGATTACATCTGAATATTCGCCGACCAGGGAATTCCCCAATACATAGGGGCGGTCGAATCCGATGGACACCATCCGGCCAATCTGGAGAATCAAGAGAATTACAATGGTTTGCCTGATGCCGGGCAGCGTAATATGCCACATTTTGCGGATTCGGGTACAGCCGTCAATATCGGAGGCCTCATATAATTCCCTGTTGATTCCGGTCATGGCCGCCAGATAGATGATCGTGCCCCAGCCGATGCCATGCCATATGCCAACGCCGATATAAGTGACGAGCCAAGGCACCTTCTGCGACAAAAAGCCGATCCTCTCCATGCCGAGGCTCTCCAGGAGGTTGTTGACCATACCAATGTTGGAGAACATCAGATAGACCATACCGCCGACAATAACCCAAGACAGAAAGTGAGGCAGATACAGCACCGTTTGCGTCATTTTCTTGAATTTGGCCTGCTTCAATTCGTTGAGCAAAAGCGCCAGCAGAATCGGCGCCGGGAATCCGGCAATCAGGTCCAGCAGATTCAGCACCAGCGTGTTCTTCAGGGCGCGGTAGAAGGCGTTTTGCGCGAAGATAAACTGGAATACCTCCATTCCTACCCACTTGCTGCCGCTGATCCCCTTGAAAATATTGTAATCCTGGAAAGCCATCAACAAGCCATAGATGGGAGCATATTTGAAAATGGCAATATACGCCAGAGGCAGCAGCAGCAGAGCATACAAAAGTGCATCTCTTTTCAGATTCTGGACAAAACGCCTCTTTTTTTTCACTCTCTCCAGCCCTCCCGGGCTGCTTAAAACCGTTTTCATTCCCTCATCTCCCTGTTGTAATGATCTTTCTCTTCTGTTGTCTTCATTTTATCCTGACCCGTATCCAAAAAAAATGTACTATCTTAAATTATTTTTGTAACCGTTTTATTTTTGCTGGGGAGCAGCGACGAAAAAAAAGCACCGCCCATAGCGGTACTTGAAGGTGAAGGGAATGAGGCGGGTTTATGATTTCACTGTGCAGAGAAGTCTCTTTCGGAACTCCTTGGGAGAGCATTTATTATATTTATGGAAAATTTTATAAAAATTTGTCATATTCGGCATACCCACCAGAGAAGCCGTTTCCAAAACAGACACATCCCGGGTCAACAGAATCAGCTCCGCGTTGGCAATTCTTCTGGAATTCACATGCTCGATGAAGGTTTTCCCCATGATCCTCTTAAAAACCTTGCCAAAGTAGAAATAATCCAGGTTCATCATTTGAGCCGCTTCCTTCATATCTATCCTGCCGCTGATGTTTTTTTCTATGTAGTCCAGAACAGGCACCAGCTTCGCCCTCTGCCCGTCATTCTCAGCGTCCGGCGGGAAGCTGGCGTCATTGCGCAGCAGCACCAGAATAATTCTGCAAATCAGGCTGTGAATGGCAATTTCATAGCCTTTTTGCCTTCGGGTATACTCCGCGGCAATTTCATGGATATGGGCGAACACCTGATTTTTGACCTCCGGATTTGCCGCAAAAACAGAGTTGAGCTTGCTGTACAAGCGTCCGGCTTCTGTGAAATATTTCATATACGGCACCATATCCTGGCCCAGAAACTTGAAGATGTCGAACTGCAGCACGATATACTCCATCACCCCTTCCTCCTTGAAGGAATGATGCGGCTCGAAGGAGCCGATAATGGCTACATCCCCGGCGGATAAATGGAATACCTTGTCCTTGGTGTAAATACTGAATTCACCCCGGACAATGGCGATCAGCTCCAATTCATGGTGATAATGCCATTCTCCCGCCACCCGCTCATTCCGGAATTCATGCAGCACCCTGACCGGCTGCAGAGGATTCCCATATACAATATGCTCGCTCCTGTGCTCGGCCATGGACTCCGGCTCCTTTCCTCCCGCAATTTCTTAGGCTTTGGGCTTCGTCTGCTGGGTAGGGCCGTAATTGGCCGCGCCGGTAAAGCTCACATCCTCCGCAGACGGGTAGAACTTGGGCTGGCGCAAGTCCCGCTGGTACAGCCGCAGATGCTCCCCCCGCGGGAAAATATCGACCACATCGCAGCCTCTCCACGAGACGGAATATTCCTCGCCCCGCACAACCTCTTTTGCCACCACAGTCTCCAAGGGATGCTCCAGCTCAATGAGGGTCCCCGCCGCTACATTGCGGAATACGGCCAGATCGCCCTCCATCCGTGGGACACATGCCTTCCCGTCCATTGTCGCCCGCAGCTGCTTCCCCATCCAAGGATAGGTCCGGATGGCCACATGACAATCCTGCTTCGCCGTAACCGTGATGCGGCCTGACTGGGGATAATCCATCGTCACCGCAGCCTGCTCCAGCTCCTTATCCACCGGCATATTGACAAAAACCGTCCCCGAACGGAACTCCACCGAGCGGTTCCAGACGATTTCCAGCGCTACCGGAGCCATACCGACGCAGCAGCCGGCAATGGAGCGGAACTTGGACAGGGAAATCGAGTTAACCAGGGAGCCTCCGGTAAAGCCGCCGATCATTCTTTTGTCAATCTCTCTGTAGGTGATGCCCGCATCGCTGTCGTCAGGCCGGGTATTGTCCGTAACCACATACGAGGAAACCTTGACCTGATTTTCCACCAGCTGATTGCGGGCAAACAGGGTCATATCCTGCCAGTATTCCTCATATCCGGCCAGAATCAATTCATTGGCACATTCAATCATATCCTTAATGCAGCAGGTTTCGCAATGCTCCTCATGCACCGGATGCCATTGGGCATATTCGGGAACCCAGCCGAAGGAGGAGGACAAGGAACGGATATAATCATAAATCCCTTTGCCTGCGGTGATGTAGCGTTTGCTGCCGGTAACCCGGCCAAGCCGCACCAGACCGGACGCCACCCAGCCGGCAGAGTGAACATGGCCGAAGAAGGCCATCTGGTAATTGAAGTAACGCGCCGGCCCCAGCAGATGGTTGGCCAGGCCAACCGCCAGATCAAGAGCAACCTCGTCGCAGGCAATTTCATATCTTCTCACCAGAGAATGGAGCATGATGGCATTGCGGATGGCTTGTTCACCCCGGCCGGTATGTCTCGTCAGATCGAAGCCGCCCTCTTGCAGATAAACATCATTGGGAAATTCGTAGATGGGCTCCTTCTCTTCATAATCCCCTGACCAGAAGGTTCTGACCTTCCGTTCGATGACCAGTGAACGCAGCCCTCTGACCAGCTCGGAGGCCCGTTTTTCCGCTTCGGCATCGCCGGGATCACGCTCTACCATCCGGTTCAAGGCCGGAAGAATATAGCCCATCTCGTGAAAAGAGCTATGCATGGTATGCGTCCACGGATAGGGCTCATGAAAGCGCAAGCCGTGCTCGCCCCAGGATTTCAAAACATGCCTGCGGAAGGAGTTCTGAACCGCCGCGCCCTCCTCTGTGTCCAGCATGGTGCGGACGGCGTCAATGGCCTCGTACCAGGAGCCTACCAGCTCTGCGTCATCCACCCGGCAATGGGCCGCTTCAGCCGGTTTTTTATGGGGCAAAATAAGCCAATAGGGCAGGTTGTCGATTTTCCCGTCCACCATCGACGTCAAATAGCCCAGCACCAGCCGGGCGTTTGTTAGCGGCTCGAATTTTTCATATGCCGATTCAGACATATTGATCCCTCCAGCGGTATCATCAATTTTGTTTTCCCACAGGTTTACAAATTGATCATACCCTTTCGGGAGCCCGGAAAAAAATCGGGCTTTTGGTGAGCTTTATACGCTTTTTTGTCTTTTCGCGATTTATCATCTTGGCCGTGGCCCACTTAGGCCAGAAATTTATAACCCGAGCCCCACACGGTTCCGATGTACTGGGGTTTGGAGGGATTTTCCTCGATTTTGTCCCGGATACGGGCGATATGGACGGTCACCGTAGAGATATCCCCGGTGGCGTCCAAGCCCCAGATCCGCTCGAACAGCTCCTCCTTGCTGAATACCCGGCCGGGATGCTGGAACAGAAACAACAGCAGCTCGAACTCCTTCTGGGGCAAAAGAATTTCGCGGCCGTTCATCAGCACTCTGCGGGCTTCCTTCTCAATCTCCAGCCCCCGGATTTGCAGGCTCCGCTTCTCCGCTTCATTCCCGAACCTTTCCTTCATCCGTTCAAACTTCTGGATATGAGCCTTCACCCGGGCGACCAGTTCGCCGGAGCTGAAGGGTTTGGTGATATAATCATCCGCTCCCAGCCCCAGCCCTTTGATCTTGTACAGCTCCTCCCCCCTGGCGGATACCAGAAGGACAGGAAGCAGCTCCTGCTCCCGGATGGTCTTAAGCACCTCGAAGCCGTCCATCCCCGGCAGCATAATATCCAGGATAACCAGATGGAAATCTGTCTTCTCCATTGCCTTAAGCCCCTCCGGGCCGTTGCCTGCAACCGTCACCGTATATCCGGAGATTTCCAGATAATCCTTCTGCAGCTGGGCAATGCTCTGATCGTCTTCAATGATAAGAATGTTTTTCGTTGCCGTATCCATGTCAGCCTCCTGAGAGTTTTTGCGCCTGCAAAAACTGGCATCGTAAGCTTCAGCTCTTCTTCAGGGAAATCATCATGCGGGTGCCTTGCCCGGGCTGGCTCCGGGCCCAGAGGCTGCCTTCATGACCCTCTACAATCTGTTTGGCAATGGCCAAGCCGAGGCCGCTGCCGCTTGCATTCTTGCGGGAAGCATCCACCCGGTAGAACCGGTCAAACACATAAGGCAAATCCTCCTCCGGTATCCCCCTGCCGTTATCCTGGATTTCGATAATGGCGGAGGTCCGGGTTTCTCTAAGGACAACCGCTACCTGCCCGTCGGGTTTGTCCATATATTTCAAGGCATTGTCCATAATATTCTGGATCACTCTTTTGAACCGCTCCCGGTCCATCCGCACCTTCGCCGGCTGCTCCAATTCCACCGCCAGCGACAGGCGCACTCCCGCCCGTTGAAATTCATACTGATTGTCGGCTATGCAATCCTCGAAGTAACGAACCAGATCCGTCTCTTCAAAATGATACGGCAATTGGTTCAAATCCAGCGACGAATACAACAGCAGATCATCCATTAATGTATTGACCAGCTCCGCCTTGGAGCGGGCCGTTTCCAGATACTCCTGCATCTTCTCCGGCGTCCGGGCCACCCCGTCCAGAATCCCTTCAATATAGCCCTTGATGGACGTAACCGGCGTTTTCAGATCATGGGAGATGCTCGAAACCAGAAATTTGCGGTTCTCATCATATTTCTGCTGCAGGTCAACCGATTCCTTCAGCCGGATTCGCATGATCTCCAGGGTCCGCCCCAGCTCCCGGACCTCGCCCTCCCCCTCCTCGGCAATCCCGCCGTCCAAATCCCCTTCGCTGATCTTCGCCGCGGCGTCCTTCAGCCGGAAAACCGGACGGATAACAGCCCTGGAGAAGCGCCAGGACACCCAGGCATTCAACAGCAGAAGGCTCAGCACAAAAACCGCCGCCGCGAACAGTCCCAGGGTTTTGTAGAAGCCCATGTTCAACCGCACAGGCGCAAGCAGCAATAAGGCGCCGCCGGAGCCGGGCGCCAAGGAGTAGGAAATCCGTTCATAGAAATACGTTTTCTCCTCCAGCTGGAAGGTCTGGTCCGGTGAGCTGTCCGTCAGGAGCAATAGCCTGGCCGCATCCATGGAGTTGACAAGCATGGTGGCATACAAAACCTCATTGTTTTTGACCAGGACGGCCTCGCCGCCGGAAGCCAGAACACGCGTACGGAGCTGCTGCTGGACCGCCGGACTGGACAACTGGTCGAAGGTATAGGTCTGCATGTCGTTTTTCAGCTCATGGAGTCCTTGCCTCACCTCGTAGGCCTTGGCCATTCCGTCCAGATAGGTCTCCCGCCCAAGAATCTTGGTATACACTGCCACATACATGACCGCCGCCAGGATGGTCAGCCCAACCGCTCCCAGCATCGTCAACAGGTTCAACACATAGAAGCGCTTGGTTAAGTTCATGGAGGAATCCACTAAATCTCCTTCCTGTCAAAACAATAAAAGCCTGCGGTAAACAGCATTATACCACATCCCGCCAGAATCAGGGCCTGCCGCAGGATTTTGGACAGATTCAGCGCATCTGAAATCCACAGGGTATACCAATCGAACATGGAGATAATAAAAAAGCTGGAATAAGCGGAAAAAACAGCACCCAGCACCCATAAGGCCGCGAAGGAGATCACCGACAGAAAAAAGACCGCCAGCCCGCCGCGGATCACGTTCCCCAGACAAACCACCAATAAGGAAAAAACGAATATAGGCAAAAAGGTGACCGCATAGGATACTATGACCCGCACAAGGCCCATGAAGCTGAAGGCGGTCATATTGAACAGGAACCCGGCCAGAAGCGACAGCACCATAACCAAAACCAGATTGGCCGCAATGAACAAAGCCAGATTGGCCACCTTGGCGCAAAACACGCTGAACCGGGAGACCGGACGAAGCAGGGTCAGCTTCATGGTGTTGGCCGTAAATTCGCCGTTGAACATATCAATCGCCACAAAGGTGGCAAACAGCGGCAGAACGGTGTAGGTAATCAGGGAAAGGGCCACCAGCGGAAACTCGGTGCTCCCCACCACCCGCAGCCCCAAACCATGCTTGATGGAGGTCACCGCCACTTGCCCGATTAATACCACCAAAACAGAGAGAATAACAGCGGCCACGATCTTTTTCTTTTTGGCCAGCTTAACCAGTTCATTCAATAAGGTTGCCTTAAATCCGTCCATTGCGCTCCACCTCACTGACGAAGTAATTTTCCAGAGATGAATAATCGGACAGGATGGTGTCGGTGTATTCCACATGGACCAGCTTCCCGTTGTACACAACCCCGATCCGGTTGCATGTCAGCTCCACATCATGAATCAGGTGGCTGGAGATCAGGAAGGTGGTGCCCTCCTCCGCCAGATGCTTGATCAGCTTGCGCATGGCCAGCATTCCTTCCACATCCAGCCCGTTTAAGGGCTCGTCCAGAATCAACAGCTTCGGCCGGGAAAGAATGGCCGCGGCTATCCCCAGCCGCTGCTTCATGCCAAGGGAGAATTTCCCCGCCTTCTCATGTTTGTATTTGATGAGCCCGGTCCATTCCAGACATTCGTCGATTCTGGACTGGTCCACCTCCGGGTAATACCGGGCGAACTGCTTCATATTGTCGTTGGCCGACAGATACGGAAAGGATTCGGCGGTTTCAATGATGCAGCCCACATGCTTCATGGCCTGGACCATGTTTTCCTGCACATTGGCGCCGAATATGCTCACCTCTCCCCGATCCGGCTTCAGCAGGCCGGTAATCAGCTTCATGGCCGTGGTTTTGCCCGCGCCGTTGGGCCCCAGCAGTCCGAAGATATCCCCTTGATGAATGGTCAGATTCATATCCTGGATTCCCCGGCCATTCTTGTACATTTTCGTTAATCCGGCAGTTTCCATAACAGGCTGCATATGCGGCAATCTCTCCTCCAAAAAGCATAATCAGGAAGCTGCCGCAGCAGCTTCCTTTGGTCCCGGCTGACGTCTTGCAAGCCAGCCTTATTCAAATATGCGGATAAACTCTCCGTTAAACGTATCCATCCGCTTATCCCAGACAGATACCTCCAGGCCGGGATTCAGCTTGCCGCGGACAGTTGCATCCTGATAGATGTTCATATAGACCTTGGCTAAGCCGTTGGGGAAGAGCTGAATGGTTCCCTTTTCTCCGCTGGACAGGGTGTAGGCAAAGGAGGGGCCTTTCTCCCGGTCAGGCTCTTGAGTAAACGTAAAGCTTAACGGTTCTCCCAGCTCCGCTTCAAAACCGGGGATTACGGTTTCGGTATACGTGCCGGCCATGTGGTCGCGCTCCACACTGGTAATCTCCAGCAGCCGCTCGCCTGCCTTGACGAATTGGCCGTTCTTCTCCAAAACAATGTCATTCTTATACTTGCCCACATATTTCGTGCTGAACCCATAGTCGGATTCCTCCGCCTTGGTCACGCTGGCATTGGTCAGGTCGGGAAGAACAATCTTCGTCTCTCCTACGGCGGTCAATCTTACCGTCACCGAGACGGACAGATCATGGACGCTGCCGTCCTTGGCCTTGCCAGACAGAACAAGCTCGCCGGTCATATTCTCCAACACGCCGTCCTTCTGCTGGGAGGCTACTCCCGTCATTTTTTTCACATAAATATCGCTGTCCATCTGGGGAATGCTCACTTCCCGGTTGGAGCGGCCTTCATCCGTCAGAAGCTGCTTGAATCCAAAGGAAGCGATGGCGTTTACCAAAGCGGGCACCTGGGCCTCGGACAAGCTGGCCGTATATGTTTTGCCGCCGTCCGTCCGGTTTTCCGCCTGGACATAATCCTTCAGATTGCCGACTACGGCGTCAAACACCTTCTCCAGCTCCGCCGCTCCCTGCTCCTTAAAGGGGTCCTGGTACGGGTTCCCCTTGGCCCGGGGCTGTGCATACTCGGTTACATAGTAAGTATCGTCCTGGTTGCCTTTCCAGATGGAGCGGGTTGTGTCCGAATAAGAGTACTGCTGGATAGGCTCGCCCTTGGCATATTGGGTGACGGTGGTATTCTCTGTGGCCTGGGCGGCGTTGTCAAACTTCGTCCGTTGGGACACCTCCATGAACGTCTCTCCGTTATCCTTCATGGCGTACATGGCTTCCATGGTATAGTTGGAGAGCCCCGCTTCCATTTGGGAGGAAGTGGTTTTGATGCTGCTCTTCAGCTGATCATACCCGGAGCCGATCAGGGCGTCGGCGAAGGCTGTGGACAGAAACAGGGTCGCCCCCAGCGTAAACGACAGCACGGTTACCGTTTTTTTGTTAAACTTCATATCGAGTCTCCTTTGGCGCAAAATGGGGAAACGTTTCCTTACCTTTTATTGTATAGGAGAGGTATTGAATCCTTCTAAATGAAGTATTAACAAAATATTAATTCTGCAGGAAGGATCAGAGTTTGCGGCTGTATTCCCGTCTGTCCCCCGCTCCTCGCCCAACACATTTCCGTCTGCCCCCGCGCTAACGGAACTTTTCGACTCTTACGGCGGCATATTCGGCCGTTCGCTCCCATTGCGGAACTGAGAAGCTCTTATGGGGGAGAAAAGGGGAAAAAATCCCCCTTTGGCCGCTTTTTCTCCTCGCAACGGTTTTTCAGTTCCGTTAAAACGGAAATCAGCCGATTTTGCGCCTATAAGAGCTTCTCAGTTCCGTTGAACCTGGAAGCGGCCGTTTTCGTTCCTCTCCGGGCGCCGCAGCCTGCAAAAATGAAGAAACTCCCTCCTATTTGCGCCAACACGCAGATAAAAGGGAGTTTCAGTTTCATTTGTACGGACCCTCTGTCCGCAACAGTCTTTGGCAGGAACCCGGGAGAGCCTCCGGTTTTAGTTGCCCATCTTCTTCTTGAAGGATGCCTCCAGCTCGCTCAAAATTTGCGTACCGCCTTGAGACTTCCATTTTTCCACAAACTCATCGAACTTCTTGATATCTCCGCCCATAATAATTTGGGTAAATACGGAGTCCCGAGTAGTATTAAGCTCCACCAGCTTGGTAATTTTAGTGGGAGAATCCAGATAGTTGGAGGCGTCGGAAATTTGGAACTTGTTATTAATGGCCACATCCAGCGCCTTGGCCGGCCGCAACGGCAGAGATTCCAGATAGCGGGGCCAGCCGTTCAGACCGGGAGCAAACAGATAGCTTTGGATGGAGCGGTAATTTCCGTTGGCATCCTGCAGGGTTTTCGGGTCCACCAAGGTAGTATTCACCGTCATCTTGCCGTTTTCAATCTTGTAATCCTGACCTTCGACTCCCCAAACCGTCAGCATCTGATTTTCCGGGGACAAGGAATCCTCGATAATTTTCAGCACCTTGGCAGGGTCCTTGGTCTTAACGCTAATCGCGTGCATCTGGCCAAAAGGAGCGCCTGCCGGAGCAACCGCCTTGCCGTCTGCGCCAACAAGGGAATCCGTCAGCGTCAGATACTTGTACGGGGAGCCGGATTGGTCAGGCAATTTGCCGTCCGCTGCCAGCTGGCCGGTCTTCTTCAGCTCATTGGTTTCAATTTGGGTGTCATAGTCGTTGGCGGTGGACCACCAGCCCATCCAGGAGAACAGCTTGCCGCTGTACAGCTTTGTCCGCAGCTGCTCCTCCTTAATGGTGGCGAATTCCTTGTCGATCAGCCCCTCCGCATACATCTTTTGGAGGTACAGCAGGGCATCCTTCATTCTCGGATCAATATCATAATTGCTGAACTTGCCGTCCTTTTCCGTAAAAAAGCCCGGTGTTACGCCGAACGCGCCAAAGATATGGTCGAAGGAATTATTGGCGTACTTTTGCTGGCCAACCTGGGCGGTATAACCTCCAAGGGGAATCACGTCCGGCTTTTCCGACTTGACCTTCTTCAGCAGGTTGTAATATTCGTCCAGAGTCTTCGGCACCGGTGTGCTGCCCAGGTAATCCGTGCGCATCACCAGATTCCAGCGGTAGCCTGCTCCCGGTCCCCCTTGATAGGGAATGCCGTAAATTTTCCCGTTGACCTTTGCTTGCTCGAATACCTCCTTCGGCACCTCCTTCAGGATATTCGGGGTGTCCTTTTCGTTGATCATGCCGGTCAAGTCAACAAAGGCTCCTTGCTGGGCATACTTCTGGAAGTCGTCGGCAAAGTCGATTCTCACCACATCGGGAATATCGCCGCTGGACATTTTCAGATTGAGCTTGGTTTTATACTGCTGAACATCCACCATTTCGGGGATAATTTTGATGTTCAGCTTTTTCTCAATCTCATGCATAATCGCATCCTTGGACGGATCATACGGCTTGGAAATATCCTGGGACTTTAACCACTTTAGCTCATAGGGCTGTGCAGGCTGAGCCGATGCCGCCGCCGTTGCTCCTCCGGTTGACGGCGCCGGTGAAGAGGCGGAATCCTCGGTTTTGCTGCATCCCGCAGCTGTGACCATCCCGGCCAGCAGCGCAGCGGTTACACCGTAAGTCAGCATGTTTCTTTGTTTGGACATTTGCAAAAGACCTCCTTGATTGATCGATTTCACTGAAGCACACTCTGTCGGTCCGCTATAAGAAAGTGCTTACAATAGCACCTTAACGAAAATCGGTCGTTTGGAAAACCGGAGAGAAGGACGATAATACCGGGGAAAAGTCCGCATCTACAGAAATGTATTGCGGTATTCCGTCGGCGTCAGACCATATTGCTTTTTGAAGCTTTCCCGGAAATAGTCCTGGTCGGTATACCCGATTTGGTCGCAAATCTCATATATCTTGATGGCCGGGTCCTTCATCAGATTGGCAGCCTTCTCCATCCGCAGCCTGATGATGGTATGATTCAGCGTAGTGCCTGTCACTTCCTTAAAAATCTGGTTCAAATACTTCTCGCTTAACCCCACGTGGGAGGAGATATCGGCCAGCGTCAGGTCCCGCCTGGAATAATGGGCCAGCACATACTCCAGCGCCTGGTCCACCAGCCGCTTCTTCTTGATATTCCCCCCTGTTTCATTCACCGGGATTTGCCCTGTCAGGCTGGGCAAATGCTCCTTCACCGCCTGCTCCGCCATGACCCGTCCGATCCGCTCCCCTTCCTCCCGCTTCAGCTCGGAAACGGCAAGGCCAATAACCCTGGAGATTTCCGCCGGGTCCACCGGCTTCAGAACGTAGTCCAGCACATTCAAGGTGATGGCCTGGCGGGCATGCTCAAATTCGCTTAGCCCCGACAGAATAATGCACTTCATCTCCGGAGATCTTTGGCGCACCTGGGCAATCAGCTCAACGCCATTCATTTTCGGCATGCCGATATCGGTGAGCAGAATATGCGGCTGAAGCAATTCCAATTGCTTCAAGGCCTCCTCCCCATTGCTCAATGCGCCGATAACCTCCACCCCCAGCGCTCCCCAGTCAATGGATTTGACGATGGCTTCCCGGACGGTTTTCACATCTTCCACCACTAATAATTTATACATCGTTCATCCCCCGTCCCTCACAGGCAATTCCGGCTGCAAAGGCAGCACCGCTTCCACACAGGTTCCCGAGGAAACCGCAATGTAGCGCAGCCCGTATCTCCCTCTGCAGTGGAGGCGGATTCTCCGGTGAACATTCAAGGTGCCATAGCCGCTGCCGCCGGTATCCTCTTCCTGGGAAGCCCCGGCAAGCCTGGCGTTCAGCAGCTCAGGGTCCGCGCCCTTGCCGTTATCCTCCACCCGCAGCACCAGGCTGCCCCGTTCAATCCGGGTGGAGATGGAGATTCGGCAGCCGCTGGTTTTATCCGCAAACCCGTGAACAATGCAGTTTTCACCAATGGCTGCAAAATCAGGTGAACCACCTGAACATCCGCCAATTCATCCAGCAGCCGGATGTCCACAGACAGATCATCCAGCATCATCTTTTGAATGTCCAGATAAGCCTCCACCTGCCGGATTTCATCCTGCAGCGGAATCCATGTTTTCCCCTTATTCAGGCCGTACCGGAATACATTGGCCAACGAACGGACAATGAGGCTGGTTTCCTTGTCGCCGGATATCAGCGCCCTGCAATTAATCAAATCCAGTGTGTTGTACAAAAAATGCGGATTAATCTGGGCCTGCATCAGCTCAAGCTGCAGCTGCCGCCTCTCAATTTCCTCGTTGAAGCTTTTCTCGATGAGCTGCCGGATCATCACCAGCATGGAGGCAAACTTTTGGTTCAATTCATCAATTTCATAAATGCCTGAGGCAAATGTAGGCAATGGCTCATGAAACTCCAGCACCTCCCGCCGGTGCATGGCGTTTACCAGCCGGGAGATGGGCACGGTTACCCGCACCACAATGGACCGCAGCCAGAAGCTGAAGATAAACAGCGCGGTGGCTCCAATAGCGGCCCCCACCGCCGATATGGCGAAGGTATAGCGGCTGAAGTGGCTTTCCGGAACAATGGAGAGAAGCTTCCAGCCGTTGTCGAAGGAATCATACATAATCCGGAACGCTTCATTCCCGATGCTGGCTTTGACCGTTCCGCTGGTTCCCTGCAGCTTCTCTATATAGTCAAACCCGCTCAAGTCCTCCATAAAGCTGTACCGGTCACTGTAAATGACCTTATTCCGGTCATCCAGCAAAAGATGATACCCCTTGTCAATGGGAGCGTTGCCAATAACCCCGTGAATGCTCCTGGTATCCGCGCCTATGATTACAGTCCCCATCATCCGCCCGTCCTTATGTCCCAGCTTCCGGCTGGCCGTATAAATCATATCGTTGGCCCCGTTGCTCTGGCTCCACCAGACTGCGCCGCTTTCATGAAGCGTCAGCCGTTTAAACCATTCCTGCCTCTTCAGATCATTGGCCTGAATAATTCCAGTTCCCAGGAAAATTTCGGCGGGCGAAACGGCGTACAAGCTGCTTGTGGGCTCCAGCGCCATGGTTACGGTATATGTGGTTTGCGCGATATTGGCGGGAACAAAATCATGAAGCAGGGACAACAGGGACAGATTTTGCAAATTGGTCTGCAAGTCGAAGAAATCCCCGATGGCCTCGAAATCATTCTCATATTCCTGATCCACCAGGTTATCGATAAAGGAGTTGGACAGCACGAAGGCGCTGACATTCTTCATCGTATCGAACTGGTACCATACATTGCGGTATACAAATTTCATGGATTGCTCCGCCATCTTCAACGCATGGTCATTCTGAACCCGAATCAGGATATAGCTGGCCGCCGTTGTAAACAAAGCAATAAAAGCCACAATCAGCCCCAGCATCGGAACGCTCAGTCTGTAGAATAAACGGGAGGGTTTTCGTGAAACGGCCGTTTTCATTCTTTCATCCCCTATAGGCATTGCCGTCATTTTTCTTCCTTCCCTACCTTATTCAACGGTGAAGAGCACCTCCCCTGCCTGGCGAAACGGCTGTGCAGCATGGATCTCCCCGTATCAGCCCTTCACAGAGCCCACCATCATCCCCTGCTCAAAATATTTTTGCACAAACGGGTAAATGATCAGCATCGGCAGCGCTACAATCACAATGGCGGCCATCTGGATGCCGATGGTAGGCGGAGGCGTTCTTCCCGCAGTTTCCAGCAGCTCGGGCGGAAGGCTGGAGTTGGCGATAATGGTCCGCAGCACCAATTGAACAGGCGCTTTGTTCCAGTCATTTACATATAGCATGGCATTAAAGAAGTCGTTCCAATACACTACCAGATACATCAAGCCGATGGAGGCCATAACCGGCATGGACAGGGGCAGGACAATCTGCCACAGGATGCGGAACTCCGAAGCGCCGTCGATGGCGGCGGACTCCTTCAAACTTTCGGGAATCCCCTCGAAGAAGGTCTTCATAATAATCATGTAAAAAGTGCTGTAGGCCATGATCAGAATCAGCACATAGCTGGTATTCAGGAGCCCCAGCTGCTTGATGGTGATATAGGTGGGGATCATCCCGCCCTTGAACAGCATGGTAAAAACAAAGTATAGAATCAGAATCCTTCGCGCCGGCAGCTTCCTTTCGGAGAGGGCGTAAGCCGCGGAGGCTGTGAGAATCAGCGCCAGCAGCACACCTCCAATGGTATTCTTCAGCGTATTGGCGTAAGCCTGATAGATCAGGGAGCCCTCTTCCAGCAGATACTTGTAGAAATCCAGACTGAAGGAGGAGGGGAACAGGACCATGCCGTTTTGGGCGCTGAAAATATGGTAAGGGGTTATGGATACGGTAATGACGTACCAGAAGGGCAGCACAATAATAATGGTCATCAGGGACAGCAGGATATAATTGACGGTGACAAATGTTTTTTCGCTGGCAGTCAGCTTCATAAACTCGCTTCCTCCTTCCTAGAAAATGCCCGAATCATTGATTCGTTTGGCAACCTGATTGGTGATCAGAACCATGGCCAGGCCGATAATTCCCTTGATCGCATCGGCCGCAGCTGCAAGGCTGACATTGAATTGCTCGATTCCCACCCGGTAAATATAAGTGTCGAGTATGTCGCCCACCGACAGAACCATGGGATTGTACAGGTTGATGATTTGGTCCAGACCGGCGCTCATGATATAACCGACCCGGAGAATAAACATCACCACGATTGTGCCCGAGATCCCCGGCAGCGTCACATGAAGAATCCGTTGGAAGCGGGTCGCCCCGTCCACAACCGCCGCCTCATACACCTCCGGATTCAGCCCGGCGATGGCCGCGATGTAGATGATGGCCGCCCAGCCCATTTCCTTCATGGCGTCGGTCACCACCAGAATAAAGCGGAAATAACCGGGCTCGGCCAACAAATAGGCCGGATGCCCTCCAAACCATTCGATTGCCTTGTTAATCAGGCCTGTTTCCGGGGAAAGCAGCAGGGTAATGATTCCGCCGTATACCACCCACGAGACAAACCGCGGCAGATAAACGGCGGTTTGCAGCGTCTTCTTAAACCATTTGACCCGGATTTCATTCAGGGCCAGCGCCAGCAGAATTGGGCAGGCAAAGCCGCTGACCATCTTGTACATATTGATGATCAGCGTATTCTTGAAGGCGGTAAGGAACATATCCGACTCAAACAATGCCTGGAAATACTTGAGCCCCGCCCATTCGCTGCCGCTCATGCCCTTGATGAAGTTGTAATCCATAAAGGCCACGCTGATGCCGTAAACCGGCAAATAATCGAAAATGAATACCCATATACATGCGGGCAGAAGAAGCAAATACATCAGCTTGTATTTCCACACCCGATGCAGCACCCTTCTCTCCTTCGGCGCCTGGGCTGCGCGGACTCCTATCTGCAAATGCTTATACTCACTCTCCATCTTTTGTTTGTCCTCCTTGCAATGAATTCGCAACCGATTCGAAAGGGCTTACACTCTTGATGATAGCGGAATCCGTCCCGCCGGAAAACCGGGCAGAACAGAAGTCTTGCCGGGGAAAAGTCGGATTGGGGAATTCCCTCCAAACAACAGGCCCCGCTATTAGCTGCAATAGCGGGACCCTGAATTTTTACTGTATATGATCTCTTCACCCTTGTTTCCGCCGCCTTTCATCGATGAGCACCTTGAGCAGGAGCAAATTGCCGTAGGTGAGTGTCCGGTCCTTCACGGCCTGAACCCATTTCCAGTCGCTGATGATTTTGTCGTTGTAGGCCTGCCCCAGCCACTGGTCCAGCTCCTGCCAGGCCCAATCCTCGTAGGCCAGCACTTTGTCCATGTCGTCCTCCTCCTCTTCTGCCGGATTCAGCCCGGTCCAGCGGGCGTACAGCATCCTGCGGTCCTCCAGCCCGTTGTATCCGCCGTTGACCCGCCGGGTCACCTGCTCCACAGTTGCGCCCCCGTCAATCAGGGCGTTCATCCCGGCGTTGAACCACCAAAAGCCTGCGGACAACCACGGATACCTGACGGCTACATAATCCACCCCCTGCATCACACTGGGATCTCCGATGGCATTGGCAAATGCCTGGTAATTGCTTCTCCCCGTCATCTGGAGATACCCGGCGCCCTTGAACCTGGGACCGTCTCCGGGTTGAGTGTTGCCCAAGTCCCTCCGTCCCTCATAAGCGGTTCCGCTGGCCAGCTCCCTGGTATAAAGCCCCAACCCCGACTCATGACCGCATTGGGAGATAAAATGGGCAATCCTGGCGTAGGTGGTAATGTCATACCGCTCCAGGGTTTGGTTCAAATCCGCCAGATTGGCGTCTGTTATGCCGCGCCAGCCAAAAGCCGCAAGCTGGTTATAGCTGATCCATTGTTGGCTCATGCCGCCTCCCCCCTTTGTCCGGTTTGATATAACCAGCATATTCAAACAGCGCCGGCGCTGGCCCGGCCATTCGTGGAGATGGGGATTATGAAAAAAAACGCGGCAACCGCGAGGTTTCGTTCAGCTTCATGAATGGATCAGATGCCTTTTTCAAGTCACAATTCCGTCCCTGTCAATTCCCCATTGATCCAAAAACAATTCCGTTGTATGCAAATTGGAAACGATGGAAAAAGGATGCATCCGATCCTTGGCATCCACATCCGCCCATTGCATGTACAGCGTTACCAAGGGAAAGTGGGAGCGGATATCCTCCATATACTTCCGGTTGTCGATGAATCGCGCCTTTTCCGTTCCGATTTCCCCCCAGCCAAGCACCTTTCCATAGCTCGGTTTGCTAAATTCCTGATACAACCGGGAATCAGGCTGGGATTCAGGTGATGAATAGTACAAATCCGGCGCGATAATATCGACGTAGCGGTTGCCGGGATATTGTTGAAGGGGCCGGTCCCCATCCGCTCTCGCGTCAGGGCAAAACATCCATAACAGGTGGTTAAGCCCGCGAGTTCCGGTTAAATATTCATGCATATGGCACCACAGCCGACGGTACTGCTCCTCCTCTCCGGTTCCCCACCAAAACCACCTTCCGTTCATTTCATGCAGCGGTCCCCACAGGACAGGAATGCGCTGCTCACCATACCATGCCAGGCAATCGGCCAGCTCGGAAAGCCACCCGTTCCATCTGTCATAAGCATCATTTCCGGGGGTGTACAGCTCTGCCAATTGATGGCCTTCCGGAACAGATGACCATGAGGTTTCGTTTGTCCAGGGATTCGCGGCGTGCCACATCAGCCTGAGCATGCCGCCTCGGCGGGCATGCTCCGCGGCATACTCCCGCCAGTTGCAATCAGAGGGACTGTTTTCGCCGCCTGCTCCGTCCACGCTCCGTTGGCTGAAGCAAAATCCGGCGAGACCGGGATACTTTCCCGTTTGCTCCCCGACCTTTAAATAGAAATGCTCCCAGGAGGAAGCTGCCGTATGCTGGTTGGAATTATTCGCGTTGCGGGCAACATACTGGCCAATTACGACTCTGCGCTCCTCTTTGCCCGGCAAATCATGGAGCCAGTCAAGCAATCGCCGGGCTTCCGGCGTCAAATTAAGATTGCCGGGTTCCTGCTTCTTTTTCATAATGAAGTTCCACCTCGTCAATAGATTGATTTCATGATAATTTGACAAGCCGCTCCGAGAGCAGCCTGACAGCCCCCGGGACGGCTTGCTTAGTGCCTACTGGCCTTCCTGCTCCTAATTGGAGGGAAGGGTAATGATGACCTGCGCTCCATCCGCTCCCAAACTGTTAGCCGCTGCCTTGAGCGAACCCGCTGCTGCAGTTCCGACCGGAACCGACATAAGAATGCTCCCATCATAACCGCTTCGGATCTGCCCGGCGAAAAGAATCTGATTGTTCGCATCCATAATGACAAGCGATACTTGCTGGCCGGCTCCCGAGGATACGGTGCCCTTGGCAATAACCCTGCCTTGATCCGCATGATAAACGGCATCCAGAGTAAGATTAGCCATATGCGTCGCAGCTGTGGCCGGCTGACTGTGCTGAGACAAAAACCCTGCCAAGTCCAATGCCTGAACGGTAAATGAGTACGTTGCATTGGGATTCAGGCCCGTGACGGTGAAGGAGGTATCTGCCGTTTCCCCGATTTTGATATTGTTTACGAAAACCAGATAGCGCTTTATGCCGAAGTTGTCTGCAGCCGCCGTCCAGGACAAATCCGCCGAGGTTTCGGACAGTCCCGTAACCAGAAGGCCGGTGGGGGATGATGGAGGTACACTATCTCCGTCCGCACCGTAATATTCGATTTCAGTCACAAATGCGTTGACACCGGGTTTCACGGCCAAAAATCTGAAGTAGCGGAAGCTCTTCACATCATCAATCCGGATTTCATTCCAGCCTTGCCGGATGCCGGAGCGAATGGTATAGAGGTTGGCATAACCCGAGTCCTGTTCCAGCGAGGCTTGAAATTGTCCTCCTGTCACTGTTGCCAGATTGTTTACATAGAAGCGCAGCTTGGTCAGCCGCTTGAATTGGTTTTCGCCCAGATCAATGCCGAGATACCCCTGGGCTTGGGAGCCAAAGGTCTCTCCCGCCAGCAGCGCATGGGGAGCATCGGTGACAAGTGACACTTGATTGCTGCTCTCCGATACATTGCCCCCTCCGTCACGTGCCTTTACCGTAAAGGTGTACGCCGCAGAAGGCTCAAGCTCCAAGATTCTGCATGAGGTTTGACTGCCGGAGATGATGGTATACAGCTCTCCATTCATATAAATCTCATATGCGGTCACAGCAACATTGTCTGTTGAGGGCCCCCAGGCCAACGCTGCCATTCGGTCGGTTTTGGAGGTCAGCCTCAGATTTCCGGGTATTGCGGGAGGTGCCGAATCAGGGTCCGAATAACCGGAATACGTAATACTGTCCACCCAAAACTCCGATTGGCCGGAAGCGAAAATATTCATCCCCAGTCTCGGACTCGGCGAATCGCCGTTGGCATAGCTAATCTCAATGGTGTTCCATTCTCCCTTAACCAGATTGTTGATTTCTACATACTTTCCATTAAAGGCCCACCCCGTTCCGAAGATAAACGGCTGGATCGCAGTCAGCAGGGTATCCTCTGGAACATATACCTGGAAGGTTACGGTTGTTCCTTTTTTGAACATGGGATCAGGATTGTCAATCGCTATTCCCGTCGTTCCTGCAGTGGGTGTGACCTTCATGGATGCAGCGCCTTTATAGGCAACACTGGTATCCAATGCAACCTGGACAGTTCCACTTATCGCCTTAAAGCCATGCAGCTGCCCATTCTCAAAGTTATAGCGGTTGAAATCCTCCGGCGCCACTGTAGATGCGGTAAAGAAATCACTGTCCAGCGATTCATTCCCTTGATAGTCGACGGCCCTGGCGGTGAAATGATAGGTCGTGACCGGACGCAGGTTGGCAATCTCCACTGAAGTACCTTCTGTTTCAGCTGCCAGTTCTCCCATGTTATAAACCCGGTAACCTTTTACTCCCACATTGTCTGTAGCGCCGCCCAATTCCAGAACAACAGTTTCTCCCGTCTGCTCCACCACTGTGAATTGAGTAGGAGGGGTGGGCGGCGTATAGTCCATTTCAGCCAGAGTGACGGCATGGAAGGTTGTGCCCAGCCGTATTTCATCCAAAGACGACTCACCATGGGGATTTCCTCCATAAAATACTATACTCTTGAAGGAAAGATCGCTGGCGGTTGAAGCTGTAACATTCGGCTCTTCCGGTATGCCTTCGCTTAAGTCAGGGTTTACATACATGCTGACAGTGGTGGTAGGTCCATATTCAATCTTGCCCACCAGCAAAGCGGTTTCTCCCACTACGATCGGTGCATCACTAAGATAATTCTGACCATCCAGAGTGAGGGTCCAGTAAGGGACCCCGTCAACATTGGCGGCCGCGCCGGGGTAGCCGAATCGCAAGCGGCGCGAGGACCACTCGCTGCCAACATAGAAATTGGTGTTGTTAGCTTTCTCCTTCCTTATTAATGCACTGAACCAAAGGGTGGTGCCATGCTTGCCAATGGACTGGACGGTGTTCAAATAAGGAGCAATCAAAGCAGATGCTCTGTCAAGCTGTCGGTAGGCTGCAAGGTATCCCGTTCCTCCCGTGGAGTAGTTCCCGTCCGCTGCAATACCGGGATAAGACAACGGCGACGCATTGTTAATGCTGAAGCCCGGCAGTGCAGTGCTATTGTTCTGGACGACCCATGGCGCACTCCATCCTGTTCCCCCGGCTTTTCCATGAAGTGTTCCCGGCTCAGCAGCAAAAGGCTCTATGGCGAAAATCGCACCAGGCTCAAGAGGAGCCAGCGCTCCGGCAGTGGTCAGAGTAAACGGAGCACTCGCCGCGGATTCATTTCCCTGGGCATCAAAAGCACGGATGGCAATGGTATATAAGGTGAGAGGCTCCAGACCGGTAAGCTCCACTGTCTCCTCTTCCGTCGTTGCCGTCAGCACCCCATCTACATACACGTTGTATCCTGTCACGCCCACATTATCCGTTGCTCCGCTCCAAACCAGGCTGACAGATTGCTGCCGCACCTGCACCGCTTCGATCAGAGTGGGCGGGGATGGAGGGATGGCGTCATAGCTGTACGAGGTTACAGCATGGAAGCCGGTGCCGATTTTCAGCTCGTCGATGGCTCCCTGGCCAGTGCTGTTGCTGGTGCCGAATACCATGTAGCGAAAGGACAGGTTGCTGTAGGTGACAGCCGTTACACTGGGACTCTCCGGCAAGCCCTGACTCAAGTCAGGGTTGACATAGAGGCTGACGGTGGTCTCCGGACCATATTCCACCTTGCCCACCAAAAGAGCCGTCTGTCCTGCGGTCATCTGCACATTGCTGCGGTAGACTTGCCCGTCCAGGTTCATCGACCAGTAGCGTACTCCGTTGGCATCATTGGAGGAGGCGCCGGTGTAGCCGAACTGCAGCCGGCGCGCCGTCCAGTCATTCCCGAAGAAAACCGGCTCGTTGTTGTTCGCTTCCTTCCGGAGCAAGGCGCTGAACCAGAGGGTGACGCCATGTTTGCCCACATAATTGTTCCCGGTGAGGTAAGGGGCAAAGGGGCCGCTGGCGGAAATGTCCACCGCACGGTATGCGGTCAGATAGACACGTCCTCCGACAGCATAATTGCCCCCGGTAAGGACGCCGGGATAGGTCAATGGCGCTGCATTGGCAATGGCGTAGCCCGGCATAGCAGTATCATTATTCTGCGTGATCCACGGCTGCTTCCAGCCCAAACCCCCGCTGGCCCCATGCAGCACTCCCGGTTCGCCGGCGAAGGAGTCCTGGGCCAGAAGAACTCCCGGCTCCGCTGTCGTCGTCACCGTCGTTGCTGTCGTATCGATGGGCTGGCCGCCCTCCTCCTCCCCGCCCGCCGCAGCGGGAGCTGAAAAAGAAGGAACGGCAAGAGCCACCACACATAATGAGAGCAGAAGGCGCTTCATCCACCTTTTGGACATATAGATTCCTCCTTTATTTGCGATAATCATCTATATTGAGTCCTTCGTAAATCCTGGAGCCCTTCAGTTTAAACAAAGACTCCAGGGACAACTCCTCATGGGCCACAGCATGTGCCTCCGTAATGGCGCCGCTGCGGTACAGCCAGGAGAATACCGGTGATTGACCCAGCATGCCCGGAGTGGAAACCGGCCATTTTTGCACCGTAGTGTCCCAGTTGGCGCTGGAAGCAAAGAGGACAACGCCGTCTATCCCCTGCAGGGCGCTGTAAGCCGACAGGAAGAACATGCCCTCCGCCGTGTAAGGAGTGGGATTGGTCCAGGTGATCTCTGAAATCATCGAGGGATGATCCTCATTGTGAATGAACTTCACCGGCAGTTTGTCTGGATTCTGCACAGCGGAAACGGGCTTGTAGGTATCTCCTGCCGTAACGCTATAGGTTGTAGCCCCCTTATGACCGGCATCATAGTAGGCATGACGGTCGATCCAGTCCGCAGGCTCATAGGTGTATCGTTCCAATGCCTCCATCTTCTGCGGACTGGCGGTAATCCAGTTACTGGCGCTGGTTAATCCTCCGTAGCCGATATCCTCCCGAACAAAGCGGATCATTTCGGAGTAGAAGTCCTGGCTTAATTCCACCAGGAAGCGGAAAGTGTCCCGGCGCCGCAATGCCGTGCTATCAGTGCCGGTAGCTCCCGCCAATGAGCCGATTCCTTCAACCTGCATCAGCAGCTGCTCCGGATCATCTGTCCAGGTTTTGGCGGCAATACCCCAAGCATCATATGCGGCGTCAATGGAGCCGTACTCTTTGACCAGCCACTGGCCAAATTTACCATACAACTCCTTGAGCACCTTGGCGGGATAGCGGGAAGGATTGAAGGTATGGAACAGGAAGCTGTCCTCGTTCTGAATTTCGATATTGACGATGGCAGGCTCCTGGGCAAGCGGGCGGCCATTCTCATAAGGATTGGGTGTGTTCAGCATACGGCTTACTCCCTGTTTATACATCTGCTGCTGTTGCTCACTGAACAGCAATAAACCAAAAGGCTGCTTATACGCATCTGAAAATTCGGTTCCCGGTTCATCATTGTACCATTCGGATTTCGTTATATCTGACCAAAGCACGAAATAATGACTTATATTGGTATAGATCCCATACTTCTTGAAAGTAGATACCATGTAGTGGAGCCGGTCCAGTCTATCATCCGGAATATTGCCGTTGTCATCAAACACCATGCCGTGAAGTCTGAACATATTGACACCGTATTTGGCCAATTTCCGGGCATAATTGTCAAGCTGGGACTGACTCATGTTAATGGTATCAAGCCCTCCGTTTACCCCCCAGAATCGGACCTCCCGGCCGTCTCCCAGAACCATCCGCTCCCCGTCGCGGCGAACGAAGCCGGATTGGCCGGCGCTCTCCTCATTCATCCAGCTCATGTCAATATAGCTTCGCCTCTCCGAGCTCCAATCCACAACATCCGGCTCGAAGGCCCAGAACCCCGTATCTGCATAGCCCAGTTTTTCTCCGGGACGCATTAAGCTGCTGGGTACGAAGGCATCCTTGGTAAGGAGGAAGGCGTCAATGGCAGAGGCTGTGCGTTTGTCCGGCTCCATCGTCAGCTTGATCTCGAAGGTGTGGGTGCCTGCCGTCAGTGCCACATTGTCCTGGGCAATCCAGTTAACGGACAGATATTGCCTGATGGCAACGGAGTCCAGCAGCACATAAGAACCCAGATCTTTCCATTCCCCCTCATCAAATCTCCATTGGAATGGGCCATGCTTCCAGAATTTCCGAATGAAGAAGGAGTAGTCTCCATCCTCCGGAACGTCGATGATATACTTGGCGTAAGGCTCGGCCCCTTCAACAATCTGCTGCTGCCCAAAGGCAAGCCAATCCTCGCCAGATAACAAATTACGGTTTTCAGGAAAGGTATTGGCATCGAACTCGGAGGTTGCCGGGAAGTTCTCCCGCACAACCGTGTCCTCCCCTTCCCACCATACATACACAGGCTCCTTCACAGGTACTTCCTCATGCACGTAAGGGTCCGGAATGCCGTCCCGTTCTACAAGGGTGTAAAGCGTATTGGCAGGAAGCTGAATGGTGTAACTGCCGTTGGCTTCTGTTCCGGCAATTTCCTCCCGCACATAGCCGTTGACATCCAGAGCATACACCTTGCTTACATCGGCAATCTCCTTCAGCGTAACCTTGGCGTCAATATTGCGCACATTCATGGGAGCCCCGCCCATGGCGGTGATCTTCTTGGTGCCGTCAGCCTGATCCTCAGGGCGGAAGCCATAGGGGTAATTTTCGGTAAAGGCTTGAATCAGCAGCTTCCTGGAGGTGGCGATGGGAGCGCCGTCCAATGAAATGACCGCCACCGTACCGAAGGCATTCCCGGATTCAATCTGCACATTCTGCAGATCAATGCTGGCTGCGGCGTTCAGCACACCGGTAACCGCCTGTCCACGGTCTGTATTAAGACGATTCAGACCGATTCCATAATCCCAGCTCAATTCCCCTGTAATACTGTTGATGGTCTTGGCTTCCAGATCAATGTACTGGTATACATCAACTGTGACAGCTTTGGCCTCTGCCTGGGAGTCAGTGAAGCCTCTAGTCACCTTGCCCACGAACATAAGATACGGATTGAGCTTCTCCTCATTGGTTACCGACCGTTCATAAGGATTAACTTCCTTGACGGCGGACAGAGGCTGCCTGGACTGAAGATTGTCCCAGACTAACAGCTTGATGGTATGAAGATTGGGGTCTGGCTGAACGGTAAAAGACAAATGGAATGAATGCGGTGTCGTTCCGTTCAGCTCGAAGGTTTCCGTTGACAGGGCTACCATCTTGCCGGAACGTTCATACAACGCAGCCAGCAGCACTCCCTGAAGGGGATCAGATCCAGCGCTTAAAATGTTACCGCTTACAGTTTTCGCTAAACTGTCATACGCCTCCTCCTGAATTTCCACTTTCTCTCCTCCAACGCGAAAACCCTCCCCGGCATGAGCAACGGGGAGAATTGTCGTGAAGGAGAAGACCAAAAGCAGCAACATGACCAACTGTTTCCTGCAGTACATAAACCAGTCTCCTTCCAAAATAAATTTATTCCTTGACCGAACCAACCGTGATGCCTGAAATGAAGTAGCCCTGCAGCAGGGGGTAGATAAGGATAATGGGTATTATCGATAACACCAGCTTGGCTGATGGCAAGGTCACACCAGTTAGATCTGAAAGAGCAGCCATTTCCTCGGTGGTCTGGGTTGTGGGATCAATTTCAACCACCATCTGCTGCAAGTAGGTTTGCAAAGGCAGGATACTCCTATCCGTAATGTAAATCATCGCCTGGAAATATTCGTTCCAGACCGCAACAATCCGGAAGAGCGTAATCGTCGCCAGTACAGGAAGACACATGGGAGCATAGACATAAACAAGCTTCGTCCACGGCCCCGCGCCATCCATATTCGAGCAATCATCCAGTTCCTTGGGCAGATTCCGGATAAAGTTCATGACCAGAATACAGTTGAATACATTGCCCAGGCCGGGAAGGATCAGCACCCAGAAGCTATTCACAAGTCCATAGGAGGTAATGGCCAGGTAGGTGGGGATGAGGCCGCCATTGAACAGCATGACGAAAATCATAAACCACATGACAATATTCCGGCCCTTGAAATCCTCCACTTCTCTTGATAAGGGAAAAGCCATTAACAAGGAGTTAAGCACACTAAGGGAAACTCCGATAAACACCCGCTTGATCGAAACCCAGGTAGATACGAAGAATTGCTTGTCTTCCATCACCTTGGCAAAGGCATCCAGAGTAAATCCCTTTGGCCAAAAAGTAACGAACCCTGCATTGGCCTGGGCAGCATCGCTAAAAGCGATAGCAATCGTGTGAGCCAATGGCGCTACGGAAACAAGAGAGATAATCACCATTCCGAAATATAAGCAGTAATCAAATATGCGCGATCCCCATGTGCGGTCGTTGACCATTTGGGTTTACCCCCTTACCAAATCCGATATTTAAACAGCTTGTAAGCCAGCCAATAGGTAAATGAGATCAGTATGAAACCAAACAGCGACTTGGCCAATCCGATGGCTGTTGCCACCTCATACTGATAGGAGACAAGTCCCGCTCGAAACACATAGGTATCGATAATATCGGCGGTTCGATAAACCAGCACATTGTACAGATTGAAGATCTGGTCAAACCCGGCATTGAGAATATCGTCCAGACTGAGGGTTGCCAGCAGGACAAAGGTCATTCGAACCCCGGGAAGCGCAATATGCCAGATTCTTCTCAAACGGCTGGCTCCGTCAATGGCTGCCGCCTCATATAAGGCTGGGTTAATGCTGGTAAGTGCTGCCAGATAAATAATCGTGGAGAAGCCAAATTCTTTCCAGACGTGGGTAGCAATCAGAATTGGCCGAAACCATTCATTACTGCCAAGAAACATGATGGGATCCAGACCGAACAAGTTCCCCAAAGCATTGTTGATCAAGCCGTCCAGGGAAAGCATCTCCCGCATAATACCGGCGATCACAACCCAGGAGAGAAAATGGGGCAAATAGACTATGGTTTGAACGGTTCTTTTGAACCATATTTTCCGCAGCTCATTCAGCAAAACAGCGAAGGTAACCGGTATAATCTGCATGGTGACAATCTTCAACACGGCGATGTAAACGGTATTGAACAGAATCTGCTTGCTTTGCGGATTGTAGAAGATATAGCGGAAGTGCTCCAGACCTGCCCATGGAGAGCCCCAGATGCCCAGCGAAGGATTAAAGTTCTTGAAGGCAAGTGCGACACCATACAAGGGTACAATATGGAACATAATGGTCAGGATAATTCCCGGCGCCAGCATCAGCATGTAATGAAAAGAGTTGGCGTGCCACAGCTTTTTCATGCCGTTTCCCTCCAGATGAATAGAAGGCCGGAGTCTGGGAGTGACTTGGGGAGACTCCGGCCAAATCTTTATTTTTGATTCAGCTTCTGGTAGGCTTCGTTCACTTCTTTCGTGATTTCAGCGCCGCCCTGATTATTCCATTGTTTCACAAAAGAATCAAAACTATCCATGCTCGCTGTTCCCAAGATGATGTTATAGTAGGCTTGAAGCTGCGTATCCTTCAGCGCTGCCCACTTGGTGTTCATCGTAGGAGTGATATCAACAAATTTATTGTTTACCCACTTGACATTAACTTTGCTGCTGGCATTAATACCCTCGATATATTGCGTATAAACCTGATGAGGGTACAGAGCTTCCGCAGTCAGCGGTGTTCCTGCCTTCTGGCGCGCTACATCCTTCTCGATATTCTCATATATACCGAGTTCAGCGTCATCAAGAATATCCTTGGAAGCCGCTCCTGCCATGATGTCCGTGAATTTCTTAGCGGTACGAGCTACCGTATCCTTATAGGCGATGTTAAAGCCAAGACCGAACAAATCCTTTGTATATTTCTTTTCCGTGTATTCTTTATTGATCGCCTTTAAATTCAAATCATCAGCATATCCATTGCTGGCGTACTTTCTCCGGAAGTTATTCACCTTCACAGCCAGCTCCGGATGGGCATACCCCTTGCGCACAACCAGATATTGTTGGGTGGTGTAAGCAGAGCCTTGGACGGATACTCCTTCTTTATTCTGAATGACATACGCTTTCCAGCGGGTATTCAGATCATTCTTCCAGGAGTCTCCCATGGGCCACACAGCATTGGTCCATCTGCCGAAGAACATGCCGGCCCGGCCGCTTGCAAGATCGGGAGTCAGCTCATTGCCTCCCTTAAGCGGAAATTCCTTCTCAATCAACCCTTGCTTGAACATGTCGGCCAGGAAGGCCAGTCCCTCCTTGACCTCCGGCTGAATGCCGCCGTACACAAGATTCCCATCTTTATCCGGCACCCAGTAATACGGAAATGCATTGAGGTTGAAGAATATGGAGCTGGTATCAAAAGTGCCGCCAATCAGATCCTTGTAAACAGCAAGCCCCAGATTTTTGGCCCCCTTGGCCTTGAACGCCTTGGCCACCGTGACCACATCCTCCAGCGTCTTCGGCGCAGGCAAACCCAGCTCATCCAGCCAGTCCTGTCTTACCCAAAGGAGAGATGTATCACCTGCAGTATCAGTCACACTCGGCAGGGCCATCAATTTGCCGTTATACGTGGCATCCTTCAGGGCGTCGCCATTGATGGAGTTGTGAATATCCTTGATTTCATCAGAAGCATATGTCTCGTATACCTTGGTCAGATCCTCAATCATGTCATGCTCCACCAGCCGGTTCAGCATTACCTTGGCCGACATGGCAGCATTTGAGTTTAGTATGAATACGTCAGGCAACTGATTGCTGGCAATCATCAGATTGAACCGGTTGTTATAGGTTTCCCCGGCAGGAGCAGACCAAGCGGGTTGAATCTTGATATTGAACTGCTGCTCCAGAAAGGTCTTATGGGGGTTGTTCTCATAGCTTTCCCCTTCCTTGAACTTGTGCTGGGCGTTGGTCTGGAACGGTGTCGTTACGGTGACGGGTTCGCTGTACTTGGCCCAAATGTCCACTTTCTCGGATGTGGCTGTTGTTGGAGCGGCAGACTGCCCCGGAGATGCCGACGGTGAAGTGCTGTCATTGTTGTCGGAGCAAGCCGTGGACAGCATCGCCAGGGACAAAGCCAATGGCACTAATAATTTCCCTTTCCTTGTCAAATTGATCCCCTTCTTTCGTATAAGATGAACTCTACTGCTTGCTTCTTCATTATAAATAGCAGGGTAAAGAAACCGATAGAAAGGGCTTCATCCGATATACCGTTTTTGTAAGCGGTTTTTTGAAAAATTGGAGCCGCCTGCAGCAAAGATGACAAAAGTTGTATGCCGTCTAACGATAATCCGATGGCAGCCGGCCCGTGCTTTCTCTGAACACTCTGCTGAAGTAGCTTTCATCCTGAAACCCCGTCTGTTCGGCAATCCAGTAAATCGGCTTGCCCGGATGCTCCTTCAACAATTTTTGGGCAATGGATATCCGCATATCCCGGACAAACTCATTGAAGGTTTTTCCCATAATATCCTTAAACACACCGCTGAAATAGCCGCGGCTAATGTTCACTCTCCCGGCAATATCCGCCTGATTGGCTCCGAATGCCAGCTCCTCGCGCAAGATCAGCACAGAGCGAAGGACACTGGTGAACACTTCTCTGGAGCAGCCGGATTGATGGAAAACAAGCAGCCATATCCTGCGCAGCTCCGCCAGCCATTGCCGCAAATCAAACCAGCAGGAAAATTCCGTTTGCTTCAATTGATGCTTCAATTCGGGATAAGCTTCAATGTGCCGCCAACCTTCAAGAGAACCAAGCATAAAGGGAATCAATTCTTCCGCGGCAAAACGTTTCTCCAAGGTCAGCTCCGCCAGCCTGCTCCATTCGGCTTCATCCGCCATCCAGGCAAGCTGATTCCAGGCCTTGATCCAGTCCTCGGTAATCCCGTACCCGGCTCCGCAGCAATCCGCTCTTAATTCCTTGGCGGACATCCTGACGTATAATTGCTCCGGATGCCATTCATAGAACAGCCTCCGCTTCATTTCCCGAAGCTTGTCATCTGATAATTGCAGGTTCTTCCCGGCCTCCACCCCGGCAACCAGCAATACCAGCCATTGCTCCCGGGACAATTGCTTCAGCAAGGGGCGGATATCCGCATCTCCCTGCCCGTCGGCAAAGGATACGAACCAGCTGCCCTTGCCAAGCTCTGTAGTCCGGGCCGGATGAGCCCAGGGCATAGCCTCGATGCTGTGGGAGGCGCCGTTCCTTGCGCACAGCAGCACTCCCCATTCTCCCTGTCCCGAGGCATTCATGCCATGCCGTTTTCCGGAGTGCATCTCCCGGTCATGCTCAATCCGCCGCGAAATCCTCCCCAGCACATTTTCCACCGATTCCTTCTCCAACTGCGTCTTCAATACATAATCAATAGCCCCCAGCCGAAGAGCTTCCTGAATATAGTCAAAATCACTGTGGCAGGTCAGGACCGCTATAAAAACATGGGGATGAGCAGAGCGGACCCGCTGCATCAGCTCGAAGCCCGACATAACCGGCATGGTCAGGTCCGTCAGCAGCAGATCTACATGATGCTTGTCCAACAGCTCCAGGGCCGTCTCCCCATTATCCGCTTCCCCTACGATCTCCATCTGGAATTGCTGCCACGGGAACGAATAGATCAAGCCCTTTCGCACCAAATGCTCATCGTCTACAATCAGTGTTCTAATCATGCTCCGCCCTCCCCTTGAGCTTGTTCTGCCTCCTCCTCGCAAAGCGGCGGCAGCAGCAGGGACATGGCCGTTCCCTTGCCGGGCTGGCTGCTTACTTGCAAGCCATGCTCCTCCCCATAGTGCATACGAATCACATTATTGATGAAGCGAAGGCCGATTCCCAGCCCGGCCTTGCGCTGCTGCTGCTGCTGATCGTCGAACAGGCGGTCTATTTCCTCCGGCGTCATGCCGGCGCCGTTATCCGCTACCTCAATCAGAAGCTTGCCGTCGGTTATCCTGCCTGTTACCGTAATGATCCCGTCATTGTTTTTGAAGCCGTGGTAAAGCGAGTTTTCCACAAGAGGCTGGAGAATAAATCTGGGAATTCTCCATTGCAGAACCTCCTCCTCCACCTCAATCTCCACATGAAATTTGTAATTATAGCGGATCTGCTGCAGCTTGATGTAATCCCGCAGCACCTCCACCTCTTCATACAGGTGCACAATTCGTCCTTCTTTGCCCAGATTATAATTTAGCAGCCGCGTGAAAGCGGCGATCAGCTTGACAATTTCATCCTGCTGGTTCAGCATGGCAATCCATTGTACAGTGTTCAGCGTATTATGGATAAAATGCGGGTTGATCTGGTACATCAGCTTCTCTACCTCAAGATGGCGCTTTTTCCGCTCCTTCTGCTCGATTTCGTCCATCAACTCCACAATCCGCAAGCGCATATGATCGAATTTGATCAGTACATCATCAAATTCCTTCATCCCCGGCAAATTGATCGGTTCATGGAAATGGGATTGGGATACCTTTTTAATCTCCTCCTTCAGCTTGATGAGGGGACCATAAATCATCCTCCAGACTCCCCAGCTGATCAAAAGCGCAAGCAGAAGACACAGCACGGAGGCCGGAATCGCAATCCGCAGCCATGACTGTTTTTCCCGGTTATAATCTTCAGGATCAATCAGAATCGACAAGGTCCAGCCCATTTCACTTTGCTCCGAAAATATATGCGGATTCTTTATATCGGTTTTCTCCGAATAAACCAGCTTGCCGTCCGCGCCGTACAGCCGGTGGGCGGCGGACATACTGAAGGTTTCCACATTGAATAATTCCGAAAAAACCTTGAAGTTGGTTTCCACATAAACGGCGACAGGCAGGTTTTGCCCGTACTGGCCCACGCTGCGGACAATCGAGAAAACATTGTTCTGACTGTTGATATAAAGCGAACGGTATGGTCCGTAAAAGGTGTAATTATTGCCTTTTGCCAGAACCGGAAAAGCGTTTTCATCAATCCTCTTGCTGCTATAGCTGTTGTAAGGCGTGATCATTTCATGCGTATTGCTGAGAAAATATTCAATCATGCCAAGCTGCGGATTCGTATAGCTGATTAAGGTGATATATTTGTCGATATCCTTATACATATTCGATTTTTGGATGGCATCATCCAGGCTGAGGTAATCCCGCAGATTGCTCCCGATAGACCCCTCGAAAACCAATTGCTTGGATGCCATATCCAGATTGGACAGCATAACCTCCAGATTGGTTACCTTCTGCTTCAATGCCGTCTGCACTCCCCGTTCCACCTTATTCTGCAGGATGAAATAGATGGAGCCATAGGACAGCCCGCCGATCAGGAGCAAGGGCAGCAAGGCTGCCAGCAGAGTGAAAATGATGATGCGGCTATGCAGGGCATAAGGAATCAATCTTCTATAACGCGAAGGGAGACCGTCGGCTTTGAGCAAGTTATATCCCTTCCTTTCGCTTCACTTCAGGCGCCGGAGGACCGGACGGCCTGCAGTAACTACTTGTATAATAACATAAGAATATGAAACTGAAGTCATTTACTGGAAAAAACGAAAAACGGTGAGGATAAAGGCTGCACCCACAATGGATGGTTCATAGCCCTCCTCCTCACCCGGTTCTATCATGAAAGCAGCTCCGCCGCCTCCACATAGGTGACAGGCCGGATGCCGCTCTCCCTTACGTAATCAAGCAGTCTTCCGTCTGACAGCATGAGTCTGTCGCCGTTCCGTTCAGCGGCGATTCTCCCGCCTGCGAAGACCTCATTGCCGAATGCCCGCGTCTCCTCGTCATCATAAGCCGGATGGGTAACCAGCGTGTACAGCCCGGGACTTGCCACTTCCAGCCTGGCAATGAGGCGCTCTACGGGATTGGCATAGAGAGACGCCTCCGCTTCGGGAAGCGTACGCCGCTGCACGGAGCGGTACGAAATCACCCCTTCCTGCAAGCACCATTCGTCGAACATCCGGGCAAAACCCTCCGCCACCCATTCAAAACCCATATGCGTGTCCGCATACCGGATCTCGAAGCCCAGCTGCCGGGCCAGCTCAAGCTGCGCCTGAAGCTCGGCCAGCATATGCTCCGGCTTGGGCGCCTGCTCCCGCAGCTCCGCACCATCCTTGCAAAAGGTGCCGTCCTTCCGCACCAGACTGGATACCTGCTCCGCAGGCAGTACCGGTCCCCAGCGCACCCGATCCCATTCGCTGGTGAGCGTTGCGTGCAGGCCGAAAACCAGGCCAGGCGTCTTCGCATATTTAACCGCTGCCTCGCGGACCGCCGGGCAGGTCACCATAACGGAGGCATTGCGAAGAAGTCCACAGCGGTGGGCAGCCATGATCGCTTCGCTGCTGGAGCGCGAGTTGCCGAAATCGTCGCCGCGCACAAGAATGTATTTGTTTGTCATGGTATCCTCACCTTTTCCTCAATATTGCCGCAGCACTTATATGAACGAAGAGTGCCGTCCGGCAGCCTGAGCGTCGCCGGAATATTCGCCGGTCCCTTGACTTCAATATGGAACATCCCCTTGGTGTATTCCCACCGAACCCGCACCGGCCCTTGCGCTGTAGCGGCAGTTCCTTCCGCCCACAAAAGCGGCCCCGGCTTCGGCTCAATCCGAATGCTTGCGAATCCGGGGGCTCCCGGCTTCACACCCAACACCTCAGCCGGGAACTCGTGCAGCGGCAGCGCACCCCAGGCGTGGCAATCGCTACGGTTGCCTACCGGACTTTCCGCCCAAGTGGTAAGGCGCAGGTTCACCATCTCATGCCACGGCTGCCAAAGACGGTATACCTCATCATACAAGTCTGCCGCCGAAAGCGCCCGGAACAGGAAATGCATCATTGGATAAGATGCCTGAGCCAAGCTTTGATCACCCAGGGTTTGTTTCATCAGCCGTTTGGCGGCCTCCCCTTCCATCAGCCCGGACAGCACGCTCCATAGCTGGGTGTGCTGACTGTATGCTTCCACATCCGGCCCATCGCGGAACAGCTGCCGCTCCTCCGACCAGCAGGTGCGTCTGACCGCTTCATTCAGCCGGTTGGACAGCGCCCGGTACTCCGCAGCAGTCGCCGCTCTCCCCACCGCCTCATTCAGCTCCGCCGCCTGATTCAGCGCAGCGGCGAACAGCAGGCTATGTACGGCCATCGGTCCTTGGTCATTGGCGGTTGGTACGCCGTTGGGCCATTCCGCAACCCAGTCGATGAACGACCAGTAGTGCGGATCAGCCGGCTCCACCAGGCCCTCCTCTCCCATATGGCGGCGGAACCATTCCAGTACGCCGTCCGCTGTCGGCAGGTACATTCTGATAAACCCGGCGTCGCCGAAAAACCGGTAATGGTCATGCAGCATTCCGATCCAGTACAGCGAAAACCCGGGAATCACCTGAGGCTCCACAGAGGGAAATCTGCTTTGCAGCATCCCGTCGGGCAGCCGCGAGCAGTGGTAATCGTGAATTGCCTTTCGGGCAAGACGGTCGTCTCCGCTGATGCTGTACGTAAATAGCGCCTGCAGCGCCGTATCCATCGCATATTGGAGCTGCTCGTAATAGGGGCAGTCTTCATATGTTTCATGCATGCACCGCCGCAGCGTGCGCACGCTTATATCCCACAGCGGCCTGAATTCCGGAGCGGAACAGCGGAAGTCCGCTTCAATCTGAAGCGGGTAGCCGGTTTCCCGGTAATTCACATGGATAATGACCAACGGCTCATCGGCAGCAGTCCATTCAAGACGCACATACCGAAAGGTGCGAAACCAGAAAGGCTCATACTGTTCCGGCTGCTCTTTTGTACCGCGACCCGAGACGAGATAAGTATCGGCATCCCCGCACAGCATTTGCCCAGGGGTCGTCCAATCATCCCGCAGTCCTTTTTTCCGTTTTCCCTCCGCTGTTCTGCTCTCGTAGCATTCGGCATACCGGATGCGGACGGTTGCACCCCGGCCTCCGGCAAACGCTATACCCACATAGCCGGTTGTCAGCTCACCGGCGTCCAGTTCGATCCAGCCCGTGCTGCCCGGCGCCGCGCCAACCGGAAATGCCCCCGCTGTATCCGTTTCCAGAGACGAGCGAAGAATATTGGAGAACGCCGCCGGTGTCTCGGGCAGCCCGGGTATGGTCCGCGCCGTAAGCGGGAATGTTGTCAGAACACCATACTTGTTCATTGGCTTAAGGAAGCATACGGCCGGTTCCCAGTCTGCATCTTCATACGTTGCCCGCTCCGCACCCGATAAAGCAGTCATGCCGTTCACATGCTCCATTCCGCCCAGCCAACCGGCCGACATCCAGGAATCGTGCACAAGGGCATAGGAATGATCCTGCTTGCACCTCCAGCGTTCATCCGTATGCAGCAGCTCAATCGTCTCTCCCTCTGCGCTTGCCAGCTCGCCGTCCAGTATGAACGCTCCCCAGGGGGAGCGCCAAACCGAGCTGGGCCCCGACATGGTCATCGGCCCGCCCATGCCGTAGTGAAGCACCTTGGCGGCGATCACATTCATTCCCGGGCGCAGGAGCTGCGTTACGTCATACGTTTCAAAATATTGCCGGCCGGCATCGCCTTTGCATGGCCCCACTCCCACACTTCTGCCGTTAACGAACAGCCGGTAGCGGCTGTCGGCAGACACATGCACCACCAGCCTGCAATCTCCGTCGGGAACCGCAAATTTCCTGCGAAACCATACTAACCCGGTACCGCTTCCTTGCCCCTGCGGAGCTTCTGTCCAAATCCAAATTCCCTTCCATATCCTTTTTCCCGCCGTCTGGTTCACTGAATTTCCTCCCGGTTGTACCATAATAATACATTATACAAAAAAAGGCTCCCGCCCTAAACAGACAATGGTCCGATAAAGGGTGAAATTTGTCCGCTCTATGGTCTCATTTAATGAAAGAACGCTATGATCTGAACTTGTACAGGGAGGACCTGGAAAAGCCCGTTTTTCAGAGCTTGCTGGCCGTTCTCCGTTCCCGGGAATTCAAGGACGAAGTGAGTGGATTGGGCGGGTATGATACCTCCAGAACCGGAGAAATAGTCGGGGAGCTCTAGCGGCTGCCAGCCTTCAAGAACAGAAAGAGCCCTTGTTCTACAGGGCTCTTCTCCACAGGGGAACTAGCATATTTCAAACCTGACTTAAAGCCACGCATTGAATTTCTTTTACATGCTCCAACCGGACATCATTGGTGATAAACAATTCTGCGCCAGCAGTGATTGCTGTGGCCACAATTAGCGCATCGGGAGTCTTGATATTGTAAGTTCCACGTAAATAAGCAGCCCTTTCTGCAACACCGTTATCTACGGGTACAATACTTAAATTAGGAAAATGGGTAAACAAGAGTTTATATTGTTTTTCTAAGCCCCTGTTCCCTTCGCGAATTGGCTTCACCAAAATCTCTGTCAAAGAAACAGAAGATGCCACAGCAGAGAACATTCCAGTTTCAACTTGTTCTAATATTGTTTTAGCCTTCTCCCCAAAATCAGAGGATTGTTCGAATACATAAATGAACACATTTGTGTCTAGCGCAATTTTCTTAACGCTGGGTGGAACAAAAGAATTCACCACTTTTCCCTCTCATTTCGAACATAATCATCTGCAGATTCATTTTTCCATAATTCTTTTCCTAATCCCCATAATTTGTCCGAGAATGATTTAGGCTTTGGCATTACAATGATTTCTTGCTGCATCTCATCATATTGCCAAATTAATGTATCTCCGATGTGCAGATTGGCTTTTTTGCGTATATCATCTGGTATTGTAATTTGAAATTTTGTTCTAATTTCACTTTCCGTTTTAACAATATGCTCCACAGTATCACCCTTTCGCATTCCGGTGTGACTATATGCTATTTTAGCATACAATTTGTTATTTTGTCTAACCAGCTAAGCGTTTCGGGTTGGCGATTATGGTATGTGCCTTTAGCTATTTCATTCTTAAAAATGCCGTGTCACAGCTAAAAGTTAGAAACTGAGAACAATCAAAAATTGCATACGACATACTTACACTTCACAAAAATGAAGATCTATACTTCCCATTAGCATGTGAGTCGCTTCCAAATCTCTTAAATTGTCCTCCAGGAGTCCCCATATTATTATTCACATATCCACATAATGGCAGCCTCATCCCCGCCATCCAGGGCCGATGTCAGTTCATCCAGCAGCAGAATGTCCGTCTTCTTCACTAACGCTCTGGCAATGGCGATCCGCAGTCTCTGACCACCCGAAAGACTACCTCCACCTTCGGCAATCACGGTCTGATATCCTTGCAAACTGCAGGCCGGATACGACGACCACAGTCCCCCAGTTGGTCAGTCCTTTTTGCACCATAAGCGCGCCGATGATCATGATGCCGAAGGTTGACAAACCGTTCATCATGCCGACGATTGCATTTACCTCTGCCTGCCGTCGGGAAAGCCCGATTTGACAGTCGGCCTCGTCTTTTGTTGCATGAGCCAGCTTTTGTCCCATGAGAGCAGCCAGACTGAACAGCTTGATGGTGCGGAGCCCTTTCAGAATATCCAGGAATACCGTTGTCGTCTTTTCCGCGTTCTCCTGCAGCCGGGAGCCCATACGGCCTAACGGGACACTGTAGTGATCCGTTATCCAGATGGAGCCGAATCTGAGAACTGAAGCCACGATGCCCAATCTCCAATCAATCACAAAGCTTCACAACCCCGGTAAGCCTCTGGAGAAGTTCTCCAGAGTTTTGTATAGCTGCCCATCGTATATGCTCTCCAGGCACTCGAGACCATTGAATAAAAGCGACAGCAGTTCCCCCTTCGAATGGACATCGCAGTAGGAATAGGGCAACCTCAGCAGATGCCCGGCAAGCCGGCTGCGAACCCGAAGCGTGGCCCTTTTGCTTGCCCATGCGATAACATAGTCCGGCCGGTATAAACCTTTCTGTAAAACAGCAGCGTGGTTTTGCCGCTTCCCACAATCGCCGTAATATCCGGCCCCTCTATGGTGTTCCGGCATGATAAGCAAAATGCACATCTTCCAGCACCACCGAAGGATCACCGCCAGCGGCTTCATCTTCCCCTTGCATGGATTCGATAGCCGGTCCCGGCAGGTTCATCATTTTCGATCCTTTTCATGGACGTCGCAGCCTGATTGACATGGTTCAGCATAAAAGGAAGCATGACAGTAGGCGGAATAATGTAGCCGAGAAGCTGAATTATGGCGATATAGCTCCAAGCTCCAATTGTCCCGATAAAGCCAGCGCCCGCCGGCAACCGTAAAGATCAGATTGGGAGTGTTGGCCACAGAGAGGCAGGCTGCAGCAGAGAATCCGAGTCATCGCCATAAATCTATATTGGAAAAGAAAAGGGAACGATCGGATGGTTGGTGTAGCATTCCACTTACAGCATTTCTATGAAAATCCGCATTCTAATTATCACGTAAAATACTATGTTTCATACTCTAGTGCTAGGAGAGGTTTAATATTCCAGAGAAGCATAGAGGATATCTATCTCTCCGACATACTAAAAATTGGGAGGGCATCACTCATGGCGATTAATCATGTATTCAAGGAAACCGATGATTTCTATACCATAGTAACACCGGTCTCCAACATTACAACAAGGAAGATTGGGAATAACATTTCGGCGGTTGACGATTATGGTATTAATGGAGGATTCTTTAACTCTTCTAACGGCTACAGTAATCCACCAACAGAAGCCCTATCTATTGGCTGGAGCAGCATATACGGTGATCATGGATCGACAAATGCATACGGAAATAAATCCCGCGGGACAGTTGTTATTTTTGAAGATTACTTTGATAACTATAAGTTAAAAGGAGGAATTCTTCGAGCAACATCCATTACGGATGTCAAAAATCAACTAGGTCAAAACCACCGTTATAAAGCCATGATCGGTGGCGGCAGCCTATCCCTTGGTATCAGTTCGAACTCCACTTGGAAGGACAGCGTTTTTTCAGATGAGGATTGGAGCGGACTATATCCCAATCTAGCCCTGACAAACAGAACTTGCCTTGGCCTAAAAAATAGCGGTTCAGAAACCTATGCATTTCTTGCAATATCTAGAGGATGGAAGAGCTTATATGCGTGCAGAGATTATCTGAAAAGTGAAGGATGCTTTGACGGTATTTTCCTTGATGGCAGTGGATCTTCACAGATGCGCTGCTTGACGAACAATAATGTAAATATTTATGTTAATAACGGCGATGGTCGTAAGATTTGGAACATCGTTACCTTGATTAGCAAGTCGTAAGCATTAGGAAACAAAAAACTACCCTAAACTAAAACTATGGGGAGTTTTCTATTCCTACGGTGCAATGTTTAGCAGGATATATGCTAAGATCAGTAATCCTAAAAGGATAGGTGCAGTAATTAATCCCGAGACAAAGCCCTTTATCCAGGTCGAGTTTGTTTTTTGCCACCATCCAATTGCTATCCCAACCGGAATACTAATCACGATGGTCACCATCATCTTCGCAATAAACTGTATGTGTCCCTCTGCATTTTGAATCGAGTCCCACCAACGTACTGGATCAATATAGACAATAGGTAGAATGAAATATAGCAGTATTACAGTAATGGATGCGATTAAGAAGCCTCTTTTAAACAGAGGATTCACCTCCCACATTATGTATAACTATACAAACGAAATATTCAACTAAAAGTTGCTATATATTCGGCAAAAAACAATTAGAATTGCAAATATAAGCGTTCCACAGTAGCGGAGGGTGTTCGTTAATATGGCAAATGAAACCTTGAACGGCTTTGCGGATTTTTTGAACCGAATCGAAAAGCACATTGTAAATGACCGATGACTTCATCCAGCCCCATAGTTCTTCAATCATGTTCAGATTTGGACTGTAGGGCGGAAGATACATCAACAAAACGGCTGAATGAGTTCGGCGCGATGAATCTTCGCGTTATCCAAAATCATCACGATCCGATTTCCTTCATATTTCACTAGCACCTGTGTTATAGTAGTGGCAGGGCAGCAGTTCAAGCTGAAAGTCCATGAAAATGCACCTCGCGTATGGTTAATATGGTTGTAGTCGCACTTCCATTTTACCATTTTCGCATAGGTGCATTTTTGTTTCTATCCGTTTTTCGGGGCTTTTTGAACAGGCTCTATATATATTCCGTCACAGTGGACAGGGGTTCTTCAAGCTTGTGCCGCTCGTCGTTCATGGCGAAGACATTAATCGTCCGATCCGGGTTGATGCGCAATCGGGTAATACCGCAATTGCCATGATGAAAATAAATGCCCGAATGCGACATGCCGAAAAAACGCTTCAATAGTGCATTCCCTGAATTTCCGTGAATAATGACGGCAATGATCGCTTCCGGCTCAGCTTGAGCCATAGCAAAAAACGCTTCGGCAATGCCGCCCATACGCTCTAGCACTTCCTCTTCCGTTTCATCGTTTTTGAAAGCGGCCCAGCCTTCTTCCGTCGCTTCCGCAGGAAACTCGAACATGGGAAATCGCTGACACAGCGCCGAACGTCCATGTCCAGGTTCATCCCAGCAAAAGTGAGACTCCGCCAGGTCCCGCCAAAAGATGCAGGGAGCCTGCAAGATGCCGCTAATCACTTCCGCCGTTTCCAATGCCCGGTGTACCAAGCTGCTGTATATACGCTGAATATTCTCACCGCGCAGCGCCTCTCCAGTCTGGCGCGCCTGTACGATTCCGCGGGGGGAGAGCAGGCTGTCCTTCAGTGAACTTGCACCGATATTGTGAAGCGACTCTCCGTGACGTATCAGTAACAGTTCCAATCCTAACCCAACCTCCTTCATATATCCTTTGAAATCTGCTTCGTGGAGCAGATCCACTGGTCTCATTCACGGCTGCCGGAGGCGTATTGCCCCATACAAACGTCAAAAACCGGTCTGGACGGCTGGATCAAAGCATCCTCGCAACGGCATTTCCACTGTACATTAGGGTCAAACCGCCCATCCGCAATGCCATCGATAGTGTCGTCATTCTTTAAGGAGTCATTGTTTTTGAAAATATAAGCAGCGACAGTGTACGCATGATTCACCACCCAGTTCGGGTCCATGCTATGAAAATGGTACTGAAGGTCCGGCAAAAGCAACGTACTCATGCCAACGGTATCCACGAGCATGTCCTCTGTGCCCTGAATGTTAAAAAAACGGGCGTTAACCGCAAAGTGTATGAAGCGGTCCTCCCGCGGAATCTGATGGTTCCGAATCTCCCCGGCAGGGAACAGCTTTCCGGAGGTATGCAGATAAACCGCTTCGCACTGCGGAAACAGCTCCACCAGCGCCTCCATGAAGTCCATATCCAGCTCCGCCCGTTCCTCGACCGGAAGCGTCGCCGCCAGCATATCCGTGGCCATCACCTGATACCGGCATTCCTCCAGTATCCTGTCCCGCTCCCCCATACAGTTCCACATCTGGCTTTTCTGAAACACATCAATATGATCCGCCTCAAAAGAAGAGCAGGGCATAATCATCAACTGCGGCGGGACAGATGCATCCTTAAACTCCGCCAGATACTTGTTGGCCGAAAAACCTGCACCTTTTTCATTGTGCCAGAAGCACTCCACCTCCGAAAGATGCCGCGCCATGACCGCTTCCATCTGCGCTTTCTCCGGCAGCTCAACCGGCTCCTTCATTAAGAGCTGGATCATAAAGACTCCTCCGGGGCGTTCCTCCTTGCTTAGATCCTGCTTAAAAACCTCGTTTTGATTCTCCATTTTTTCTCCTTCCTGAAATCGAGGCAGGAATGGATTACACACTAAACCCTTTGATTTCATTAATGTTGGTTTCCAGCTTATCTAGGACTTCATTTATGGCGGCCTTCATATTGGCAACGTCAAGATTCTCCGTTTCTTGAGCCCTATGAGATTCCAGGCTATAATGATGCGCCTTTATGGTTTGTCTGTACCTGTTCTGCAGCCTCTCCAATTCGGAATAGGATTCAAACATACACTTTTCCAGCGGTGCCGGCAGCAATACATGGAAAGAAGAACCGCTCAGATGCTTAAATGAGAAAAAGGAGAACGAATCCACATAAGCGGCTCCCCATTCCAGCACATCAACTCCTGGATTGTTGCTTTGCTGAAGAACCCGCTTCAACTCCATAATGATTTCCAAATTCCTCTTTAGCTCCTCATGAATGCGGTGAACATTTTCCTTCAGCAGAACTTGCTTCTTTCGATTTAGAATGATCTCGTTAGCTTCAAATTGCCATCTGGCAATGGTATAAGCAATTAAACCGCCAATCGCGACGCCGAGTATGTGGACAGCAAGGTCTTTTATAAAATCCATCATTGGAAATCCCTCCCTTACATTCACTTTACATCCCGGTTTCACAGAATGCAACGTTAAATGTGCTCAGCTTCCCCAATCATCTTTTAGCAGCTTAGCCCCTGAGAACCCGAAAAAATGCGCGGATGTCATCGGCCAGATGCTCCGGGTCTTCCATGGCAGTAAAATGTCCGCCGCGCCGCATGGGAGTCCACCGGGTTATATTCAAGCTGCGCCTGGCCCAATCTTGGGGAGGGGGCAAAATGTCGGCCGGGAACAGCGCAACTCCCGTTGGCACCTCAATGCGTCCCAGCGGCGGCAGCGAATGGGCATTTTCATAGTACATATGGGCTGAGGAGCCTATCGTGTTGGTAACCCAATAGATCATAATATTGGTGAGCAGCTCATCCGCACTGAAGGCTTGCAGAAGATCACCGCCGCAACCGCTCCAGCTGCGGAATTTCTCCATGATCCAGCCGGCCAACCCCACCGGCGAATCGGAAAGCCCGTAAGCCAGGGTTTGAGGCTTGGTGGATTGGATGGACATATAGGCTCCCTCGCGGGAAATCCAGTCCTGCGCCTCTCTTTTGTAGCGCTGCTCCTCCTCCGAAAGCTCCTGATCCGGCGCAGCCATAAGCCCGCGAATAATCCCGATATCGGTTAGATGGATGCCGATCAGCAGCTCGGGATGGTTCGCCGCAAGGTACCGGGTGACTCCGGAGCCAATATCTCCGCCTGCAGCAGCGAATGTGGCGTAGCCGAGCTTTTCTGTCATGAGCTTGGCCCATATCCCGGCAACACCGCAATTGCTTATGCTGCTCCCTTCAGAACAGCTGGAGAAGCCGAAGCCAGGGACTGAAGGGACAATAACATCAAAGGCATCCTCTGGATTGCCGCCGTAGCGGGCTGGGTCAGTAAGAAGCGGAATGATCTTCCGGTAGCGCAGGAAGCTGTCCGGCCATCCATGGGTTAAAATAATCGGGATAGGATGAGGCCCCTTCCCCCGCTCATGAATGAAGTGCACCTCAACACCATCGACAGTACACCGAAAATGGGAAAATTGATTCAGCTCGGATTCGTGCACCCGCCAATCGTAATGGTCCCGCCAGTACGCAACCAGCGCTTGCAGTTCAGCCAATTCGGTTCCCCGCTCCCAGCCGGATTCCTTTGGCTGCTCCGGCCAACGGACACGGTTCAACCGCTCTTGCAGATCCAGAAGGACTTCATCGGATACATGGATATGAAAACGTTCAACGGGCAAATGAATCTCTCCTTTTTTAATTTGCTGACTAAACCAATAGCTTTTCATCCTCTGGCTTTTCGTCTCTGCGGGTTTGTTTTTTTCTTTCCTGAAGGAATGTCTTGCCTCCATCCCAGGCCATAAACCCTATCCCGATGATGCACAGCAGCAAAGCAACAATAAATTCCGCCTTCCCGCCGACTTCCTCAAGTGCCGTTCCGAACCTTCCAGGAGGTATAGACCACCCTTTTACCTCTGTCATAAAAATTACAGTTGAAATGTGGATTCCAATGTATAATAAGATTCCGGAAACAAATAAAAACCCGCCGATCAATACTTTTTTCATTTAATCTTCCCCCGGTTTCATCACTTCGCAGTTAACGTAAAGTTTTCCTTCTTGCTCTGCCATTCCACACCAATCTCAATCCTGGAATCCTTCCTTTCAAACGCGCCATTGCCTCTGGAAAACGGCTTATCACATCCTTGCTTTCAGGAGGAACGCTTAAATACCTCAGTGCCGCCTCCTCCAGTGAAAGTACCCTTGAAAGAATACGATAGCTCCTTCAGCTCCGATAACTCGAATAAGGTCGGCCTTAGTGGAAATGTGGTGTTAGGCGAAGTTGATGGCATCTTGAGACTCCTCATTGTTCAATCTTTTTATATTGTATTCCAGTATTTGTATTTGGGAGATAAGTAATTTTATATTTCTGTCCTCTTTCAATTTTTGATGAAATTAAGAAGCTTATTGATCTTCCATTAACAACAACGTACTCATTAAAGTCCTTTCTTTTGTGATATTCTTTTGAGATATACCCCTCCGTATAATAGAAATTTTGCGTTACTATTGTGGGAGCATCTTTCCAATAAGGTATAGTGAAATACTTCATAAAAAAAACTAAAAATATGACAGCAACTATCTTTCCTATAACTTCAGTTAGTATTTGTATGACCTCTTTGATATCATTCCGTCGCCAACGCCACAAACTTCTATTAAAAAGGATTATTGCTGCTATCCCTAAAGTAAATAAAGTGTAAAAAATACATATTAAAACAAAAAAAGTAACATAGAATATCTGCAACGATTTCACCCACAAGAAAATGATAGTTTTTTGTTTAAATAGGTTTTCATCAATTTTTCCTAACGTTATTGTATTCACGAAATGACCCAGCCCTAAATAGCTCTCATTTCAGGCTGGGTCGTTTGTCGTCTGAGTTTCTTCCATAATTATACACCTGATAATCGAGGAACGATAGTCCTGATGCATAAACCAATAATCTAACATAAGGATCTTGTTCCATTTCTTCTTGAGTATAATGTTCAAATAGATATTCTGTATTGTATGTAGGCTTTAAATTAATACCAATTTCCTTAAGCCATTTAAACATCATGATTCTTCCCCCGATAAGCTAGCTCCCGACTGGCCGCAGCTGCGGTTAGATTCGCAGGGTTGTCTGCTGATTCCACTTTCTCGAAAATGCCTTATGCAAGCCAAGGGGGCTTGTCCCCCGCCGCGTGAATACATGTCAGTTGAAGTCATCTCTTCATTGAAAATTATCGCGATATCATTCAAGAAGTCGTTGATCTATCATCATTACTCCATTTTTTTCTGCAGTTTCTATTACAATTGATTCCTTTATTCCCTTTAAATTCTTGAATATCTTTTTATCAACTATGCTTATTGGATTTGTGGATGGCTGTATCCCTGCTTTAATCTTATCTGTATTAATAGGTCCACCATCCATTTCCAAACAGGACTGTAGAGTTTCAATTGAACTCTTAACCCATATCCACTCACAAAAATCCTTGATTTCATCAAAACATTTTCCGGAAAATTTCCATACATCTTCATCAACTAGAACATCAAACTCTGGTATTAGGATAGTTCCCCGTATTTCATTCCTGCTGTAGCTCCAGAAATGCCTTAGCTCTGAGAAAGTGTCACTCATTAAGAGAATTTGCTTATAATTATTTTTGACGTGTTCATCAAAACCAAGAACAAACTTGTTCTCAAGAAGTTGTTGATTCCATTTGATAATTTCTTCGATGGTATTAGATTTACTATTCCAAAAACCTGACTTATAGGGATATTTAGAAAACAACGTTGAATAGAAATCCCTTACAAATGAACTGGTCAATGATCTATACGGAAAAGTCAATTCAATAGAGAAATACGGTGGCATTGAATTCTCCTTTATTGTTTTATAAAAACCCTTCAGATGATTACACCCAACGTTCTTGTATTTAGCTTTAATATTTCATCCATCGTCTCTGATACAGTCAAATTGGTTGTGTTAATCCTTGGGTAATCATAATCCTCATATATATGTCTTGTGTTCTTTAAGGCTCTTTCAATTCGTATCTCATCTCTATTATCGTTTCGCATCCTACTAATGTTCTCGTTAACATCACATTCTAGAATTATTGGATGAAACTCATAGCATATGCCATTTAATCTCAGTTCCTGTATCACATCATCAAATATTTGTTTTCGCGGCCCGTGAAATCCGTAAGGAAATATCACCGTCTCGATAAAATCGCATTGGAAACTATTAATCATTAAGGCACTAAGGTTTTGTTTGATCAGTCGGATGGTTTGATTATTAAATTCAAAGGGGTTCATGCTGCAACAATACTCACTATCAATATATACTGAGTTCGCAAGACGATTGTTCAGAGCTTTACTTACTGTTGATTTACCAACACCATTAGCGCCACATATGAAAATTAGTTTTTTCATTTAATTCATTCTCCTTAGAATTTCTTACAACAATTGCTTTACGATAATTTCCTATAACGTTGCTGTATTCACGAACCCAAGAGGCTTAAGGCCCGCCGCGTAAATACGGTGTTATATGAGTAACCGCCTTTATACTAACCCAAAAGTATTTCATTTAGGATTAATATCCATTTTTTAACATTACTATCCCCTTACAGCTCTTTATTCCAATTGCTTTTTATCTCATTTGCAATTTTCTTCAGCGGCGTTTCGAATTCTGCAAGGACCAGATAAATCACACCCGCTATAAAAGCTATCCGGCTAAACATGATCGGCCCTTCACCCACACTATTTAACATTACTTTAAAAAGATCGGACCCCCAAGATGACACATTGGAGCCAAAGATTGCCGCCGATATGTAACGTACTCCATACAAAAACGCAGCTATACCCAGCAATACTATTCCAGCAGTTCTTCTTTGCATTCCGAATTTTGCCTCCCTCACTTAATTTAATCTTTAAATCATCCCAAGAATATCTGGTCTATTCTTTCCCTATCGTAATCCAATAAACTGTTTGCCTGTTCATTTTGCCGTATATCACAACGGTTGCAATTGAAACAAGAATAATCGCCGCATTTGCGGCAATGGTTCCCGCCCAAGTTTTAGTCATACCGCCAAAGATGGGGGATGCCGCATTGAACATGGTGTGGAATAAAACACACATAAACACACGGCCTTTTCCCGATATGGTGTAAATGGCCCCATTGAAAAACCGAAACGACAAAAGTTGAACTGCAAACATCCCAAAGTTAATGAGCCCCTCTCCGTGATTCGTCCCCGGAATGAAGAAAAGAGGAATATGCCATAAAGTCCAAATAAATGCAGCGAAAATAGACGATAAAACAAATCCGTATTTTTTGTAAAGCCCAGGCTGCAGGATGTACATCCAACCGGCTTCCTCCAGGCCCCCGATAATAAGATTACCCGGCAGGGAAAGGAAGAACGTATAAAAGGGAAGCCCCATTTCGAACCGGCCTGAAACTGCAAGATGGATCAAAAAATACAGCGTCAGCCCTCCAACAACGAACAAATAGAGAGAGAGTTTATTTTTGGCGTAAAAAACAGTTTTCAACCATTCCTTAAAACCTGCTATTTTATTATTTTTCTTCAGAACGATATAGGAAGCAATAGCAGGAGACAAAATATAGATTGCGAAAGGAACATTCATCGCGAGCTGCTGCAGCGAGTAAACCCAATTGTGAACCGAATACCCAAATGGCCCCAGAGCAATTAAAGTCCCTGACACAAGATAAGCTATGCAAAATGTCAGAACCGTAAATTGTACTATGGTTTTTTTGTCTGTCACGATTTCCCCACCCCGAATTTGAAAAATATGATGATCACTTCGCTGTTAAATAAAAGGTTTCCTTTTTACCCTGCCATTCCACTGTAACCTCAATCTTTGATTCTTTCCTCTCAAATGCACCATTGCCGCTGGAGGACCTGCTTATAACCTCCTTGCTTTTAGGTGGCACGGTTAATGCTTCAGTTCCGCTCTCACTACCGGCATTACCCTTAAACGAGTATGATATTTCCTTAAGCTCCGATAACTCGGTCAACTCTCTGCTGTAAATGAGCTTAATTTCACTTGTCGAATTTGAACTATATTCCGTTCGGTTATTCTTTTCATGAAAGAATTCCTTGGCAGTCACTGTATATTCCGCAGTCCAATACTCTCCCGCCCCAACAAATACATAATTATGATTGATGATTTCCTTACCTCTCCCGACAAAATATCCCACTGCGGAGACAAGAACAAGCAGCAACAATGTTCCGGCCACTATTTTTTTCTTCATAGGTATACCTCCTTATCTGCAAGTTATGGATTCAATGATCCTCCAATATGGATCGTATCTTGATTTTCTTCGTCTTTATGGCCCCAAATTATTTGTATATTCATTCCATCTATTGCTACAGCTCCAAATAGATCTGTGCTGTCATCTTCAATGAAAGAATACGCAATCGTGAACTCAGTGGTTTATGACCTGTACCTCAGGGTTAATACATACTTTCCAGTGTTGGCCGTATCCCTCGAATACAATGGGGTCTTTTTGTTCATTAGAGCAAGCTGAAGTAAAAGCAACGAGTCTATGATTCTCCCGAATTCTTCACCTGGCGGTGCTGCAAACGAAGAATCGTAAATGCCTGCCGCGGGAAATGATGTGATGCTCTTCACCAATTGTCTCTAACTTCTTTACCGCACTTTGGACAATACTTGTATGTTTGTTCAATTACCTTGCTCCCGCAATAGGGACAGTAATTAATATTACGATCTGTAGTAGAATTGATTTCAGAAATTGTATGGTTACTTCTTGTTCGTTGGTTAAAATAATTGTCCAATGGATCGGGTTCTTCCTGATTTTCTGTTATATCAAAAACCGACATCCGGTTTTCCCCCGTTGCATTCTTGAAATGATAAATGCCTATCATAACTGCAAATCCTACAAAAACAATACCAAAAAACACAAAAAATATGGGAGCTCCCATATTTGCTGCGCCAATGGTCCAGATGACCCCAAACAACCCTATGGCAACACTCCCAATTGCCCCCATCGCAGATGGACCACGGCCGGGTTTAATGCTTTTCATCTATGAATACACCCTTTCCAAAAAGAATTGCGGTTCCCTATAATATTCCATTCTGTCAACTCATTGTCCTGTGTGCAATTCAAATTTATGTCCATCTGAGTCTATAAAATAAATCGAGTCTGTATCATCCCATTCCCTTCCTGGTAATATATTGGCGTCACATTTGCATCCATGTTTCTCCTTACTTATTTTTATTAAAATGATGCTTTATTTCCTCCAGTTCTTTTCTTATGAGAACTATTTCTCTTGTAAGCTTTGAATTATCTATGGAATAGCGAATCACCAATGAAATAACGGCTAACAGCACAATAATAAATAGTAAAGATATGAACAATCCCATTGGAGCAAACCCGGTCAGTTCCATCTTAACCTCCCAATTATCACTATAGCTTAAGATTTCATTTTCCCTTAACGATTAAATAAAGCTGCGCAGCGATGGCGGGCGACGGACTTTGTGATGTTGTTCAAAGGCATAAGCTAGCGAGATCAACACCGGCTCTTCATACGCCCTGGCGGCAAAAGCAACGCCGAATGGCACACCTGCCGAGGTATAGCCGGCGGGAACAACGATGGACGGATAGCCTGCACGTGAAGTGATCCTGGCGCCGAAATCGGCCGGGAACAGCAGGGCATCCAGCCCGTGCTCCCGCATCGTGGCATCAATGCCCTGCTCCTTGCAGAGGCGCAGGTCGGTGAGCCGGTCGCGCAAATACTGCGGCTCCGTAAACGTTCCGGAGGTAGTGTATTCGGCATCGATCAGCGTCGTTTGCCCGTAGCGCAGCGTCTGCACGGGATAGGCATGGTTGAAATCGATAATATCCTTAAGCGATCGTATTTTGGCACCAGGACCAAGTTTGGCAAGATAAGCACCAAGTGAGGCCTTGAATTCATTGAGGACCACGGACGAATATTTGATCGCGCGCGCTGTTCTGATGTCGGCCGGATCAATGATTGTTGCACCCAGTCCGCGCATCATGTCCAGTGTGCTGTTGAAGATGGCAAGCTGCTCATCCGTCAGCTCCTCAAAATAGTAATCGCGGGGAATGCCGATACGTGCTCCTTGCAGTCCATCAGCGTTAAGGAATACCGTGTAATCCGTATGCCGCTTCCCGGCGGCTGTACGGGTAGCGGCATCTTCGCCGTCTTCCCCTGCCAAGGCATTCAGCAGCAACACGGCGTCCCTCACCGTGCGGGCCATTGGGCCGGCGGTATCCTGGGTGTTCGACAACGGCAGAATGCCAGAGCGGCTGATGAGACCTACAGTCGGCTTGAAGCCGACAATGCCACCAAGATTGGCAGGATTGAGGATTGAGCCGGAGGTTTCCGTGCCCACGGACACGGTGCAGAAATTGCAGGCTACAGCCACAGCCGAGCCGGCGCTGGAGCCTCCCGTTGGAGTGGAAATGTTATACGGATTAAGCACCTGACCGCCGCGTGAGCTGTAGCCCGAAGGCATGCCGGTGGTCATGAAGTTGGCGAACTCCGTCATATTCGCTTTACCCATGATAATTGCTCCAGCTTCGCGCAGTCTGGCCACCAGGAAGGCATCCTCTACCGCATACGAATCGGCCAAAGCCAGCGAGCCTGCACTGGTATGCATTTTGTCACCGGTATTAATATTGTCCTTTAACAGCACGGGAATGCCATGCAGGGGACCGCGTGGGCCCCACGCAGCACGCTCCACATCCAGCGCTTCCGCGATGAACAGCGCATCCGGATTGAGCTCCAGCACCGAATTGACGGTCAGACCGTTCTTATCATGATCGGCAATCCGTTCGTAATACTCAAGAACCAGCTGTTTTGCGGTCAATTCGCCGGACTCCATCGCCGCCTGGATTTGCGGAATAGTGGCTTCCACAAGCTCAAAACCCATGGGCATCACGCCTCTTTTCTGCTTCGTATGAGTTTAATGCATACGCCTTCATCTAATTAGCCATCCACTGGCCGGATTGTGATTAACTGTTTTAATCTCTGCTTTATACTTGTCATGGGGTAGGCGGTTTGCGGAAACAATGAGGCTATTGCAGATGAAAGTATGCGGCTGCTGGGGAGTCTATCGTCACCGCGGTACAGGGTGAGAATACTATTCGTGGAGATGGCGGTCGAAGATTAGGAGTTGAAATACAAAACGCCCAGGAGGTCGAGCTGCCTCAGACGCCAAAGGCCTGCCCGGTCGGTGCAGCAGATCGTGCAGGCCACATTGATGTGCCGATTCAGGATGAGAGGCTGATGGATTACTCCCCAGCGCGGACAAAACCTTCCTCTGCCAGGTACTCCTCCGCTTCCGGCAGCGTCTCGAAGGCCATCTCCAGGTTCACTCCGGCATAGAGATACCACATGTCATCCTCGCATTTCAGCTCCAGCCCGTTTCCGTCCGCATCGGTCCAGCGGCTGTTTTGCGTTTTCCGCTTCTTTCGATTGGGGGAGGGAACCAAGGGTTCATAGGCCGCCAGCGCAGCCATCGTGGCATTCAACAATGTCCGCAGCCCGTCTTCGGAATAATCGCGGATATTGACAAACCCTTTGTCGTCCACGGGATAACCCTTCAGCAATCCTGCATATACAAAGCCATTGCCGTTCGGGTGTAAATGGTAGGCAATGGTTTTTTTGTCGTGGCGGCTCCCCTCAAAATGATAGTTCACCCGGCCAAGTGACACACTCTTGCGTTCAAGCTCGGGATAGGAATCCAGTACAGCCAGTTTCTGTTCAAAAGTCAGCATATCTCGCCTCCGGTTTACGGTTGTCAGTTCAAGTATCCCATTATACCACGGAGATATCACCTTTGTTATTAAATTACCTATTCATATACGGTGGGTATTGGAGATAGGAAGGAACGTTTTGCCTCTTGGAATATCAATTTTGTGGGTATTCTTGCTTATCTCAAAAGTTGTTATTTCCCTGCGCCACTACAAACCCAAAAATAATGGGCTTCTTGCAAGGGCAATATGGCTAAATATGTTTCTCTTTTATTTTATGCTCTTCTATCTCACGGCAATACTTAGAAAGCCTATTCCGCAATCAAATCATGAAAGCTGATTCTGGGCTCGTGGTATAAGTAGTGAACGCGATTGTGAAACCAGGAAGAGGCGTTCAAGATAGATCAGCCAAACGCAAAAAGCCGCAGAGCCTGGCGGAACGGTCCGGGCAAATAACAGAATACTCTGCTTCTTCTCTTCCGTCAACTGCTGGATGAGCTTTCTGGAAAGACAGACTTTCTTCATGAATAGCGCGTTCGCCATGCTTTTTCGCTAAAATCCACCTTTTTTTCTCCCCCGCGGACTCACGATCCGTTAAATCTGAAAAAGCGGGGGATTCCAGACTTCTGGAGCAAAATAGCGGAACGTCTAGCCGCTTCCCGCAGGGCAATCGCATTAGTCCAAGGTAGAGGAAGCGCAGAAACCGGATTTTCATATCCAGCTTTTGTGTGCGTCAGAAGGACAAAACCTTCCCGAATGTCCGTTGGAAAGTGGACATTGCGGCTATAGCGGTCACTCCAGGATACACGTCTATATATAGTTGTTGAACATCGTTTGTTTCCCGTATATTGTGTTTTATGAGCAAAGTAGGGGAGTAGAGAGCTACTCTGCTCATGTCCACTGTATGAAAGACAAAATTCGCAAAATGTCTACTGTGAAGGAACAAAACCACAGCACAACCACGTTAGAAACGCATAGGGGCATGTTTCGTACAAAGTCTAATGCAATTGCCCTGCCGCTTCCGATATATACTTTCTGTGACTTTGAGAAAGGGCTCTCCTTCCTCCGAATTATATACTGATATGTCAAAAAAAGAAATGACATAGGTTCATGTCATTTCTCCAGAATAAATACGAAAGCTTCATAACTTCCGTCAAATCAGAATCGGCAGCGCTTGGCCGTGAGTCATGGGTCCCTATGAGAAGCCTGCGGGGAAGGGAATGATCTATGATGCAAGCTGCGGCAACTTGTGCCCATCAGCCTTCCGCCCCGGACGGATGCCAGCCCTCCTTACGGTACCTGCGGAGCTCCAATGTACACCTCCGTTATGGAGTTCCATAATGAAGAATCGTTGCCGTAGCCCACGATCCTGACATACCGTGCCGACACTTCCGGAATCATCTGGAATTCGAGCTGCTCGGTCTGTCCACTGCTCGCTCCATTGAACATCTCCACCCAGCTCTCGCCATCGGTGGACACCTCAAGCTTATAATAGCTCCTGCGGGATTTGCCCTGATACCAGGCAATCCCCACTGCATTAATTACCGTTTCCCCGCCGAGATCGAAGCGAATCCATTTCCCCAGTCCTTCGGCGGACCATCTGTTTTCGGGGACGATTTCACCGTCAATGGTATAATACGGATTGGTTGTATCATCATCGGTTGAGATGACCTCCATCACCTCCAGCTGCCGTACATGCTCCCCCGGTGTGGTCACAGGCAGCGGAGTCAGTATCACCTTTTGCGCATAATAGTTCCACGTATAGCTGAAGCCGAGTTTTTGTGCCACATCCCGCAGAGGCACATACAACTGATCTGCGGCAAAGTATGGGGCGGCTTCCAACCCATAAGCTCCATCATGGGCAACCGCCGCTGCCGAGCCAGGCGTCATCGCAACAAAACTGCCTCCCCTGACTGCAGTCCATGTTTGGGTTGCCATATCCCAATTAGTGGTTATTCCCATTGCTGCAAATACACTTTGGTCTGCTGCCATGATGGCATCTCCTTGCCGCTGCGGCTTTACAGCCTGCGGCAGAATATCCCCATCCACTTCTATAGCAACCGTCACATCTGGTACAGATTCCGGCGTATCACCGGCAGGAGGCTCAGGCAACGGCAATGTCCGTTGTCCGGAGCGGCGGATGACGTAATCGCCCTCATCCGCTTCAAAATACAGCGTCCCGCTCTCCACAGCCACCTCGTACTCCACTTCCCCTTCCACTCCATTGCGGTCGATCCGCCAATAGCCCGCGGGCATATCCGTGAGCAATACCTTCCATTTGGCATCCGCAACAAAACCGTCCGTCTCTCCTCCTGCCGTATCGTAGACACTGCCGTATACACTGAGGGACACCGTATCGCCAAGGAGCTGACCCGAACGGGAGAAATAAACCAGCCGGTCCGCGATGCGCGCCCCGACCATGCCGTCCGTCAGCAACCGCTGTGCAGAGAGCTCCCCGGTAGAGCCTGCGTCCGCTACCTGCATCACATTGAGAAACTCATCCGTGGCCGATGGAGCAACAGGAGAAGCTTGGATGCGCCAGCCCTTGCCTTCATCGGAGGTCAGTCCTGCATAATAGGGACTTTCATCGAAGTTCTGGCCGAATACGAAAAACTCCTGCCCTGGTCCGCCTATCTTCTCCATTTGCAGATTGCCGGCCTCGGGCAGCAGCGTTTCATTGATCAATCGTCCCCCGTAATCCTGCGTCGTCCGCTCAACAACCGTCTTCCCGTTGTTCACCTGAGGTTCCTCTACACTGTGCAGCAGCCAATATTTACGGAAATCGGGATTCGCTGCGGTAATCGTGTCATATACCACAAGGGCGGCAGGATGGCCGGGCTGGTCCAAATTGAGGAATACGAAGGACCGTTTGTAATCCTCGACCTTCTCCGAATAAGCCTGTGTCAGATCCCCCTTTAAATAACTGTATAAGGGGCGCGCAGGGTCGGGGCCAAAGCCGTAAGCATCCACTTCCGCGGTTTGGTAACCCTTTGTTTCCAGAATCTGCTGGGTCTTAGGCTCCACCCGGTTGTTCGGCAACCTTTGCCCGCCGTCATTGACAACCTGCTGTCCCGAACCGCCCATCAGAAATTGCTCATTCGGGTCATACACAAGCACGGAATTATGGGCAATCGTCCGCTTGTTATAGTTATTGTCATGGGCCGAGCCATAACCGCCGCCCACTCCCTGGTAGATGCCGGAGTCATTCGCAAGAATCCCCTTGTAATATAATTGGAAATGGCCTGCGTCCAGATGCTGGTGATTGGAGTAGTTGTACACCCCAACCTTCATCTCGGCCACAACCGCCGGGGACTCCACGCCCCCGCCCCAGCCGGTGCGGGCCAGCATCACCCCTGCCGGTTCAGCGAAGTAGCGGGTTAACGGCAAATCCTCCAGGGATTGGCCCTTCAGCTCGGGATCATTGAATAGAATGAACCAGATGGGGCTGATGGGCGTAATCGTAGTCCCATTAAGAGGATACTGGCGCATTAACTCCCCTTTCAGATAAGGGTCCTGATAATAATTGGCGCTTAGGAGCAGAGCCAGAGGATACGTCCAATACTGGCCGAAGCGGAAGTCCCGGCTGTAATTGGAATCTCCGTCACGCAGCAGCTGTCCGTCCGGGCGGCGCGAGTACAAGTAACTGTACAGCGTATACTGCTGCTCCCGGCTGAACAGATCTCCATAGCCCATACGGTTATAAATCCAGGAGGCGAACATTTCCCAGGTATACCGGTAATGGCCGTAGGAATCCCCCTGCGGAGCATAATGGGACGGATAGAGGAAGTTGCGGGCATCAATGAATTCGGAGAAAATCCTTCCTGCGGCCATCTCATACATGCGCGGCTGTTCGTCGTAGATCGCCACCCCCGCCCCCAGCAAATCCCTTAATATCTGTGCCTCACTGCTATGGGAGGTCAAGGCTCCGTCCCGGACAGGCGGATATCCCGCTTCCATTTTTGTTGCAAACCTCTCCATCTTGTCGATAATCGCCTGTTTATCCTCCTGGCTCAGCAAGCTGTAGCACCAGTCATAGACAATCCCCGCTGTGATGATGATTTCCCCGAAATTGCGGGTTGCGCCCGCTTCATTGGCAAAGGAAACAGTGGCCAACACATTGCGGGCCATCGCGATGGCCTCGCGGCCCGTCTGGCTGTTCCCTCCCAGCAGATAGAGCAGCGCCTTCGCTTGAATAGCACGGATTACCGCCGCATTGTAGTTAGTGCCCTGGGGCGCAGGCTCCGGCAGAATGCCATTCGTCGGATACTCCGCATCGTCGAGAATCTGCTGCCAGGCAGCGGCCATCTCCGGCTTGGCCAGATTGGCCTGTATAAGCGGCACATGCTGTCCGCGGACGAACAGTCGCGGATGTTCCGGAGGAGGGGTAACAGAAGGCGCCGGATAAGGATTGACCAATTCTCCGATGGGAGCTGTGGCCTCGTCAACGAGCAGGAAATAATGGAATTTCACCCCGATTTCCCGATGCTTGATGCCGATGCTGTGCTCGCCTGCCCCCAATTGGTAGGTTTTTACCGTTTGCAGCACCCACTCGGATGAAACAACCGCATTCACAGCCTGCTCCGGCCCCCCATCCAGTGAGACATAGTACGAGTTTTGTCCTCCTGATGGTGTAATGACTCTCGCTTTAAGCACATATTTGCCGGGAACCGAAATATTCACCCGGTATTTGGCCGTTGGCTGACTCAATTGGGACGGATCGTCCAGCCGTGGCGTTCCCGCAGGAGTCACAATATAAGCCTCTGCCGATGCGGCCGGATCACTCATGACCCGCATGGGCAATCTTATGGTTCCCTCCTCCGCCTCCAGCTTCAGCTCCCCTGCTTCCGGCATCTCATGAACAGGGGGCCGAGGAGGCTCAGGAGTGGGCAACGGCTCCATCAATCCCGGCTCCACTGTGACAAAATCAATATGCCAGATTCCGCTGTTCTTGCCCGTATCGAACCGGAGCTTATTGATCTGGCTTCCGTTAAAGCCTTCATACAAGGGAAGCCCGCTCATGCGGTACTGATCCCGCTCCAGCACTCCGTTATATGAGGGATTGATTCCCGATATGCCCTCGAAGAGATCCGCTTGCAGCACCACATCATAGGTTCTGGCATCCATATTGACCAGCATCGTCACTTTGTACCACACTTCGGGCTGCACATAATACCCGGTCTTCGGTACCGGCAGATTCGTTGAACCGTTGATGCCAATGGCCATCTGTCCGCTGGTGCCGGAAGCGAGCTTCGCGGCAATATCGCTGCCCCCGTACAGCATCATATTAAAGGTGTTGTAGCCTGTACCTACAGGTGTCCATTTGAAGCGCGAGCTGACGGTAAAGCTATCCGTCTGCGGGGTGAAGCTGCGAACGGCAACAGGCCCCCGGGATATGGAGCTGTCCGCGTAGGTATCCTCCAGCCGCAAGCTGCGGTTGCCGCCGCCGGGGACATCGGCAACGGTGATTGTTCCTGTGTTTTCCCCGTTCACAGCCGTCGTCATCTGCCATCCGCCGCCACTCTCTTTTATACCCGCCGGTTCATTGTCGAACAGGTCATAAACCAACGGCGCCGCCGCCCCATTGGCAAGGGCATAGCCTGGATGCACCGGTACAGCAGCAATTCCTGTTAGCAAGGCAACAGCTGCCCATAAAGCCAGCATGCGTTTTGCAATCGCTTTCATAATTCTTCCCCTTTCATGCTATAGTTTCAGCCTGCCGGGAGCGGTTGCTCCCGGCAGGCCGGTAAAACCTGATCTGCTACCCTGAAATAACACTGGTCCTTGCCGCAGGCCGGATGGTGTTATGGAAGCCTCGAAACCGGCAAAGCCGGTTTGAGGGCCTCTCCGACATTTCATCGGTCTAAAGGTGCGGCGGGAAACGCAGCATGGATCGCTATTTGGCAAAACGCCCATAGGCATCGTTGTATGCCTTCAGCACCTCGTCCATTCCCATCTCCTTTAACCGGGCAATATAATTAGCGAAATTGGGCTCCACCAGTTCGGCTCCCATAATCCATCTTTGTTCCGTCTCCTTGATATACGTATCAATCGAGGCCCACTTTTGCGTGACAATCTTCTGCTCTTCCTCTGTGAAGGTGAGTTGCGGGAATTGGGGCACAATATACTGATTGTCCACATACATCTTGGTGCCTTCACGGGCTATGGGATTCATCCATTGGTAATTGTTATCCAGGCTGTTCAGCACACCAATTTGAATCTGGGCGCCAACATCCTCCATCTGCTTATTGACCGGAACGGGATTGTTCAGCACGGCGTCGGTAATAACCGGCTTGCCGTCCTTCATGGTGTAATGCTGGCCCTCCAGTCCAAAGTTGTTCAGTCTGCGGCCTTCCTCCGTAAACCAGAAGTCAAAATACTTGATGGTCTCCACCGGATGCTTGTTGGCGGCCGATATGCCCCAGCCGATGCCGGCCAGCGGGTAAACACCCGATTCCTCCATCACCTTGCCGTTGACATTGGCGGGTGGAGCAAAGGGCAGCAGTTGAATGCCCGGCACCTTCTCCTTCAGCGAATCGTTGTAGGAGGCCGTACTGCCAAAATAATCGTGAATCGAGCCGCCGACATCGCTTCCGAGCAGCGCTTCTCTGGCATTGCTTCCCCGGGTGAAAATTTCCTTGTCGATCAGACCCTCCTTGTACCACTTGGCAATTTGGGTCATCCCGTAGCCGTATTCCTTCTCGTACTTGCCGTAGTGCACCTTGCCGTCCTTCTCGTACCAACCGCTCCGGGCACCGAATAATGGAAGCAAGTCCATGGCTCCATAATTGCCGCGGTTGAAAAACGGCACCTCGTCTGCCTTGCCGTTGCCGTTCGGGTCCTGCTCCTTGAACGCCTTGAGCACCCGGTAATACTCGTCAACGGTTTTGGGATAATCCAGGCCCAGCTTATCAAGCCAATCCTTGCGGATAAAATAGCCCTTCGCCGCAATCAGCTCACTGACATATGGCACGAAATAAAGCTTGCCGTCCGCCGCCTCCGATCCCTTCTTTACCCAAGGATTATCCTGGATGTACTGCTTCAAATGGGGAGCATGCTTGTCAATCAGATCGTCCAGCGCTATGAAGGCTCCGTCAAGCGCCGCTTTATTGATATCTGCCTTCTGCCCGTGAATGATGTCCGGCAGATTGCCCGAGGCCAGCATGATGTTGAATACTTCCTTGCTCTTCGTCGCGCTTTGCGGAGCCTTGCCCTTCAATTTAATATTGGTCAGATCTGCGGCCTTTTGGAAGATGGGCCACTCATCCTTGAATGCGAGTAGATCGAAATAGTGCAAATGAATTGACAGCTCCAGCGGTTCATCCACAATCCGGAAGGGATGCCCGGCAGCGGAACTGGGACTTACTCCGGGCTGGGTTGCCGCAGCCTCTTCCTTTCCCCCCGAGCAGCCTGCTGCGGTGACGGCCAGAAGAGCGGCCAATGTAGCCATCGTCCATTTCTGTGCATGTTTCATGTGTGAAAACCTCCCCAATGTATAATTCAGCTTCCTGCTCTGATCCAACTTTATCGGCCTCCAAGACAATCACAACTACTCCTTGATTGCCCCTACAATCATTCCTTTTACAAAATATCCCTGGATAAACGGATACACCAGCACCACCGGCAGAATAGATACAATAATCGTGGCATAGATAATCGTTTCCTTCGAGATCCCGGCGGCAATATCTCCCACGTTCAGCATCTCCTCAGTCAGCTTCATCTCCACAATCAGCTTGCGAAGCAACACCTGAAGCGGCAGCTTCGACTCATCCTGCAGCATAATCATTGACCAGAAGTAGGAATTCCACCGGCCCACCGCATAGAACAACCCGATGGTCGTCAGCGATGGAACCGAGAGGGGCAGATAGATCCGCCACAGCACCTGCCAATCGTTTGCCCCATCCACCTTGGCCGCTTCTTCAAGAGCCTCCGGCACCGACTGGAAGAAGGTCCTCATCAGGAAGACATAGAAGGTGGAGACAGCAAAAGCAATAATGACGCCCAGGCGTGAATCCAGCAGCCCGAAATCCCTCAGATTCAGGTAAAAGGGGATCATCCCGAACGAGCCGGACATATTGATAAACAAGGTAACGGCAATCAGCATACTGACCGCTCCGCCCAAAGCCAGTCTTCTCTTGGACAAGGGATAGGCGCCCAACACGGTGAACAGCAGATTAACCAGCGTACCCACAAGGGTATAAAATACCGTATTGGCATAGGCCAGCCATATTCCTTTCTGTGAAATTACCTTTTGGTACGCGTTAAGGGTCATTTCCTTGGGCAGAAGCACCACTTCCCCTGAAGCAACGGCCGCAGAAGAACTCAACGACGCGGACAATACGTATACAAACGGATACAGCGTCAACAACGCCAGAATGGCGAGGAATCCATAATTCACAATGCGGAATTGCTTCTCTCCTCTGGATATATTCATCTTCTCTCACCTACCACAATCCGGATTGGGTAAATCTTCTGCTGAGCTTATTGGCCCCGTAGACGAGGATCAAGCCGATAGCCGCATTGAACACCCCTACTGCAGTTGCCAGATCATAACGTCCCTCCTGCATGCCGGCGCGGTACACGTAGGTGCTGATTACATCTGCGGTCGCATATGTTGCCGGCTGGTACAGCAGAATAATATTTTCGTAGCTTACATCCATCAGATGTCCGATCTTCAGCAGCAGCATAATGATTACAGTGGGCAGAATGCCCGGCAGCGTAATATGCAGCGTCTGCTTCCAGCGGTTTGCCCCGTCAATGACAGCGGCTTCATAAAGTTGTCCGTTAATGCCAGACAGCGCCGCCAGATAAATGATGGAATCGAAGCCCGCCTCCTTCCAGATGTCGAAGGACAGGACATAGATGGTCCGAAAGTAATCCGGAATCGTAAGGAAATAGGTCTTCTCTCCGCCCATTCTCTCGATCAGCAAATTAATGAGTCCATGCTCAGGCGCAAGAAAATTGGTCACGATTCCCGCCACAATAACGCTGGAAATAAAGTGAGGCAGATACGTGAAGGTCTGCACGATTTTGCGGAACAAAAGATGCTTTGCTTCATTCAGCAGCAGCGCCAGTATAATGGGAGCGGGGAAGGCAAACAGCAGTCCGTATACATTGAGTATCACTGTATTCTTCAAATTGCGGATAAAATAAGGACTGGTTAGAAACTCCCGAAAATGAGCAAGCCCCATCCATTCGCTGGCGTGAATGCCACGGTACAAGCTGTAATCCTTGAAAGCGATCTGCAAGCCGTACATGGGCTTGAATTGAAACAAAAAGAACCACAGGATAAAAGGAATGAGCATGAGATACAGGTGCTTCTCTTTCACCGCATCATGCTTCATGACAGACCACCAAACCGCTTTCCGTGGCTGGGCAATCTGCTTCGCAGATTTGGAAGATATCATTTTCAGCATGCTTGAGCCCCCCAGATGAGTGATATTGCAGCTCTAATGTATCAGCCGCGGGGGGCGTAATATACAGACATCTTCTACGAAATGACAGACAAATTCACCACTTGCATCAAAATCTACACTTCCCGCCAACCGATTCCCTTACTGCTTCTTGGTGTATTGCCCCGGTGGAATATTCTCGTATTTTTTGAACGCCCGCGTAAAGGTGATCGTGTTATTGCAGCCTACCAGCCGGGCCACCTCGCCTACCGTAAGATCAGGATTAATGTGCATATATTCCTTGGCCCTGCTGACCCTGTATTGATTGAGATAATCCCGGAAATTGCTGCCTGTATAATTCTTGAAGATGGTGCTGATGTAATTCGGAGTAAGCTGGAAGGCTTCGGACAAATCGGTCAGGGAAATATCCTGGGCGTAATGGTCATGGATGTAACTGACCATCCGCTCGACAATGGGCTCATCCGTGCGGTGGACATCTTGTCCAATAGCGTCGGCCAGCCTTTCGAAGCAGCTGAGTATTGGCCCAAACTCTGTTGGGGGGCCCTCCGGTTCCGGTCTCGCCAATTCATCGGGAGAGCAGTCCCCGCCGTATATTTCATCCCACTTCTTGTTGACCGCATGAAGCGTCCGCAGAACCGTTCCCAAGAGCAGCGTCCGCAGCTCTGCCAGAGCCACCTCGCTCAAGCGCTTCTCCTTCAGATTGAATTCCAGCACTTGCCTCAGCCTATTGATTGCCTCCTCCTTCCGGCCCTCGACCAGCATGCCGATAATCTGGCGTTCCGTCTCCAGGGAATAGCTAAGGGAGCCTTCGGCCTGTGATTGGGCTTCCGCTGAGGTAATGATGCTTTTGCCGGCAAACAGATGCCGCAGCTCCAATACATGCACCGCAGAGCGGTATGAGACCTCCAATTGGTCGAGATCATCCACCGCCTTGCCGAAGGCCGCTCTAACCGGCAATTCCAGCTCCTGCTTGATTGCAACAATGGCCTGTTGAACCAACGGCTGCAATTGCGCATCCTCCGCCTGCCGGACGATGACACAATACCGGTTATAGTCCAATTCCAGCAATCCTATCCGCAATTCCCTGTCAATATGCTTCTCCAGCAGTTCCATAATGCGGTGGCGAATAGCCGGAACAGCATCCTTCTTGTATAAGCTCATAATCGCGTCGGGAACAATCTCTGCCAGAAGAACGGCTGCGCCGCTCTCGGACGGTGCCAGCCCCAGCTCATGCTTGATCTTGTCAGGAGGAGGACGATGAGCGCCAAGCAGCAGATCCTGCATATACTTGTCTCTTAACGGAAGCCGGTATTGCTCTATGGTCAGCTGCAACTTCTCATTGGTCTGCAGCATCTTTGCCAGCTCCCGTTCAATAAAGGCAAATTCATCCCGCGACTCTGCGGCCTGGCCTGCTTTAAACAACGTAATCATCCGCCGGACCGGGTTATAGCTCGCCTTGGCGGCATATACGGCCAGCAGCAAGCCTGCCAGAGCAAGCGCGCCATAAACCAGCAGGGCTTCCCGGAGCAGCTTGCCGAAGGGCAATCTCTCCTCGGGAACCGCATATACGTACTGCCAGTCCTTCAATGCTTCCGAATAAAGACGGTGAATCGTATACCCGTTATGCCGGACCGTCTCCAATACACCATTGGCCTGTTCATCCCCGAACCGCCATCTCTGGTCGTCTCCTCCCGCATTCCCGTCCGTCTCCAATGAATCATGGTCTTCGGCAAGGTAGCTCTGGCTCTTCCTGGTCATGATCTCCTGAATGGACGATATTCCCTTATCCGATGCCGCGCCGGTGCTTGCCAGAAGCCACCCTCCATGAACGATGGCGAACGCTTCTCCCCCGGATTCCAACCATACCGGGAGCAACTGCCGTTCATAGAAGGAGACAAAGAAGAGCATCTCCTGATTCTCCACCCACTCCCGCCTGATAATGGTGAATACCGGCTGATCGGACTGAAGGCCTTCACTGGACAGAACGACGAACAACGTGCTGAAGGCACGGTCGCTTGCGACATAGCGTTGGAATCTCGCTGCCTCCTCGCCAACCAGACCGATTTGCTTAAAGAAATTTTCCTTGCTCTCCGTCCGGAGGGGAGTAATCACCATATCCTCCCCTGATTTGGCAACGCTTACAGTAAAGCCGAAATTAAAAAACGCGCTTGCGTCCTTCCTGAGCTGCGTGAATACTTGGGTAATCGGATAATGGCTGTTGGACGCATCCCTGGCATATGCAGCCAGCTTGTCATCCTCCTTCAACCGGTTAATCATGTCGAGAGAGACGTATAACGGCGTGTCAAGCTTCTCCTTCATTTGCCTCATAAACACCTGCTCCTTATGAGATCTGTCCAGGGCGGCCAACTCGCTGCTCTTGTAGATGAATATGCCTCCGGCAACCAGCGTATAGGTGAAAATGACGGCCAGGAAAATAATGAAGAGCTTCAAGTAATATTTGCTTCTGCGCATGATTGGTCTCCCTTGCCCAGGCTGGCAAGCCCCTTAAATCCTCAATTAAGGGGCTTGCAGTACAATAGAATGCGGCTTTATTGCCAATTGTCCTCCCTCATGCTGTATCCGCGGATTTGCGCCTTGGGAGCATCATCGACAATATAACTGACAATATAGATTTCCCCGTCATCAAACTGAATCCAGCCCGAGTATCCCAGGTCTGCCTCAGGATGCCTGTCGTAATCAATCGGAAAGATGCGGGCGGACTGCTGCTTCCGCTCTTTTGCCTTGAGCGAGTCCTGGGTGAGGAACGCTCCAAAGAAATTTTGTGCAGCGGTTCCGAACGTTCCGTCCCCCCCTTGCAGAAACCGGTATGTAACCAGCACTTGCCCGCTGTGCAGCAAACCGGCGGAAGGACGGTGGCATCCAGGCAGGGTCATGGGGTAAGGCCCCTCCCAGGTAAGCCCCTGGTCGCGGGACAAGCACTTGTAGGCATCCTTTCCGACGCCGGAGTTTTCTCTCATAATAGCCGCAATCACCCCATCCGGCAAGGGAAGAAGCGAAATTTCACATAGGTTAAGACCGGGCTCGCTTGCCACCGTCACCGGCCCCTTCCACGTTGCGCCGCTATTGTCCGAATACCAGAGCCGCTGCTCCAAATATCCGTGCCCGGGACTATACCAGTGAGCGCTGAGCAGCCAACGGCCGGAAGGAAGCTCACACAGCTTATCGGGGACAATGCCGCTGACCGGCGTTTCCACCGGACCCTCCCAGACCTCTCCCTCGGAATCCCCCAACCACAATACCACTTCTCCTTCCCTGGAGGCCAGACGGCGGTCAACCGCAATAACCAGCCGGCCGTCCCCCAGCTTGGAAATCCGTGCGCAGTTCCAGTACGGATACCCGTCTGTGCCTGCCGTCAATGGCCGCTTCGGCATCCAGGTTCTTCCCCTGTCCCCGCTGTCGGCAAGCATAATTCTTGTATAGGAGCGGTCATGATGATGCGTACATTCCGAAAACACGGCCACCAGCTTCCCGCTGTCTGTGAGCACCACATCAGGCCATGCCTCATAGATGGTATCATCGCGGCTCACGATAAAGGTTTCCAACTTGCTGATCATTGCTGATTCCCCCGTCTCATATCTGTCCTTTAAGTGAAATTCACTGTCACTATAGCACGGGGTCCCGGCAGGTGAAAACCGACTTTTTCTTCGATAAAGATAACAAAATCTCTAAACCGGCCCCTGATACCCGGAACGAGCACACTGAGCCTGGATTAGATAGCAATAACTTCCTCTTAATAAATGGAATATAACCAAAAAAACGCACAGCTCGATGCCGTGCGCTTCTCTTGCAATTATTCTCTTCCGCAAGCGGACACGGCTCCCTGCCTGCCAGAACCTACACTATTCACAACAGCTGCCGTCAAACTCCAGCTTGAGAACCATCACCTCGTCCTGCACCTCATTGACCGGAATGCCACGGATGCGCAGGTAAGGCTTTTCTCGCCAATACCAGGGGATCATCTCCACCTTCGCTTCAAGCGGAAGACCGTTATTCAACAAGGTGACGCTGGCCGGGAGGATATCCAGTGGCCTGAGAATCACCGCAGAGCTCTCCGGGTCCCGCCAGAGATGCACATAGACGGTATTGCCCCTTCGGGTGAGCAGCACCTGGTCCCGCTCTATCTTGCCCTGGGTTTCATCCATGAGGATTTCATCCTTGTGCACCATATCCGAGGCGGGGACTGTGTCTTGAAAGGCTTCCTTGACCTTATGATACCATGCCCCGATGCGGCGGAGGGTCTTCGCATTCTCTTCGGCGATGGAGCCATCCGGCTTGGGCCCTGCATTAAGCAGATAATTGCCCCCCATGGCCAGAATCTTGTCGATGCTCTGCATCAGGAACTTATCGGAGTAATAATCCTCATCTTGCTTATAGCCCCAGCTCTCCCGTCCGAGAGATTGGCAAGCCTCCGTCGGCTTCCTGAAGGCGCCTCCCGGGGGAACATGGCGCTCCGGGGTACTGTAATCTCCCGGTCCGGGGCCGCGGTCATTGATCAGAATGCCCGGCTGCAGGCTGCGAATCAGCTCATTGATTTCCGGGTCCTCATGCTCCGCCACATTCACATCCCAGAAAAATTGGTAGATGGGGCCGTAATTCGTACACAGCTCGCGGACCTGCTCCTTGACAAATTCGTAATACTTGTCCAGGTCCGGCTCGTCGCCGGGTCTCGGCCCGAACATCTCGTGATGCCGCCCCTGATTGGGATAGTGGGGATGATGCCAATCGGGGCATGAATAGTACAGGCTTAGCGGGAAGCTCCGTCTCCGGCAAGCCTCCGCCAATTCCTTCAGCACGTCTCTGCCGTACGGCGTATTCATCACGTTGTAGGCGGTCTGCCGCGTATTCCACATGCAGAAGCCGTCATGATGCTTGGTGGTGAAGCACAGATACTGCATGCCCGCCTCCTGCGCCAGATCCAGCCAGGCATCCGGATCGAAGCGCTCCGGATTGAATTGGTGCGCCAGCAACTCATAATCGGAGCGCTTCACCCCGCCACGCCACAGGATCTGCTCATGCCAGCCGGGGATAGCATAGAGTCCCCAGTGGATAAACAGCCCCAGCCTGCGTTCGAAGAACACATCTCTTGCATCCTTAAACCTCTTCATGCTTCCACTCCTTTGCTACACCTGCCATTAGTATAGCCAACAACCGGATGAACCGAAAGATTCAAAATCGACACTGGATAGCACAAAATCTACTTTCCTTTCCTATCCCGTTACATCTTTTTTTATCGGCCAAAATATCATTACCCAGTATGGAATTGGATAACCCTGCCCCATCGGCACAACGTGCAAAAAAACCAGACCGCTATTGCGCGATCTGGTTTTTGATGCTTTGCAGTATTTTCTTTTCCAGCCGCGAGACCTGGACCTGGGAGATGCCCAGGCGGGTGGCCACCTCGGACTGGGTCTGGTCCCGGTAGTACCGGAGGTAGACGATGAGCCGCTCCCGTTCGGACAGGCCGCCGATGGCCTCGTTCAGCGCCAGCTTCTCGAACCATTTCTCCTGGGTTTCGTCGGCGATCTGGTCCATCAGGGTGATGGGGTCCCCATCGTTCTCAAACACGGTCTCATGAATGGAGGATGGCGGCTTGTTGGCCTCTTGGGCAAAAACCACCTCTTCAGGCGTGATTCCCAGCTCATCCGCCACTTCCTTGACGGTGGGCAGCCGGCCGATGGTCTTGGACAGCTCATCCTTGATCTTGCGCACCTTATTGGCCAGCTCCTTCAGGGAGCGGCTGACCTTAAGAGTGCCGTCGTCCCGCAGGAAACGCTGGATTTCCCCGATGATCATGGGGACCGCGTAGGTAGAGAATTTCACGTCGTAGGACAAATCGAATTTGTCCACGGATTTCAGCAGCCCGATGCAGCCGATCTGAAACAGATCCTCCGCCTCGTAGCCCCGGTTCAGGAAGCGCTGCACCACGGACCAGACCAGACGGATGTTGCAGCTGACCAGGGTGTCCCGGGCAATGGTATCTCCGGACTGGCTCAAGGCGATGAGCCGTTTGACCTCACTGTCATCCAGATAAGTATGGGAGGCGTTCTTCAAATCCACATCCATAGATCAAACTCCCTAGTTGAACAAAGCTTTTTTGGATTCGATCCGCTTTGTCATAGTCACTGTCGTACCCTGGTTCACAATGGTTTCGACTTCCATTTGATCCATAAAATTCTCCATGATGGTAAAGCCCATCCCCGACCGCTCCAGCTCCGGCTTGGAGGTGTACAAGGGCTGCCGGGCCTGCTCCAGATCGGCAATGCCCGCCCCGCGGTCAGATACAGTAATGCGCACCATATCTCCATTGATTTCCGCGGAGATGGTCACCACCCCGTTGGGATCATTGTCGTAGCCGTGGATAATGGCATTGGTAACCGCTTCGGACACGACGGTCTTAATATCCGTCAGCTCATCCAGCGTCGGGTCCAGCTGCGAGACGAAGGCGGCAACCACAACCCGGGCGAAGCCCTCATTTTCCGAAATGCTGGCAAATTCAATCTTCATATGGTTGTGGAACTCGCTCATGATACGACCTCCAGACTGGAGATCGCTTGACGCTCGTTCTCCTTCACCGCCAGAATCTTGAACAGCCCGGACATTTCGAACAGCCGGTAGACGGAGGGGCTTACCTCGCAAAGCACCATCTTGCCGCCCTTCCCGGTTACCTGCTTGTAGCGTCCCAGAATGACGCCCAGGCCGGAGCTGTCCATAAACTTCAGGTCGCGGAGATTGACCACCACATGACTGGCATTCCCCCGGTTGATTGCCTCTTCCATCCGGTGCTTCACTGCATCAGCCGTATGGTGATCCAGCTCACCCTTGAGCCGGACAATAAGCGCCTTGCTGCCCTGCTCCATTTCCACATGTAGACTCATTATGTGCTCACTCCTCTATCTGGCATGTGAGACACATTCTACACCCAAGAAATGGATTCCTGCCTGCCGACAAAACTAGAAGAAAACAGTCAGAAAGCGCAACTGCCTTCTCCAAAAACAGGCAGGATTTGCGAAAGGACGGAAGACGGAGCAACTGCTAATCCAGGAAAAACAATCGGCCGGCCGTACGTTTCAGCATATCCCAGAACCCGGCCTCCGGTATATCCATAGGGGCCTCCACCGGGAATTCCGTCAGCTTCTGGTCGCCCTTGTAGACGATAATCTTGCCGATGGGGGTGCCTGCCGCAATAGGCGCCTTCAAGCCTTCATCCAGTTGCAGCTCGTGGCGGATGTCCTGGCCGGCTTCACCCTTTTTCAACAGCACGCTGTATTGATGCTGGGCGGTCAGCGGGAAGGTTTCCGGCTTGCCCTTTTTCACCCTTACATCGCCTAAAGCATCGCCGGTTTTAACGATCAGCTGGTTGGTGTATTGGGAGAAGGCGTAGTCAAAAAGCTTGGTGACCTCCGCATTGCGTGTTTTGGTATCCGGCTCCCCAAGAACCACTGATACCACGCGGAAATTCTCCCGTTTGGCCGTAGCGGACAGGCAGAACTTCGCCTCGCTGGTATAGCCGGTTTTCAAACCGTCGGCCCCCGGATAAAACCGCACCAGCTTGTTGGTGTTCACCAGCCAGAAGGGCTTTGCCGTATCCTTGCGGAGATAGTCCTGGTATTGGCTTGTAAATTGGGTAATGGCTTCATGCTTCAGCAGCTCCCGGGACATAATAGCGATATCCCGCGCCGTAGTGTAGTGATTCTCCGCAGGCAGTCCGTTGGGGTTGACGAAATGGGTGTTGTTCATCCCCAGCTCCTTGGCCCTGTCGTTCATCATCTGCACAAAGCCTTCCTCGGAGCCGCCGATTTTCTCGGCTACGGCCACAGAGGCGTCATTGCCGGAGGCCATGGCGATGCCCTTCAGCATATCCCGGACGGTCATTTCCTCCCCAACCTCGAGGAAAATCTGGGAGCCGCCCATAGAAGCGGCATATTCGCTGGTTCGCACCTTGTCATCCATGCCCAGCTTGCCCTGATCGATGGCTTCCATGGTCAGCAGCATGGTCATGATCTTGGTAATGCTGGCGGGTGGCAGCTTTTCGTCGGCATTCTTCTCAAAAATAACGGTGCCCGTATCCGCATCCATCAGAATGGAGGAGCGGGCATTGGGGCTAAGATCTACCGGGGCGGCCTGTTTCTCCTCGGCAAAAGCGTAAGGCATCATGATTCCAGCCAAAAGCAGACATACAAGTGTGGTCAAACCTATCTTTCTTGGCATCGGTTCTCAATTCCCTCCTAAAAAATGGTGCTTAAGCCTATCCTACTTACCAGTATCCCCCATTTCCGTGGAAGATATTCTCAATCTGCAAAATGCCGGCGGCAAAGTTGCACAATCCCCGGCAATGAATTACGATTAGTCGTATCGGATAACTTTATAAGGAGGCTTTTGCATGAGCTTGCTGTTTTCTCCCGCCATTGTGGGCGGAGTTGAGCTTAAGAACCGGATTGTCATGTCCCCCATGTGTATGTATTCCGTCACTGCGGAGGACGGCGTGGTCACCCCTTGGCATATCACTCATTATGCCAGCCGGGCCGTTGGCCAGGCAGGGCTGATCATCCTGGAGGCCACCGCCGTGCTGCCGGAGGGCCGCATCAGCCCCCGGGACCTGGGAATTTGGGACGATAGCCAGGTGCCCGGACTAACGGAGCTGGTTGCAGCGATCCATAGCTCCGGCGCCAAAGCGGGCATCCAGTTGGGCCATGCCGGCCGCAAAACCATGGCGGCGGACAAGGGTGTCGCCCCCTCTCCGCTGCCCTTCCCGGACATGCCTGTTCCGGAGGAGCTGACGGCCGAGGGAATTGCCGGAGTGATTGATGCTTTTGCCGCAGCGGCCCGAAGAGCGGTGCTGGCGGGTTTTGATGTGGTGGAGCTGCACGCCGCCCACGGGTATCTGTTGAGCGAGTTTTTGTCGCCGCTGGCCAACCACAGGCAGGACCACTATGGCGGCTCGAGGGAAAACCGGTTTGCCCTGCTCCGTCAGGTGATTGAGGCCGTGAAGCAGGAAAAGCCCGGGGCGCTGTTTGTGCGCATCTCCGCAGAGGAATATGCGCCGGGCGGCAATACCCGGGAGGACATTCTGTACTTCGCCCGGGAAATGAAGGCCTCGGGCGTAGATCTTATCGACACCAGTACAGGCGGAGTGGTGCTGGCGGATATCCGCTATTATCCGGGCTACCAGGTGCCGTATGCCGCCGATATCCGCAAGGAGACCGGCATTGCCACCGGGGCGGTGGGGCTGATCACTACCGGAACCCAGGCCGAGGAAATTCTGGCTGCCGGGCAAAGCGACCTGATTTTTATCGGCCGCAGCTTTTTGCGGGACCCCTATTGGCCCCGGACCGCTGCCGTGGAGCTGGGCCATAACATTCAGGCTCCCGCCCAATACGAACGGGGCTGGCACACAAGGGCATAAGCACCAGTGGAAGAATAGGCAGGCTGCGGCGCATGTTTTTGGGATAGCGGACAGGGATTGTCCGCTATTGGTGCGGGAGCCGGAGGGTTGCGGCCATAGCGGAAGGTCCCTTTCCGCTATGAGCGGCCCCAAAGCTGCCACGCTCCCTACCACCCGAAGACTCCTTATGCCCCCACCTATCTCCCCCCTACCACCCGAAAGCTATCTACGCCCCAGCTATCTTCCCTGTACTCGGAAGAACGTAGCGGAACTGAGCGACTCTTAAAGCGGCTTTTGCAGCTTATTTCCGCTCCAGCGGAACTGAGAAGCGCTTATCCCCCCGCCGCTGCCTTATTCCCTCCCCATTTTCGCTGCGTAAGGGACATAACGGCTTCTAAGTTCCGTTAATCATCCAAACTCCCGTTTTCACCCCCATAAGAGTCTCTGAGTTCCGCAACGGAAGACTGCCTACCTCGTCAGCAACCTACCAGCGCAAGAAAGTGCGAATCCAGTCCAAACCGCAGCAAGAAATGAAGATTGCCGGAAAAGGGTAAAACGGCTACATTGTAATGGAGGAATTGGATCAAGTTATGTACAGGTAGACAGGAGGCGAGGCACATTGGAGGATGCACTGTTCAAAAATCCCGGCAACGGGTTCCGGATTATGCCGTTTTGGTTTTGGAACGGCAAGATGGAGGATGCGGAGATCGAGAGACAAATCCGGGAGATGGCCGATAAGGGAGTAGGCGGCTTTTTTATCTGCCCGCGCCAAGGGCTGCAGATTCCGTACCTCTCGGAGAGCTGGTTCGGGAAGGTGCGGACGGCCATTGACGCCGCCAAAAGAGCCGGGCTGCAGGTTTGGCTCTATGACGAGTATCCCTACCCCAGCGGCATTGCCGGCGGAGAAGTAACCCTTCTTCATCCGGACGCCAAGCACAAAACCCTGGTATTGAACCAGACCCGCGCCGACAGTGGAGAACAGGTAAAACTGGAGCTGCCCTGGGCCAAGGTGCTGTCCGCCAAGGCTGTTCCCCTTGCGGATGACGGCGGATACAGATGGGAGGCCGCCGCCGATATTTCCAGCTGCATCGGCAATATCCAGACGGAGCCCATCTTCCAAAAAACCGGACTGACCACGTACAACCAGAAGCGTTTTTTTACATACAACACCAAATACGCTCTGGACTGGCAAGCGCCTGAAGACAGCGGCTCTTGGGAGATCCTGGTTTACCAGGAGCAGGAAATCGAGGACTTCAAATATTACGGCACCTATGTGGACCCTTGCCACCGGGAAGCGATGGCAACCTTTATCCGGCTCACCCATGAGCGGTATGCGAAGCATTTTGGAGATGAATTCGGAGCTACGGTCAAGGGCATGTTCACCGATGAGGTGGGACTATTGGGCAGCATCCCCTGGTCGCCGCAGCTGGAGGAGTCCTTCCGGGAACGCAACGGCTATTCCCTCGTTGCCCATCTTCCGGCGCTTACCCATGAAGCCTATCCCGATGCGCCGCGTATCCGCTATGACTATTACCAGACAGTCCATGAGCTGATGACGGGCTCCTACCACAAGCAGGTCTATGACTGGTGCCAGGAGCATGGGCTTCAATATGTGGCCGAGGTGCCTTCCTTCCGGATGACCACCCAGCGGTTCAGCCATATTCCCGGCGGCGACAGCGCCCACGAAAAGCTGGGGCGTTCCCTGCCTTGGGTGCTGCGCCGGTATGCCGCCAGCTTCCGGGACAATCCGAAGATGGCCAGCTCCATTGCCCGCCAGTTGGGCAGAGAGCGCTGTCTGGATGAATGCTTCCACAGCGTAGGCTGGTCGATGAATCTCCAGGATGCCAAATGGATGATTGACCGAATGGCTGCGTTGGGCACCAATATGTTTACGTTCCATGCTTTTTTCTATACGGTGGACGGGCTGACCCAGCATGACGCGCCTCCCTCCCAGTTTTATCAGAATCCCTATTGGCCCTATTTCAAGGGGCTGGCGGATTATGCCGCACGGCTCAGCTACACGATGGCGACGGGTACAGCGGATATCCGCATCGCCTTGCTTGACCCGACCACATCCATGTGGACGCACCGCTCCAACCCCTTGCATCATTTTGAATACGCCGGAACAAGTCCTCTGGAGAAAAAAGCCATGGAGCGGCTCAAGGAGGCTTGGACGCAGCTGTCCTGCCACCTGCTGCAAACCCGGCGGGATTTCGACCATCTGGACCCGGAGATATTGGCGGAAGCGTCTGTTGAGAGCGGCCGTCTGGTCATCGGCAAGGCCGGCTATTCCGTGCTGGTGGTGCCTCCGGTGACCAATCTGGAGGCGGCGGCATGGGCCAAGCTGAAGCAATTTGCGGAAGCAGGCGGCACGGTTATTGCCATGGGAAGCTTGCCGGAGGAGATGATTCAGGCGGACAGCCCTGTGCCTGAGGAAGCGGTGGCGCTGTTTCAAGCGCAGGTGGCGTCGGTGGAGGAGGCAAACCGGCTCGCTGCCGCCGGAAGCTGCTTCATCCCCTATGGGGCGGCGGATTCAGACGGGCTCCCGTTGTTGGTGCTTGATGCGCTGCTGGACAAGCTTTTGCCCAGAGCCGTTACCGTGGACTTCGGCGGAGAAGAGGCTCCATTCCTTCTGCAAAGCCGCTATATGCCAGGCGGCGAATATGTGGTGTTTGCCGCCAATCAGGAGGGGCAACCCCATAGCTGCACCGTCCGGCTGGACCCTGCCCGGATTTGGGAAGATGGGCTGAACCGGGGGTTAGTGCGGGTGGAGCTGATGGATCTGGAAACGGGCGATGTGCAAACCTTGTCTCTGGAAGAAACCTCCGCGGAGATTTCCGTAGCCCGGGAGGTTGCCCCTTATGGCTCCTTCCTGCTCCGGCTTCGCCCGGCCGGGCCCGAAGCGGCTCCGGTTTCCGGACAAGGCGGAGAAGCCTGCGCTGAATCTGCGGCAGCCGCTACGCAGACCTGGAGTCTCAGCCTCGGAGCCGAAGGACCCTGGCAGCAAGCGGCTCTTGGCCCCAATGCTCTGCGCCTGGAGTTTTTCCGGCTGTCTATAAACGGCTCCGCTGAAGAGGCGCAGGTGGCCGCCAAGACATTTATCGACCAATGTGAGGATTTGGCCCGGGAGGAACGGATTCCCGTCTCCTTCTCGCAGATTTTCGGAACCCCCAAGAAGCTGGGAGTGGCGTATCCGTTGGCCTGCACCTATAAAGCCCGGTTCTATGTTTCCCGCACACCGGCCGAATGCAGCATATTAATGGATGAATCGGCGATCCGCGGCGGCTGGACCTTGAGTCTGAACGGGCATTCTTTTGGCAAAGGGGACTTCCGGCCTGCGCTCATCTACGATAACGCCAATATTATCTGCCCGGCGGCAGGGGTTCTTGTGGAGGGCTGGAACGAGCTGACTGTTTATGTCGAGGTGGCTCATGACTGGGATGGCGTTACGGATGCGCTGTATTTGTACGGCGATTTTGGTATAACCTTCGGTGAAGAAGGGCTTCCTGTATTGGGGGAAGCTCCGGCTTCGGCGGAAACATTGGCTGCGGATACGTATTATCCGGGCTACCCCTACTATGCGGGAGCCTGGTCCTTCAAGCGTATTCTTGAGCTGGACGAGCTCCCGGCAGCAGATCGCCTTATCCTAAGCTTCCGCGACTGGTCCCCTCATGATCCTGTGGAGGTGCTGCTGAACGGCCGGCCTTTGGGAGTCCGGCTTTGGTCCCCTTACACGTGGGAGGCCGACGCGGCGCTTCTTCGGCAAGGAGCCAATGAGCTGGAGGTGAGGGTCACCAGTACCCTGATTGGCCTCTTGGAAGGCAAATATTTCGACTATACAGAACATAAGGTGGAGCCGGTCTGATTCCGCCTGATTCCGGGCCCGCCTGCATCTAAGACAACCTGCTTACACATCCCAAGGAGGCTATTGGACAAATGATTAACATCAAGGATTTCGGCGCAATCGGAGACGGAGCCACCCTCTCCACCGCCAGCATACAAAAGGCCATCGACACCTGCGCAGAGCAAGGAGGCGGCACCGTTCTGGTTCCTGCCGGGGCGTTTCTCACCGGTACCCTGATGCTCCGCTCCTATGTGGAGCTGCATTTGGCTCCGGCGGCGCGGCTGGTAAGCAGCATGGAGGAGGCGGACTTTGCCGCACCGGAGGGTGAAGCCGGGCAATTCCTAAGCGAAGGCCAGGGCAACCGCGCTTTGCTCTGCGCCCGTCATGCGGTGAACATTGCCGTCACCGGTCTGGGCACTATCGACGGGCGGGGCGAGCAATTCCTGGCCCCGGAGGATGAGGGCTCGGATACGGTGTTGGAGATCATCCGCCCATTCCGCCCCAAGCTCATCGATCTGGAGGGCTGCGTCAATGTGGTGTTCCGGGATGTAACCCTGTACCACGCCTCTTCCTGGGGCATGCACATGACCGGCTGCCGCCAGGTGACGGTCACCGGCGTCAAGATTCTCGGCCAGGTCCGTGGCCCCAACAATGACGGCATCGACCCGGACAGCTGCCAGGACGTGCATATTTCCAACTGCCACATCGAAACCGGGGACGACTGCATCGTGGTCAAAGCCACCAAATACGGTGCTGAACGCTACGGGGCCTGTGAAAACATAACGGTCACCAACTGCACCCTGCAATCCCATGATTCCGCCATCAAAATCGGCACGGAAACCCACGGGGACATCCGCAACATCGCCGTGTCCAACTGTGTGATCCGCAACTCCAACCGGGGCGTGGGCATCTGGGTCCGGGACGGAGCCACCATGGAAAACATGCTGTTTTCCAACCTGTTTATCGAAACCCGCCTGTTCAGCAACGAGGAAGACACCAACCGGCGCCATGGGGGCTGGTGGGGCAAGTCGGAGCCGATCTTTATGACGGCCGAACGCCGGAACAAACCCGACGCCCCGGCCCCGGGGAAAATCCGCAATATCCGGTTCGAGCAGCTGCTGATTGAGTCCGAAGGGGGCATGTTTATCGGCGGCTCCGCGGAAAGCGTGATCGAGGGCATTTCCATCCGCAACGTGAAGCAGACCATGCGGGTGATGAGCGGCTACCCCGGCGGCGTATTCGATACCCAGCCTTCCAACCGGGGCATCTTCCCCCATCCGGTGCCGGCCATGTATCTGAACCATGCCAAGGATGTGGCCTTGAGCGATGTGGAGATTCATTGGCAGGGCGAGCCCAACCGCCATTGGACGCAAGCCTTGGCAGCCGAGGATGTAGAGGATCTGCGAGTCCGCGGCTTCCGCGGCAACGCTGCCAAGCCCGAGCTGAGCGTGCTGGAGATGACCCGGGTCCGCGGTCTGAGGCTCTCCGACAGCACGGCGCTGCCGGGGACAGAGGTCTACCTGACCCTGGCAGAAACGAAACTCTCCCGGCAAGAGCTGGAGCGCAATGATCTGTCGGCTGCAGCGGTTCCGGTCCGGAACCTGGGTTAACTGGGTTAATACAAGCAGGCGTCGGGAATTGTTCCCGGCGTCTGCTTGTTGTCTGCCCGCTTACACGGTCCTCTCTATACCCGGAAGCGGCTCAACGGAACTCAGCGGCTCTTACGGAGGGATTTTGCGGACATTTTCCTCGCTTACGGAAATGAGCAGCTGTTAATCCGCGGAAATTGGCGGAAATACCGCCAACTCCCCTCCTGACTGCACAACCAAACGTTGCCCAATCAGCTTCTCAAGTCGATCCAGAACCGTTTGGTCACTCCGTCCGCATCCCCATTCCCGTCTCCGTCCCTATCTTCATGCCCACGCTCATTCCCATTCCCTCTCCTGGCGGTTGGGATGTCCTCCACTCCGCCGTTGCGCCGGATGGTCCGTTCAGAAGCGGTATTAGTCGCATCGCAGGTAACCAGAACCCGTTCCAACCCCAGCTTTTTGGCCTCCGGCAGGGCCAAGGCCAGCATCCTCACGGCATAACCCTTGCCCCGCTCAGCCGGACGGATTCCGTAACCGATGTGCCCCCCGATATGGTTCAAAAATGAGTTGAGCCTGTGCCGGATGGTAACGACCCCCAATATCCTGCCGCCTCCACTGACAAGCCAATAGGTGGAATACGGCACCCATCCGTCAGGCAAACCCGCCCCTTGCTCCGCGGCTTCCAGCCTGGCAACCAGCGCCGCAAAATCACTGGCATCCTCTTGAAGGACGGTAGGCATATTCGCTTCTCCCTTATCCAGCCATTCCTGCCGAAACCCAACATAGGCTTCTTCCATGCCGACATCCGGCTTGATCAGCCGCAGCTCCTGCAATCCCATTGCCCACTGCCTCCTTTTGTTATGAATATGTATGTCCTCCATTCTACCTATCCCCTTCCCCTCTGAAAAGACCTTTTTGCCCCGGCCAAATGCGGCCCTTCCCGAAAAATTGCCTTCCCTTCAAGGGTCATGAATCCACCATACCGGGGCATGCTGAATATATGACCAAAGTGAATGGGAGTGAATGGATTGAACAGATGGATTCCCTTTTGCGCAGCATTTTTGCTGCTCCTAAGCGGCTGCTTTGGCGGAGCCAGGGAAAAAACCGTCAGCCCCCTGTCTGAGCCAGCCCCGTCCGGGTCGTTGACCGAGCCGGCTCCGGTTCTTCCCAACCCGGCTGCAGCCGCAGATTCTGTGCTTCCTTCCGCCCCGCCTGCAGCTCCTGTCATCCCGATTCCGTCTCCATCGGCTTCGGCGCCTGCGGAAACTCCTGCAGCTTCGCCCAGCCCGGAGGCTAAATCTTCCGCCGCTCCCGCCGCGGCCAAAAAAGCGGCTCCCAAAAAAGACAAACCTGCCGGCGCCCGCAAGGCGGAGCAAGCGGCAGGCCGAAGCAAAGCGCAATCCGGGGCTGGAGCGGCGGCAAAGGTTTATTCGCTGACCGAACTGCGCCAAAAATATGCGGACAGCTTTATTTTCCGCGGAAGCAGCGCCAAGCAGCAGATCGCCCTGACCTTCGACGATGCTCCGGATACCCTCTACACCCCCAAGGTGCTGGATATCCTGAAGAAGCATAATGTGAAAGCCACCTTTTTTGTTATCGGAAAGCTGGCGGAGCAGCACCCCGATATGGTCAGACGGATCGCCCGGGAAGGCCATGTGCTGGGCAACCACACGTACAATCATGCCCAATTGAAAAAACTGAGCATGGACAAATTTATCGAGGATATTGAGAAATCGGAAGCCGCCCTCTCCCCTCTGGCAGGGTATGCCCCCCGGCTGATCCGTCCGCCCTATGGAGCGGTAACGGATGATGAGCTGGCCTGGCTGAAGGAGGCGGGGTATCTGACCGTCAACTGGAATGTGGACCCCGAGGATTGGCGGGGCGTATCAGGGGAGCAGGTGCTCAAACGGTCCATGGAAGCGGCCAAGCCGGGAGCCATTATCCTCATGCACTGCGCCACCGGTCCGGACGGGAGCCTCCAGGGGACCATCGACGCGTTGCCCGAGCTGATTACAGGCCTTCAGGCCAAAGGTTATGAGCTGGTCACCGTGCCGCAGCTGCTGGAGACCACAAAGGGCAAATAGCTGCCATGCTGCTTGTGCAGAAAGCACCGATGAAGGTCTCCTTAGCCGCCGGTACGGCATTCCGATCAATGTTGGAGTCGAAAAACCGAATACATTTTCGCCCTTTTGGCCGCTGAGCCTTGTTGGATTCGAAATATCATATACAATAGCCCTCTCTCCTAACATTCGGCCCAAATAAACTCGAAAAATCGAGTATAACCGCCCAATTTTCAACCAAAAGGCGATATAGACTCGAAATTTCAAATACATTCGCATATTCGCAACAAAAGAGCATGAGCTGCCGCCCCCTTGCAGGCAGCTCTGCTTTATTTCACGAAAATGAGTGATTACTCACTTTACAAACCCCCAACAAGGGAGTATACTCTAGATGTGAGTGATTACTCACTTTCGAGGTCGCGAAGGTTTCTGCATGCTTATGCTTACGATGCAGGCTTTCCTTCGGAAAGCCCGGATTATGCTTATGATGCAAGTTTTGCTGACGCAAAACTTTTAGGAGGAATCACAATGAGAACAGATCAAGACATCTGCCTCCGCGCCGAAGGAGTTGTCCGGCGGTTTCAGGACAAAGAGGTGCTCCATGGCATCAGCCTGGAAGTATTCCGCAAGGAAATATTCGGCTTGCTGGGGCCCTCCGGCTCCGGCAAAACCACCCTGGTGAAAATTTTGGCGGGAATCGATGAAGCCACAAGCGGCACCGTCACGGTGCTGGGCACAACCATGCCCAAGCTGGAGATGCTCACCAGCATCGGCTATATGGCCCAGTCGGATGCCATGTACAGCGAGCTGTCGGCCAAGGAAAATATGGAGTTTTTCGGCTCCCTGTTCGGACTTCGGGGGCCCCGGCTGGACAAGCGGATGGCCGAGGTGATGGAGCTGGTGAATTTGACGGAGCATATGAAGAAGCCCGTGGGCTCCTATTCCGGCGGCATGAAGCGCCGCTTGTCCCTGGCCATCGCGTTGATGCACCAGCCGGAGGTGCTGATTCTGGATGAGCCCACCGTGGGCATCGACCCAGTGCTGCGCAAATCCATCTGGGATGAGCTTGACAACCTGAGCCGCGGCGGAACCACCATCCTGGTGACCACCCATGTGATGGACGAGGCGGACAAATGCCACCGGCTGGGCATGGTCCGGGAGGGCAGCCTGATAGCCGTCGGCACACCCGAAGCGCTGAAGGATGAAACCGGAAGCGGCACCATTGAGGAAGCATTCCTGTATTACGGAGGTATCCGCTCATGAGAATCCGGGCTCTGATTATCCGCATTCTGCGGCAATTTATCCGCGACAAACGGACTATGGCATTAATGATCGCCGCTCCCCTGCTTATTTTGACCCTGATGTATTTGGTTTTTAACGGCGACACCTATGTGCCCAAAATCGGGACAGTGAACATCCCTTCCAATCTGGCGGCGGCTGTAGTCCAGAATGGGGCGACCGTAACGGAATATGCTTCCGCAGCCGATGCCGAAGCGGCTCTGAGTGACAGAAAAGCGGACGCCTATCTGGTTCTGGAGAATCAAACGCCCCAGGTTAAGCTGGAGGGCAGCGATCCCTCCAAGAACCGCGCGGTGATGCTCCTGCTTCAGAAGACCTTCCAGGCGCAGGCTGCCGCCCTGGCTCCCTCCGGCGCCGCGGCACAGGCCGCTCCCGTGTTCAACTACTTGCACGGCTCGGCAAATATGGCTTCCTTTGACAGCTTCGGCCCGGTGCTGATCGGCGTCTTCGCCTTTTTCTTCGTCTTCCTGATTGCCGGCATCTCCTTCCTGAAGGAGCGCACCAGCGGCACCCTGGAAAGACTGCTGGCTACCCCTCTCCGCCGTTGGGAGATTGTCGCCGGGTACATTGCCGGCTTCGGCATTTTCACCCTGCTGCAGGCTGTTCTGATCGCCTGGTATTGCATCCATGTCCTGGGGATGATGATGGTCGGCTCCTTCTGGTACGTGCTGCTGATCACGCTGCTTTTGTCCATAACCGCTTTAAGCTTCGGCACCTTCCTGTCGGCCTTTGCCAACACCGAGTTTCAAATGGTCCAGTTTATCCCGCTGGTCATTGTGCCCCAGATTTTCTTCTCCGGCCTGTTCGATCTGGACAGCATGTCGGAGTGGCTGCGCTGGCTGGCCCATCTGATGCCGCTGAAGTACGGCGCGGAGGCCCTGCGCAATGTAATGATCCGCGGACAGGGCTGGGACGGGATCGCCCTGGATGTGTATGTGCTGCTGGGACTGTCTCTGTTCTTCATGGCCGCCAATGTGCTGGCATTGCGCAAACACCGGAAAATATAGTAAGGTAGTGCAAGAATACGGTTTCTTTCACGGAGGAGATGACAGTGGAACAGAATACTGAGCAATGGCTGGCGGATATGCTGCAGCTTATGGAAGGGGACGACAGCAAAAAAACGGAAAAGCAGCTGAAGATCATCCAGGCTGCCACTGAAATCTTTTCCGAAAAGGGCTATTCGGCCGCCTCCACCAGTGAAATCGCCCAGCGGGCAGGAGTCGCCGAGGGCACCATATTCCGCCATTACAAGACCAAAAAGGATCTGCTCCTGTCCATTGTGGGGCCCATCCTGGCCAAAACCGTCGCTCCTCTGTTCATGAGGGATTTTGCCAAGCTGCTGGACCAGCCTTATACGCAAATCGAGGATTTCTACAGGGCTGTGCTCCGGGACCGGCTGGACTTCGCCCGGAAGAATGCGAAAATTCTGCGGATCGTTATCCAGGAGCTGCCCTTTCAGCCGGAATTGCTTGCACAGGTGAAAATTCTGTTCAGCGAGCATGTATTTGCGCGGATCAGCCGGATATACGCCCACTTTCAGGCGCAGGGCCAGATTATGGAGGCGCCCAGCTTCCGCGTCCTCCGCTTCAGCGTCACCACCATCGTCGGTATGGTGCTCACCCATGCCATATTAATGCCGGAAATTTCTATCGACGACGAAGAAGAAATCAACTGGACCATCGACGCCCTGCTGCATGGGATTGGCAAACGCTCCTGATGCACAAAACCTGCTGGCTTCGGCCGCAGGTTTTTTACACGTAACGCTTATTTTATTCTTCAACTCCCGGTTGGGAAAAAAGCGGTCCGACTTCTATGCGGATACATGGTTTCTTGCCGCAGACTTCCTGATAATATGCAGTAGCTGCTCCTCCTCTACCGGAACGGCGGCGCCATATTTATTTGAAGGAGCTGGTTTCATGCTAAGTGCGGAAAAAATCGGCGGACGGATTGCCCTTCTCCGCAAGGAAAAGCGTCTGTCCCAGGAACGGTTGGCGGAAAAATTGAACGTCAGTCCCCAGGCAGTATCCAAGTGGGAAACGGGAAAATCAATTCCCGAAACAGCCACCCTGCCGCTTTTGTCCCGCGTGCTGGGGCACTCTATTGACAGCATTCTGCTGCCCCGGCAGCTGATGGTGCTTTCGGCGACTTACACCGATGGCGAGGAGCAGGAGGATGTGACGCAGCGGGTAAACGCTTTTGTCAGCGGGGACAGCCTGAAGCTTCGGGTTCAGCACGAAGAGTTGGCCGCAGCTGCAGAGGCCGATGACCGGATCAGGCTGCTTCTCGTTAAGCTGGAAACGCCCTCCGGCATATTTTTTGCTTGCGCCTGTGAAGGAGAAGTGATGGAAATCCGGCTGGCCAACGGAGCTCCGGAGGGCACACCCGTTTATACAGCCTGTTCCGGAGAACTGCAATTTATCCAGGGGTTTTACGGAAACAGACGCCACTCCCGGGACGTTATGGACAAGCTGGCCCATTACCGGTATTTCCGCTGGAACGGGTTTAAGGCCAACCATGAGCAATTCCCCAGCCTTACGGAAAATGAAGGTCCGGATTATTTGCTTCTGATCTATTTGAACGGGGATGGGATTCATGCTGTCAGCTGCCGGGAGGGCGAGCGGATTTGCTACAGTCCGGACAGAACAAGGTTGTACCGGGAAACAGGCAGCCTGGACTCTTACATTGTGACAGGGGTGGAACCGCTGGCTTTTGGGAAAGGGAAGGATTGCTCTTGGGCAGGCGCCCTTCTCCTTTCGCTGCGGACCATGGGAATAGAAACCTCGTATGAGACCGTCATGGGAGTGTCCGGCTCCTGCTGGCGGGTGGCGTTTGCACCCGTGTGGGATTTCAGCGCCGCTGATGCTCTTGTGGCCTGCGACTGCGCGGCCCCCGCTTTTAAAGCCTACGGGATCAAGCCGGTTTGGGCGGACAGGATTAGCAAGGAGGAGCGGAAGCGGGTGAAGGAGCAGATCGTTGCCGATTTGGAAGCCCATCGGCTGCCGGTTGCCATCAATCTGCGGGTAGCGCCTGAATGGGGCGTTATCACCGGGTATGCGGACCAGGGCAACATTTTCTTTTGCCGGACCTATTTTGATGAGGAAACCTTCGAGCAGCATGAGCACGACCCTGTCTTTCAGGAGGATATGGCCCGTACAGGAGGTTATTTGTATGTAGACAACTGGCCTTTCGCCTTGGTCAGGATGGAGGGGAGAATTGAAGCGCCGCAGGCGGTTGACAGCCTGCTTGCCTCCCTCCGGCTCAGGATGGAAACCATGGCAATGAGTGAAAACCGGGGCTACAAGCTGGGATACGCTGCTCTGGAGGCGTGGCGTCAAGGATTGGCCGACGAGGCATGGTACCAAGCAGCCCAAGGGGAGGATGTGAAACGCCGGTATTTGGTAAACCGTTTTTGTCTGGCAGCAATGGCGGATGCCCGCAGAAGCGCGGCGGCTTATCTTGCTTCAAGCCGGATGTTGCTGCCGGCAGGCAATGGAAGAGAGCAGCTTGACAGGTTAGCCGGATTGTATGCCGGCATGGCAGAGCGTCTGGAAGCAGTATTGGCGCTTTTACCGCTTTTGCCGGACAAGGAGCCTGCGCCGGGAGCCCTCTGCGGAGCGTACTGGCCGCAGCAAGCCAGACAAGCCCAAGCAGAGCTGCTGCTGTGGGCTTCCGAGCGGGAAAGGGAGGCGGATCAATGGACCGCGTCCATTCTGGATACCGCCGAATAGCCGGTCAGGTTGGAGGCAGGGCGGATTCGCTGCATGTGATGTAAAGGGTGAATTCCGTCCGGATCACCATCAGGTTCATGGTTTCGCCCATATTCTTCCGAATTCAACAAAAAAAACAGCTAAAAACCGAAAATTTCTGTGTCCTGACCCTCTTTCGGGACAAAAATCAGCCAAAATGCAAAATTCATGCTTGCATCCTAGTTGCGATTTGATATACTCATTTTGTTTGATTTTTTCGCGACGAATTCGCAAGAGAGGAAGGGATGTTCTGATGGATCACCTGCAAGCCCCTTTATTCTCCACATTGCTTCGACATGCGGGGAATAATCCAGTCCAATTCCATATACCCGGCCACAAAAAAGGAGTTGGCATGGACCCTGAATTCCGGAATTTTATCGGTGACAATGCCTTGTCCATCGATTTAATCAATATAGCCCCGCTGGATGATCTTCACCAGCCGACGGCGGTAATCCGGGAAGCCCAGCGGCTTGCGGCGGACGCTTTTAAAGCGGACTACACAATCTTTTCCGTACAGGGCACAAGTACAGTCATTATGACTATGATCATGGCCGTGTGCAATGAAGGCGACAAAATTATCGTACCGCGGAACGCTCACAAGTCTGTGCTCTCCGCCATCATTCTGGCGGGAGCCAAGCCGATCTTTCTGAAGCCCTTCCGCGATCCCATATATGGCATCGACCACGGAGTGTCCACCCGCTCCGTCCGCCGGGCGCTGGAGAAGCATCCGGACGCCAAGGCGGTTCTGGTCATCAACCCCACCTACTTCGGCATCTCGGCCAATCTCCGGGAAATCGTCGAAGTGGTGCACAGCTACGATATTCCTGTTTTGGTGGATGAAGCCCACGGAGCGCTTATCGGATTCAGCGACAAGCTGCCCTTGTCGGCTATGGAAGCCGGAGCGGATATGGCCGCCACCAGCATGCACAAGCTGGGCGGCTCCATGACCCAAAGCTCCATATTGAACATGCGGGGCAACCGGATCAACTTTAAGCGGGTGCAGACCCTGTTCAGCATGCTGACCACCACCTCCACCTCCTACATCCTGCTGGCCTCTCTGGACGCCGCGCGGCGGAATCTGGCGCTTCACGGGGCAGCTATGGCGGATGAGGCCATCCGTCTCAGCGATTATGCCCGGGAGCGGATCAATGAGATTCCCGGCCTGCGCTGCTTCGGTCGGGAGATTCTGGGTGAAGGCGCCACCTATGATCTGGACCCTACCAAGCTGACCATCCATGTCCGGGAGCTGGGCCTTACCGGCTTCGATGTGGAGAACTGGCTGCGGGAGCACCACAATATCGAGGTGGAGATGTCCGATCTGTACAACATTCTCTGCTTTATTACCCCGGGGGACAATGTGGGGACCGTGAAGCTGCTTCTGGCCGCTCTCCGGGAGCTGTCCGAGGAGAACTACAATATCCGCCAGGCCATGGAGCTGGTGGTGCTGGAGACGCCTCCTATCCCCCAGTTGACCCTGTCGCCGCGCGACGCCTTCTATGGCGACACCGAGCTGATCCCCTTCCGGGAATCGGCGGACCGGATTATTGCCGAATTCATTTATGCCTATCCTCCAGGCATTCCCATCCTGCTTCCGGGCGAGGTTATCTCCCAGGAGAATATCGATTATATCGTGGACCATGTGGAAGTGGGTCTGCCGGTCAAGGGACCGGAGGACCGGACTCTGGAATACGTCAAGGTTATTGTGGAGACGTCGGCGATCTTTTGATGCCCCTCCAAAGACAGAGCATCCCGCAGGCCTCAGCCGAGGCTTGCGGGATGTTTTTTTGGGTTTTGCGGATTCTATAAAATCAGTTGCCGGGCAGCCGGATGCCGCACAGGCCGTTTACCTCACATTGGCCATATTTATTATCGCCCACAGCCGCCACTGTGCCGTCGGATCGAAGCGCAACAGTATGACGGCGGCCCGCCGCTATGGCAGCTTTAGGCCATCGGCTCACCGTTAACGCTGCTTCTTTCGGTGTAATGCAATCCATATTTTACCTCCTCAAAAAACAAGACCTGACTCCTCATGGAAAGTCTCCCAGGACCATATTTTTTTCAAACTGATTTGTCAGGCCCACCGGGGAATGATATGATACAAGTGACGAAATTGTGAAGGTACCGCTGCTGACGGAGGGATTGTTTATGAGCCAGAATGCTTATATCAAGCTGGTGGAGGGATCTGCGGTGCCGTCCGTATCCCTGGAGGAGCTGCGGGAGCTCCTGACCGCCTACCGGGGCCAACTGGAGCTGACGGGACGGCAATTGGACTGGGAATACGATGACAAGGGCTTTCCGTATACCATTGAAACCGCACCCAAAGGCAAGGACACCTGGTTTTATCTAAAAGGCAACCACCACGCTTACCGGTATATTGTCACCGGAGTAGGCACGGAAAGCCGCGATGGCCAGGAGCGCCATTATATCCAGGTAAGCCTGCCTGACGGAGCCACCCACGGGGACAAGTCCAAGGCCAATGAGTTCTGCAAGCATCTGGCCCGGAAGCTGAAGGCCGAGTTGCATCTGTTCAACGGCCGGGTTATGTATTACAACCCCCGCAAATAGGCGGTATGCGCCCAGTATCCTTTTGGCCTGATCGCTGCCGCAGAGCGTATTACCCAAAAAGACCCGTCCCTTCCCGGAACGGGTCTTCTGTTCTTTCACTGCCAACATCCTTTATTGTTGTTCGTTAGCGACAATTTCGTCATAGGCGGCAACAACCTTCTGCCACTCCTCATCGTTCTCGATGTTGACCAGGTAAGCATCCTCGCCTTCCTGTTCAATACGGAAGATGACGCCGTCGGATTCCGGATTGTTCCGGTCAAGCAATACAGCGTATACGTTCTCGTCGCATTCGAAGGAATAAACCATTACCATTTCGCGTTCGACGCCTTCTTCATCGGCAATCAAGAAGACTTCTTCTTCGTGATCATGGTCATGATCATGCCCGCAACCGCAATCGTGGTTGTGTTCGGTCATTTAGGAAAACCTCATTTCATGTGATGTACGTGCTTCTTGTATCGTAACATTTTCCCAGAGGCAGGTCAATGAAGCGCCGCAAGGAACGGCAAGGAAGGTCCGTCAGTCTCCCTGCACTACCAGCAAATTGACGATTTTCTGCATCCGCAAATATTCATTCTTCTTCAAATCCTTGCGGAAATAGGCATACAGATAAGCCGCCTCGGGAAAAGTCAGCCCGGGATAGCAGGCGATTCCATCGTTGGTGTAGGGATTGTTCATGACGATTTGCCATTCCCCTTCCCGCTCCGGCACCGCTATGGCAGACATCGCCTCCAGCTTAAAGGTAATATAGCGGTCGAAATCATCCCATACGGTTTCCCAGGACGGACTGATGGCTCCGGGATCGGGAACCATGCTCCTGCCCTTTTTCACCAGTTCCTTCAGTTGCGGGATTTGCTCCTCCTCCGCCGCGGCCAAATGCCGGCGCAAGCCGTCCAGCAGGTCGCTGAAAGCGGAATAGCCTCCGCGGGCCAGTTCGCCGCCAACAACCGGATCGCTCTCGCCGGCATTGGCGAAACGGTCGAACCATGAATTGCCACTGTTATGATTCATCAGTCATTCACCTTCTTCAATCAGCATCTGGTTTATCGGGATATCGTACAAGAAAAGAGCCACCTGACGGCGACTCTTTTCAATGTAACATAATCGTTTTGTTTTTGGAAGGCGACCTGAGGCTTGCGCGTCTACTCCGAGACGATCAGCTTCTCGCCTACGGTTACGAATTCCCCATCGACCTTGAGGGCGAACCGGACGGTGTAATTCCCGGCTTCGGAGAACTTGATATTGAAGGCGGCATTGGACCACAGGTAATCATAGATGGATTCCGAGGAAACCCGCTTATCCAGCTCATTGCCGCTGGGGTCAAGCACGCTGATCTTAAAGCCGTCCACAGTGGTTTTAAGAGAATCCATCTGGACGAAGACAAAAAAACTGATATTATAGCCCGATGGCGCCTTGAAGAAGGGCTTGGGGACACCGGTTACGGCTCCCTTCTTGTCAACATCCAGCTCCTGAGACACAACCATGTTCACATTGGGTCTGTAGATATTGGCCGTCTGGTTGCCGTCATCCCACTTGATAAAGGAATTCAGCGCCGTCGCAGTCTCCCGCAAGGGCAGCATAGTCGCGCCATTCATCATAATCGCGGGAACCGCGCTGTTAATTGTTGTTCCATTGGCATTCACCTGGACCTTGGAATATCCTTCATAGGAGCCCCATCGGGAACCGGCAATCGCCGCTCCTCCGGCCACCAGGAAGAAGGCCAGAGTCAAAGCAGCCACTCTTCTGAACCTCGCCATGTATGTACCCTCCGCATGCTGATGTGTTTGATACCAAGTTATACTCGGACAAACGGAAAGAGTTGCGAAGCAAGTTAATTTTTTCTTGAAAAAATCTTTTCACTCATTCCCGGGCCCCGGATTGGCTTTGTGTCAGGTTCCTGCTACAATATGGAGTAGCCAATAACAAGTTTTCATGAAGGAGCAGCCACGTAACCATGACGAACCACATCGTAACCAGATTTGCCCCAAGCCCAACCGGATACATGCATATCGGGAACCTGAGAACCGCTTTATACGCCTATTTGCTGGCCAAATCCAAGGAAGGCACCTTCATTCTGCGGATTGAGGATACGGACCGTGAACGGCTGGTGGACCAAGCTGTCCAGGTCATCTACGATACCCTGAAGCTGGCGGGACTGCACCATGATGAAGGCCCCGATATCGGAGGCAGCCGCGGGCCCTACGTACAGAGCGAACGCAAAGAGATTTATCTGGAGCAGGCGCGGAAGCTGGTGGAGAACGGCCATGCGTACTACTGCTTCTGCGATAAAGAACGTCTCTCCTCCCTTCAGGGAGAAAAGGCTGTCGGCGGTTATGACCGCCACTGCCGGAACCTGTCCCAGGCGGAGGTGGAAGCCAAGCTGGCGGCAGGATTGCCGTATGTCATCCGTCAGAAGAATCCTCTGACCGGCACGACCTCCTACACGGATACGGTGTTCGGGGAAATCTCCATTGACAACGCGGAGCTTCAGGATGCGGTTCTGATCAAGGCCGACGGCTACCCTACCTACAATCTGGCCAATGTGGTGGATGACCATCTGATGGATATCACCCATGTGGTGCGCGGATCGGAGTATGTGACCTCCACTCCCCTGTATGTGCAGCTGTACAGCATGTTTGGCTGGGAAACCCCGGTTTTTGTGCATCTGCCGCTGATTATGGGACGGAATGAGGACGGTTCGGTGTCCAAGCTGTCCAAGCGCCATGGCTCTGTCAGCTTCCAGGACCTGGTGGATGACGGATATTTGCCGGAGGCCATTATCAACTACATTGCGCTGTTGGGATGGAGCCCCGGGAATACCAACGAAGAGTTTTTCACTCTGGAGGAGCTGGCCCGGGTGTTCAGCGTGGACACCATCAACAAGTCCCCTGCCGTATTCGACTATGACAAGCTTCTGTGGTTCAACAGCGCCTATATCCGCAAGCTGCCTGCCGAGGAGTTCCGCAGGCTGGCCGCTCCTTACCTGGACAAAGCCATCACAAAGCCGGAAATCAACAAGGATAAAGTCCTTCTCCTGATCCAATCCCGGCTGGAGAAGCTGTCGCAGATTCCGGAGCTGGCGGCTTTCTTCGAAACCATGCCGGAGCTGGACACTGAGCTTTTTGCCAACAAGAAAAACAAGGTTACCGCCGAGCTGGCCAAGCAGCTTCTCCCGGCCATCATCGAATCGCTGGAGGCAGCGGATGTATGGGAGAACGACGCCCTGTTCGAGCGGCTGAAAAATCTGGGCGAAGCCGCCGGCGTTAAAGCCGGAGCCATTATGTGGGTCGCCCGGGTAGCCGTTTCCGGTCTGATGAACACGCCGGGAGGCGCCACCGACATTCTGGAGATCATCGGCAAAAATGAAGCCTTGAGCCGGCTGAAGGCCAGCCTGGAGCGGCTTTAATTCGCGAACACCACAACAGCACCCCGCGGGGTGCTGTTTTTGATCCCGAAGATCATTTTCTTATCCCAAAAGACCTTTGCGGTTCAGAATGGTCAGAAGGCGGTAGAAATCAAAGGAGCCGCCCTGGGGGGTATCGATCAGCCCCTGGGCCACCGCTTTGTTCACGGCGTCCTGGGCCCAGTCGGGTATGCCGGGAAGATGCTCCACAGCCTCCAGCGCCGCCACTCTTGCCTCCAACTGCGCCTTCTGCGCCTCCAATGCCGCCAAGCGGGCCAGCAACTCTTCCATTTCCTCATCTCCTATCTCCGGCTCAGCCAAGGTCTTATACAGCCGGGCCCAAGGGAATTTCGGCCCGGGACAGTCCGGCTTCTGGACCGGATTGATTTGGTAATGCCCCAAGACATGATACGTGTCCAGCGGGAAGTCCTTCTGCCAGATATCCCGCACAATCTTGCGGATATGCCGGTGCAGCCAGACGGACGACTGAAACTGGGCCTCCGTCAAGTCCCCATCCGTCCCCTCATGCTCAATGGAAACGGTATATAGATTCGGGTTCATATTCATATCATGAACCACCTGGGCGGTGGCTTTGGCGAATTGCTCCTGGGAGATTCCGTTGGCCCAGGCCATCCGGTCAACTGCCACATACTGATGAATGCGGCCGTCTCTGGCCACCCCGTAATGGGCGGAGGAAACCTGGTTGCCGGGATCGGTAAACCAGTTGTCCATGCTGCTCATGGTGCCCGCCGAAATATGGTTAACGATGACAAAAGGGACAATCCCGTTGCGCGGGCTGGAATTGGTGTATTGATTTCCTTTCCAGACAATCTCCATGCCAATCCCCCTTTCGGCTTTTACTGACATGATATTCGGAAAAAGCGGATTATGCCCGGGCTTCCAGCAACAACCGATTGATCTGCCGGACACATTTCCGTTACAATTAAAGCGATCAGCGTACACACTCTGCCAAAAGCCGCTTTCGTGGAGGACAACAATGCCTATTCCAACCAACCTTGATGTTGAAATCTGCGAACTAAAGAAGCTGCTGGTCCATCTCGTCGAACAGAGCCAGTTTAATTTCCTGGATCCCCGGGTGCTTGCCCTGAGCCAGCGTCTGGACATTCTGATTCTGCAGGAGATGAAGCAGCAGCGGACGGGGCTTACATAGGAAATACAGTTTTTGCGGGCCGCCTGAGGGCGGCTTTTTGCGCGCCTGGGCGAACCGGTTATTTGTAGCCTTTGCCCCGGGTCAAAATGCAGGGTACGCCTTTGCCGACGGAGCCGGGTTCGTTCATATGCGCAACATACCTCATGCCGCGGGAGCAAGGCGTTTTGCAGGACCGGCAGGTGTCGGAGGTGACCACCTTCATATTAAACCGGTTGCGGTCAAGACTCGAGGGCGGATCATTCTTTTTGGCGGTTTTATTCTTGGACATACTCATCCACCGACCTTTCTTGGGGTGCCTTCACGAGGCATAAGCGTAGAATACTATATGCCTATCCGTGTCCGGTGGTTCAAGGGTTTGCGGGGGTTTTCGCCTAAAAAAATCCGCCTACGTCCCCGGAATGGGAAGCGCAGGCGGATTTTGTTGCGAAGTGCCGAGTAGCAGAATCGAACTGCTAATTGTGCATTACGAGTGCACTGTTATACCATTTAACTAACTCGGCAAAACAACGACAAAAACGATTATAGTACAACAATCCCGATTTTTCAATGGTTGCTTTAAAAGAATTTTACCGATGAGTCTGAAGCATCCGAGGCCTTTATGTATGAATTTTCGATCATAATTACCCGGGAGGGGCCCATTTCAGTTGGTTGTATTTGATTTTTCAAGCATAATCCGGTGGGTTGGGACCAAAACACGGTTTTATATCTGAATTTTCAGATACAATGACCGGATTTGGGCTTCTGCGAGTATTTATATATGATTTTTGGAGTATAATGATTAGGCTAAAATCCTGGGCTAAAATTCCGGACCGCCTTGCGGAAGCAATAGGTTGCTGCTATAATGAATCCCATATTTTCAATATCTGTGAAATGGAAGAGTAGCTTTTGGGCAGGCAGTCCCAGCGAGCCGGAGATGGTGGAACCCGGTACGCCGCCCTGAACGCGAACGGGCCCATGAGATGGATTCCCCCTAGCGGAATCCCGGTAAATCCGTTATCTTTGTTCGAGTGGCTTCCCCATGTTCGGGAGGCAATAAGAGTGGTACCGCGAATGCGCCAGCTTTCGTCTCTTAATGGGAGACGGGGGCTGTTTTTTTTGTGCAGATAACAGGTGTGACTATTGATGGAGGTGGCGGTATGGGCATGGGTATGTTGGGTCAACAGGTCAGAACGTCTGTGGAAAATGGGGTGATTGCGCTGCTGCGGGAGGTTGGAGACGGAAGCTTAACCGGCATGGAAGAGCTGCGGCTTACTGTGGAACAGCCCGGACAGCTGCGGCATGGGGATTATGCAACCAATGCTCCGCTCCAATTGACCAAGCGGCTGCGCCTTCCTCCGATGAAGCTGGCGGAGCAATTGGCCCGCATCCTGCAGCGGGACCCCTGGCTTGGTGCCATTATGGCCCGGATCGAAACCGCTCCTCCCGGGTTTGTCAATTTTTATATCGACTGGAGAGAATGGGCCTGCTGCTCCTTCACCCTGCCCCCTGCTCCATCAGGCAAGGTAATTATTGAACACACCTCAATTAATCCGAATAAAAGCTCCCACGTGGGCCATCTCCGCAACTCCTGCATTGGGGATACCCTAGGCAGGCTGCTGAAACGGCTGGGCTACAAGGTGGAAATCCACAATTACATTGATGACTTGGGCAACCAGTTGGCGGACACGGTGGTTGGGCTTCTGAATCTGCCCGTGAAGGGCAAGCATCAGCGCTTCGGTGATTATTGCTGGGATTTGTATGCGGCAGTGAACCGCAGATATGAGGAGGAACCGGAGCTGGCAGGAGAACGGAGCCGCGTGCTCCATGCCCTGGAGGAGGGCGGCAGCAACCTGGCCTGGCTGGGAACCTTAACCGCAGAGCGGATTGTCAGAGAGCACCTGGAGGAAATGGCCGGTTTCCAAATCGGCTATGATCTTCTGGTATGGGAGAGCAATATTGTCAGAGAGGGATTCTGGGATGCGGCTGCCCAACTGCTTGCGACTACGGGGCTTTTCGTTCAGGTGGAGGAAGGCAAGTTGGCCGGGTGCCGGATTCTGAAGCAAAACGAGGAGGAAACTCCGGCGGATTCCGAATATGTGGCTGACAAGGTGCTGGTGAGGTCCAACGGAATCCTCACGTATACGGCCAAGGACATCGCCTACCACCTCTGGAAATTCGGGCTGCTGGGCCGGGATTTCCGTTATAAGCCTTGGGGCGGCGGACTTTGGACCACGGCGGAGGAAGGCGAAGCCGCCCTTCCCTTCGGCAGCGGCGATATGGTTATCAATGTTATTGACCAGCGCCAGGAATACCCGCAGGCTGTGGTGAAGCAGGCGCTGGCCGCCCTTGGCTTCCGCCAGCAGGCCGATCGTCTGCGCCATGTGGCCTACGGCGTGGTTTCCCTAAGCCCTGCTTCGGCGGCAGAGCTGGGGGTTGACACAAGTGCCGGAAAAGCCTCCTACGCCATGTCCGGCAGACAGGGCATCGGCATCCGCAGCCTTACCCTGCTCTCCAGAATGGAAGAGATTATCTGCAGCAAATCGGCGAACAAGGAAGGCATCTCCAGCCAGGCGCTGGCCGCCGCTGCCATCCGCTATTATCTTTTGCGCTACAATCTCCAGACCGAGGTGGTGTTCGATCTGGAGCAGGCCACGGAGGTAACGGGCAATACAGGCATTTACCTGATGTATGCCTACGCCCGCTCCTGCAATGTCCTGGGCAAAGCAAAAGAAGCCTCCGGCCCTGTGGCGGCCACAGTACCGGAAAGCTTCCCGCTGCTTGCGGAGGAAGAGCATGCCCTTTTGCGCCACCTCTCCGGCTGGCAGGAAACTCTTGCCGCGGCGGGGGCGGAGCTGGCCCCGCATCTGATCGCCAATTATGCCTATGAGCTGGCGGCGCTGTTTAACCAGTTTTACGCCCATTGCCCCATTCTGAAAGCTGGTGAGGAGACCTTGCTTCGCTTCCGTCTTTGGCTGACGGACCGTTTCCGCGAGACGCTGGGGGACGCCTTGCAGGTGCTTGGCCTGCCCGCTCCGGAGAGCATGTAACCGGACCGGCATTGCTCAACAAGCTTACAGCTCCTTCACCATCCGTACATGGAGAATACCGGCATCCAAGAAGGGCTCTGTGGAGATGGTTTGGTACCCCTGCTTCTTGTAAAAGCCCTCGGCGTGGCACTGCCCATCCAGGATCGCCCGCTTCATCCCGGCCTGGCGGGCGCTGTCCTCCAGGGCTTCCATCAGCAGCCGCCCGGTGCCTCCGCCGCGGTATTCCTTCAGCACCGCGATCCGCTGCAGCTTGGCGGTACCGTCTTCGTAGACCTTCCATCTGCCGGTGGCTACAGGCTTGTCCCCGTCCGTCATCAGCACATGATGGCATGCCTCCGGCGAAACATCATATTCGTCCAGCTCCTCTTCAAAAGGAACCTGCTGCTCGTTGACGAATACCTCCATACGGATAGCCAGGCAGGCATCCAGCTCCTGGCGGGTTGCAACTGGAATAATGATCATGGATCGGACTCCTATCTAAATTGGATAGGATTTATCATAGCCTGTCCGCTTTCATTCGTCAAACCCGGATCAGTCGTTTGGTCCGGGAAATCCAGTCTTGGGTTGCCCCTTTGCAAGCGGAAGCAGACGCAGTTTTCTCCCATTCCCGGAAAAAGCTGATGGCCCCGATGCCGATGCCCAGCACTGTGCCGGCAGCCACTTCAATGGGCAAATGGCCCAGCTTTTCCTGAAGCTCGGCGGCGGGGCGTCTGCGGCGCATGCTTGGCGGTTTGCCGGACAGCCCCTCCACCCGCTGGCCCAGAGCATTGACCTCAACGGCAATCTCGCCGGCATGGCGCCGCACCCCCATGGCATCCGCCATGACGATCAGGCCATAGAGGGCACTGATGGCAAATTCCATGGAGTGGGTGCCTTTTTTGAGGGCCGTATAAGCGGCCAACGCGGCTGCCCCCGCGGAATGGGAGCTGGGCATTCCCCCGGATTCCGTAAGCGCCGACCATCTCCATTGTCCGGTTTTGGCAAAAGATATGGGCACCTTCAAAAATTGCGCGGCGCCTACGCTTGCTAATGCCGTTCCCAATGCACGATTCATCCGCTTGTTCACTCCTCGCTTCATTAGCTGTTTGCCTTTATAGGATGAGCGGGCAGATTTTTTCTATGCGGGAACAGCAAGCGGGACATTCCGGCAAGAGCTCTTAGCGTATGCTTACGACGCAAGCTTTCCTCACGGAAAGCTCTTGAGTATCATCCTGCCGCAACTTCTGATACAATGAGAATGGGACTGATAATTGTTTGATAAGGAGTCAGCCAATAATGAATATTGCCTTTTTTCTCCTGCCCAAGCAGGAAGTCGTCTGTTTGTCCACCCACTCCACCCTCCGCCAGACTCTGGAAAAGATGGAGTTCCACCGGTATACGGCTGTGCCGATCCTGAAGGAAAACGGCGCTTATGCCGGTACGGTGACAGAAGGAGACCTGCTTTGGTTCTTTAAGTCCAAGCAAGACCTGGTTTTTGAAACCGCCCACCACTTCACCCTCGCCGACGTGCCACTGCGCACCAAGCACGAAACAGTGCGGATCGACTCCAATATGGAGGATCTGCTCCGGCTGGCCAAGGTCCAGAATTTCGTGCCGGTGGTGGATGATAACGGCATCTTCATCGGGATTGTGCGGCGCGGCGAAATTATTGAGTATTCTGCCAAAAGTCTGTTGGGCAACAGTGTGAAATAGCACAAAAGCCATCCCCAGTTTTTCCGGGTTATTAACCGGAGCGGGGATGGCTTTTTATCTGCGCACATTTGAGGCAAGTCTTAATCCTGTGCAATCCGTTTGAGGCTGGGAAGCAGCATTCTTCCTCTGCTGACCACAGCCTCCGCCAGCTCCGCGGCAACCCCCGCCACCCCCAGCATCAGGAAGGGCAGCATGCCGTACAAATACCGGTCCACCGGGATAAACAGCTGATGCACTCCCCAAAATACGGCCAGCCCTGCCAGCAGAATCCCATACGGCAATCTGCCCCGCAGCGCCATCATCGGCAGCACGGCCAATCCGGTATACACCAAGGCAAAATGAAGCTTGTTCAGCAGATAGAAGTACCACTCCGGCACGGAAAACGGATAGGCCCCCACCCACAGCGTTCGGAAAAACACCCGGAACTTGCCGACGGTAAACCAGCCGATCCAGAGCAGCGGGTCCTGGACAAGCCCCTCCCGGATTCTCCGCAAGCCCTCCTGAAACTGTCCCTCCTCGCCCACGGCGGTCCAATCAATGGTTCCCCGGAAATACGGATCGGTCCCGCCCAGGAACGGATTGCCCGCTTCTCCCTTGGCAATGGGGATAAATTCATGGAAGGTGATCCAGTTGCGTATCCACCAGGGCAGCATGATGACGCTGAAGGAGACGACCGCCCTTACGATCATGAGCCAGGGCAGCTTTTTCCCCCTAATCCATAAAAACAGATACGGCACCACACCTAAAGGCAGCGCATTGGGGCGGATAAGCACCGTCACGGCCAGCATCACTCCGGCCAGAATATGATCAGCCGGGCGGTTTTCCTGGATGATCCGGACCTGCAAGAACAGCAGCACGCAAAAAGATGAAAGGAAGATCACCTCCGTCAAAATCAGCGAAGAGGACCAGACATAGGACGGATAAACAGCGGCAAACATTGCGGCCAGCACACCCGCTCCAGGCGAAAACAGCCGGCAGCCGGTCCGGTACAAAAACCAGACGGCAATCAGCGGGATGAAGCATTGAAGCTCTCTCACCAGCATCAAGGCAGCCTCGGGACGGTCATATCCGAACACCCGGAAAATCAGCGCCAGAAAAGCAGGAAATCCCGGCGTTACCAGCGTATTGGGCGCCGTGTCCCGGTAGGCATACACCCCCGTCTCCAGCCATTGCAGAGCCATCCTGGTGTAGTTCAGTTGATCCCACTCCAAGGGCTCCAATTGCCCGTTCCGCAAAAAGTGAAGCCGCAAAAACAATGCCAACCCCAACACCGGAATCATCAGCATCTCCCAAATGCGGCGGGAACTAACCATGGGCAGCGCCTCCTTTGGCCGGAAGGATTGGAGCTGTTGCCGCTCCCTCCAGTTCTTCCTTCAGAATCGCCACCTCCTGGGCCAGGCGGACCATTCTCCGGTGCATCCGGGACATGACAATGGTCAGGTGCATAATAAAAGCCAGAGAAAACAACAGTCCCAGCAGAAACAGCAGGGAAGGGGCATAATGCACTTGCAGCAGCCGGGAGAGCCTCTCCAGCAAGCCTGGAGCAAAGCTGAACAGCGCTATTGCCAATCCCAGCAGAAGCCACAGTAGCGCATAGCGCTCCTCGATTTTCCGCCGTCTGATCAACTCCCCCGTCAACAGCAGAAAGCCAAACCCGGCGGCAGCGGAAATCTGGTATACACTCATCCGGTTTTCTCCGCTCCTCTCAGCCGGGTCATCACTACCGCCAACGATACCTTTGCCATATAATACAAGGATTTCGCCGGGGTAATGGAGGAGCTTCCCCCTTGGCGGCAATGCATCATAACCGGCACTTCGGATACGGTCAGTCCTTTTCGCAGCAGCAAGGCAATGGCCTCCACCTCCGGGTAATCATCGGGATAATATCCGGCAAATACCTGGATTCCCTCCCTCCCCACCGCCCGGAAGCCGGAAGTAGGATCGGTGAGACGGCTCTTCATAGTGGAACGGATCATCCAGGCAAAATACCGGATGCCGAACCGCCGGAACAATGTGGAGCGGTAACCCCGCTTCTCCAAAAACCGGCTGCCGATGCAGCAATCCGCTGCCCCTTCCCTGATGGGAGAGAGAATCCTCTCCAGCTCCGCCGGGTCATGCTGCCCGTCGGCGTCAATCTGCACCGCGAGATCATAGTTCTTTTTGCAGGCATACCGGTAGCCCGCCTGTACTGCTCCGCCGATGCCCAGATTAAAGGGAAGCTCCAGGACGGAGGCTGCGCCTGCCAGGCGCGCCGCTTCACTTGTATGGTCCGCGGAGCCGTCATTCACAACCAGAATGTCCACGGACGGCTGATGCTTTTTGATGCTTCGGATCACGTCCCCGATGGTTCCGGCTTCGTTGTATGCGGGAATAATGGCTAACAGCTTCAAAAGAGAAACACTCCTTTTCTTGGGGCTATTATCCACTATTCCCGCGGCAGAGAAGGACTAAACCTATATGAAGGGGAACCTGGCTCTGCTCCCGTACAAAATAATCCGTAAAAAAACACCCCTGCCTCCAAGCTTCCGGCGTATAAGCCTTCAACAATGGACACGGGGTGCTCAGCCAACCTTTTAAAACAAGGGCCTATTGCCGTACAACATTCTCCGCTCCTCCGCCAGCTTCCGCAGCTTGGCCTGGTAGGCGGCGGTTTCCGAGGGCTGCCGAGGCACGCCGATAAAATGGCATACCCGCTCTTCCTCAAAATGCTCCGAGTCTATATAGAGAGCTTCAGGCTGCTCCTCCGCCGGATTATACAAAACCCGGATGTCCCAGGGTCCCCGCAGATGGGCCTGCTCATACCACCGGTAGCGGAGCGCCAATCTGCATGTATAGCGTCCGTCCCGGAAAAGAATGCCCTCCCGCGTAATCCGTGCTGTTGCCGCTTCCAATTGCCCTTGATTTCCCATCCCGCTGCGCGCTCCTTCTTCTGCTGGCCTCCTGCCGGAAAAGCCTTATCCTTTACAACCATCCCTATCCATTTTAGCAGGAGCTTGGGTCCACAGTCAGCGGGAAATTGGTGGAAAAGCTCCAGAGGACGGCTCCTGTCTCCCGGTCCAGCACCTGCATCCCGTCCCCGCTCTCCCGGAATACCGGAGGCGTGCTCCAAGAGGCTTGTCCTTCCCCTTCGCAGGGAACGCCCAGTATAGCGGCTGCAAGCCAATGCTCGCCCTTCGGGAATGTACCGTGGAGAGTAGGCAGCACAGTGCGCGGATGCATCAGGTTGGTATTGGCCTCGCAGGGAATAATCTCCGCCCGGCGGACCTGCCGCAGGTCCACGATACCGCTGGCGCCCCAGCTGAAGGAAGCCAACGCGTCATGAGGTCCGGTGCGCAAATGCGTTCCGGCCTCCTCGGGCACCCGGTGCTCCCAGCGGATGGCGAAGCCCCCTTCCGCACCTGTCAGATCACGTCCGGCGGCTAATCGGTGCACCCGCACATGCCAGTGACCGGCGGGAATCAGCCAGGTTTCCACAGTCACATCGGCCCACGGCTTCCAGCGGGAATAAATCCATCCCGCTTCTACCGTTGCCTCCTCGCATCGCTGCCGGACCTTGTACCAGTCATCCCCCTCGCTTAGAGCCAGCATGGAGTCATACGCCCCCTGGGCCAGTCCCGTATGTCCTTTGGGCACGCTGAAGGCAAAGGCATTGGAATAAGCGAACTTGGCGTATTTGGCGGTTGTGTGGGCCGGCTCGAACCCGGCATATTGGCCCGATGTCAGCGCCGTCACATGATTGCCGGTATGGCTGACCAGCATCCGCGCATGCTTTTGCACGGACAGCGGCGCCAAGGCGGGAAGCGGTTTTTCCTCCGCCTGCCATAAGGGGTGCTCCTCTCCCAATGCCAGCGGCAGAAATGCCTTAAAGGCCCAGTATGGGGACCCGGGAGCGTTATAGCCCTCTGCCATAATCAGATTGGGGTAGGCATATCCAATGGACAAGCAACCGTCAGGGGTAAAAATCGGCTGGCGAAACCACCAGCGCAGGTTCCGCAGCAGGAGCCCCTTCACAACGCCCCAATCCAGCGTATCCACACCGGCATAGGCCAAGGCGCCCCAGAAGCCCGCTTGGGCGAAGCGGTAGGTCAGGCTGCGGCCATAGGCCAATGCCGATCCGTCCTCGGCAAACCAGTAGATGAAATCATGGGCAAACCGGGCCGCCCGTTCCTTGTACATCCTGCAGCGCTCCGGGTCTTCCCCGCCCATCATCCCGGCGTAGATCAGCCCGTAAAAATGCATGGCAAACGGAATATAATAATCCCGCTGGTCAGTCAAGCCGTCGGAATACCAGCCGTCGCCCAGATAGAAGGTATCCAAAAGCGCCAGCGCCCCGTCCACCGACTCCTGGCTGTATTCCCCTCCGGCCCGTTTCAGGCCCAGATTGGCCAGCACAATGAAGAACCGCCAATTGTTGGGGGGCAACTCAAACCGGTTGATTTGCAACAGCCAGCGGTTCAGATTGCCCCGTTCCGTCTGGGTCAGCGGTCCCCAAATCCGGTCCGGGCACAGGCACAGCGCCAGGCCGATGGCCGCCATCTCCACAAAACGCTGGTCCACGTGGCCCGTATCCCCCCAGTATTCCTCATGCTGCGGATCGGTGCCATGACGGATGCCCTCCATATATGTATCCCACAGGTCCGAATCTCCTCCGCCTGCGGCCAGGGGCACCAGCCCCCACAGCGGGCGGGCAAACGCCTCCATCTGGGCGGTGCGCTCCTCGTACACCGCTCCCGTATTTCCCAACTGGAGCAGGGCCCCGCCCTTGCTGAAATAAGGCTTGAGCGGCTCTGTCAGCTGCCGGACGGCTTCCTGCACGTCGGCTCTGGTTTGAAGCGGATTCCTGGTAATGGGCAGATCGTACTTAACCATAAGATGATGTTCTCCTCCGGAAGTTGCCGCGCGCCCCTTCTGGGCTGTCCGCGGGACTCACACAAAAGGCAGCCCTTCGGGGCTGCCCCTTACCTACTTATGCGCTTATGTTTTCCAGCCATTCGGCTTTGGTCTGCGGCTCCTTGCCTTCCTTCTCGCAATCCTTCACATACATCTGGTACAAGGTGTCCATGTAATCCTCCGGCAGCTCTACAGGAATATCGCAGGAAATGCCGTCTCCGCAACAGTTATGGGTTTTCATACATATACGCCTCCTTGGATATCTCTATTTTACCCCATTACCCGGCTTCGTGCACCTTCCGAAGGAATTGTGAACATATTGTCATATTTATATGGCCCCCAGACTACTCTGCTGTGAATTTGAAACCCTTTACAAAAACCGTTGACAGCAGCAGGCAGACTTGGTAAAATTCAAATTACCGCATTACCATATGTGACTTGCTAGCTCAGCTGGGAGAGCACCATCTTGACAGGGTGGGGGTCAGTGGTTCGAGCCCACTGCAGGTCATCCAGAAAAACCCTTGTGTATCAAGGGTTTTTTGCTGTTTATAGGGCTGTGTCTACCCTAAGATAAACGAAAAAAGGGCTGACTGGTCAAGAATCATTTTTAATGTACAGGCCGCAAAGAGCGGACTTCTTCTTCGGATAATCCCGTAGCTTTGGCAATAATGGCGATTTCAAACCCCATATCCAGCATGTTGAGGGCTGTTTCCATTTTCCCTTTTCGCTCACCTTCGCTTAATCCCTCTGCCTTGGCCCCTTCCAGCTTGGAAACTTCATCCCGCAGCGCCTTCATCCGGGCCTCATAAGCCTCGCGGGTAGCGGCATCCTGACTCAGGAATTCCAATGTGTTCATGGCCTTTTTCAGCATCGGCTCATTCATCGCCAGCACCTCCCAGCTTGATTTGTCTACTCCCTTTAAGAACAGCAGCCAGTTGATCAATCCGCCTTCCTCCACAGGATGCGGGTATTCATCCAGCTTCCCTAACTCCATCGTATGAATCTCCAGGTCATCATTCAGCGGAATGCCTGTATGATCCTCCTGCAGATGAAAGATATTATGGACTCGCTCATTGGGCAGGAAGGAGTAATTGAGAATGTTAATAGCAACACACTTCTTCAGCAGATTATAATTCTTGCCTTCCTTCAATTGATGATAATACATGGCACTCCAATAGAACAGCATCCGCTTTTCCATGTTGTAGGGATTGCCCATTTGCATTTCGATATTAACTGAAGCAGTTTTCCGCTACCCTGAAATAACACTGGTCCTTGCCGCAGGCCGGATGGTGTTATGGAAGCCTCGAAACCGGCAAAGCCGTTTGAGGGACATCTTCGACATTTCATCGGTTTAAAGGTGCGGCGGGAAACGCAGCATGGATGGCTATCTGCCGGATTGGTGAAATCCCTTCCGAATAAGGACAGGCTGTTTCCGCTATTGCAGCCGGTTGCCTCGAAGCACGGCACGAACAAGGAGATTAACGGAAAACAGCTTCCGCTATCTCCAATCCAGTCCCCTCTTCTTCCCCCGGGCTCCAGTTGGCCGCAGCCCCCCCCCCGTCGGCGTAGACCGCCATTCCGACGCTTCCCCTACTTGCTATGCCGATCCAGCCACTCCCGGGTAAGGCGGATGGCCTCAAGGAATGCCTCCGTGTCCCCCTCATAAGGATGCACCGTGTTGAACCGGTGGTCTCCATGAGGCACCATGAGCCATTCCAGCTCCGGCTGCGCCTCCTTCAGCCAGGCTGAACCGGCCAGCAGATGCTTGCCATCCCGTTCCCCCTGGATCAGCGCCGCGGGAACGCGAAGGCCGCCGATCCGGCCGACGAGATTGAACCGCTCTGCATTGGCCTCCAGATCCTCCAAAATCACCCGGTCCAGGGGCATCTGCTGCTTGGTCCGGGCATTCACCGTAAAGGCCCTGCCCGCCTCGCGCATCAGCCGCTTCTCTTCCTCGGAATACAGATCGAAGCTGGAAATTCCGTTCCAGCTGATCACCCCGTCCACCAGCTCCGGGTGGTCCAGCCCGAACAATAAGGCCCCGCCTCCGCCCTTGCTGTGGCCAAGCAAAAACAACCGGTCCGCCCTTGGCTGCTCCCCGCCACCCACGGACAGCGTACCGCCTGCAACTGCCTCAACCAATGCCAGCAAATCCTCCTGCTCCAGCGAGCAGGTATTGCGGGCGAATTTCTCCAGCTCCGTAAACTCCGTCAGCTCCTCCCCCACGCCGTTATGGCTGAAATTAAACACGACAGCATCGTAGCTTTCCGACAGCAGCTCGCCAATCCGCGGAAACATGCCGTAATTCTTGAAGCCTTTGTAGCCATGGGCAACCAAAACTGTTCCTTGAGAAGCCGCGCCCAACGGACGGTACCAATCCGCCCGGATGGTCCGCTCGGCGGAGGGAGTGAGTTGAAAGGATGCGAAATAGGACAAGAACGAAGCACCTCCATTTTATAGAAAACATGTTTATACCGGTTTTACCATATCCCCGCCCCTCCCGCAAATCTCCTGCCCATACTCTCTTCCCCTCTGACACAGTTGCGGACAATTCAGTTGGCAAACAAATTCCCCATTGATTGTTCCATGGAAAATGTTCACAATGGAGAAAACGCTATCTTTCCATTTTCCGGAATAAGGAGTTTATGATGAAAAAACAAGGCGGGGTTTTCCCCAATAACCTCTTCATTCTGAAGCTGGTTTTTCGCATCTGCCCGGGCAGAATCGCGGCGGAATTCCTGATCAAGGCCATAGGCTATGCCGCATGGGTGTTTTACAGTATTGTGCTGGTCAAATATGTGCTTCACGCCATGGAAACCGGCCAAGATTTCGGGCAGATCGCCTGCTTTATTTTGGCAAGCGCGCTGATTTTCGGCGCCTGCAATTGGTTTGAGCAGTGGGTTCAGACCAGCTACAAGCCAAAAACCGACGCCCTGCTCTTCGAGAAGCTGAACGTGCAGCTGTATGACAAAGCGGCCCAGGTGGAGCTGGCCTGCTACGAGGATGCGGATTTTTACAACCGCTACACCATGGCCGTCAAGGAAACGGAAACCCGGGTTTCATCCGTGCTGGAGACAACAGCCGACACCATCTGCGCCGTACTGGCCGGCATTGGGGTAATGGCCAACATGTATATGATCGACCATTGGGTGGTCCTGTTTGTCCTGTCCCCTTTTGCAGGCAAGTTTCTGTTCGGCAGATGGCATAACCGCCTGTTGTATGCCCGGGATCAGGAAAGTGTTTCCCACCGGCGGAAGCTGGATTACGTGAACCGTGTTGTGTACCTGCAGGATTATGCCAAGGAAATTCGCATGTCGGGGATTTTTCGCGTGCTGAAAAAAACCTATGAGGAAGGTTATTCGGGCATCGGCGCCGTTGTCCGGAGATTCGCTCCGCAGGTGGCAAGGGTTCATTTTTGGCAAAATATCTTTACCTTCCTGGTGATCTTCCAGGGTGTGCTGCTGTACAGCCTGTACCGGACCCTGGTATCCCGCACGCTGGAGGTCAGCGAGTTTGCCGTTCTCACCAGCGCCATGGTCAGCGCCAGCTGGATTCTTATCGGTTTGTCGGAAAGTCTGATCCAGGTGTTCCAGAACAGTCTGTATATCGAGAATTTGCGGGGCTTCCTGGCTTACGAAATCCGGATGAAGGACGATCCGCAAGGGGCTGCCCCCGAAAAGCCCGTCCATTCCCTGGAGCTTAAACATGTGAGCTTCACCTATCCGGGTGCAAGCAGTCCTGTGCTGCGGGATATTAGCCTCCGTATTGAAGGCACCGAAAAAATCGCCCTGGTGGGCCACAACGGCGCAGGCAAAACCACCCTGGTGAAGCTGCTGATGCGGCTGTACGACCCCAGTCAAGGCGAAGTGCTGCTTAACGGAAAAGACATTCAGGAATACCGCTTGGGCTCCTACCGCGCCCTGTTCGGGAGCGCCTTTCAGGATTTCAGGATTTTTGCCATGACGGTGGCCGAAAATGTGCTGATGCGCCGGCCGGTGACGGCGGCCGACTACCACAGAGTGCGGGATGCGCTTATAAAAAGCGGCGTCTACGAAAAAGTCGCTTCTTTGCCAAAGGGCATGGACACGGTGCTGACCCGGGAGTTTGACGAGGACGGCGCTGTCCTCTCCGGCGGCGAATACCAAAAAATCGCTGTAGCCAGAGCCTTTGCCAAAGAGTTTGATATTGCCGTGTTCGATGAACCCTCCAGCGCTCTTGATCCGGTGGCGGAATACTTAATCTATCAAAGCATGCTGGCGGCCTGCCGGGGAAAACCTGTATTTTTCATCTCCCACCGTTTGTCCATGGCGACTCTGGCCGACCGGATTTATATGCTGGAAAACGGCGCGGTCATCGAAACGGGCACCCACGACCAACTGATGGCGCTAAACGGGAAGTATGCGGACATGTTCCGCAAGCAGGCGGAGAAATATGCGGAGGAGCAGTCGGAGGTGGGAGCATGAAGCATAAACCGGGACATGTGGTGTCCAACCATTTGTATATGCTGCGGCTGGCATTCCGGCATACGCCGGGGTATGTAATCAATATTTGTCTGCTGGCCGTTTATTCCTCGGTGGAGGTATTCTTCGAGTTTGCTTATTGCACCAAGTACATGATCGACCTGATTCAGTATAACGGGGAATTCGCCGATGCTTTGCGGTATATGGCTTTTATTTCGGCGGCCATTGTGGCGAAGCTGATCTGGTCAGCGGTGAATGAAGCCTATTTCGTCCCCTTGGCCAAAGAAAAGCTGTACCGGGCCATGCAGCTGGAGCTGTTCCGGAAAGCGGCGGCTATGGATCTGGCCTGTTATGACCAGCCGCAGTTCTACAATGAATTTGTGGTCAGTGTGGGGGAAGCCAAAAAACGGATGGACGAATCTCTGGAGATTGTCCGGCAGCTGTGCGGGAGAGGCGCTACCATCGCCGCGGCGGGAACCTTCTTCCTGGTGCTGGACCGGGGCGGACTGCTGTTTATTGCGGCCAGCCTGCTGGTCACCCTGGCGGTGAATGCCGTTTTGGCCAGGCTGAGCTTCAGGATGGAGCTTGCGCTTAAGCCGCTCCAGCGGAAGCGGGCCTATATCAGCCGGATTTTCTATCTGGCGGACTATGCCAAGGAAATCAGGCTTAACCCTATAGCCGGAAAGCTGAAAGGAGATCTGCAACAGGCCACCCAGGCCATGCGGCATACGATCCAGGCGGATGCATCCAAACGGATTGCCCTGGGCTTCATCGGCAGCTTTGCCGCCCACAGCCTGCTTCTGGACGCCCTGTACCTGATCTATCTGTTGTACCGGACCCTGGTCCTGCAGGCTCTCAGCTATGGGAGCATGCTCTCCCTGTTCAACTCCGCCGGGTCGCTGAAAAACAGTCTGCGGGATATTGCCGCTCTCCTGCCCCGGGCGCAGCAAAACAGCCTGTACATTGATAAAATCCGGGCTTTTGCAGATGCCGCCCCGGCTGTCGGCAGTTCTGCGGATGCCCTGTCCGTTCCGTCCGCCCCGCAGGCGCTGGAGCTGCGCAAGGTGTCCTTTGCCTATGATGAGAGCGCCGGCCCCATTCTGCGGGACATTAGCCTGACCATCCGGCAAGGGGAAAAAATCGCCTTCGTCGGATACAACGGCGCAGGCAAAACCACCCTGACCAAGCTATTGATGCGGCTGTATGATGTTTCGGAGGGAGCTATTTTGCTGGATGGCGTCAATATTAAGGAGTATGAGCTTTCCGCGTACCGCAGCAGCTTCGGCAGCGTCTTCCAGGACTACCGGCTGTATGCCGCCAGCATCGCGGATAATGTGATGATGGACCAGGCGGACGATCAAGCCATGCCGGTGGTCCGGGATGCTCTGGGCCAAAGCGGACTGCTGGACCGGGTAAACCGGATGGACGAAGGCGTCGGCACCATGGTGACCCGGGAATTCAGCGCCGCCGGAACCGAGCTGTCCGGAGGCGAGGCGCAGAAGCTGGCCATTGCCCGGGTGTTCGCCCGCCCTTATCCCTTCATTATTCTGGATGAACCCTCCAGCGCCCTTGATCCCATCAGCGAGTACCAATTCAACCAGACGGTTTTGGAGGCATCCCGGAACAAAACGGTAATCTTCATCTCCCACCGTCTGTCCAGCACCCGGATGGCCGACCGGATCTACATGCTGGAAGACGGCCGCATCATCGAGCAGGGCAGCCATGACGAGCTCATGGCCCAAAACGGCCAATACGCCCGGATGTTCCGGATGCAGGCCTGCATGTATCAATCAACGCCCGCCTGAAGCCGCGGGCTACTTATGCGAGATATGATGCAGAGCCTGCAGGAACAGGCCCTCCACGTGCTGATCGTCGATGGAATAATACATCATTTTGCCTTCCTTGCGCCGCTTGACAATGCGCAGATTGCGCAGCACCCGCAGCTGGTGGGAGACGGCGGATTGCTGCATGCCCAGCACATCGCACAGATCGCAAACGCACAGCTCCCGGTTCAACAGGGAGTGGATAATCCGCAGCCGGGTATGATCGGCCAGTGCCTTGAACAGCTCCGCCAGATCATTCAGGCGGTCAAGCCCCACTGCCTCCCGCTTCACCTGCTCCACCACATCCGCATGGGCGCAGTCTATATCGCAGTGGTCGGTGACATCCGCATTTTCCCCCGGCCCGCCTTCTTCAAGCTCCAATTCATTGCCTTTTTTGGTCAGCATAATCCGCCCCCCTTGCTTAACAATTGGTCATGCCTCTATTGTATCGAACGGGAAAGCATTTGTCACTTTCAGGCCAACCAGGGATTTCCTTGATTGAAGAAAGGAATGGCGGAGCACACTTTCTAGAAAAAGCGTTCATACAGGGAGTGTGTCCAACGTGAAGGGCAAGCTGCTCACGGTTACTGCTTTATGGTTCATGCTTATGTCCGGGAATATGGTCAAAGCCGATCCCTCCCCCGCCGGAAGCGAAGATCAGATCGAGCTGTCCCTGCGCTCCTCCCCTGCCGCGGAATACAAAACCTCTGTTTTCATATCCTCGCCGAAATGGAAAAAATGGATACGAGCGCTGGAGCAGGACAATAAGCCGCTGCAGCCGGCCCCCTCCTATTCCGTTATGGAGCTGTCCGTGCCCGAAGCAAACGGCGCCCGCGCTACATACCGGGTAACCTCCCATGAAGCCGGACTCACGCTGTACCGGCCGGATACCCGAACGGCCTTTCAGGTGCCGGACCATATGAAGGCGGAGCTTAACGAACTCCGGCAGGAATTGGCCGACAAGCACTTTGGGCAAGCCTTGACCTGGGCCGAGGCGAACAAGCTGATGCCCAAAGGAACCGTCCTGTCCATCACCGACCTGGAAACAGGGCTCACCTTCCGGGGGCAGCGGAGAGCCGGTTCCGCCCATATGGATGTGCAGCCCCTGACCAAAGAGGACACCGCCATCATGAAAACCATCTACGGAGGCCGCTGGAGCTGGCAGCGGAAGGCTGTGCTGGTGGGAACCTCCGGTAAAGTGGCCGGAGCCTCCATGCATGGAATGCCCCATGGCGGGGACGGGATTCCCGACAATGATTTCAACGGCCATTTCTGCATCCACTTCGCAGGCTCCATTACCCATGGCTCCGCCCATTCGGACCCTGCCCATCAGGCCATGGCCCAAAAAGCGTCGGGGCGCCTGGAGGATTACCATAAAAGCCTCAGCCCGACGGATACGGTGCAGCTGTTTTTGGTAGCCGTCAACCAGAAGGACCGCCATCTGCTGGAGCTGCTTTTGCATACAAGCACAGATGCGGGACTGGCCGCGGAATGGCTGGACGACAGCATCCTGACGGCCCGGCCCATCGGGGAATCCCCGTCTTCTCCTTCTGTTCCAGACGATGGGCTAACAGCCCGCTTCAAGATGCGTGTGGCTATTTCCCGTAAAGGCGGTCGTCCTCAGGGCATATGGTTCTGGTGGAGTCTGACCCGGACTAACCCCGCAGGAGCGTGGTTTATTGCCGACATTCAGCCGGAAGCCGTGATCCGGTAAGCCGAAGCCGGCATCAGGCGGGGGAGGATTGGGCGCGGCGGCGTTTGGACAGCCATGCGATGACCCAGAGCACGCAGATCAGTCCGCATGCCGCTGCCCCATATGGGTAGTAGCGCCGCAAAAAATCCATCAGCTCCAGATAGTTGTCAAAAACCAGCAAGCCGGAAGCCCCCAATAGGATAGACAGGGCCAGATTGACCCAGCGGTAGCTTTTGAGATTCAACAGCTGCGCCGTCGCCACACAGGCTCCATAATGGAGCAAGGCCAAACGCAGCAGGGCAGATACCGTCATGATGGTCAGCCCGTACAGATCGAACCGTTCGATAAACCCCACACTGATCAGCCTGACGGTGCTTTCTACGGGAAAAGCCAAAAGCTTGGCCTGATCCTCACCGAAGATAGCCACCGGCCCTGCGGTAGTGGAGGGAAAAATGAAGAAGCAGGATATAAACAGCATAAAGTATGCTTTCCAATTGGTGCCGGAGTCCTTTTCCGCATGGACCTGCACCATCAGCATGACAATCAGCTCGCCAAATACCGCGAGAATCAGCATAATAACCGGCAAAAGCGGCGCGGGCCCATGCTGGAGAATCGGAAGCAGCTTTTCATAATGCTTTTCCCGGTGAAGGGCAAGGGAAACCAGCATTCCCGATACCATGTTGTACAGGATGATCCATTCGCTGACCCGGGCGATAACCTCCACCCCTTTGTGCACCATATAGGCCATGGCCAGGGTAAAGCTTACCGTAATGACCCAACGGGGGTGGTCCGGCAGGAAAATGGACGAGATAAAAATGGAAAAACCGTAAAGCGTCACCAGCGATAATACAAAAAAGTAGAGGATGAGCGGCACGGCCAAGGCTTTGCCGGCCCACGGACCCAGCCACTTGTCCAGCTTTTCCACCAGGGTTTTCCCCTCCATCAGCGCATGCAGCCGCCCCATAGCCAGAAAAATCACCGCCCCGGCAATAAAGCCGGCGATTACTCCCAGCCAGGCATCCCGGCCTGCAAAGCGCAAATAGAGGGGCACCAGAAAGAAATGGCCCATGATCACCAGAAGCGGAGTGGAAACGAAATAGGCCTGCCTGGAGGACAGCGGTGTTTTTTGCACGAGTTAGCCACCTACCTTGCGCTGACGGATTCCGTCAGTCCAAAATCATGCAGCGATGCCTTTACGGATATATCCACCGGAAGCTTGCTGAAAATGGACTCCCACTGCTCCTTATGCTCCTGCCAATATTTTGGATACTTTCTTTCCACCGCTGAGCCAAAGCCGAAAATATCCGCCTTATAAGCAGGTTGTACCGCTGCCAAGGCCTCCTTTACCTCACTGGCGATCTCCTTCTCCGCACCTTGCCGAATTTTCTCCAATCCGGCCTGGTCCATGCGGAGGTAGCCCATAATTTCCCCGACGGACAGCTTCACCTTTATGTTCAGGGACATGCTCAGCTCCCCGTCCCGGAGCACAGGCTTCATTTCCACCTTGCTGCATTTTTTGATTACCAGGGAGGCGGTGGCCTTCTTCAACGAAACATTCAGAATACCGCCCTCCACCTCATGGCGCACCCACAGAACCCCTCTGGTTTCCCGCTCCCCCAACTCGCCGATCCATTTCCCGTTTTTGATCACCGCCATACCTGATACCTGAGAAAATGATCCCTTATCCTGGCTCATCTTGCGGATCAGCGCCATGTAGCCTGTACTGCCCGGGGCGTACATCATCTCGTTCAGCTGGAACAGCTGCACCCTGGGCGCCAGGGACAGCCTGGACTGGTTGATCAGCTGCTGCTCCACAATAACGGTGTTCAGCGCCGGGAGCAGGGACTGAATGCGGACAATTTCCTCCGCCGGAATCTTCGAGAGAATCACATAAGGATTGGGCTGGATTTCATTGTTCCGGTTGAAATAATCCAATACCGGGATAATATCCTTCTTGGAAACGGAAGGGCCCAGCACAATCACTTTGATATACGGCCATAACGGCTGGTTGCCGATGATTTGAATAAATTTGCGGGAGGCGTCAAACAAGGTTTCCCCGTCCACGGAATAGACGGTAATGGCATCCGGTGTCTCCTTGTTGTGAGTGGCGATAATCCCCAGGGTCAGCCGCACCGTATGATCCTTATTGGCGTCAATTCCCACCATGGATACCAGCGAACGCTCGTTCAGCTCCGTTGGTATGCAGCCGGCAGCCAGCAGCAGTACAAGGACCGGCGGAAGCAAACGCCTGAGCCACCGTTTATTACTTTTTTTGCGGTTCGCCATCCGCCTCGCCTCCCCGCTTTTGCCGTATGGTATCCTCCGGCCTCAAAACAGCCGGCCGCTTCCACTGCAGGCGCAAGGGCATCCGGAGGATGGTATCTTTCCAGTCGGCCCATTTGATAGGAAACAGCGGCGCCGCATATGGAATGCCGAAGGAACGGAGGGACGCCAAATGGGTTACCACAATCATGCCCAAGAGGAGTATGCCGTAAATCCCCAATGACGCGCCTGCAATAGCGAAGATTAGTCTCAGAATGCTGATGGGCTCCACCAGGGAGTTTACCAAAAAGGTGGAAATGCCGGCGAAGGCCACCACCACAACCACCGGCAGCCCCACCAGCCCCGCCTCCACCGCCGCCTGGCCGAGAATAATGGCGCCGACGATACTGATGGCCTGCCCGATGGGCCTGGGCATCCGGATGCCCGCCTCACGGATCACCTCAAACACCAGAATCATCACAATAACCTCGATGTACAGCTGGAAGGGCACGCCCTCCCTTGCTTTGGCCAGGCTCACCAGCAGGGAATACGGAATCAGGATGGGATGGTAATACTGCACCGCCAGAAACAGCCCGGGGAGCATAATGGTGGTGAAAAAGCTCAGAATCCGCAGGAGCCGCATCAGACTGGCATAAAAGGGCCGGGCATAGTAATCCTCGGATACCTGGAAATGGCTGATCAATAAATCGGGAGCAGTCATCACAATGGGGGTGCCATCCACAAAAATGGCCACCCGCCCCTCCAGAATCCGGGCGGCTACAATGTCCGGCTTCTCGGTGTTGGCTATGGTCGGGAAGAGGGAAAACGGCGCGTCCTCAATGTATTGCTCGATATAGCCGGTCTCCAGAATCGCATCCACCTTAATTCCCGCCAGCCGCCTGCGCATCTCTTCCAGAATGTCTTCGTTCATAATGCCCTGGATGTAAGCCAGAACAATCCGGGTCTGAGTCATGGTCCCCAGGACGACGGTCTCCATGTGCAGCATGGGATGATGGATTCTTCGCCGCAGCAAGGACAGATTGGTGTGCAGATCCTCCACAAAAGAATCGCGCGGCCCGCGAATCACCGTTTCGGACAGCGGCTGCTCGATGGCTCTGGTTTTCCAGGCGGCCGCCGGGATCAGCAGGGCTTCTTCCTCCCCTTCAATAAACAGCGCCGCGTTTCCTTGAAGCATGGCTTCTGTAACAAGCTGCATGTGGCGGGTTGCCTGGATATCCACTACCGCCAACACGGAATCCTGCAAAAAAGCCGTTGTTCCGTCTCCCGGCTGCGGCAGCTCCGTATTCATCAGCGGTCCGATAACCAGCTCGTTCAGCACCGCCTTGTCCACAATGCCGCTGACCGCCACCACCATAACTCCCCGTTTGGCCTGCCTTCCCGCCTGAAAACGCCGGAACAGCACACTGTCATGGTTGCCGGCCATTCCCCGCAGGGCCTCTTCATTGGCCGCAAGGGTGGATTGCACTGTCTCCGGAGTGCCGGAAGGCAAATCCAGCCGTTCCGAAACATGGGCCAAATCCGTTCTCGGTTTGGCGGATGAATCGGCCGGCTGAGTGGAATTCGGCGAAGGGATGCTGTTCCGCGGCTTTTTTTGCTGCCCGCGGATTTTCGCATATCGGGCTTGTTTGCCGATCCATTGAAACACAGGCCATCCCTCCTGATCGGTTGGGGAAACTAACTCCCGCACCCCTGAAGCTTCCAACGCAGGAATGAAGTGCTACCTGTATTATGTTCAGCACGCCAATTGGATTATGCAGAAAAGATGCTATTTCCTGCCGAAATCCGCCCGGATTTCCCCCCACTCCTCGGTGTTCCACTTCACTACCTTGTTCTCGTACGTGTTGGTATTGACCCACTGGAGAGCTCTGTCGGCCATTTCCCAAATCTTCGCAGTAGCGGGGCTGCGCACCAGGGTAGAGGCAATTTTGCGGTTTTTCAGCCAGCTCAAGGCAGTCCGGGAATCCGTATAAATGGTCTTATTGCTGCCCAGCTTCTTGAGATAGGCCAGCCCGTGCACAATGGCAATAAACTCTCCCAGATTGTTGGTGCCGTTCTCGATAGGGCCCACATAGAACAGGATTTCCCCCGTTCGGGTGTCCACCCCTTTGTACTCCACCGGACCGGGATTGCCCCGGGTGCCCACATCCACGGAAATGCTGTCGTAATCGATTTCCGCCGCCGCTCCTGTTCCCTTGGAGGCGGCCTTGGCCCCTGATTGGACAGAGGCCTTGCCCCTGCCCCAGCTTTTGTTGGCACCGGCCTTCAGCGCCGCTTCCGCCTCCTGAAGGGATTCATAGGATTTATAGCGGGCATTGGCCACTCCGTCCACCTGGGCCTTGCATTCATTCCACGTGCTATAGATGCCGGGGGTTTTGCCTTCCCACACCACATAATATTTCTGCTTCGCCATCGTTTCGCCGCCACCTTTTGTTATACTTTACTGTAGCTTGAAAAAAGCACCCCGACGGGTGCTTTTTGTCATGAGCCGGATATTCGGCTCCTTATTCTTTGCGGCGCTTCATTCGCCCAAATCCACGTTGTGGTACACCTGCTGCACATCCTCCAGGTCCTCCAGCACATCAATCAGCTTCTCGAACTGGGCTTGGACATCCCCGTCGAGGGTAACATCATTCTGGGCCAGCATGGTCAGCTCGGCAACGGTAAACTCGGTTACGCCAACAGCGCGGAGGGCGTCCTGAACAGCGTTGAACTGCTCCGGCGCGGCGTAGATGATCACGGATTCCTCTTCCTGGGCAATGTCCCGGGCATCCACATCCGCTTCCATCAGAATCTCCAGCACTTCTTCCTCGGTTTTGTCGGCTACGCCGATTACCGCCGCGGAATCGAACATATAGCTGACGGAGCCGCTGACGCCCAGGCTGCCGCCATTCTTGGTGAAGGCCGAACGAACCTCGGCCGCCGTCCGGTTCACATTGTTGGTCAGGGCATCCACAATCACCATGGAGCCGTTGGGACCGAAGCCTTCGTACCGCAGTTCCTCGTAGGTTTCATCGGAGTTGCCGCGGGCCTTCTCCAGCGCACGGTCGATGATGGCCTTGGGCACATTGTAGGTTTTGGCCCGTTCCAGCACCACCTTCAAGGCGCGGTTGGATTCCGGATCAGGCTCGCCCTGCTTGGCCACCACGTAAATTTCACGGCCAAACTTGGCGTAAACCCGGCTGGTGTTTTTGTCCTTGGAGGCTTTCTTTTCCTTAATATTATTCCACTTACGACCCATAACGTTTAATCGCTCTCTTTCGTGGCTAATCTGTTAAACCCGCAGGCGGGCTTAAAAACTAGGGCGTGTCTGATAACTCCGAGGGGAGCATATTTTGCCGAATTTTCGTTCCAGGCAAGGCACTTTCGTGAAGGCGTACCCGGGGGTACGTCAAGCGGAAGTAACGAAGTATGGGGCGAAAAGGCGGTGAAAGATGCCCTCAAGCGGGTTTTCAGACACGCCCTAACAATCCCATCTATTATATCCCGGAAAGCGGAGCGGAGTAAACCTTATGAATCCGTTTTTTGGAAGACACGCGAGATTGGCGGCATAAAATCCACTGCCAGGCCAATATCAATAAGTAAGCGGAGTTCACCAGACGGCAACCCGGACTTTTAGTTTTCCCTAGCCAGGACTATCCCAAACCGGAAATCAGTAGTAAGATAAAAATTGTAGTCATTTTTTGCATCGGCAAAAAGGAGTGAGACCATGAGCATTCCCGTTCTGATCCTAAGCGGTTTTCTGGGCAGCGGCAAAACCACTCTCCTGCTGGAGCTTCTGGCTGAAGCGCATTCCCGGGACTTGCGGCCCGGCATTCTGATGAATGAGCTGGGCAAGATGGATGTGGATGGCGAAATCGTCGGCGAAGCCTCCCGGGTATCCGTAGCCAAATTGCTGGACGGGTGCGTCTGCTGCAGCAAAAAAAGCGAGCTGTCCGCCAGCATTCAGGAGCTGCTGCGCCAAAAGCCGGATGTGCTGCTGGTGGAGCTTACGGGAGTGGCCAATCCCGAGGAAGTGGTAGATGCCCTTACGGAGCCGGCGCTTCTCGGGCGTGTGCGCCTCAAGCAAATCGTCACCGTGCTGGATGCGGAATATACGCTGGAGTACAACAGCATTTTTTCCTCGGACAAGGATCTGGTCCGGACGCTGCGGCGGCAGATGGAGGTGGCCGACCTGATTCTGGTCAACAAGACCGATCTGGTGGATGCCCATACCCTCCAGAAGATTGAGAAAACCGTCCGCAAGCATAATCCCCTGGCTCCCTTGCTGTATACCCAGCGGAGCAGGCTGGACCCGGACATTCTGCTTCGCGGGATTGAGCGGGCTCCCGAAGGGACAGCGCCGGCGCGCCAGCCCTTCCGGGTTGTAAAAGGGGTAGCGGCCGGTTCCCGCATAAAGGAATCTGCCCCGGAGGAAGCAGCCCACCGGCATCAGGCCTCCTTCTCCCGGGTCCGGACCTTCACCCTCCGTCCGCCTGCGGACCTTTGCCTCCCCCAGGCCTTGCTGGAGCAATTCCTCGGCCAATGGGGCAGCCGGCTGCTCAGGGCCAAGGGTTATCTGGCGCAGCCCGGCAATTCCTCCCGCAGGCTTATGCAGTATGCCGGCAAACGTATCACCTGGTCCTCCAGCACCTATCAGGGAGAGCCTTATCTGGTGCTCATCGGCATGGATCTGGAGGAGAGCGAGCTGCTGATGGAGTGGGAGGAGCTGCTGCCCGGAACCCAGCTTCCTTCAGGCAGGAAAAGATAAGGCGAGGGGGCTTTATCCTTGCCCGGCAGGAGTTTGACAAAACCGCTCCGGGCATTTTATACTTCACCTATTAGTAAAATTTACTGGAAGATGGTCTTATTGATGAATTTTTTGCAATCTGTGGACATCCAGTCCTTTAAGACGGTTTTTCTCTCCATTGTGCTGGAGGCTTCGCCCTTTCTTATTGCCGGAGTGCTGGTTTCGTCTCTGCTCCAGGCCTGGCTTTCGGAGAAGCTGCTCCGGCGGATTATCCCCCGCAATCCCCTGGTGGGGCTGCTGGCGGTTTCCCTGCTTGGCGTGCTGTTTCCGGTATGCGAATGCGGCATTGTTCCGGTAGTCCGCCGGCTCATCAAAAAAGGAATGCCCGCTTATCTGGGCATTGCCTTCATGCTGGCGACGCCGGTGGTAAATCCGGTGGTTTACGCCGCCACCTTTGCCGCTTTCCGGACCAGGCCGGAAATGGCTTTTATGCGGATGGGCCTGGCCTATGCGGTAGCCGTTCTGGCAGGACTGTTCATCTATCTCCTGGCGGACGGGAATCCGCTGAAGCGGCGCCGGGAGGATTTGGCGGGGGATGCTTCGGCGGAAAGCAAAATGACCTGGTCAGGCCGGGGCGAGCATTTGCTGAACGAGTTTTTTGACATGTCCAAGTATCTGCTGTTCGGCGCCTTCCTGGCCGCCTCTCTCCAGGTTCTGGTTCCCCGGGGTGTGCTGGTGGATATTGGCTCGGACTCCCTTCTGGCCTATCCGTTTATGATGGGACTGGCCTTTGTGATGTCCTTATGCTCCACCTCGGACGCTTTTGTGGCTGCTTCCTTCAGCAATGTGTTCGCCAAAGGGCCGCTGCTGGCGTTTATGGTCCTGGGCCCCATGCTGGATTTCAAATCCACTCTGATGCTGCTGTCCTCCTTCCGGACCCGGTTTGTCCTGCTGCTGGTTGTGCTGCTTCTGGTATTGGTCTGGTTGGGTTCGGCTGTCACCGGATCACTATAACGGATAGGAGGGACGAGCTATGAGCACCCGCAAACTGGGAATTCATTATTTTCTGCGGACAGGCATACTGGCGTTTTTCGCCTACTATATTCTCCGGCTTGTCAAGCATAACCAATTAATCATCTACATCGGGCCGCGGATGCAATTCTACGTGAAGCTGGCGGCAATCGGCTTCTACCTGCTGGCTGTGCTGCAGCTGCTTCTCGCTTTCCGCGCCTGGTGGGGGGCACGGAGACAGGACCCCTCCTGCGAATGCGGCAGCTGCTCCCCCGCTTCCATGTCGGCGGCCGGGCACAGCTTCTTTTATGCGCTGTTCGCCGTGCCACTGCTTCTGGTTCTGCTCTTGCCGGACCAAGCCTTGGGCAGCAGCCTGGTGGACAAAAAAGGGATCACCCTCACCGGCGCAATTGCCGGCAATACGGCGGGAACCTCCGGCGGCGCGGGAGCGGCTGCGGCGAATAAGGCGGCTTCCGATGCTGCTCCCTCCGCTTCTCCCGGGCAGACGCCCGGCGCCGGCAGTGCAGCTGCGCCTGCCCCTGCCGCGGTTGCGGCGGGCGATCCACTGGACGCGCTTTTTCCCTATGACGAGTATTCCGAGGATCTGGCCATTCTGGCCAAGAAGCTGTACAAGAAGGACAGCATCTCCATCAAGGACAAGGGCTTTATGGAGACAGTCACCTCTATTGATTTTTATATGAATAATTTTGTGGGCAAAAAGGTGGAAATCAGCGGCTTCGTCTACCGGGAGGAGGGCATGACGGAGGACCAGTTCGTGGTATCCCGCTTCGCGGTGCAATGCTGCTCCGCCGATGCGGCTCCCTTCGGGTTTATGGTGGAGGGCTCCTTGGGCAAAAACCTGAAAAAGGACACCTGGGTCAATGTCTCCGGCACCCTGGGCACCACCATGTACGGCGGCAATGAAATCCTCAAAATCGACGCCACCCGCATCCAACGGATCGAAGCCCCGGCCACGCCCTACGTGTTTCCGGATATGGATTATTTCAAGACAGATCCTTGATTGAAGCAAGGAAAGCTCGCAAAAAAGCGCCCGCCAGCGGACCAAATCCGCAGACGGGCGCTTTTTGACGGTCGGGCACCAAATACGCCCTAATTCATTTCGGCTATCGCTTGATACGAGACTTCAATTTCCTGCTGGAGCTTTGTCGCTTCTGCGGCTTGCTGCGTCCTCCCATTGGCCTCACAAGCCACTCGGGTCATTTCTTGTTCGTACCATTGGGCCGACAAATTCCGGAGCCGTTGTTCCTTCAGTTGAGTTTTCAGGGTTGCATCAATTTCAATAGACATAAGTACTACCTCCATGGTTTAGTATATTGAATTCAAGCTGCTGACCAGTCCGTTGAGTTGGGAAGCATAGATGGTTTGGCCGGAATAAACGGTGCCGGGTGGTGCCATAGGTGGATTCATGGCGCTTATTGCCGATACTGCTTGGTTAAAATAAAATGCCTCATAAATTACTCCGCTGTATGCTGTCGTAAAGTAATAAATGCCCAATCCCTTGTAACTTCTGAAGGCGTTTATGCTTGACGCTAAGGCGTTCCATTCACCGGCTGAAACATAAAAATCGCCTCCTTTTTCTTTTGCACTCCACCAGCTAAAGTTTGACGGCCTTGCTCGCTGCATGGTAAATGTGCTTGATCCGGCGTTGTACCAAAGCCCATTTGCCGCTTGCGCAAATGCGTAAGCGGTATAAGTCTGGCCCGGACTAAATCCGCTTGCAGTCTCCCACGGCGTTGAATAACTGTTTCCCGACGTGGGAGGCCATACACTACTCCACTGCACAGGAGCAGATGCTTGTCCATCAGCAACAGGCGTTGGTCCAATTCCGGCTTTCAGATAATTAGATGACCGCCATGTGTTGCCTAATCCTGTTATATACCACTGAAACCCCGTTTGACCGATGGAGGTAACGACTAAGGATGCCATCTCATCGCTCCCTTTCTGAAGAAAATCTCACACCCTCTATTCCAAACAGGACGCGTAATGTTATATACTGGATAAAAACGGAGCTGATCATTTTATGAAAAAGTTTATCGCCGGGCTTTTGTGTGGAGCAGCATTAATGCTGTCTACCTCTGCATTGGCTGATGGTGTTTTACAACAAATAACCGCCTATCTTACACCAGATATATCAGTAGAGATAGACGGCCAGAAGATTGAATTGCAGAATGTTCCGGTGAATTATGCTGACAACATCTATCTGCCGGTGCGCGAGTTGGCCGGTGCAATCGGTTTGGTTGTTGGTTGGGACAACGAAACACGAACAGCAAAATTGCATACCCCAATAATCGCCGACGTAATACATGAAGTCAAAATTGAGGAAGATTTCGACTACTATAAAGGCTCCTCCGGACTTCCTTCCTTGATTATCGGAGAAAATAGGTATCTCCCATCAAGAGATGGAGCAGAAAAATATGGATTTTGGCCAGGTATTACTTATGATTCCGACTCAAAGACAGTTTTACTAAAAGAAGGATGGCCGCTTATTCATATTGATTCAATAGAAGCCAATAACCCTGAGGCCTTCATATATTTAGGAACAACATACATTCGAGAGGATCTTTTTCTATCGAACTAAGCAAATTTTGGTGTTAGTCCTGTAACGTTAGCACTAGCAAAACTCCATGAACCCATGGCATATACCACTCCAACATTGGCGTTACCCAACCTTAAGCCATTTGCAGGGCTCCAAATCGCTGCGCTGTCCATGGCATCATAGATTTTAAGAACGTTAGTGCTTCCATTATATAGATTTATATCAGCAAAATTTGACGACATTTCAACGCGTGTACCAGATGGAGCAGTTTTTATTGTTCCATAAAAATTTCCATTCTGAGCAAACACATTTCCTGCCATATTTACCCTAAACGGAGCAGATGAAAAAGAGGCATTTCCTAAGTAAATGCCGTTTTCGTCTGCTTTAAATATGTTATTGCCTGATCCGATAGCAATATTACCACCTTGAATGGATGGGCTTGCTATCAAGGTTTGACTGATGTAGGTGGACTGAAGGTAGGAAGGGTTATACACATTCCCCGGGATATTGGTGACATTCCCCCAGGCAATGTACGCATTTGGCCCCATCTGGACATTGGAGCCGACAGTCAGCGTTTCAATTTGCGCCGCAGTAATTCTCCCGGTAGCCACATCAATCTGGCTTGCCTTGATGGAGTCAATGAGAGCTGATCCGATTTTAGCGGTACCGGCAATGATTTGGTTTGTCGTGACTTGACCCGTATAAATCCCTGTGCCGGTAAGCAATGTTGTCTTGGCGTTCCAGACGGATGCTCCTGCTACTTGTGCGTTGGGTAGACCTCCGCTAATCTCAATCGCTCCGCCATCCACCCATAATCCGTATTTACCTGCGCCGTACTGTCCGAGTCTGACACGTTCGCTACCGGACGAATCCGTTACTTTCATGCCTAGTCCGTCCACCAGGGTCAAACTATCGTCATATTTAACCCCTTTGAGTATGGCATTGTTTGAAGTATAGGATATCGCCTTTTTTGACGCTACGGTCGCTTGGAAGATGTAATCTGCGGCCTTCATTTCACGGAAGTTGGCGAGAACCACGCGGCCGCGTTTCGGTTCAAACGGATAATACTCGTATTCAATCGCACGCGCATCAAACGTATACCCGAGTATATCGTCAATAACCGTTACCGTGTCGCCAGCCTCAACAATTTTCAGCGTCTCGTATATGCGGTCGATTTTTTCGAGTTGAACGAAATCAATATCGTAGGATAGCGCTGGCAGCTCGTACTTCACGAGGTGCCTTTGCATCTCCGCAAGCAGCGCCGCTTGGGATTCAATCTCCGAAAACTCCGCCTTCGCCTCGTAAACGTTGTTCGCATCCAGGTACGGAGAATCGATATACTTCGTTGTGCGTCCGCCATAACCTTCGATGGTTAGTCCATTTTTACCGTAACCATAAAGCCGCGTGATCCGCTCCATGTCGTGTGTGTTACGCTGGATTCCGATCAGGTTTTGATTGTATCGCAGAGTTGTTCCGCGGTTAGCGCCTTTGCGCGACGTCAGCGTAATCTCGCAGTTATCAAACGCTATTTCTGCGTTGTACAGTTGGCGTAGCTTCTGGAGCAGGTTATAGCGAGTATCTTCGCCCCACTCGAATATATCCTGCGCCGCGAAGCTTCCTTGAACTGCGAATGAGTACGGAGTGTCAGCGCCAAGCAGTGCAAGCATTTCCGGTAACGTTTTCGCGGCGGCAAAATCGATATACCCGTCATAGTAATATTGTCCAAGGCCGAATGCAATGTGGTGCGCCTCTACCGCCTTGTATATACGCCGTCCTTTGCGGATTTCCGTCACCTTACGCACCTTGAAGCGCTGTCCACGGGCAACTCCGTCGGGAAAACGCAGCTCTACGCCAACAGCAAGCATAGGATATCGCGGGTCGTCTTGTACGAGTAAATAATCGAAGCTGGCATAATACTCTCCGTTAACAACTTCGCGAACTCTTATATCGCACGCATATTCGAGGACGAATCGGCCAGATTCCGTCCATAGTTCGAGGTTTTCCGTTACTTCCACTGACGATGCGCCTCCTTATAAATACCGGTCACGATAGGTAATGCGGATTAGTATGTTGCGTCCGGACACCACATCCTTATACGCCACAATATTTTCTCCGGGATGCAGATACGGGATATTTCCAGTATGCCCAATAGGTATCCCGCTTTTTATTGCTAAATTGCGGTCAGCGTCAAGAACAACACGTTCGCCCGGAGCGATAGGCGCATCAATAGCGAAAATGTCTGCGTGAGTATGACGCACAAAAACGCGCAACTCCGCGTTCCCGGAGAGATGCGCTGTGTATTCGATCCAGCGCGCGTAATCCATCGTCAACCTCGCGATTGCGGCCAATGTTATAGGCGTGCCTGTGATATCGCGCATATATGCCGCAGTTAGCCCAGAGTTCCCATTTATTGCAGTCGTCACCATAGCATCTACGGAAGTTAATACTGTCATCCTGCCGTCTCCCCGAAGCACCGATGCTATGGAAATTATGGAGATGATGGTAAATGGACAGTTAAATGGTAAGCGTCAAATACGGACCACCTAGCAAAGCTGTCAAATCTATGAGATGCTGGCATTAGGACGAA
>NZ_QMFA01000019.1 GCF_003285005.1 Paenibacillus sp. YN15 | reverse complement strand
ACGCTAGCCGGTGACAAAGGCTTATAGCCGCAGAGCAAACCACCCGTTTGACGGGTGGTCATGATTTGCCGTATTAGCGAACCGGCCTGGGTCGGCTGTTGGATAGACGCTTGTGGAAGGGGCATCCTTCGTTACGGAACTGTGAGACGCTTATAGGCTGGAAAACGGCTTGCTTCAATATTAACGGAACTATAAAACTGTTACATGGGGAAAACGCGGCTTTTGGACTCATCTGGAGTAATTTTGCCCCTGTAAGGGCTTCTCAGTTCCGTAAGCCGCCGGCCGCACCCTGTTTCCCCGGATTAAGGGCCGGATAGTTCCGTTAAGCGTCGGCGGAGTGGGATGACAACGGGAAGCGGAGCCAACCAACAGGCCAACCAACAGGACAACCAACAGGCCGGCCAACCTGGAATTGGACGAGCCCTGTTTTTCTGGTATGATGAATGTAATTCTTATCCAATGACGGAGGTAAGCGCAAATGGGAGACTGTATTTTCTGCAAAATTGTGAAGGGGGAGATTCCCTCCAAAAAAGCGTTCGAGAATGAGCATGTGCTGGCTTTCCATGACATTAACCCGGGGGCGCCGGTCCATGTGCTGCTGATCCCCAAGAAGCATATTCCGACCATGAACGATGTCACAGCCGAGGATCTTCATCTGCTTGGGGAAATCCATGCCGCGGCGCAGCAGATTGCCAAGGAAACCGGAATCGCCGAAAGCGGCTACCGCCTCTCCAACAACTGCAACAAGGACGGCGGCCAAGAGGTATTCCACCTTCATTATCATCTTATGGGAGGCGCCAAGCTGGGCCCGCTGTTTGCCAAGTAATAAGCGCCTTGCAGCAGCCGCTGACGCCAGGGCTGACAGGCTGTGTAAGCCTTCTGGGCACTGATTTTGCAGAGATGCAATCGCGGGTTGACACACCCTTTCTCCATAACCTATAATGTAGTTTGATAACCGTCTGTTTTTTGGACACGGTCTGTTCGGAGGGAGGGAAATCTGGTGTCAGAAACTCGAGTACGTAAGAATGAAACAATCGATGCAGCACTTCGCCGCTTTAAGAAATCCATCGCGAAGGATGGCGTGTTGGCGGAGGTTAAAAAGCGCAAGCACTATGAGAAGCCTAGCGTTAAGCGGAAGTTGAAATCCGAGGCTGCTCGCAAGCGGAAGTTCTAGGAGGAGCCTAAACTCATGACCTTAAACGACCGATTGAACGAAGATATGAAGCAGGCGATGAGGAGCCAGGATAAGTTCAGGCTTTCCGTGATCCGGATGGTTCGTTCGTCGATCAAGAATATAGAAATCGATCAACGAAAGACTTTGGATGATCAGGATGTCCTTGACGTACTGAATCGTGAAATCAAGCAGCGTAGAGATTCCCTCCAGGAATTCGAAAAAGCAGGCCGGCAGGATTTGGTTGACCAAGTGACGAAAGAACTGGACATCCTTACCGCATACATGCCTAAGCAATTGAGTGAAGATGAAGTCAAAGCGATTGTACAACAGACCATCCAAGAAGTCGGTGCTTCCTCAAAAGCAGACATGGGCAAGGTTATGGGCGCATTGATGCCCAAAGTGAAAGGGCTGGCCGACGGCAAGCTCGTCAATCAGATCGTTTCGCAGTTGCTGGCTTAGGGCGTGACTGATAACTCCGAAGGGAGCAGATTTTGCCGAATTTTCGTTCCAGGCAAGGCACTTTTGCGAAGGCGTACCGGGGGTACGTCAAGCGAAGGTAACGAAGCAAGGGGCGAAAAGGCGGTGAAAGATGCCCTCAAGCGGGTTGTCAGACACGACCTAACAAGCCGTTGCCGCTTTTCAATAAACACTCCGGACCTCGTTCACCGAGCCGGGGTGTTTTTTGTTCCCCGGATTTCTGAAACCCTTTCCATATTTTTGCGTATTCATGGTAAGCTATATAAGAGGAAAGGGGTTGGGGAATACGAACATCCGGTTGAAAGCATGGCTAATGGGGCTTTTGGCGGTGCTGATGCTGATCCCGGCGGGAATCGCCGCAGCTTCCGGGAGCACAGTGGCGGCTGCAGAAGGCCAGAACGGCGCCAAGCTGGTCTACTACATTCCGGCAGAGCGGACCATTGAAAGCGGGCTTCAGCGTTTCCTGCAGCGGGCCTATCAGGATGCGGAGGAGCATCAGGCCAGCTACGTGATTCTCGACGTGAACACCCTTGGCGGACGGGTGGATGCTGCGCTGGAGATCGGCGAGCTGATCAAAACCAGCAAGGTGCCTACCGCCGCCTTCGTCCGCGGAAAGGCATTTTCGGCGGGGAGCTTCATTGCCTTAAACGCCAAGCAAATTTACATGGAGCCGGGAAGCACCATCGGAGCCGCGGCGGTTGTGAATGGGCAAGGGGAGGAGCTGGACCCCAGCGCCAAGACGGTTGCCGCCTGGTCCAGCGCCATGCGCTCGGCGGCGGAGCAGAACGGACGCAATCCCGCCATTGCCGAGGGGATGGTGAACAAGAACAGAGTTTTGGCGGTGCCGCAGCTGAATAAGGAGTACCGTGAAGGCGAGCTGATCTCGCTGACCTCCGAGGAAGCCCTCAAGGTGGGGTATGCGGAGGGGATTGCGGGCAGCCGGGAGGAGGTGCTGAAGGCGCTGGGACTGGAAGGGGCGCAAATTGAGATTTTCAATCCTTCCTTCTCTGAGGAATTGGCGCGATTTCTCCTGAATCCGATTGTCACCACTATCCTGTTTATTCTGGGGCTGGCGGGGATTGCCATCGAGCTGTTCGTGCCGGGCTTCGGCATTCCCGGGATTATCGGCGTAGCCAGCTTTGTTCTGTACTTTTTCGGCCAATATGTGGCAGGTTTTGCGGGGGTGGAGGATATGGTGCTGTTCGTCATCGGGATCATCCTGCTGGTCATCGAGATATTCGTGCCCGGCTTCGGCATTTGGGCCATTATCGGCATCGTCTGCCTGATGAGCGGGGTAATTATGGCCGCCTATGATTCCTCGAATGCGGCGCTTTCCTTAGGCATCGGCTTTATTCTGGCCATGGTGCTGGCGGGCTTCGTGATTTACGCCTTTCGGAAGCGGGGAATCTGGAACAAATTTATCCTGAAGGATGAGCTGAAGACGGAGCTTGGGTATGTGTCCCAGCCTGTAAAGGAGTATCTCCTGGGCAAAACCGGCAAGGCCTTGACTCCCCTGCGGCCTGCGGGAACAGCCATCTTCGACGGCGAACGGGTGGATGTGGTTACGGCCGGCGAGTTTATTATGCAGGGCCAGCAGGTAACGGTGGTGCTGGTGGAAGGCGGGCGCATTGTCGTCAGCGCAGAGGAAAAGTGAGGGCAAAATAACATGTAGGAGGTTTTTAATCTTATGGGTCTTGATCCAATGGTAATGAGTGTGGTGATAATTGCCCTGGCAATTATCGTGCTGTCTGTGTTTTTCAGCTTTTTCCCCTTTATGCTCTGGATTTCGGCGCTGGCGTCCGGCGTTCGGGTGGGAATTTTCACCCTGGTGGCCATGCGGCTGCGCCGGGTTACCCCCAGCCGGATCGTCAATCCCCAGATTAAGGCCAACAAGGCGGGGTTGGGGCTGAACATCAACCAGCTGGAAAGCCATTATCTGGCGGGCGGCAATGTAGACCGGGTAGTCAACGCCCTGATTGCGGCCCAGCGGGCCGATATTCCCCTGGGTTTTGAACGGGCTGCAGCTATTGATCTGGCAGGTCGGGATGTTTTGCAGGCGGTGCAAATGAGCGTCAACCCCCGTGTAATTGAGACGCCCATTGTAGCTGCGGTAGCCAAGGACGGTATCGAAGTGAAGGTTAAGGCGCGGGTAACGGTCCGGGCCAACATTGACCGCTTGGTGGGCGGCGCGGGCGAGGAAACCATCATTGCCCGGGTCGGCGAGGGCATCGTCACCACTGTCGGCTCCTCCAATTCCCACAAGGACGTGCTGGAAAATCCGGATATGATCTCGAGAACGGTGCTGGGCAAGGGGCTTGACGCCGGAACCGCCTTTGAGATTCTGTCCATCGATATTGCGGATGTGGACATCGGCAAGAATATCGGCGCCCAGCTGCAAACGGAGCAGGCGGAAGCGGATAAGCGGATCGCCCAGGCCAAGGCGGAGGAACGCCGGGCTATGGCGGTGGCCCAGGAGCAGGAGATGAGGGCCAAGGTTGTGGAAATGCGGGCACGGGTGGTGGAATCCGAGTCCCAGGTGCCCCTGGCCATGGCGGATGCCCTGAAAAGCGGGAAGATGGGCGTTATGGATTACATGAATTTGAAGAATATTGATGCGGATACCCAAATGAGAAGCTCCATCGGCAAGGTCAATGACCCCGCCAAGCCGGAGAAGGAGTAAGACGGGGCAGGGAGTGAGGTGGAGACATGGAGTTTCTGTCAACACTGGCGGGTAATCTGCCGTTGTTAATTATTGTGCTGGGGGGACTCTTGTCCCTCTACAAAAAGTTCAACAGTCCCGGCGGCTCCCAGCAGCAGGGGAAGCCCAAGCAGTCCTCCAGGCCAATCAGCCCGATGCCGACCTTCGGGGGCGGGCCCGGCGAGGTAAGGAGGCCTGTCCGGAAAGCGGAGCCCAATCCGTGGGAAGCGGATCATGAGCTGAAAAGACGGCAGGAGGAGATTGACCGGGAGCAAGAGGAATGGCGGCGGGAAGCACGCGCCGAGGCGGAGCGCAGAGCCCGCCGGGACGAGGAGGAAGCGGCCTCCCGCGGAGCATCCGGCCGGTCGGAGGCGGGGCAGAAGAGCAGGGCCGCCGCGGCTTCGCAACGGAGCAGTCCGTTCCAGGTGGCGGCTGCAGGCCGCGCGGGCGTCTCCTCCTTGGCCGCCCAGGATGACTATCACGGGATAGGCGGCAGGGAAACGGCCGCCCATACTGCCGGCGAATGGACGCCGGAAGGCGAGGAGCTTGTTAAAGCGGTGGTCTGGTCGGAAATTCTCGGACCGCCCCGGTCCAAACGGCCATACCGCAGATAGGACAATGAATGAGCAATAAAAAACCGGGCAGCTGCGCCACGCGGCGCAGGCCCGGTTTTTTATTTTGCCAGGGGAGCCTCGGCGGTTAGGCTGCTTTGGTCTGCACCTTGGCGGCCGGCTCCTGCTGTGTCCGTTGGTTGGAAATCATAAACAACACCACCCAGATTAGCGTGAAGCCGATCAGTTGGGCCGGGGTGATGATCTGCTTATACACAACCCAGTTGATCAAAACGCCGGTCATGGGGAAGCTGAGCTCCGCCAGCGTCGCGTAGGAGGCTTTGGTGGATTCCAGACCCTTGTAGTAGAGCAGCATGCTGAGCAAACCGGGCAACAGAGCCTGCAGCAGCAGATTCAGCGCCACCAGAGTCCAGCCGCCGTAGCCGTTGTCCAGCTGCCAGGGCTGCCCTTCCATTTGGGCCAGGACAAACAGGAGCGGCAGCGCCATCGCGAAGCGCAGGGAGGTGACAGTCTCGTACTGCAGGGTGCCCAGCAGATACCGGCCCATCACCGTGGAGCCTCCCCACAAAGCGGCTGCCCCCAGCGCCATCAGGCTGCTCCACCCGATGAAGCTGCCCGCGTGTCCGAAGGGCAGGGTCCAGCCGAAGGTCAGCAGATAGGTGCCTCCCAGCGCCACCAGGAGCAGCGGGCCAAAGTTCCGCGGCAGGCGCTCCTTCAGAACCAATGCGGCCAGGCCGATGGCAAACAGCGGCTGCAGCTTCTGCAGCAGCAGAACCATGTTGAGGTCGCCGGAAACAAGCGCCTTGGTGAACAGGATGGTGGCAATGGCCGAGCCGCCCCAGGAGACTGCCAGCAGCGCCCCCAAATGCCGCAGCCGGATGGCTTTGAGCTCCGAACGCCGCTTCCACAGCACCGGCGCGGCTGCCAGGAATAAGACCGCATGCTCCAGCAGCACGATCTGGGAAGAAGTCATGGATTTCAGCAGAATAATCCGGAACAGCGGATCAACGCCCCACAGCGCCGCTCCCAGAAGCACCAGCCAGAAGCCTCCGCGGAAAGGTTTGCCTGACAAAGAAGCTGTTTGATTGCTCATGTTATTTCCCTTTCCCAAAATCTTAAGAAGGGTTGCACGTTGATGCAGGCAAAGATCAAAAAGCCCCCGGCAGCCTGTTTACAGGCAAATCGGGGGCAGGTCGAACCGCGCGTACAGTACAGCAAGAACCCATCCCTTGGAATGGCGGCCTTGCTGCCGGAAGCGTGCTTCAAACTTTGATCCTCTTCCATCCGGACTTTACCGTCGGCTCTGGAATCGCACCAGATCAGTCCCGCCGGTCCGCTTGCGGACTCACCGGGAGTCGCGGGCTTCAGCTCCTGCGAGCCTCACCGCCGGTCAGGAATTTCACCTCACCCCGAAGATCTTGTATTAAGTTATTTTTTTCACAGCATCAATATACGCCTAACCACCGGTTTTGTCCAGCGATTTTAGCAAACTTTGTCGCACCGAACGGGCCCAGAGGAATGGCATCGCTTTCATTAAATTATAGACAAGCCTATATTATAAAAATTATTCAAATATTGCACAAAGGCAAATTTCTTAGTTGCGGAAAACATAAGAGTGGCATATAATCGAGGTAGATCATATACTGCTGGTAACCTTTTTTTAGCCCCCTTTTTGCGACTACTTTTTTTTACCATAAATGTTGCACTAGGCAAACTCTTTGTCCCATTGGAAAGTGAGGGAAAGGTCATGACAACGACAAATATACCATTGTCGGAAGCAAAAACGGGCAGCGTCCTGCTTCTGACGCGGATTGAGGTTCAGGGTGTCATGCGCAGAAGGCTGCTGGATCTGGGGTTTGTTCCCCAGAATGAGGTGGAAGTGCTGCAAAGAAGCCCTCTGGGCGATCCCGTTGCCTTCCGCGTCAATAACACCACAATCGCCCTTCGGAAGGAAGAAAGCTCGCTGATTTACGGAGAACTTATGGGAGGTGGGGAATAATGGCGACCTATACAGTGGCATTGGCCGGCAATCCCAATACAGGCAAAAGCACTCTGTTCAACCTGCTCACGGGACTCCGCCAGCATACCGGCAACTGGGCCGGCAAAACCGTTGACCTGGCCCAAGGGGATTTTACCCACAACGGCCATGATTTCCGCATGATTGATCTGCCCGGCACTTATTCGCTGTTTTCCAATTCCAAGGACGAGGAAGTTACCCGGGATTTCATTGTATTCGAGGAGCCTGATGTGACCATTGTGGTGCTGGACGCCACCTCGCTGGAGCGGAACATGAATCTGGCCCTGCAGGTGCTGGAGATGACCAGCCGGGTTGTAGTTTGCATCAATCTGATCGACGAGGCTACACGCCTGGGCATCCATGTGGATACGGCGCTGCTCAGCCGCAGGCTGGGGGTTCCCGTAGCCGCCATTTCCGCCCGCAGCAAGCTGGGGATTAACGGTCTTCTGTCCATGGTTGCTGCGGTCGCCACGGGAGAGGTTGTTCCGGAGCCGGTCCGGGTGAAATACCAGGAGGAGCTGGAGCGGAAGCTGGAGGTGCTGGAGCCTGCCGTCCGGGAAACGCTGGGGCTGCGGTTTTCTTCCAGATGGCTGGCTTTGCGGCTGCTGGATGAGGATACAGGGCTTCTCGATACCCTGAAGCAAAGAATGAAAGGCGGGGAATTCGTCCCGCGCAAAGGAGATGTCAGCCATGGCCGATCCGCATGCCATAAACTCGCCTGATCCGCTGGACGGTTTGGTGAAGCTGGCCAAAGCCGTCTCTGGCGGGGAGCCTGTCCGGGACGCCATTGTCGGCGATATTTACCGGACCACCAAGGAGCTTGTGGGCGAAACCGTCCATTACGAAGACAAGAAAAAACTGCAAAGCACCTACAAGCTGGACCGGATCGTGACCTCCAAGCTGTGGGGCTATCCTATTATGTTTGCGATTTTGGGGCTGGTGTTCTGGATCACCATCGCCGGCGCCAACGTCCCTTCCGGGCTTTTGGCGGATTTCTTCGGCTGGATCGAAGGTTATCTGACCCTTGGCTTCCAAGCGGTGCACGCACCGGAATGGCTGCACGGCCTGCTGGTGCTGGGCTTCTTCCGGGGAACCTCCTGGGTGGTCAGCGTCATGCTGCCGCCTATGGCCATCTTCTTCCCGGTGTTCGCATTGCTGGAGAATTTCGGCTATTTGCCCCGTGTGGCCTTCAACATGGACCGCCTCTTCAAAAAATCCGGCGGCCACGGCAAGCAGGCTCTGACCATGTCCATGGGCTTCGGCTGCAATGCCGCGGCGATTATGTCCACCCGGATTATTGAGTCCCCGCGGGAGCGGATGCTGGCTATTCTGACCAATAACTTCGTGCCCTGCAATGGCCGCTGGCCCACCCTGATTCTCCTGTCCTCCCTGTTTATGGCGGCGGGGGCGGCAAGCGGGGTGCGTTCCTTGGCTACAGCCATGGTGGTGATGGGGATGGTGCTGTTCGGCATTGCCGTCACCCTCACCGTTTCCTGGGCCCTGTCCAAAACGGCGCTGAAAGGGGTGCCCTCCCACTATACCCTGGAGCTGCCTCCCTACCGCCGGCCGCAAATCTGGAAGACCATCCTGCTGAGCTCCCGGGACAAATCCTTAAACGTGCTTACCCGGGCGCTGGTGGTGGCCGCTCCGGCGGGAGTGGTTACATGGATTCTCGGCAACGTGTTTGTGGGCGGAAGCAGCGTACTGGACCATATGGCGGCGTTTTTCGATCCTTTTGCCCATCTGTTGGGGTTGGACGGCTTTATCCTGATGGCCTTCATCCTGGGGCTGCCGGCCAATGAAGTGGTGATCCCCATTCTCCTGATGGGCTATCTGTCCTCGGGAGCCATGGTGGATGCCGACGGCATTGCCAATATCAAGGACATCCTGCTGCAGCACGGCTGGACCTGGCTGACGGCGTTGAATATGATGCTGTTTTCCCTGCTCCATTTCCCTTGCGGCACCACGCTGTACAACATCTACAAGGAAACCAAAAGCAAAAAATGGACCTTTATTTCAGCGGCGCTTCCCTTGGGGATTGCCATCGGAGTCACCTTCCTCACCGCCACGGCGGCAAGACTGCTGGGCTGGGTGTAGCGGCTTTCCTGTCCGTTCCCCGGCACATATGACAACAACTAACCTGGCCCAAAGCCGGGTTTTTTTGTGCGAAAATGCAGTGTACTGCGCCATTTTCATTCGGGGGCTCCCCCAAAAGTACCCGGACTTTCGCTTCGGAGCTTGTCGTCACTTTTGGGGGATTGGTTAGTTGCCTGGAGACGGCCCATTTTCTGGGAGAGGAGTCCGCCGGCAGGCTTCATAATCCCGGCTGTCCGCGCATAGGCTGTAACGATACGATTGCGCTTCAAGACAGCTGCACCGCCGGGAGGGAGAGCGAAGCCCATGCGCCGCATCCGCAAAAAATTTGATCAATGGACAGCCGGAATCCTCGATGTTCCGGAGGACATCGCCCAGGATATCCCCCGCCTGATCATGATCGGCAACGTCAGATTGCAAATTGAAAACCACCGGGGCGTCCTCCATTTTTCCGAAGAGCGCCTCCTGCTGACCCTGTCCCGGGGAAGCCTGGAGATCCTCGGCAGCAACTTGAGCATCCGGACCATCATGGCGGAGGAAGTGCTGGTGGAAGGCGTCATCCGCGAGCTGAAATACATACCCTGATGAGGTTATTCCAGTGAAGAGGAGAAGTGAAAAACATGCAGCCGCTTTTTATCCGTAAGCTTCGCGGTTATGTGAGAATTACCATCAGGGGAGGGGAGATTGAGTTCCTCCTGAACAAAGCGGCGGGACAAGAGTTCCAAATCTGGGATATCCGCCGCACCGGTCCCGGGAAAGCTGCCGCCAGTCTGGTGCTGAAGGATTTTTTTCGCCTGCGGCCGCTTCTGAAGGAGACAGGCTGTCGGGTTCACGTGGAAAAGCGCGAGGGTGTTCCCTTTATGCTGGGCCGCCTGGAGAAACGGAAGTTTTTCGCCGCCGGAATCGTCGGCTTTTTCATCGGCATCTACCTGCTGTCCTCCGTGGTGTGGCAGGTGGAGGTGGAGGGCAATGACACGGTGCCCACCTATGAAATTCTGCAGGCCGCCAAGCTTCAGGGGCTCAAGCCGTACCAGTGGACCTTCCGCCTGAAGCCCATGGACGAAATGGCCCGGGATCTGCATAAGGAGCTGCCGGACATCTCCTGGATCGGCATCGAGAAGCAGGGCACCCGCATTGTCATCAAGGTGGTGGAGGCGGCCAAGCCGGAAAAGCATGAGCTCCTAAGTCCCCGCCATCTGGTGGCGTCCAAAGCGGCGGTGGTTACCGAGGTCCGGTCCACCAAGGGAAAGCCTGTTGTGGAGCCCAACCGCTATGTCAAAAAAGGGGACATCCTTATCTCCGGCGTCATCGGCGACGAGGTGAACCGGCAGGTGGTGCCGGCGGAGGGCAGCGTCCGCGGCATTGTGTGGTATGAATCCAAGCTGGAAATTCCCGTCTCCCGCCAGTATATGGTCTATACCGGAGAGAGCTTTGACCGCTTTTATCTGGTTCTGGGGGGACGAGCCCTCCAGCTCACCGGCTACGGCAAGGAGGATTATGCCTCCTCGGACAAGCGGGAATCCCGCACCACGTTAGGCTGGAAAAACTATAACCTGCCTTTCGGGTGGATAAAGGAAAAGGTGCTGGAAACCCGTCTCGATGAAGGAGCGGAAGGACCCGAGGCGGCCAGGGAGGCCGGGCTGGAGCGGGCCAAGGCGGATATTTTGATCCAGGCGGGCAAGGATGCCCGGTTCGTTTCTTACAATGTTTTGCAAGAGAAGACCGACAATGGTAAAGTGTATATGAATGTGCTTTTCCAGGTGGAGGAAACCATTTCGGAAGAATTACCTATCGTCCAAGGAGAATGAGACATTTGACAGAACACAACAAGCAGGAAGACACCATTAGAATTCAGGTGAAGGATGCCCAGGAGGCATTGGCCTTATTTGGGCCCCAGGATAAATTTCTTCATATTATTGAGCAAGAGACCAATGCCCGGATTTTCTCCCGGGAGGCGGAGATCGCCATTCAGGGGCCGGTGAAGGAGCTGGAATCCTTAAGGCAGCTGTTCGAGGTGCTGCTGGCCCTGGTCCGCAATAACTACGCCGTTACGGAGCGGGATGTGTCGTATGCAGTAGAGCTTTCCAAGCAGATGATGGCCGACCAGCTCCTGGAGCTGTTCAAGGGCGAGATTACGGTGACCCACCGGGGCAAACCCATCCGCGTCAAGACCATCGGCCAGAAGAAGTATGTAAATTTGATCAAAAAGCGGGATATTGTCTTCGGCATCGGACCTGCCGGAACGGGCAAAACCTACCTGGCCGTGGTGCTTGCGGTGGTGGCCCTGAAGGAAGGCGCCGTAAAGCGCATTGTGCTGACCCGCCCGGCGGTGGAGGCCGGCGAGAACCTGGGCTTCCTGCCCGGCGATCTGCAGGAGAAGGTGGACCCGTATCTGCGCCCCCTCTACGACGCCCTGAACGATGTTCTGGGCCCCGAGCAGGTGGCCAAGTCCCTGGAGCGGGGGACCATTGAAATTGCGCCCTTGGCTTATATGCGCGGCCGGACGTTGGACGATTCATTCATCATCATGGATGAAGCGCAAAATTCCACCCCTGAACAAATGAAAATGTTCTTGACCCGGCTGGGATTCGGGTCCAAGATGGTAATAACGGGAGATGTGACCCAGATCGACCTTCCCCGGGGCAAGAAGTCCGGACTGATGGAAGCGGACCGGATTTTGAAGCAGGTGGAGGAGATCGGCTTCATCTATTTTGACGAGCAGGATGTGGTGCGCCACTCGCTGGTGCAGAAGATTATCGTCGCCTACACGGAGGATGCGGAGAGAAACGAGCCCTGAGCCAACAACCGTTCCTCCCGCAGGCCGGGTCATGTTCCGGAAGCCTCGAAAACGGGCCAAGCCCATCTTAAGGGACTTCTTCGATAAGGAAGGGAATGACGCTTATCCATGATACGTAACGGTATGAAAGCCAAAGCGAATTTCAGCAGCCGCCCGGGCGGGTGGAAGCAGGCGGGAAGTGTGCGCTTCCTGCTGTTCGCGTTGTTTGCGGTGCTTCTGTATGTGCTTTTGGCTGACAAACTGGTGCCCAAAACCTATGATATCGTGCCCAATACGCCTGCAGGCAGCACCATCCGGGCGCCCCAGCAGTTTCCGTTGGAGAAGGAAACCCAAAAAGCCAGGGATGAGGCGGCTGCCAAGGTGTCCCCTGTTTACAAGGTCATTTCGCTGCGCAACGATACGCTGATCGACGCCTTGTATGAGAAGCTGATTACCAACAACGCCAACTCCAGTCTGGCCCAGGAAACCAAAACCAGCCTGTACAAGGATGTTTTTCCGTCGGTGATGAATGATTTCATCCAGCAGACGGTAAGCGGCATGGGGCGCAACAGCCTGTACGGCGCCAAGCTTCAGGAGGAAACCGGGGCCAAAATGAAGGAGCAGATCTACAAAATTCCCGAGGAGGCGTATTACAAGCTGCCGCTTCTCTCCAAAGAGGACCTGATCGCCATGCAGCCGGTCACCCAGGAGATTGTCCAGAAGCTGATGAACGAGCAGATTCCGGATGCGGCAACGGCCCGCTCCAAGGTGACGGAGCTGGTTAATTCCTCCAACCTGACGAAGAATACGCAGCGGGAGCTGGTTCAGGAAATCGCCCGCTTTGCCATTACCCCCAATTCCTTCTACGATGCGGACGCCACGGACAAGGCCAAGGCGGAAGCCCGGGAGGCCACCCCCACTGTTACCATTGACAAAGGGGATGTGATCGTCCAAGGGGGGGATATGATTACCGAGGAGATTTACCAGCGGTTGGCCAAGCTGGATCTGCTGAAGGATAAAGGCACCCACTGGCCCCAGATTGGCCTCTGGCTGATGGTGGCCCTTATTATGGTGGGCTTGTACGCGTACCTGGAGCACAGCGGCTCTCCCGGCAGCCGCAACAATGCGCAGCTGTTGATGCTGGGGGCCATTATGTTTGTGAACTACCTGGTGATGAAGCTGGTGGCTCTGGGCCAAACCCTGGATTACCCGTTTATCGGATTCCTGGCGCCGGTATCCCTGGGAACCATGCTGCTGGTGCTCTTGATGAATGACCGGTTGGCTTTTTTGCTCTCCGTGCTGACCAGCGTGGTGGCCAGCGTTATCTTCAATAACCAGCCGGAGTTTCTGTTTGACTTCCGGTACGGGTTTTTGGCCATTGTCATGTGCTTTGCGGCGGTTTACTCCCTGCATAAGGCCAGCCAGCGCTCCTCCATTCTGAAGGCGGGCACCATTGTCTCCCTCTTCGGCCTGGTAGGAATGCTGATCCTGTTCCTGCTGGACAGCCACTATACGGTGAAGGACATTGCCTTTGCCAGCGCCTTTACTATTGCAGGGGGGCTGATCACAGCCATCTTCGTCATCGGGCTGATGCCGGTGTTCGAAACCGCCTTCGGCATTTTGTCCCCCCTGAAGCTGGTGGAGCTGTCCAATCCCAATCACCCGCTCCTGCGGAAGCTGCTGACGGAGACGCCGGGCACCTACCATCACAGCATTATGGTGGGCAATCTGGCGGAAGCAGCGGCGGAGGCGGTGAAGGCCGACGGGCTCCTGTGCCGGGTAGGCTCGTACTACCACGACATCGGCAAAACCAAACGGCCCAGCTATTTTATTGAAAACCAGCAGAATATCGAGAACCCCCACGACAGTATTGCGCCGTCCTTAAGCACCTCCATCATTGTGGCCCATGCCCGCGACGGAGTGGAAATGCTGAAGGAATATAAGATGCCCAAGCAGATTCGGGATATTGCCGAGCAGCATCACGGCACCACGTTTCTGAAATATTTTTACCACAAGGCGTTGAAGCAGGCGGGTGAGGAAGGGGCGGATAAAATCCGCGAGGAGGACTTCCGCTATCCCGGTCCCAAGGCCCAGTCCAAGGAATCCGCCATTGTGGGGATTGCCGACAGTGTGGAGGCGGCGGTGCGCTCCCTGCGCAATCCGACAGTGGAGCAGATCGATTCCCTGGTGCAGAAAATTATTAAGGACCGCCTGGATGACGGGCAGTTCTATGAATGCGATATGACGCTGAAGGAGCTGGATACGGTGGCCAAAGCCCTGAATGAAACGCTGCTGGGCATCTTCCACTCCCGCATCGAGTATCCGGCGGATATTCCTAAAACTGACCCCCAAAAGTGAAGTGATTCTCTGAAGCTTATTCCGATTACTTTTGGGGGAGCCCCCGATACGAACCGGCAAACATAATGACAGTATTTTAGAGAAAAAGGATGATCTCCCTTGAATCTATATCTGGAATGCATCAATGAACAGGATGAGTACGAGATTACGCCTGCTTTGGTCCAAAAGCTGGAGGAGCTGCTCCGGTTGGCCGGCGAGCAGGAGCAGGTGGAGTCCGGCGAAGTGGTCCTGTCCTTTGTGGACGATGAGACCATCCGCCAGCTGAACCGGGATTACCGCGGCATCGACAAGCCGACGGATGTGCTGTCCTTTGCCATGTCCGAGTCCTCCGAGGACGAGCCCCCCATTTATTACGATGAGGAGGATCTGGAGGAAGTGGAGCTGGAGATGCTGCAGGAGATGGCGGAGCTGGGGCTCTTGGACGGCGGGGAGGATACGCTGGAGGAGTTCGAGGAGGAGCCGGAGAAGCTTCTGGCGGAGCCCTTGGGGGATATTGTGATCTCCATCCCCAAAGCCTTGGCCCAAGCGGAGGAATACGGGCATTCGGCTGAACGGGAGATCGGATTTTTGTTCGTTCACGGCTTCCTGCATCTCATTGGCTATGACCATATGACGGAGGAAGACGAAAAAATCATGTTCGGGAAGCAGGAAGAGATTCTGGCGAAGGCAGGGATCACCCGTTGAATCCTTTGGTCCGCTGGTTAAAAAGCATGCGCCATGCCTACGAAGGCATCCAGTACGCCCTGTCGACGCAGCCGAATATGAAGTTCCATTTTTTTGCGTCCTTTGCCGTGCTGGTTTCCGCTTTGTTTTTTCGGCTGCCGCGGACCGATATCCTGCTTCTGCTGCTGGCAATTACGCTGGTGATTGTCACGGAGCTGATCAATACCGGAATCGAAAAAACCGTCGATCTCGCCATGCCCGACCTGCACCCCCTGGCCAAAATCGCCAAGGATGTGGCAGCCGCCGCGGTGCTGGTGACGGCGGTTTTTGCCGCCGCTGTGGGAGTGGCGGTGTTCTACCCGCCGGTGGAGCAGTGGATTCGGCACAGACGCCATCCGGAGATGCCGCTGTCCATCGGCTCCGTCTGGCTCTATCTGACGCTGGTGGCGCTGGCGGTTATCGTGGTCCGCACCCGCTTTCGGGCCAACGGGCAGCTGAAGCCCAGCCTGTGGATGGCCTTGGCGGTTTCATTGGGAACACTAATCACGTTGAAAAGCGGCGACACGTTAATCGGGCTGCTGGCCCTGGTCATGTGCGGCATGTTTCTAGTGATGCTCTATGAGAAGCAGGGGCGCTCCCTGGCGGGGATTCTGGCAGGCGGCCTGTTGGGAGCGGTGCTGACGGTGCTGGCCTTTTTCCTGGGCAGGTAGGGAATGGAATGGGCATCACACTTCACCAATAATGACGGAGGGATGAATCGTATGGCAGTCCCCGAATTTGTACAAAAGCTGATTGAAGAAGCGGCGGAAGCCCGCAAAAAAGCATACGTTCCGTATTCCCGCTTTCAGGTGGGAGCGGCGCTGCTGGACTCTAACGGGCATATCCATCATGGCTGCAACATTGAAAACGCCGCTTACGGCCCAACCAACTGCGCCGAACGGACAGCCGTTTTCCGCGCCGTAGCCGACGGTCTTGCCCCGCGCAGCTTCAAGGCCATTGCCGTTATCGCCGACACGGAGGAGCCGGTTTCGCCCTGCGGCATCTGCCGGCAGGTGCTAAGCGAGCTGTGCGGTCCGGACATGCCGGTTTATCTGACCAACCTGAAGGGCGACATCCAGGAGACAACTGTAGCGGAGCTGCTGCCGGGAGCCTTCACCTCCAGAGATTTCAAGGAATGACGGAAACTCACCGCCAAATTGACCACGAGAGGAATTTTGCATATGCCAAAAGGCTTTAAATCCGGGTTTGTGGCCATTATTGGGCGCCCCAATGTGGGCAAATCCACCCTGTTGAACCGGGTGGTGGGTCAGAAGGTAGCCATTATGTCGGACAAACCCCAGACCACCCGCAACAAAATTCACGGCGTGTATACCACCGACACCGCCCAGATCGTCTTCTTGGACACACCGGGCATTCATAAGCCCCAGTCCAAGCTGGGCAATTATATGATGCAGGTGGCGGAGGGCACCTTAAACGAGGTGGACGCCATCCTCTTTCTGGTGGATGTCAGCGAAGGGTTGGGCGGCGGAGACCGGTATATTATCGAACGGCTGAAGCAGGTCAAAACTCCCGTTATTCTGGTGATGAACAAAATTGACAAGGTGCAGCCGGAAGAGCTGCTGCCGATCATCGTGCAATACAAGGACTTGTACCCCTTTGCCGAAATCGTGCCCATCTCCGCCAAGCAAGGCACCAGCGTCAACATTCTGCTGGAGCAGGCGGTGCGCTACTTGGACGAGGGGCCCATGTATTATCCCGCGGACCAGGTAACGGACCATCCGGAGCAATTCGTGTGCGCCGAGCTGGTGCGGGAAAAAATCCTGAATCTGACCCGGGAGGAAATTCCCCATTCCATCGCCGTCACCATCGAGGATATGAAGGTGCAGCAGAATGGCCTGGTGCATATCTCCGCTGTCATCTTCGTGGAGCGGGACTCGCAGAAGGGCATCATCATTGGCAAAAACGGCGCGCTGCTCAAGGAAATCGGCAGGCTGGCCAGATTGGATATCGAGAAGCTGCTGGGCAACAAATGCTTCCTGGAGCTGTGGGTCAAGGTGAAAAAGGATTGGCGCAACCAGGACCGGGTGCTGAAGGACCTGGGCTTCCGGCACGACTAAGGAGCTGACGGCAAATAGGGCGTGTCTGATAACTCCAAGGGGAACAGATTTTGGCGAATTTTCGTTCCAGGCAAGGCACTTTTGCGTGAGTTCACCGGGGGGGGGACATCAAGCAAAGGTAACGAAGCAAGGGGCGAAAAGGCGGTGAAAGATGCCTCAAGCGGGTTTTCAGACACGGCCTGGCTAATGCGAATAAATGCATGGAGTCCTCTCATTTTTAAGTGGCAGAGGAGAGGACATTCCATCCTCACATTCCTAAAATTGTGATCAGGAGGTGAGAGGAGTGGATTGGAACATCCGGCTGAACCGGGCCATTGATTATATTGAGCTGGCGAACCGCTTCTAACGGCGATGGAAGCCTTTATTTCGGCGAAAATGCCGCTTGAGAAAATCTAACGGCGGCCACAGCCGCTATGTGGGCCAAAAGCCCCGTCGCAAGCCCATTTTTGGCCCAATAAGGGCTCCTGCTTCCGTTAGATTTCGCAACCCCTCTTTTTGGGGCAAATAGAGGCTCTCACCGCCGTTAGGGAAGGGTGGAGAGCCAACCAGCAAAGCGGAGTGAGCGAAAAGGGGTTTTGGGGTTAAGGGGTTTGGTTTGAAGTCCGGCCGGGCGAAGCGGAAGCGGCCGGAGAGCGAACCAGCAAAGCGATGTGAGCGAAGGGTTTGAGGTTTTGGGTTTAGGGGGTTAAGGTTTAAACCGTGAGCTTCATGCGGCAGCGTGAGGCGGCTCCCCCTCCATCGTCCCTCTCACCCGGCCACCGCTGCACCACCACGGGCATCACGCGGCGAAGAACGCCAAACCTCCAGCGTGTTCCCGCCCTCAAGACCGGTTGCCCCGCCAACAAAGGGGGCAATCGGTCTTCCAGGGGAACGGAAGCGCTCCTGCCACCCACCCCCCATCGAAGACGGCCCACCCGGGACGAACCGCACCCTTGCCGGGGTCTTGGGGCGGCAGCGCCCAAGTCTCCCCCCTTTGGCGAAAGGGGGAAGGGGGGATTCGACCCCCTGCCAGTACTTGCTTCGGATAGATTCACCCCTTTTCTCCTATCCTACATATGTGGGGCAATTCACAGACTGTAGGAGGGGATGGTACAGATGAGAGACTTCTCTTGGAACTATTTTTCGATGACGGGAGATGTGAATGCGTACCTGCTGTACAAGGAGATGCTGATGCCTGCGGAAAGCACGTTGCCGGTGGAGGAGCCGCAGGAGCAGGAAGAGGGAGAAGCGGTGGTCTAACACGGGGCAGCCAAGCGTTAGGAGCTGAGGCCCATGCTGTATAAGGTAGAAGGAATTGTCGCCCGGAGCATGGACTACGGGGAAGGGCATAAGATTATATCGGTATATACCCGGGAAGCCGGAAAAATGAGCGTGATGGCCCGGGGGGCCAAGAAGCTGAAGAGTCGCCATGGGGCTGTCACGCAGCTTTTTACATACGGAGAGTTTGTCATCTACAAAAATGCGCACATGGGGACCCTGAACGCAGCGGAAATTACCGACTCCTTCCACAAGCTCCGGGAGGATCTGATGAAGGGGGCGTATGCCGCCTATATAGCGGAAATGGTGGAGAAGCTCACCGGGGAAATGGAGCCCAACGCCCCGCTGTTCGAGCAGCTGTTGGCCGCGTTAAGGGGCATCGCCGACGATAAGCCGCCCCATATCATTGCCCACATTATGGAGATGAACATGCTGGTGCTGTCCGGTTACATGCCGGAGCTGGATCAATGCGTCTCCTGCGGCAGCAAGGAGGGGGAAATGGCCTTGAGCATTGCGGCGGGAGGGATTCTTTGCCCGCGCTGCCGGGCCAGGGACCCCCAGGCCATCATCCTGGGACCGGGTACCCTGAAGCTGCTCCGCCTGTTCCGCAGCATGGATTTGCGGCGCTTGGGGGGAATTGACGTCAAGCCTGTCACGGAAGCGCAATTAAAGCGCTGTATGCGCGGGATGATGGACATGTATGTGGAAACCAAGTGGAAATCCCGCAGCTTTCTCGACCAGATGGACAAATACGGCATCGAATAATGGGGTTTGACAGGAAAGCGTGAATTTGTTACGATTCTGGCCGATGCCGCTTTCAAATAAAGGGTGGAACCGTGAATGACGCGGCTCCTGTTCCTGTGCTTGGCAGCTTGCCGGCAGACGCAGGAGCGGGAGCTTTTTTAGGCTTTAGTTAAGCGAAAGGGAGGGTGATCAACCTTGTCCAATAGGAGAAAAGTCCAGTATGTCTATGTGGTTTCCGATTCTGCCGGGGAAACGGGGGAATCCGTGGTCAGAGCGGCCATTGTCCAGTTTCTGCCGACTGTCATTGAATTGAAGCGCCGGCCTTTTATACATACGCCCGAAGGCATCGACCAGATTATCAAGGATGCCGCTTCCTGCGGCGGCGTGATTGTGTTCACGCTGGTGATACCCCAGCTCCGCGACTACCTGCTGGAGCGGGCCACCCAAAGCCAGGTCATCTGCATTGATCTGTTGGGCCCCATTATCACCAGTCTGGAAAAAGCGCTGGACCAGCGCTCCCGCCACGAACCCGGAATCATCCATAGGCTGGATGAGCATTATTTCCGCAAGGTGGAGGCAGTGGAATTCGCCGTAAGATACGACGACGGCCGGGACCCCACCGGCGTGATCAAGGCGGATATTGTCCTGGCGGGGGTTTCCCGCACGTCGAAGACGCCGTTGGCCATGTTTCTGGCCCACAAAAGCTACAAGGTCGCCAATGTTCCCCTGGTGCCGGAACTGGTGCCGCCCCGGGAGCTGTTCACCGTCAATCCAAGCAAAATTGTCGGCCTTACCATCACCCCGGAAAAGCTGAACGAAATCCGCAAGGAGCGGCTGAAGGCGCTGGGACTGGGCGAGGAGGCCATCTATGCCAAGGTGCAGCGGATCAATGAGGAGCTGGCTCATGCCCAGGCGATCATGAAGAAGCTGGGGTGTATGGTCATCGATGTCTCCAACAAAGCGGTGGAGGAAACGGCGGGGATTATCATGGAACGAATTCCGCTCCGTTAGTCAAGCTTTTTTGTGGTGCAGGCAGGATTTTTTATTTCCCCATCGTATATAATATTACGGAAGTGCTGCCAATCCTAAAGGCGGTGAGAGAGTTGAGCATGGCGCTTGCCATTGTCGTTGACGCCGACGCGTGTCCCGTGAAGCAGGAGATTATTCAGGCTGCCCGCCGGTTTCAAGCCCATGTGCTGATGGTGGCGTCTCTGGATCACCGGCTCGCGGAGGAGCCCGGCGTAACTGTTGTGCAGGTAGACCGGTCGGATCAGTCGGCAGATTTGTATATTGCCAATCATCTGGCGCCCGGCAACATTCTGGTGACGCAGGATTTTGGTTTGGCGACCATCGGCTTGGCCAAGCGCGCTTTTGTGCTTTCCAACCGGGGGCAGGAATACACGGATGAAAATATCGATTTTCTGCTGGAAAGCCGCCATGAGCACGCCAAAAAACGAAGAAGCGGACATTACGGCAAAGGACCTAAGCCTTTTACCGCACAGGACCGGGAACGATTTCTACATTCTTTGACAAAACTTTTGCAATCCTTGCAGGAAAATAAACCGGGAGAGCGAATAAGTAATACTTGTCAATTGGAATGAAGGTGGTTATGCTTTGAACCGACGTATCCCCGATGAGGTGATCGAGGCTGTTCTGAAGGCTTACGATATTGTGGACGTAGTAGGCCGTCATGTGCATTTGTCGAAGCAGGGCCATTATCTCAAGGGACTGTGCCCGTTCCATTCGGAGAAATCCCCGTCATTTACCGTTACGCCGGAGAAGCAGATTTATCACTGCTTCGGCTGCCACGCGGGAGGCAATGCCATCCACTTTATTATGGGAGTGGAGGGGCTAAGCTTCGGCGAAGCGGTGCGGCAGATGGCGGAGGAGGCGCATATCCCGGTGGACTGGGCTCCGGTAACGCCGGAGCAGACCAAGGAGCAGGCGGAAGCCAAGGCACTCTATGACGCCTACGAGTTTACGGCGAAGTTCTATAATTACATTATGCTGAACACGGAGCAAGGCAAACAGGCGCTGGATTATTTGCGGAGCCGGGGGATGAATGACCGCATCATTGAAACCTTCCAACTGGGGTATTCCCCCAACATGAGGGACAAGCTTGCGGAAATTCTCGAAAAGCGGGGCTTTGACCCGGCGTTGATGGAGAAGGGCGGCCTGCTTTCCCACCGGGAAGGGTCGGGCTATTACGACAAATTCCGCGACCGGATCATGTTTCCCATCCATGACCAGAAGGGGCGGATTATTGCCTTCGGCGGGCGGGCCATGGGGGACATTCAGCCTAAGTATATGAATAGTCCGGAATCCCCTCTCTTTAACAAAAGCCGCAACTTTTACAATTTCCACCAAGCCCGGCCCCAGATCCGCAAGTCGCGCACAGTGGTGCTGCTGGAGGGGTATGTGGATGCCATTAAGGTGTGGGAAGCCGGCATTCAGAACGGGGTGGCGTCCATGGGCACGGCCCTGACCCGGGAGCATGCCCAACTGCTGAGACGCAATGCGGATGAAGCCCTGGTTTGCTACGACGGGGACGCAGCCGGACAGGCAGCAGCCTTTAAGAGCATTGAGCTCCTGGAGAAGGAAGGCTTCCACGTGAAGGTAGCCTGGCTGCCGGGGGGGCAGGACCCCGACGAGTACATTACCCAGCACGGCGGAGAGCGGTTCCGCCGGGAGATTATTGAAGGCGCGCTGACGGCAACCAAGTTCAAGCTGCAATACATCCGCAAAAATTTCAATCTGACGGATGTGGACGGGCGCTTCCGGTACATTGAAGCCGCCTTGAGGCTGGTGGCGGAGCTGGACGCTCCGTATCAGCGGGAGCATTATATCCAGGAGCTGGCGGCGGAATTCCCCTATGCGGCGGACAATCTGACCCAGCAGATGAACGGATACCGGCAGGAACTTCTGAAAAAACGGGAGCCTGGGGATAATCCGGACAATTCGTGGAATAATATTAGGAATAATGGAAACAACAGGAATAAAGTATCTGTTCTTCCCGCCCATGAGCATGCAGAGATAGCCCTGCTTGCAGCTATGCTTAATGACCGGGAGGCGGCCCTGAAGGTCCAGGAGGAGCTGGGAGACGGGTTTGCCACAGAGCTTCACGCGGCTCTTGCCGCTTATTTATATGCCTATTATGCACAAGGCAATGAGCCGGACATCAGCAAATTTATGGCGGGACTGGAGGACGAGACGCTGGAACGTGCGGCAGCCTCGTTGTCCATGACCGATCCGCAGCCCGCTTTGCGGGCGCTTCCCGATTACATCGGCTATCTGAAGCTTTATCCGCGGCTGCAGCAGCTGGAGAAGGAACGCGCGGAAGCCGAAGGCCTGCATGACCCGCTGGAAGCGGCGCGGCGGCTGGGCGGTATTGTGCAAGACATCGCAAGAGTGAAAAAAGATATTCAGGCCCTAGAAAAGCAATTGAACTCGTTCAAAGGTTATTGACGCGAATGATTCTAGGGAGGAGGGAGTAGGAGAAATGGCGAACGATCAACACACGGAGCTCGAGTCAGAACTAACCTTGGACCAGGTGAAGGAACAGCTGATTGAACTGGGCAAAAAGCGCTCATCACTTACGTATAAGGACATCATGGAACGCCTGTCGCCCTTCGATCAGGACCCGGAACAAATAGACGATTTCTTCGAGCAGCTCTCCGAACTGGGCATTGAGGTAGGCAATGAATCCGAAGAGGACGACATGCCGCCTCTGTCCCACGACGATCAGGAGCATGATGAATTTAATTTCGACGATGACCTGTCCCTTCCCCCGGGCATCAAGATCAATGACCCTGTCCGGATGTATCTGAAGGAAATCGGCCGCGTGCCGCTGCTCTCCGCAGAAGATGAGGTCGGTTTGGCCAAACGGATCGAAAACGGCGACGAAGAAGCCAAACGCCGGCTGGCGGAAGCCAATCTCCGGCTGGTGGTCAGCATTGCCAAGCGGTATGTTGGCCGCGGCATGCTGTTCCTGGACCTCATTCAGGAAGGGAACATGGGCTTGATCAAAGCCGTGGAAAAGTTTGACCATACCAAGGGTTACAAGTTCAGCACCTATGCCACTTGGTGGATTCGCCAGGCGATTACCCGGGCTATAGCCGACCAGGCTAGAACCATCCGGATACCGGTACATATGGTGGAGACCATCAATAAGCTGATCCGCGTTTCCCGGCAGCTTCTGCAGGAGCTGGGACGCGAGCCCACCCCGGAGGAAATTGCCAAGGAGATGGAGCTGTCCACGGATAAGGTGAGGGAGATTATGAAGATCGCCCAGGAGCCGGTTTCCCTGGAAACGCCCATCGGCGAGGAAGACGACTCCCATCTGGGAGACTTCATCGAGGATCAGGAGGCTCTGGCTCCGGCGGATGCAGCCGCTTATGAGCTTCTGAAGGAACAGCTGGAGGATGTGCTGGACACCCTTACCGAGCGGGAGGAAAATGTGCTTCGGCTCCGGTTCGGTCTGGATGACGGACGGACACGGACCCTGGAGGAAGTGGGCAAGGTCTTCGGCGTTACCCGTGAGCGGATTCGCCAGATTGAAGCCAAGGCGCTGCGCAAGCTCCGCCATCCCAGTCGCAGCAAACGGCTGAAGGATTTCCTGGAATAGAAGCTGATGTTGGCCCTGCCTGAAGCGGCGGGGCTTTCTTTGTAGAGTACACTGCATTTTCGTAAAAAAATTGCCTTCGGGAGCCGATATAAGGTAAAGATTGTATCAGGAATCGGCTGGGGTGATGGAAGATGGATCAGGACAAGGTTCAGATTATAGTGGCGGAAATCGATAAATGGCGGAGAAGCAAGCTTCTGCCGGAGCATTATTGCGATTTTCTGCTGAATTTGTATATGGATGACCGGGAAGTGGAAGGCCCCACCGTAATGGGCATTTCGCAAAAGGCGGTCAGCAACAGCAACTGGAAAACCTGGCTTGCAGTTATTGGGATAACGGGAATCATTTCCTTTATTGGACTTCATTTTACATCTTTTTCATTCTGGATGCAAACCGGGGTTCTTGGGCTGCTGGCAGCGACCCTGTACCTGCTGGGCGCGGCCCAGCGGGTGAAGCAGCCTTTTGTGTCCTGTCTTTGCTTCGGAGGCGCTTCAGGAATCATCTTGCTCGGCGGCATCTATCTTCTGAATGTGAGGGAGGCAGGCAGTGTGCCGCTGGTTTTTGTAGTGGCCCTCTGCGGCATGCTCTGGATTTTGACGGGCATTGCCGCCCAATTTCCGGTGTTTCATTTTGCCGGATGGATTGTCCTGCTCTTGATTTACGCCTTTGTTTTGCGGCACAATATAACGGATATCGACTGGATCGGAGTGGAGCTCTCCTGGGTTCCCCTCAGTCTGGTGCTGTGCTGGCTGGCCTGGCTGCTCCATCATGTGAATAAGCAGATTTCCGCCGTATTGTTTCTGACCGGTGTGCTGTGCTGGTTCGGAGGGGAGCTGTACGGCTTTATCTGGACCAATCTGGATGATGCCGTCCTGCAGCTCCTGTTGGGCGCGAAGCTTGCCGTCGGCGGCGGTGTACTGTTCGCTTTGCGAAAAAAATGGGTAGAGTGGGTTATGTAGATGATACTATTGTCAAAACGCCTGGGGGCGATTGCCGCCCAGGTGAAGCCGGGCAGCCGTCTGGCGGATATTGGCTCGGACCATGCGCTTTTGCCGGCGTTTCTGGCTCTTAACGGCAGGATTGCCCGCGGCATTGCCGGGGAGCTGAACAAAGGGCCGCTCACGGCGGCCAAACGCCAAATTGCCGCAGCAGGCCTGGGCAGCCTTGTGGAGGCCCGCCAAGGCAACGGTTTGGATGTGCTGGACCCGGGGGAAGCGGATACCGTAACCATTGCCGGCATGGGCGGCGCCCTGATCGCCGAGATTCTGGAGGCAGGGCGTGTCAAGGGCAAGCTCAGCGGTGTGCGCCATCTGATCCTCCAGCCCAATGTGGGCGAGCAACTGGTCCGGATCTGGCTGCGGCAGAACGGCTGGCTTTTGGTTGGCGAGGAGATTTTGGAGGAAGACGGCAAAATTTATGAAATTCTGTCCGCTTATCCTGCGATTGAGGTAGAGGATGGAGCCGCGGCGGAGGCGGATTTGTACCGGGAGCGGGAGCTGGCGGGATTCGGTGTTCTGGGCGAAGCGGATTGGCTGGCCTTCGGACCGTATCTCTTGAAGCAAGCGGAGCCGGTATTCCTGGAAAAGTGGCGGCGGGAAACTGCCAAGCTGGAGCGGGTGGCCCGGTCCATGGCCGGCTCGGAGCTGGAGGAGGCCCGGCAAAAGCGCTTGAAGGTCCTGGAGGAGATCAAGAGACTGAAGGAGCTGACGGCATGTTTGCAAAAGGACAAACCGTTATTCAACTGATGGAGGAGCTGGCGCCCAAGCATTATGCCCAGCCCGAGGACAGCATCGGCTTGCAATTGGGCTCCCTGCAAAAGGAGATCCGCAAGGTGCTGGTGGCGCTGGATGTAACCCATGAGGTGGTGGACGAGGCCATCCGCGAGGGGGCTGAGCTTATTATTGCCCACCATGCCATCATGTACCGGCCCATCGCCCATTTGCGCACGGATACCCCTGCAGGCAGCTTGTACGCCAAGCTGATCAAGCATGATATCGCCGTTTATATCGCCCATACCAATCTGGATGTGGCCGAGGGCGGGGTCAATGATCTTTTGGCCGAAGCGCTGGGACTGGAAGGGCTGACTCATCTGGAGGAGGTCCACACGGAAAAGCTGAAGAAGCTGGTGGTGTTTGTGCCCAAGGACCATCACGGGAAGGTGCAGCAGGCTGTGTTCGGAGCGGGGGCCGGATGGATCGGCAAATACAGCAACTGCTCCTTTAACATCGAAGGCAAGGGAACCTTCCTGCCTCAAGAGGGGGCGGAGCCGTTTATCGGGGAAGCCGGCCAACTGGAGCAGGTGGAGGAAATCCGTCTGGAAACCATTGTCCCGGAAAGTGTGGAAAAGCGGGTGGTAACCGCCATGCTGAAGGCCCATCCCTATGAAGAGGTGGCTTATGACCTGTATCCCATGGATCTGAAGGGGCGCGCCTTCGGTCTGGGCCGGATAGGCAAGCTGCCGCAGGGCTCCACCCTGGGCGAGCTTGCAGAGCGGGTGAAGCAGGCATTTGGCGTGGCTGCCCTGCGGCTTGTGGGAGACCCGGACCGGCAGGTCCGCAAAATTGCGGTGCTGGGAGGCAGCGGAGGCCGCTACATCCGCCATGCCCTGTTTGCGGGCGCGGATGTGTTGATTACGGGGGATGTGGACTACCATGCGGCTCATGACGCGCTGGCAGCGGGGCTGGCGGTTATTGATCCCGGCCATAATGTGGAGAAGATCATGAAGCCGGGAGTAGCCGATTTCCTGAACCGGCGGTTCCAGGAGAAGAAATGGGATACAGTGGCGGTTCCGTCATCGGTGGATACGGAGGTTTTCCGGTTCGTATAGCGGCGGTTTGCCATATCAGCCGGGCTGTCCGCATAGAATGATGGCGGGCCTTTTGCCCGATTCCAGCAGGATGGAGGTTGTTCCGATGCGGTACTTTGAACGGACGAACCGGATGGCCCATATTCTTTTTGCCGCTGCCGGGCTGTGCTTTATCATCTCCTTGGGAATTTTCTTCAAAGGTGCAGTGTCCGACCAGATTTTTGAGTTCAGCAACGGCAACTTTGTCAAGAACGGGATTTTATTTGCCATGTTCTTTTTGTCCGCGGTATTTTCCCTGGTGCTCGGGATTGTGTTGAAGTGCATCGTACGGGATGCCAAGGAGGAACTGGACAATATCGGGCATGCGGCGCAGTCCGGGAGCAACAAGCTGCAGGGGTGAATGCGGAGGACGCTGGGGCAGCTGCTGCATGGCGGGACTTAACCGGCGGGAGCGGGAATTCCTAACGGCGGTGAGCGCCGCTATTCCGCTGAAGAAAGCCTGACGGAAAATCTAACGGCGGCCAGCTCCGCTATTTCGGGCCTGCGGGCTTGAAAGGGCCTGTTTTCCGGCATATAGCGGCGCTTGCTTCCGTTAGATTTTTAAACGGCTGCTTTTGAGCCGGATAAGGGCCGTGGCTTCTGTTAGAACTGGTCCGGCACTGGCGGACCCTGCCATTGGCTGCTGCTGCAAAATTCTGCGGGTTGTATTTCGGCGGCTAAGCCTGTATACTACAGAATGCAACGGAAAGTTTGACAGACAATCGCCGGCGGCTTTAAGCCGCGGGAGGAAAGTCCGGGCTCCACAGGGCAGGATGCTGGATAACGTCCAGTCAGCGCGAGTTGAAGGATAGTGCCACAGAAACGGACCGCCGATGGCGCCGCTTCTTCGGAAGCGGACCGCACAGGCAAGGGTGGAACCGTGGTGTAAGAGACCACGAGGGGCTATGGTGACATAGCGCCTGGTAAACCCCATCCGGAGCAAGACCTAGAGGAACGCGAGGGGCTTCGCGCCCCAGCCTTAGCCCGAGGCGCGTTCGGGTTGGTCGCTTGAGCCGTGCAGCAATGTACGGCCTAGATAGATGATTGTCGCCTCATTGGTGGGAGGGTAATCCCCGTTATCACCACCCGAGGTACAGAACCCGGCTTACGGCAAACTTTCCATTGATGCGAAGAATCCGGAAACGGTTTTCGGCGATGCAGCCGGGAGCCGTTTCTTTTTTTCAGGCGAGAGACGGTAGGGTTGGTTTCATCTATTTATTGCCGAAAGAAAAAAATTTTTTTATAATGATCCTCATCGGAACAAAAATGAATTTTACCCTATCCCACGCACTAGGCGGTGAAGACTGTGAAAGCCCGTTCTCCAAACAGCGGCCTGGCGCGGATACAGGCAGTATACAAGGATCTCCCTCCCAAGGTTAGAGCGGTGGCCGACCATATTTTGGCCCAGCCCCAGGATGTGGTCCATCTGTCCATTACCGAGCTGGCGGAGGTCACCCAATGCGCTGAGGCAACTATTTTCCGGTTATGCCGCCTGATTGGCATGAAGGGCTACCAGGAGCTGAAGATTTCCCTGGCCGGGGAAATGGTGGAGCAGCCCGTGCAGAACATCCATGAGGAGGTGCTGCCGGAGGACGACATGGCCCAGGTGGCCCGCAAGGTGTTTACCTCCAATATTATCGGGATTACGGACACGCTCCAGCTTCTGGATACGGAGTCCTTAAACGCGGCGGTCCGGCTTCTGAACGGGGCCCGGAACGTGTGCATCTACGCTGTGGGAGGCTCTGCGCCCATCGCCATGGACGCCTACCATAAGTTTATCCGGGCGGGAATCAGCTGCGTTATGCACTCCGATCCCCATCTGCAGCTGACCACGGCGGCCCTTTTGGGCCCGGAGAGCGTAGTGCTGGCCATCTCCCACTCGGGCAGCAGCAAGGATCTCATTGAGGTAGTGAAGGCGGCGGACAAAACCGGCGCCAAAATCATTGTTATCACCAGCTACACCAAATCCTCTTTGGCCCAGTTGGCGGATGTGAAGCTCTACAGCTCCACCCGGGAGACCTCCTTTCGGACGGAGGCCATCTCCGCGCGGATCGCCCAGCTGTGCATCATCGATACCCTGTACGTGGGGCTGTCTCTGGCCAGGCAGGAGGAAACGCTGGACAATCTGCAGAAAATCCGGGAGGTTATCTCCAGCAAACGCCTGTAAATCCGCAGGCGTTTTTTTGTCATATAAGGAAAGTATAAAATCCCGTGGTGGGGGCCGCCCTTTCCCATCCCATCTTGTCGCGTCGCGCTCTGCGAATCATCCTCTGACCTGGTTTGCAACCACGCAAGCCTGCGCCCTTGTAAACTGGGATTTGTCTTCCTTTTTTCGCATCGGCCAGGCAAGTTCGCTTCTGTTGCGGAACAGAGCGACTCTTATGGTGGTGAAGGCGGGAGTTTGGATAATCAGCGGAACTAAGAAACCGTTACATCCCTGATGCGGCGAAAATAGGGAGGAAATCAGGCGGCGGCGGGGAATAAGGGCTTCTTAGTTCCGTTTCAGAGGGGAATAAGCGGCAAAAGCCGCGATAAGAGTCGCTCAGTTCCGCTACGTTCTTCCGGGTGCGTAAGAACAGGTGTGAGCCAGGCCATTTCCCGGTGAACCATCGGCATATGAGGTTACGATAGAGGAAGGGCTGCGGAACATCTTTCGCGAAACCGTATGAAAAAAAGAAAAAAATTCACATTTTCGTTATTGAATAACGAAAAAAATTTTTTTATTATTGCAGTATGATCTGTTAGGAGGAGAAGCTATGAAAAACCGCATTTCGGAAATTGCTCCCTTCACCCGCGCTATCCTGAAAGCGCATCTGTGCTCCTGCGGAGTGGACTATAAAAGCCTCGACAAGCCTGTGATTGCCATCGCCAACTCCTGGAATGAAATTGTGCCGGGCCATGTGCATCTGCGCCAGCTGGCCGACCGTGTGAAGGAAGGAGTGGAAGCGGCGGGAGGAGTTGCCCTGGAATTCAACACTATCGCCGTATGCGATGGCATTGCCCAAGGCCACCAAGGAATGAAGTATTCCTTGCCCAGCCGGGAAACCATTGCCGACAGCGTGGAGATTATGGTCAACGGCCACGGGATTTTTGACGGAATGGTGGTGTTAAGCTCCTGCGACAAGATTGTGCCCGGCATGCTGATGGCCGCTGCCCGGCTTAACCTGCCCAGCCTTGTGGTGCTGGGAGGAGTGATGCCCAACCATATTAAGCCCAAGGAATCCAAAGCCGCCCGCCGCGCTTTTTTGGACGGCAAGCTGGATGAGCAAGGTCTGGTGGAGGTCACCAGCCAGTATTATCCCGGCCCCGGCGCCTGCCCCTTCCTGGGCACCGCCAATACGATGCAGGGCATGTCGGAGGCTCTAGGCATGTCTCTGCCGTACACCTCGTGGATGCAGGCCCTCTCCGATGAGCAGCTGGACGCCGCCGAGGAGGCGGGGCGACAGGCGGTTAAACTGGTGCGCCAAGGAATTACCCCCAGCAAGATTATGACCCAGGCCGCTTTTGAAAATGCCATTTCGGTGCTTCTGGCTATGGGCGGCTCGCTGAACGCCTGTCTGCACCTGCCGGCCATTGCCCATGAGCTGGGCATCACCCTGCCGCTGGACCTGTTCGACCAGATCAGCCGCAAGGTGCCTTTCCTGGCGGGGGTTACCCCCAATAATCAGGAGTACACCACCAATGACCTGCAGCGGGCGGGAGGGCTGCCGGCTTTGATGAAGGAGTTGGGCGGCCTGATCCGCGGGGAAGCCCTGACGGTTACCGGCCGCACCATCGGCGCCAATATTGCCGAGGCCCAGGTGACGGATCGGGATGTGATCCATTTTATCGGCTCGCCCATCGACAACGAAGGCGGTATCGCCGTGCTGAAGGGGAATTTGGCCGCCGACGGCTGTCTTATCAAGCAATCCGCTGTGGCTCCGGAGCTCCGGGAGTTCAGCGGCCCGGCTCGGGTGTTCAACTCCGAGGAGGAGTTTGACCACGCCTATGAGGAGGGGAAAATCCAGGAGGGCGACGCCGTCATCATCCGCTATGAAGGCCCCCGGGGCGGTCCCGGCATGCGGGAGCTTCACCGCTGCACCGAGATTCTGGGCAAGTTCAAGCGGGTGGCCCTGGTTACAGACGGCCGCTTCTCCGGCGCCAGCGCCGGCCTGTCCATTGGTTATGCCAGCCCCGAAGCTGCAGACGGCGGCACCATCGCCCTAGTGCAGGATGGAGACACCGTTGTGATTAACGTCCAGGAGCGGCTGATCCATCTGGAGGTTTCCGAAGAGGAGCTGGGGAGACGTGCCGAGCATCTGGAATATGTCAAGCAGGAGGCCAGCAAGCTGCTGCGGCTGTATGCCGCCAGCTCCTCCTCCGCGGCGTACGGGGCAGTCCGCAGAGTGAAGGAATAATCCGCCTGTTTTCCCGCCTCTTCTTCATACGCTGAAAAAGCCGCTTTCCCAACCTGATCCGAGTCAGGCGGGAAAGGCGGCTTTTTTGGTCTAGTCCTTCCGTAAGCGGCAAGGAAAATGATAGCGCATAACAAATGTATGCTATTTGCATAAAACCGATAAAATTCGCCAATTAGCGTACATAAAATGTATGCTAATGCCACTCAAGCTCCGTTAAATAGGCAAAATGGAGCGAATAGGATACATTTCATGATTGCTATTTGGGAAATTCGCCGGCGAATAAACGGTTAGCATACATTGTTTGGCGCTTACATCAGCTTGGCAGATTCACCTGTCTCTTACTGGGGCCAGGATCGGACCCGGCTGAAGGCAACACAAGCAAACCATAAGCAAACCAGAAGCAAACCACAAGCAGGCCACAAAGCCACAAAGCCACAAGCAAACCAAGCAAACCAAGCCAACCAAGCCAACCAAGCCAACCAAGCCAACCAAGCCAACCAAGCCAACCAAGCCAACCAAGCAAACCAAGCAAACCAAGCAAACCAAGCAAACCAAGCAAACCAGGCAAACCAAGCCAACCACAAGCAAGTCACAACGCAGCCTTCTTCCAAGCCAAAAAACGGGCACCCCTCCTGGGATGCCCGTTCTCTGTTCTGATTTGCTTGTTCATTCGGGGGCTCCTCCAAAAGTACCCGAATCGCTTCGGAGCTTCTTTTCGCTTTTGGGGGGGGTGGATGGCCTATCGAACGGGCGGAGCCCCTGTCCAGCGTTCCAACTGCCGGGACAGCCATTCCGGCAGATAGCTCAGGGAAATCCGGCTGGTATCGGCCATTTCCAGCGCCTTGACCACATCGATCAGCCCGTAGCCGAAGTATTTGTCCCTGCCCGGTTCGCCGATATCCGCTGCCGACTTGCGCATGATCTCCATCACCTCGGTGTTTTTCAGCAGCGGGTTGGCCGAGCGGATCAGGGCGGCCAGCGCGGAAACATGGGGGCTGGCCATGGAGGTGCCGGAGAGGGCGGCATACTGGTTGTCGGGATAGGTGCTGGGGATGCTGACGCCGGGAGCGGCCACATCAATGTAATTGCCGTAATTGGAAAAGCTGGCCTTGTCCTTCTTGGCGTCCGTCGCCGCTACCGCAAACACCTCTTCATATGCTGCAGGGTAGCCGGGCCGCTCCGTATTGTCATTGCCGCTGGCGGCAATCAGCACAACATCCTTGTCATAGGCATATTTGATGGCGTCATGCAGAAATTGCGCATCGGCATAGTTGCCCAGGCTTAAGTTGATGACCTTGGCCCCGTGATCCGCCGCCCAAATAATGCCCTGGGCTACCGCGTAGGTGCTGCCGGAGCCGGAGGCATCCAGCACCTTGACAGGCAGGATGGGGTTGTACCAGGTCATGCCCGCTACCCCTTCGTTGTTATTCACCAGCGCCGAGATGATGCCTGCAACGTGAGTGCCGTGGCCCACGTCATCCTGGGGAGGGGAGTTCTGGGCAACCACATTGGTTCCCTCCAGCAGGTTGTCCTTCAAATCGGGATGGTTCAGATCCACGCCCGTATCCACAACCGCCACCTTCACATCCTGGCTGCCCCGCCCGATATTCCAGCCCTGAAGGGTTTCGATAAGCGGCAGGTTCCATTGATACCGGGAATAGAGGGCATCATTGGGCACAGTTCCGTTCATGTCCAGGGCGCTGCGCTCGCCGCCTTCCGTTTCCTCCGCCGATTTGACAAACCGCAGCCTGTCATTGGTCAGATACAGATAATGGGGCTCCGCATACTCCACATTCCAATTCTTGAAGTATGCCATCATTTGCTGGGCCTCCATGTCGGAGGATTCAAACACATAGGTGTAGCCCAGCTTTTGGGCCGGTCCCGCATGAAGCTCACGGGCGATCCGCTGCAGGTCCTCGTCCGAAGGCGGGGTGGCGAATTTCACCACCACCTGGTTCTTGTGGTAGTGGCTGGTGCCTTCATTTTCCTCCGGATGGTCCACATTCACGTCCTGCAGGGTGTCCGTATCGACGGACTCGATCTTCCAGTTGCCTTCCGCCGGATACGGAACTACCCGGAGATTGCGGATCTGGTGCTCCTTCACCTTGTCCAAAATATGCTGGCGAACCAGCGCGGTCACCACGGAACGGCTGCCGCCGGGGTCCATGCCCGACATGACAAAATAGGTTCCATCAGGGGTATTGATGGCCGGGGACTGATATTCTCCGCCTTTGGCCGCCATATGGAGAGCCTTATCCAGCTCCGGCTGCGCCTCTGCCAGCACCTCCGGCGGAACATTCCCGGCGAGCATAGCGTCCATATGGGCGTCTTCCGGCCCCATGGTGAAATAGAGCCTTGCCATGTGGGGATGCTCCGCCTGCAGGGCAGCCAAACGCTCCCTGGCGGCGCCCGGTCCGCTTGCAGCCAGGTCCGCCGCCGCGATGCGCAGATCCACGGCGCACTGCTTCCGGCACAAGCCGTTGGTAGCCTCTACATCCTCCGCCACCTGCGATTGCTTGATGTTGAGCTCATGGGCCGGCGATACATTGCCCTCGTCCAGCTGCTGCTGCCTGATGCCCCTGTTCTCCTCCCGGGGAAACAGCAGCACTGCCAAAAGGGCCAGCGCCGCAATGGTTACAAGTTGTCTCCTCACTGCAATTCCTCCTTAGAGTTTTTGCGTCAGCAAAAACTGACTTCGTAAGCGTCCGCTCGAGTCTATGTGCATCGGCATGGCCGGGCGTAAATTTGAGTCCAAACTTAGGGTTGGAACCGGAGGGGCTTTTTATGCAGAAAAGGCGGCTTTTTGGATTCCGCTTCCCTGCCGTTTGTGGTACGATAGAGCTGGAAGACGCGCTGCCTCGCCATCCTTGGCAGTATTGACGGATTACCACTTAGGAGGACATTTTGTTATGCCCAATGACAACGTAAAAAATTTATGCGAAACCACCCGGGTAAAGCTCAAGGAAGCCATTGCCAAGATGGAGCTGTTCCTGAACCATCATTCCCTGGACCAACTGAACACCGATACCGATCCGGCCATGGAGGAGTTTTACCGGGCTTATCTCCAGGATACCCGGCATCTTCTGGTGTTTTCGGAGGTTGCCTACGAGAAGCTTGGCGTCAGTCTGCGCCGCCCCCAGTTCAATCTGGACTATTCCGAAAAGGTGCTGTACGACGTTTATCATAATTGCGTCAACAATTTCTTCTACCCCAAGAACGAATGCTACTCCGAGGACGGCCGTTATGCCTACACGGGCCAGGATGCCATCCGCTTCCGCAAGAAGCCCAGCCGCCTGGTCAGGGATCTGACCATCGAGCTGTCCAAGATTTTTGAGGAGCTGCGGGAGGACCTGACCTATTACGAAACCGACTACATTACCAAACGCCGTATGCAGGGCGAGAAGATATAAGCCTAGACTGAATGAATACGAATGAAAAGGGATGCCTCCGCGGCATCTTTTTTTTGTAGCCATTGGCGAAAATTAACGGAGCTTCAGCGGCGCCCTAAATTTGTTCCCGGGGCACACTGAGTTGGGGAGGTGATAACGATGCCCGACGTAAAATGTGCCGTTTCCAATTGCGCGTTTTGGAACAAAGGGAACAAATGCGGTGCCGACCGGATCATGATTGAAGTGGATCAGCACGCCAATGTCAAATTCGACGCCGAATTTGCGGGTGAGGGATTCGACACCGAACATCAGGACCATGCTTCGAATGGGAAAAATACCTGCTGCCACACCTTCAAGCCGAAATCTTAATTGTCCGGAGGCTCCGGCCATTCCGCTCTCAGCCGTCCGGCGGTCAGCAATGGCGTGGAGCCTCTCCCCAGGGGAGGAGGCCAACGAGAGATGGATGTTGAGAATGATTGGGACTTGGAAGAACCCAAACGGGTGAAGGATTCCAATTCCGCCGATACTTCCATAGACGATGATGAGGAGTTCAGCGAGGAGCTGGCTGCCGGAGGCGCGGCAGGGGAAGCTGATCCGCCCATTGATTCGGTCCACAGAGCCATCGAGGACTCGTACATGGAATTCAGCGGTGAATTGGGGCCGGGACAGGCGTTTTCCTCCGGGATGGCACCGCGGCTGGGACAGTGGACCGACCGGGAGCGGATTCCGGCAACGGATGCCGGATCGGGGGAAGAAGGCAAGGGCAAGAACCGGGTAAGCGCCTGGATTGCCATCATTCTGGCCATCGGCTCCTTAATGTTCTGGCCCGCCGTGCTGGGACCCGCTGCGGTGGTGATGGGCGTTATCGCCTACGCTGCCGGGAACAAATCCGTGGGTGTATGGTCTGTTGCATTGGGATTATTATCGGTTATCGCTTATTACGTCCTGCTACCGCGATTATATTAGGCTAGTCCTCAAGCCTCTCCGGGCGATCCGGAGAGGCTTTGGGCGTCTGGACCCATTCGGAGCCTAATATCTGAGGTACTCAGCTGCCGTCAGAAGCAATTTACCCGGACTCACGATCCGTTATTTGCCGCATTTGCGTCATTCCGGGATTTTCGCGGACCGACATTCCGTTATTGAACTCCAATTACCCTCCAATCGGCCATTTTCCTCTGCATAACGGAACCTCTGTCCGCATAAGTGGAGAAGCCCGATTTTTTTGCAAAATAACGGAATCTGAGTCCGATCAAATGCCGCCCCTTTCGGCATCAAAGGCGAACCCGGCCTGCCTAAACTCCTCCCGTTACACTCCAGTCAGTCCCAAATGGAATCACACTGTTCCGGAGTACCTCCGGTAGAAGATACTCCTCCTAAGACAATGGAAAGCGTTTTCCTCCTCTATATGCGCGCAGTCAAGCTGCTCATTCGATTTGCGGGAAAGACGAACGTTCGGATTTTGTCAAGGGTAAAACCAGGTGAAAAATCCTCGTTTCACGAACATTTGAAACTTGTTTGAACCCTAAAGTTTTGTATTGACATTATTTCTAACATAAAGCACAATGAAAATGAGATAAACGCTGGTCAAAACCGAACGAATGTTAAAATTGCTTTCATCGGTGATTTTTCAGGGGGAATCGGGTTTTGATGGAATAAGAAGGGGCGAACCGGTGAAACCCGGGTTATTCGTTCGTTTCTAACTACGAGGAGGAGAACCATGAAGAGAAAGAGTTTTTTGAAGCTCGGTCTGGCTGCGGCACTGAGCCTGACCACCATCCTGGCCGGCTGCGGCGAGAAAAAAGAAGAGGGCGCATCCAACGCTTCAACTGTAACGCCTGCTACAGCCGCATCGGCGGTTGCATCCACCGGAATCAAGAATCCCCGGGTATCCTTTGTTTACATCGGGCCTCCCGGCGACGGCGGCTACACCTACCAGCATGACCAAGGCCGCCTCTATATGGAGAAGGAGCTGGGCATCAAGGCCAAGGCCGTTGAGAACGTGCCGGAAAGCGCCGACGCCGAGCGGATTATCACCCAGCTGGCCCAAGAATCCGATATCGTGTTCACCACCAGCTTCGGTTACATGGATTACACCCTGAACGTGGCCAAGAAATTCCCCAAGGTGAAGTTCTTCCACTGTTCCGGCTACAAAACCTCCGATAACATGAGCACCTACTTCGGCAAGAACTATCAGGCCAGCTACCTGTCCGGCATCGCCGCAGGCAAAGCCACCAAGAAGAACCTGATCGGCTATGTGGGCGCGTTCCCCATTCCCGAGGTTATCTATAACATCAACGCCTACACTCTGGGCGCCCAAAGCGTAAACCCGGCCGTTAAGGTAATGGTCGTATGGTCCAACACCTGGTATGATCCGGCTACCGAGAAGCAAGCCGCCATCTCCCTCTTGGACAAGGGTGCTGACGTGCTGATGGCTTACCAGGACTCCCCGGCTACCATTCAGGCCGCCCAAGAGCGCGGCGCCTTCGCAGGCGGCAACGACTCCGACATGTCCCGCTTTGCTCCCGACAACTACCTGACCAACCCGGTTTGGAACTGGGGCCCGTATTATGTGAAGGCTGTTAAATCCGTTATCGACGGCACCTTCAAATCCGAGCAATATTCCGGCGACATGAAGGACAACACCGTAGCCCTGGCTCCTTTCGGCAACAAGGTTTCCGACGAAACCAAGAAGCTCATCGCCGACAAGCAAAAAGCGATTGTTGACGGCACCTTCGATGTATTCACCGGCCCGATTCTGGACCAATCCGGCGCAACCAAGGTAGCAGACGGCAAGAAGCTTACTCTCGATGAAGTTCTCGGCATGAACTGGTTTGTAAAAGGTATAGACGGTACTATTCCGAAGTGATAAGATTTGTGTAAATTTTAGAAAAACGCATAATGGGGAGGGCTCCAACCGGAGTCTTCCCCATGTGTATGAACTTTCAAGGGGGCCAAAATCGGTATGCTGGACCAGGCAGTCGAGATGAAACGGATAGTAAAACGGTTCGGTTCGGTGCTCGCAAACGATCAAGTCGATTTTTCGGCATCTGTCGGTGAGATTCATGCGCTTCTGGGCGAGAATGGGGCCGGCAAAAGCACGATGATGAGCATGCTGTCAGGAGTTTACCGCGCTGATGAGGGCGACATTATCATTCGCGGGAGGCCGGTGAAAATCCGCTCCCCCAAGGATGCGGCCGCATTGGGCGTGGGGATGGTATTTCAGAATTTCAGGCTTGTTCACACGCTGACAGCGGCGGAGAACATCGTGCTTGGCGAAAAGGCGTCTTTTTGGCGCGGCACGAAATGGATGAAGGCCAAATGCAAGGAAATTGAAGAGCTGGCGGAGCATTTTGGACTTGCGTTCCCGGTGGACCGCCCCATCTGGCAGCTGTCCGTAGGCGAGCAGCAGCGGGTGGAGATTGTGAAGACCCTGTACCGTGGGGCCAATATCATTATTCTGGATGAACCCACCTCGGTATTGACTCCCGGCGAGGCGGAGCAGCTGTTTGCCACCCTGATCCGCATGAAGCAGGAGGGCAAAACCGTCATTATTACTACACATAAGATGAAGGAAGTGCTGGCCGTATCCGACCGGATTTCCGTTATGCGCAAGGGACGGATGATCGCCACCCTGAATACGGCAGACACCAACGAGCGGGAATTGGCCCAGCTGATGGTGGGCCGGGAGATCACTATTGTGCGTCAGCCCCGCACCCCGACCAAGGGCAAACGGCTGCTTGAGGTGAAGAACCTGAACGTATTTGCCGAGCATGGGCGCAAGGCGCTGGACCATCTGTCCCTGAATGTCCGTGAAGGCGAGATTGTCGGCATCGCAGGCGTAGCCGGGAACGGGCAGAAGGAGCTGGCCGAGGTGCTGACCGGCCTGCACCCGTGGCGGGATGGTGAAATAAGCTTTGACGGCAAGCGGGTAAAAGGCGCTTCTGTAAGAGGGGCCATTGACGCTGGCATTGCCCATGTTCCCGAAAACCGGATGAAAAGCGGCCTTGCCGGCCGTTTGGGCTCCGTGGATAATCTGCTGTTCAAATCGTACCGTACGCCTGAGCATTCTGTTTTCGGCATGCTCCGCTCTGTGAAAAACCGCATTTGGTCCCAGTCCCTGGTGGAGAATTTCGATGTGCAGACGGCTTCCTTGGACGCCCCTGTCCAGCAGTTGTCCGGCGGCAACCAGCAGAAGCTGCTGTTCGCCCGGGAAATCAGCCACCGCCCGAAGCTGATGGTGGCTGTTCACCCCACTCAGGGTTTGGACGTAGGCGCAACGGAAGGTGTGCATAAGCTTCTGATGGAGCTGCGGCAATCCGGCAGCGGCGTGCTGCTGATTTCTGAGGATCTGGACGAGCTTCTGCAGCTGTCCGACCGGATTCTGGTTATCTACAACGGCCAGATCATCGGGGAGCAAACCTTCGAGGAAGCGAATCGGGAGCAAATCGGCATGCTGATGGCCGGTATCAAACACGAGAAAGGGGCTGCCGTATGAGCCGGCAAGGCATCGCCGACACCGCTGCGGTGAAGGAGAAGAAAGGCTTTTCATATCGCTTCCAGCTGGATATGTCCATTATTAAGACCCCGTGGTGGGCTCCCGTGGTGTCCATTATTTTGGCGCTGGCGGCCTGTGCCGTGTTTATTGCGGCCAACGGAATGAACCCGCTTACCGTCTATGCCAAAATGTTTAGCGGCGCCTTCGGCTCCAGCTACGGCTTTACCGAAACCTTGGTGAAGGCCATTCCCCTTCTGCTGTGCGGCCTGGGCATTGCCGTGGCGTACCGGATTTCCGTTTGGAACATCGGAGCCGAGGGCCAATTTGTGGCCGGCGCCATGGCCGCCACTGCCGTCACCATTTACATGCCCGGCGTGGCCGGCTATGTGGCGATACCGGTTATGGTGATCGCCAGTATTGTGGCAGGCGGCGTATGGGGCTTGCTTACAGCGCTGCCCAAGGTTTACTTTCAGGTCAATGAGCTTATTACTTCATTAATGTTGAACTACGTTGCGCTGCTGGCTATGGACTATGTGGTTTTCGGTCCGTGGAAGGACCCCAAGGGCTTCAACTTTCCCGGCTCTCCCGTGTTTACGGACGCTCAATCCCTGCCGGTGCTGGGGACAACACGGCTCCACTTCGGCCTGGTTTTCGGACTGATTGCGGTACTGGTTTATTTCCTGATGGTCAAATACACCAAATGGGGCTATGAGCTCCGTCTCATCGGCGCCAATCCCAATGCGGCCAAATATGCCGGCATCCACATCAAACGCCATATTCTCATTGTGATGCTGATCAGCGGTGGATTGGCGGGTCTCGCCGGTATGTCCGAGGTATCCGGCGTCACTCACAAGCTGATGCAGGGCATCTCCCCGGGCTATGGCTATACCGCCATTATTGTGGCCTGGCTGGCCAAGCTGAATCCCCTGGGCATCGTGGTTTCGTCGGTGCTGTTCGGCGCTTTGATCGTCGGCGGCTACAGCGTGCAGACCATCGGACTGCCCTCATCCATATCGGATATGCTGCAGGGGGCGATTCTGTTTTTCCTGATCGCCGGCGACATGCTGGTCCGGTTCCGCTTGCGGAAAAACTAAGGAGGCTTTAGACAAGCATATGAACGACTTCAACCTGTACAGCTTTTCCGTTCAATTGCTGGTGGCGGCAGTATCCGCCGGCACTCCGCTTCTTTTGGCCACGCTGGGGGGGATTCTTAACGAACGGGCGGGCATTATCCAGCTTGGCGCCGAAGGCATCATGCTCATGGGCGCTGTGGTAACCTGTCTGGTGTACATCCGCACCGGCAGTCTGGCTTTGACTTTGATTTCTGCGGTAGCAGTAACGGCGCTGCTTGGTGTGCTGCACGCTTTCCTGACAGTGACGCTGCGGGCCAACCACGCCATGACCGGCTTGGCCATGACCCTGTTCGGCAGCGGCCTAAGCGCGTATCTGGGCAAGTCCATCAGCGGCCAGCCTCTGCCGGGAAAAGCGCCTTTTGTGAACCTGACCTTTCTGGAGCCGGTTCCGGTGATCGGCGAGCTGTTCGCCCATATGGATGTGCTCACCTGGTTCAGCATTTTCCTGGTGATTGTGCTTCATCTGCTGATCCATTACACCTCCCTGGGGCTTCACCTGAAGGCTATCGGCGACAGCCCGGCCACAGCCGACGTGATGGGCATCCGGGTGCAGCTGTCCCGGTATCTGTACGTCATCAGCGGCACGGCGCTGATCGGCTTGGCCGGGGCGGACCTGATTCTGGCCTATACCCCCAGTTGGACAGAGGGGATGACATCCGGCAAGGGCTGGATTGCCGTGGCGCTGATTATCTTCGCCAGATGGAATCCGCTGCGGGCCTTGTTCTGCGCGTATCTGTTCGGGGCGCTGGATTCCCTGGGCTTCCGGATTCAGCTCACGGGGAGCACCATCCCGGTTTATTTTCTCAAAATGATTCCTTACGTGGTGACCATCCTGGTGCTGATGTACCTGGGCTGGCGCAACCGCAACAAGCCTTCCGGCACGCCGGAGGCTTTGGGTGTCCCGTATGTCCGGGAGCAGCGGTTTTAATAACACGGAACAGACCCGGCTGATTTGGTTCAGCGGGTCTGTTTTTTTTGGTGAATGTTTACACGGGGGCTCCCCCAAAAGTATTGGGAGTTTGCTTCGTAGCATCTCGTCACTTTTGGGGGATTATTACTTGGCCCGGGTTTTGAACATGGCGTACAGCTGCAGTCCAGCCAGAACGGCGGTGTCGGTAAGGGAGGCGGCGAAGGCCAGGGCAATCCATTTTTGGTTGTGCAGCAGGTAATACATCAGAAGATGCCCGGCCAGCAGGATCAAAAAGGCGATCAGCAAATTGATTTCCTTCAGGAATTTCAGCAGTTTTCCCAGCATTGGCGGCTCCTTATATGCTTTTGGACTTATTTTCCAATAGTCTGCCCTAAGCCCATAGACCTGATTCATGGAAATTTGCTATATTTCCAGTAGATTAGACAATCCAAACAAGGTACAATAATGGAAAGCAAGGCGCAACTTTACAACCGGGGAGCGAATAGTCATGTCGATTGATCCTTCCGTGCTCAAACAGCTTCTGTCCCTTCAGATGCTTCAGGGTACGGATACGCTGACAGGCAGCGGCCAAACAAACGGAACAGGAACGGATTTTTCCGAGCTGCTCCAGCTTTTGCTGGGCGATTCTGCTGCGCAATCCTCCAGCCATAAGGTGATCCCTGCCGCAGAGCTGCTGGCGCGAGGAAAATGGAGCTCGGCTTACCCCGGCAATGTTGCCGTAAGCGGCCAGTTTTCAAGCAAGTCGGCGCCTGCCGATTATGAAGAGCCCATTCAGGCGGCCAGCCGCCGCCACGGTGTGGAAGCCAGTCTGGTGAAGGCGGTTATTGAGGCGGAGTCGGGTTATGACAGCAATGCCGTGTCCAAGGCGGGAGCCAAAGGGTTGATGCAATTGATGGATGCAACCGGCCAAGGTTTGGGCGTTGCCAATCCCTTCGATGCGGCTCAGAATATTGAAGGCGGCACACGGTATTTATCCAATCTGCTCCGCAAGTACAACGGCAACGAGGCGGTGGCATTAGCCGCATACAATGCCGGTCCGGGCAGAGTGGACAAGCTGGGCATCAGGAATGATGCCGACCTGTACGCCAAACTGGGGCAATTGCCCAAGGAAACCCAAGCCTACGTATCCAAGGTGTTGGGCTATAAAGCGCAGTACGAAGCATAGAACAGCCTCCGGCCCGATCTGGGGCTGGTATTTTGGCGCAGGCTGTACTACCATAGAACGTAGACGGGAAAAGATCGAGATACCGGTCTTTTCTTTTTTTATGTTGAATCAGAAGGAGAACCGAGAAATATGCTTTATTTGGATTATTGCGCTACTACGCCGCCGCGGTCGGAGGTAATTGCCGCCGTAACGGAGTGTATGAATTCGTATTATGGAAATCCCAGCTCCCTTTACCGCCTGGGTGTGGAAGCGGAGAAGCTGCTGATTCGGGCCCGGGAGGTGGTGTCCGCCGCACTCTCGGCTAACCCTAAGGAAATTCTGTTCACCTCCGGCGGAACCGAAAGCAACAATATGGCGGTAAAAGGTGCGGCAATGGCCTTCCGCTCCAGAGGCAACCATCTGATCACCACCGCTATTGAGCATCCTTCCGTGTATGAGGCTTTCCGGCAGCTGGAGCAGGAGGGCTTCCGGGTGACCTATCTGCCTGTGGACGCCACCGGCGCTGTGCGGGTGGAGGATTTGGCCGCCGCCCTGACCAAGGAGACCACGCTGGTCAGCATCATGGCGGTGAACAATGAGACGGGCCGGATTCAGCCGGTGGAAGAGGCGGGGCGGCTTTTGAAGCAATATCCCCGGATTGTTTTCCATGTGGATGGGGTTCAGGCCTTCGGCAAGCTTCCTGTGGCTCCGGCCAAATGGAATGCCGATCTGGTCAGCTTCTCCGCCCATAAATTCCGCGGCCCCAAGGGAGTGGGGATGCTGTACAAACGGCAGGGGCTGCAGCTTTATCCCTTGCTGGCCGGCGGCGGCCAGGAGCAGGGCCTTCGTTCGGGCACAGAGAATGTGCCCTTAATCGTGGGAATGGCCAAGGCGGCCCGTTTGGCTGTGGAGGGGCTGGCCGGGAGGACAGCGCATATGTACAGGCTGCGGGAAACCCTGGTCCGGCGGCTGGCTGCCATGGATGGCGTTGTGGTGCACGGCTCCCCCCGGATGGAGGAGATGGCTCCCCATGTGGTGCAATTCTCCTGCCTCGGCTACCGGCCGGAAACGCTGGTGCACAGCCTGGAGGAAAAGGAAATTTACATTTCCACCCGTTCCGCCTGTTCGTCAGGCGACAGCCGTCCCAGCCGGGTGCTGCTGGCTATGGGTCTGCCGGAGGCAGAAGCTGCCGCGGGCTTGCGCATCAGTTTTTCCGAAAACGAGACCATAGAAGATATGGAGCGGGCTGCCGACGAGCTGGAGCGGGTATTGCGCAAGCTGGCCCCCTCACCCGGACAAGCTAATGCTTACGATGCCAGCTTTTCTGACGAAAAGCTCTTAGGAGGAAGCAAATGATGAACCCCAACACAGTCATTGTCCGACTGGGCGAGCTTACCCTGAAGGGGCGCAACCGGCACCGTTTTGAAAAAAGAGTGCTGGGGCAGCTCCAGCCCTTGCAGCAGCAATATCCGCAGGTGGGAATATCCCTGGAATTTGGCCGGATTCATATTGATTTGCAGGATGCTCCGTATGAGGCGGCGGCAGAGGCCTTGGACAAAATTTTTGGGCTGGCCTCCTACAGCCCGGCCCATAAAACCGGATTGGAGCTGGATCAGATCCGGGGGAAGGCGCTGGAGCTGATGCGGGAGCTGGAGCCGTCGGAAGGGAAGCGCACCTTTAAGGTGGCGGCCAAACGCTCCAACAAAAAGTATCCCTATGATTCCATGGAGCTGATGCAGCTGGTGGGCGGTCATATTTTGCGCCATACCCAAGGCTGGGCGGTGGATGTGCATCAGCCGGAGGTTACGCTGTGGGTGGATGTCCGGGACAAGGAGGCTTTTGTGTTCACGGATATTGTCCGCGGCAGCGGCGGGTATCCCTTAGGCACCAACGGGAAGGCGCTGCTGCTGTTGTCCGGCGGGATTGACAGTCCGGTAGCCGGATGGCTGTCCATGCGGATGGGGCTGGAGCTGGAGGCGGTTCATTTCCACAGCTACCCGTATACCAGTGAGCGCGCCAAACGGAAGGTGGAGGAGCTGGCCCGGGAGCTGGCCCGTTATTCAGGAACGCTGAAGCTGCATATGGTGCCGTTTACGGATATTCAGGTGAGGCTGAAGGAGCAGGGGCGGGAGAATCTGCTGGTGATTTGCATGAAGCGGGCCATGCTGCGGATTGCCGAGCAGCTGGCGGAGCGCCGGTCCGCCAAGGCGCTGATTACCGGGGAAAGTCTGGGGCAGGTAGCCAGCCAAACGTTGGCCAGCCTGGACGTGATCGGGCGGGCGGCGGAGATTCCCGTGCTGCGGCCGCTGATCACCATGGACAAGGGGGAGATTGTGAAGGTTTCGGAGAAAATTGGCACCTTCCCTATCTCCATTCAGCCGTATGAGGATTGCTGCACCCTGTTCCTGCCCAAATCTCCGTCTACGAATCCGGGCCTCCGGACGGTGGAGAAGGTGGAGGCGGGAATCCAAGGGCTGGACGAGCTGATCCGGCTTGCGGTGGAGAACACGGAAACCCAGGTGATCGGCGCAGGGCAATCCTCCCGGAAGCTGGATGATTTGTTTTAAAAGAAGCCCTTTGCACGGATGTTCGTCATCCATGCAAAGGGCTTTTTGCCATGTGCGGCAGACGCCGGTGTACAACCGGCCGTCAGTTCAGCCGGCTTCTTTTAAACACCTTCACGATTTCCGCCACCACAAGCGGCAGCAGGCTCAAGCCGGCAATGATCAGCCAATCAGCCAGGCCCAGGGCATGGACGTTGAAAATCCGGGCGATGGGAGCGATGGAGATGATGCAGACTTGAATAATGACGCCGAACAGGAAGGAGTATACCAGCTTCATGTTGGAGCCAAAACCCAGCTTGAAGATGGATTCCGTATCCGAGCGCAGGTTGAAGGAATGGACGAGCTGGGAGAAGCTCAGTACGCCGAAGGCCAGGGTCTGGGCATGGCGCAGGGCGTCTTCGGAATAACCCTCCGGCATCAGCGGGAAAAAGCCGGTATGGTCGGTGTACATTTTCATGCCGATAATAAACGCTGAAAGGGTTGCTACGCCGATAATGGCTCCGTACAGCAGGATATAGCCGATTTTGCCATGGAACAGGCTTTCCTTGGAGGAACGGGGCTTTTCCTTCATTACTGTCGGGTCTTTGGGGTCCATTCCCAGAGACAGGGCAGGCAGCGTATCCGTCACCAGGTTAACCCACAGAATGTGGATGGGCCGCAGCGGCGTCGCCCAGCCGAAGAGAATCGCCAGGAACAAAGCCACAATCTCCCCCAGATTACAGGACAGCAGGAACAGGATGGCTTTCTTGATGTTTCGGTAAATATTCCGTCCTTCCTCCACCGCTTTGACAATAGAGGAGAAGTTATCGTCGGTGAGCACCATATCCGCAGCGCCCTTGGCCACATCCGTGCCAGTGATGCCCATGGCCACGCCAATATCCGCTTGCTTCAGGGAAGGGGCGTCGTTAACGCCGTCGCCGGTCATGGAGACAATATTGCCCCGTTGCCGCAGCGCGCTGACGATCTTCACCTTATGCTCGGGGGAAACCCGGGCAAACACGCGCAGCTTGTCAATCCGCCCGGACAGCTCCTGCTCGGAGGTCTGATCCAGCTCCACGCCTGACATAACCTCGTCCTTGGAGGAGGCGATGCCCAGCTCGCTGGCGATGGCGAAGGCGGTATCCTTGTGGTCGCCGGTAATCATAACGGTTTTGACCCCGGCCTGTTTGCACAGGGCGATGGAAGCGGCCACCTCTGTCCGCGGCGGATCGATCATACCCACCAGGCCGACGAAGATCAGGTCCTGTTCCATCTCGTCCACGGGAATATGCCGGTCAGGGACAGGGCGGTAGGCCGCGCCCAGCACACGCAGCGCTTTGTCGGACATAGCCTGGGCGGCGTCCATGGCTGCCTTGCGGTCGGCGTCGGTCATGGGCTCAATGGTGCCGTTGCGGTGAATCCGGGAGGACAAGGTCAGCAGATTGTCGATGGCGCCTTTGGTATGGATACGGAATTCCCCGTTGTACATATTCAAGGTGGACATCAGCTTCCGGTCCGAATCAAAGGGAAGCTCGTTGACCCGGCGGTATTCCTCGTCCAATGTTTTTTTATCCAGATTAGCCTGGTCTCCCGCTACCAGCAGCGCGATTTCCGTAGGATCTCCCGTTTTGGAGCCGGCGGTATATGTAGCGTCATTGCACAGCACCAGCGCTTCCAGCAGCAATTTGTGGGACTCGCTGGCGGTGGAAAGCCGGTCCAGCTTGGCGGTTTGGCCGTCTGCATAAAATTCCGTTACCGTCATTTTATTTTGCGTCAGGGTGCCTGTTTTGTCCGAGCAAATAATGTTGACGGAGCCCAGCGCTTCAACGGCAGGCAGCTTGCGGATGATGACATTTTGCTTGATCATCCGTTGGACGCCGATAGCCAGCACGATGGAGACGATGGCGATCATACCCTCGGGAATGGCGGCAACAGCCAGGCTGATGGCGGTCATGAACATTTCCAGCATGTCCCGGCCTTGAAGCAGGCCGATGGCAAACATGATGACACAGATGCCGATGGCGGCAATGCCGAGATATTTGCCCACCTGGGCCAGATTTTTCTGGAGAGGGGTGGTGTCCTCGTCCGCCTGCTCCAGCAGGGAGGCAATTTTGCCGATTTGCGAGTCCATGCCTGTGGCGACTGCAACCCCTTCACCCCGTCCATAGGTAACCAATGTGGACATAAAGGCCATGTTCTTTTGGTCCCCCAGGGGCAGGTCGGCAGGGTTGGCGGTTTCCGGGGCGAAGTCGGCATTTTTATCCACGGGGACGGATTCGCCGGTTAAGGCCGATTCTTCAATTTGCAGGTTGGCGGATTCCGTCAGCCGCAGGTCGCAGGGGATATACCGTCCCGCGTCGAGAATAACCAAATCGCCGGGAACCACCTCTTCGGATGGAATCTCCTTCAGCTCTCCGCTCCGCCTGACCACCGCCCGGGGAGTGGACATCTGCTTCAGGGCTTCCAGGGCGTGCTCCGCCTTGGACTCCTGCACAACCCCCACTACTGCGTTCAGCACTACCACCAGGAAAATAATCAGGGCGTCCGCGATCTCGCCAACGATGCCCGATATGACCGCGGCGGCGATAAGCACGTAGACCAGCACATCATTGATTTGGGCAAAAATCCGCCGGAGCAGAGATTTCTGCTTTTTGCCGGCCAACCGGTTGGGGCCGTGCTCGGCAAGCCGTTTGGCAGCTTCCTCATCGCTTAGGCCCTGTTGCGGATTCACCCGCAGCTCCTCCAACGTTTTTTCCTTCGATTTCATGTACCAGATGGTAAACACCGTCCTTATTCAGATTCGCATTTCTTGAGATTTGCATTTCGTCTGACCGGCATCTTTTCAAATACCCCGATTTCGGATTTCTGAAGCATTTGCCAAATCTTTGATGGATATTACGGTTCAGGGGCTTGTCCGGTTTCGGCTTTTTTCCGGTACGGACAAACTTCAGTCATGTCCCGCATATGAATAATCATAGTCTTAATAACATGGAGTGGACGATTCCTGGAAATGAGGGGGCAGAAATACATGCTGGACTGGCTGTTGCTTTTTATCCAGATTATGATTATCAACCTGGTGTTGTCCGGAGACAATGCGGTGGTCATCGCCATGGCCAGCCGGAAGCTGCCGCAGAAGCAGCAGAAGAGAGCCATCTGGTGGGGCGCCTTCGGCGCTATCGCCCTGCGGCTGGTGCTGACGGCTGCCGCCGTGGTGCTGTTGAAGGTGGCCTTTATCCAGGCCATCGGCTCACTGTTCTTGCTGTACATCGCCATCAAGCTGCTGCTTGATGAGGAAAAGGACCATCAGGTGAGGGAGGCGTCCACTCTGGGCAAGGCCATCTGGACGATTATCACCGCCGATTTTATTATGAGTCTGGACAATGTGCTGGCCATCGCCGCCAGGGCCAACAATGATTATTTCGTGATTCTTCTCGGCATCGGGCTTAGTGTGCCCATCATTATCTGGGGTAGTACATTGGTGGTGAAACTCCTGCACCGCTTCCCGGTGCTGGTCTATCTGGGCGCAGGCATTCTCGGCTATACGGCCGGGGAGATGATGGTGAAGGACCCGAAAATGATAGAGCTGCTGAACAGTCATCTATGGCACAGCAGCCTGCCCTGGGCAACAGCAGGCATTGTGCTGGGCGCAGGGTTGCTGAAGAAGCTGCTGGAGCCGGGGCCAAGCAGAACGGCTTAAAAGATGATTTTCAGCTGAGGTACGGAGACGGCAGCCATTTGCGGCTGCTTTTTTGTCGTGTCAGCTTGCGGATACAGAGGTCGTTATTTTCCGCATTTGGCCCGTTTCTCGATTTTCGCGGACAGACGATTCGTTATTTCCCTGCAAAAGCAGAGGGAGGCCCCGGCTTTGGAGATTTAGCGGATTCTGTGTCCGCTCCGGAGAGAAAAGGGCGGATTTTTGCGAAATAACGGAACCAGGGTCCGTGCAACATGAGCCGGATAAATGCGGGAAATATTAACAAAATCTCAATCTCCCTTTTACATTGCAATGACCTAATCCTTTCTCCCGTTAATCTCCCATTTACACTCCCCGATTATGATGAATAAAGCATATGACACCAAGACTTGCTCAGATATTCATATGAAATTATAAAAAGGGAGAGATCAAGTTGAACAAGTATGCAAAAATCATTGTGACCGGCGGGTTGGCGCTGTCCTTGCTGCCTGCGGCTGTTGTGGAGCGGAAGGCTTCGGCTGCGGATACGGCGGCTCCCGTTTCCAAAAACCTCATTGTCCTGATCGGCGACGGCATGGGTCCGGCACAAGTAACAGCCGGGCGCGATTACCTCAAGTACATAAAGAACATCAACCATCTGGAGCTGGACAGCTATTATGTGGGACAAGCCACTACCTTTGCCGACCGGGGCGAGGACGGCGGCGTTATTGTATCGGGTATCGTAACGGATTCCGCCTCCGCGGGCACCGCCTTCGCTACCGGACACAAAACCTACAATGCCGGCATCAGCGTATCCAATGAAGATATTTCCGTGCCGTTTGCCTCCGTGCTGGAAGCGGCTGAAGCCGCAGGCAAGGCTACCGGCCTTGTGACCACGGCCCGCATCACCCATGCAACTCCGGCTGTGTACGCCTCCCATGTGCGGAACCGGGACAATGAGTCCGCCATTGCCAGCCAATACCTGGACAGCGGCATCGATGTGCTGTTCGGCGGCGGCAAGCAGTTTTTCCTGACCACTGCAGAAAAAGGAAAACGGACCGACAAGAACCTTATCGGCGAATTTGAAGCCAAGGGTTATGCCGTTGCCTATGATGCGGCAGGCCTCTCCTCTCTCGCCGGCGGCAAGGCGCTGGGGCTGTTCAACAGCTCCCATGTGGCCTATACTCCGGACCGTGACGAAACGGTGCCCAGCCTGGCTCAAATGACCACCAAGGCTTTGGATATTCTGTCCAAGGACACAAACGGCTTTGCCATCATGATCGAAGGCGGCCGGATCGACCATGCTTCTCATGCCAACGATTTCTCCACCACCATTGACGAAGTGCTGGATTTCGATGCAGCCGTCAAGGTCGCGATGGATTTTGCCAAAAAGGACGGCAATACTTCCGTGGTTATTACGGCCGACCATGAAACCGGCGGTTTGTCCCTGGCCCGGGACAACATCTATGAGAGCAATTACGATCTGTGGGACCAACAAAAGCATTCCTCCGAATCCATTGCCGCCGCGCTGAAGGCCGCCCAAACTCCGGAAGAAATCAAGCAGATCGTTCAGAACAATACCTGGATCACCGACCTGACTGATGAGGAAATCGCCCAAATCATGGCTGGCGACGGCTCCTCCTACGGCCGCGAGGGCAGCTATAACGCGGTGATTGCCAAACGCCTCCTGATCGGCTGGACCGGCCACGGCCACTCCGGCGTAGACGTGGGTGTATGGGCATATGGCCCCATCGCCGACCTGGTGAAGGGTCAAGTGGACAATACCGACATCGCCAAAAGCTCCGCCAAGGTCCTCGGCGTTGATCTGGACGCCGCTACTGCCAAGCTGCAAGCCCAAGCGATTTATCCCAAGTTCAAAATCAACCGCAGCAAGGAAGTGCTGTATCCCGCCAAGGCGCTGGCTGAAAAGCTGGGCGTTGCTGTAGCCTATGACGAGGCTGCCAGAGCGGTTTCGCTCACTGGTACTGCCGGAACCTATTCCGTCAACGTGGATTCCTTGGCTGTAAGCTGGAACGGCGCCGCCGACTCCATTACCGCAGAAAACGACTACGGCAAGCTGTATCTGCCGCTCTCCGCCTTCAGCAAGCTGACCGGCAAGAATCTCGTTTGGGATTCCCTGTCCGAGCGGATTCTGCTGCCGTAATCATGAGCGCAGCGATGATCAAGCTTCACGAGGTCCGCAAGGACTTTGTTGTTTCGGACAGGCGGCTTCCTATCCTCCACATTCCGCATTGGACTGTGGAGGCCGGGGGCCGCCTGGCCCTGCTGGGGCCCAGCGGAAGCGGGAAAAGCACCGTGCTTCATTTGCTCAGCGGCATCCTGAAGGCGGACCGCGGAGAGCTCCGTGTGGCGGACACGCCTCTCCACGAGCGGAATGAAGCGGAGCGCGACCGGTTCCGGCTGCGCCATGTGGGCTATATTATGCAGGATTTTCATCTGATCGGCTCCTTGACTGCGGCGGAAAATGTGGAGCTGATGCTTCCGGCGGGAAAGCGGGGAGAGCAGCGAAAGCTCTTGCGGGAATGGTTCGGCCGGGTTGGCCTGGCTGACCGGATGGACCATCTGCCCGGCCAACTGTCCCGCGGCCAGCAGCAGCGGACGGCGATTGTGCGGGCGCTGATTAACCGCCCTCCTCTGGTGCTGGCGGATGAGCCTACCGGAAGTCTGGATTATGAGTCGGCGGAGCTGGTGATGCGCCTGCTGCTGGAGCTGTGCGCCGATCAGGGGAGCACGCTGGTGACGGTGACCCATGATTTGCATTTGGCGCAGCTGTTTCCTGAACGGATCGGCATCGGAGAGATTAATACGGTGCTGTCGGGCCATTCCTTCGGCGCGGCGGGAGAATCCGCTGCGGTGGAAGGGGGAGCTACGGCATGAGTCTCATTCAACTGGTCTGGCGCAATGTGCTGCACCGCAGGACACTTTCGATTTTGACGGCTGCGGCGGTGGCGGTGACGGCGGCGCTGACGGTGTTTTTGCTGCTTTTGCGGGATGGGGTGGAGCAGGGGGCGGAAAAGGGCTACGGCCCCTTCGAAGTGGTGATCGGCGCGGACGGAAGCGAATCCCAGCTTGCCCTGAATACTTTCTACCACGTGGGCGCGCCCACAGGCAATGTGCCGTACAGCGTCCTTACGGGTGTCCAAGCGGAGGCGGATACGGCTGCCGCTTTCGCCATGACCACCGGGGACAGCTACAACGGATATCCCATTGTGGGGATTGACCCGGGTTATTTTCAGGTCCGGTACGGCGACAAACGTCTGGCCTCCGGCAAGCTGTATGCCGAAACGGGGGAAGCGGTTGTCGGGGCTTACGCCGCCAAGGCGGCCGGGCTCAAGGTTGGGGATACCTTCCATGGCGCCCATGGTTTGACCGAAGAGGAGCATCATGAGGAGGAGGGGGAAGAGGAGCACGAGGCCCATGAGAGCTTTTCCTACAAAGTAGTGGGCATTCTGCCTCAGCTCCATACCCCTGATGACCGGGCGGTGTTCACCACTCTGGATTATGCCTGGGCGGTTCATCACAATGAGCATGGGGAGAACCGGGAGATTACGGCGGTTATGATTAAACCGGCCACCTTGACCGGGGCTCAGGCCCTGAAGCTGAAATACGACGCGCTGGACAATGTCCAGGCGGTATTTACCAGCAAGGCGGTGGCGGATGTGGTCAATATGGCGGATAAAGGAACCCAGGCGGCAGGCGCTTTGACCGTGCTGTGTGTGGCGTTGGCTTCGATTACGCTGTCTTTGTCGCTGATAGCCGCCGCCAATGAAAGACGGCGGGATGCGGGGCTGCTGCGTCTCATCGGCAAATCCCGCAGCTATGTGTGGGCGACGCTGATGGGGGAGGGGCTTATGCTTACGGTAATCGGCCTTGCGGCGGGAGTGCTGTTGGGCCACGGGGCAAGCGGATTGTTTACGGATGCGGTGTTCGGCTATACCGGCATCCGGCTGTCCGCATGGGCGCCGGCCCCTGGAGAGGGGCTGCTTCTGGCCGGGGCGCTGGTGCTGGGCGGTTTGGCGACGCTGGTTCCGGCCCTGAACATGTACAGAGCGGACCCGCTGCAGCTGTTCCGCAGTTAAGGGACCCCCGAAAACCAACAGAAGAAAGGGGATTGCATATATGGGCAAGCTGAATCGACCGATGGGAACTGTGCTGGTGGTGGCGCTAACAGCGGCTGCAGCGGCAGGCTGCGGCGGCAACGGCGGGGAGGCGGGAGCGGCCGGCAGCTTCGGCGACGCCCGCCCGGCAGCGGCGGCTGCAGTTGTGGCGGCAGCCGCGTCGGCAGCCTCCGCTGTGCAGCAGCCGGGGCCTTCCGCTGCGCCGGGCAGTCCGGCGGCCTCCGTGGCGCCGCCTCCCGCTGCTTCGGCAGCCCAGGCCGACCCCGCCGCCGCAACAGCTGCGTCGCAGCCAGCGCCTTCGGCCGCCGCTTCCGGCCAGCCTTCGGAGGCCCCGGCTGCGCAGCCGTCGGCCGCAGAGAAGGCAGCCGCCGTCTCGGCAGCGCCAGCCGCGTTCCCGCAGGCGGCCCCGCCGGAGCCGGAGCAGCCGACTGCCTCCGGCCAGGCATCTGCGGCGCCAGCCGCCGCATCTTCCGCACCGGCTGCGGCACAGCCCGCTAAAAAAGAAGAGGGTACCATCCAATGGTCGGAATTCTTCGATGACGACAAGCAGGATACTCCCTCGGAGCGGTTTTGGGATCTGAACGGCAAAACCGTATCCATCCGCGGGTATATGGGCGAGGTGCTGTCCTTTGAGAAGCATTGGTTCCTGGTGATTCCCTCCCCCGGTGCGGAATGCCCCTTCGACAACGGAGACGAAACCTACTGGAACAAGATCATGATCGCGTTTACGGATAGCGGGGAAAAGCTGCGCTACACCAGCGGGCCTATGCTGATTACCGGGCGGCTGGATGTGGGCATCAAGATTGACGAGTCCGGCTACAAAACCATGTTTAGACTATACAATGCTTCCTTCACCAAGCTGAAGGAATAGCAGAGTGGGGCGCTGGAAAAATAGCGGATGGAGATTTTCCGCTATTTCCTGAGCCAATGCGGAATCTGCAACGGTTATACTCCCCCATATGAAGGCTGCCAATTTCGCGGCTTTTGCAAACACATCCGCCGGCCTAAACTGGGTTGGGAAAGGGCGGCTGGCATTTTCTCCCCTTTTCGGCTAAACTAGACCTATAATGTGTCGCAATCTGTCTGCCTGGGGGGATCAAAGCAATGACGCGCAACAATTATTCCGTGGGATTATTGCTGATAGGCATCGCCGTTATTCTGCTGCTTGGCAAACTGGGGGTATTCTCGTTTTTGGGCGGGCTTCTGTGGCCGGTCTTCATCCTGCTGCCCGGGGTTGTGTTTCATTTCCTGTATTTTTCCAGAGTGCTGCCGGCCGGGGTTTTGGTGCCGGGGGGAATCCTGGTTACTTACTCGCTCATGTTCTTTTTCTGCAATATATTCGGTTGGGGAGCTATGTCCTATTTGTGGCCGGGCTTTATCTTCGGGGTAGCCGTCGGCTTGTACGAGCTTCATCTGTTTGACCGGCATGCGGGCAAGGGCGTGTTTACCGCAGCCATGATTCTGGCGCTTCTATCCGCCGTTTTTTTCGCTCTTGCGTTCATGTTTACCGCAGGCATCTACTTCATCATCTTTGTTCTGATTGTTGTGGGTGTGGGGCTGATCATGACCCGGAAGCGGAGCTGGTAAGACGGCACGCCCCGTGCGGGGCGTATTCCTCCGCCTCCATAATGAAAGGCTGTTTCGGTAGATGGATTAATAAAAATGAAATGAGTGCCGAGGAGGTGAAGCCAAATGAAGCTGCCCCTGGAGGCTGCTGGGCCGTTGTATGATGCCGCTGCGGCTTTTAAAGAGCTAAAATGCTGGAACTGGCTGAGCAACTGCCACATTTTTGGAGTGCGGAATCCGGAGAACGGAGAGATCGGCTATTGCACGGTTATGGGCAATGGCGGTGAAATGTACGGGATGGCCGTATATCTGGGCACCGCAGGCTTGGAAACCGTCCTGTCTCTGCTAAGAGGCGAGGCCACTAAGGATCTGATGTTCACCCAGCATTGCCTGATGCTCTCCTTCGACAGCCGCGACGAGCTGTATCCCGAGGAGTATGCCCAGATCAAGGCATTAGGGCTTTCCTTCCGCGGGCGGGCTTCGTGGCCTACCTTCCGGTTGTATGAGCCTGGATTTACCCCATGGCCGGTATGGGAGGAGGGACAGGCCCGCTTCCTTATCCAGTGCCTGGAGCAGGCGGCAATCGTCGCCCGGGAGGGGCAGGGGAACCCGGATGCCTTGTTGGCAGGGGATTGGAGTACTTTTCTGGTGCGTGTTCCGGAAAAGGCGGAGAACGGCGGCTTTAGCTGGAGCAGCCGCTGGATGGCGCCCGCCGCCGCGTCCGCAGCTGCGGATGCAGATAGCCGGAGCGCTGCGGCGGGGGATGCCCAGGCGGCCTCGCCCATAGACCAAGTCCGCATCGCCAGGCTTCGCAAGCTGCCTGTGAGGGAGGAGCAAACCTGGTTGACGGGAATATTCTTCCTGCCGATGCCGGTCAAGGAAGCAGGAAAGCGTCCGGTATACCCTCAGATGCTGATCATGATGGACGAGGCGTCGGGGATGATTATCCAGACCGAGCTCCGGGAAAAGAGCGAATGGTTGCTGCAGGGGGCGGAATTGCTGCCGGAGCTGCTGGAGCGGCTGGGCTTCCGACCCGGGAGGCTGGTGTTCGCCGATGAAGGCATGGCGAGAAGCTGGCATGGACTTCTAGACGCGCTGGGAATAGAGGTGTTCCTGGCGGAGGGGCTTCCACTTTTGGAAAGTGTTCTTGAAGAGTTTATGGAACATATGGGATGCTCTTGATTTTTTGGCCCGCAAAACGTATACTTAGAACAAAAGTCAAGCGTCGGAGCTGTCCGGCGCTATTTTATTGGAAGCGAGAGGAATCCCATACTATGCATGCAAGAGAGAAAATCCGCAATATCGCCATTATCGCCCACGTTGACCACGGCAAAACCACGCTGGTAGACAAGCTGCTTCAGCAATCCGGCATTTTCCGGGAAAATGAAGCCATTCAGGAGCGCGCCATGGACTCCAACGACATCGAGCGCGAACGCGGCATCACCATTCTGGCCAAAAACACCGCGATTGAATATAAGGACTATCTGATCAATATCGTCGACACCCCGGGCCACGCCGACTTCGGCGGTGAAGTGGAACGGATCATGAAGATGGTGGACGGCGTTCTTCTGGTGGTGGATGCCTTCGAGGGCTGTATGCCCCAAACCAAGTTTGTTACCCGCAAGGCTCTGGAAAGCGGCCTGCACCCCATTGTTGTCGTGAACAAAATCGACCGCCCCAATGCCCGCCCGGAGGAAGTCATCGACGAAGTGCTGGATCTTTTCATTGAGCTTGGCGCTTCCGATGAGCAGCTGGACTTCCCTGTGGTATACGCTTCAGCCCTTCAAGGGACCTCTTCCCTTACTGCCGATGATCAACAGCCTAATATGGAAGCCATTTATGAAACCATTGTAGGCCGTACCCCCGCCCCTACCGAAAGTGTCGAAGATCCGCTCCAATTCCTTGTTACCTTGATGGATTATAATGATTATATGGGCCGTATCGCCATCGGCCGGATTAACCGCGGCGTTATCCGCCAAGGACAAGCTGTAGCGGTTTGTACCCGGGAGGGAACCGTCAAGCAAGCCCGCATCGAGAAGCTGTTCGGCTTCCAGGGTCTGAAGCGGGTTGAAGTGGATGAAGCGGGAGCCGGGGATATTGTTGCCATTGCCGGCATCAAGGATATCAACATCGGTGAAACCATTGCCGATCTGGCCAACCCCGAAGCGCTGCCCGTGCTGGAGATTGACGAGCCTACCCTGCAGATGTCCTTCCTGGTAAACAACAGCCCCTTCGCCGGCAAGGAAGGCAAGTTCGTTACCTCCCGCAAGCTGCGGGAGCGGTTGTATAAGGAAGTGGAAACCGACGTCAGCCTCCGGGTGGAAGATACCGACAGCCCCGACGCCTTTATCGTATCGGGCCGCGGCGAGCTGCATCTGGGCATTCTCATTGAGAATATGCGCCGGGAAGGTTATGAAATGCAGGTTTCCAAACCCGAGGTTATCATCAAGGAAATCGACGGTGAAAAGATGGAGCCCATCGAACGCCTCATTATCGACGTGCCCGAGGAAAGCATGGGCGCGGTAATGGAGAGCCTGGGCAGCCGCAAGGCGGAAATGATCAACATGACCAACAACGGCATGGGCTCTGTCCGTCTGGAGTTCCTGATCCCCGCCCGCGGGTTGATCGGATACCGGACCCATTTCCTGACACTGACCCGCGGCTACGGTGTGATGAACCATGCCTTCGAGAAATATGGCCCTTACCTGGGAGCCGGAGTTGGCGGACGCCACCAGGGCGTGCTGATCTCCACCGAAAGCGGCACCTCCACCCTGTACGGCATTCTGTCCGTTGAGGACCGCGGCATCCTGTTCCTGATGCCCGGCACCGAGGTGTATGAGGGCATGATCGTGGGCGAGCATACCCGGGATACGGATATTGTCGTCAACATCTGCAAGGAAAAAGCGGTGAACAATATCCGCTCCGCCACCAAGGAAGAAACGGTGCGCATGAAGACGCCGCGGATTTTCTCCCTGGAGGCCGCCCTTGAATATTTGAACGATGATGAGTATTGTGAAATTACCCCCAAGTCCATCCGGCTGCGCAAGAAGCTCCTGAACCGCGGCGAGCGTGAGCGGGCAGATAAGCAGCGCAAAAACGCGGAAGTGAACTCCTAATCTGCCCCACAGGGCAGGCGGGCGGCGGCAGACTTTGGGATATGCAAGACTTTCGCAAGCTGGCAACGGCCTGTAGCTGAAGGGAAGTCAGGTCCGGTGCGTTTGCGCCGGGCCTTTTTTGCAAATTTTGGCGAATAAAAGCAGAGGTATCCGAATGGATACAAAAAGGGAGAGTTTGCCATGAAGCTGGAAGAGTCGCTTTTTAATTGGCTGCAAATTCATCTGGTGGCGGAAGCCAGGCCGGAGGATCGGGCGGCCAAGGAAACAGTCCGTTTTTTCGAGGACATTCTGACGGAGGATCATGGCGTCAGCGAATTGGCCATCAGCGCCCAGGACACGACGATGATCCACATCCGCTACACGGTAAACGGCAAAACCAAAATGCAAATGTTCGGCAGAGAGCAGGCGGAGCAGCTGCTTTCGGATATCGATGCCAATCCCAAATATCATTAAACGGAGATGAATGCCGCATGGCTCAGTCAGACCCTCTGTCCGGGGAACAGGGAAGCCAGTCCCGCCCGCGCTCCGGCAAACCACGCAAAATCGCCTTTGCCTTTGTGTGGATGGCCGTTCTGGCATTGGTTGGCGCAATCGGCTACGGCGCCTACCTGTATGTCTTTAAGCTCACGCCCATGCTGGGCAAAATCGGCACGGACCAGTCCGTTCCCGCCGGCATGGCGGCAAATGAAAAGCCGCTGGTGCTGCTGCTTTTGGGGACGGATTCCCGCCCCAAAACCGGGAGCCTGAATACCGATGTGATTATGGTGGCGGCGCTGAACCCGTCGCGCAAATCGGCCACGGTGGTTTCGATTCCCAGGGATACCTATCTGAAGGCGTCCCAGGGCTTAAGAGCCAACAAAGCCAACGCCTTCTATCCCAATCTGATGGCTTCCTCCAAAAGCACCGCGCCGGATAAAATCAAAAAGGTGTTTGCCGGCGCCTTGGGGGTTCCCGTGGATTATGTGGCCACCGTCAATTTCCAGGGATTCCGGGATATTGTGGATGCGGTTGGCGGGGTGAAGGTTGAGGTGGACATGGATATGCGGTATGTGGACAAGGCGGACGGCACCAACATTAACCTGACCAAAGGACTTCAGACCCTGGACGGCAAAAACGCCCTGGATTTTGTCCGGTACCGCAAATCCAATAACGGCACCGCCGAATCCAGCGACCAGGAGCGCAATGCCCGGCAGCAAATGGTGGTGGCGGAGCTGCTCCATAAGCTGAAAACCCCTGCAGGAGTGCTGGCGGCGGGAAATCTGATGGAGGCAATCGGCGAGCATATCACCACGGATATCCCCGTGGAGCAGCTGAAGTCCATGATTCGGACATATATTGGAATCGACAAGGATAAGATGGAGTATATACATTTGGAGGGCGAATGGAAAAGCCCTTATGTATACATATCAGATAAAGAGTGGAAAATGGCCACGGCCCACCTCAAGCAGCAGCTGGAATAGCGGACGGGCGCTTGCTTTAGTGGCCGAAATGCCAAGCGCTATGCTATACTGGACGTAAGAACACCAGCACTATCTTCGCATCTATGGCACAACGTCAAAGGAGGACCTGATGGTATGGCAGAAGCGGTAACTGTTCTGAATGAAGAGCTGATGTCAACTTTGCAAAAGGAGACCTTCGTCATCCTCAATACGGTGGATGCGGATACCGGCGCCCCGGTCGTCAACGCCATATCCTGGGTTTACGCCAAGGATGAGAAAACCATCCGGTTCGCAGTGGACGGGCGTTCCCGAATCATTGCCAACCTTAGGGCCAAGCCGCAGGCGGCCGTGTCGCTTTTCGCCGCGGGTTCCTTCCACGCGGTTTACGGCGATGCCCGTGTGGTGGCGGAGGAGCTGGCCGGCGTGCCCTTCAAGCTGGCCTGCATCGATGTGTCGATACGTGAGGTCAGAGATGCCATGTTCTACGGCTCCCGCGTGTCGATTGCACCCGAATACGAAAAGACCTACGACAAACGTGCAGCCGACAAGCTGGACGGACAAGTGTTTGAAGCCATGAAGAAAGCCTAACTGCGCCTGCAGTTAGGCTTTTCTGCACTTATTTCCGCATTTCTTCTACAGATTCTCGTCCTGGAACTGGCTGCTGTCGGGATCATGGTGTTTGCCGTTGTCCATCGGTGCAATATCCTTGGGGATTTGCGGCGCTACCCGTCCGATAATGTCGCCCAGCTCCTGGGCAAATCCCGAAAAGGGGCGGCCGTTCTGAATGTCGTCGCGCACATGCTGGATGCGCTCACCCAGGGCCATGTCCGCCGTGACGAAGGCATTGATGCCCTCCGGGTCCTTGCGGAAAGCTTCCGCAACGGAGTATTTGATAATATTGACCCGGGAGCGGTCCAGATTGGGCTCCACGGTAATGCCGACAATCGCTGTTTTGCCCATGATAACGCATTTGGCATCTTCAACTTGGGGAATGCTTTTGGCCAGCTCCTCCAAACGTGCAGCCGTATCCGCCGGAAGTCCGGCCGTTTCCTGGGGATTGGCGGGCTGCGCCTGCTGGGCCCGCAGATTGGTTTCCCCTTCGCCTGCCTGGTGGCCGGCCTTGCCGCAACCGGCGGCAACCGCCGCCAACGCAACCAAGAGTATCCATAACCGTAATCGTAATCGCATCGGGATGTTCCCACCCTTCTAGGTTTTCGAGAATAAGGATAGTTTGACCACATCTCCATCATCGTATGTATGCCGGTTGACTAGACACACTTGGAGGCGACACCCTATGAGAAAAATTTATGTTCTGGATACCAACGTTCTTTTGCAGGACCCCAACGCAGTATTCGCCTTCGAGGACAATGATGTGATTATCCCCGCCATCGTGCTGGAGGAATTGGATGCCAAAAAACGGCTGGCCGACGAAATCGGGCGCAATGCCCGGTACACCTCCCGTCTTCTGGACGGCTTCCGGGCCAAAGGCAAGCTTCAGGACGGGGTTACGCTGGATAACGGCGGTTCGATCAAAGTGGAGTTGAATCACCGCAGCTTTGCCAAGATGCAGGATGTCTTCGGGGAAATGTCCAATGACAACCGGATTCTGGCGGTTGCGCTGAATTATCATATGGAGGAGCAGGAAAAGGAGCATCCCCAGCCGGTTATTCTGGTGAGCAAGGACACCTTGGTCCGGATTAAGGCCGATGTGCTTGGTCTGACGGCGCAGGATTATTTGTCTGACCGGGTTGTGTCCAACTCGGATATGTATACCGGATGCGTTACTCTCAAGCTGCATCCTGCGGTTATCGACGAATTTTACACCTACCGCTTTCTTGATGTGAAAAGCCTGAATTTGGGCTTCACCTTGTATCCCAATGAATTTGTGATTCTGAGGGATGAGATGGGCACCTCCAAATCCGCTTTGCTCAAGGTGAACAAGGAAGGCAAACGGCTGGAGCCCTTGTTCTTGAGCAATGATCCCATCTGGGGGATTGCGGCGCGCAACGCCCAGCAGCGGATGGCCTTGGAGCTGCTGCTCAACGACGATATTCCGCTGGTTACCCTCACCGGCAAGGCGGGCACAGGCAAAACCCTGCTCACCGTTGCCGCGGGATTGATGAAGGTGGAGGATGACCATAAATACAAGAAGCTGCTGATCGCCCGGCCGGTGGTGCCTATGGGCAAGGATATCGGCTATCTGCCCGGGGAAAAGGACGAAAAGCTGCGCCCGTGGATGCAGCCGATCTACGATAACCTGGAGTATCTCTTCGATACGAAAAAGCCGGGGGACATCGACAAGGTGCTGGCGGGACTGGGCAGCATCCAGGTGGAGGCTTTGACCTATATCCGCGGCCGGTCTATTCCGGGCCAATTTATTATCATCGACGAAGCCCAGAACCTCTCCCGCCACGAGGTGAAAACCATCGTCTCCCGGGTAGGGGAGGGCAGCAAGATTGTGCTCCTGGGCGACCCCCACCAAATCGACCATCCTTATCTGGATGCCACCAGCAACGGTCTGTCTTATGTGGTGGAGCGCTTTAAGGAGCAGGGGATTGCCGGGCATATTATGCTGGAGCGGGGGGAACGCTCCAATTTGGCCCAGTTGGCCGCAGATTTGCTGTAGCCGGAGGAGCATAGCAGAACAGCAAAAAAGCCCTTGGTTGCCGCGTTGTACGCGCGGAACCAAGGGCTTTTTTTACGAAAATGCGGGAGGCCTGCATTTTCATTCGGGGGCTTCCCCAAAAGTACCCGGGATATACTTTCGAAGCAGTACGTCACTTTTGGGGGAATGATTTTTGCGTTGCGGGACAGGCAGATTCTAACGGCGGTGAGAGCCGCTATTTGCTCCGAAATGAGCCTTGAGAAATTCTAACGGCGGCCAGAGCCGCTATATGATGCCATGAAGCCTGTTTTTGCCCTGAAAAGGTCAAATAACGGCCTGTACTTCCGTTAGAAATTGCGGAGGGCGGTTTTTGTGTAAATAGGGGCGCTCACTTCCGTTAGAATCTAATCCGGGCCCAGCTGCGTGAGTGCAACGCTGGGTCCGCCGTTGCCGTCCGGCATCAGTTGCGTGACGTCAACGCCCCGACAGCCGTTGGCAACTCGGCGGTACTTATGCCCAATGGGCGGGCGCCCGCAAACCCGACGGCAGCTTGGTGCGGGCATCCCCCATGGCGGAATTGACCTGCATCTGCGACAGGAACAGCGCGCCTCTTAGGTCCGCGCCCCGCAAATCCGCATCCCGCAGGTCCGCTCCGATCATGTCGCAATCCCGCAGATCGGCCTGCTGCAAATTGGCGGCAATAAGCATGGCGCCTCTTAGGTCCGTGCCCCGCCACCGCTTGCCCTTCAGGTTGGCGCCCATGAAGTCCTTCCGCGCGGGAAGAGCTCCGGCGCTGCGGCCGGATTCCTGCACCCCGCTTTGCCGGACCAGGCGGCTGGCCTCCAGCAGCGTCTCATTCACCGCCGCACGCACCGCCGCCAAATCCAGGGCAAGCAGCTCCTCCGGCGGCAGGCCGGCCCAAGCTTCCAGCCGGGTTAAAGCATCCCCGGCTTCCTCATGCACAGTGGCCGTCCGTTCCCCGGCGAGAATTTCCCTTAGATAGCTGATGATTTCATGCAGCTGCTGCATAATCGGGAACACGGCCAGCATTAGCGGGGCTGTATTGCCGTCCTCCCGCCAGCTGCGTCCGTGGAACGTCAGCTTGGAGACACGCTCCCCCGCCCCGAAGCAGTCGTAGACGGTGCAGCCCTTGTAGCCCTGCTTCCGCAGGGAGTCATGAATGCCGCAGCGGTAATCCTTTTGCAGATGCCGGCAAGGGCTTCCCCCCGGTTTATCACAGGGGAAATCCGCCGACTTGGCATAGGGCAGGGCAACGCAGCACAGGCCGAAGCATTGGCTGCAATCCGTTTGAAGATGGGGCTGAAGAGGATCGATTGTAGATCTAAATGGGCTCATATCCCCAGTGTATCATGATTTGGCGGGAAGCTCCATGCGGATCACGCGGCAATCAAAAGGGGAGAGGGAGAGGCGTCCTGCCGGAACCGGCTCCCCGGTCAGCCCATCCCGGCAGCCCGGCGGCAGGGTGACGCTTCCTCCTTGGCCGTCCATGTTCACAGCCACCCACACCCGGTAACCCTTCCCTTCCCGGGGAGCCACAATGGTGCCCGGCGTAACATCCGTCCGCAGGGCAACCCCCGCCTCATCCGCATAATGAAGAAGAATCCGCCGCAGCATAGCATCGCCCTCAGCCCCCGCAGGCATAGACCCCAGCATGACAATTTTGCCGCGGCCAAGCCGCCGCTCCGTCAAAAAAGCCTCGCCCCGGGCAGGCCCCTGGTCAATAACCCCCATAGCTTGGGCGGCTACCGGCCGGAACACGGCGCTCCATAACGACAGCGGAGCCGTATGGCCAAAGGCCGTACCCGTAGTGCCGCTGCCGTCCATGGGATAGGTGTAGAGAGTCTCCACACCTGCAAGCTCCTCCAGATACCGGCCCAAAGCGGCGTCGGTTGGAATCGTATGCTCTTCGGTTCTTCCCCCGGTAAGCGGGCCTACAATCCACACCGCTCCTTGCTTCACCCGGGCAACCGCCCGGTCTGTCAGCTCCTTGGGTAGATAAGGGAGGTAGGGGGAAGCATACAGCTTGTAGCCGTCCAATGCCGCTGCTCCTTCCGGTACCAAATCGCGGTGAAGCCCCAAATGGAGCAGTTGCTCATAAAAATGGGTAATCAAGGAGCGGTGCTGCAGCTTCCGGTGAGGCTCGGTCCGCAAAAACACCTTGGACCGATCGGAATACGTCAAACCCACCTCCGCCTGAAGCGGGCGGGTGTCCAGGATCACCGGCTCCAGCGTCTTTCGCGCCTCCTCCACCTCCAGCACATTCCGGTAACCGATAGAGGGGTTGCCCCAGGCGCTTAGGATCGCTCCGTGGGGCTGTTCGCTGCCGGAGCGCTGCTGTCTCCACAGCCAGTAGCAGAAGGCTTCCGCTCCCAACGCATACGCTGCCGCCGCTTCGGCCTTTAAGTAGCCGTCCGGATGCAGCTGGGGCTGGCCATGCAGCGAGCCGCCATGGCAGGGACTGGTTTCCATCACCCAGAAATCCCGGCCTTTTTTCACATTGCGCCATAAATCGCAGTTGATCAAATAAGCGTTCCGGTTCGGGAAGCTGGCATAGGTGTCGTAAGAGGCAAAATCCAGGCCGCGGAACAGCCGCTCATTATCCAGATGGAACGCTATGCTGCTGTTATGGGTAATGGGCTGCGGAGAATGCCTGCGGATGATGGACGCCTGCATATCCGCAAATTCAGCGATTTTTTCCATCGAAAAAAGCTGGTGCATGGTGGAGAGGGACGAGCTGTGCAGGAAAGGGACTGCCGTCGAAGGCTGCGGAATTTGCTCAAAGCATTGGTAGGTTTGGCTCCACACCGCCGTTCCCCAGGCCTCGTTCAGGGCTTGGACGGTTCCGTAACGCTTCTCCAGCCACTTTTGCCACAGTCCGCGGCAGGTATCGCAGAAGCATTCCGCTACATGGGACTTCAATTCATTGTCGATTTGCCAGGCAATGACACCGGGAAGGCGGCCCAGAGCTTGAGCTTGGGCTTCCACAATCTTGGCGGAGCGTGCTCTAAAAAAATGATTATTGGTGCAGGCATGCTGCCTTGACCCATGGCCCATGATCCTGCCGTCCGGCTCCCGGTGCATCCGTTCGGGATGTCCGTGGGACAGCCAGATGGGCGGGGTGGCCGTCGGCGTGCAGATTACGGTGTCGATTCCATGCGAATGCAGCAGACTGACCGCCTCTATATATAATGAAAAATCGGTCCTGTCCTCCTCCGGTTCAAAAACGGACCAGGCAAACTCGCCCAGCCGCACCACATTGATGCCGGTCTTTTTCATCATGGCGATATCCTGCTCCCATATCTCCCGGCTCCACAGCTCGGGATACCACGATGCGCCGTGATAGAGCTTTCGGCTCATTGTTCCACGCTCCTTCAACTTATTTCAACAGCTTGCAGGCACTCGCTTTCACTTTACTTCAAGCCTGCACAGCCCTTCAATAGGACGATTTTACCCGCTTAGCACAAGGGTTTACACAGTTTTGCCGGCTTTGCACTTTCTTGAAGCAAGGCCGGAAAACCCCGATTTTCGGCTGTTCAAGAATCTCCGATTGTCGGAAAATTTCCGTCAGGACATAATCAGGTCATAACCGCTCGAGAGAAGCGAAAGACAACCCGGAGGTGATGGGGAGTGAAGCAGGCAGCTGCGGATGAGTTGACTGTTGTACCGAATACCCAGAATAGCAAATGGAACCTGATTGGCAAACGATTGAAGAGAGACAAGTGGTTGTATCTATTGATTACACCCGGATTGCTTTACTTCATCATCTTTAAGTACGTGCCCATGTGGGGCATTATGCTGGCCTTTAAGAATTACCAGCCCTTCCTTGGTTTTATGAAGAGCGACTGGGTGGGCGTGGATCACTTTACAATGTTTTTCCAGAATATCGAATTTGGCATGCTGCTGCGCAATACCCTGGTCTTGTCCTTGTACAGCCTGGTCTTTTCGTTTCCGGCCCCGATCCTGCTGGCGCTCCTGCTGAACGAGGTACGGCTTTCCTGGTACAAGCGCTCCATACAAACCCTGGTGTATGTGCCCCACTTTATCTCCATGGTTATCGTGGCCAGCTTGACCTACATCCTCTTGACCACGGAGGGCGGCACCATCAATGAATTTATCTTTCAATTAACGGGGGAAAAAATCTCCTTCCTCACTGACCCGAAATGGTTCAGACCGCTGATCATCATCCAGACCATCTGGAAGGAATGCGGCTGGGGGACGGTTATCTTCCTGGCGGCTTTGGCCGGCGTGGATGTAGAGCAATATGAGGCGGCGATTATGGACGGGGCCAACCGCTGGAAGCAAACCTGGCATATTACCCTGCCCTCCATCCGCAGCACCATCGTCATCCTGCTGATCCTGCGGATGGGCAATATTATGGACAACGGCTTCGAGCAGATTTACCTGATGATGAATGCGCTGAACCGCGAGGTGGCGGAGGTCTTCGATACCTATGTCTATACCATGGGTATTACCCAAGGCGCGTTCAGCTACAGTACGGCAGTCGGCCTCTTCAAGTCCGTCATCGGCGTGACGCTGGTGCTGGGAAGCAACTGGCTGGCCAAAAAATTCGGCGAGTCCGGACTTTACTAAGAGGAGGGTTAACAGATGGCCAAGCAATACAGAACAGTCGGCGGAACGGTCTTCGATGTATCCAACTACCTCTTTCTGGGGGCAGCCGGTCTTATCGCTATTCTGCCGTTTATTATCATCGTCGCGGGCTCCTTCGCATCCGATGCGGAAATTACCCAGCGCGCCGTATTCCTGATCCCGGAAACCTTCACGCTGAACGCGTATGAGTTTATTTTCTCCACGGATTCCATCATGCGAAGCATCGGGGTTTCCGTTTATGTCACCGTTGTCGGCACCATCGTCAACCTGTTCTTCACCGTGACCATGGCCTATCCCCTGGCCCGGCGCAGCCTGATGGGCCGCAATGTGTTCCTGAACATGGTGATCTTCACCATGCTGTTCGGCGGCGGAATGATTCCCACATACTTGGTTATCCGCGAGCTGCATCTGCTGGATTCGTTCAATGCGCTGATTCTTCCCGGAGCCATCAGCGCCTTCAATCTGATTATCGTGAAGAACTTCTTCCAGGAGCTGCCGCCTGAAATTGAGGAAGCGGCCCGGATCGACGGCTGCCAGGAGCTGAGTCTTCTGTGGAAAATCGTGCTGCCCCTGTCCATGCCGGTAATAGCCACCTTCACCCTGTTCTATGCAGTAGGCCACTGGAACAACTTCTTCTCGGCCCTGCTGTACATCAATGATCCGGCCAAGTGGCCCCTGCAGGTGATGCTCCGCCAGATCGTCATGCTGTCCCAGGCAGCCGGGGATATGAATTCCATGGACCCCAACTTCGTGAAACCACCGGAGCAGTCCATCAAGATGGCGGTTATCGTGGTGGGTACGATTCCCATCCTGTGCGTATACCCGTTCCTGCAAAAGCATTTTGCCAAGGGCGTCATGATCGGCTCCGTGAAGGGTTAATCCTCCCGCGGAAGCCGGAGGCGGATGAGCCCAATGCCATCCGCCTCCATAAAATCAAGAATTGCTCCATCTGGAGTTATTCCATATATGATTGACCAAATCAAGGAGGGTAAAAAATGAAAAGAAAAGCAAGCAGCATGAAGCGTTTTGTTGCCGTTGTATCCGTTGGAACCATTGCCGCCGGAGCACTTGCAGGCTGCGGGGGCGGAGATAAAGAAAACGCGTCTTCTCCTGCCGCCGGCGCAACTGCCGGATCGAGCGCAGCAGCTACCCAACAGCCGCCGCTTGATCTGACCATCATGCTTCCAACCTTCAAGACCAACTTCCCCAAGGATGACAGCCCTGTTGCAGCTGAACTGGAGAAGCAAACCAACACTAACATTCACTTCGAGTGGGTGCCCAACGCGTCCTACAACGACAAGTTCAACATTACCCTGGCATCCGGCAAGCTGCCTAACCTGATTGCCGTACTGAGCGACCGGTCCTCCAGCTTCGTCAATGCGGTCCGTTCCGGCGCCTTCTGGGAGCTGAGCCCGTACCTGAAGGATTACAAGAACCTGTCCGGAGCCAACCCCACCGTATTGAACAACAGCTCCATCGACGGCAAGATTTACGGCGTATACCGCGGCCGCGATTTGGGCCGGAACGGCTACTACTACCGCAAGGATTGGCTGGACGCGGTGGGCCTGCAGGAGCCGAAAACCATCGACGATTTCTACAACATGTTGAAAGCGTTTAAGGAAAAGGACCCGGACAAAAACGGCAAAAACGATACCTACGGCATGATCCTGGTCAAATGGACCGGCGGCTGGGCCAGCGGCTTCGATACCATCAAGCTGTGGTTCGGCGCTCCCAACAAATGGGGCATCAAGGACGGCAAGCTGGTTCCCGAGCATCAATACGAGGAATATATCGACGGCTTGAAGTTCATGAAGAAGCTGTATGACGAGAAGCTGATCAACTCCGACTTCGCCGTCTTCGACAGCGCCAAGTGGGTGGACCCCATGGTCAACAACCAGGCCGGCGTAATCGTGGACGTAGTGGACGGCGGCGCCCGCGCCGACGACAAGATCCATGCCGCATTGGCCAAGGAAGGCAAGGACAATCCGGACATTCATTATGTTGACGTTGCCAGCGGCGTAACCGGCAAGGACGGCAAGCTGTATACCCTGCCCACTGCCGGCTACTCCGGCATGATGTCCATTCCGAAATCCTCTGTCAAGACAGAGGCTGAACTGAAGCGCATTCTGGCGTTCCTGGACAAGATCAATGATCCGGACATGCAAACGCTGCTGAGCTTCGGTCTGGAGGGCAAACACTACACCACCGATGCCGAGAAGAATGTCACCATCAGCAAGGATACGGTTCTGCTGGAATCCGAGGTGGAAGGCCTGAACCAAATGCTCTCCTTCCTGCCGAAGAGCAGCGCTTTGACTGTAAAGCAAACCGCGCTTAGAAAGAAGCAAACCGAGCTGATCAAGAAAAATGAAGAATTCATCGTGGCTAACCCTGCCGCTCCGTTGATTTCCGATATCTACAACCAAAAGGGACCGCAATTGGAAAACATCATCAACGACGCCCGCATCAAGTTCATCGTGGGCCAAATCGACGAAGCCGGCCTGCGCTCCGCTTTTGAAACCTGGAAGAAGTCCGGCGGCGACGACCTGGTGAAGGAAATGAACGAATTGTATGTGGCTGCCCAAAAGAAATAATCCGCAAGGATTGCAGGCATAGCCGACAGGATTGGGGATGTGCGAACAGCACACCCCCTCCTGTTTTTTGCGTTTTTTTGTCCGCCGGATCATGAAAAGCTTGTTCTTGGGTAGGAAAACGGTATATGCTAAGTTATACGTTCCGTGCATTCAGCGGATATACAGTCGGAGGCTATGATGAAAAGAACTAAATATACGATTCTCCTGGCTGCCGCGAGTCTTGCCGCTGCAAGCGGCTGTCAGTCCGGCAAACAAGGGGAGGCTGCTTCTGATGCCCCTTTTTCCATCACGCTGCTTACTGCCAGCTTCTCCAATAACCCTGCAAGCAAGGACAGCAAGGTGTGGAAGATGCTGGAGGAGTATACCGATACCGATCTGAATATAATCTGGACGCCCAATGCGTCCTATAACGATAAAATGAATATTACTCTTGCCTCCGGGACGCTGCCCATGGTGATCAAGGTGGAGAATACCCGCATTCCCGGCGTGGCCGCTGCCATTCAGAAGGGACAGTTCTGGGAAATCGGCCCTTACCTGAGCCGCTATCCCAACCTGAGCAAGGCGAATCCGGAGATTCTCGGCAATATCTCCAACGGCGGGAAGGTATATGGCATCTATCGGGCGAGACAGCAGGGCAGACCGGGAATTTCGTACCGCAAGGATTGGCTGGACAAGCTGGGGCTTGCCGAGCCTCAAACCATTGATGATTTCTACGCCATGCTGAAGGCTTTTACCGAAGGCGACCCGGACGGCAACGGCCTCCATGATACCTATGGCCTTGCCGTATCCAAGTATCCCCTTCCCTGGGATATGATGCAGGTTTGGTTCGGAGCCCCCAACAAATGGGGGATTGATGAAAGCGGCAAGCTGGTTCCGGAGCATTTTACGGCCGAGTACCGCGATAGCCTGAAGTTTTTCCGCAAGCTTTACGCCGAGGGTTTGGTGAATTCCGACTTTCCAATCTTTGACCCTACGCGCTGGAACGAGCAGGTGACCAGCGGACATGCGGGAGTGATGCTGGATGTGGCGGACACGGCGGGGCGGCTGGAAACGGGGCTGAAGCAGAATAACCCCAAGGCGGTCATCGACGTTCTGGGGGCGGTTGCCGGATCCCATGGCTTGCGGAGCCTGAGCACTACCGGATACAACGGCGTCTATCTGATCTCCAGGAACGGAGTCAAGACGGAGCAGGAGCTGCTCAAGGTACTGGATTTTATGGACAAGCTGAATGATGGGCCCGTGCAGCGGATGCTTTATTACGGTTTGGAAAATATTCACTACAAGATGTACAATGGAGCCATGGAGGCCGTCCCCAATGACCAGGTTCCTCCGGAGTACAACGCCAATGATCTGGAGCAGCTGCTGCCGCTGATCCCGGAGCTGACCAAGTTTAAATCCGGCTCCCCCCTGCGGGAAAAGGTCAATGTCGTCATTGCCGAGAATGCCCGGATTCTGGTGACCAATCCCGCGGAGGGGCTGGAGTCCACCACCTATATCCAGAAGGGCGGCATGCTGGATGAAATGATTGAGCAGGCGAGAATCCAGTATATCACCGGCAAAATCGACGATCAGGCCTTCGACACGCTGCTGGAGGCGTGGAGCACCATCGGAGGCGATCAGGTGATCCGGGAAATCAATGATGCCTACCGCTTGAAAATGAATACAGCGAAACCAATTCAAGGAACCAGTGGTGAATAAGCGATGAATCGTATTGTGGAACGGATTGGCAAGCCTATTCTGGAGCGGCTCGGCCGGAACAAGCGGCCCCATTATAATAAAAGTTTGGCCATGATTCTCCTGGTGTCCAGTATTCCGGGCTTCATTATCGGCGCGCTGGTGTACTGGATGGGAGGAGGGCGGCTGGAATCCGAGCTGCTTAATCTTCATAATGTGCAAATTGAGCAGCGAGCCCGCAATATTGACGAGCAGCTCACCAATCTGGAGCTGATGCTGTCCCATTGGGCCTTTGACAACAAGTTTGATTACAGTCTGCTGGATGTGGATTTTAACACCGACTTCGAACGGGCCAAGGATATTTCCAAAACGCTGCTGGTGATGCAGGGCTCCAATACCATGACCAAGCGGGTGGAGCTGTATCTGCAGGAAACCCCTGAGGTGATGTTTGACCCGGAATATTCCGTCATCCGCAGCCCTGCCGTTTCCGAAATCTACAAGCAGCTGATCCAGCCCAACCGGATTACCTACTGGACCCAATGGGCCTTCGACCCTGCCAGACCCAATGAGAAGGATATTACCCTGGTTCACCAAATTCCCGGGGGAAGCTTCGACCCCTTCGGCACCTTGCTGGTCCGGCTGGATTCCCAGAAGGTATCCGATATGCTCAAAACCATGCTGCCCTATAATGAAGGGGAAAGCTTCCTGCTTCAGGATTCCGGAGATGTATATGCCTCGGCAAGAGGAGGGGCGCTGGATTCATCCTTTGTCACCGCATTGCGGGACAAAATTGAGGAGCATCCGGACAGCAGAGCGTTTTTCTTCGAGTGGAAGGGCATTACCTATACGGTATCGTACGGCACCTTTTCCCGGATTGCCTCCAACTGGACTTATGTGTCGGCGTCGCCCATCTCCAGCATTACCTCGCCGGTGGTGTTTATTTCCAAGCTGATCCTGATTATCAGCTTCTGTGCGCTGCTGCTGGCGGTGCTGCTGTCGTGGGTGGCTTCGCGGCGCATCTATTCCCCGGTGAACCGGCTGGTCCAGCAGCTCCTGGGCGGCCAGGCGCCGGCGGGAGGCAAAGAGGATGAATTCGCCTTGATCGAGCAGCGCTGGAACAGCCTGTATGAGCAAAGCCATGAGCTGCAAAGCAGACTGGCCGAGCAGCTTCCCCATGTTAAGGAGAGCTTCCTGCACCAGCTGATGCAGGGTTACCTCTATGCCTATTCGGAGGAGGATCTGCTGAACCGGATGGAGAGCTTCAAGTGGGAAGTCCGGGACCGGGTGTTTATTGTGATGTATGTGCAGTTGACCGGCATCACCAGCCATGAGGGGAAATTCAAATACGGCGACGAAGGGCTGGTTACCTTCGCCGCGGTGAACATTATCAGCGAATTGGCCGATCTCCATTTTGAACAGCATAATTCCATTAACTTTCATGACTTAACCGCCGGTTTGCTTGTTATCGTGCCCAATGACGAAACCTATGCCGGCGAGCTTCAGGCCTTCGCGGAGGAGCTGACCCAGGCCGTCAACCAGATGCTGAAGATGAATGTGACTTTGGCCATCAGCCGGCCGGTAAGCAAAATTTCCGAAATTCCCGGTTCTTTTGAAACGGCCAGACAGGCTGCCGCCTTCCGCAATTTTTCCAACGAGAATCAGATTCTCGATATGGAAACCCAGCCCCATGTGCCGGAGGAGGCGGAGCTGCAGTATCCCTTCTCTCTGGAGCGGGAGCTGATCCAGGCCATGCGCACCGGCCAGGAATCGGATACCTATAAGCTGCTGGAGGATTTCCTGGTGTCGCTCTCCTCCAACGGAGCCAAGGAAATCGATGTGCAGCAGGGTATGCTTCACCTGTTGGGCAGCATCCAGCATGCGGTGATGGTGTCGGGCATCAATCCCAACCGCCTGTTCAAGGGGATCAATATGTATGAATCCCTGTCCCAGATCCGGGAAACCAAGCTGATCCTGGAATGGTTCCAGGACAAAATCGTCGCCCCTTATTTGCGGGAGCTGATGCAGCGGACAGACGCCCAGGTGAAGCGGATTATTGAGCAGGCCATGCTGTACCTCCAGCAAAACTACATGAATGATATTTCCCTGGACAATTGCGCGGAGCATACGGGCACCAATCCCTTCTTCCTGAGCAAATCCTTCAAGCAGGTTACCGGCAAGAATTTCATCGACTACCTGACAGAAATCCGGATGGAGAAGGCCAGAGAGCTGCTGCGGGATACGGATCTGCTGATTAACGATGTGGCGGAGCGGGTGGGTTACCAGCACAGCTACTTCAACCGGATTTTCAAGAAGCTGGAAGGCATGACGCCCACCCGGTACCGGGAATTAAGCCGGGAGAAGGGGCTGCAATAAAGTCCAAAACAGGTGAAAATGTGCTATTGCAGGGAAGCGGACGGACAAGAAAGTCTCATTGTCATCAAGGGGGAAGCGGCCTAGAATGGGGGTGCAGCTTTCGAAAGACGAACAAAGGAGATGGTCTTGTTGTCTTCACTTACACCGGTCCAATTGCGCTGGCTCAAGAACCCGTCGAGAGACGCCGGCATTACCTGGGGGATTCCCTGGAAGAAAGGCGAGCTTAACCGCAAGGAGAGCCTGTGCCTCTCAAGCGCCGACGGCGCTCGCCAATACCCCATGGACAGTTGGCCAACGGCGTATTGGCCTGACGGAAGTATCAAATGGTCCGCCCACGCGGCGGTTGTCCCCGCTTGGGAAAGCGGGGGTTTTGTGCTGGGCAAAGGGGAAGGGGCGGCTCCTGCTTCCCGCGTAACGGTTGAAGAATCCGCAGAACGGATTATGGTTTCCTCCGGGGCAATCCGTTGGGCTGTGGCCAAACAAGGCAGCCGGATTATCGAGGGGATTGAACGCGGCGGAACGGAAATCTGCGCTGGCGGAGCTTTGGTGGCGCTGACGGAAGTGCATGACCGTGTTTCGGGGATGCAGGCGTACCGACAGGAGCCATTTGAGGGCATGATCCGTCAGGCCACCGTGGAAGCCGCGGGTCCGGTGCGAGCGGTGATCCGGCTGGAGGGCCGGTACCGGGCCAAGTCCGGCGCGCGGGAGTGGCTGCCGTTTACGCTGCGGCTTTATTTCTATGCGGGCCAGGAATCCATCCGGCTGGTGCATACCTTCTATTATGACGGAAACCCCCATACCGATTTTATCAAAGGGCTGGGGATTTCCTTTGAGGTGCCCCTGTCGGGGCCGCATTATAACCGCCATATCCGGTTTGCGGGGGATCAGGGGCTGTTCAAGGATTCGCCCAAGTCCATGTACAACCGGCGGACCAAAGGCGAGTATCTGGAGAAGTATGAGGATCAGTTGGAGGGCAAGGCCCTTTCCTTCGATGAGGAAGAGGATGCCTATTACCTGGGCCTCCTGAAGGATGCCGCCACTTGGGACAGCTTCAAAATCCTGCAGGATTCCTCCGAGCATTTCACCGTCCGGAAGCGCACCAAGGAAGGCTGCTCCTGGGTAAAAGGGGCGGAAGGCCGCCGGGCAGGCGGCGTAGGCTACGCAGGCGGAGTATCCGGCGGGATCGCCGTTGGGCTGAAGGATTTCTGGAGGAAATATCCCTCCGGTATGGAAATTACGGGAATGGCCGGGGAGCAGGCCCGCTTCACCGTCTGGTTCTGGTCACCGGACGCGGAAGCCATGGATATGCGGCATTACGATACGGAAACCCATGTGCTCTCCTCCTATGAGGGAGCCGATGAGCTTAGGGCTACGCCTTACGGCGTTGGCAACACCCATGAGCTGACTGTCTGGTGCCTTGGCGCCACCCCCGGTTCCGATACCTTCGGGCAGCTGGCGGAGGCAGCGGATATGCCGGAGCTTCTGGTATGTACGCCGGAATATTACCACGACACCCGGGCCTTCGGCCTGTGGAGCCTGCCGGACCGCAGCACCCCGGAGAAGGCTTATTTGGAGGACCGGCTGGACGGCATCATCGCCTTTTACCAGCGGGAGGTGGAGCAGCGCAAGTGGTTCGGCTTCTGGGATTACGGCGATTTTATGCACAGCTATGACGCAACCCGCCATGTCTGGAACTATGATCTGGGCGGCTGCGCCTGGCAGAATTCGGAGCTGGTCCCCAACATGTGGCTGTGGACCATGTTCCTCCGCTCCGGCCGGGCGGATATCTTCCGGATGGCGGAGGCCATGACCCGCCATACCAGTGAGGTGGATATGTACCACATCGGCGAATACGCCGGACTGGGCTCCCGGCACAATGTGGTCCATTGGGGCTGCGGCTGCAAGGAGCCCCGCATCGCCATGGCCGGCTTGCACCGCTACTATTATTACCTGACGGCGGATGAGCGGATCGGCGATTGTATGGAGCTGGTGAAGGACGCCGATTACGCCACTGTCACCCTTGACCCGCTGCGGGCGTATCATCCCAAGGACGAGCATCCCACCCATATCCGGGTAGGTCCCGACTGGGCGGCCTTCAGCTCCAACTGGATGACCCGCTGGGAGCGCTTTGAGGATACCTTCTACCGGGATAAGATCAGAACAGGCATCGATTGCATCAAAAAGGCCAATTACCGGCTGATCTCCGGCCCGGCCTACGGCTACGATCCGAAAACGGGGATCTTGTCCTCCATGGGCGACGACAACCGGGGACGGCATCTGTCCATCTGCATGGGCGGCCCCCAGGTATGGTTCGAGCTGGCGGAGATGCTGGAGGACCCGGAGTGGAACGAGATGATGGCCGAATACGGCATCTATTACAATGCGCCGCAGGAGGAGAAGGATCTTTTGTCCCATGGGGAAATCTCCCACAAGCATTTTGAGCATCCGGTGCTGAGTGTGGCCATTGCCGCCTACGGCGCGTATTACAAGCAGCATACGGTAACCGCCGAGCGCTGCTGGAATATCCTCCACGGCAATCCCTTCGGCGCGGCGGATCTTCAGGAGCAGTCGGAGGATGTGGTGTATATGGACGGGATCAAGGAAATCGACTGGATGAATACCAATGAAGCCAGCCAATGGTCGCTGAATACTATCCTGAGTCTGGAATTGATCAGTGAATGGCTTCCGCCGTTGGGCAGCAAACAAAAGTGAGGTGATAGGAGATGAGCGGGAATGAAGCGGGCCGGCTGATTCCCTCCGGCTGGGAGAGGATCTATCATAATCCGCTGGCTGAGGCGTCCCATGTGAACGGCTTCCGGATGGAGGGACAGGGGCTGGTCTCCTTCCCGGAGGGCCGGATGCGGCTGGAGAACGGCATGGACCCGGAGGCGGGCCAGGCGGCCAATTTTGTGTTCTGGTGCCCGGAGGAGTTCCCTGGGGATATGGCGGTGTCCTGGGAGTTCAGGCCCCTCCGCGAGCCGGGGCTGGCTATCTTGTTCCTGGCAGCCAGAGGCGCCGCGGGCAAGGATTTGTTCGATCCCGCCCTGGCCCCGCGGACAGGGATTTACGACCAGTACCATCACGGGGAGATGGATGCTTTCCACATTTCCTACTTCCGGCGGAAATGGCCGGAGGAGCGGCAGTTCCACACCTGCAACCTCCGCAAAAGCTACGGCTTCCATCTGGTGGCCCAGGGAGCGGACCCCATCCCCGGAGTGGAGGATGTTGTGGAGCCTTACCGGATGCTGGCTGTGAAGCAGGGAGGCTCCGTCTCCTTCTATATCAATGAGCTGCCGGTTTTTTCATGGCGGGATGACGGCGCGGCCTACGGGCCGCTGCTGGCCGGAGGCCGGATCGGCTTCCGCCAGATGGCGCCGCTCCTGGCGGAATATGCCAATATGCAGGTATATGCCAAGCGATAAACAAGGAGGCTTTTACAACAGATGGCCAAGATTTATGTTACGTACCCCCAGGGCAAATTCAAGGCCCTGACCATGAGCTATGACGACGGCCGCAAAGCCGACAAACGGCTGGTGGAGATTTTTAACCGCAACGGCATCAAAGGGACCTTCCATATCAATTCCGGCTTCTTCGGCAATAAGGAGTATGACCGTCTGGAGGAAGCGGAATGCGTGGAGCTGTACAAGGGGCATGAGGTTTCGGCCCATACCCTGACCCACCCCACCATTGCCCGCTGCCCCAAGGAGATGCTGGTCCATGAGGTGATGGAGGACCGGAAGAACCTGGAGCGTATCTTCGGATACACCATCCGTGGCATGTCCTATCCCAACGGCTCCTACAACCCGCAGATCAAGGAATTGCTGCCGCAGCTGGGCATTGAATATTCCCGGGTGGTGGAAACCACCCATGGCGGCTTCGGCCTGCCCCATGACTGGCTGGAGTGGAAAGCCACCTGCCACCATAAGGACAATCTGATGAAGCATGGCGAAACCTTTGTTTCCCTGCACAAAAAGCAATATCTCTACCTGATGTATGTCTGGGGCCACAGCTACGAGTTCGACAATGACAACAACTGGGAAATCATTGAGGAGTTCTGTGAATTCGCCGGCGGCCGGGACGACACCTGGTATGCTACCAATATAGAGATTGTGGATTACATGAAAGCCTACCAGCGCCTCCGCTTCTCCGCGGGGATGGAATTTGTGGAGAACCCGGGCGCCGCCTCCGTATGGCTTAGCGTTGACGGAGAAATCCGGGAAATCCCGGGCGGCGCCACCGTCCGGTTCTAACGGATTTATGCCAAACAGCCTGTACCTGACGGGAAGCCGCCGGGGCAGGCTGTTTTTGCTTGTGCGGCGTGCCCAGAGGCACGCATTTTCTAGCCGGTGGAAACGTATCGACAAAAGCCCCTGTCACAGACAGGGCGAGCGGCATGGCATGAAAGAGGATGCAGTCACGGGGGTAACACCTCGGGGGCCGGCAAGCTGAATATTATTGTAGAGAATTACCGCGAATAGGGGGGCGGTGCTCTTGCTCCAGCACCCGAAGCTTGCTGCGCAGATAATGCAGGATGCTTTGTTTATCCCGATTTACCGGAGCAATGCTTTCCCATTGATCTGCAAAATACTGCTCGAAGGCGCGGACAAGCATCGGCTCCCGTATGATTCCGCGAATCTCCGGAGCCTGCTGCTCCTGGCGGGAGCTGAGCACAATTGCCTGATATTCCTTCATCATAAAATAGTAATGGTGGTTGGACGGGCTCTCTGTCCGGTGCTCCAAAGCAATATGGAAGTGTTCATACGCCGTGAGCAGGTGAATCACATATTGAAGATGCTGGATCAGATCGGCAGTTTCCAGGCGAATCATCTGCATCCCCCATTCGTTCCAAAAGGCATACTTGCGTCCATGCATCCACTCCTCGATTGCCTTCAGGCTATATATTTCCCGGTGCTCGAAGTGAGGCAAATTGCTCCTGAAGGCCTGGACCTGTTCACGGTGATTGGCCATGACGGACTGCTGATGCTCAGCGGGGACATTGGCGGCGCAAAGCTTTTCGAACAATAAATCGGGAAGTGTAAGCGTACTGAATAAACTGGCAATATACAGCCGCTTTCCTGCCGCCTGCTCACTCGCCAATAGCCCCCGTGCATAATCCCTGCGCAGGGATTCAGCATAATAATCTATTCCGGCCCGTGCCGCTGTTGTTTGAATGGTGAGGAAATAGTCACTGAAAACCTCGACAGCCACCGGGTCCTTCATGAAGAAGGCACGGTCGATTCCCCCGGAGGCGCTGGTTGCCAGGCAGGATAAGGCGCCTTCTCCCGGAACGATCAGCAGCTCCCGGCCCATACTTGCCGCGTCACTGCCTTGCAGCAGGTAAGGAGTGAAGTGTCCTGTCTGGATCAGCCGGGAAGCGAAGTCGGTCAGACGAACCAGCCGTTCCATATTCCGGTCCATATGCATAAGACAGATTACACTCCAGCCATTGCGAATAGCCGACGTAAGCATATCGCCCAGCCTAGCCCAATCCGCGTGCATCGGAAACAGCTCTGCGGTATGGAGCAGAGAAAACCGGATAGTATCTGTTCGTTTTGCACTGCGGCTGGAGGCCGCTTCCAGCATGGACAGGGCGAGAGCCGATATTTGGCGCTGTCCCGAAATAATCTTGTTATCCGACGAAAGTGAAGTAAAGGGAACCACCGCTTGTTTGCGGAAGACGGACTTCTTCTTTTCCATCTGTTTTCTGGCCTCCAACGAGTACCCTTGAGCCTCCAGCAGCAGCCTCCTGATTTTGTCCCTCGTACTGTCCTCTTGTCTGATTTCACCGAACGTCTTGATGCACAGCCTGTCTATTTGCTGGATTTGCAGGGAATGGAGAACATTTTGCGCCAGGTAGCTGGCCATATCATCAATATAATTGGAGCGGTAGGATGGAACCCTCTCCCCCCGAATCCATCTGCTGATTAGGGAGCCGTCCACATTAATTGCCCGCGACAGCCTGTTGGCGCTCATGTCCAGAGCGGATAGCAACAGGCTGAGGCACTCCCCAAACGTGATTTGAGCCATCACCGCTTTCCTCCCCGGATGTGAATGGAATCGCCGCCTGCTTTATTGCTGCAGCATAGCGGCGATTCCATTGTATTCGTATGAGACGAACAGGAATAGCATGGCGAGTAGGAAGAAGGAACTATATTTTGAACCGGGATACGGAATCGATCAATTGTTGGGACTTCTCCCTGGCAGAATCCGCCAGACCGGTCACGTCGGAGGACAGCTCTGCGATGGCTCCCGCCTCACGGGCAATATTGGTGGCGCCGGCAGCGCCGTCGCTGGAGGTGACGGCAATTTCATTGATGCCCTTGGACAGATTATGTACAGAGGCCAGCAATTCCTGAGAAACGGCACTGAAGTCTGTAACCAGGTCGTTAATCTCTCCGGATTGTAAGCTGTACTGCTCTCCTGCTGTGACCAGGCGGTCATAATCCCCCATTACCCGGTTCTCAATAAAATCCAGCAGCTCTCCGGAGCTGTTGGTCATGCTCTCTATGGAACCAAGAATGGCACTGTTGGCCCGCTGGATTTTTACTGCAGTTTGCTGGGAATAATCGGCCAATTTGCGAATTTCTCCTGCCACCACAGCAAATCCCCTGCCTGCCTCCCCTGCTCTTGCCGCTTCAATGGCAGCATTCAGGGAAAGCAGGCTGGTCTGTGAAGCAATCTCCATGATGGCTTCCGACAGCTCATGAACCTGGTGTGCCGCCTCCGCCTGCTCCATCGCTTGGCGAAGGCTGACTTTGCTCTGATCATACATGGACAACGCCTGCTCCTTGGATGCGGAGGCTTCCTCCTGCATTTCCACCGCCATGGCATTGACGCTCCCCGCTGCCGCTGCTCCGTCATTGGCCTTCACCGCAATGGATTCGGCCGCTTTCTCCATTTGTTCGGAGGAAGCGCTCATCTCCTCCGCCGCCGCTGCCGCCTCTTCGGTTCCGGCAGAAAGCTCCTCTGTTGTCGAGGAGATGTCCAGAATGTTCCGGTTCAGCTCCTCCATGCCATGATGAATGCGCTCCAAGGCAAGTCCTACCTCCTGGGAACCGCCCACTACCTGCCGGACAATCCCGGTGAAGGAGGCTTGCATGGCGGCAACTGCCTGGGCCAGCATGCCGGTTTCATCACGCTTGGCCAGCAACCGCGGTGGAACTTGCCGGGAAAGATCGCCGGTAGCCACAACCTCCAGGTGCGCGGCTGCTTGCCTGATGGGCTTGGACAAAAAATCCGCCATGAAATAGGTGGCGACGAGTCCGGCAAGCAGCAGAAGCAAGGTCGCTGCCAGAAGCTTGACCGTCAAGCTGTTGACGGCCTTGTCCACCATGTCGGATTTGGGCGCCATGATTCCCAGGGACCAGTCAGTTCCATCAATCGGACTATAACCCATATATTTGGTTATGTTTTGAAAGGTATAGGTTCCCACGCCCTCTTCACGTTGCACCATCCGCTCCTCCATTGCAGCCAGTGGCTTTAGGCTGTCATCCTGCTTGGCTTCCTCAATGGCGCTGTACATACTCATAACCAGATCCTGATTGGCATGGGCAATGACTGTTCCGCTTTTGCCCAGCATAAAGGCCTGTCCGTTTGTGCCAAACCGGATGTCCTCGGCCATTCTGCTCAGCTCATTGCCGTCCCGAATGGCGGTCAGAACACCTGTAATGCTGTCTCCCTGACGGATGGGAACCGCGTATACCACGACGACTGAATTGGTCGTTTTGGATACGATGGGATCGGAGACATTGCTTTTTCCCTCCAGGGCCAGCCGGTAATAATCCCTGTCCAACACATCTGATTCCGAGCCATCGGTAAGAACAACATATCCCTTTAAATTCCCGATTCCCATCTGCAGGTGGCCGCTTCGTTTGACCTCTGCATTGAGCATGGCCAGCTTCTCTTCCATGGTGGTGCCGGAGCCGCTGAGGATGGGAGTTCCCGCCAAAGCCTCCATTGTTTGCAGTTGAATATTGACACGGCTCTCAATCGTCTTGGAGGATTCCCTGGTGAATTGGATAAGGGTATCATTAATTGTTGCAGAGAGGGAGTCGTGTGATTGAGTGTAAGAGGTATATCCCAACCCCAGGCAAACTGTGAATAACAACGCCGCAAAAACCAAGCATATTTCCGCTTTTATACTTTTCAGCTTCATCATTGACGTGTCCCTCTCTTGGTATAGGAATGGATATGCTTCATCTGCAAAAACAGATATGACGAATTTGGTCGCATTTTCTCAATTTTTGCAGATTGTAGTGATCATCTATCAGCATATATCAGCCCGTGTCTGAAATATATCAGCCATTGCCAACTGTCAATACCCTGGTTTTGACAGTTGGCAGAAGGATCTTCGGTATACCTGTTTTTCCGGTGAGCGGCCTCCTGTCCGATTCCTGCAAGATAGTGCGAGCTGTACAAAATAGTGCAACCTCTGTCGGACGCCGGGGCAAGAATGTGCCATTGCCGGAAGGGCGGCAGGGTTGATACGCTATAGATGTACAGCCGGCAGGTCGTTGGCTGGCCTGGCCGGACAAAGCTTATTCACAGGAGGAATTCCCGCATGACGACAGAAACCCGAATTTGTTCCCCGCTGGCCACCCTGGACATTCAAGCCGCAGGACCCCGCTGCAAGCTTCTGCTGGGCGACTTAAACGGCGACGGCCGGATGGAGCTTCTGCTGGTTCAGCCGGACAACCGCCAGGATGTCCGCTACATTCCCCATCAGGTGCAATGCCTGACCGCTTATGATCTCACCGGCAAGCTGCTGTGGCAAACCGGCAAGCCGGACCCGGGGGCGGGCAGCCAAGGCTCCGATTACCCGGCCCAAATTTATGACATCGACGGAGACGGCAAGCTGGAGGTTCTCTGTGTGATGGACGGACGGTTCCATATTCTTGACGGTGCTACGGGAGCGGTGAAGGCGGTTCATGAGCTGCCGGGGGCGGAGGCCCATGACTGCATCATTATCGCCAATTTGACCGGGAAGGAGCGCCCTTCGGACATTATCCTGAAGGACCGTTACCATAAGCTGTGGGCGCTGGACAATGAATTTAATCTGCTGTGGACCCACGAGGGCAATCCGGGCCATTTCCCGTGGGTGTATGACCTGAACGGAGACGGCTATGACGAAGTGATGGCCGGTTATGATCTGTTGGACCATAACGGCAAGCTCCAGTGGAGCTGCAAGGATCTGGACGACCATGCCGACTGCATCTGGGTAGGGGATGTGAACGGCGACGGCCTGCCGGAGCTGGTGGTAGGCGGCAGCGTGACAGTGATGTATGACCGGGACGGCAACGAGCTGTGGCGTTATGAGGGCTCCATCGAATCCCAGCATATCGCCCTGGGCAAGTTCTGTCCGGAGCTGCCGGGCCTGCAGGTGGCCGGGCTGGACCGGATGGTCCGCGAGGATGACGGCAAGGGTCTTAAGGGCAGAGACGCCCTGTTTCTTCTGGACTGTGAGGGCAAGGAGCTCTGGAAGGAGGACCGCAAGACGCCAGGCTGGCTGACCATTGCCGAAACTCTCTCCAATTGGGAAGTTGGGGCCCCCGACTATATTCTGGCCTTCCGCAGAGGCTGCGGCGTTTTCCCGTCCCTGTATGACGGCAATATGAATGTGGTGGCCACCTTCCCTACCGAGGGTTATGTGGTCCATGGCGATCTTTTGGGAAGCGGCAATGAGATGGCGATTGTGTACACCAATACCCAGGCAGTGGTGTATGCAAGCGCTCCTGCTGATTTGACCCGTTCGGCGGCGGCCGGAGGACCCCTTCCCCAGCCCAAGCGGCTGTACAGCTCGACCCTTTATCCCGGCGGGGAAATCATCAAATAAGGAGGCCGAGGGCGTGAGGGGCTATATTCATGAAATGGAATCCATTGCCCGCTCTAGCGGAGGCAGCACGGAACAGGTCCTGGAGACCGTTGCCAACCGCTATATCGGCGCCAATCCCCAGGAGCCGCCGGTCTACCGCGTCCATGACGGGGCGGGCTTCCGGCGGCTGGCGGACTGCCGGTATGACATGAATCTGGGGGAGCGCTGGCCGGAGATCCGGGACGGGCAGTTTGTCTACGCCTGGGGCAAGCTGTGGTGCGCCCGGGAGGGGGAGCTTCCTTTTGCGGTGAGCTGCTATGGTCCGGTGAAGGTATTTGTGAACGGCAGCAGGCAGTTTGCCTCCAATCTCAATGACGATGTGTTCCCCGACCGGCGGGCGGTGTTCCGGGCGCGGATGTTGAAGGGCTGGAACCATCTGGTGCTGGAATTTACGGCAACGGGAACCGGCTGCGGCGCTGTTTTCGGAACGGGCAGCCTGAAGGGGGCGCCCCTGCACTTCCTGTCGCCGGGTCCGGCAAGGGCCGGGCGGGAGGGCTGGATTTACAGTGCGCCCCAGGACGAGCCTTGGACGGATGCTGCGGCTGCGGAGCTGGCGGCTCTTGAGGAGGAGGGAGCAGACGGGCCGGGGTGGTTTCCCCGGCGGGAGTGGACGGCTGCGGAGCTGGCGGCCGGCAGCTTCGCCCGGATTCTCGGCGCAGAAGCGGCGCCCGGGCAAACGGCTTTTGCCTGGACCGGCCTTCGCTGCGGGCGGGCCGGAGGGGCTAAGCTGCACCTGGCCGGTACGGCCTCCGGGGCGTTTGCCCTTTACTTGGATGGCCGCGAGTTCTACCGTTCGCCGGAGAAGCAGGAGGGGGCCTTCCGGGTTCCCCTTGAGCTGGCATATGGCCGCCATCAACTTGTGGTGCGCTCCATCTGCCCCGCGGCGAAATGGGATTTCCGGCTGGAGGCCCCCGAGGCGGGCTGCGGCATCCGGCTGGAGAAGCCGTACCCGGTGGAAGGGCTGCCGGATGTCTGGCTGTATCTGGGGCCTTTTGCGCCGGAGGATGCTCCCGCAGCGGAGGATGTGGCCAGGATGGATAGTGTGTTCGGGCCGACGGGCGGCAAGCGGTTTTGGCGGGCGGATTTGCCGGAGGCTGCCGTCCGTCCGTATTTGGAGGCAGCCCTGTATGGCAGATGGAATTATCCGCTGGGCGTGACCCTTTACGGCATTCTCAAAACGGGGGAGGAACTGGAGAAGTCCCATTATGTGGACTATGCGGCGGACCATATTGAGCAATGCACTGCCCTTCACGAATATGCCCTGTGGGATACGGAGCAGTTTGGCGCGCCGGGGATCAATCACCAGCTGGCGCTGATCGACAGCCTGGACGACTGCGGCTCCTTCGGGGCGGCGATGCTGACCGCCCATGCAGCCAGACCTTTGGCCGGGGCGCGGGAGGCGGCGGAGCATATTGCCCATTACATTACCCATGTTCAGGACCGGCTTCCTGATGGCGCTTTGTACCGGGTGAAGGGGACCACGGATTTTATGATGGGCACCATGTGGTGCGATGACCTGTATATGAGCACGCCTTTTTTGGGCAAATATTATGCGCTAACCGGTGAGCTGTCCTATCTGGAGGATGCCGCCCGCCAGTTCCTGCTGTACAAGGAACGGATGTTCATTCCCGGGCAGCAGATCATGCACCATGTATTTGACCATAAGTTCGGCAAGCCCAACGGCGTGCCTTGGGGACGGGGCAACGGCTGGGTATTGTTCTCCCTCACGGAAATTCTTGAGCTGATGCCTGCGGACCATGCTCTGTACCAGCCGCTTCTGGCCTTTTTCCGGGAGCTGTGTCAGGGGTACCTGAGGCTGCAAGGGCCAAACGGGCTTTGGCATCAGGTGCTCACGGACCACAGCTCCTACCAGGAGGCGTCCTGCACCTCCATGTTCATCTACGCCTTCTCCAGAGGCATCCGTTTCGGGTGGCTGGAGGAGCCGGATGTGTATGCCGAAGCGGCTCTTCGGGCATGGGAGGCTCTGACGGAGCTGTGCATCGACAAGCAGGGCAATGTGTACGGCGTCTGCCGGGGCTCCGGCTATTCCTTCAACAAATATTATTACAAGGACCAGTTGGGCTGGCAGCTGAATGACACCCACGGCATCGGCATTGTGCTGCTGGCGGGAATCGAATGTTTGAAGCTGGCGCGCAGCAGAGGTTGTTAAGGGAGAGGGCAAAATTTGCACACCTGTGAGCAACACGTAAGACAAACGGTAATACGTGTGCTATACTGTGGATAGAATGATAAAGAGGAGCTGCTGGAACAGCTCCTCAGTGTGCACCGCTTGAAAGGCGGTCGGCAATTAACAAAGTTAAATGGACAAAAAGTAGACCATTACCTTTGCAGGGGGCGGTCTACTTTTTGTTATGGAAGGAGAGAACTAGCACGATCAATGTCGCAAATGAAATCATCAGCGCCAAAGCGTCCTTAATCTCCACGGGCATCACCTCCCTTTCGAGAGGATAGCCGACCGCCCACCAAGCCTGCACAAAGCTGATTATACCAAATTTTGATAGAACTGCATACTTCGGATCTTTTCTCGTCTGTATTTTGTGGGATAAAAGAACTACAATTCGGAACAATTTCGACAAAAAGTCCCTGGTTTTCGACCGTTCTCCAAAAATAATACGTCCAACGGCAGATTTTTTATGTTATGATATAGGGCGGGGGTGGAAATGAAAGGAGAGTTGATCGTTGACAAAGAAGAAGGGTTTGCTTATTATCCTTTGCATCTTCGGGCTTTCCGCTCTCGTCTTCAGCCAATGCATCGGTACACGGAGCAATGGCGGTGATTCCACAGCAACAGGCCTTCCCAACTCCCGTTCGGCAGCGAACGGAAGCGATTCCACGGAAGGCGGCCAGATTATCAAGGTGGCCGTCGCAATGGAGTCCAGGGAGTATGACCTGTTCTCCCGCATGGCCAAGCGGTTTTCGGATATGCATGAGGGCATTGATATCCAGATCGAGAATGTTGCCCGGCCGGAGGCGTACGAGAAGTGGAAGAAGGCCGCCCAGCTGGGAGAAGCTCCCGATCTGATGCTCTTGGACAATGATTGGGTCCAGGAGTTTGCCGCATTGGGCTTCCTGCAGCCGGTAGGCGAATTTTTCTCCACCGACCAGCAGAACGCCCGGATTGCCAAGCTCATGAATCAGGTGAAATGGAACGGCTACATATGGGGCGTGCCCAAGGATGTTGATCCGTATATCCTGGTCTGGAACAAAAAAACCGCGTCGGACAACAAGCTGTCCCGCGCGCCGGAGACAGGCGACGAGCTGCTGGCATGGAACAAGCAGCTGATGAAGCCGGAGGACGGCCGGTACGGCGTCTATCTGGACCCTCAGGACCCGTATGCCTTTATTGCGGCGGCTTCTTCTTTGACCTCGGGCTGGCTGGGGAAAGAGGAAGTGTGGACCAACGACGCCGAAGCGCAGAAGCGGCTGGAGAGTTTCCTGGCGCCCCAGGAGGAAACCTGGACAGGCAAGGCATTTCCCAAGAATTATCCGCTGCCCTCCGCAGCCTGGTCGCCCTGGGAGCTGTTGGCCAAAGGGCAAATTGCCGCCATGATCACCACCGTATCCGAGTACAAGCACCGTGCGGCCGATACCAATTTGGGAATGGCCTCCATTCCGGTGCTGATCGGCAATGACCAGAAGACGGTCTGGCTGAAGGGCAGAAGCTTTGCCGTGTCTTCCCGTTCCCCGCATACCAAGCTGCTGATGGATTGGATTAAGGAGCTTACCACGCCGGAGAGTGAAATTGAGTTTTGGAGCGAGGCTCAGATGCTGCCTGCCCAAATTCCGGCTTACAGCCTTGCCCCGCTTAAGGGGGATGAGCAGATCAAGTCGTTTGACTGGCTGATCAGCCAAGGCAGGGTGCTGCCCCTTGCTTCCGAAACCTCCAGAAGCCTGTCCGCTCTCCAAAAGGAGCTGGCCAAGCTGTGGAAAGCGGAGAACACCGTCAAGACGCTGATGGAACACGCGGACAAGTCCTGGCGTCTGGAAGACCGCAAGCCGTAACCCGAATTTATTCGCACTTGTTGATAACGAAAACACATACCTGCACACAAAAAGACCCGCGGTCATCCATTGGATTCGCGGGTTTTTCTCATTGCTTGATTTTGAGGCGCAGCACGCCGCCCTTCATGCTGACCTCCGTTACGCTGATCCCCTTCAAGAAAAGGCTTGGCGTAAAGCCCAGGTCAAATTCCTCCTCCAGGGACCGGTTGGAGGTTTCCGGAAGCACGAAGCCGCTGTACGTCAGCTGGTCCACATGGAACTGCAGCTTGTTCACCGTTTTGTTTTCGATGGTATAGTGTCCCCTGATGGAGACATCCACGCCATCCTCTTGGCCGGAGGCAAAAAGCTCGTCATTTTCGAATCGGAAGCTGATATTGCTGAACAGCGGGTTTTTGGAGCGGAAGAAGGAAGTCAGATCCTCGTCGGAGATTGCAAAGACCATGCTGCCCGTTTTAAAATCGATATCCTTGATATAAGTGCTGGCGTTTTTGCCTGTCAAAAGCTCAGGCAGGCTTTGCATGGCATCGGAGATGGAGGAGAGGTATTTGCGGAACATGGGTACGCCCTTCTCTTTCCACTCCACCGTAAAACGGTCCAGCTCCTGGCGGAGGGTTTCCCCGTCGGGGTTTGTGGCAATAACGGCTTCAATTTCCTGGGCAATAGTCGCCGCCTTTTCCCGCTGGGCAACGAAGGAAGCCTTGACCTCAGCCAGCTCCTGCCGCTCCTTCTGCAAAAGCTCTCTTGCGGCAAGCAGACCGTTGTAAGAGTCAGCGTAGGCATTCAGCGTGCGGTGGTCATTTTGCACCAGCAGATTGAAATATTCATAGATGGAAATGGCATCGGACATGGAGCGGGCCGACAGCACCAGCATCCAGACATTCACCCGTTCGCCCATATAGTAGGCGCGCAGCACCTTGCCTGCATGCTCCCGGGTTTTCTCCACATTTTCCTGGTTGGAGGCGATGCTCTGCTCCGTCTCTGCGATTTGCACGGCCAGCTTGCTGTCCTGTGCCGACAGACGGGCGATCTCCTGATCCAGCTCGGCAAGGTTCAGGCCCTTCTGAAGCAAAGCGCGGGTTTCCTCAAGAGTGGGCTCCGCAGAGCCCGGCATAGCGCCGGTCAAAGAAAGACAGAGGCATAAAACGGTTCCTATGACGCGTCGGGGCGTCCGGCAGCGAAAGATGCGTGTGAACAATCGCGGGTTGTTTCTCATAGAACGACTCCTAACTCGAAACCGGCAGGGCCGATTGGAGGGTCATCTCATTCATTCTCTCCCAAGCAGCGCGGCAGCCATTGGGAGAGTCTATCATTAACCATATCTTGCACCGCCGGAAAAAATGACAGTTTCCTCAAAAAAACATAGCGGACGGACAGGCGCGATTCACTTTTTGCCGGTCTGGGGCATCAGCAGCTTCAAGATATCGCCGAGGGATCTGGCGTTTGCAGGCGGCTCCTGCTTAAAGGCGGGAGCTCCGTTTATATCCGCAAAGGATTGCTCCAGCTTGATGGAATTTTGGGCGGATGCTCCGCCTGCTCCCGCGCCGCTGAATGCCAGCTGCAGGCTCTCGCGGCGGACATAGCCCGTCTGGTCCACGGCTACGGAGATTTCCCCCGGCGCGTGAAGAACGAAGCCTGCGGCGGCGGATTTCAGGGCTTGAACTTGCGCATCGCTTGCAATGCCTGCGGCAGACAGGCGGTCAATAAGCTCCGGAAGCCTGCCCTTGATAGCCGTCTCAAGCTCGCTTTTATTCTTCTCGGTAATTTCCAGGCGGTAAACCGGGGCTTTGCTGCCGTCGGCCAGCTCCGTTTCCTCCACAGTGGCAAACCATTTGGCATCAATATCCGCGATCAAAAGCCGGAAGGCTTCGGAAACCAGCTTGCCTGCCGCCTTCAGGCTGTCCTGGGTGAAGGGATTGGCTTGTCCGGACAAGCCGGAGAGCTCCGCCATATCCAAGGAAAAGCTCTCGTTCTGCTTGCCTAAAAGTGGCAGCTGCAGATACAATTTGTTATCCTTAAACAACAGGGGCAGGCTCAGAGGGGCGGTTGAGCCTTCGGGCGTGCTCTTCAGCTCGGCCTCCAGGCGGACCGGCTCATAGGAAGCCGCGCCGCTCCATTCCAGATTGCCCTTGGTCAGCATACCCTTGAGGGCGGAGGCAATGAGGTTTTTGCCGGTTCCCTCGGAAGGCAGCTGAATATTCATAGAGGCTTTCCCGGCGAAGGAATAAGCCGTGGCTTCACTTTGCTTCAGAAATGCCTGCTCCATGTTTTGTTTGGCCAGGTCCGGCTCTTGGGTACAGCCGGCTCCAACTGCGGCGGCAGCCAAAAGGGTGCCGAGGAGCAAGGTTTTAGTGACAGTTTTGCGCATAACGGGGATATTCTCCTTTTGCAATAAGTTATGTTCCATTATACTGGCATCCGGTTTGTTTGTCTCTATGAAACCACCCTGCAACGAAAACCGGAAGAATGGAGGAATCATGAAACTTCCAACGGACCACCAGCCTGAAGCCCCTTCGGAGCTGGAAGCGGTCATCAGGGAACGGATCAGCGCCCATCCTGCAGGCGCCATCCCCTTCAGAGATTACATGGAGCTGTGCTTGTATCACGCCGAGCTTGGTTATTATATGCAACCCGGGGAGAAAATCGGGAAAGCCGGCGATTTTTATACCGCTTCGAATATCGGCGGTGTTCTGGGAGAAGCCTTGGCTTTCTATATTGCCCGCCAAGCCCGGTCTCTAACCGGTCCGGTGGAGATCGTGGAATGGGGGGCCGGCACAGGCCGGCTGGCGGCCCAGCTTCTGGACAGCTTCCGCGAACACTTTCCGGAGCTGTATGGGCGGCTGCAATATACCGCCGTGGAAAAGAGCCCCTGGCATCAGGCAAGCCAGCGAGAAAATCTTCGCTCCCATTGGCATCTGGTCCGCCAATTGACGCCTGAAGAAGCGGCTGGGGCAGGCGGAAGCAGCGGACAAGCGGGTTGCTTTGTGCTGTCCAATGAGCTGCTGGACGCATTTCCCGTTCACCGCCTTCGGCAAAGGAAAGAGATGCTGATGGAGCTTCATGTAGGCTGGGATGAAACCAGCGGCGGCTTCCGGGAGCTTGAATGGCCATGCAGCAACCCGGCCCTCGCCGATTATCTGCGGGATTCGGGAATTGAACTGGCGGACGGGCAAACCGCGGATATTTCCCTGGAGGCAGCGGAATGGCTCGGGGAGAGGCTGCGCCAACTGGAAAGTGGAGAGCTAATTACTATCGATTATGGGGATAGGGCAGGGGAATTGTTCGGAAATCACCGTATGAACGGGACGCTTCTGTGCTATAAAAATCATTTGGCTAGCCAAAATCCGTATATTTATGCAGGTGAACAGGATATGACGGCGCATGTGGATTTCAGCGCCTGCATCCGGGCGGGGATTCATGCAGGCATTGTCGACTGGCGGCTTATGACCCAGAAGGAGTTTTTGCTGGAGAGCGGTGTGCTGGAGCGTCTTGTCTCCCACGATGGACGGGACCCGTTCAGCCCGGCCGCCAGGCGCAACCGGGCCATCAGGCAGCTTCTTTTGTCCGATGGCATGAGCGAGTTATTCAAGGTGCTGATTCAGCGGCGGCAAGGCTGATGTTCTTCTTCAAGGCTGGTTTCCCGGCAGGCAATCTTGCCGCTTCGGAAGCCGGCCTTTTTTGTAAGTTTTGCGGACTAATGATGGCGGGGGAAAAGTTCCGATGGTTGCGGACAGAGAATCCGTTATTTTTCGCATTTGACCCTTCTGCGGATTTCCGAGGACACACGATCCGTTATTTCGCTTCTGGAACAGGGGAACCCCCTGTTTTTCATACTTAACGGATTCTGTGTCCGCTCCGGAGAAAAAGAGGCGGCTTTTTGCGAAATAACGGAACCACGGTCCGCCAAATGAGGCCCATAATGCAGAGTTCAGGCGGATGCCCGCTGAGGGACCGCGCAGCAGGGAGCCAGCTTTGGAGGAACCTCGCGGAATCTCGGCTTCTATGCAGGCAGCTTCATTTTCAATGGCAGCCTCCCATAAAGGTATGTTTCTAAGAAAAAGTGTCAATACCGAATAGTATGAGAAGACTTTTGCAAGCAAATAGATTCTATGAATTCTAGTATCGGCATAACCTTAAGTATGGGATACATACCAGGCAGTTGCGGGTAGGATAGCGCCTATAAGATATGAAGCGGTTACTGGCTGCTTGAAGGAGCTCTGGAGCGCCGCAACAGGAGAATAACCTTTTTTGGGAGGTAGTAAAATGTCAGCAGTCAGACAAGATGCGTGGAGTGAAGAGGATGATCTGATTTTGGCCGAGGTGACACTCCGCCATATACGGGAAGGCGGCACGCAATTGGCCGCATTCGAGGAAGTAGGGGAGCGGATCGGGCGGACGGCTGCCGCATGCGGCTTCCGCTGGAACAGCTTTGTCCGCAAAAAATATGAGGCGGCCATTCAGATCGCCAAAAAGCAGCGGCAGCAGCGGAATCAGGCCAAGAAGCATTCCGCCGCCGGGGCAGCAACAGCGTCCGTTGCCATGCTGGATGTCCAGGACATCGGCTACACCCGGACGGAGGCGATTTCCGAGGAATCCGTATCCATCGATGCGGTCATCCGTTTCCTGCGCCAGTGGAAAACCACCTACGCCGACATGTCGCGGCAAATCCGCGCCTTGGAGAAGGAGCTGGCGGAGACCCGCGAGGAGTTGACGAATTTGCGCAGGGAGAATGAAAAGCTCAATTCCGAGGTTCATGAAGTATCCACCGATTACAGAGTGGTAAATGATGATTACAAAGCCTTGATCCAGATCATGGACCGGGCGAGGAAGCTATCGCTCCTGCAGGAAGAAGAGGAAGAGGCCAAATCCAAGTTTAAGATGGATGCCAACGGCAACTTGGAGAGAATTGAATAAATGTCCTCCCAATAAAATGTCTATCAATCAACAAGCGGCTGCCGTAACCGGGGCCGCTTTTCCCTTTCTCCTTGAAGTGCTATAGTGGGAAAAAGGATGTGAGGGCATGAACATTGAGGTTGTCGGGGGAGGCTCCTTGGGCCTGCTGCTGGCAGGCAGTCTGGCGGCCGCGGATACCGGGGCTTCACTTACCCTAGTGGTGCGGACACTCCGTCAGGCGGAGGCCATCTCCGCTTTGGGGATTACGGTCAAAGACAAGGACGGCAATCATCCCCGGACGGCAGCTGCTGCATGTCTGGATTTTGCGGCATACTCGGACGGGCAACGGCGCAGCCAGGGCGGAGCGGACTGGATTCTGCTGGCATTGAAGCAGAAGGATATCGGTCCTTCGATTATAGAAGCTATCCGGAGGCGGGCCGGGCAGCATACCCGTATATGCTGTCTCCAAAACGGCATGGGGCATTTGGAGAAGCTGCGGGCCGCAACGGGTACGGACAGGCTTTATGCCGCCGTTACAACAGAAGGGGCCATGCGGGTGTCGGATACGGAGGTTTGGCATACGGGAACGGGCAGCACGCGCATCGGGGCTGCGGAAGAGGAAGCTGATCCGTCCGGAACACATGCCGCCCTGCTGGCGGAGATTCTGGGCCATGCGGGATTGCAGGCTGTTGCTTCAGGGAATATTCAGGCAGATATATGGGACAAACTGATCATAAATACGGTCATCAACCCGCTGACCGCTTTGTTGGAGGTACGCAACGGCCGGCTGCTGGACGATGCCCACAGTATAGAGCTGATGCGGCGTTTGTTTGAGGAAGCGGAGTCTGCGGCGGCAGCGGCCGGTTACGGGAGAACGGCCGGGATTCGGTGGCAAAAGCTTGTTGAGGTGTGCCGGGCGACAGCCGGCAACAGATCCTCTATGCTGCAAGACCTGACGGGGGGGCGGCATACGGAGCTGGATTGGCTGACAGGCGCTTTACTTCGGGAAGCAGAGCGCTATGGCCTGAAGCTTCCTCATCATGAAACAGTGTACCGGCTGGTCAAGGCGAAAGAAGCGTTAAGGGCAGGCAACGAAGAAGGTATGGATATGTCGAAAATATTTTTGAGTTGAATAAAAATGCCTTAGAAATGTATAAATATGAGTTCGCACAAACTCATGGGAGCTTTTCTTAAAGCGTTTGCGCAGAAAAACAATTTTTCCCACAAGAAAATCGTAGATTTTATTAACCGGCGGTTGTATAATTGAAAAAGATTATAATTCGGCTGGCAAAGCAAAACGTTCTTTTATTGAAATGTTACTTAGTTGTGAAATTTGTGAAGGAATTGAAAAAAATGATTTACAGGTCAATAAGTTTGTGTTAAAAATAGTAACATGAAATTTGCTTCGTGTCATAAAAACTAACATGGTCAAAAATGCGCAAATTCGAAATGTTTTTGACCGGTGTACAAATGTTCATGGAATCGGGCTAATGGTGTGATGTTCGTCACTGCTGGACGGATGTCGTACCTTTACCATAAAAAAGTATTCAGTATATTCGGGAGGGTTACTATGCAAACGAAAAAGTGGTTAGCAGCCACGCTGTCCTCTGTGATGGCGCTTGGCGTTGCTGCAGGTTGCACGACAACATCTGATGAGGGTGGCAGTTCCACAGCTCCTACGGCTTCTCCTGGAGCCAGCGCGGCAGCTTCTTCTGCACCGGCCGCTGCTAAAGGCGCAGTGATCAATACCTACATCAACGGTGAAATTCCTACCATGGACCCGGGACTTGCCAAGTCCACCTCATCCAGCTGGTCCTTGGACCATGTTTTCGAAGGTCTGTTCTTCCAAGACAAAGACGGGCTGGTTCCCGGACAAGCGAAGGACGTTAAAATCAGCGAAGACGGCCTGACCTACACCTTCACCCTGAAGGACAACCTGAAGTGGTCCAACGGCGATCCGTTAACTGCAGGCGATTTCGAATACGCTTGGAAACGGGTTTTGGACCCGGCATTCGCTTCTGAATATGCATATCAAATCGGTGACTACGTGAAGGGCGGCACTGAGTACAACTCCGCTGACCCCAAGAAGCTCTCCGCTGATGAAATGAACAAACTGAGGGACGCTGTCGGAGTTAAGGCCACTGACGACAAGACTTTGGTGGTTACCCTGGTGAACCCCACTCCTTACTTCAAACAGCTGGTTTCCTTCTATACTTACTATCCGGTCAACAAGAAGGTTGTTGAAGCCAACCCCAAGTGGGCCAACGAAGCGGCAACTCTGGTCGGCAACGGCCCCTTCATGGTGAAGGAATGGAGCAAGGACCAGAAGCTGGTAGCTGTCAAGAACGAGAACTACTATGACAAGGCCAAGATCACCGCTACCCAAATCACCTGGAACAACATTACCGATGACAACACCGCATGGCAAATGTACACCACCGGCGACCTGAACGTGTACCAATCCGTAACTCCGGCCGCTATCGATACTGCCAAGAAGAACGGCGAGCTGATTGTATCTCCGAAGCTGGCTACCTACTTCTACCGCTTTAACGTAACCAAGGCTCCGATGAACAATGTCAAGATCCGCAAGGCTCTGAGCATGGCTATCCAACGCCAGCCGATCATCGACAACATCACCAAGACCGGCCAAACTCCGGCATTCGCTTTCGTTTCCCCCGGTATCATCATGGCCGGCAAGGACTTCCGTACAGGCGACGCTGCCACCAACGCCTACTTCAAGGAAGACGTGGCAGAAGCCAAGAAGCTGCTGGATGAAGGTTTGAAGGAACTGGGCCTGACCTCCTTCCCCAAGACCGAGCTGACTTACAACACCAACGAAGGCCACAAGATGATTGCTGAAGCAATCCAGGAAATGTGGAAAAAGAACCTGGGTATTGAAGTAACCCTGGCTAACGTTGAATCCAAGGTATGGCTTGACAAGCAATCCAACCTGGACTACCAAATCATGCGTACCGGCTGGATTGGCGACTACCTGGACCCGATGACCTACATCGACATGTTCGTAACCGGCGGCGGCAACAACAATACCGGCTGGAGCAACGCCAAGTACGACGAACTGGTGGCTGCGGCCAAGAAGGAACAAGACGAGACCAAGCGTATCCAACAGTTCCGCGACGCTGAGAAAATCCTGATGGATGAAATGCCGATCCTGCCGATTTACTTCTACTCCTCCGCTAATGCGATCAAGAAGGAAATCACCGGCATCTACACTCCGGCTAACCGTGAAATGAACTTCCGCTACGCTGTAACCAAATAAATATAAAAGATCGCACATGAGGTATGCCGTACGTGCAGGCATACCTCATGTTCTGATGATAGAGGCTTGGGAAGGGGTAACTAACTTTATGCGATCATTTCTTATTAAAAGAGGAGTAAACGCCGTTCTGACAATTTTGGTGATTATTACTCTGACCTTTATACTCATGCATTCCGTGCCCGGCGGACCATTCACCCAAGAAAAACCGGTGCCTCCAGCCATTCTGGAGAATTTGAATAAGTTTTATCATTTGGACGAGCCTGTCTGGAAGCAATATTTCCGTTACGTCGGTTCCCTGCTGCAGGGTGATCTTGGCCCTTCCTACAAGTCGCAGTCCCGGGATGTCAACCAAATGCTGAAGGAAGCGATGCCCGTTACCATTCAATTGGGCTTGCAAGCCTTGGTTGTAGCCGTTATCGGCGGGTTATTCCTGGGGATTACTTCCTCTTTGTACCACAACAGAATCCCGGACCGTGTTGCGACTGTGCTGGCGGTTTTCGGAACCTCTGTGCCAAGCTTTGTAATCGCTACCTTGCTTATCCAATTCTTCGCAGTACAGTTGCATTGGTTTCCGGTAGCTACATGGGCATCCATGAAACATACGGTTTTGCCAACACTCGCATTATCGGCCTCGCCTCTGGCGCAGATTACCCGGTTAATGCGTTCCAATATGCTTGAGGTTTTGAATCAGGATTACATCAAAACGGCCAAGGCAAAAGGTTTGCCTTATGTGCGTGTCGTTGTAAACCATGCCATCCGCAACGCGATTCTTCCCGTTATCACCATCCTGGGTCCGATTACGGCCCATCTGGTTACCGGTTCTTTTGTCATTGAGAAAATTTTCTCTGTGCCGGGTTCGGGTAAAATGCTGGTGGACGGCATCAATAACCGGGATTACTCCCTCATCATGGGTACTACTGTGGTGTACGGCATTGCGCTTGTCGTCATACTCTTCGTAGTAGACCTGCTGTATTCCATCATAGATCCGCGCATTAAGCTGAGGGGGTGAACCGGATGTCGATGAATATTAATGAAAATATGTTTTTGCCTGCGCCCAAGGATGAACAGGGCGAGCGCATTGTCCGGCCCAGTCTCACGTATTGGCAGGACGCCTGGCGCCGGTTGAAGAAGAACAAAGTGGCCATGTCCGCCTTGTTTGCTTTGATCGCATTGATTTTGCTGGCGGTTTTCGGGCCGATGATCCGCCCGTTCTCTTATTCCGAGCAAAGCTTCATGAATGTAAATAAGCTTCCCAACGCCACGCACTGGTTCGGCACGGATGCCCTGGGCCGCGATCTGTGGGTGCGGGTATGGTACGGCGCGCGGATCTCGCTGATCATCGCCGTTGTGGCCGCTACCATGGACTTGATTATCGGCGTTATCTATGGCGGTATTGCCGGCTACAAGGGCGGTACTACCGATAACATCATGATGCGGATCGTGGAAGTGCTTTATGCCATTCCGTACCTTCTGGTAGTTATCCTTCTGATGGTCGTTATGGAAAAAGGCTTGCTGACCATTATCGTGGCCATGACAGCCTTCGGCTGGATGGGTATGGCGCGGCTGGTCCGCGGCCAGGTGATGCAGCTGAAGGAGCAGGAGTTTATTTTGGCGGCCCGCACCTTGGGCGCCGGCAACAACCGCATTCTCTTCAAACATCTGGTGCCCAACACCTTGGGCGTTATTATCGTTAACATTACATTCTCCATTCCCGGCGCCATCTTCACTGAAGCGACCTTGAGCTTCCTGGGTCTGGGTATTCCCGCTCCCCAGGCGAGCCTTGGCACGCTGACCAGCGACGCCATCAGCAGCATTATTCAGGGACATCCGTACCAGCTGTTCTTCCCTGCTGCTGTCATTTCTCTCATCATGTTGGCCTTTAACCTGCTGGGTGACGGTCTCCGTGATGCTCTCGACCCACGGATGCGCAAATAAGCGGACACACAGGAGGTGGACCCCATGAACAAAGCAAGCAAGGACCTTATACTTGATGTTAAAGAACTCGAAGTCTCCTTCAGCACATACGCCGGCGAGGTTCAGGCGGTGCGGGGAGTGTCCTTCGATTTGCATAAAGGCGAAGCTCTCGCCATCGTAGGCGAATCCGGCTGCGGCAAGTCCGTAACCGCCCAGACGATCATGCGTCTGATTCCCATGCCTCCCGGAAAGATTAAGAAGGGGCAAATTATGTTTGACGGCGACAAGGACCTGGCCAAGCTGTCCGACAAGGACATGGAGCATATCCGCGGCTATGAAATGGGCATGATCTTCCAAGATCCCATGACGTCCTTGAACCCCACCATGACCGTAGGCAAGCAAATTGCCGAAAGCCTGGTCAAACACCAAAAGCTCTCCCACAAGGCTGCCATTGAGCAAGCCGTGGAAATGCTGAAGCTTGTAGGTATCCCCAGCCCCGAATCCCGGGTGAAGCAATATCCCCATGAGCTGTCCGGCGGTATGCGCCAGCGGGTTATGATCGCTCTTGCCCTGGCCTGCCGTCCGAAGCTGCTGATTGCGGACGAGCCTACCACTGCATTGGACGTTACCATTCAGGCGCAAATTATCGACCTGATGCAGGACCTCCAGAAGAAGCTGGGGATGTCCATTATTATCATTACCCACGATCTGGGCGTAGTTGCCAATATCGCCCAGCGGGTTGTAGTTATGTACGCCGGCAAAGTGGTGGAAGTGGGCAAGGTGGATGATGTATTCTACAACTCCAAACATCCTTATACATGGGGGCTGCTTGCTTCCATGCCCCGCCTGGACCAAAATTCCGACGAGCCGCTGATGCCCATTGACGGCACACCTCCGGACTTGTTCGCTCCCCCGGTGGGCTGCGCTTTTGCCGCCCGCTGCGCCTATGCTATGGATATTTGCAAAAAGATAGACCCGGAGCTTACCGACATCGCCAAAGGCCACGCGGCTGCCTGCTGGCTGAACCATCCGATGGCGCCTGAAGTGTCCAGGCCTGTTGCGAAGGAGGTACGCTAGGATGAAGGAAGAAATTTTGCTTGAGGTACGCAACCTTAAGAAGCACTTTAATGTCAGAAACGGCGTGCTTAAAGCGGTGGACGGCATCAACTTTGCCATCAAGCGGGGGGAAACCTTCGGTCTGGTAGGCGAATCCGGCTGCGGCAAATCCACTGCGGGACGCACCATCGTGAAGCTGTACGACGCCACGGAAGGCGAAGTACTGTTCAACGGTGAAAATATCTACAAATACAAGGGCCAAAAGCTCAAGAAGTTCAACCAGCAAATGCAAATGGTATTCCAGGACCCATACGCTTCGCTGAATCCCAGAATGACCATTGAAAACATTATCGGGGAAGGCATTGATATCCACGGCCTGGCTGCCGGCAAAGAGCGCAAGGAACAGATTTATAAGCTGCTCGATGATGTAGGCTTGAATGCCGAGCATGCCGGACGTTTTCCCCATGAGTTTTCCGGAGGCCAACGGCAGCGGATCGGGATTGCCCGGGCGCTGGCCATCCAGCCCCAGTTTATCGTAGCGGACGAGCCCATTTCCGCGCTGGACGTTTCCGTTCAGGCGCAGGTGGTAAATTTGTTCAAGAAGCTCCAGCGCGAGCGGGATCTGACCTATCTGTTTATTGCCCATGACCTGGCGATGGTGAAGCATATCTCCGACCGGATCGGCGTTATGTATCTGGGCAAAATGATGGAGATCACCACCTCCGAAAAGCTGTATTCCCATCCGCTTCACCCTTATACGGTTTCCCTTCTGTCGGCGATTCCGATTCCCGACCCCGAGGTGGAAAAGAAGCGGGAGCGCATTATCCTTCAGGGCGAGGTGCCCAGCCCCATGAATCCGCCCAGCGGCTGTCCTTTCCGGACCCGTTGCCCCAAGGCAATGGCCAAATGTGCGGAATCCATGCCGGAGATGAAGGAAGTAGAACCCGGCCACTTTACAGCCTGCCACTTGTACTAATCCTATACAAAAACCGCCGCGGCTCCCTAGGGACTCCGCAGGCGGTTTTTTTGTTATACGGGCCGAGAGCCGGGAAAGCGGGCTAATTTTCGTAACTACTCAGTTATCTGTTTGGAAAAATTGTGTTTTAAAGGGACTTAGGAGCCCTTATTGTCTGCCGCGGGCACATTCCGCTCCCAATTCCAAATTGCCGTTATCTGCTTTAGTGACAACATCTCCGATGGAAGGTAGGGCTTTTTGGGCGCCATCCTGCCGGTGATCCAGCATCTACCAATGCTATAATGGCAAAAGTGCAGTTATTTTTGGCCACGAGTCCACTTTTTCGCTCCGATCATGCAAAAGTGCAGTTATTTTCGTTTAAAACCGCCAAAAAACTGAAATCTGCGTGAAATAGATGTACTTTTGCATTATGGTCCTCCGTTCCAGTAGCTAACTCGTGAAATAGATGTACTTTTGCATGATGACCCTCCGTTCCAGTAGCTAACTCGTGAAATAAATGTACTTTTACACGTTGAGCATTCTATATTATTCCATATTTCCGACGACCCATTCACTACCTACATAGGCTTACGCCGCGGCGTTCAACACAGTTGGGGGTGTTACGGACATAGCTGAGTAGTTACTAATTTTCACTCCAATTGGCACCCAATCTCAATTTATAAACGGTAGGTCAAAAAATGAATTCCACAATTATCAAATTATGATTCCTCCTTTCGGAGGTGTCGGTATACGAAGGGTCGGGGGTTTGTTAATGTTTGGGATGCAAGTGAAAGCCAAAGCGGGGTAAATTCCAAACAAACAGATCGGAGGAAAGGAAATGGCGAAATTTTGCAAGCGGTTATACGCGATTATCTGTGTTGTGGCCTTGCTGGCTGCATTGTTCGGACAAGCGGGAGTGGCGGGCGCAGCTCCTGCGGACCCGTATGAGCAGATGATCGAGCGTTGGAGTGATTATCTGACAGGAGGCAGCCAATTCGAGATCACGAGCCGGACATCCGTGCCGCCATCGACAAGCTGACCTTAAATGCCCAATCCTTGTGGAGCACCATGGTCAAAACAGCGGAGAGGACCACACTGTGGGCCGGGCTGGAAGGCACAAGCAATCCGGCGCAAATCTCCACGACCTATGGGAATCTCAAGGCGATGACGTTGGCCTACAAGGTCAAAGGTTCGTCCTTGCAGGGCAATGAGGCCCTTAAGAACGACATCATCAACGGGCTGGATTGGATGTATCACAACCGTTACAATCCGTCGATAGCAACCTATGGAAATTGGTGGGAATGGGAAATCGGAACCCCGCTTCAATTAAATGATATCGTCACCCTGCTGTACCATGACCTGACGCCTGGGGAAATAGGGAATAATTGGCCACATTTCTTACAGGGCAAGGATTCCGGCGGTCAGGAGCTGAAGGTTTATTTGAATATGTCATTTGTGTTTGATCCCGAGCGGCGTGAATTTATGGATATGCAAATTATCGGCACCCGCAGCTGCTATCCGCCGGGACCGGCGAAAATGCCCGACCTGACGGACTGCGTGTTTACCTCCGGCATCGTGCTGCGGGAGGACGGGAAAGTGGATCTGTACAGCGGCTTGGGAGATTGCGAAACAGGCCGGATTACAATCGACTACCCGTTTGCCGGCCATGGGCTGCTTGTTTAGCCCGTCTGCCGAATCTGAATAGCTGAAATACTCCAAAGAAGCATGGCTTGCGCACTGCTTCTTTTTTGTGTCATTCGGGGATTGGTTTTGTGTTTGAGCATTTGTACAAACCCCGGCTTTGCGTTAAGATAAAAGCTGGACATGAGAGGAGGCCGGAGCATCTTGCAACTGGTAGAAGCGGTACGGAGCAAAAGCCAGCCGCTGGCAGAGGATTATTGCCGGCATTTTGAAAAGGTGGCAGAGCGATTCGATTATCATCCTTGGCAGGAGGGCGAGTGGGAGCGGCGGGCAGACTGGCTTGCCTCCACCCGGCTGGAGAGAGCGCCTCGGGGCGGTTTGATCGATGTGCTGACAGCATACAATCTCAAGCAAGGAAACGACCATGAGGCCGTGCGCCATTCCCTTGCGCTATTGGCGCAGGAGGAGACGCTGGTGGTTACAGGCGGCCAGCAGGCGGGATTGTTTACGGGGCCGCTCCTGGTGATTTATAAAGCGGTATCGGTGATCCGTCTGGCCCGGGAGGCTTCGGCCAAGCTGGGAAAGCCGGTTGTCCCGGTATTCTGGATTGCCGGAGAGGACCATGATTTCGACGAGGTGAACCATTGGTATGCTTTGACCGGACAGCTTGCGGTAGAGCGGTTCCGGCTGGAGCATCCCACCGGGAAGCGGGAGGCGGTCAGCCGTCTTGCTTTTGAATCCTGGGCCGACGCGCTGGCGAAGATGGAGGAATGGCTGCAGGATAGCGACTTCAAGCCCGAGCTGATGGCCCGGCTGCGGGAATATGCGGATTCCTCCCGGACGCTGACGGATTATTTTGCCCGGATTATGGGTTGGCTGTTCGGGGCCCATGGCCTGGTGCTGCTGGATTCGGATGACCCGGCGCTGCGCCGTTTGGAGAGCCCCATGTTCCAGCGGCTGCTGGCGGACTGCGAGGAGCTGAACCGGTGCGTTCTGACCGGAAGCGCTGTGGTAGCGGAGCTGGGGTATACGCCCCAAGCGGACCAAACACCCGGCCAGGCCAATCTGTTCTTCTACAATGACGAAGGGGAGCGGACGCTGCTGTACCGGGACGGGGACAGCTTTGCCAACCGGAAGCGGACCTTCAGGATAGAGCGGGCGGAGCTGGAGCGCCTTGCCCGGGAGGAGCCCTGGCGGTTCAGCAATAATGTGATGACCCGGCCAATGATGCAGGATTATCTGCTGCCAGTGCTGGCGGTGGTGCTGGGGCCGGGGGAAATCGCCTATTGGGCCTTGACCCGGGAGGCTTTCCACAGAATGGGGCTGCGGCTGCCGCTCATTATGCCCCGTCTGGAGTTTACTTTAATTGAAGGAACAGTACATAAGAACATGGAGAAATTCGGCCTCACCTATGACGCCGTCATGGACCGGTTCGATGATTTCCGTGAGGAGTGGCTGATGGACCAGGGCCAATATGAGGTGGAGGAGCTGTTTTCGGAAACCCGCAGACGGTTTCTGGAGCTGTACCGGCCGGTATTGGAAACGGTAGCCAGCCTGAACCCTGGTTTGGCCAAGCTAGGGGAAACCAATAGGCAAAAAATTGTGGAGCAGATCGACTATCTCCGCAACCGGGCCGCCGATTCCCTGCAAAGCAAATTTTCCAGCGGCTTGCGGCAGCTGGACCGCATCCATCTGAGCCTGAATCCGCTGTCCAAGCCGCAGGAAAGAGTGTATAATGTGTTTGCTTATTTAAACCGGTACGGAAGCGGCTGGATCGACCAGTTGATTGCCGCGCCCTATGACAATGACGGCAAACACCGGCTGATGTTTTTTTAATACAACCAATTCAATTTTAGGAGGCATTCCAATGACTTTGCAAAACAAAAGCATCATTGCCGATCCGGCGCTGGCTCCGGAAGGGCATTTGAAAATTGACTGGGTGGATGCCCACATGCCGGTACTGAACAAGATCAAGGAGCAGTTCCAGAAGGAGCAGCCCTTTAAAGGGCTGAAGGTGGCCATCTCCCTCCACTTGGAGGCCAAAACCGCCTATCTGGCCAAGGTGGTGCAGGCCGGCGGGGCCGATGTGACCATCACCGGCAGCAATCCCCTGTCCACCCAGGATGATGTCTGCGCGGCATTGGTGGAGGACGGCGTGCGGGTATATGCCAAGTACAATCCCACCCCCGAGGAATACAAGGCCCTCCTGATCAAAACCCTGGAGGAGAAGCCCGACCTGATCATTGACGACGGCGGGGATCTGGTGACCATCCTCCACAGCGAACGCCAGGATCTGCTGGCTCAGGTGCGGGGCGGGGCAGAGGAGACCACAACAGGCATTCTCCGGCTGAAGTCTCTGGAGAAGGAGGGCAAGCTGAAGTTTCCCATGGTTGCCGTAAACGATGCCTTCTGCAAATATCTCTTTGACAACCGCTATGGGACCGGCCAGTCCGTATGGGACGGCATTAACCGCACCACCAATCTGGTGGTGGCAGGCAAAACCGTTGTGGTGGTCGGTTACGGCTGGTGCGGCAAGGGTGTGGCCATGCGGGCCAAGGGTTTGGGCGCCAAGGTAATTGTCACCGAAGTGGATGCCATCAAGGCCATCGAAGCGTACATGGACGGCTTCCAGGTGATGCCGATGCTGGAGGCGGCCAAGGAAGGGGACTTCTTCGTCACCGTCACCGGCAACCGGGATGTCATCCGCGGCGAGCATTATGCCGTTATGAAGGACGGCGCCATTCTGTCCAATGCCGGGCACTTCGATGTGGAAGTGAACAAGCCGGAGCTGGAGGCCTTGTCTGTCTCCAAGCGCACCGTCCGCAAGAATATCGAGGAATACAAGCTGAAGGACGGACGCAGCATCTACCTGCTGGCCGAAGGCCGGCTGGTGAATCTGGCTGCAGGCGACGGCCACCCGGCGGAAATTATGGATATGACCTTCGCCCTTCAAGCGCTGTCGCTGAAATATGTCAATGACCAGTACGAGAGCATCGGCAACAAGGTGGTCAATGTGCCTTACGAGCTGGATGAGCAGGTGGCCCGCTACAAGCTGGCTTCCATGGGCCTTGCCATCGACGCCCTGACCGAGGAGCAAAAGACCTATCTTGAAGGCTGGTCGGAGCATTAAGCCCAATGAACCGCATTTTGCTGATTGAGGACAACGAGCAGCTCCAGAAATACATTTGCGACTATTTGAACGCTTATGATTTTGAGGCCCATGTGCTGGATGACTATGACGCGGTGCTGAAAACCATCGAAAGGCTGGAGCCCCGCCTGGTGCTGCTGGATATTACCCTCCCGAAATTTGACGGGTTCTATTACCTTCGTTTAATCCGCAAAAAGCTGCATATTCCCGTGATCATTATTTCCGCCCTCAACGATGAAGGCGAGCAAATCCGCGGGATGGAGCTTGGAGCGGATGACTATGTCACCAAACCCTTCGCCATCGGTGTGTTAGTGGCCAAGATCAACGCCGTTTTGCGGCGGTCGGACGCACAAGCCGCCGGTCTCTCAACAGGCAGCCTCTTCCTTTGCGGAGATACCATGAGCCTGCGGTTTCGGGGGCAAACCTGTGAGCTGACCAAAAATGAATATAAGGTGTTGCGGCTTCTCCTCCGGAACGCCGGGCAGATCGTGACCCGCGAGCAGATCTTGGAGGAGCTGTGGGATGACGCCGGTTTTGTAGACGATAACACGCTGACGGTAAATATGACCCGCGTGAAGAAAAAGCTGGCCGGACTGAGTCTTGACAACGCCATTGTCACGAAAAGAGGAGTGGGCTATGTCCTGGATACGGCTGGTTTGTAAAACCCTGCGCACGGAAAGAACGGCTCTGGCATTTTACCTGGTCAATGCCGGAATCCTTATTCTGATCTTCAACCTGATGCTGGATCAGCTTGCGATTGCCTACCCGCTGATCATGAGCCTGGCTGTGCTGCTGGTGTATCTGTCGTACAAGCTGTATACCCTATACTGTTTTCTGGACCAGCTGAACGCCGCGGGCACCGCCGGCGTTTTGCCGCGTTATACCGATGATGCCAAGGAGGAGTTGGTTTTTTCCGCCATTGCGGATATTCATGCGGCGTATCAGGAGAAGCTGGCGGCATTGAATGAAAAAGTGTCCGGGCGCAATACATTGTTCACCAGCTTTATTCACAATATGAAATCATCGGCTGCGGTCATTGAATTGGCGGCAGGCTCTTCCCATGCCGGCAAGCTGGCCGATATCGCCCTGGAGAATGAGAAGATGAAGAGCAATCTGGAGCAGGCGCTGAACATTCTGCGTCTGGACGAGTTTGCCAACGATTATGTGCCCGAGCGCATCGAGCTTCACGATCTTGTGGCCTCGGTGATTAATGACAGGCGGCGGGATTTTATTTATGCAGGCGTGTTTCCCAAGCTGTGCGATACCCAAGCATTTGTTTATACGGACAAAAAATGGTGCGGATACATGCTCGATCAAATTGTGACCAATGCTGTCAAGTACAGCCCCGCCGACGGTAAAATCAGCTTTGACATGGAATCCGACGGCAAGCAGGTGACGTTGCATATCCGCGATGAAGGCGTCGGCATCCCGCCTGAGGATGTGCCGCGGGTATTCGAGCTGTTTTATACCGGGCAAAACGGCCGTTCTCCCCGCAACAGCGCCACAGGCATCGGGCTGGCCATGGTCAAGCATATTGCCAAGCAGCTGGGGCATGAAGTGGGGCTAACATCGGCCGTGGGCCAAGGGACCTGCGTCAGCATCACATTTCTTGCCGCCCATGATGCTCCGCTCCGATAAGAAACCTTGCAAAACGGTAAGCTTGCCGTAAGGCAATTCGATTCCCCGGCGGCCCCCTATCCTCTACGATGTAGGAAGAATGGAGGATGAACCTATGAGCGATATTATCGAGATTGAAAATTTGACGAAGATTTACCGTTCTTTCAAGGGGGCCAAAGAGGTTACGGCGTTGGACGGCATCAGCCTGACCGCCCAAAAGGGCGAGTTTATCGGCGTGATGGGGCCCAGCGGCAGCGGAAAAACAACCCTGCTCAATATTTTGTCCGGCGTGGATACTGCAACCGCAGGATCGGTCAGGATTGAGGGGCGCAATCTCGCCGCCATGAAGCCGGATGAGCTGGCCTTGTTTCGCCGTCAGCGGACAGGCTATATTTTTCAGGATTTCAATCTGCTGGAGAGCCTGACGCTGAAGGAGAATATTGCCCTGCCCTTAATTCTGGACAAAAAAACGCCCCGGGAGATTGAAGGGCGGGTGGACGAGCTGATGGCCTTTTTCGGCATTGCTGAGCTGGCCGGAAAGTACCAATACCATGCTTCGGGCGGGCAGAAGCAGCGGGCTGCCGCTGCCCGGGCCCTTGCCGCCGACCCGGCGGTTTGCTTCGCCGACGAACCCACCGGCAATTTGGATTCCAAGTCATCGGCAGATGTAATGGACATGCTGACCCGGATGAACGAACAAAAGGACTGCACCATTTTGATGGTGACGCATGATGCCTTTGCCGCATCCTATTGCAAACGGATTGTCTTTATCAAGGACGGCCAGGTCAGCGCGCAAATCCGGCGGGCGGGGGACCGGAAAGCCTTTTTTGACAAAATCCTGGAGGTATTAAGCGTCATGGGAGGCGATTCCCGGTGACGTTCCGGCATATTATCCTGCAGAACCTGAAGCATAATCTCAAGCGGTTTTTGTCCTATCTGTTCGTCAACAGCTTCGTTGTGGCGGTGTTGTTTTTATACGGCAGCCTGCTGTTCAATGACATTCTGGCGCAGGACCCGGCCATGCGGATCGCCAAATCCTATATCGATGCCGCTGCCTATGCCATTGTCATCTTTTCCGTGGTTTTTGTGAGCTACACCGGCATTTATTTCGTCAAGAGCCGCGGCAGAGAGTTTGGCCTGTATCTCACTCTGGGCATGACCACCCGGGATCTGAGCCGGATGATCCGTCTGGAGAACCTGGTTATTGTGGCAGGCTCGGCCATAACCGGGCTGCTGTCGGGAATGCTCTTGTCCCGGCTGTTCTATTTGATTCTGGGCAGAATACTTGCCGTGTCCAATGAGATTTATTCCATCAGCTACAAAACCTTCCTGCTGAGTCTGGGCGTGTTCCTGTTTGTATTCTCAAGCAACGTAGTGTTTACCGGACGGTTTTTGCGGAAATTATCGATTGTTCAAATCGCCAAGGCTGCAAGCACCAAGGGAATTTCCAAGCCCCATCCGGTTGTGGGCTGTTTGGCAATCGTCATTTTCAGCGTGTCGCTGTGGATTTATCATGCTGTCATAGCCGGTGGAGACGGTCCGGTCCAAGGATTTATCGAGAACAACCCCATGGCAGGCTACATGGTTCTGGTATTCGGGATCTTTGGCGCGCTCTTTTTTGTGCTGGCCTTCTGCATGGATGGCGTAAGAATGCTGCTGAAGCGGTTTCCTTCCCTTTACAACCGGCATATTTTGATTTTGACCAATCTGTCCCACCGGTTTAACGCCTACAAGGTTTCGCTTTATCTGGTTACGCTCCTCATCACATTGGCCATGGTTTTTATGGGATTTGGCCTGACCTTCTACAGCTTCTCCAGGAAAACAATCGGCGAATATGTGCCTTACGATTATATGGTGGAGGCAAGCGGCGGCATCAACCGTATTACCGGCCAGGAATTGCAGACTATTGTAGCGGATAACGGCGGAACCCTTGCTTCCTTCAGCGCACTGGAGTTTATCCACAATGTGAATTACCGGAATACGGCCAACGGTTTGGTTCACCACAGGACGAGCCTGTTAATCAGCGAATCGGAATTTAACCGTCATACGGGACTATCCCTGGAGCTTGCGCAGGATGAGCTGGTCATTGTGTACAATGTAAAAGGGCAGGTGGAGGAGCCGATCGGCTATGATACGGTCATTGCCGTTGAGCCGTGGGAGGAAGGGATAAACCGGGCTGAAGCTTTCCGGAGAAATCCCGTTTCCATGGACGAATTTCTCTCCGGGCTGGGGGATGCGGAGAGGCTGGTGTTTGAGCGCGGCAAAACAACGGCGATGTACGCCGGCTTTATCAATTCTTACGGGGATGAAGAGTTCAAGGGCGCCATGGCCAATATCGTGAATGATTCGGTGTATGCCAAGCTCCGGGCCCAGCGGGATACCGTCTATCTTTTTAATCTGAAGGCTGGGGATGGGGACCGTATTTTTGCGGCCATGCTGGATGCGCTGCGGGAAAAAAATCAGGCGGATTCCTCCCTTTGGACAAATCCCGATACCAGGTTTGTCGAGCGCGCAGGGGAAGCTCTGATCGACCGCAACGATGCGGAGGCTCTGCGTCCGGTCTATAAGGCGGAGCGGCAAACCATTGTCTTCCGGATCAACGGATTTTTGCTGTTTGCCTTATCGTTCCTGGGCGTGCTGTTCCTGCTTTCCTCCAGCATCGTTCTGTACTATAAAGTGGCTACCGACATCGACGAGGAGAAGGAGCAGGCCGCGCTGTTGATGAAGATCGGACTGACTGCGGCGGAGTACAGGGCTTATCTGCGGACCCATCTGGCCATTATCTTTTTTGCCCCGATGATCATCGGCGGTTTGTTGGGATTGTTCCTGATCACCACCGCCCTTAACTTCACTGTGTATTCCGCCTATCTGAAAAGCAGAGTCTTCCTCATGTACGGCATTTTCGTGGTGCTCGATATTTTCTTCTATTTGTCCCTGAAAAATAAATTTGTCCGGGGAGTCGGTTTGGCCTTCGGCGCTCTGGATGGCAGCCTGAAAAGATGATGCGCCGGGCCTGTTGCAACAATTTCCCTGCAAGCTGCGTTTGAGGGGTATCGGAGCCGCATAATGCCGACATCCAGGAGTCTGTCCGACGAAAGTAACGAGCGAATAAATATTTATGATGGAATGACTGGGAGGGAAAGAGTGACTTGAGGGCGAGTTTTTTTGGCGGCTTTGACACCTTAAACATTCAAAATAAAATCAAGGCCGACAAAAACTGTTTGAGCATCCAAGGCACTGCTTTCCCGGCAAGGAATGAAATCCAATGAATATTTATTTGCTTGCGCAACACCGTCGAACAGACTCCTACAAGGCTCCGCAGATCAGTGAATCTGACCAAAAACACAGGGGGAATCGGACATGAAATGGGGGAAAAGGATTTTAGCGGTGTGGCTGGCGGCGGCGCTGGCATTGGCAGGCTGCTCCGCGGCGGCGGATAAGTCATCCTCTTCGCTAAGCAATGAAAGCGGCGCGGCGGCGGATTTGAACCTTACTGTAAAAGACAAGATGGAAGCAACCCAAACCTCGCAGCAGTCGGAGGCGAAGGGCAGCAGTAACGCCGCGCCCGCCTCACAGCCAACCGCCCAGTCAGGCGCAGGCAGCCAGGACAGCGGCGTAGGGGAGCAGCAGGGTGCAGGCTTCTCCGGAATGGGCACGGACCAGGAAGGCTTGAACCGCAAGCTGGTGTATAAGGCCAATCTGACCATGAAGGTGAAGAGCTATGCAGAGGCCCAGGCGGAAATCCGCAACCTGGTCACGCTGTCGGGAGGGTATATCCTCCAGTTCTCGGAGAACAGTACCAGCCGGGAGGAAGGCGGGAACTTCGTCCTGAAGATTCCGTCCGCAGGCTTCTCCACCTTCCTGAAGGAGCTGGAGAAGATCCCCAATGAGGCCATTCAGCGCAATGTTCAGGCCCAGGATTTTTCGGAGGAATATGTGGATCTGGAGGCCCAACTGAAAGCCAAACAAGTGGTGGAGGCCCGTTATCTGGAATTTATGCAGAAGGCCACCCGCACAGACGAGCTGGTGCAATACACCAACGAGCTGGCCAAGATTCAGGAAGCCATTGAAAAAATGAAGGGACGGATGCGCTACATCGACCAGAATGTGGCTTTTTCCACAGTGGAAATCCGCCTTTATCAGCCCGGCAGCTCTCTGGATATCAGCAAGTCGGATTCCGTATTCGGACGCTCCCGGGATGCCATGCTTTCTTCCCTGGGTTTCCTGGTAGGCTTCGGGCAAGGTTTGCTGGTATTTATCGCCGGATTTATCCCCATCGCAGCCGTTGGCCTGGTGATCGGTGTTCCCCTGTGGATAGGTTACAGAAGAAACCGGGAGAAGCGGATCGCGCGTGCGGAGGAATATACTCGGAACATGCAGGCGTATAGGGGCAGCTTGCCCCCGAAGAATGATCCGTTTCCTACTGTGGAGCCTGAAGAAGATGAGGATTCTCCCGACAAAACGACATAATTTTCTAAAATCCATTTAAACTTTGCCGCAATTGGTTGACTTTTAGCGAAAATCATGAAATCTTTTTTTGAAATCCTGCTGCCATCAGCAGGATTTTTTGCACATGTGGAGAACTCTTTAAAAGGTGTGGTGGAAAGTGGGGCAAAGTGGGGATAAAGGGGGCGGAATTATGTTTATGGGGGAATACCAGCATGCCATCGACGAAAAAGGCCGGCTTACCATCCCCTCCAAATTCCGCGATGAGCTTGCCCCTACCTTTGTCGTGACGAGAGGCCTGGACAAATGTCTGTTTGTTTATCCCATGGAGGAGTGGAAAGTTCTGGAGCAGAAGCTGAAGGCGCTGCCCATGATGAAGGCGGAGGCCAGAGCCTTCAGCCGGATGTTTTTTTCCGGGGCCACCGAATGTGAGCTGGATAAACAGGGAAGGGTAAATATACCCAATAATCTCATAAACCATGCACAATTGGAGAAAGATTGCGTCATCATCGGCGTTTCGGGAAAAATTGAAATCTGGAGCAAGGCGGAATGGGAGAGCTATTCCCAGGCCTCCCAGGATTCGTTCAACGAGATAGCGGAAACGCTGATTGACTTCAACTTCTGATTTCGGATTTCCAGGGAGGTTCACACATTTGTTTCATCATATTACGGTTTTGAAGGAAGAGGCTGTGGAGGGGCTTGCAGTTAAGCCGGACGGCATTTATGTGGATTGCACCCTTGGCGGGGCGGGCCACAGCGAGCGGATCGCCGCGCAATTGGGTCCGCAGGGCCGGTTGATTGGCCTGGACCAGGATGATGCGGCGTTGGCTTTTGCCGGGGAGAAGCTCTTGCCCTTCGGCGACAGGGTGACCTTGGTGAAAACCAATTTCCGCTATATCCGGCAAGCTTTGGAGAAGGCGGGAGTTCCCCTGTCCCCGGAGGGTGTGCCGCAGGTGGACGGCATCCTGCTGGATTTGGGGGTGTCCTCGCCCCAATTGGACGAAGCGGATCGCGGCTTCAGCTACCATCAGGATGCGGAGCTGGACATGCGGATGGACCAAACCGCCTCCCTGACGGCCCGGAAGCTGGTGAATGAATGGCCGGAAGGGGAGCTGGCGAGGATTCTGTTCGAATACGGCGAGGAGAAATTCGCCAGAAGAATTGCCTCCGTTATCGTCAAGGCCCGGGAGAAGGCCCCTATTGAAACTACCGGCCAATTGGCCGAGCTGATCAAGGAGGGCATTCCCGCGGCAGCCAGGCGGACCGGCGGGCATCCGGCCAAACGGAGCTTTCAGGCCATCCGCATTGCTGTCAACGATGAGCTGGGAGCGCTGGAGGATGTGCTGGAGCAGGGGATTGAATGTCTCAAGCCGGGAGGAAGAATCTCGGTTATTACCTTCCATTCCCTGGAGGACCGGATTGTCAAGCAGGCCTTCGCCGGACATATTGAGTCATGCACCTGCCCGCCGGATTTCCCCGTCTGCGTATGCGGCCGGAAATCCACCCTGCGGCTGGTGAACAGGAAGCCAATCGTGCCGGGGGACAATGAGCTGGAAATAAACCAGAGAGCCAGGTCCTCCAAGCTGCGCATTGCCGAAAAGCTGGGATAAAGTCGTCTGTCGCATAGATCAAGTGTCGCCCTTGCAACAGCGGTCTGTGGATTGAAATGATCGAGTGAGAACCTGGTGAAGGATGTGTAAAAATGGCAGCTTACATACGTGGGAATTTGGCAGTCGAGGAGAGACAACCCTCCCCGGAACGTGTTAAAATCAAGGAAACCCGCAGGGTGGTATACCGCACAAGCCGCCTTCCGACACAGGAAAAGCTCCTGTATTTGTTTACGGTGCTGCTTTGTGCGCTGGTGGCGGGGGTGGTCATTTGGCGGTATGCGCAAATCTATCAGATGAACACCCGGATTCAAAATGTGGAAAAGGAGATTTCCAGGCTGGAAGCGGATAACAATGCTCTGAAGGAGAAGCTGTCGAGGATGATGGACCCCTCCCAGTACCTGGATGAAGCGGCCCAAAAGGGTCTGGTGCAGATTCCCGAAGCGGATTTCGTTCGTGTGCCGGTTGAAGTGAAAGCCCGGGAGGGCGGGCCGGTTGCGGCCAAGCCGTAATGCCGTATCCGGATGTTCCAACTACATATGAATAAAGCAGGGTGAAAACATGGAGAAGCTAACGCGTAGCCGTTCATTGGTTATCGGCCTGTTTTTTACCCTTTTTTTTCTTGGACTGATTGTCAAGATTTATTGGGTGCAGGTTGTTGACCATGAATGGCTGATGGCAAAAGCGGAGAAAAAATGGCAGGAGTCCAGGACCATTCCGGCGGAGCGGGGAACCATCACCGACCGCAACGGCAAGGTTCTGGCCGAGGACGGGATTGCGTACATCGTCACGCTGAATCCCCAGGTGATCAAGACGAAGGGGCTGGAACGGGATATTTCCCAAGGGCTGTCGGCCGCGTTGGCGTCAAGCGATGATCCTGCGGCAGTGGCCAAGCTGGAGAGCAAAATCTACGAGATGGCTACCCGCAAAAGACCCAACAGCGAAGAAATGATGATCTCTGTGGAAGTGCAGAGCGAGGGCTACAAGATCGACTCGGAAACCAAGGAAAAGGTAGACGCGGTGATCGAACAGCTCAAGGCCAAGATCGAGCTGCGGAACAAGGAAACCGAAGGCAAAAAGCTGGATACCAAGGATGTGGGGGTTTACCTCACCGAGACGGAGCGGCGGGCTTATCCCTTCAATAACCTGGCCTCCCATGTATTGGGATACATGGACAAGTGGGGGAAGCCCGGCGGATACGGGCTGGAATCCTCCCTGAACGATCTGCTTGAAGGCACCCCGGGCAAGCTGGAAAAGGAGAGCGACCGCAAGGGAGTGGAAATTCCCAACGGCAAAATGTCCTATACCGCCCCCATCAACGGGAAAAATGTGGTTCTGACTCTGGATCAGACCATCCAGTATTATGTGGAAAATGCCATCCGCCAGGTGTATGAGAAGTGGAATCCCCGGGGAGTCACGGCCATCGCCGCCAATCCCAAAACCGGGGAAATCCTGGCCATGGCCAACATGCCGGATTACAACCCCAACAAATATTGGGAGGCTGCCTCAAACCCCGCCGTATACAACAACAATGCGGTGTCCTATGCGTATGAGCCCGGCTCCACCTTCAAGCTGATCCCCTTGGCGGGAGCGGTGGAGGAAAAGCTGTTTAATCCCAATGAAACGTACCAGTCCGGCAGCATCGTTGTGGATGACCGCCGGCTGCATGACCACAATACCGTCGGCTGGGGCAAAATTTCTTATATGGAAGGTCTGCTCCGCTCCAGTAACGTGGCCTTTGTCAAGCTGGGCATTGAGAAGCTGGGCACGCAGAAGCTGTCCAAGTACATTGCCGATTTCGGCTTCGGCGTCCCCACCGGCATCGATCTGCCGGGAGAGGCGGCCGGTGTGGTCAGAATGAAGTATAAATCGGAGTTTGCCACCTCCACCTACGGGCAAGGCCTGACTACTACCGCCCTCCAGCAGTTGGCCTCTTACGGGGCCATCGCCAACGGCGGCAAGCTGATGAAGCCGTACATCATTAAAGAGATCCTTGACCCGGTCACCAAGGAGCCGATTCAGGTGAACGCCCCCACCATAGTGCGTCAGGTGGTTTCCGAAGCCACCGCCAAGGAAGTGGGGCTGGACCTGGAGCAGGTGGTGGCCAACCGGGAGATGGGCGGAACCGGCTGGAGAGCGTATATCGACGGCTACCGGATCGCCGGCAAAACCGGCACCGCCAATATCGTGCTTCCCGGGGAAAAGGGGTATGCCGACGGGAAGTGGCTGATTACCTTCGCCGGCTTCGCGCCGGTGGAGGACCCCAAGATTGTGGTGGTCATCGTCGCCGACGTGCCTGATTTGCAGAAGGATTATCATCTGGGGGGCGAGGTGGCGTCTCCGGCGTTCAAGGAGATTATTTCCCAGTCTCTGAGCTACCTGGGGGTAACTTCCGAAGCCAGCGCGGCCCAAATGGCCAAGATGGAGACTCTCTCGCCTGTGCCCGATGTGGTGGGGATGGCCATTTCGGCCGCCAAAACCACATTGAGCCAGTCCGGGCTCAAAGCGGAGGTGATCGGCTCCGGCGGGGATGTGCTGAAGCAAATTCCTTTGCCGGATACAAAAATCTCCAGCACCCAGCGGGTTTATCTGATGACCCAGGAGGAGGAGACGGCCAATATCCCCAACCTTGCCGGCAAGTCCCTGCGCGATGCGCTGGAGGTCTGCTCGTTAACGGGACTGAAGTGCAAGACGGAAGGAGAGGGTTATGTGGTGGGGCAGACGGTGACGGGGGACGAGAATAACCGCGAGCTGCTGCTCACCTTGAAGCCGGGATCGGATGCGGCTGTGCCGGAAGGCACGGAGAGTCCATCGCCTTCTCCCAGCGGGAAAGCCAAGTCGTCCGCGACTCCCACCCCGCCGGCCAAGAAGGCGTCCACCGCCGCCACATCCACGCCCACGCCGACACCGACGCCGCAGACCTCCAAAAAGCCATAGCAATGCCAGCGGTCATCTCCCGCACGAGCTTGTTCTATCCCCTGTTTGTCCCGAATAGTCATGAAGTGAACGAGTCTGACTATTTGCGAATGGGGGAGAGCGCCCGTGCGGGTTTCCAATGTAACCATACGTCGCCGATTATGGTATGCCATGCTGGGGGGGACAGTCCTGTTCGCCGCCCTGATTATCCGGCTGGCATACGTGCAGTTGTGGATGGGGCCGGACCTGGCGGAGAAAGCGGAGGAATCCTGGCGCCGCAATATTCCGTTTGAAGCGAAGCGGGGAGAGGTATGGGACAGAAACGGCGTCAAGCTGACGTATAATGTATCCACACCCACCATTATGGCGATTCCGGCCCAAATCAAGAATCCCGAGGATACGGCCCGCCAATTGGCCCAGGTCCTGCAGATTTCCGAGCAATCGGTGCTGGAGACCATTACCAAACGCTCCATGATTGAGCGGATTCAGCCTGGCGGACGGAAGATTTCGCCGGAGAAGGCCGAGGAGGTCAACAAGCTGAAGCTGCCCGGCATTGTGGTGGCGGAGGACAATAAGCGGTATTATCCCTTCGGAACATTAGCCTCCCATATATTGGGTTTTACTGGAATTGACAATCAGGGCTTGACAGGAGTGGAAGCTTCGTACAATAATTTGCTGCAAGGCATTCGCGGCGGGGTGTCGTTTCTGTCCACGGCGAGCGGGGGAACCATGCCCGGCTCCACGGACCAGTACAACGCGCCCCAGGACGGGCTGAACCTTCAGCTGACCCTGGACCATTATATCCAATCCGTCATGGAGCGGGAGATGGACCAGGCGATGGTGCAGCATCAGCCGGACCGGGTCATCGGCATTGCCATGGACCCCACCAACGGGGAAATCCTGGCGATGGCCAGCAGGCCCACCTATGATCCGGGCAAATTCCGGGAGTATCCCTCCGAGGTGTACAACCGGAACCTGCCCATCTGGATGACCTATGAGCCCGGGTCCACCTTCAAGATCATCACCCTGGCGGCGGCGCTTCAGGAGAATAAAGTGAACCTGAACGATACCTTCTATGATCCCGGCTATATCGAGGTGGGAGGGGCGCGGCTGCGCTGCTGGAAACGCGGAGGCCACGGCAGCGAAACCTTCCAGCAGGTGGTGGAGAACTCCTGCAACCCCGGTTTTGTGGTGATGGGCCAGAATTTGGGGAAGGAAACCCTGTTTGACTACATCGGCAAGTTCGGCTTTGGCAAAAAAACCGGCATCGACCTGATGGGCGAGGAGAACGGCATCATGTTCAAACCAAGCCGCGTCGGTCCGGTGGAGCTGGCCACCACCTCCTTCGGGCAGGGCGTGTCCGTAACGCCTATCCAGCAGATTACTGCCGTGTCCGCTGCGGTGAACGGCGGCAAGCTGTATAAGCCCCACGTCACCAAGGGCTGGTATCACCCGGTGACGGGAGAGATGGTGGAATCGGTGAAGCCGGAGCTGGTCCGGGAGGTCATTAGCCCGGAGACCTCCCAGAAGGTGCGGGAGTCCCTGGAGAAGGTGGTTGCCCTGGGCACCGGACGCAATGCTTTTGTGGACGGTTACCGGGTAGGGGGCAAAACGGGCACGGCGCAAAAGGTGGTCAATGGCCGTTATTCCGCCAGCGAGCACATTGTGTCCTTCATCGGCTTCGCCCCTGCGGACAATCCCAAGCTGGTGGTGTACATCGCCGTGGACAATCCCAAGGGCATCCAGTTCGGCGGCCTGATCGCCGCCCCCATTGTCCGCAACATTATGGCCGACTCCCTGCGTTATATGAAGGTGGAGCCCAGCAAGGATCAAATCCAGAAGGAATACAAGTATCCCGATGTTCCCGACGTGGAGGTGCCCAATATGGTGGGCATGACCATCCAGGATATCTATGAGGACATCCGGTCCGATCTGGTGCTGGCCAAATCGGGCACGGGCACCAAGGTGATGAGCCAGCTTCCGGCAGCCGGCACCCGGCTTCCCCAAGGCTCCACGGTGCGGATTTATTTATCGGATTAAAGGAGGAAATGAGCATGAAGCTGCAAGAGTTGGCCGGATTATTTGCCGTACACAGGCTGATTGGCGACGCCGGTGTGGAGATCCAGGGCATTCAGGCGGATTCCCGCAAGGTGAAGCCGGGTGATTTGTTCATATGCGTAAGAGGTCTGGTATCGGACGGGCACCAATACGCCGCCGCAGCGGTGGAAGCCGGCGCAAGCGCTTTGGTTGTAGAGGAGGCGCTGCCTCTTGCAGTGCCCATGCTGGTGGTCAAGGACGCCCGGCACGCCCTGGCGGCCATTGCCGCCTGCTTTAACGGCTATCCCAGCAGCCGGCTGAAGGTGATCGGCGTCACGGGAACCAACGGCAAAACCACCTCCACCTATATTATGGAGAAAATTTTATCCGACCAAGGTTATGTCACCGGTCTGATGGGCAATATCGAGATGCGGATCGGTGCAACCTCCTATCCCACCGGCTCCACCAATACCCGGGAGCCCCTGGAGCTGCACGAAAGCCTGCGGAAGATGGCGGATGCGGGCGTGCAATATTGTCTCATGGAGGCATCCAGCCACGCCCTGGATTTGGGCCGGGTGAAGGAAACCCGGTTCCGCACCGCACTTTTTACCAACCTGACCCAGGATCACCTGGACTACCATAAAACCATGGAGAATTACCGCCAGGCCAAAGGGCTGCTGTTCTCCCGTCTTGGCAATGGAGGAGTTTCCGACGCCGGTGAGCGGAGCTATGCCGTGCTGAACGCGGATGATCCGGCCAGCGCCTATTTTGCCTCGCAGACAGCTGTGGAGGTGATCACCTACGGGGTAGAGCAGGCTGCGGATGTCAGCGCCAGGGATATCCGGATTACCGCCCAGGGCACCTTTTTCCGATTGGTCACCTGGCTGGGGGAAGCGGATGTGAAGCTGCGGCTGGTGGGCAAATTTAATGTCTACAATACCCTTGGAGCGGTTGCGGTATGCCTTTTGGAAGGTGTATCCTTAGAGCAGGCAATTAAAAGTCTGGAATCCATTCCGCCCGTGGAGGGCCGGATGGAGGCGGTGGGGGAAGGCCAGGAGTTTCAGGTGCTGGTGGACTACGCCCATACGCCGGACGGGTTGGAGAACGCTTTGGCCGCGGTGAAGGAAGTGACGGAGGGCCGGGTGATTACCGTCTTCGGCTGCGGAGGCGACCGGGACCGGACCAAACGTCCGATTATGGGAAAGATCGCCGCCCGGTTCAGCGACTATGTGTTTGTCACCTCGGATAATCCCCGTTCGGAGAACCCGGAGGCGATTCTGCGGGATATCGAGCCGGGTGTGCTGGAGGCGGGTTTTGCCGCGGAGAACTACCAGCTCATTGCCGACCGCCGCGAAGCCATCCAAAAGGCTATTGAAATGGCAAGCCCCAAAGATGTAGTATTAATTGCGGGAAAGGGTCATGAAACCTATCAAATTATAAATGGCGCCACCCATCATTTTGATGACCGGGAAGAAGCAAGGGCCGCGCTAAGGAGTCGGAAGCATTGATAACAAGAAAGCTGAGTGAAGTTGCCCGGATGGCGGAGGGCAGTGTGCCCGATCTGTTCGGGGAAGTGGAAATACAAGGAGTGGCGCTTCATCCGGATGAGGTCCGGCCGGGCTGTCTCTACATCCCCCTGTCCGAGAGCCAGGGGGACAAACGGGAAATGGCGGAGGCGGCGGTGCGCCGCGGAGCGTCCGCCATGCTGCGTGAAGCGGGACATATGGAGGAGTACCCGGGCCAAATTCCGTCCATCTGCGTGGAGGATGCCAAGGCGGCTCTGCTGAAGCTGGCCGCGGCTTACCGCAAGGAGCTGCCGGTACGCTCCATTGCCATCACCGGCAGCGACGGCAAATCCACTACCCGTGATGTGGTGGCGACTATGCTGGCCACTACCTACAAGACCTTTCAGGCGGACGGCGGAGTGGAGCGCCCGCTGACCGATTTGGCCTGCGCCATTCTCCGGATGGAGGAGTCCACGGAGATGGCGGTGTTCGAGCTGCAATGGAATGCCCATGAGGATTTGGCGGAGCAGGCCCGTTTTGTGCGGGCGGAGGCGGCCATCATCACCAATGTGGGGGAAACCCAATTGAAGCTTCTGGGCAGCAGGCGGGAAGTGGCGGCCGCCACCATGAAGGTGGTGGAGGGACTTTTGCCCGGCTCTCTGTTGGTCTATAACGGCGAGGAGCCCTTGCTTAGGGAGATGCTGGCGTTGGCGGACAAACCCGAAGGGCTGCTGACTTACCGCTTCGGTTCCACAGAGGAAGCGGACATCTATCCCATCGCCATTATGAACGAGCTGGAGGGCACCTGCTTCAAGACCAATCTGCCCACCACCTCTTATTTCCGCGTTCCCTTGCTGGGGCTGCATAATATTATGAATGCGCTGGCCTCCGCCGCCCTGACCAAGTATATGGGGGTTTGCGACCAGGACGCCGTAACCGGCATGAACAGCCTGGAGCGGGTCTATACCCGCCTGGTGCCCATGTACACCCGCTCCGGCGCGGTGATTTTCAACGATTCCCTAAGCGCTACGCCCACATCGATGAAAGCGGCCATTGAGCTTTTGAAGGAGCTGTCCGGTTATCAGCGCAAAATCGTGGTGCTGGGGGATATGGCCGACCTGGGACCGGATGAGGTGCGGTACCACAAGGAGATCGGGGCCATGCTGACGGCTCCGGAGATTTATAAGGTATTCGCCTATGGAACATTGGCCAGGCATATTGCGTCTGAAGCAGGGAAAGGCCAGCCGCCGGGCCGGGTCAAGTGGTTCCAGGAAAAGGCGGAGTTGATCGACGCCGTAGCGGCGGAGGCCAATGCCAAGGACGCCATACTGGTCAAGGGCTCCAGGATGCTGGGGCTCGACGAGCTGGTCGAGGTGCTGACAGGCGTATAAACAAATCACAGAAAGCATAAGCGAGGAAGCTGCTCGATTTCTTGACAAACGCGAAGGCGTCTGCAAGACGCCGTATGGCGTTTATCCTCGTGTCATTACAGGGGGCAAAATGTTGTGATCGATCTTAAAGAAGTGCTGTTTCCCATGGGAGTTGCGTTTTTATTCGCCCTGTTGGCCGGGCCTCTGTTTATCCCGCTCCTGCGCCGGCTGAAGTTTGGCCAGCAGATCCGCAAGGAAGGCCCTCAGGGCCACCAGAAAAAAGCGGGCACGCCCACCATGGGCGGCATCATTATCCTTTTGGCTTTATCCGTGGCCGCTCTCCGGTTCTCGGACAAAAATGAACAGCTGGTCATCCTGCTGGTGGCCACCTTGGGCTACGGTCTGGTGGGCTTTTTGGATGATTACATCAAAATTCTGTTCAAGCGCTCCCTTGGGCTGACCGCTAGCCAAAAGCTCCTGGGGCAGCTGCTGGTTTCGGGTTTTGTCTGCTACATGCTGTATCGTATCGGACATTCCACGGACCTGGCTATCCCCCTGACGGATATCTCCATTCCTCTGGGCTGGCTGTATTATCCCTTTGTGGTGATCATGATGCTGGGCATGTCCAATGCCGTGAACTTTACGGACGGTTTGGACGGCCTGCTGTCGGGCACCAGCGCAGTGGCCTTCGGCGCTTTTCTGATTATCGCCATGAAGGCCCACCATCCGGAATCCGCCATTCTGGCCGCGTCCATGGTGGGGGCTGTGCTGGGTTTTCTGGTGTTTAACGCCCATCCGGCCAAGGTGTTCATGGGGGACACGGGGTCATTGGGGATCGGCGGCGCTTTGTCGGCAGTGGCTATTCTCACCAAAGCCGAGCTGCTTATTCTGGTCATCGGCGGCGTTTTTGTCTTTGAGCTGCTGTCCGTGGTGATCCAGGTGGTCTCCTTCAAAACAAGAGGCAAGCGGGTATTCAAAATGAGCCCCATCCACCATCATTTCGAGCTGGTGGGCTGGAGCGAATGGAAGGTTGTTTTCTCCTTCTGGCTGGCCGGACTGGTGCTGGCGGGAGCCGGACTATATTTGAACGGGGTGTTCTAGGGCATGAGAGAGCCAGGCTGGTATCAACACAAGCAGGTTGTCATTCTGGGGTTGGCGAAGAGCGGAGTGGCTGTAGCCAGGCTGTTTCACCAATACGGAGCGATTGTGACCGTCAACGATAAAAAGAACCGCGAGGAATGCCCGGAGGCCGACGAACTGGAGGCTCTGGGTATTTCTGTTGTGTGCGGGGGACATCCTCCCGAGCTGATTCATGAGGGCGTAGCCCTGGTGGTGAAGAATCCGGGCATTCCCTACAAAGCGCCGCCGGTGGCCAGAGCGCTGGAGCTGTCCATTGAGGTGGTCACCGAGGTGGAGGTGGCGTACCGGATCTGCAAGGCGCCCATCATCGGAATCACCGGCTCCAACGGCAAAACCACCACCACCACCTGGATCGGCCGGATGTTGGACGAGGCGGGGCTTAAGCCCATTGTGGCCGGCAATATCGGCCGCGCCCTGTGCGATGCGGCGGAGGAGGCCACAGAGGAAAACTGGATGGTGGTGGAGCTCTCCAGCTTCCAGCTGAAGGGCACCCAGCAATTCCGTCCGCGGATTGCCGTGCTGCTGAACGTCTACGAAACCCATCTGGATTACCACGGCACCATGGAGGATTACGCCGGCTCCAAAGCCAAGCTGTTCGCCAACCAAACGCCGGAGGATGTGGCGGTAGTCAATTGGGACGACGCTTACTGCCGCTCCCTGATTCCGGGGTTAAGCGGCAGGGTGCTGCCCTTCTCCATGAGGGAGGAGCTGGAGGCCGGCGTCTATCTGTCCGCCGCGCCTGAACGCGCCATCATGTATAAGGTCGGACCGGACGCTGCGCCCGTGCAGGTGCTTCCTGCGGCGGAGGTGGGCATCCCCGGGGAATTCAACGTGGAGAATGCTTTGGCTGCCGTAGCCGCTGCCCTGTCCGCAGGAGCGGAGCTGTCCGCCGTGGCCAAGGCGCTGCGGGAATTCCGGGGGGTGGAGCACCGGCTGGAGTTTGTCCGAGAGAAAAACGGGATCGTTTATTATAATAATTCCAAAGCCACCAACCCGGCGGCCACCATCAAGGCTATGGAGGCCTTCCAGCGCCCTATCGTGCTGATTGCAGGCGGACTGGAGCGGGGGATGGACTATCTGGACCTGGTTCCCCATTTCCGGGAGCGGGTCAAGGCTGTGGCGGCGCTGGGGGAAACCCGGCACAAAATCGCCCATGCCGCCGAACTGGCGGGAATCAAGCTGGTGAAAACCGTCGATACTGCTAACACCCCTGCGGATGCTCTTCAGGCGGCGGTGGAGGCGGCGCATGGTTTTGCCCAAGAAGGCGACGTGGTGCTGCTGTCCCCCGCCTGCGCCAGCTGGGATATGTTTTCCTCTTATGAAGAGCGGGGTAGCATGTTTAAGGAGTCCGTGCATAACCTTTAACAGAGGGGTCCAAGCCCTGCTTGCCCCTCACAAGCTTACGCTTAAAGAGGTGTCGGGCATGGGAAAAACACGTAACTCGCCGGATTTGATTATGCTGATCGCAACCCTTGCGCTCCTGTGCATCGGTGTCGTGATGGTCTACAGTGCCAGCGCGGTGCTGTCGTACCATGATTTTGGGGACTGGTACTACTATCTGAAGCGCCAGCTCCTGTTCGCCGTTCTGGGGGTTGTCGCCATGACCGCCATTATGAACGTGGACTACCAGGTGTGGAAAAAGCTGGCCAAACCGGCCCTGCTGGGCGGCTTTGCCCTCCTGATCCTGGTGCTCGTTCCGGGCATCGGGGCGGTCCGGGGAGGAGCCCGCAGCTGGCTGGGCATCAGCTCCTTCGGCATCCAGCCCTCGGAATTCATGAAGATTTGCATGATTCTGTTTTTGTCCAAGCTGTTGTCGGACGAGAACCACCGGATCACCGATTTCACCAAGGGACTTTTGCCGCCGCTGGCGGTGATGGGCGCAGCCTTCGGGCTGATTATGCTCCAGCCCGATCTGGGCACCGGCTCCGTGCTGGTGGGAGCGTCGCTCTTGATCATCTATGCGGCCGGGGCGCGGATGTCCCACTTGGCGGGGCTGGGCATGATCGGCGTGGCCGGATTTGTGGGGCTGATCATCGCGGCGCCTTACCGGCTGAAGCGGATCACTGCCTTCCTTGATCCCTGGTCAGATCCCTTGGGCGCGGGCTATCAGGCGATCCAATCCCTGTACGCCATCGGCCCCGGCGGATTGGTGGGCTTGGGGCTGGGAGCCAGCCGCCAGAAGTACAGCTACCTGCCGGAGCCGCAGACGGATTTTATTTTCTCCATCATTTCGGAGGAGCTGGGCTTTATCGGGGCGGGCCTGGTGCTGGTGCTGTTCACCATTCTGGTCTGGCGGGGGATGCGCACCGCCATTACGGCGCCGGATACCTTCGGCAGCCTGCTGGCTGCCGGCATTACCGGGATGATCGCCGTCCAGGTGATCATCAACATCGGCGTGGTCATCGGCATGATGCCGGTGACGGGCATTACCTTGCCCCTGATCAGCTACGGGGGGTCGTCCTTGACCCTGATGCTGGTGTCCATGGGCATTCTGCTGAACATATCACGATATTCGAGGTGAATCCTCACAATATGAACAACACTTCACTCATTGGCAGGAACAAAATTGTATTCACCGGAGGCGGTTCGGCGGGTCATGTGACGCCGAACCTTGCTCTTATTGGGGAGCTCCGCAAGTCCGGCTGGGCGGTGGACTATATTGGCTCGGCCGAGGGCATTGAGCGGGGCATTGTGGAAGGAACAGGAATTCCCTTCCACGCCATTTCGTCGGGCAAGCTGCGGCGGTATATCGATTTGAAGAATCTGAGCGATCCCTTCAAGGTAGTCAAGGGCGTATGGGATGCCTGGCGGGTGCTGGGGCGGGTGAAGCCGGATGTGGTGTTTTCCAAGGGCGGCTTCGTCACGGTGCCGGTGGTGATCGCCGCCAAGCTGCGAGGCATCCCGGTGCTTATCCATGAGTCGGATATTACGCCGGGGCTGGCCAACCGGATTTCCGTTCCGCTGGCGGGCAAGGTCTGCGTCAATTTTCCCGAGACGGTCAAGCACATCAAAGGGAATAAGGCGGTGTATACCGGCCTGCCCATCCGCCGGGAGCTTTTCGCGGGCAAGGCGGACAAGGCCAGAATGGAGCTGGACTTTGTGCGCACCCGTCCGGTGGTGCTGGTGATGGGCGGCAGCCTGGGGGCCAAGTCCATTAACCAGGCGGTGCGCGAGGCGCTGCCGGAGCTGCTGCAGGATTTCCAGGTGATCCATATCTGCGGCAAAGGCAATGTGGATGAAGCTCTGGCCGGACGCCGTGGTTATAAGCAGGTGGAGTTTATTACGGTTGGCCTGGCCGATATGCTGGCGCTGGCGGATGTGGCGGTGTCCCGGGCGGGAGCTACCTCCATTTTTGAATTTCTCGCGCTCCGAAAACCGATGCTGCTGATTCCCCTCAGCCGGAACGTCAGCCGAGGCGACCAGGTCCTGAACGCGGAGTCCTTCGCCCGCCGGGGCTTTGCCCAGGTGCTGGAGGAGGAGGAGCTGAACGCGGAAACGCTGCTTGCCCGGGTGCGCGATTTGTACACGAACCGCTCCGCCTACGCGGCGGCCATGGAGCAGGAGGCGGCCGGATTCGACGCCACCGGGAAGATCGTCGGGCTCATCCGCGAGGCGGCGGAGAGCCGGAAGTAAGCGGCAGCAGCAAAGCCGTATACGGGGGTTGCCGCCTGCACCGGCATATGCGATGGGGCTCGACATGGGTTGCACCGTCCAAATGTATATGAAAAATCATATATAAAAGCGCCAAAAGTGGGTATATCGTCCAAATGTATATGAAAAATCATACATAAAAGGGCCGAAAGTGGGTGCGCTGTCCAAATGTATATGAAAAATCGTTACTACTTAGGTCTCCTCGAAAGGAGCTGAAATCCTTTGAAAAAATATCCAAATAC
>NZ_QMFA01000018.1 GCF_003285005.1 Paenibacillus sp. YN15 | reverse complement strand
AATTTCCGATATTCTCCCAACGTAAAAAAGGACCGTCAGGGCGATGTTCCCTGACGGTTTTTCTTACGTAAAAAGGCAAGAAAGAGAGGCAGCAGGATCATGAAGGTGAAAGGCGAGAGGCGAAGGCGTTCCAAATGGACAGAGAATCCGCTATTGGACAAAAACCGGCTGTTTTTGCTCATAGGCGGACAGAGGATTCGTTATCATGGGGAAAACAACGGATTTGAGGGCTGGCAAACGGGATTAACGGATCGTGTGTCCGTGAAATTTCCGAAACCGAGCAAATTCGGGAAATAACGGATCGTCAGTCCGCAGCAATCTGCAGAGTTGGCGGGAAGCACACTGGTTGAGCCAGCGGCTGCCTTCTTGCCTTGTCTGCCCCGGCGCTTTTTTCCACCAATAGGAAGAAAGTCGCTTGATTCGGACAGAGCCGAAGGAGGCCACAGGTATGAAAACATATGCGGGCGGGTGGAATTCATACGAGTTTGTGTGGTTGGGCTTGTTTTGCGACATGGCGGTTGCGCTCACCGTCATCACGAGAGATACACTGTTTGGCTTCACAGTGTTTATTACCGGCGTGCTGTGTGTGGTGCTTGCAGCCAAGGGCAACCTGATGACCTATGTATTCGGCATGTGGATGAGGTGTTGTCCCGCTTCCGGCCCTTCAGCAATTTTTTCGGCGACGAAGTAATCTCCTGATATGGTAAAATAAAGCCTGATGCCGTACCATCAGGCTTTTTAGGTATATGCAGGAAGGGGGAGAGTCCATGAGAATAGTAAGGTTCGAACAATCCCATGTGGAGGCGGCGGGCAGGCTGTTGTCCGCGCGCCATGCGGCAGAGCGGCAAAACACAGCCGTCCTGCGGCAAATCTTTGAGGAACCGGAGGAAGCTAGCCGGGTAATAGAGGCTATGCTGGCACAGCCTGGAACCGGTGGAGTGGCCGCCTTCAGAGGGGCGGAGCTGGCCGGTTATCTGATCGGCAGGCTGGAGACGGATAAGCTCCGCGAGCGCCATATATGGGTGGCTTATGCCGGAGCGGCCATAGCTGAAGGGGAGAGTGCGGAGCTGTACCGCGACATGTATGCCGCAGCCGCGGCGGAGTGGGTGAAGCAGGGCGCCTTCCGGCATTATGCGCTGGCGCCTGCAGGGGATGCCCGGGCCATGGAGGGCTGGCTGCGGCTAGGCTTTGGCTATGAGCAGGTCCACGGCGTGCAGACCATTCCGGCGGAGCTGGAACCGGTGCAGCTGCCGGATGGCGTGGAGATCCGCCTGGCCCGCCGGGAGGATGAAGCGGCTATCCGGAAAGCGGCGGTGTACATCATGGAGCATCAGGCCCAAGAGCCGGTCTGGGGGGCGGCGTTTGCCGAGGACCGGAGCCGGTTCGAGGATGGATATGCAGGCCTCATTGGCGATGATGCCGGGTATTTATGGGTGGCCGTCCAGGACGGCGAGCTCCTGGGCTTCCAGGCCTTCTTTCCGGCAGAGGCGGCGGAGTCGGATATGATGATGCCCGGCTCGTGCATCTGCCTGGAGGTGGGGGCCACCGCTCCTCATGCCCGAGGCATGGGCGTTGGGAAAGCCCTCACCCGGCACGGTCTCGCCCATGCGCGCCAGGAAGGGTATGCGAACTGCGCGACGGATTGGAGAATCACCAATCTGGAGTCCTCGCGGTTTTGGCCCAAACGCGGATTTATTCCCTATGCGTACCGTCTGGTGCGGCAGGTTGATCCGCGGATTCTGTGGGCTAACGGCAAGGAAGTGCAGCATCCCGCTGCGGCCGGTCCAGCCGCTTTTTAGAGCGTTGCAATCTTCGGGCTGCCGCTTTAGTGTTTTTATTTGCAGGATGGGAATATCCAAGGAGGCGGTTATATGACCAGGTACAAACGGGTGCTGATCAAGCTTAGCGGCGGGGCGGTTGCCGGAAAATCGGAATTCGGATTTGAGCCGGAGCGGCTGGACCATATCGCCAATGAGATCCTCTCTGTGGTAGAGTTGGGAGTGGAGGTTGCTCTGGTGATTGGGGGCGGCAATATTTTCCGCGGCAACATGGGCGAAGCCTGGGGGATCGAACGGGCGGAGGCGGACAATATCGGGACGCTGGCTACCGTCATCAACAGCCTGATGCTCCGGGGTGTGCTGAAGTCCAAAACCAGCCGGGAAATCCGGGTTATGACCGCCATTCCTGTTGCCTCCGTCGCGGAGCCGTATATCCGGTTAAGAGCTGTCCACCATTTGGAAAAAGGATACATCGTCATTTTTGCGGGAGGCAACGGGCAGCCCTTTGTGACGACGGATTATCCGTCCGTGCAGCGGGCCATCGAGACCGGCTGCGACGCGCTGCTTGTCGCCAAACAAGGGGTGGACGGTGTGCTCCATGCAGACCCCCGGCAGGATAAAACGGCCCGTAGATTCGTATCCCTCCATTACAACGATGTGTTGGCCCGCGATCTGAAGGTTATGGACCAGGCGGCTTTTATCCTGGCCCGGGATTACGAGCTGCCCATGCATGTATTCAATTTCGACAACCCCGGCTCCATGAAGGCCATCTGCCAGGGGACCGACCATGGCACCTATATCAGCAGCCGGTCGGTGCTGGAGCTGGAATAACCGCACTACAACAATAAAGGAGAAGACGCAGCATGTATACCAAGGAAAGCCTGCTCCGGCAGCTGGAAGAAGCCAAGATTCCCAGGGAGGGCACGGTGCTGATGCACTCCTCCATGAAGAGCATCGGCCAGGTGGACGGCGGGGCGGATACTGTATTGGACGCGCTTTCGGACTATATGAAGGATGGTCTGCTGGTGCTGCCTGCTCATACCTGGTCTTATATCAACGGGGACAATCCCCGTTTTTCGGTGGAGGCTTCCCCCTCCTGCGTAGGCATTCTCACCGAGCTGTTCCGCAAGCGCCCGGGTGTTATCCGCTCTCTGCATCCCACCCATTCGGTAGCGGCACTGGGCCGGGAAGCGGCGGATTTTGTGAAGGGAGCGGAGCGTTATGACACTCCCTGCCACCGGGAATCCCCCTGGGGCAAGCTGCTGGACCGCAAGGCCACCATTCTTCTGGTAGGGGTGGACCTGAAGCGGAACACGTTCATCCATGGCATCGAGGAGTGGATGGATATTCCCGGGCGGCTGACCGACGGGCATGAAGCCCTTGTGACCGTGCTGCCCGACGGAACGGAAATTCCTGTGCCTTCCCGCAGACATTGCGGCCTCTCGTGGTCTCTCCACTTTTGGAAAGTGGAGAAGGTGCTGGAGCGGGCCGGAGCCATCCGCCGCAGCCGGCTGGGGGATGCTCTCATGTGGGTATGCGACGCGGAGCGGCTGACGGAGGTTCTGTCGGCGATGCTCCGGGACAATCCGGATCTGTTCTCCGACAACGAACCTTTGCCCGGCGAGCCAGTGTCCCCGTAGTCCGCTTCCGCAGCACAAACAGCTATCCCAGCCATCCGAGCCATCCAGGCGGATGGCTGTTTGCATTCCCAACATGACGAAACTGTCACCTTCCATTGCCCCAAATCCATGGTTAGAATTTCGCCTTCCGGCTATAGTAGGTAACAGAATAGGAGGAAGCGTCATGGAACCAGTAATCCGCACCAAAAGCTTGACCAAGCATTACGGCAATACGCCGGTTTTGAAAAATCTCGATTTGACCATTGCCGCGGGGGAGTTTACGGCAGTGATGGGGCCGTCGGGATCGGGAAAATCCACGCTGATGAATGTGCTGTCCACCATTGACCGCTTTTCCGGCGGAGAGGTATGGGTGAAGGAGCAATCCTTGCTGGATCTGAGCAAAAATGAACTGCGGCGGTTCCGCCAGGAGCATGTGGGCTTTATTTTTCAGGATTACAATCTTTTGGATACCTTGACGGTCAAGGAGAACATTCTCCTTCCCTTATCCCTGCGGGGCTGCAAAACGGCCGAGATGGAAGCCCGCCTGCGCCCCTTGGTGGAAGCTCTGCAAATCGGCGAGGTGCTGGAGCGTTATCCCCACCAAATTTCCGGGGGCCAAAAGCAACGGGCGGCTTCCGCCCGGGCCATGATTACCAAGCCGGATATTGTGTTTGCCGACGAGCCCACCGGAGCCCTGGACTCCCGCTCTGCTACTCAGCTGCTGGAGCAGCTGTCCCAGCTCAACGCAGCCTTTGGAACCACCATTCTCATGGTTACCCATGACGGTTATGCGGCCAGCTATTGCCAACGCGTTATTTTTCTGCGGGATGGCTCCGTAGTCAATGAATTATATGCCGGCGGACAAAGCCGGAGGGGCTTCTATGAACGGATTCTGGACACCCAAAGTATGCTGGGGGGGCAGGCGGAATGAAGCTTTTCGACCTGACCCTGCGAAACGTCCGCCGCAATTTCCGGCTGTACACCATTTATCTGGTTTCCATGATCGTGGGCGTTATCATCCACTTTACTTTTTCCGCGCTGATGTTTAACCCGGACATTCTGGACATGGTCAAAAACCGGAGCAGCTTTCAGAATGGCATCATGATTGCCTCGATTGTTGTATTTGTGTTTATTATCGTGTTCATTCTTTATGCCAACTCCTTCTTCATGCGGCAGCGGCAGCGGGAATTTGGACTGTATCTGCTGCTGGGGCTGTCCGAACGGCAGATCACCTGGATGGTTTTTTACGAGACGCTGATCGTAAGCGGAATTTCGCTCTCGGCGGGAATCCTGCTGGGAGGGGTTCTCTCCAAGCTGTTCGGAATGCTGCTGATGAAGCTGATGCAATATGACCAGACGGTATCCTTCTCCTTCCCGCTGCAGGCTATCGGCGCTACAGTGGCGCTGTTTCTGCTGCTGTCGGTGATTATTGCCGTCCAGAGCCATATTGCCATCCGGCGGGTGCAGCTGGTGGAGCTGTTTCATGCCGGGGAAACGGCGGAAAAACCGGTTCAACCCTCTCGAAGCCTTGCGCTGCTGGCGGTGTTTCTGCTGGCGGAGGCCAGTTTTGTGTTGAGCCGGGGAATGGGCTCCGTTCTTTGGCAGGAGCATACCCTGCTGTCCATGGTCTTGACGACTGTAGGAATAATCGGGGGAACCTATCTGTTCTTCAGGCAGTTTTCCGGATGGATCTTGGGCGTGATTTCCCGCAGGCGCCGGTATTATGAGGGAAACACGATGCTGTGGGCATCGTCCCTGCGCTTTCAGGTGCGGGGCAATACCTCCAATCTGACCTTTATCACCCTGGCGGGGGCGGCGATGATTCTGCTGACCTGTTTTGTGGTGGTGAATTACAGGGTTCAATTCGACGCGGTGAGGATGAACGTTCCCAACAGCTTGGCCTTCCAGTATCCGGGAGAGGCTCAAAGCGCGGCCATCCGCCAAGTGATTGACCAATCGGACCACAAGGTGAAGGATTACCGCAGGCTGGAGGTGATCCGTACTGAGGCGGTGACGGACCGGAGTGTGGCTTTTGAGAATCCGGAATATTATGAGGAGCCGATTTTTCTGGTGGCGGCGGAGGATTACAACGGAGTTGTCTCCTTGCGGGGAGAAGACGAACTGGTGGAGCTTCACGGGGAGGAGGCGGTTTCGCTGTCCCAGGGAATCGATTTTCCCGCTATCTACCCGCCTGACGCGCAGCCGCTGTTCGTGCTGGGGACGACTCCCCAAACCCAGCTTCGTCTGTTAGAGATGAAGGATTACGCATTTTTGGGCTGGGGCACGATTCCGGGACGTTCCATGGAGAAGAAACCCTCGGTGCTGGTGGTTTCCGATGAATGGTTTGAGCGGGTGCGCCCGCTGGGGGAACCGGTGGTGCTGGAGCTGTACCAAATTGAGGACCCGGAGCGTGCGGAGGCTCTGTCGGCGGAGGTATACCGCATGGCGGTGGAAACGCAAGGACCCGGGCGTTATTACTCTTCGTATGCGGATGTTTATTCCCTTCAGATTGAAGGCTCGTCGCTGCTTTTGTTTGCCGGGGCTTTCCTGGCGCTGATCGCCGCATTCGCTTTGGCCAGTGTGGTGTACTTCCGGCAATTGAAGGTGGCGGCGGAGGAAGCGCGGCAGTATGCCATCCTGCGCAAGCTGGGTGTGGACAGCCGCCAAATACGCAGCGCCATCCGCAAGCAGCTGGTGTTTATTTTTGCTCCTCCGCTGGCATTGGCGCTGGCGTTCAGCTGGATGGTGATCTATTATTACATTCTCGCGTCGCTGCAGGATTTCCCTGATCTTCCCGGGCTGGTATGGATCATCCTGGGGATATACGGGCTGGTTTACCTGTTCTTCTATCTCTCCTCCGCCAATTTGTACTACCGCATTGTCAATCAGCGCGGGTAGAGTGCGGATAGAGCTCCGCTATTCCACAAACAAGCCCTGGCAACCGTCTGCCGACGTGTTGTCAGGGCTTTGCCGGCGCTACCACATCCAGGTAGGCGTCATGATTGCGGGGGAAATGGACAGTCATCTCCGTAAACCGCCCAACCTCTGAAGCGCAGGTAATGTAATGCCCCAGCTTCCTGGACAGCTCCTGGGCCAGATACAGGCCCATGCCGGTGGAATGGACGTAAGCCCGCCCGTTAGTCCCGGTGAAGCCGCGGTTGAACACCCGGGGCAGATCCTTCAGCTCAATGCCGATGCCGTTGTCCCGGAGAATCAGGAGCTTCTCCTCGGGGGTGGCGGCCAGCGTAATGGAGATTTCCCCCTGGACGGCGGTATATTTCAGACTGTTGGTCAGCAGCTGGTTCAGGATAAAGGCCAGCCACTTGGCGTCGCTTTGCACAATGGTCGGGGCCAGCTCCAGACGCAGCTGCACTTTCCGGGAAATAAAGGTTTTGGCATGTCCCTTCACCAGCTCCTTCACGATTTTCTCCAAATCGCAATTCACCAGCTCGTAGTCCTGATTGAAGCTGTCCAGCTTGGCATAATAAAGCGCCTGGTCCACATATTGCTCAATCCGGGACAGCTCCTCATCCACGCTTTTCGGGTTCAGGCCGGTTTGCTGCAGGAGGCGCAGCACAGATATGGGCGTTTTGATCTCATGAAACCAGGAGACGATGTAATTATAATGGTCATTCTGCCGGCTCCGGACCTCATTCAGGGTGCGGATATGCCCCTTCTCCAGGGCGCCCAGAGCCTCCCGGCAGAGCGCGGCCTCCAGGGACAGGGAAGGCGAATCCGGGTCCCGGAGCTCCTTGGCAGACCGCATGGTCAGGACATACCGGCGGATCAAAAAACAGCCCCACAGAAGCGCCAGAAGCACCAATCCATACAGGGCGGTTCCCCCGCGGAGACGGGCGGCGGGATCGGCGGCCACTACCGCCAGCACAATGCCGTACCCGGCCAAGAACACAGTCAGATACGGCAGCTCATATTTGAAAAACCGCCACAGCTTCATTCCGCGATATACCCCATTCCTTTGCGGGTGGCAATCAGATCCTCCATGCCCAATTGGGCCAGCTTGCGCCGCAAGCGGTTGACATTGACGGTCAGGGTGTTGTCATCCACAAACTGCTCCTCCCGCCAAAGCGCCTGCATCAGCTCCTCCCGGGAAATAATCTTGCCGATGCTGCGCATAAACAGCTGCATGATGATGAATTCATTGCGGGACAGCTCGACGCTTGCCCCCTCATAGTGCATGGTGGAATTGGCGACATTCAGGGTCAATCCCCGGTGGGCCAGCTGCAGACTTTCCTCGTGGTACAGGTAATTGCGCCGCAGCAGGGCGTTTATCTTGGCCACCAGCACCCCCAGATCGAAGGGCTTCTGGACAAAATCATCGGCTCCCATGTTCATGGCCATAATCATATCCATGTTCTGGTTGCGGGAGGAGAGGAACAGAATCGGCACCTTGGAGACCGCCCTGATCTGCTGGCACCAGTAGTAGCCGTCCAGAACGGGCAGATTTACATCCAGGAGCACCAGTTGGGGGGCAAGCCGCTTGAATTCCGCCAACACCTGGTCATAAGCAGTCACTTCATGCACCTCGAATTGCCACTTCCGCAGCGTATCCGCCACGATGGTGCGGATTTTATCGTCATCCTCCACCAGCATAATGGAAAACATGGAAATTCCCCCGTGAAGAAAAATACAATCCTTTCCTTCAGTATACAAGCTGGCTGCGGAAACACCAAGCAGGTGCGGTGAGGCAGGGGACCTGGTATATATTCATATATTTACATCAGGCGGAGAATTATTAATCATAGTGGCGCCCCTCCACTTCGGCTACCCAATTGCGGCAAAATAGTGCATACTAAAAATAAGATACTTTAATAATTGATGTACCTTATGCTGAATGGGAGGGATTGTGTATGGAAATTGGAATCAGTACATTTGTGGAGACTACTCCTGATGTCAAGACGGGAGCCCTCAAAAGCCATGCGGAGCGGCTGGCGGAGGTTGTGGAGGAGATGGAGCTGGCAGATCGGGTGGGGCTGGATGTGTACGGCATCGGCGAGCATCACCGCCAGGATTATGCCGCTTCTTCGCCGGCAGTGCTCCTGGCTGCGGGAGCGGCGCGCACCAAGCGGATCAGGCTGACCAGCGCCGTTACAGTGCTGTCCTCCGATGATCCGGTCAGGGTGTATCAGGATTTTGCAACCGTGGACGGCATTTCCGGGGGAAGGGCGGAGATTATGGCGGGACGGGGGTCCTTTATCGAATCCTTCCCGTTGTTCGGATACGATCTGGCGGATTATGATGAGCTGTTCGAGGAAAAGCTGGAGCTGCTGCTGCAAATTTGCCGGGGCGGCAAGATCAACTGGAGCGGCAAACACCGCCCGGCCATCAACGGTCTGGAGATTTATCCCCGGGCGGTGCAGAAGCCGTTGCCGGTATGGATCGGCAGCGGCGGCAATGCGGAATCCGTCATCAGGGCGGGTGTGCTGGGGCTGCCTCTGGTGCTGGCTATTATCGGGGGAAGCCCCTTCCGCTTTGCTCCCCTGGTGAAGCTGTATAAGCAGGCGGCCGCCCAGGCCGGTTTCGATCCTGCCAAGCTGCCCGTTGCCTCCCATTCCCATGGTTTTGTCGCCGCGGAGGAGAAGGAAGCTGCGGACAAATTTTTTCCCTCCACGCAAGCGGCTATGAATGTCATTGGCCGGGAGCGGGGCTGGCCCCATTACGACCGGGCGGCCTATGATTATGCCCGCAGTCCGGAAGGGGCCCTCTATGTGGGAGACCCGGAAACCGTGGCCCGAAAGATCATTGCCCTGCGCAAGGAAGTGGGCATCACCCGGTTCTTCCTCCATTTGCCCCTGGGCACCATGTTCCATGAAGAGGTGATGACGGCCATTGAGCTCTTGGGCACCAAGGTGGCGCCTATTGTCCGGGAAGAAATCGCCCGTTGGGAAGCGGAGGAGAAGGCGGACTGACGGCAGAGCGCGGAAGGCTGCTGAAAAAGCGCCTTTTTAAGCCAAACACAAATAACCCCCCTCAGCCTAATGCTGCTGCAGGGGGCTATTTGTCCTTGTGGCTAAGCAATGAATTCGATCCTCCCTCACAATCCATACCACTGACATGGCCTGTCAATTCGATGGTCACATGCTGCCGGCGGCACTTGACTGCCTGACCCGGATAAGGATTGTTTTTCAAAATACAAAGTGCTTTGTTTGCTCCTCCGATCTTCCGATCCTCGGATTCGCCCACCGAATACTCCATGTCTACCGCAGCTGGCCTGCTTAAGGCATTGCACTTGATTGCTTAACCCTTCGGTCCTTGCATCACCTTTTCCGGAGTTTGAAAAATTCCGCCATTCCCGGCCTTTGGCTTTATCGGTATTGGAAACAGCTTTTCAGGGGAGATGGATGCAGCCTGTAAATCCGCTGCCAGCCCTGCCGCACTCTTTTCCCTTTAGGGATACGTCCCTTACCCTTTTCCGCCGTTTGTCGGGTGAGCTTCACTTTCAGCTTCCTTCGGGGTGATGTCTATATCATAAGCCATTCCGGCGAATTTGAAAACCGCCGGAAAACCCCGTATTCGGGAATGGTTTTGAATTTTCAGTCAATTACTCCGCCATATTCGCATATCCTTACAATTTCTTAATAAAGCGCTTACAACCATTGTCCATATCTTTGGCGTAGTTGCAGATGGTTGTTCACAAATTTGTAATAATTTTATTGCGGAACGACATTCCCTGGGATATAGTAACGGTGAGGACCATTCAAGGCGTCCGGCCGTGGAGTGCAGGAGCTTCACCGGACATGCCCACAGGAGGGAAATGCAATGGCAGAAGCAAATACAACCGAAACCCGGGTCGAAGGTCGGGAGTTTATTCTGGAGAAAACCTTTGACGCTCCCCGGGAGCTGGTGTTCCGGGCATTCACGGAAGCGGAGCATCTGAAGCATTGGTGGGGGCCCCGCGGCTGGACCATGCCGCATTGCTCCGTGGATCTGCGGCCCGGAGGGGTATGGCATTACTGTATGAAATGCGAAGACCCCAGCCAAGGAGACTTCTATGGTATGGAGTCCTGGGGCAAAGGCGTCTACGGCGCCATCGACGCGCCGGTTGGTCTTACCTACACCGACTACTTTTCCGATGCGGAGGGAAAGGAGGCGGAAGGAATGCCTGCCACGGAGGTAGTGCTTTCCTTTACCGCTGCCGGGGACAAGACCCGGGTAGTCTGCCGCAGCATCTTTGACACGGAGGAGAGCTTGCGCCAGGTGCTGGAGATGGGAATGGAGCAGGGCATTCTGGAAACCTGGGGCCGTCTGGAGGACTATCTGCCATCATTGGCACAATAACTTTTGCAGGGAGGCCCGTTCTTTGTGGAGCGGGCTTTTTTCGGGTTGGAAATAAAAATGACGTTTACGGATGAACTCCGCGGCAGATGCGGTGCCGATGTCCTGGGGGGTCGGTTGTGACGCGGACCATCTGACGGTTGCGAGCGGAGCCCCATTGATGGCTGTGGGCCGATTGTCTGCTGGCTGTGGGTCGACCGTCTGCTGGTTGTGGGCCGGCCGTCTGCTGGCTGCGGACAGAGCATCCGTTATTTTTCTCATTTGGCCCGTTTATTGATGTTCGCGGACAGACAATTCGTTATTTTGCTTCAGAAGCAAGGAGAACCGGAGTTTTTTCACACTTAACGGATTCTGTGTCCGCTCCGGAGAAAAATAGGCCGATTTTCGAGAAATAACGGAACCAGGGTCCGCCGAATAAGACGCATGGTGCCGGCCCGGAGCTAAAGGGGAGGAATAGCCATCCATGCTGCGTTTCCCGCCGCACCTTTAGACCGATGAAATGTCGAAGATGTCCCTCAAACCGGCTTTGCCGGTTTCGAGGCAAACCTTTGCAAACTTACAGCCAGCTTTCAGATAGGGTTCAGTGGGCATTCAGCTTGAGCGGGTACTGTAGAGGTATTCCAAGCTGAAAGGTGGATGCAGAACATGCGCAACCACATCACTTCCAAACTGTTGTCCTTTGCCCTATTATCCACGGCTCTGGCGGCCTGCAGCACAGCGCCGGACAATGCGGCAACCTCCGCTGCCGCGGCAACTGCGGGTTCTGCTTCTTCAGCGGCCTCCGCTGCCGTGGAAGGCAATGTGACGGCAAGCCCCGTTACCGCCAAAATGGTCACCTACACCTCTGACGATAGCTACACCGATTGGACCAAGGAAAAACCCAATACCATTCAATTGCAAGGCAACACCGCTGCCATCACGGGGACCGGGGCGGTAGTGGAGGGCTCCACCATTATGATTGCCCTCCCCGGCGTGTACGTTATCAGCGGCAAGCTGGATGACGGCCAAATTGTAGTAGACAGCCAAAGCTCCGGGACAGTGAAGCTGGTGCTGAACGGCGCGGAGATTACCAGCAAGACCAATGCCGCCATTTATGTGAAAAAAGCCGACAAAACGGTAGTTTCCCTTCCTGAGGGCACTGCCAATGTTTTGACGGACGCGGCGGAGTATGTCTACAGCGATCCCAAGGAAGACGAGCCCAACGCCGCCTTGTTCAGCAAAGACAATCTGACCATTAACGGAACAGGGGCGCTCACGGTAAACGCCAACTATAACAACGGCATCATGAGCAAGGATGAGCTGAGAATTACCGGCGGCAGCATCACGGTTTATTCCGTGGATGACGGCATTGTGGGCCGCGACATGCTGGCCGTTAAGGACGGTACCTTGGTGGTGGAAGCCCAGGGCGACGCCCTCCGCTCCACCAATGACGAAAAAGCGGATAAAGGCTTTATCGCCTTATCCGGCGGAACCTACAAGCTGACCTCCGGCAAGGATGGCATCCAGGCGGCGGGCTCCCTGCTGATTTCCGGCGGGCAGTATGCGCTCACCACCGGAGGCGGCAGCGCCAATGCGGCGGCCAAGGCCCAGGACGGCTGGCAGCAAATGGGCGGCGGCCCCTTCGGCAACGGCGGCGGCGCACCTGCGGGCAATGCTGCCCCCGCAGGCAATGCTGCCCCTGCCGGCAATGCCGCATCTACCGGCAACGCCGCGTCGGTTACAACAACTGCAGCAACCGCCACCGCGACGGAAAAAACCAGCGCCAAGGCCATTAAAGCGGCGTCCGATCTGGCTATTACCGGCGGCAGCTTTACCATCGACTCTGCCGATGATGCCGTGCACAGCAACAATACCTTGTCCATCGGCGGCGGCGAATTGACCATCACCTCCGGCGATGACGGGCTGCATGCAGATGCCTCGCTGACAGTTTCCAACGGAACCATTTTCATCAAGAAGAGCTATGAAGGCATCGAGAGCAAGCAGATTACCTTGGCCGGCGGCAAAATCGAAGTCACCGCCAGCGACGACGGAATCAATGCGGGCGGCGGCAATGACGGCTCCGCTGTGAACGGCCGTCCGGGCCAAAACAGCTTCAGCGCCTCGGGAGACACATGGCTGAACATTACCGGCGGCAGCCTTGCGGTGAACGCCGCAGGCGACGGCCTGGATTCCAACGGCATCATCACCATGTCCGGCGGGACGGTAACCGTTGACGGCCCTTCGGACAATGGAAACGGGGCCTTGGATTACGACGGCAGCTTCACCCTGACCGGCGGCTCGCTGGTGGCGGCAGGCAGCTCCGGCATGGCCCAGGCGCCCTCTGAGGATTCCTCGGTCTACTCCGTCATGATGAGCTTCACCTCGGCCCAAAAAGCGGGCACCACGGTAACCTTGACGGATAAGAGCGGCCAGGTGGTGGCCTCCTTCACCCCGGCCAAGCAGTTCCAAACCATTGTCTTCGCTGCACCCGGATTGGTCAAGGACGGCACCTACACCGTCTATACCGGTGAAACCAAGGTGGTGGAATTTACCCCTTCAGGCTCTGTCACCTACCTCTCGGAGACCGGTGTTACCACCAAGCCGTCCGGGGGTATGGGCGGAGGCGGAATGGGGGGCGGCGGCCGAATGGGCGGCCAACAAGGCCAGATGGATGGCGGTATGGGAGGCGGAGGCCAAGGCCAGATGGGCGGTCAACAAGGCCAACAGGGCCAACGCGGCCAGCGGCAGGGCGTGCAAGGTCAGACCGGCGGACAGCAATAGGACTAACAGGGCCTCCTCATATACAGCAAAACCCGGCGGGACGGCAGTTTCCGCCGGGTTTTTGTCAATCCGCGTCACACATCCGGACCGCAAGAATGGCTACAATTATTTTTTCCGGGAATTTCCGGGGCGAAGAGAGCATCTATAAGATATGGTTATGATATAATGTTACCGCAATCCTTCAAATTTGCAGAAACGGAGTGTGCCCTGAAATTGGACACCAACTGGAAACGAAGAATTACCCTGTTTCTCGCCACCCAGACCATATCCCTGTTTGGAACTGCCTTGGTGCAATACGCCATCACCTGGCATATTACCCTGACCACCCAGTCAGGCAGCATGATGACCATCGCCATTGTCTGCGGCTTTTTGCCCACCTTCTTCCTGTCTCCCTTTGCCGGGGTGTGGGCGGACCGCTACAACCGCAAGCGGCTGATTATGATCTCCGACAGCGCCATTGCGCTGACAACCTTGATTATGGCTCTTCTGTTTCTATCAGGGCATGGGTCCCTGTGGCTGCTCTTCTTGATGTCGGCCATCCGCGCCTTGGGTTCGGCAGTGCAGACGCCTGCTGTGGGAGCGATTTTGCCGCAGCTGGTGCCCGAGGATCAATTAACCCGCGTGAACGGAATCAACGGAAGCATTCAGGCGCTGATCATGCTGGTGGCCCCCATGGCCAGCGGCGCTTTGCTGGGGATGGCCCCGTTGGCAGCGATTTTCTTTATCGATGTGGTTACCTGCTTCATCGCTGTTGGCGCCTTGTTCCTGTTCCTGCGGGTTAAAGACCATGACCGGATGCAGAACCGGCAGGAGGGCGGGTATTTCAACGATATGCGGGAGGGGCTGCGGTTTATTGCAACCCATTCCTACCTCAAGCAATTCTTTATTTTCTGCGGCTTCTTCTTTGTTTTGGTGGCCCCTGCCGCATTCCTTACGCCTCTGCAGGTGGCCCGCAGCTTCGGAGAGCAGGTATGGCGGCTGGTGGCCACGGAGATTACCTTTTCCATAGGCATGATGCTGGGCGGTCTTATCATCGCCTCGTGGGGCGGCTTCCGCAACAAGCTTCATACCATGACGCTGTCCTGCATTATTATGGGGGCCTGTACAGCAGCATTGGGGATTGTGCCGATGTTCTGGATGTACCTGGCCATTATGTCCCTGTTCGGCCTCACCATGCCCTTGTTCAATACCCCCGCCACCGTGCTTCTGCAGGACCGGGTGGACAAGGACTTTACCGGCCGGGTTTTCGGCGTGTTCGGCATGATCACCAGCTCCATGATGCCCATCGGCATGCTGGTGTTCGGGCCAATGGCCGATGCCGTAGCCATCGAATGGATTCTGCTGGCCACCGGCGCGCTCTTAATGATTCAAGCCTTGTTCCTGTTGAAAAATAAAGCTCTGCTGAAGGCGGGAGCTCCCCTGGAGTCCGGCCCGGCGTGAGAAGCGGAAGCATAACAGCGCGGGTGATCCCGCCCCTCACAAAAAACGTCCTGTACCTTCCTCCGGGAAGGCGAACAGGACGTTTTTTTCTTGAACTCTTAGAAAGTATATATTGGGGAAGCGGCTCGGCTTCTTGACAAACGCAGGTTGTCAAAGGATGCCGACGGGCGTTTCGTCACAGCTGGGCGGACAGAGAATCCGTTATTTTCCGAATGTGCTCCGTTTTCAGATGTACACGGACAGACGTTCCGCTATTTTGCTCCAGGAGCCTGGAATCGCCTGCTTTTTCAGATTTAACGGATCGTGAGTCCGCGTGGGAGAAAAAAAGGCGGATTTTAGCGAAATAACGGAACCACAGTCCGTCAAACTCAAACACCAAAACTCAAACACCAAGACTCAAACACCAAACTCAAACGTCTTGATAAACGCGCAGCTCCAAAGGACGCCGCACGCGTTTTTCTCATTCGGGAACGGGCTCCCCCTCTTCTTCATCCCCCGCCGCCGCTTCCAGTGCCGCTAGCCGCGCCTGATCCGCCAATAAAAGCGCGGCGGTTTCTTCCAGCAGGCAAGGATCGGCGTCCCTGGCCAGCCACCCTTCCTCCAGCTGGCGGCTGCTGGCGGCAGCGCCTTGCAGATAGCTGTACATAATCTGGGCCTCATCCACATCGAACCGGGTAATGGGACCTTGCTGCTCTGTTCCGGAGGCGGCATAGGCAGCCCGCACCAGCCTGCCGATCTCCGGAGCCAGGGCCGTCCGCAACGCTCCTTCAACGGGCAGGGGCAGCCGGTGGTTCAGGAGCAATCGGTTGCCTTTGATCAGGAACAGCTTGGCCATTCCGCCGTCCATGTCCTCCAGCACCAGGGAGATATGTCCCGTCTCCGCGAAGCTGATCATCTTTTCCCTCTGCAGCAGATATTGGACTGCTCGACCCTCATCCCGGTATCTGGCGGCAGCCTCAAAGTCAAAGCGCTCGGCAGCCTCCACCATTCGCTTCTCCATCAGCTCGGAAATCTCTGTGCTCCGCCCCTCCAGGAACAGAATGATCCGGTCCACAATCCCTTCATACACCTGCGCCGCGTTTCCCCCGGCGCACATGCCGATGCACCGCCCCAGCGCATGGTTCAGGCATGGCCCGCGACCGCCGGCAGGGTTGCTGCAGACAATCCGCAGACACTCCTTGATCCCGTCCAGCGCACGCTCTACAGTGCCCCGGCTGCTGTACGGGCCGAACCGGCGGAGGCCGCCGTCCTCCTCCGGACGGTAGCTGACCGCCAGGCAGCGCAGACCGTTCTCTTTGGCCCGGCGGATGGTGATGTAGGTATAGGCCTCCGGATTTTTCATTTTCCGGTTATAGACAGGACGCAGCTCCTTGATCAGGCGGCATTCCAGCAGAAACGCTTCAAATTCCGTATCTGTATGGCGTACCTCCAGATCCCGGATATGGGAGACCAACACACGGGTTTTGGGGCTGTGGCCGCTGCTTTTGACAAAATAGGACTGGACTCTGCGCCGGAGCTGCTTGGCTTTGCCCACATAGATGATATTGCCCAGGGAATCCTTCATCAGATAGACGCCGGGGGTTAGAGGCAGCGCCTTGACCTTATCCTTCAATTGCTCCTGCATGTGCCGCTTCCCCTCCCCAACCGGCGGGCTTTCCACCGTTTTCCTCTATGATAGGACAGACTGGGCAGGCAGCGCAATCGGCAAGACCATACCCAAAGCGGTGCCTTGTGGGAAAGCGGACGCGAGAACCCGTTCCGTTTCCTCTTTTTTTCGAAAAAACTTGGACCGGCCCTCTTGACCTTGGAGCGGCACCAACGCCTATGATAGGGATAATTCCGGAAGAATGAAAGGTTGAATGCGATGCATTACACGATTGGCGAGTTGGCAAAAGTGGTCAATCTGTCCACCGATGCCATCCGGTATTATGAGGAAGTCGGGCTTCTTTTGCCCCATCATGTGGACCCGGTTAACCGGTACCGCTATTATACGCCGGAGCAAATCGGCAGAATTACGGAAATTATCGAATGGAAGGAATGCGGCCTGACTCTGGAGGAGATCGGGGACATGCTGGGCGGAGCGGACCTGGACAAGCGGCAGGAGATATTTCAGCAGAGGCTTGCCGACATGCTGGACAAGGAAGCGAGACTGGCACGGTCCATCCTCCTGCTCCAGAAGCGGATAGCCGCCCTAAAGGGGGCATCTACCGAAATGAAAATGGTATTGATTATTGATGATTCGGAATTTGTGCGGCAATGTATTGCCGATGTTCTGGAGCGGCAAGGCTGGACGGTGGCGGGGTCTGTGCCGGACGGGGAGCAGGGGCTGGAGCTGTACGGCCGGCAGCAGCCTGATGTGGTTGTGCTGGACATCGGGCTCGAGGGTATGGACGGCATCCAGGTGCTGAAAAACATCCGGCAGCAGGACCCTAACGCCAAAGTGGTGATGTGCTCCGGCAGAGGCACTCCGGAGGTGGTGCAGGAATGCCTCATGAGCGGGGCGGCGGAATTTGTGGCCAAGCCGTTTCTGCCGCATGTTTTGGCGGATGCGGTGGCTGCGGCCGTGCAGTCTCCCGCTGCGGGCTGAAGCATCAGGAGTATTCTCCCACATACCAGTCCAGCATTTTGCGGGCGATGCTGACGGGAGACGGAATGACGGGCAGCCTGTCCGGGTCAAACCACTGGGCGTCCACAATTTCTTCGCCGTCTACCTGAATCTCGCCGCTCTTATAATCTGCAATGAAGCCGATCATCAGGGAGTGGGGGAAAGGCCATTGCTGGCTGCCGAAGTAGCGGAGGTTGGTGATAGTGATGCCAACCTCTTCTTTGATTTCCCGGCGGACGCAGTCCTCCAGCGTTTCCCCCGGCTCCACGAAGCCTGCGATCAGACCGTACATATTGTTGGTAAAATGTCTGGCCCGGGCCAGGAGCACCTGCCGCCCCTTGAGGATGGCGGTAATCACCGCAGGCGCCAAACGGGGGAAGCTTACGCTGCCGCAAGCGGGGCATAGCATGGCATGTTCCTTGGGCGAAGGCACGGTTTCGGTGCCGCAGGCGCCGCAGAAGCGGTGGGCAAGGCCCCAGGCTACCAATTGGACAGCCCGGCCTGCCAGGTGGAACAGGCCTTCGTCCATTTTGCCGTAGAGGCTTCTTAAAGGGTGGAAGGCTAAACCCTCCGCCAGCCCTGTAGCGGTTTCTGTACCGGCGGCGGCATAGCAAGGGATGCCTTTCCAGGTGCCCAGGTAATGGACACGGCCAGGCGCAAGGCCCAGTTCTTCCGCCCCGGCGGCTGAAGGAACCTCCAAGCCGTCCGCATCTTCCCGCATCAGCAGGCTTCCCGACCGGGAAATAAACCAATAGGCGGCAGTACCCGGCTCATGGTCGGGAATATAAGCGGGAATATAGTGGGTGTAAATGCTCTCTCGAGGTGCAAGCATGTGCAGGACCCTTTCTGGTCAAGTCTCGATTGAAATTGCGGTTGTGCGGCAAGGCTATTTTCAAGATAACAGATGTCCGCAGGACTGGCAATTTGCCCGGGAATTTGGGACAATATAGGCACATTGCAAAAAGGAGAGTCCACATGAACAAGCCTTCGATTTACGGACTGGCCTTTGATGAGCTGGCAGCCTGGCTGGAGAGCCATGGGCATAAGAAACACCGGGCGCTTCAGGTATGGGATTGGCTGTACCGGAAGCGGGTGGGAGAATTCGCCGTCATGTCCGATGTGCATGAATCCTGCCGCGTTTTGCTGGAGGAGCATTTTGCCGTTCAGACGCTGGAGGAGCATACCCGGCAGCAGGCTGCCGACGGGACCATCAAGTTTTTGTTCCGCCTGGCGGACGGCGATCTGATCGAAACGGTGCTGATGCGCCATAAATACGGGTTATCCGTCTGTGTGACCACACAGGTGGGCTGCAATATTGGCTGCAGCTTCTGCGCCAGCGGCACCATGGCCAAGAAGCGGGACCTGGATGCCGGAGAGCTGACCGGCCAGATCATGAAGGTCCAGTCGTATCTGGACCGGCATGAACCGGGGGCCAAGGTCTCCCATCTGGTGGTGATGGGAATCGGCGAGCCACTGGACAATTGGGACAACCTGATGTCCTTCCTGCGCATTGTCATGGACCAAAAGGGACTGGTCATCGGCCCGCGGCATATTACCGTGTCTACCAGCGGCCTGGTTCCGCGGATTCGGGATTTTGCCGACGCTATGCTGAAGGTCAATCTGGCGGTGTCCCTGCACGCGCCCAATGATGAACTGCGCACCCGGATTATGAAGATCAACCGGGCCTATCCTCTCCGGGAGCTGATGGACGCCATCCATTATTACCAGAACAAAACCGGACGGCGCATTACCCTGGAATATATCCTGCTCCAGGATGTCAACGACCAGCCTGCCCATGCCCTGGAGCTGGTGGGGCTGATCGGCGACCGGAAGGAGGCGACCGGGGTCAACCTGATCCCCTACAATCCGGTGGACGAGTTTCAGGAATACAAGCGGAGCAGCCGGGAAGCGGTGGATGCCTTTTATGATGTGCTCAAAAAACACGGCATCAACTCCACCATCCGCCAGGAGCAGGGGGCGGATATAGACGCCGCCTGCGGCCAGCTCCGCTCAAAGCAGCTGCGGGGCGTATAGGGCGGCAAGGCGAAGCAAAAAACCTTCGCCTCCGCGAAATGGCGGATTTGAAGGTTTTTTCTCACATCTAAAATTATCCGGTTTGTGGCGGAGCCAGCCAATGAAAGGCTTCGAAATTCCGCAGGACACCGAATGCCAGGGTGAGGGTCAGCATAATCCCCATCACGATGCTGCCGGTGCGTTTCATCCCTTTGCGCTGGGCCGACCAATACAGGGCATAAAGCGGGATCAGAGCAAAAGGCAACGCATTAAAGCGGAGGGCTTGTGCCGGGTCAAGCTCCAATAGGGCCAGAAACATCCGGGTGATCCCGCAGCCGGGGCAGTACAATCCTGTGACCGTGTAGAAGGGGCAAGGGATTCCCAAGTGAGTGTACGGTAGCCACACCTTCAGATAAAGCAGTCCTCCTGCCGCAGCCGCCGTCGTCCCGACCAGCCGCTTAGGGAGAGGCCGGAACAGCCGATTAATAACGGGCCATCTTGTTGACATCGGCTTGAACCAAGGCCAGAGTGACAATTTGCAAACCGAAGAAGTGGAGAATCAAATAAATCAGGGCATTATCGGAGGCATGCCAACCCCGCTGATGCTGGGCCTGCTCCACCTGACGACCGATCTGGAACGCCCATACATAGCTCCAAATACCGCAGGTGACCAGCGTGAGAAGGAAATGCTTGCCGCCGGTAAACTCATGGTCGCCGCTTAACTTTCCGACATCACTGGTTAATACGATAAACCAATAAATCCCGTAAATCCCGCATGTAATCAAAGTCAGAATAACTGCAACTGCCACGCCGCGCTGCTCTACCATGCTCCACCGTCCCAATAAAATTGTGATAAAAAACTACACAAGCCGACAAAGGCTAGCTTGAGTATACTGAATTGTATTGGAAGGTTCAAGAAAAAATTCCTGCTATTCCATCTGCACAACAGTTCCCTCCGGGACCACCTGCACCCAGGTGTTTCCGGGCAAAAGAGGGATCTCTGTGCTGCCTGCATAGACGCGGAGCATGCCGTCCTTTTGCTGCCAGGTGACGGACAGGGCGCGGCCCTCCTGGATCAAGGTTCCCTTGCCGGGGCCGGTGACATTCACGCTGCGCCGTCCCTCCTTGTCCAGCACGGCGTGCTTTGCTTCCAGCACCAGCAGGTTGCGGGTATGCAGCTGGCCGCCGGTTTCCTTATCTGCGTGGGGCTCGCCGTCCATGCTGCGCAGGTAATATTCCTTGTCCGCGTCATAATCATAGGAGACCACGTAGCCGCGGATGTACGGAATTTTCACGCGGCTGGCCGGGTTTGTCCCGGAGGCGGCAGCCGTGGGGGAGACGCCTTGGGCGGCAAACAGCAGCCCCTTCTGCTTCCATTCCTTGCGGAATTTCCGGGTTTCCGCACCCTCTGCTATTTTTGCGGTGGAGGTGTAGAGATTATGAGGAGCCTTGCGGTCCGTAGCCCGCCAGTAGAAGGCATGATCCCCATAGACCTGATCCAGATGGTTCAGCTTATGGCTCTGCAGCAGGTTCATGGCATCCTGGCTCCAGCCGGCATGAACGATCACCGCGTCCAGCATCTCGCCCAGCTCCACAAAGTAGGGCCTGATGCTGCGCACTGGCCCGATTATCTCCACGGGCTGGCTTTGGAACACGCTGACAAACCGGGTGATTTCCCCCTCCGCCAGGATTTCAAAAACCAGATCGGCCTGCTGCAGGCCGGATTGCGGCCGGGCCTGGGGAGCATTTTCCACCATGACCATATATGGGCGAGTTGTCATTTCGGTTTCGCTTCCCAGTCCTGTAAGGGGATAACGGAAGGGAGCGGGAGTGGGAGTGGCCGGCAGCACAGATGCGCCTATGGAAGCGGCGGCGGATGCGGCGGGGGACATACCCGGCTCACTGCCGGAAGGGGCTTCCGGGGAGCAGGCCGTCAGAACGGCGGCGGTGCAAGCTCCCATCAGCAGAAGACGGAAGCGGAACAAAGGTTGGGATTGCATAACCATCAGTGACAGCCCTCATTTCTGTTGTGGGCGAAAGCTCGCCCAACGGATTCATATTCTTCCATTTCGCCGCGGAGCCGGCCGAATCCTGTTGGGTATACGAAATAATGGAAACGTTTGGTGACATGGCCTGGCGCGTCGTCCCCCGGATACGGATGAAGAGGAGAACCTGTATGAAGCCCACCTGCAAAAAAATAGCCAATGCTGCGGCGGCAGCCATAACCGCCGGGGTCTTGCTCCTGGCCGCAACCGCCTGCGAATCCGCCGGCAGCGGCAATGGCAACGCCTCCTCCGGGAAGAACATGCTTCCCGCTGTTTCCTATGGCGGCCAAATGCCGGGAGCGGCCGACCGGGAGGAGCAGCTCTACCGGTTCATCCGGGAGAAAATGAGCGGTCCCGACGGCGTATGGACCAATTATACGGACACGGAGCAGAACAAAGAGGCTGCCACCGGCCATGAAATTTTAAGCGAATCCGCCTCCCTTCTATTGCGCTACCAGGCGCTGGCGGGCAAGCGGGAGGAATTTGCCGCCGGTTGGGAGCAGGCCAAGCGGGTGTTTGACCGGGAGCGGCTGTTCAGCTACCGGTACAGCCCGAAGCTCTCCAAGCAGTATCCGCTGAATGCCGCGGTGGACGACCTGCGGATGATCCGGGCGCTGTATGAAGCGGGGGAGGCCTTTGGCGATGAGGCATACACGGCCGAGGCGGACCGGTACGCCCTCCGCTTCGCCAAGTACAACATCCGGGACGGCGGGATCAGGGACTTTTATGATGAGACTTACGACATGGCAAATCCGTTTATTACGCTTTGCTATATTGACCTAAAGACCCTGGACAAACTTCCTCTACCGATCAAAAGTCATTCCTCTCTCATGGAAAAAATGCAGAAAATTGTCGCGGATGGATACATTTCCGACTTGTTTCCCTTCTATCAACTAAGGTACAATTATGGAAGCAATTCCTATGAATCGGACTCCGTCCGTACGGTAGAGTCGCTTTTGACCATTCTGTCCCTGGCAGAAATGGGCAAAGCGCCGGAGCAAAGCCTCCGCTTTATTAAGCGGGAGGTGCTGCACGGCGCCTTGTACGGCGCTTATTCGCTTGAGGGACAGCCCCTCAATGACATCCAGTCCACCGCCATCTACGCATTGGCGGCCATGATCGGCTCCCAGACCAACGACCGGGAGATGTATGAAGCGGCGTTGCGCAGAATGCACGCTTACCGGGTGGAGGACCCGGCTAGTCCGTTGTACCGGGGTTACGGCGATGCCGCCAGCGGCCAGGCCTACTCCTTCGACAACCTAATGGCCCTATTGGCCTATCGCTACTAGAATGAGGAAGGGTGATGCACATGGGGCTTAGGCGCATTCCGTCCGGATTGCAACGGGCCGCAATTTTTGCGGTCCGTTTCATTTCGCCGGCGGCATTGGCTGCGTCCGCCGTTCTGATCATTACGGCGCTGGCCCTGTTTGTTCCGCCCTTCGTGGGCATGGCGGACAACGGCGACTATTACCGCATCCTCTATGGCAATGGGCTTTATTTCAGCCAGCCGGATTACGACAGTCGGTATTTCGGCTATTTCGTGCGGGAATACGGCATTTTTCAATATTTTAATGAACATCAGACCCTGCTTTATTCCTCCCAATCCCTGTTGATTCGGCTGGCATTGGCCGTGAACAAGCTGGTATACAGCACCACCGTTTTTGATATCCGCATTCAGGCGGCTTTATTGACCCTTATGTATACGGCAGCCGTCTATCTGCTGGTGGAAGGCATCACGTGTCGGATGTCCCGGGCACGGGGGTATGCTGCAGCTTTATTGGTGGTGTTCGTATTGGCCGACACAGGCTATACGGCCTATTTCAATTCCTTCTTCGGGGAGAGCATTGTTCTGGTCATGATGGTCACTCTGATGGCTTCGTGGCTGCTGTTCTACCGGAAACGGTATAACGATTATGTCCTGCTGGCTTTGTTTGCCGTCAGCGCCCTGCTCCTGATCACCGTCAAGCAGCAGAATGCCCCGGTAGGCGTGGTTTTGGCCGTAGCGGGGGTGTCCCTGCTCCTGATGCGCCGGGACAGACTTTTCCGGTTTTTGGCAGGGGGCATTCTGGCTCTGCTTTTCGCCGCCGGAATCGTCACTTACGTATGGATTCCCAAAGACTTCGTGCATATTAACCAGTACCATGCCATGACCCGGGGTGTGCTGCAAACAACGGATAATCCCGAGAAGGCGCTGGAGTCCTTTGGCATGAATAAGCAATATGCTCTTCTTAAGGGAACCATCTATTATGCCCCTTATTCCACGGTAGATGTGGACGGAAGCCACATGGGCGAGAACTTCTACAACAAATACGGGTTTGTCTCCATCGCCGCTTACTATGCGGCACACCCCGGGGAACTGGGGGCTCTGCTCAATGCGGCGGCGCGCAATGCCTTTACCATCCGCCCTCCGGCTATGGGCAGCTTTGAGAAGTCGGCGGGAAGGGACTTCGGAGCCCAAACCCGATTCTTCTCCGCCTATAGTCTGTTGAAACAGGCCGCAGCCCCCAGGACCTTTGGCTTCATCGTCATCTGGATGGTGCTCGTTGCAGGCCTGTATATGCCGGGATTTGTGCAGGCGGTCCGGGTCCGGGACATGCGGCATATTCAGAAGCTGGCGTTGGTAGTGGCAGGCATGGGCATCGGGCTGTCGGGCATTGTCGTATCCATTATCGGCGCGGGAGACGCGGATTTGGCCAAGCATGAATTTCTGTTTACCTTGGGCTTTGATCTGGTCAGTGTGCTGTTCGTTGCCGATCTCGTAGGCAAGGAGCTTGGGTACCAACAGATGCCGGATCAGCCGTCAAGTGCCAGGAAGCCGGCAGCAGTTCTTCCTCCAATCGCGAACAAAGGTGTGAATGCCTAAATGACCATGATCCTCCCCAAAATACTTTTGCGCCCGCTGCTGATTCTGGCAGCGGCCTCTTGTATTTGGCTGCCGGGTCCTTCTCCAGTTGCGGCAGCGGCTCAACCGACGGCTTCCACCGAGGAAATTCCGGTATTGCTGCTGTATGACAGCCTGGCTATCGGCACTCCCCGGGCAAAAGAAACAGCTGCCTTAAGCCGCCTGCTGATGACCATGGGAGCCAAGGTGACCGTGGAGCCTATTAGCGCCTACCGTCCGGGGACTCTGGCGAATTACAAGCGGCTGCTGGTGCTTCGCCTTGATCCCGCCATTGAGCATGACGCGCCCGAGCTTGTGGAGGAGCTGGAGAGCTTCCCCGGCAGTGTGCTGCAGTTGGGCGGCGCTCCTCAGGCGGAAGCCGGGAAGCTGCCTTCCCGCCAATATGGCCCGGCGCCGCAGGGGGGAGCAGCCGGACGGCTGGCCGCAGCCCGGCTGCTCCGGGAGTGGATGGGCCTGCCGGGCCACGGGCAGCTGTACGTGCTGGTCCGCGGCTTTACCCCCTACTCCGACTCCACTCTTCTGCGGAGCATGGCCGATGAACTGTATGCCGCAGGGATACCCTTTATGCTGGGGGCCCGGCCGGTGCTGGATAATCTTCAATTCCCCGCAGCCAAACGCTATGCGGAGGCCCTCCGTTACATCCAGCCGAGACAGGGCAGCGTGCTGATGGAGGCGCCTGCCGTATTTGGGCCTATTGTTGGAGGAGCGGACCCGCTGCAAAGACAAATCTCGGCCTTTCTTGATATGATCATGGAGGCGGGGGTAGCCCCCCTGGGGATTGCGGCGGAGCAATATTGGAGCTTTGACCGGCATTACAGCCGTGAAGGAATGGGATTCTTCGATTCATTGGTGTTGTATGCGGACCATACAGACACGCCGATGTACCAGGAGAGAAGCACGGAAGCGGCCTATTTTCAGTCCGCTTTGTACAGCATCAGCCCCGATTTTCCGGACGAATGGGAAATGCTAAGATCATCTCCCTCCTCGTATCCCGCGGACGCGGCAGTAACCCTGGATTTTCCCGAAAGCCAGGACGAGCTGGATATTCTGGTGAAGGAGCTCAAGGCGTATCCCGCCGTATTTGCCGATTACCGCCAACGGGAGCATACCACCCGGACCGCTGGCTATACGGCCTCCGCCCAGGCAGGCAAGGTGACGATCAATGGTGCGCCCCTTGCATTGGATACCGGGGAAGCAGGAGGGGATGAGCCGGACGAGGATTATTTGTATGTGGAGCGGGAGAAGGCCAGCTTCAAGGGATTTTTCCAGGCCCAAAACCGGATTTTCCTGACGGTGGTGGTGGCTGCCCTGGTTGTGCTTACGTTGTTTATCGCCGCGGGCAGACGGCTGTACCGGCGCAAATTTTTGAAATAGGGGTAAACTCATGAGGCTTCCCGATCTTCTGATGGTTATTGCAGTAGTGGCTATATGGTCATTGCTGCTGGTTAATGTGGCGCTTATCATCGCGGGTTATATCTACTACATAAGAACCGAGCGCAGTTCTTCCCCCAAGCTTGAGGGGGAGTACCCCTTTATCTCCATTCTGGTTCCTGCCCATAATGAGGGCAAAGTGATTGTCCAGACAGTGGAAGCGCTGCTGGCCTTTGATTATCCGGCAGACCGCTATGAGCTGATCGTCATTAACGATAATTCCTCGGACAACAGCGCCGCCCTCCTGGCGGATGTGCAGCGGCGTCATCCCGGCAGGCAGTTCAAAGTGATCAACACGGACAAGATAACCGGAGGCAAAGGCAAGTCCAATGCCCTGAACATCGGCTTCGGGGAAAGCCGCGGAGAGCTCATCGCCATCTATGATGCCGACAATACTCCGGAGCGGGACGCTCTGCGCATTCTGGCGGCGGAGATTACGGGAGACCCAACCTTGGGAGCTGTCATCGGCAAATTCCGCACCCGCAACCGGGACGCCAGCCTGCTTACCCGGTTCATCAATATCGAGACCCTCTCCTTCCAGTGGATGGCTCAGGCGGGACGCTGGCAGCTGTTCCGGCTGTGCACCATTCCCGGCACCAACTTCATCATGCGCCGCAGCATTGTTGAGGCGGTAGGCGGTTGGGATGTGAAGGCGATTGCCGAGGATACGGAAATCAGCTTCCGCATCTATATGATGGGCTATCGGATCAAATTCCAGCCCAAAGCCGTCACCTGGGAGCAGGAGCCCCAGACGGTGAAGGTGTGGTTCCGCCAGCGCAGCCGCTGGGCCAAGGGAAATGTGTACGTGATTGTGAAAAACATCCCGCTTCTGTTCAAACGCTCCGCACGCAAAATCCGGTTTGATATCCTGTATTATATATCCATTTATTTCCTGCTGGTGGCTTCGCTTGTCACCTCGGATACCCTGCTTGTCCTTCATGCTCTGGGCTACGTCCATACCTCCATTGCCGGGATCAGCACATTGCTGTGGCTGTTGGCCATTCTGCTGTTTGTGCTGGGAACCTTCACTACCTTGACGACGGAAAAGGGAGAGATGTCCTTCTCCAACTTGTGGCTCATCATGCTCATGTACATAACCTATTGCCAGATGTGGATGGTGGTGGCCGTTTTCGGCCTTTATCATTTTGCCAAGGACCAGATCCTGAAGCGGGAAGTGAAATGGTACAAAACAGAGCGGTATTAGGCTAAAAAGGAGACCCATCTATGGTTGTAAAAAAGGCAGCGTTATCGGTTTTCATCATAATCGGACTATTGATGCAGGGGAACTGGACCCAGGCTGCCATTCTCCTGACCAAAAGCGGGACACACAGCTATACCGTCCCTTTTGTCAGGGAGGAGGTTTCCCTGTCCGGCTCTGCGGGCTCAAGCGAAATGACCTTTCAGCTCCCTTCCTACTGGGAGGTAGGCCGGGTAAAGGTAATCCTGGATGTGCAGGTCAGCCAGGTATCCCGGAAAGAGTGGTCCACCGTCACCCTGTCCGTAAACGGAAAGCCCTTCTACTCCTTTCACCCGGAGACAGGAGGGGAAACCGGACAGCATGTGGAGGCGCCGGTGCCTGTAGAGCTGCTTGTTCAGGGAGGCAATGTGCTGAAGCTGCAAACCGAGCTGCGGGCATACGCGGATGACCAGGTTTGCGTAGAGGATACCCAGGTTGCCCATTGGCTGCGGATCGGCGCCTCCTCCCGCGTTGAAACCGAATACGGGTTGCGTCCCGTGGAAGACTCCATCCGGGACTTTAATGCCCGGATGGCAGGTCCCGATGCCGTTGCCGCAGGCCGCAGCCTGGTGACCCTTCCCGCCGACCCCAAAGCGGCGGAATGGGAAGCCGCGGCATATGCCTTGACGGGGTTTGCCCGAACCAATCTGCTGACGGAGAATGCCATCCCGCTTTTGCCGTATACGGCGGAGCATATTCAGGACAAAGAATATGTGACCCTGATCGGCCTTTACGACAGTCTGCCCCAGGAGCTTCAGGCGCTGGTCCTGTCCGGTTCGTCTGCAGTCGGTGCCGGTGAAGCTGCGGCTGCCGCGCCCGATCTGGATCGTCAGGGGCTCATCCGGCTGGTCGGCATGCAGGATAAGGCCATATTGATTGTGACCTCCCGTTCCCCGGAGATGCTCATCAAAGCGGGCAGACTGGTGGCCAACCAGGAGCAGATTGGCCAGGCTGCCGGGAATATGTTGTTGGTTGACGACTCAACCGATGTGTCCAAGCCTGCAGCCGGGTTCAGCCGGGAAATCCGTCTGACCGAAAACGGCGATGAACTGAAAGGGCCTTTCCATCAGGAGCGCAGCTACTATATTGCCATGCCCGGAAACCTGGAGTTGGGGAATGCCAGCAAGATCGCCCTGGATTTCCGCTACTCCGAAAATCTCAACTTCGACCGTTCCCTGATCACCGTGAAAATCAACGGCGTGCCCATCGGCAGCAAAAAGCTGCACAAGGAGCTGGCTCAAGCCGACCGGGCCGTGTTTACTGTTCCCGGAGATATGGCGGTGTCAGGCAGCTTCACCGTAACTGTGGCCTTCGATCTGGAGGCGGACTTCAATGCCTGCGCAGTCAGCAGGAATGAAACGCCCTGGGCGTACATCACCCCGGACTCCCAACTGCAGCTTCAGTCCCGGCAGAGAACGGAATTGCTGCTGAACAACTATCCGTATCCCTTTGTCCAGGACGGGCAGTTTGCCTCCGTATCCGTCATTCTTCCCGACCGGCGCGACAATGAGCTGTACCGGACAGTGGGCAATCTGTTTCACCTGTTGGGCCGGTATGCAGCAAGCAACACCGGTGAAGTGAAGTTCAGCCAAGCCTCCGCCGCGCCGGAGGAACTGAAGAACCGGAACCTGATTGCCATCGGCTCCTACCGGGACAATGCGGTTATCCGGGCGCAGAATGACAAGCTGTATTTCCGTTACGACAAGGACGGGACGCGGATTCTCTCCAATGAAAAAATCAGCCTGGAGGCCGGGTATGCCGCCGCCATAGGGACGCTTCAGCTGTTGCCTTCCCCTTATGGAGGGGGAGGGATGCTTGTAGTGACGGGAGCGGAGCCCAATTCCGTATTCCGGGCATCCCGGCTGCTGGCCGGAGAGGAGGCGCTTTGGAGGATTTACGGCGACGGAGTTTTCACGGACCGGGACGGCAAGATTCAGGCGTTCCGCTTCAAGAAGGCCTCCGGCGTCAAGACGGCTCCGGGACTGGATGAAATCCTGCAGCGCAAGGATGTGGTGGCCTTCACGGCAGCGGCGGTTCTGGTGCTGGCGTTGGTGCTGGTATCCCTGATCCTGCTGGTGAGGAAGCATACAAGAAGAAAGGCCCATAAAAAATCGACAAGGAGGAGACGATCATGAGACGGACCTCGCCCGCGCTTGTATCGGATGCCGCTCTCGTCGGCTTTATGCTCCTGTGCCTGGTGGCCATTTTGTTTATCACCGCCGATCCGGAGCAGGCCATGGTCAATGTGATCATGCTGGCCGTCGCCTTCTTGATTGCCGTGATCACCTTTTTCTCCTCTGTAACCGCAGGGCTGGTGCTGAATGTGATGTTCATCTTTGGCTACGGCAGTCTGGTCCTGTACCAGACTGTGGCCCAGGCCGGCGTCATTGAGGGCCGCACTTATTTCTGGCTGTTGATGACGCCGCTTTTTACCCTGGCCATGTGGCTGTATTCCTGGTCCGCCCGCCGGCTCCAGGAAGAGAATGACAGCTTGCGGGAGCAGTCGGCCAATTTGGCAACGCTGGATGTGAATACCGACTTGAAGAACAGCCTTGCTTTCCAGAAGGATGCAGGCGTCTTTACCGGTCTTTCCGTCCGCTACAACATTCCGTTGACCCTCCTGGTTTTAAAGGTCAGATATTGGCAGGAGATCAGGCGCTTTATCCCTGCCGACCAGTTGAGCGAGACGATTCTGGATATCTCCCGGATCAGCCAATCCAGCATCCGGACCAACGATATTCTGTATTTGCTGGATAAAGAAGAAGCCACCTGGGGTCTCCTCCTGTTTACGGACAAGGAAGGGGCCAAGGTGGTGATGGAGCGGATCAGGCAGAAGCTCTATGAATTCAACACCGGCGTGTTTACGGACAAATACAAGGTGAAGCTGGTCCTGAAGATTGGGGCAGTGGAATACAGCCCCGAGACCATTCCTTCCCCCCTGGCATTTGTGGAGCAGGCTGTTAAGCAACTGGAGTATGATGTGTAGGAAATGAAAAAAAGAGCCGCGAATTGCGACTCTCAGCCCCTACAGGTTAACGGCCTAGGTTGGTTATTTCTTCCCATCGCCAAACTCAAACGCCTTGATCAACCCGAAGCGATGGGGGCAAGGGGCGCGTAANGCCAAACTCAAACGCCTTGATCAACCCGAAGCGATGGGGGCAAGGGGCGCGTAATCGAAAAATCAACTACAATTCCGGAAAAAGGGCTCAAAAAGAGGATTATATACGAAATTTCATATATATTTCCGGCTGAAGCGAGTGGAGGAGCGACATAAGCACGAAATTTCATGCTTATTAGGTGCAAATGGGCTCATTTTGAAAAATATACTCGAAAAATCATATCCAGCTCCAGCACCGGAAGTACGAGGCCCCTGTTGCAGGTGACTCGCTTCTCCGAAGTGCTTCGATCGAAGCCTTTCTAACGCGGTTGTGCTGTAGTTTTGTTCCAAGCGGCCTACCGCAGGAACCGGCGAACCAGCTTTAATTTATCCTTGTAGGGCGGGAAGACCAGCCCTGTTTCCAGGCGGGTGGTCTTCTTGAGAACGCTCTTGCGGTGAGAAAAAAGCTCAAAGCTGTGCCGGCCATGGTAAGCGCCTATCCCCGATTGGCCGACTCCCCCAAAGGGCAGGGCGGAGCTGACCACATGGGAGATGGTGTCATTGACGCAGCCGCCGCCGAAGGAAACACGGCTCAGCACCAGGCTCTCCGTCTTTTTGCTCTCCGTAAACAAATACAGCGCCAATGGTTTGGGCCGATCCTGAATCTGCCGGATGGCATCCTCCAGACGGTCATAGGTCAGGATGGGCAGAATCGGGCCGAAGATTTCCTCCGCCATGGAGGCGTCCTCCCATTGGGCTTGGTCCAGCAGCGTCGGCCCGATATAGCGCTCCTCCCGGGACATGGCCCCGCCGTGGACAATCCGGGAGCGGTCCTGCTCCACCATGGCGGCCAGCCGGTCAAAGTGCCTTGTATTGATAATCCGCCCATAGTCCGGACTCACGGAAGGATCTTCGCCGTAGAAGCGGACGATAGCCTCCTTCATCCGCCGGACCAGCTCATCCTTAATGGCCGAATGGGCCAATACATAATCCGGCGCGATGCAGGTTTGGCCGGTATTCATCAGCTTGCCCCAGATGATCCGTTTGGCGGCCACTTCCAGATTGGCGTCAGGCTCTACCACCACCGGACTTTTGCCGCCCAGCTCCAGCGTCACCGGCACCAGGTTCTCGGCCGCCGCCTTCATGACAATCCGGCCCACCGCCGCGCTGCCGGTAAAGAACATATAATCAAAGGGGGCGTGAATCAGCGCCTCAACCGTTTCCTTTTCCCCTTCCACCACCTGGATATACTCCTCCGGGAAGGTCTCCCCGATCAACCGGGCCACCGCCGCCGCTACCGCCGGAGCAGCCTCCGAAGGCTTCAGCACGGCGCAATTGCCTGCCGCGATAGCTCCGATCAGCGGTTCAATCAACAGCTGGAGCGGATAATTAAACGGCCCGATAATAAGCACCGAGCCATACGGCTCCGGCTGAACCCAGCTGCGGGAGGGCTGCAAATGAAGCGGCACCGCCGCTTTTTTGGGCTTCATCCATTTGCCGAGCTTCTTCATGGTTTCCCCGATGCTGTGCAGACAAAATCCCACTTCCGTGGTATATCCCTCAAACTCGCCCTTCCCCAAATCCTTGCGGAGGGCTTCAAGCAGCGGTTTTTCAAAGCGGAGAAGAGCGCTTTTAAGCCTCCGCAGCTGCTCCAGACGAAAAGACAATTCCAGTGTTTGACCGCTTCTCCACAAGCTCCGCTGCGCTTCCACGATGCTGACCGCTTGCTCCTTCGTCGATACCTTCATGCGGGAACTCCTCCAATACAAGGATGGGCGTTGACAAGCCCTGTTTCTCTCCATACTACTGTATGCCCTATTCTGGAAGCAAACTGCACCTTGTATACGGGAGCGACATATCATAAGGGGAAAATTGGCCGCGATGGAGATGAGCATATGGCCTTACCCCAAATTGATATTGTCATTCCCGCCATTGAAAAGGATTTGGCGACCCTGCCCCATGTGATTGATGCTCTGCGCAAGCAGGTACAGCATCCCATTGGGCAAATTCTCATTATCGCTCCGCGCAAGCAGCGGATCATGCAGCTCTGCGCCGCGAAGGGCTGCAGATTTGTGGATGAGGACACGGTCCTGCCCATCACCAAAAAAGACATTCATTACAGCTCCAACCGCTGGGAGCGGTCGGGCTGGCTCTATCAGCAGCTGCTGAAGCTGGGGGCAGCCAGACTGTGCAGCGCCAAGTATTACCTGGTGGCGGACGCGGATACGGTATTGATCCGGCCCCATCGGTTCCGCACAGGGGAAGGCAAGACGGTTTTCTATACCCGGGATTGGAGCCAAAGCGAATATTTTGTCACCTACCGGAAGCTGATGGGCCAAAAAACGGCGGCCCCCTCATCGCTGGTCACCCACTACATGCTGTTCGAGAAGGCGCAGGTGGCCAAACTGAAGAAGACCATTGAGGCGAGGCATGGCGTAAGCTGGTATAAAGCCATTATCCGCAGCATGAACCGGAAGAAGCAGTTCGCCTTCTCCGAGTTTGAAACCTACGGCAACTTCCTGTACGGCCGGATGCCCCAAAAGGTAGTGCTGCGCCCGGCCCGGAACAAGGCTCTGCACACTCCCTTCCGCCTGCTGTCGGCCAACAAGCTGAAGTCCCTGGCCTCCCGCTACCGGTCCATCTCCTTGCATCAGCGCAAGGATTATACGAAGAAAGGGTAAAAAGCTCCAGAGCGGCTTCCCGTCCATACGCGTCTCCTGCAAATTTTGGTACAATACAATCAGCCAAGGGCAGAGGGCTTGACCTGTTTTGGTTCAAGGCCTCTGCCCTGTATCTTGCCGTAAGGAGCCGGACATGATGAAAAAGCTGGTTTATGTGGAGGATGACAAGGATATCGGACAATGGGTCAAGGAGCATTTGCAGGGGCAAGGCTTTGACGTAACCTGGCTAACCGGCGGGGAGGAGCTTGCCGAATATGCGGAACAGTGCGACTTGCTGATTCTGGACGTGATGCTTCCCGGTTTGGATGGATTTACCTTGGGGCAGCGCCTCAAGAAGAAATATCCCGGGCTTCCGGTTCTGATGCTTTCCGCCCGCGGCACCATTGAGGACAAGCTGGCGGGGCTGCAGTTTGCCGATGATTATATGACCAAGCCCTTTCACCCCGATGAGCTGGTGGCCCGGATCGAGGTGCTTCTGCGGCGCAGCGGGAAATTCGGCCAGACGGTTCTTGAGCTGCAGCATCTCTTGGTCTACCCGGAGGAGAACCGCATCGTCGATACCCGCACGGGAGAAGAGGTGCAGCTGACTGGCAAGCAGCATCATATTTTTCAGTATTTTCTGCAATGCGCCAACCGGATTCTGACCAAGGAGCAAATTTATGAGGCCGTGTGGCGGGAGCCTTACCTGGAGGGAGACAAGACGCTGATGGTCCATATCCGCTACCTCCGGGAGAAGCTGGAACGGGACCCCGGCCAGCCGGAGATCATTGAGACGGTCAGAGGCGTCGGTTACCGGCTGAGGACAAGGCCGTGAAGCGCAACTCCCTGATTATCCGCTATCTGCTGATTGTGCTGACCGCCTTTATGATGTGGCCGCTGGTATTTCCCGCGTCTTTCATCCTGTATCAGGGTCCACACGCAGTAAAGGAGTGGCTGGCAGAGGAGAACGGCCCGGCCAATCCCTATTCGTCCCGGCAGGAGCTGATCAGCCGTTGGCATCAGGAGGCGCGGCAGCTGGACGGCGCTCTCCCGGAAGCCATTGATGAAGCGTTGGCGAGGGTGAAAAAAGAGCTTCCCCAAGCCAGGCTCTTCTGGGTGGACGGGGACGGTCTGACCCGGCTTGCCCTTACAGATGAGGAATTGCCTGCCCAATGGTCCGCGGCGGAAGGGATTGCCTTTATGAAGCGGAGCTATGACGCCGACCCGTTTACTGTTGTGGCGTTTATCGGGCAAAAGCAGGAGCAGGGGTTTATGGCCCTTCAAGTGGACCAGGCGCTGATGCGGGACAAGCCGGCTTATGGCTTGCAGCAGTATTTTATCACCCTGTCAACGGTGTTCGTCATCTTTCTGGCGATCTCGTGGCTGTTTTTTTACCGCATCCGCAAGCGCCTGGTGGGTCTGGCGAGGGCAATGGAGACCGTGGATGAAGCGGGGATTCCTCATCCTGTGGAGGTGGGCCGCGGGGACGAAATCGGAGAGCTGGAGCGGGCCTTTAACGAAATGACCGGGCAGCTTCACGCAGGCAGGCGGCGGGAGGCCAGGGAGGAGACGCTGCGCAAGGAGCTGATTGCCAGCCTGTCCCATGATCTGCGGACGCCCATTACCATTATCCGCAGCCATGCGTATTCCCTGCGGAAGGAGGAGCTGCCGGCCCAGGCCCTGCAGTCTGCGGCGCTGATCGAGGGCAAGGCGGAGGAGCTTAGCCGGCTGATGGACAATCTCCTGTCGTATTCCCTGCTGTCGGCAGGCAAGCTGCCGCAAAGCCGGGAGGCTGTGGAGATGGGGCGGTTTCTCCGTACTGCGGCGGCCCAGTGGTACCCGGTGCTGGAGGAGCGGGGTTTCCGGGTGGAGGTGGATACCCCGGAGCATCCGGTTATCTGGCATACCGACCCGCAATGGATGACCCGGATTCTGGACAACCTGCTGCAGAATGTGGCCCGCCATGCCGGTTCAGGCGGCTATGCGGGACTTTCTCTCGGGGAGAACAATGGCAGGAGCATGATGGTTGTGGAGGACCGGGGACCTGGAATGGCAGGCGCTTCGGATAAAAAAGGGGCCGGGATCGGTCTGGAAATTGTGGCTCTGATGTGCAGGGAGCTGGGCATTTCCTTCCAGCTGGAGAGCGGGTCCGGGGGCACCCGGGCATGTCTGGGGGAGCCGGGGACTGGTTTAAACGAAATTTAACCTTGGGGTCCGTTGGTCTTAACCTCGGGCTGGTATGCTTAAGCCCGAGGTGAGGAATGTGAAGGAATGGATTGTGGAAACAACCGGCCTGACCAAACGCTACGGAAAGCGGTTTGCCGTGGACGGGGCCGCTTTGCACATCGGCAAGGGCGACATTTACGGCTTTCTCGGACCCAACGGCGCAGGCAAAACGACAACCATCCGGATGCTGCTGGGGCTGATCCGGCCTACCGGGGGAACCGTCCGCATATTCGGCCGGGACCTGCGCCGGGAGCGCCTGTCCATCCTGCGGCGGGTGGGCTCCCTGGTGGAATCGCCCTCCTATTACGGGCATCTGACCGCCCGGGAGAATTTGGAGGCGCAGAGGCGTGTGCTGAATGTGTCCCGGCGGCGGATTGATGAGGTATTGGCGGCAGTCCGGCTTTCCTCCGAGGCCAACCGCCCGGTGAAGGGATTTTCCCTGGGCATGAAGCAGCGGCTTGGCATTGCCGCCGCCATGCTGGCGGAGCCGGAGCTGCTGATTCTGGACGAGCCCACCAACGGCCTGGACCCTTCGGGCATTCACGAAATCCGCGAGCTAATCAAAAGCATGCCGCAGCAGTACGGAATGACGGTGCTGGTGTCCAGCCATCTGCTCGGCGAAATTGAGCTGACGGCCAACCGTGTGGGAATCATCCGGCGGGGCAGGCTGGTCTTCGAGGGAGAGATGGAGGCCCTGCGCAAGCGGGCCTCCGGTTTTCTGCGGCTGGCGGTCAGCCAACCGGAGCGGGCCCAAAACACGCTGGCTCTGCTGGGGCATCCTGCGGTGCAGGAGCCCGCGGACGGCGGGCTCGTCATTGACTTGCCGGAGGATAAAGCAGTCGCGCGGCTGGTCAAGAATCTGGTGGAGGAAGGCCACAGCATTTACCGTCTGGAGGAGCGCCGCCATTCCCTGGAGGATATTTTCCTGGACATGGTGGGAAAGGAGTCCATTCTATGATCGGCGGACTTCTTGGCGCGGAATTGCTGAAGCTGAAGCGCTCCATGGCTGTGGTGCTGGCGGTGCTGGGCCCCGTTGGGGTGGTGTCCATGGAAGCCGTCAATTTCGTGCTTCGGTACGATTATCTGGTGAAGCAGCATGAAGGCAGGCTGTGGCAGGGATTGCTGGGGAATGTTTCGGGCTTTGCTCCCATCGTATTGCTTCAGGGGGCGGCGCTGCTGGCTTCGCTGGTAGCCGGTTGTGAACACCGGACCCATGCCTGGAAGCAGCTTTTGGCCTTGCCGGTGACCCGGTTTGGGGTATTTCTGGCCAAATTTCTGGCCTGCGCGGGTTTGCTGCTTTTATCCAGCAGCCTCTTGGCCGTGGGCACCTTTTTCCTTGGCGGTTTGCTTGGCTTTGGCTGGCACCCGCCCGTGAGGGAGCTTCTGGCGGCAAGCTTCCATCCCACCCTGGCCGGGCTGGCCGTGGTTTCCCTCCAGCTGTGGCTGTCGGTGATGCTGCGCAATCAGGCGGTCCCCTTGACAATCGGAATCGCCGGCACCATTGTCGGGATGTTCTATTATCAGCTGCCGGACTGGGTGCTGTGGAAATGGGTGACGCTGCCGGAGTCCGGGGGCCTCCGGTACATCCTGTTTGGCCTGGCGGCCAGCGCCGGGCTGCTGGTGATGGGCGCAGCCCATTTCGGCCGAAGGGATGTGAACTAAAAATGATCCTCTTCACAAGACTGCTGAGCGCCGAATGGATGAAGCTCCGCCGGTCGGCGATCTGGCTCCTGCTGGCAGCGGGGCCGGTGCTGGCGGCCGCTATCGGCTTTATGTCTCTCCGGTCGGAGATGGCAGGCAGCCGGACGTGGGAAAGCCTGAGCATGATTATGGCCATCACCCACGGCATTCTGTTCCTGCCCTTGCTGGCCGGCATCATCTCCGCCTTCGTATGCCGCTATGAGCATGACAGCGGCGGCTGGAAGCAGCTGCTGGCGCTGCCGGTGAAGCGGGGCGGCGTGTACCTGGCGAAGCTGGCAGCCGTGCTGCTGCTCCTCTTCATCAGCCAGCTGATCTATCTGGGCCTGGTGATTGCCGTTGGGCTGCTGCTCGGCCTGGCGGGGCCAATGCCTGCGGCAGACCTGGCGCAAAGCGCCCTGGGCGGCTTTGCGGCCGCAGCGCCGCTGGCTGCGCTGCAGCTGGCCTGCTCTGTGGGCTGGGCCAATTTTGCCGCGCCGTTGGCCATCAACGCCATGATGGCCCTGCCCAATGCCATCATCATCAACTCCGCCCGCTACGCCCCTTATTATCCGTGGTCCCAGCCGCTGCGGGCCATGCTGCCGGATGCCGGAAACCAATTCGGCTTCCTTCACTTGCCGGCGGCCTCCCTGTACGGGGTGGTGGCCGGGGGCTTCCTGCTGTTCTTTCTGGCGGGCTGGCTCTATTTCCGCAGAAGGGATGTTTAGGAGCTGTCCGACGAAAAGGAAAAGCGAATAAATATTCATAGTGGAATGACTGGGAGGGAAAGGAGTGACTTGAGGGCGAGTTTTTTGGCGGCTTTGACACCTTAAACATTCGATTCAATCAAGGCCGACAAAACGTGTTTGAGCATCCAAGGCACTCCTTTCCCGGCAAGGAATGAAATCCGATGAATATTTATTCTCCTAAACCACTCCGTCGGACAGACTCCTGAGACGCCGCCCGGAAAAAGCGAAAAGACCGTCTCCATGCCGGAGGCGGTCTTCGTCACATGCATTCCGTATGCTCCAGCCTACATTCTGTGCTGCTTCCGGTAATGGAGGGGGGAGGAGCCGGTGATGCTTTTGAAGGTTTTGTTGAAATGGGATACATGCTCGAAGCCCACCTGCTCGGCGATGAGCTGGATCTTCTCCCGGGTATTGCGCAGCATGTTCTGGGCTTCCCTGACCCGGACCACCCGGATGTACTCGCTCAGATGGAAGCCTGTCAGCTTGAGGAACACCCGGCTCAGGTAGGCCGGGCTGATGTAGAATTGGCGGGAAAGCTCCTCCAGGGTCAGCGGCTCCCGGTAGTGCTCATGAATATAGGCGGAAATTTCCGAAATCTTCTGGTGCATGGGATGGCGGGGCTGCGGCATGTCGTCGGCCCCCAGCGCGGAGCGGTGCACACGGATAAGAAACTCGGTCAACAGCTGTCTGACGAAGGTCTCATAGAAATTGTGATGCTCCTGGCATTCGGCCAGCATCCCCAACAGCAGCTTCTCCAGCTCCGGCTGCTCCTTTAATGGCAGATGAATCATCCCCGACTCCAAAAAAGGCGCCTGCTCCAGAATTGCCCCGTCCTCCCCGGAGAGAAAATCCGCCGAGAAATGGACAAGCACCCGCTCGAACTCCTCCACCTGGGAGCTGGAGGTGGAGTGCAGGTCTCCCGGCACGACCAGCATCAGATCGCCTTTGCGGGCCACATAAACATTGCCGTTCATAAAGTAAACACGTTCTCCATGCAAGAGATAATACAGCTCGTAGCAGGTATGGGAATGGGGGCGCGCCATCTTGTCAAAGCCGAGCTTGCGCAGCTGCTGGATGGAGAATGCCTCGCCGATAAAATGTTTTTCAGAGGAACGGTGGTTCACAGCGGGCCATCCTTTCGTCCTGAAGATATTCTCTAAGTATACACCACCTGGACGGGTATCCGAAAGGGCCACAGATAACCCGCTTGTCCGGGCGGTTTCCCGAGCCTTGGGCGCAGCAGGCATCATCCTGTGACATGCAATTATTTATTTGATGGGACGTTCATGAAAGCGTACACTTGAGTCGGGAGGCGGCTTCGGGGCCGCCGGAGCAGGCCGATCAATCGGAAGGAGATGGGAGCAGAAGTATGGAGCAGCAGCATTGGGCATTGGTAAGCGGAGCGGACAGGGGACTTGGGCTGGCTCTGGTCAAAGGTTTGCTGGAGCGGGGTTACGGGGTTTTTGCCGGTCTGCTTCAAGAGAAGGGCGGAGCGCATGAGGAGCTGGAGCGGGCTTTTGCCGGCCGCATCAGGCTTCTGCCGCTGGACATCGCCAGCGCCGCCAGTGTGGAGCAGGCGTACCAACGGGTCCGGGAGGAAGCCGGATCATTGGACATGCTGATCAATAACGCGGCCATTCTGGGGAATATCACCGCCACCGTAGAGGATGAGCTGGATTTTGCCGAGCTGGAGCGGGTCTTCGGGGTGAATGTCCTTGGTTCGCTGCGGATGTCCAACCGGTTCGTCTCGCTGGTGATGGGCAGCCGGGACAAGCTGATTCTGAACATCTCCTCGGAGGCGGGAAGCATCGGGGACTGCTGGCGCAACGCCTGGTATGCCTACTGCATGTCCAAGGCGGCTTTGAATATGCAATCCAAGCTGATGCATAACCAACTGGCCCCCAAAGGCGGGCGGGTGATGGTGGTTCATCCGGGTCATGTGCAGACCTATATGCAGGGAAAGCTGGACATGGCGGGCAAATTGACGCCGGATGAATCCGCAGGGCATATTCTCGGACTGGTGGACAAGCGGCTTTCTCCGGATTATGCTGGGGAGAATATAGGATTGGTGGATTATGCGGGGCGGGAGCTGCCCTGGTAATCCGCCGGAAACGAGAGGAGAGACAAATCAATGCCCATTCGCACATTGCTTGTTGGACATCAGGAATCTGCGCCGTATCATCCGCTGGGAGCGGTGCAGGAGCGGCTGACCGCCATTTGGGGGGATGAGTTTCATGTAACCGCCGAGGAAGGAACCGCCGGCCTGCGCAAGGAGCGCATAGGGAATTATGAGCTGGTTGTCTCCTATACGGACAGCTGGAAGACACCGGCGGCCCCGGAGGAAATCGCCGGGCTCCTTGCTTATGTTGCCCAGGGAGGCGGGCTATTGGTGCTGCATAACGGCATGAGCCTGCAAGCGGCTCCCGAGCTGGCCCAGCTGGCCGGCGGGTATTTCACGGGACATCCGCCGTATACCGGGCTGGAGTTTCAAGTGACGGAGGCGGGAGCCTCCCATCCCCTGTCGGCAGGTCTGCCGGGCTTCACCATGGACGAGGAGCCGTACCGCTATGATCTGGACCCGCTGGCCAAGGCTCAGGTGCTGATGACCTACCGGCATGAGGGCCAGGACCATCCTGCCGCATGGACCCGCCCTTACGGCTTGGGCCGGGTAGCTGTGCTGGCGCCGGGGCATCATCTGCCCTCCTTCCAGCATGAGGCGTATTCCCTGTGGGTGCGGAAAGCGGCCCTGTGGGCGGCGGACAAGCTGTAGGCGCAGGATCAGAAACGGAGGAAGACAGATTATAAAAAAGGCCGGGCCCTTGATTTTCAGGGCTCAGCCTTTTTTGGTTTTGCGGTAATCGGAGGGGGACATGTCCATCATTTTCCGGAACATGCGGGAGAAATAATACGGGTCGGAGAACCCCACCTGCCCGGCAATCTGCTTCAGGGTCAAATCTGTCATGTCCAGATACTGGCAGGCCCGCTGGATTTTCAGCCTCAGATAAAAGTCAATGGGCGTGTACCCTGTTCTTGTCTTAAAAAGCTGCACATAGTGGGGCACCGACAGCCGCGCCGCCTCCGCCAGCTCCTTCAGGGTCAGGGTGGAGCCGACCCGGTCGTTCATCAGCTGCACCGTTTCCTCAATCAGCTGCCCCCGTTCGCTTCCCGGCTGCAGGCCGCCGTGTAGAAAACAGGCTACTCCCAGCAAATGCCGCAGTGTTTGGGAGACGTAAACCATGTGGTCTGCCGTAATCCCCTTCAGCAAAATATCGGTGCATTCATTGAACAGCCCGGCCAGCTTCACCGCCTTCTCGTAGCCCACCTGCACGGGATTGCCGCCGGCGCCGGAATCGGCAGCCGTGAAAAAAGCGGGGGCATCGCTTCCCATCACATGGACCCAGTAGATGCTCCACGGATTCTCCGCGGACGCCCCGTAGGCATGTTCCATATCGGGCGGCAGGACAAACAGCTGTCCCCGCTCCACGGTTTGGGTCTTGCCGCCGCCGATGCGGTACCAGCCGGAGCCCTCCTCGCAAAGCATCACAATATAAGCCCCGCAGCCTTCCGGCCGGGTGCGGTTATGGTAGCGGGCCTTGGGAAAATAGCCGATATCGGTGGCGTACAGGGACCGGATCAGGGGATGCTCCCCATGCTCCTCCAGGAAGGCCGGAGGAATCACAATCAGCTTCTGGGAGGCGAAGCCTTCCTTTTTTTGAATCACGTCGGTTTTCATAAGATTATTATGATCGTTGGCTTCCGCGCTTGTCAATACAAGGGATTATTGGTTTGGCAAAACCGGATATGATCCATCCTAATCCTTACATGATGCATTGGCTTGGAAGGGGCGGCGGGATAGACTGGGGGTATCATCAGCGCCGGAGATGCCGGTGCAGCCTTATGGGAGGGAGAATGGGCATGGAGCAGCAAAAGAAGAGAACAGGGCAGGAGAAGGCGGTGAGAATTTGGGAGGAAACGGTCTATATTCCCACCTATGGAACGGGGGAGCCGGACCGGAACCCGATGTTTTTGGAGAAGCGGATTTATCAGGGCAGCTCGGGGAAGGTCTATCCCCACCCGGTTATTGACCGGATTGAGGATAACAAGGAGGACCGCCCGTACCGGCTGGTCTATCTGGAGAACGAATATCTGCTGATCGCCGTGATGCCGGAGCTGGGCGGGCGCATCTACCGGGCGTTGGACAAAACCAACAACTATGACTTCGTTTATTATAACCGGGTCATCAAGCCTGCGCTGGTGGGGCTGACCGGACCGTGGATTTCCGGCGGCATTGAATTCAACTGGCCGCAGCATCACCGGCCCAACACCTTCGGTCCGGTGGAATACCGGCTTGCCGCGAATGATGACGGCAGCGCCACCGTCTGGTGCAGCGAGATTGACCGCATGTACGGCACCAAAGGAGAGGCTGGTTTTACCCTGTACCCCGGCAAGGCGTATCTGGAAATCCACGGCAAGCTCTACAACCGGACCAGCCTGCCCCAGACCTTCCTGTGGTGGGCCAACCCGGCGGTGGCCGTCAACGACCATACCCAGTCCGTGTTTCCGCCGGATGTCCATGCGGTGATGGACCATGGCAAGCGGGATGTGTCCCGTTTTCCCATTGCCGACGGCATCTATTACAAGATGGATTATTCCGCAGGGGTGGACATTTCCCGGTACAAAAATATTCCTGTACCCACCTCCTATATGGCCTATCGGTCGGAGCATGATTTTGTGGGCGGGTACGACCACGGGAAGCAGGCGGGTATTCTTCATATTGCCAACCACCATATTTCTCCGGGCAAAAAGCAATGGACCTGGGGCAACGGGGATTTTGGCCGGGCCTGGGACCGCAATCTGACAGATGAGGACGGGCCGTACATTGAGCTGATGACCGGCGTGTACACGGATAACCAGCCGGATTTTTCCTGGCTGGCGCCGTATGAGGAGAAGACGTTCAAGCAATATTTTATGCCGTACAAAGAGATCGGGGTGGTCCGGGAGGCCAACCTGGATGTGGCGGTGAGCCTGGAGCTGCGGGAAGCGGAGACAGGGGCAGACGTGGAAGCGGGAGCAATGGTGCAGGTTTATGCCACCTCCCGTTTTCCCGGAGCCTGTGTGACCCTGACCGGAGAGGACGGGCAGGTTTATCTGTCGGAGCGGGCGGACTTGTCTCCGACGGAGACGCTCCGCCGGGAGGTAACGCTGCCGGAGGGTGTGGCCCTCTCCCATGTGACGGTGGCGGTGCGGACGGCGGAGGACGAGCTGCTTCTCCGGTACAAACCCGCTCCGGCCGCAGAGGAGGAGCTGCCGGAGCCGGCCAAGCCCATCGGTGCGCCGGAGGAGCTGGAAACCGTCGAGGCCTTGTACTTGGCTGCGCTGCATCTGGAGCAGTACCGCCATGCCACCCGGGAGCCGGAGCCATATTACCTGGAGGGGCTGCGCCGCGCTCCGGCGGATATCCGGCTGAACCTGGGCTACGGGCTCCTGCTCCTGCGGCGGGGAGAGTATGCCAAGGCGGAGCGGTATCTGCGCCGGGCCGTAGAGACCTCCACCCGCCACAATCCCAACCCCGCCGACGGCGAGGCCCTGTTCCACCTGGGCATGGCCCTGAAGCGGCAGGGCAAGCTGGACGGGGCGTGGAACGCCTTCTACAAGGCGGTCTGGAATGCCGCCTGGCAGGACAGCGGCTACTTCGCCCTGGCCCAGATCGCCTGCCGCCGGGGGCAGGGCGAGGAGGCGCTGGAGCTGGCCGAGCGGGCGCTTCTGCGCAACAGCCGCCATTTCCAGGCGCGGCTCGTCCGTACCGCCCTGCTGCGCAAGCTGGGGCGGCTGGAGGAGGCAGCGGTATCCGCCGCGGAGACGCTGGCGGCGGATACCGCCGATTTCGGCGCCAGGCACGAGCTGGCGCTGCTGGAGACGGACGCCGCCGGAGCGGCTGCGGCGGCAGAGGAGCTGCGCGGCTTCATGCGCGGGGAGCCGCATAATTACCTGGCCCTGGCGGCGGATTACGCCGACTGCGGCCTGTGGGCGGAGGCCATCCTGGCGCTGCGCCTGTATGTCCCCGCCGATGGCGTGAGCCGCTACCCCATGGCCCACTACGCTCTGGCCTGGCTGTACCGCCAGAGCGGCGATCCGGCCGCCGCGGCTGCGGAGCTGGCTCTGGCGGCGGCCGCTCCCGCCGACTACTGCTTCCCCAACACCCCCTTCGAGCAGGAGGTGTTGGAGGCCGCCCTGGCGGCAGCGCCGGAGGATGCCCGGGCCGCCTATTACCTCGGCTGCCTCTACTACGACCGGAAGCGCCATATGGAGGCGGTGGCGTGCTGGGAGCGGTCGCGGCAGGCCGACTCCGCCTTCCCTACCGTCCACCGGAACCTGGCGCTGGCTTATTACAACAAGCTGGGCCGCCGGTTGGAGGCCCTGGCCTCCCTGGAGGAGGCGTTCCGGCTCAATCCCGCCGACGCCCGGGTGCTCTTCGAGCTGGACCAGCTGCACAAGAAGCTGGGCACGGCGCCGGAGGAGCGGCTTAAGCGGCTGCAGGACCATATGCCGCTGGTGCGGCTTCGGGACGATATGTATGTGGAACTGGTGACGCTCCTGAATCTCCTCGGGCAGCATGAGGAGGCGCTGGAGCTGCTGTCCTCCCGCCGCTTCCATCCCTGGGAGGGCGGCGAGGGTAAAGCCCCCGGCCAATATGTGCTGGCACTGTTGGAGATTGCAAAAAAGCGCTTGGGCGGAGGCAACGCAGCCGAAGCCAAGGCCGCGCTGGAGCGGGCCTTGGTCTACCCGGAGAACCTGGGCGAGGGCAAGCTGGCGGGGACCATGGATAACCACATTCACTATTATCTGGGGCTGTGCCATCAGGCGTTGGAGCAGCCCGGCGAAGCTGCCCGGCAATTCGGGCTGGCTTCCCTGGGCATTGCCGAACCGGCCGGGGCCATGTTCTACAACGACCAGCCGCCGGAGATGATCTACTACCAGGGGCTGGCCCTGGCCAGGCTGGGCCGCGCCGAGGAAAGCGCCGCCCGCTTCCGCCGTCTGGTGGAGTACGGGCAGGAGCATCTGGCCGATGAGGTCCAAATCGACTATTTTGCCGTTTCCCTGCCGGACTTCCTGGTCTTCGATGACGATCTGGACCGGCGCAATCTGATCCACTGCCGCTTTATGATGGGCCTGGGCTATCTGGGCCTGGGCTATCTGGGCCTGGGCCAACCGGAGGCGGCAGCGGCGGAGCTGCGGCAGGCGCTGGAGCTGGAGCCGGCCCATGCCGCCCGCCTGTTCCTGCCCTCCGGCCAATAGCAAACAGCCAGTCCCAATAGGGGCTGGCTGTTTGCTTAGCAAAGAAGCGGCAGCTATGCGGACCAACGATCCGCTATTGTCCAACTATATGCGGTTTTGTGGATTTCACGGACACAGGATGCGTTATTTGCTTTCCCAAGCGTCCAAACCGCTTGTTTTGCCCACCATAACGGATTCTCTGTCCGCGTGGAGGAGAAAACACCGGTTTTTCGCGAAATAACGGAACGTGTGTCCGTATAAACCGGAGCATAGGCCGCCGCTGTCTAATGCCCTCAGGCGCTTATCCCGCTAAGCCGGTCTGCACCTTATCCCCGTCAAAGCTGTAGACCAACCTCCGGTTTTCCTTGTCCCTGGTTTCCAGGTGGACCGGCTTGCCCCACAGGCGGTGGATCAGGGGCAGGGTCCGGTCCACATATTTGCGGTCCAGCTCCAGCCCATCGTAGCGGTGAAGCAGCAGCAGCTCCCCGCGGCCGCCGTGATCGGCGTCCATGGCGGTCACATAGGGGAAACCCCCGTTGGTGCGCTGGCGGATCAAGCTCATCTTCACCTCCTCCACGTCCTTGGAGGTGACCACATAGAGATCGTCCTTTTGGCCGAACAGGAACAGATCCATTTCCTCCACCAGCGTCTTGTCCAGATAGTTGCGGATGAAGGATACGTCCGACTCCGTCTCCCGGATTTCGAAAAGCGCCTCCAGCCCCTTGTGCCGCTCGATATATTCCAGCATTTTGACCCCCAGATAGTAGGGGTTCAGACTGCCCGTTCCCGGCTGGACCACACCTGCGTTCATTTTGGCAAAATCCATAATCTCCGCACCCGTCAGCTCCAGCTGCCGCACCAGCCGCAAATGCCAGAAGGTGGCCCAGCCCTCGTTCATGATCTTCGTCTCCAGCTGCGGCCAGAAGTACAGCATCTCCTCCCGCAGCATATAGAGCACCTCCCGCTGCCAGTCAGCCAGATTCCGGCTCTCTCCGGCGATAAAGCCGATGACATCCTTGGCGCCGCCCTCCGTTTCCCGGAAGCCGCCCTTGGCTCCGAAGCGGGTGTGGGGGTCCACATGCTCATGGATGGCCAGTCCCGCATCCAGCGTCTCTTCTACCGCATCGCTGCCGAATTCTTGCTCGAAGTCCCGCATCCGCCGGGCAAACACGGCCATCCGTTCCACCATCCGCCGGTCCGTCCCCTTAAACATGGCGTTGTTTTTGAAAAAATCGCTATGCGCCAGCACATGGGCGACAATCAGCTTGTTTTGCAGGAGCGTGTTATGGTCCAAAAGAAAGGCATAGCAGGGGTCGGAGTTGATGACCAGCTCATAAATCCGGCTTAGCCCGTAATCATATTCGGATTTCATCCGGTGGTAGGTTTTGCCGAAGCTCCAGTGAGTGAACCGGGTGGGCATGCCGTAGGCCCCGATGGAGTACAGTGTTTCGGCGGGGCAAACCTCATAGCGCATGGTAAAAAAATCCAGACCCGCCTCCACAGCCATGCCGGTAATTGATTCAATGGCCCGCTCCAGCGCTTCCGCCTCCGCGTGGTTCATGATGCTCCCTCCCTTCACAATTTCCGCTTCCCGGTTATTCTCGTGTTCTCCTTAAGGCCTTCAGCTGACGGCATGCTCTCCGAAAAATTGCTTCAGCGTCCGGTACACATCGCCCTTTTCCTGCAGCACGGAGGTGGTGAATGCCTCATGCCGGACAGCGGAGAGGCTGTCCCACAGCCGGCTGGCCCTCATATAACGGCGGATTTCCCCGTAGCCCATGAGATTGGTGCGCAGGAGGAGCTGCTTGACCAGCTCCACAGACAGGGCGTTGTCCGAATCAATGTTATCCCCGTCGGTAAAATGAAAGGCATAGGCGTTGTAGGCCGATACGGGATACTCCCGGGCAAGCAGGTCCAACGCCAGAGAGTAAACGGAGGAGCAGCGGGTGCCGCCGCTTTCCCCCTTGGTGAAGAAGGCCTCCTCCGACACCTGCTTGGCCTCGGTATCATGGGCGAGAAAGCATACCTCCACCCGTTCATAGCGGGTGCGCAGAAACCGCACCATCCAGAAGTAGAAGCTGCGGGCAATATACTTCTCGAAGCTGCCCATGGACCCGGAGGTATCCATCATGGCCAGCACCACCGCATTGCTCTGGGGCTTCCTGATGTCCTCCCAGGTTTTGAAGCGCATGTCCTCGTTCTTGATGAGCCCGGCTTGCCCGGTGCCGGACCAGCCGGACGGGCCGCTGCTGAAGGAAGCCCCGGCTTCCGGGGACAAGCCGGCCCCGCCGGCATCTGCGCTCCAGGCTGCCGCCGCTCCTTCGCCATAGCCGTTGCCCGCGCCGCCGCCCCCGGCCAGGCTCCGGCGCTTCAGAGACTCCAGCAGCGTCCGGCGTTTGTCGATATTGCCCATCATGCCCTTCTTGCGGATGTCATTGAAGCGGATATCGTCAATGGACATATCCGCTTCACTCTTCCGCTGCAGGCGAGGCAGCTGCAAGTCCTCGAAGATCAGCTCCGCCAGCTCGTCCACGGTGACCTCGGCCTCGTAGTAGTCCACGCCGGGCTGCTCCCCCGGCTGGCCCTCTTGACCCTGGCCGGGCTGCTGGCCATTAGGGGAGGCCCGGCCGATCACATCTCCGGCCTTGGTGCCTCCGTTGCCTTGGCCTACACGCTGCTCTCTGCCGTAATCGTAGCGGAACCGGGGCTCATCCATTTCCCGGATGGGCACCTTCACAATCCGCTCTCCCTGGGAGGTAATGATCGCTTCCTCACTGACCAGCTCCTTCAAATTTTTGCGGATGGCCTCCTTCACCTTGCGGGCATGTCTTTCCTGGTCCCGTTCCCCCTTCCGGTGGAGCGACCAATCATCCCGGGACAGCACGAACAGCGGCTTTTGCATGGATCTGATCCCTCCTTATTGATGATGTGATTACCGGTTCAACAGGCTGCCCACATACTTCAGCAGTTCGTTGGCGCAGGACGGGCAGTAGCCATGCTGGTCCATCAGCCGGGCAGACACCTCGTTGATCCGCTTCAACTGGCCCTCATCGGGATTTTTCGCTGAGGTAGTGATTTTCACGACGTCCTTCAGGTCCTCGAAAAGCTTCCTTTCGATGGCCTCCTTCAGCTTTTCGTGGGAGGAATACCCGAATTTCTGGCCACGGCGGGCCAGGGAGGAGATTTTGATCAGGATTTCCTCCCGGAAAGCCTTCTTCTGGTTTTCCGAAATCCCGATCTGCTCCTCAATGGAGCGCATCAGCTTTTCGTCCGGGTCCCGCTCCTCCTCGGTAATGGGGTCCTTCAGCTTGAAGCCGTTGCAGTAGGACTCCACATTGTCCAGATAGTTGTTCATGAGGGTGTGGGCCGAATCCTCGAAGGAGTAGACAAAGGCCCGCTGCACCTCGGTTTTGGCGTGGTGGTCATACTCCGCCCGGGCCATGGTGATCAGGTTCAGGAGCCGTTCCCGCTCCTCCCGGGAGATGGAGGCATGCTGGTCCAGTCCCTCCTTCATGGATTTCAGCACATCCAGGGAGTTCAGGCAGGGCTTGTCCCCTTTAATCAAGGCGCTGGAAATCCGGTTGATCACGTACCGGGGGTCCACCCCGGACATGCCTTCGTCGGTGAATTCCTTGCGCAGCTCGGCGGCGTCTCCGCCTTTGGCGCCGTCCACCTCCTGGCCGTCGTAGAGGTACAGCTTTTTCATCAGGTCCATGCCGGGCTTCTTCGGTTCCTTCAACCGGGACAGAACGCTGAACACGGCTGCGGTTTTGAGGGCCCCGGGGGCAATATGGACGCCCTTTATATTGGACTGCTTGATCAGCTTGTCGTAAATCCGCTCCTCCTGGCTGGCCTTCAGGTTGTAGGGAATGCGCATGACAATCATCCGGGAGTGGAGGGCTTCGTTCTTTTTATTGGCGATAAAAGACCGGTACTCGGTCTCGTTGGTATGGGCGACAATCAGCTCGTCGGCGGAAATCAGGGCGAAGCGCCCGGCCTTAAAGTTGCCCTCCTGGGTCAGGGAGAGAAGATTCCAGAGGAACTTCTCGTCGCACTTGAGCATTTCCTGAAATTCCATCAGGCCCCGGTTGGCTTTGTTCAGCTCGCCGTCGAAGCGGTACGCCCGCGGGTCGGACTCGGAGCCGTATTGGGAGATGGTGGAAAAGTCAATGCTGCCCGTAAGGTCGGCGATATCCTGGGACTTGGGGTCCGAGGGGGCGAAGGTGCCGATGCCGGTCCGTTTGGCCTCGGAGAACAGCACCCGTGTGACGGGCATTCCCTCAGCCCGGCCGCCATATTCCAAATCCAGGCGCATGCGGCAGACGGGGCACAGGTCGCCCTCGATCCGCACGCCGTACTCCGCCTGGAATTCCTCCCGCAGCTCGTGGGGAATCAGGTGAAGGGGCTCCTCCTGCATCGGGCAGCCCTTGATGGCATAGACCGCCCCGGCATCCGTCCGGGAGAACTTCTCCATGCCCTCCTTGAGCAGCGCCAGAAGGGTGGATTTGCCTCCGCTGACGGGGCCCATGAGCAAGAGAAGCCGCTTGCGCACATCCAGGCGCTGGGCGGCCGGGCGGAAGTATTCCTCCACCAGGGTTTGCAAATCATCCTCCAACCCGTACAATTGGGAGCTGAAGAACTTGTACTCCCGGCGGCCGTCTCCCTTGTCCTCGACTCCGGCGGCTTCAATCATCCGGTAAATCCGGTCATGGGCGAGCCCGGCAATCTCCGGCCGTTCCCTGACCATGTCCAGGTAATCCATAAACGTGCCTTCCCAATGCAGCTGATGTTCCTTTTCCCGGTAATGGGACAGCTTGTCCAAGAACGGCATAGACGGCTCCTCCTTCATGATAGTAGAATGTGAAGAACACAAAGACCCCATTGCGGAATCTCTGCCGGAAACCAAGATGCATGTGCTGGAAACTGGAAAAACGGCGATGGGGTAAGGGTTATAACTCCTATTCTACAACAATTTTAATTATCAGACAAATAAGAATATTCAGAAAATTAACAAGTTTTTTTCTGTGTTCGAATAATGGTCACAGCTTGGCCGGGCAAAAGGGAGTAGGATGAGAAGGAATAAAGGTTGTTAAAAAGGAGAGATGGCCTGTGATTATCATTCATGCCCGTTTGTATGTCAAACCGGAATGCGTAGAGGCATTCCTGGAGAAATCCAAGGCGCTGGTAGCCGGCTCCCAGGCGGAGGAGGGCAATATCAGCTACAACCTGTTCCGCCAAACCGATGAGCCGGAAACCTTCATTGTGGTGGAGGAGTGGAAGGATATGGCGGCCATTGACTTCCATAACAGCACCCCGCACTTTACCGGTTTCTTCGCCGAGGCAGGCGGCTGCTTTGCCAAACCGGCGCAAGTGAAGCGCCTGCTGGTGGAGCGGGAAATATAAGCGAGTGTCACAACAACCAATCCCCCGAATGAAAATGCGCAGGGCACAGCATTTTCGCAAAAAAAGCCTGGCTCCGGGAACGAATGCTTCCGGTGTGCCAGGCTTTTTGGCGCAGGTTCGTCGTGTGAAGCGGGTTTGGTTTGGCGCGACGGAAGCCCATGCGGATTGAAGCTGCCGTATCTGCCCTTAACAGTTAGCCGGCAGAGCTGCCGTTCTTCCGCAGCGCATCGCGGATTTCCGTCAGCAGCACCACTTCCGCGCTGGGAGCGGGAGGCTCGGCGGCCTTGATTTCCTCCTTGCGCTTCAGCTTGCTTGCCAGCTTGATGACAAAGAAGAGGGAAGCGGCGATAATGAAGAAGTCCACTACTGATTGCAGGAATATGCCGTACTTCAGCACGGCATCGCCATACTGATACTGGAGCCCGTCCAGCTTGACGCCTCCGATCAATAATCCCACCAGCGGCATAATGATGTCATTGACCAGCGACGAAACAATTTTTCCGAAGGCGGCGCCGATAATGACGGCTATCGCCAGATCCAGGACATTTCCCTTTAATGCAAAGGCCTTGAATTCTTTCCACATGGGCAAAAAACCTCCTGTATTCATAAATTGGATTTATTATAACATACCTGTCCAGTTTCGGGACCAGAGAGAGGTGAAGGTCATGGTGCAACGGCCAAAGCCGGAAAAATTCGATAAACAAGCCAGGGCCTATGCGGTGAAGCGGGAGGCTGCCATCCTGATCGACTGGAGGCGGCGTCTGCTGGAAGCGGCCGAAGGCCAGGTGCTGGAGCTGGCGGTGGGGGCAGGAGCCAACTTCCCGTATTATCCGCCGGGGGTCCGGGTGACAGCGGTGGATTTCAGCGGCGGTATGCTGGAGCAAGCCAGAAGGGCTGCGGCCCGCTGCCGCCTGGAGGCGCAGTTTGTCTGCGGCGATATCGAGCATATGCCGGCTCTGTTTCCGGAGCAAGGCTTTGACACGGTAATCTCCACTCTCTCCCTATGCGCTTATGAGCATCCGTTGGCTGTATTGCAGCAGATGCGCCGGTGGTGCAGGCCCACGGGCCGGATTCTCCTTCTGGAGCACGGCAAGAGCACCAACCGTATGCTGTCGCTTCTGCAAAAAGCGGCCGACCCGCTTCTGTACCGGATGGCGGGCTGCCACCACACCCGGGATATTGCCGCTTTGGTGCAAGAGGCGGGTTTGAGGGTGGAGGGGATGGAGCGCTGCTGGCTGGGCATGGGCAGCCTGATTTGGGCCCGGCCGTAAGCTTTCCCTATGGAAAAAGGCACTGCTTCCGCAGCGCCTCTTTGTCGTAGTTATCTTCGAGCTTCTGCTTTACGCTTCGGCTTTTTCTTCAAACAGGCGGGCGATTTCAACGATTGTCTGGGTGGCCTTCAGCATGCTGTCCACCGATACATACTCGTATTTGCCGTGGAAATTATGTCCGCCGGCAAAGATATTGGGCGTAGGCAAGCCCATGTAGGAGAGCTGGGAGCCGTCGGTGCCGCCGCGGATGGGCTTGACGATGGGTTTGATGCCCAGGTTGACCATGGCCTGATGGGCGACGTCCACAATTTCCTTCACCGGCTCGATTTTCTCCCGCATGTTGTAATATTGGTCCTTGATCTCCACCTTGACGCTGCCGGGGCCGTATTCCGCCTCCAGCTCCCGGGCAATTTCCACAATCCGGTTCTTGCGGGCGATAAAGTTTTCCTTGTCGAAGTCGCGGATCATATAGCGCATGGTAGTGGTGTCCACGTTGCCTTGAATGGATTGCAGGTAGTAAAAGCCCTCGTAACCTTCAGTAAATTCGGGGGCTTCCTCCTTGGGCAGCCGGCTGTTGAACTCCATGGCCACCTTGGCCGAGTTCACCATCTTGCCCTTGGCGGTGCCGGGATGGACCACAATCCCCTTGAAGGTGACTGTGGCGGCAGCGGCGTTGAAGCTCTCATACTCCAGCTCGCCCAAGGGTCCGCCGTCCAAGGTATAGGCAAAAGCCGCGCCGAAGGCCGCTACATTAAACTTGTGGGCGCCCCGGCCGATTTCCTCATCGGGAGTGAAGGCTACCCGAATTTTTCCGTGGGGAATCTCCGGATGGGCGATCAGATAAGCCATGGCCGTCATGATTTCGGCAATGCCCGCTTTGTCGTCGGCGCCCAGGAGGGTTGTGCCGTCGGTGGTAATCAGGGTTTGGCCCTTGTAGTCCGCCAGCTCCGGGTAGGCGGATACCGACAGAATCGTGCCCTGGGCGGCGTTCAGCACAATGTCCTGGCCGTTGTAGTTCTCGATCAGCTGCGGGTTCACATTGGCCCCGCTGTAATCCTGCGCGGTATCCATATGGGCCAAAAAGCCGATGACCGGCACAGCGGTTTTGTCCGTATTGGCCGGCAGGGTAGCCATGACGTAGGCATGCTCATCGACTGTAACCTCGGTCATGCCCAGCTGCTTCAGCTCCTCCGCCAGCTTGTGGGCCAGCGCCCATTGTCCTTCCGTGGAGGGGCAGGTATCGTTATGCTCGTTGGATTGGGTATCTACCTTCACGTAGGAGGTGAAACGCTGGACGAGTTCATTTTTCATCGGAAATCAAGCTCCTTGAGTAGGGTGGTCAAGCCTTATTGGCTTTATCATACCACGCCTCCGGGAGGATGCAAAAATCCCCTGCCCTAGAATTGGAAAATCTTTAACGAAGCCTCTCCGTCCAGCTTAAGCAAAAGCTGCTGTCCATCCGTGAAGAGGGCTTCCGCCGTGCCTGCAATCCGCGTCAGCAGCTCCCCCTGGCTGTCGTAGACGTTCAGGGTGGGACTCCGCCCAAGGGTTTGCGCCAAAATCCGATCCCCAGTGAAGTGTACGGCAGAAAAGAAATCGCCGCTGACCTCTTTCGGCTCCTCGCCGCCCGCCCCTTTGTAGAGCTGGCGCATCCAACCGTCCGCCAGCACGGTGTAAAACACTTCTCCGCCCACCGAACTGAACTCATGCGCCTTGTGCTCCCCGGAGAGCAATGTCTCCTGCCCGCCGGACAGATCGGAGGCGTAGAGGCGGCCGTCGGCTGTTTTTATATACAGGATGCGCCCATCGTCTGTGATCTTGAATTTGTCCACCGGCTCCCGGGAAATCAGCGTGGGTTTTCCGGTCTTCAGATCAATCCGCCATATTCGCTTGGATTCCTGGCGATTGTCCGGAGAGACGGGAGAAGGAGAACCATGTGTGTAGAGATCGGTGCCGATCACCTGAAGATCCCCCTTTGCATAGAGCGTTCCCCCATTGTCGGAAATGGCAATGGCCCAGCCGTAGATCATGGAAGGGTCCCCCAGGACAACCGGTTCGGCTTCAGCCGGAGAACCGGCAGGGATAAGCTTCAGATTGGGCGGGCTGGGCGCCACGAAGTAGTTCACCAACACCCGGCCCAATGGGGATTCGCGGAAGTCTACTTTCCCGGAAGGCCCATCTTCGGCAGTACCGTCCTCATTCAGCTGCACATAATGATCGCTGCCCATGATAGGTCCTCCGGTATAGTAGTATAGCCACAGGCTGCTGTCCCTCATCTGGAAGCTTAGTCTGGGGCTGGAACGATACGAGGAGCCGTTGTCGTATTCGTAGATGTGCTCTTTGGCTGCCGGGTCGTTTACAGGACTGCGGTAGATATGGTTTAGCGCCCCGTCTGTCTCGGCAAAATAGTAATACCCCTTGTACACGGCAAAGCCGTTGCCGGCCGCCGACTCGGGAAGTCCCGCATCCTTTACCTGCGGGTTGGCGGAGCGGATGGAGAGCCCGCTGGACTCGCTCCAGTCATACTCCCAGCCGAAGGCATCATGGGCGTAGCGCCAGGTCAGCGGGAAGTAGGTGATATCCCGGAAGCTCAGGAGGGGATACTCTTCGGTATGGTTGTCAATGGTCTGCCCATTGACGGCAATGGGGCCTTCAGCCAGCTCCGCCCGGTAGCTGCGGGCCGTGTTCGCCGCGGCGGCGGAGGCATAGTCATGATAAGGGGCGGTGATGCTGCTTTGCTGCACGGAGAGTCCTTGCCCGGGGGACCAGGCATTCTCCAGGCCGAGGTAGCGGCAGTCGTACCAGGTCATGGGGAAATAGGTGATGTCATTGTACACGATGAGCGGATATTCCCGGTTGCGGTTGTTCACGGTTTGTCCGTTTAGCGTCACTTGAAAGGAAGGCAGGGTAACCGTGAGGCGCGTATCGGCGGCAGATGTCTCCCCCGGGGTTGCCCAGGCGACGGCCCCCGTCAGGATTAGAGCGGCTAGCAGCTGCCGGCCAACAGGTCTATATGAAGTTGGAAACAAAAGCGTCATCCTCCTTATGGAAATTTCCTTCCATGGATGAGACGCTTCCTTTCCTTATAAAGTTGCGCAGCCATACAGCGGGAGCTCCTCCGCATGCGTATGCAGATACTATCCCTTTTGCTCAGGAGGAAGAAACCATGCCCTTGCGGAACTGAGCGCCCCTTACAAGGGGTTCCAAGCGGTTCACCCGGATTCCAGGCTGCAGCGCACCGCATTCCTGCCGCTGGCTTTGGCCCGGTAGAGGGCCTGATCGGCGGCATGCAGCAGCGGCTCCAGCTCATAACCCGCCGCATGCGCATCCCCCGCCTCCGCAACGCCGAAGCTGGCCGTCATCCGCAGCGGACCGCCGGGGGCGGGCATAGGCGAGCCGGCGATGGCCGCCCGGATCTGCTCCGTCCGCCGCATGGCCTCGGCCAATCCCGTACCGGGCAGGCACAGGACGAATTCCTCCCCGCCATACCGGCCGAGAAGTTCCCCCTGCCGCAGCTCTCTTTGGCAGATGTCTGCCAGATGGACCAGGGCCCGGTCCCCCGTTGAATGGCCCAGGCGGTCGTTGATGCTTTTGAAGTGGTCCACATCGAACAGCACCAGGGACAAAGCAGAGCGGTTTTCCTCCGCCTCCGCCGCCAGTCTGCCGGCCTCCTCCATAAAGCGGGCCCGGTTGAAAATTCCCGTCAGCCCGTCATAGGAGGCCAGCTTGAGCAGCCGCTCTTCGTAGCGGACATGCTCCGTCACATCAATCAGCATCAGCATCCGTCCTACCTGGCGATGATTCTTTACGCGCACCGGCAGAGAGCGGATCTCGTAGTGGCGTTCCCCGCCTTCCCCTGTCCAGCGGGTCCGCCAGGTCTGTTCCGCCTCCCCTTGTTCGCTTGCCTTCCGGGAGAGCTGTTCCGCCTCCTCTTCCGGTTCTCCGGCCCAGACAGTGTCCACCGCCTGGCCGATCCGTTCCGGGGACAGCGCCGGAATCATGCGCCGGGCTGCCGGGTTGTAATCCACCAGCCGCCCGGCCAGATCCAGCACCAGTACACCGTCCCGCATGCTTTCAAGGACATAGCTCCGGGCAATGGGAACCACCTGGAACAGGTCGGTGGTCCGGATCGCCCATACATACAAGGTGGTGGTAATAATCAAAATAAAGGGAACCGGGTCCATATTATAGGGAACCACACCCATAAGATACAGGAAGGCTGCAATTATGGGCAGCATCGTCCCCAGAAACAGCGTGAAAATTTGCTTTCGGTATGCGGTGGAGGCAGTCCGCCATTGGCTTACCAGCAGACAGGCGCCCAGAAACATGCTGCCGAAGGTGTAGGCGCCGTGGATAATGTACCAGGGGCCGATGACGATACCCGCCATGGGAGACGGTGAATCCGCACGCAGGAATACGGATTTGTAGAACAGATGATGCAGATCATTCGTTGCCACCAGGAAGCAGGTGATCGCCGGAATGACGAATAGAAGTCCGGTTACTTTGCGGGAAAGCCACTTATCCGCTCCGGTATAGCGGCTGACCAGAATAAGCAGGAACGGCGGTGAAAACGCCATGCCCAGATAAGCCACACTGATCCAGAGCTTAATCGCGGCAAGGGAGGTGCTGGCCAGCTCCAGGGCGGTGCCGAAGCAGTAGAGGGCTGCCGTTGCGGTGACTCCAATAAAGGCCCTCATGGTCTGCGAGCGGGTCTTGTCGGCCAGGGCGTACACAAAGAGGAGCGCGTTCAGGGCCCCCGAGGTGGTAATAAGCGTGATATAAATAAAAGTCTCGGAATTCAAGCCCGCTTCCTCCTGACAAATGAGAAATAAACAGTTAACCGATTTTATTGTATAATATAGGGATACGAATGTGAAAAGAGGCGGTATCATGTCGCATCGGCTAGTTGTTCTGCAGGGTCCCAGCGCAGCGGGAAAAAGCACGCTTCAGGCCAAGCTTGGCCTGCCCCGGATCGTGACCTGGACCTCCCGTTCTCCCCGGGAGGGAGAAGCCCATGGAAGAGAGTATTACTTCGGCAGCCCCGACCAGCTGAGGGGCATGTACGCCTCCGGCGAGCTGCTGGAAATTACGGAGTACCAGGGGAATGTATATGGCACCTCCATGGCATCCGTTGTCGCAGCCATCCAGGACGCAACCCCCTACTCCGTGGTGCTGGACGCTTCCGGCGCCCGCAAGGTGAAGGAGCGCTTCCGGGATCAGGTGCTGCTGGTGGGCGTCTACGCGGAAAAAGACCAATGCGCCCGGCGTCTGGCGGAGCGGGGCCTGCCGCAGGAGGAGCAGGAGCGGCGGCTGGCCGGCTACGAGGAAGAAGTCCGCCACCTGTTCGGCTGCGATCTGATCATCCCCAACCGCGACCAGCAGCTGGACCAGGCCGCTTACTTTATTGAAGCGATTGGCATTTCTTTGACGGAACCTTGGGACTAAACAGTCACCCTCCTACGCGGGGGGTTTTTGGCGTAAAGGGAACAGTATGCGGGGAAGCTGCAGACAATGGCAGCCGCCCTCCTTTTCCAGTTTATCAGCTATGCGGCCGTTAGGGTATTCCTAGATTCATGTTTGCGGCGGCGAAGGACGCTATTGGCCAAAAACGGGCGTTTGAAATTGTAACTTTCGTTAGACTCGCAGCCGTCTCTTTTGGGCCCGATAACTTCTATGGATGCCGTTAAAATCCCCATGGCCTGATTGCAAGTTTGCAGGAGGGGCCTGCGCGTGGTATATTTGTTAGGCAACGCTTAAATAAATGAGTTATCAGCTTAAAAAACGGAAGGGGGAGCGGATATGCTGGAATGGATGCTGCGCCAGATTATGGCGGAACGGAATATCTGGACAGGGGCGGCTTTGGCCCGTTTGCTGAAGGAAAGAGCCGGCTACAGCTTGTCGGCCCCGTCGGTGAGCGCGCTGTTGAACGGGGCGCCCAAGCAGGTGAAGGCGGAGACGATGGATGCCCTCTGCACGGCGCTGGAATGCACCCCCGGCGATCTTTGGGTGTATACACCCCCGGAACAGGCGAAGGGGGCATAAGGATGGCGGTTAAAGAAATTTTGCCGTTTGGCGATCCGATTCTGCGGAAGACGGCAAAGCCGGTGGAGGAGCTGACGCCCCGGGTGCTGCGGATGCTGGATGATCTGGCGGAAACGCTGTATGCGGCAGACGGCAGGGCGGGTCTGGCGGCTCCCCAGGTGGGACTTCTGCGGAGGCTGATTGTGATGGATTGCGGCGACGGTCTGGTGGAGCTGATCAATCCGGAAATTCTCGAGCTGAGCGGGGAGCAGACGGGAACCGAGGGCTGTCTGTCATATCCCGGTTATTACGGTGAAGTAAAACGGGCCAACCGGGTAAAGGTGAGCACCCTGAACCGCCAGGGGGAAACGGTCATATTGGAGGCGGAGGGTTATTTGGCCCGGTGCATCCAGCATGAGGTGGACCATCTGAACGGGGTGCTGTTTATCGACCATATGCAGGAGCAATGGCTGTATCATGAATCCGGCAGCGGCCGGGTGCCGCTATTGCAGGTGCTGAAGCTCTCCAGGCCCCTCTGATGGCGTAGAGCCCGAGGCGGCTATGGACATCTCCCGCTCGGATAGGTATCCTTAGAAAAGGAAGTGCGGCTCCGGCGCCGGGTGCTTCATCGGCCTGGACCGTAGCTGCGCAGCAAGAATAGACAGGAGGCAGGTACGAATGAGCAATATCGGAGTATGGGAAAATGCGGAGCCCGGCGTCAAACGGTGCATTCTGAACGCTGCGGGCAGCCTGATGATGATGGAGGTCCGTTTTGCCGCGGGTGCGGAAGGGTATGAGCACAGCCATCCCCATGAGCAGATGAGCTACTGCTTGCGCGGGCGGTTTATGTTCCGCATTGACGGCAAGGAAACGGAGATTTCCGCCGGGCAGACCATCGCCATTCCCAGCAACGCCAAACACGGAGTGACTGCGCTGGAGGAGGATTCGGCTCTGCTGGATACCTTCACTCCCATCCGCCAGGATCTGGTGAAGTTCTAGCTCTCGGAGCGCAGGGCCGCGGCCGGGGATGCCGTTTCGCATTGCCAACCGCAGGTCTTCTTGGTAAGATGATCGTAATTGCATATGAAGCATGGGAGTCCGCAGGAGCGGGCTGAGAGTACGGCTGTCCGCCGTTTACCATTGGAACCTGTTGGATCATGCCAGCGCAGGGAGCTTGCCCGTTTGAGGCGCTTTGCTATTGGCGAAGCGTCTTTTTTTCTGTGAACATGCACCATCGATAAGAAGAGGAGTTGGCGAAAATGGAGTTGCATGAGCTGGAGCAGAATCTGATCAAGGTCCGGGAGCAAAAGCCCCTGGTCCACAACATCACCAATGTGGTGGTGACAAACTTTACAGCCAACGGGCTCCTGGCTCTGGGCGCATCCCCGGTGATGGCCTACGCCAAGGAGGAAGTGGCGGATATGGCCAAAATCGCCGGCGCCCTGGTGCTGAACATGGGCACCCTGGATGAAGCCGTGGTCCATGCCATGCATGTGGCCGGCCGTTCGGCCAATGCCCATGGGGTACCGGTAATATTTGACCCCGTTGGCGCAGGCGCCACCCCGTACCGGACCGACACGGCGCGGCAGATGATGAATGAGGTGAAGCTGTCCATCCTCCGCGGCAATGCCGCGGAGGTGGCCAATGTCATCGGCGAATCCGGCACTATCAAGGGTGTGGACGGAGGCGACACAGCAGCGGATGCGGTGGATCTGGCCCGCCAGGCGGCCCGGAAGCTGGACTGCGTAGTTGTGGTGACCGGTCCCGATGATATCGTCAGCAACGGCAGCATCACCTGGAAAATCAGCAACGGCACCCCTCTGCTGACCCAGGTCACCGGCACCGGCTGCTTGCTCACCTCGGTGATCGGAGCTTTCGCCGCCGTGGAGAAGGATCTGGTCAAGGCGGCGGTATCCGCCCTGGCCTATTACGGCGTAGCCGCCGAGGAGGCGCTGAAGGTATCCGGCAGCGACCGGCCGGGAACCTTCCAGGTGGAGTTCCTGAACCAGCTCCATCAGGTAGACGGCGCAACTGTCAAAAAAGCGGCTGTTCTGACCCGGGTGGAGTAAGCCGGATCAGCAGGCAGCCGCCGCAAAAAAGCCCCGTCAGGCTCGTCCTGACGGGGCTGATTCATTATGGGCGATGCGCTGCTTCTTCAGGATGGCGCCCCGCCGCGCTCCACCTTGCCGGGCAGCTCCGCTTCCAACCGGTCCATTAAAGCGGCTGTTTCCGCCGAATCGCCCTGGCAGTTGATCCATTGGGCCAATCCCGTCAAGGCTGCCACTTCCGCATCATCCTCTGCATCCCCGCCGCCTTCAACTGTGGCGTCCGGCTTCGGGAAACCCGCTGCTGTCTTTTGCTCCTCCTGGAAATCAGGGCACAAGCTCTCCGCCTCCCTTCCTCACCATCTTTACCCATACTATGGCTTGCGGGCAAGGGTTCTATACAACGCGCCAAAACGCCGCCTGGCGCAAACCGGGCGGCGTTCAATAATCTGGGATCAGCCGATGGCATACAGACCGGGACCGGTCAGGGCAAGGGCGACGGCTACGGCGATCAGAAGAAGGTTATATTCATAACCGCCCTTATCAGTCCAATACCCATTGGGACCGTGCACCTTCACAATCGCAACCAGCATGGTGCCGGCAATCAGCACGGCGGCAACCGGCAGCCACAGCCCTGCGGCGAACAGCAGGCCGCCAACCAGCTCCGCCAAACCCGCCAACACCGCCATGGCCACACCGGGCTTCATGCCGATGGATTCCATCCAGCCGCCGGTGCCCTTGGGACCGTAACCTCCGAACCAGCCAAACAGCTTCTGCGCACCGTGCCCCATTAAGGTCAATCCCACTACCAGCCGTATAATCAGCAAACCTGCGTTCAACATGTTTACTCCTCCTTATATTTCTTTTGTTTTTAAATTAACTTACTTTATGTAAGTATAATATCATAATCAACTTACTTTTGTAAAGCTAATTATTTTAAAAAATGGAGCGTGCAAACCCCGGCAATGGTTTGCTGCACCATCCAACTTGCGGCAGGGACTTTAGGATAGCGGATTGGTGACAGCAGCGTGTGCGTTTTGGGCGGGTTTAGCCGACTGCAGCCTGTGTAACGGAATTCAGCGACTCTTATGGTGGCAAAAACGGGAATTTGGATTTTTTGCGGAACTGAGAGACCCTTATGCGACGTTGCACGGCAAAAATGAGGGGAAATAAAGCCGCGGCGGCAGATAAGCGCTTCTCAGTTCCGCTAGAACGGGAATAAGCGGAAAAAGCGGCTGTAAGAGTCGCTCAGTTCCGCTGTGCTCAGCTCCCCCGGGGTGCAGGGATAGGCAGGACGCGAGTCCAGGCGGGGGCAGGCTGCCCCTAGCGGAAAACATCTTCCGTTACCGGTCGCTAAAACGGTGCAGCTGCTCCACTAGCGGAAAACTCTTCCGGATGTTGTTGCCAACAAGAAAAGAATAGCCCCTGGCGAAACATTCCATTGGCTGTAAGCGTCTTTAATCTTAGAACAACAGGCATAAGATCGGCAGGGATGGTCCCTGTCTGAAAATGCCCGTGAAACAGGGAGGCTTCCCCCATGATTCGTCGTCCTGCCAGACAAACAGCACTCTTTATCATATGGTTTTTGGCGGCAGCTTTTGTATTCGGCTGCGAAGGGGACCGCCAGGCCGCGCCGGAGGAGACGCCGGCGGCATCGGCCTCCCCTTCCCCCAGCGCCACAGCAGCCCCGCCCGTTCCGCCCGCTTCCAGCCCCCTGCCCGGACGCAAGGTTCCGGTGGCCTCCATCGCCGCCGGGCGGATATTTGATGCGGCCGGCTACGGGAGCAAGCCGGGCCTATCCTTTGCCATTGACCAGGAGGGCGGCGCCTGGCGTTGGGGCTGGGGCTTCAACCCGCCGGAGGGAGAGACCGGACCGGAACGGGTCGCCGCGGACCGTCCGGTGGCGCAGATGACGCGGAATTATCTGCTGGGAACCGACGGCCATGTTCTGAAGCTTGGAGCCAGGCACCAGGAGGCTCCCCAGCAGGTAGAGGGGCTGACGGAGGTTGTCTCCATCCGGCAGCTGGATGAGATGTTCGGCACACTGTTTGCCCTGCGCAAGGACGGGACGGTATGGTACCTGCCCAGAGAATCGGGTAAGCCGCTGCGCTTCGGAAATTTTTCCGGGGTGTCGGCCATATACGGCACATCGTTTTCACTTTTTATCCAGGAGCAGAACGGCAAGCTGTGGTACGCGGCAGGGTTAAGCGGAGACATCCTGAAGCCGGAGAACCATTCCGTCCTAGTGCCGCAGGGAGTGGCAACGGTTGCTGCCGGTTATGAGGATGAGGCTTTGATCCAACTGGAAAATGGCGAGGTTATGCGCTATCTTCCCCATGAGCAGAAGCTTGCGGCGGAGCCGCGGCTGTCCGGCGCGGTGAGGATGGCAGTGGCCGGGGAAGGCACCAGCCTGTTTACCCGCGGGGATGGGACGGTATGGGGATTCGGGAAGAATACGGACGGACTTCTGGGGGCAGGCGCGGAGACGGTGCTGGAGCCTGTGAAAATAGAAGGGCTGGCCGGCATCGTTGGTCTTGAAGCGGGCAACCACCATGCCTTGGCCCTGGACGATCAGGGCCGGGTGTATACCTGGGGCAGGAATATGGACGGCCAGCTGGGACGGCTCCCGGTTATTCTGGACCGCTGGGAGGATATGGGCGAGCTGTCCGGGGTGCGGAAGACGGTGGCGGCTCCGGGACGCCCTTACTTTATTATGGAGGACGGAACCCTCCGCACCATGCAGCCGGACCGGACTATCGGGACTGTGCAGAATGTAGCGGGCCTTAAGGATCTCCACTTTGTTCTGGATTATCCGGTTACCCTGGATACGGCGGGGATGGTCCGGCTGTGGGAAAAGGATTTTGCCTCCTCCATGCCTCTGACCCTCTCTGATCCGGTGAAGGAAATGGCTGCCGGCGGGGAACGGCTGCTTCTTCTGGACGGCCGGGGGAATCTGGAGCTTGTATTTTTGGAGCGGGCGGCAGGGGCCGATGGGCAGGAGATTGCCGCAGCAGGCTATGCAGTTACGGGCCTGGTGCCTGCGGGGGCGGAAAAGGTGGCCGCCGAAGGAGGCTGGACCGGCCGGATTCGTTCTCTCCACGGGAATCCGTATGTGTTTATGGCGCTGACGGAGGACGGCAAGGTATTTTACGCCGACCGTTCCAAGGAAGGAGGATATGTGTTCCGTGCGGTGATGGGGCTTCATCCGGTGAAGGAGCTGTCCTTGGACGACTATGTCCTCCATACCGCCGAGCCTCTGCAGGTATGGGCGCTGGAGGAAACCGGCGATCTCCGGGAAATCCGCCTCGATATGAAAATGGAGTGGAAGAAGTCCACCGGCGCGCTGGAAATCCTGTCGGTAAGCCCCCAGGTGCAGCCTGCCCATGCCCGGAAGGTTGCCCGCATCAGCGGGAGCCTCCAGGTGCATGCCGACGGGACAGCCGCCGAGGAGCGGTACAAGATCCGGCTCCAGGCAGCGCTTCCCGCGCCGATTAAGCTCATGTCCTCATTTTATGATTACAATATTGAGGGTCCGGGTCTTCACTACCATGTGCTGGTCAATGACCGGAACCAAGTCAGCCTCCTGGGCTACAATCCCTTCGGGCAAGGCGACTCCGTGCCGGGAATCGTCCCGTTTCCCTGAGCCGCCGCCTCAACTGGTAATGAAGTCCCCGCCGTTGACATGGATTGTCTCTCCGGTCATGTACCGGGAGTCATCCGAAGCCAGGTACACATAGGCGGGGGCAAGCTCGAAGGGCTGGCCCGCGCGTTTCATGGGCGTTTCCGTGCCGAACCGGGCTACCCGGGCGGCGGAGAAGCTGGAGGGGATCAGCGGCGTCCAGGTGGGGCCGGGGGCCACCGCATTAACCCGGATGCCCTGCTCCACCAGATTCATGGCCAAGGAACGGGTGAACGAAACAACGGCTCCTTTGGTTGCGGAATAGTCCAGGAGGGTCTTTTCCCCGCGGTAGGCCGTAATCGAGGCGGTATTGATAATGGAGCTGCCCGGCTTCAGATGGGGGAGGGCCGCCTGGGTCATGAAGAAATAGGAGAAGACATTGGTGCGGAAGGTATGCTCCAGCTGCTCCTCGGTGATATCCGTCAGTTTTTCCTGGGGGTACTGTACCCCCATGTTGTTCACCAGAATATCCAGTCTGCCAAAGGTGCTGATGGCGCAATCCACCACTTCCTGGCAGGCTTTTTTGTGGAGCAGGTCGATGCGCATAAAAAGACAGCGGCCTCCCAGCTCTTCAATCCGCCTCCTGGTTTCCTCCGCATCCCGCTCCTCGTACAGGTAGGGGATAACCAGGCTGGCGCCTTCCTTGGCAAAGGCAATGGCCGTGGCCCGGCCGATACCGCTGTCGCCGCCGGACAGAATGGCCGTGCGTCCCGCCAGCTTCCCGCTGCCCCGGTAAGCCGGGTTTTCAAAGATGGGCCGCGGATTCATGACGTACTCCAGGCCGGGCTGAACCGGCTGGTGCTGGGGCGGGAAGGACACGGGCTCCTCTTTCCATTCTGTTGTTTTGCCGTAATAAGGGTAAACCGGATAACAATCCATACGAAAAAAACCTCCGTCTCATACAGGATGAATGCCTATGTTTCCACCATATTCCATATTGGGGAAAGGGTGAATGAGGCGGATGGAAAAGCGGCCGGCGGGAGGGGCTCCCGAACAAGGGTTGGTCTGGATAAAAACGGGATAAAATGTATAACAATTCACCTATTCTATATTTTCTGCATAATAAAGGAATTGCTAAAACAATGTCGAATTACTACCCAAGTCAATGGGCGCAAAGACCTATATGCATTATAAGGACAAGGTCGGATTTACGGGAGACAAGAACATGAAGCAGGATGATTTTCTCGGCTTGAATAACCGACGGTGGAATCGGAAGTCTCTCAACTCGTTCTGGTGGATGCTGCTCCTGGTCCTGCTGGTGGAGGAGATTCTGCTCCTGATCAGCAGGGGAGGCGGCTGGGAGGCCCAATTGAAGTACCTGATTATTCCCGGCGGCATCAACTTCGCCATTCTCTGCGTGGGCGAGTTTCTTTACCTGCGGCTGAAAAGCGCATATCATTGGGTGATAGTCGGCATGACCACGCTGATCTGCTCTGTGCTGATTGTTGCCCATCATCGTTTGGACTATATCCAGGCTCTGTGGATTCTGCCGATTGTGGTTTCCATTATGTATTTCCAGCGCCGTTTTGTGGTGTATACAGCGCTTATGAATGTGTTCGCTTTCCTGATTGTCACTGCCTTGTTTCCCGTGCTGCGGGACCGGACATCTATGGTGGAATGGCTGGCCATCCCTGTTATTCTGGCCGTCTCCGCCTTTATCGCCATGAATTCCATGGAGCGGGGCATGGAGCTTCTGCAGGAGCTGCGGATGGAATCGGTGGACAAGCAGAATTTGATGATTCAGAACGTGATCAAGGATAAAATGGTGCGGACCGACCCCTTGACCGGCCTATACAACCGGGCGGCGTTGAACGAGCATCTGGAGATGCTGCTGCGGTATGCGGATTCGGAAGGGTTTTCGCTTCATGTGGCGATGCTGGATGTGGATTTCTTCAAGTCGGTGAATGATACCTTTGGGCATCAGGCCGGGGATCAGGTGCTGAAGCGGATGGCTTCGGTGATCAGGGAGGGAGTGGGCAGCAGCGATTTTGCCGCCCGCTACGGCGGCGAGGAGTTTACCATTGTCTTCACGGACCGGACACTGGGGGAGGTCCGCCAGGTTCTGGAGCGGATACGGATCAATATGGAGCTGTTGGAGCATCCCGAGCTGGGGGGGCGGCGGGTGACGATAAGCATCGGCCTCCATCCCTACGGCAAAGGTATGGAGGCGAACCGTCTTCTGGAGCATGCCGATGCTTACCTGTACCAAGCCAAACGCAAGGGCCGCAACCGGATTTGCGACCATCTGACAACCGATGAGGTCTGAGCTCGCCCAACCGGGGCAAAAGCGGATGCTTCGGCAAACGCTACGCTACTCCTCTATCCCTTCCATAAAATCCTCCAGACTGCGGTTGGCCTTGCTCTGATTGCACAGCGAGCAGGCGCAGACGCAGTTCATGGGCGTTGTGTGGCCGCCCCGGGAGCGGGGCAGCAGATGATCGATGGTATCGCCGTATTCCCCGCAAAAATAGCAGGTGTATTGGTCCCGCATCAGGATGTAGCGCTTGAATTTCTTGTTGGAATAAAGGCGGCGGATGGTATGGGCGTTGACCACCACGGCGGCGAACTCCCTGACCAGGACGGAGGCCGTCTCCAAATCCGTCTCCTGCACCCAGCGGCGGCCCTTGTCCGTATGCCCGCGCATACGGATAATGCCCTCCCTGGTGGGGCGCAGCACGGAAGCATCGGGTCCGGGAGGTTTGGGCGGCGGCTCCGGCAAGGGGCGCCTGCTGAGCCTGCGCATGGGCAGCTGCAGGGGATACTCTTCCTCTGGCGCGCCGGGAGCTGCGGCAGACATGCTGCCGTCAGCGCCCGCAAGGGTCCGGCGCACGGCGTCTGCCGCCGAGGCCGGGTTGCCCGCGGCAGGGGCTGCGCTCTGCTCCGGGAGATGGTTCTCCTGAGCGGTGGGACGGCGCAGCTTTTTGGTTTTTTTGCGGCAAGCCCGGCACATGCCGCGGCGGGCGTTTTTGCTTGAACGTTTGCCTGTCCGCTTCATAAAGTGGGACAGGGGCTTATGCATGTTGCAGCGTGGGCAGAGTCGCTGCGCATCCGCCTCTTCCGCGGATTCCGCAGCCAATTCATCGTCTCTCGGAGACTGGGGCTCCTGAAGCATGGGAGTACCTTCCTTTTATATGAGGGTATGGATATCGGATTCATTGCAGCCGCTTGGGAAAGCTTTTCCAAGGGCTTGTTTCTATTGTAGCGGATTTTCGCGGCGCGTGCATGTTGCGAATTTCATGGGCCGCGGAGGCATTTCCAACCTTGTGTTCCCATATGCTTATGGCATATACCTTGCGCAGCTTAGGCTTGCAATGCGGGCTTCCTGACGGAAAGCCCTTAGCTTCGGCTTGCGATGCAGGCTATCCTTTGGATAGCATCCTTAGGAGGGATCGCCTTGAGCATGAATGCAGTGGGAGATTTTGATGGGGATGGGATTTGGGAAGCGGCGGCGCTGTCCCGGGCCCAGGACGGATTATGGCTGACGGTTTACAAATACAGCGGCTGGGGCTGGATGGAAACCGGCCGCTGGCGGTGGCCGGAGGTGGCGGTGCAGGCCTTTTATGCGGTGCCCGCCGCGGTCAACGGCAGAAGCGGCCACAATCTGGTGGTGGGCTGGGCGGCGGAGGCGCAGGCCTCCCTGTCAGTGATGGACTGGACGGCGGAAGGGCCGGCCGAGCGTGTGCGCTATGCGCTGTCTGCGGCCGGGGAGAGCGGTTATGCCCGCCGGGCTCCGGCTTTGTTCCCCGCAAGCGTCAACACCACCTCCGGCCAAATGTGGGGTTATGTGGACGCCGGCGGCAAGATGCGGCTTGCTCCCGTCTATGATTATGCGGAGAATTTCCAGAATAACGGGCTTGCCGTTGTTTCCAAAGGCGGCAAAAACGGGATTATCAACACCGGCGGGCAATTTGTAGTGGAGCCCCGGTTTGACAGCATCGGAGAGTTCTCCGAGGGAAGAGCGGTTGTGTCCGATGACAAGGGGGCATACGTCATCGACGAGCAGGGCAGGCGGGTGACGCCGCCAGACAAGGTGTACACCTATATCCAGCCCTACAGCGACGGGCGGGCCCTGTTCTATCTGAGCAGCCCGGAGGGGAATGCGGCCTACGGTTATCTGGACCGGGACGGCGCGGAGGTTATTCCCGCCACTTTTATGGAGGGCACGGATTTCCGCAACGGCAAAGCCGTAGTCAAGGTAAAAGACGGGCTGTACCGCCTGATCGGCCTGCAGGGGGAAACTCTGACGGAGCTGCCCTATGCGTTTGTAGGACCCCTTTCCGAAGGGGTAATGGCGTATCAAGCCACCGACGGCGGCAAATACGGGTATGTGAATGAGCAGGGGGCGGTGGTCATTGCTCCCGCTTTTACCGGGGCGCAGCCCTTTCAGCAGGGGCGGGCGGTGGTCAATACGGCGGAGGACTACGGCGCCAATTACGGGGTGATCGACACCAGCGGCAAGTTCACCATTCCGGCGGCAGGCTACGCGGACATCCGGCTGTTGGGCCAGGACCGCGCAGCGCTGGGCAAGCCCATTGACCCGGCCAGGCCGTATTTGGGCACGAGCTATGCCATTTCCGATTTGAACGGCAAGCTGTATTCCGCTTTTCAGTATCTGGATGTCCAGAATTTCAATAGGGGAGCCGCTTCCGCCCAGGATGCCCGCAGCACCTTCTTCATCGGACCAGACGGCAAACGGATCACCCGGCTTCCCCTTGTTCCGGGCAGCGGCACCCTGTCCTTTGAAGGCAATCTGATCCGGGCCCAGGTGGATAACCGGCTGTCCTATTTGACTCCGGCAGGCCGGGTGGTGTGGGCACAGAACACGGTGATCCCGCTGACGCCTCCGTACAGTGTGAAGGAGCTCAAGTATAAGCCCAACAAAGACTATTTGGTGTATTATCCCCAGGTGGAGGGCATCACCCCTCCCTCTGTCCGGGAGCAAGTAAACCGGCGGCTGGCGGAACTTTCCAAGGTCAAACCCGTCCCTGCGTCGCAGCAGCTGGAGTCCTCCTATACCGGCGACTTCCAGGTGGTCTTCTACCGCGGCAGGCTGCTGCAGCTGCTGCTGGAGGGGTATGACTATCCCTTCGGCGCGGCCCACGGCATGCCGTCCCGGGTGTACCCGCCGATTGATCTGGGCACAGGCCGGTTCTATGAGCTGAAGGACCTGTTCAAGCCGGACAGCGATTATCTCAAGGTGCTCAGTGCCATTGTCAAAAAACAGATCGCCAGCGGCGCCTATCCCTATGTCTGGCCGGATAATTACAAGGGCATCTCGGCAGACCAGCTGTTCTATGTGACGGAGAATGATCTCCATCTGCTGTTTGCCCCCTATGAGATTGCTCCTTATGCCGCGGGGTTCCCGGAGTTTACAGTACCTTTCACCGAGCTGGACCCGATTCTGGACAAAAATGGCGCCTTCTGGCGCTCCTTCCACCCGCAAGTTTGAGTCTGTCACCCATGACTGATCTATCGCTCGCAGTCTGAGTCTGTCGCCTATAACTGACCCATCGCCACAAGTCTGAGCCAGCCAGTCCTGCCAGACATCCGCATGGGTAGTTCCGGCCCCGGCGCGGCATCCTAATCCCATCACATTCCGGGGAGGACTGATGCTGCCCATGGGCACCAAGGCCAATGAAAGCAAACGGGCTGTGCTGTGCGGAAAAGGCTATGTGTTTTTGGACGGGCGCTGGAGGCATAAAGGGGGCGGCCCCGGCTTCTCCGACTTCCCGGTCCAGGCGCTGGGGGATGCGGAGTTTGCTGAATCGCTGGACCGGTATGTCTCCGCCGTGTCCCGGAAGGTGAACGATGCCCATTTGGGGAAAAAGCTGTTTGTGTTCAAGCCGTAGCCTTAAGCGTAATGTAACGCAGGGGCGGGGGTGGAATTTTCAGAGTAATAGCGGAAAAAGAGCTTCCTTAATCGCAGCATCCCGTCCCGCAAGCATGATCCGGCCGCTCCCGCGGCCGGTTTTTCGTGCGGCGCCATTGCCAGCCCCCAGGCCAAGGAGTAAAATAGGAACAAGTGTTTGAATATCCGAAAGAAGCGGAAGGGGACAACGGACATGAAACTGGCGTTGCTGATTGTGGATATGCAGCTTGCGTATCTGGGAGATTGCGTGAAGGAGAGCGGGGCGGAGGCCGCCTGCGAGTATATCAATTACGTGTCGGAGAAGCTGCGGGCCAAGGGGCATTGCGTTGTGCATGTGCGGCATCTTGATCCGGGCCAGTCCAAGGAGGATTTGGGCTGCGAAATCATTCCCCAGGTAACCGTCGGGCCGGAGGACCACACGGTTTGGAAAACCTTCAACAACGCCTTCTGGCAGACGGATCTGGAGGAGCTGCTGCGCCGGGAGAAGGCGGATTTGGTGATCGTATCCGGCTTTTCCGCGGAATATTGCGTAACCTTTACCTATGGGGGCGGTACGGAGCGCGGCTTCAAAACCGTCATGCTGCAAAAAGGCATCGTCAGCAAAAACCCCTCTGTGGTTGCCGAAGTGACCCGGGACCGGAATATGATCTCCTATCCGGTTATTGACGCCATTCTGGAAGCGCAGCAGTGAGCATTATCTCCATCTCTGTCCGCGGGCTGGCCGAATATGTCCACCGCGCCGGAAGCATCGAGGCCGGCTTCCGGACAAGCGCCCCGCTGGCTGAAGGAACGCGGGTCCACAAGGCCATTCAGGCGGAGTACGGGCCCGAGGACCGGACGGAGGTGCTCTTGGCGGGGGAATTCCCCTTTGAGGAGCTGCTGTTCCGGCTGGAGGGGCGATGCGACGGCTTAAGGCAGGACGAAGAAGGGGTCTTCATCGAGGAGATCAAGTCCACCGCAGGGTCCCTGGATTCTCCCGCCATCGCCGCGGGGCTGCCCGTTCATTGGGCCCAAGCCTGCTGCTATGCCTGTCTGTATGCCCGACAGGAGGGGGTGGACGCCATCCGGGTGCGCCTCTTGTATGTTCACACCGGTTCGGGCCAACGCCAAGCCATTACCCGGCCGTTCTCCTCCGCGGAGCTGGAGGAGACAGTGGCCGGCATGATTGCCGCCTATGCCCCCTTTGCCCGGATGAATGCGGCGCATCTGGCCCTGCGCGGGTCCAGCAGCAAGGCGCTGCCCTTCCCGTATGCCGATTACCGTCCCGGCCAGCGCAAGCTGGCGGGGGCGGTTTACCAGGCCATTGCCGAAGGGCGCAAGCTGTTTGTCCGGGCGCCTACCGGAACCGGCAAAACCATGTCCACGCTGTTTCCCGCCGTTAAGGCGGTTGGCGGGGGGCTGCTGGAGCGGGTGATTTATGTTACCGCCCGGACTACCGGTCGCGCCGCCGCCGAAGAGGCCTTTGGCCTGATGGACAGGCAGGGGTTGGTGTTCCGCCGGGTAACGCTGACCGCCAAGGAGAAAATCTGCTTCCAGGAGGAGGTCCGCTGCACCCCGGAGGCCTGTCCGTATGCGGATGGGCACTATGACAGAGTGAACGGGGCCATCCTGGATCTCCTCGGTCATGAAACGGCCATAACCCGCCATGTTGTGGAGCGCTACGCCCGAAAGCACCGGGTCTGTCCCTTCGAGCTGTCTCTGGATGCCGCCTATGCATCCGATGCCATGATCGGCGACTATAACTATGTGTTTGATCCGGTGGTGGCGCTGAAGCGGCTGGGGGACGGCGACCGCAAGAAAACCGTTGTACTGGCGGACGAAGCCCATAATCTGCCCGACCGGGCCAGGGAGATGTATTCCGCCGTTCTGGACAAATCCGCTTTTCTCCAGCTGAAGCGGAGCTTCAAAAGCGCGGCCGGCCTGTACCGGTCTGCCCGGGCCATTAACGCCTGGTTCATCGCCATGCGCAAAAAACTCCAGGAGGGCGGCAGCCCCCGCCTGGCGGCTCCCCCGGAGGAGCTGCAGCCCCTGCTGGAGGAGTTCCGCCAGGAGGCGGAAGGCCTGCTGGCATCCGGCTCCGCGCCCCAAAGCGGCCCCGGGGACAGTCTGCTGGCCGACACCTACTATGCGGTGCTGGGTTATCTCCGCGTGGCCGAAGGGTTCGGCGAGGAATACGCCGTTTATCTGGAGGAGGAGCGGCATGAGCTGCGCCTGCGGCTGTATTGCCTCAACCCCTCCGCGCAGCTGGAGCAGGCGGGCAAGGGGCTCCGGAGCCATGTGTTCTTCTCCGCCACCCTGGCGCCTATCCGGTTCTATCAGGAGCTGCTGGGAGGAGGCGGGGAGGATTATGGTTTGGCCGTTCCCTCCCCCTTCCGCAAGGAACAATTGCGGGTGCTTCACGCCCCTGTCTCCATCCGTTACCGGGACCGGGAGCAGAATATCGGGCCTGTTGCCGGGCTGATTGCAGCGTTGCTTCAGCAGCAGCCGGGCAATGGAATTGTGTTCTTCTCCTCCTACGACTATATGCGCAAGGTACATGCCCATTTTATGGAGGAGTTTCCTGCTCACGGCCGTCAGATATTGCTTCAGGAAGCCGGAATGGGCGAGGAGGAGCGGGAGGCCTTTCTCGCTTGCTTTCGTCCGGATGGGGAAACGCCCGTACTGGCATTTGCGGTGCTGGGAGGGATTTTTTCAGAGGGGATCGATCTGCCCGGAGACCGATTGAAGGCGGTGGCCGTAATCGGGGCGGGCCTGCCTCAGGTGGGGCTGGAGCGCAATCTGATCAAGGAGTATTACGACCGCCGCGGACGCGACGGGTTCCAGTATGCCTATGTGTACCCCGGCATGGGCAAGGTGCTGCAAGCCGGGGGCAGACTGATCCGTTCCGAGGCGGATACGGGAACCCTGCTGCTGGCGGATGACCGCTACAGGCAGCCGCCTTATTGGGACCTGCTGCCGGATGAGTGGAAGCCTCCGGAAACCATAGAGCCCAAAAATAATTGGAAGGATCAGGAAGGCTGAACTCCGCCCTTTTGTGCCATATTATCCTTGTCTGGATAAATTGGGACCAAGGGGTGAACAGCATGAGGCGGTTATTGGCGCTTGCCGCGGCGGCGGCCATACTGGCAGCCGCGCCTTCGGCAGCGTATGCCATGGACGGAACAGCGGTTGCGGCGCAGCAGGACAATGGAGGCAAGTCCTACAGCTTCGGCTTCTACAGAAGCAAAAACGGGCAGCTTCCCTCCATCGCCCAAGAGGGCTTTATGGATGTGCTGAAGCGGCACAACGCTGTCTTTTTGGGCAATACGGAGGAAAAGGAGCTTTATCTGACCTTTGACAACGGATACGAAAACGGGTTTACCCCGGGGATTCTGGATGTGTTGAAGGAAAAGCAGGTGCCTGCGGCTTTTTTTGTCACCGGCCATTATATTAAGGATCAGCCGGAGCTGATCAAACGAATGGCGGCGGAGGGCCATGCGGTGGGCAACCATTCCTGGAGCCATCCCGATATGAGCTCGTTGGGTTCAGCCCGCATTTCTGAGGAGCTGGAGAAGGTGCGTTCCGGCGTGGAAGCCCTGACCGGGGAAAAAACCATGAAGTATCTCCGTCCGCCCCGCGGGATTTTCAGCGAACGGGTGCTAAGCGAATGCGCCGCCCAGGGGTATACCAGCGTGTTCTGGTCCATCGCCTACAAGGATTGGGAGCCGGATAAGCAGAAGGGGGCGGATTACGCCTACGCCCGGGTGATGGAGCAGCTTCATCCCGGCGCTGTGCTCCTTCTTCATTCCGTTTCCCGGGACAATGCCCAGGCATTGGGCCGGATCATCGATGAGGCCCGGACCCGCGGCTATACCTTCAAGCATTTGGACCAGTTGACGGTCCGCACCTATCGGTAAGGGCGGTATCTAAGCATATCGGAAGAAAAGGAAAGTCCCTGCTCCGTGTTATGCGGATTCAGGGACTTTTAGGCTGCTTGGCATAGCGGTTGATGCCTTTGAAGAAGAGGACACAGAAGCTGCGCGTTGCAAAAAAAGTCATTAGAAGCGTCAGCCAGGTGATCCACCAGTGCCAGTGAAGGTAACACACCAGCTCCGTGTACCGTTCCAGAAAAATTTCGGGCAGAGTCAAGGCAGTGCAAAAAGCGGCGTAATAAAGCATTTTGGACAACCGCTTGGCCTTTGTCGGATAAAACACATTGAATAAGGCGCAAACCACCGGGTAGGCCATATATTCGTAGGTGAAGCTGGTGCGGTTGACGTCGGCCAGCTCGCGCACCGGATATTCCAGCAAGCCCAATTCCACGGTAACCAGACCCAGGAGCGAGGTAATGAATTGTTTGAATAAATAGGCGATCAGGGCCAGCCTTCTTTTGTTGCGGGGAATGAGGAAAAGAAGCAGGAATGACAATACCCAGACACCCAACAGAATCCAGCGGTCCAGTCTCATGCCGACTGCTCCTCCGCATGCAGAAATGCGGGATCGCGGAATATCCAATTGGTCACGGCGCGGGAGATGAGAAAAAGAATGAGCAGAGTAACCCAATCCTGCAGGATATGGTAGTCGGCGGCGACGATAAGCCGGGTATACCGCATCAGCAGCATGCGGAAAATGACAGTGGCCGTAGGCAAGCATAAGATGTACAGGATCTTCTTGGCCAGCCCGCCGTTGGGCTCGAACAGGATGCAGAAACCGCATAAAGTCGGGTAAAAAAGATATTGCATGGTAAACCCCATATCTGTGGCTTTGGGAAATTCCCGCACCGGGTAGGCATATACCCCCAGTTGACAGTGGATCAAACCATTAATCCAGGTCAGGTTTTGGGCCATCAGATGGGCGGCGGCAAACCGGCGCCAATTGTTGCGCCTAAGCAGAAGCAGCATGGCTGCGATGACGATTATCCATACAGTGATGAGAATCAGACGTTCTTTTGTCATGGAATGGGATCTCTCTTTTGGAAAAGATGGCGGTACGCTTTTAGTATAACCATGCCGTTTATCTCCATACCCGGCGGAAACGCCGGAGGACAGCATAATTTTGCGGAGGAGCAGGAATTTCGCAACAGCAGCAAGAAGTAAATCAGTTGACGCGGCTATGTAAAAGTTGGTATGATCTAAATATTATAATGCCTACATGATTACTTGGTATAAAATTTGCAGGATTCGTTTATGCCTTGCCGCTGTTTGAGCCTTGCCACTCCAAAAACCGGGAGGAATTAACCATGTCGCAAGACCGCCAATTGCAGCCTGAAACTCTGGCTATCCATGCCGGACAATCCATCGACCCCACCACTTTGTCCCGCGCCGTTCCCCTGTACCAGACCACCTCTTACGGCTTCCGGGATACGGAGCATGCGGCGAACTTGTTCGCCCTGAAGGAATTCGGCAATATCTATACCCGGTTAATGAATCCCACCACGGATGTGTTCGAGCAGCGGGTGGCCGCCCTGGAGGGGGGCGTGGGGGCCTTGGCTACGGCCTCCGGTTCGGCCGCCATTACATACTCCATTCTGAATATCGCGGAATCCGGAGATGAAATCGTATCCTCGGCCACCCTGTACGGCGGCACCTACAATTTGTTTGCCCATACGCTGCGGAAGCTGGGGATCAAGGTTACCTTCGTGGATGCTTCCGACCCGGAGAACTTCCGTGCGGCCATTACCGATAAAACCAAGGCTTTGTTCGCCGAAACCATCGGCAACCCCAAGGGCGATGTGCTGGATATTGAGGCTGTGGCGGCTGTTGCCCACGAGAATGGCATCCCGTTGATCGTGGATAACACCTTCCCCAGCCCTTATCTCTTGCAGCCGATTAAATTCGGAGCGGATATCGTTGTCCATTCCGCCACCAAGTTTATCGGCGGCCACGGCACCTCCATCGGCGGGGTAATTGTCGATGGGGGCAAATTCGACTGGAGCGCCGGCGGCAAGTTCCCGGGCCTGACCGAACCCGATCCCAGCTACCACGGAGTGGTCTTTACGCAAGCCGTTGGGCCCATCGCCTATATTATCAAGGCCCGGGTGCAGCTGCTCCGCGATACAGGCGCCGCCATTTCGCCCTTCAACTCCTTCATGCTTCTGCAAGGGCTGGAAACCCTGCATCTGCGGATGGAGCGCCACAGCGAGAATGCGATGAAGGTGGCCCGTTATCTGGAAGGCCACCAGGCGGTGAAGAATGTCAGCTACGCCGGTCTGCCGAGCCATCCCTCTTATGAGCTGGCCCGCAAATATCTGCCCAAGGGCCAGGGAGCGATTCTGACCTTCGAGATCAGCGGCGGCGTGGAAGCCGGCAAGAAGCTGATCAATGCCGTCCGGCTTTTCTCCCACCTGGCCAACGTAGGGGATTCCAAGTCGCTGATTATCCATCCGGCCAGCACCACTCACCAGCAGCTGACGGAGGAGGAGCAGATTTCCGCCGGGGTGGAGCCGGGACTGATCCGTTTGTCCATCGGAACCGAGGCCATCGAGGACATCCTGTTCGATCTGGAACAGGCCATAACGGCCAGCCAGCAATAAGCGGGCATTGCTGCCCTGCACATAACGCCAAAAAAACTGCTTCCCGGCATCGGACCGGGGAGCAGTTTTAAATTAAGAGCGTGTGATTTTCGGTACAGTCTGGAGCAAAGGAACAAGATTGGCGGAGAAGTCTTCGGAGCCCCCGGCCGGCGGCGTGCCGGGCCTGACCTCCGCTGCCGCCCGGCGGCTGGCTTTGGGGCGCGAGCCGATTTCGCCGATCTGCAGGCAGTTCCACTCCATCTCATTCTGGGGTTCATCCGTCCGCACGAGGGACCACTGGTAATCCCGGTCAAACAGATACAGCGTCGGCGGGCATTGCTCCAGATTGGCGGCAAGCTCCTTGTAGCCGGTGATGCATACCCCGGCGGCGCGGGCAAAGGGTGAAGCCGCTTCCATATAGCGGTGATCCCAATAGACCAGGACTTCGTCCAGCTTGTGGGAGTAGCTTTTGAAGGTCTGCTCGGAAATGATATAGGGACGGCGCCTGCGTTCGGTAGCATAATAATCCCAAAGGGCGTAGCCGCTGTTGCGGTAGCCCTTGTTGCGCCTGAGCTTCTCCAGCATCATGAAGGTATGGATGGACATTCTTTCCTGGTCAAGGAACGTCTGGATATAACGGGACAATGCCTGCTCCGACATCCTGGGGCTTAAGGGTTGGAGAACAATATCTGGCATGGGGCATCCACCTCCGTTATGCGGCGCCTGCTGCAGCGCGGGCTCTATGGCAGTCTGCATGGCGCATGGAGCCGCGAGAGCTGTTTTAACAGTCATTATACCCCATGGAAAAGCATATTGACACCACATTCTATCACATACTGGAGGAATTGGCCGACATGGAAGACCGTCTTGTCCGTCTCGCGGTGCCGCAGGATTACAGCTTTGAGCATGCATTGGGTTACTTGCAGCGCAATGAATCGGAATGTCTCCACCAGGTGGAGGACCGCACTGTATACAAAGCCCTCCGCATCGGAAATGAAACGGCGCTCCTGGCCATTGAAGAAGGCAACGGTTCTCTCACGCTCCGCTTTCTGAACGGAAGCCCTTCCGCCGCGCTGCAGGAGGAGGCGGTGTCCTTTGTCAGGGAATGGCTGGATCTGGATTCCCGGCTGGAGGATTTCTATGCGTTAAGCGCCCGGGACCCGGTGCTGCAGCCTGTGGCGGAGCAATACCGGGGCTTAAGGCTGGTGGGAGTGCCCAGCCTTTTGGAGGCGTTATGCTGGACGGTCATCGGCCAGCAGATCAATCTTTCTTTTGCATATACCTTGAAGAAACGGCTGGTGGAAACATTCGGGGACAGCCTGGTCCACCAGGGCCGCCAATATATGCTGTTTCCCGGTGCCGACCGGTTGGCTGCTGTCTCGCGGGAGGAACTGCAGGCGCTGAAGTTCAGCCGTTTCAAGGCGGAGACGCTCCTTGCCGTAGCCCGGCTGATCGCAGAAAAAGAGCTGTCCAAGGAACAGCTCCTGCAAATGGGAGACTTCCGGCTGGCGGAGGAACGGCTGATGGAGGTGCGGGGAATCGGCCCGTGGACCGCCCAGTATGCCTCCATGCGCTGTCTGCGCAATCCGGATGCCTTTCCTTTAACCGATGTGGGATTGCACCATGCCATCCGCATGAGGCTGGGCCAAACGGCAAAACCCTCCCTCCCCCAAGTGGAGGCAATGGGCCGCGCCTGGCAGCCCTGGCGCGCCTACGCAACCTTTTATTTGTGGAGAACGCTGTACTAAAAAGTGACAGACTATCCGTACCGGCGGATCAGGTGGTGGCAATCCGGTGCATAATCAGCTCTTCCACCGGCTCATTGTTCACCAGGTGCTCCATCACGATGCGCTCGGCATCATCTGCAGTCAGGTTGTAATACCAAATGCCGTCCGGGTATACCAGGGCGAAGGGGCCGTTTCCGCACAAGCCCAGGCAGTTAGTCTTGCTCAGCTTAATGTCTTTGTGGATGCCCGCCTCTACCAGCTTCTCCTTCACCGCTTCCATAACTTCGCTGAATTCCTGGCCCTCGCAATGCTCGCTGCTGCAAAAGAAAATATGCTTTTTCATTGTCTTCAACCGCATATTCATGGTTACCCTCTCCTCTTCTGTGGGATATTACTTTCCATCTCTATGGCCTGATTATAGAAGGAATTGTAGAGGAGGGGAACTTTTTTGGGCAAATTTTGCGTAAAATGTAACATGTTCCTCAGAACACGTAACATATAATGTAATGTTTATGTCACGCATTTATTTGCGGATTCGGACCTCTGTTCCAACCGATACCTTCGCCGCCAAATCCAGCACATCGGCGTTATGCATGCGGATACATCCGTGGGAGCTCCGTTTTCCGATGGAGTCGGGGCGGTTGGTCCCGTGAATGCCGTAATGGGGTTTGGACAATCCCATCCAGAAGGCGCCGAAGGGGCCTCCGGGATTGGGCTGTTTGTTGATAATGGTAAACGTCCCCTCCGGCGAAGCGGTGGCAACGGTCCCGATGCCGATGGGATAGGACTTTACCACCCGATCCCCCTCCAGCAAATGCAGCATAAACTGCGACAAATCGACAATAATCCAATAACGGGGCGGCATAAGCATCCTCCTGTTCTTCTTTGCGCTGTGATCCCTGCTGCTGTCAGCATATGCCGATTGCCCGGAATTGGTTTTGGATCAAGCCTAATGTAAAAATAATTCAAATTTTATTCAAATTAATCGGACCGGAAAACAACGCAGAGGGTTATGAAGAAAAATGTCGAAAGAAGTAGAAAAGTTGCCGATTCAAACCACTTAGATTCACACGTGGAAGGGGAGCGAGCAAAGGATGCTTCGTAAAATGAAGTTGGGATCTAAGATTTTTTTGTTGTTTCTGCTGCTGCTGCTTATGACGGCGTTTACCCTGTCCCAAATGTTTCTGATGATCCTCAAGGACGGCATCCGCGATGAGGTAGCCCAGAATGCGGTTGGCGCCAATGCTCTGGCGCTGAAATATTTGGATGCCCGGTTTCCGGGGGAATGGTCGGTGAAGGCGGACGGCTTGTACAAGGGCGCCCTAAACATGAATGGCAATAACGAAATTTTGGATGAAATTAAAGCGGCAACCGGCAATATGGCCACCCTTTTTCAGGGCAATACCCGGGTGGCGACCACCGTTTTGAAGGAAGACGGCAGCCGGGCTGTGGGAACCGCTGTTGATCCTGCGGTAGAGGAAGCGGTATTGAAGCAAGGCTCAGCTTATCAGGGAGCGGCCGCCATTCTGGGGAAGGAATACCAAACCTCGTATCTGCCGCTAAAAAACGGAGGTGGGGAAACCATCGGCATTTTGTTTGCCGGTACCTCCGAAGCCACAGTGCTCCAGCATGCCAATGAGGCCATGAAGCTGGTGTGGATTATCCTGGCCGGCGTGCTGCTGATTTCGCTTGTGGCGATTTTCTTCTTCGTCTGGAGCTTGTCCCGGCGTATCGGCCGGGTGAAGGCTTCCCTGGAGGCTGCCGGGCAGGGGGATTTCACTGTAGAGGTAGCAGATCGGTCCCAGGATGAGATTGGCCTGCTGGTGAACAGCTTTAACCGGATGCGCGATGGATTGATCCGGCTCATTCAGGGCGCGGCATCCACTGCCACGCAGGTGGCCGGCACGGCCGAAATTCTCACCGTGAGCGCCGATGAAACCAGCAAGGCTACGGAGCATATCGCCATGTCCATCCAGGATATTTCCGCCGGGGCCGATTCCCAGTTAAGCGCCACCAGCGAAAGCGGCAGGCTCATGCAGGAGATTGCCGCCGGGATGGGCACCATCGGCGAGGATTCCCGGGAAGCGCTGGAGAAAACGACAGCGGCGGGCCAATTGGCGGGAGAAGGGGCCCAGGCGGTCCAACGCACGGTAATCCAGATGACGCAAATTCACGGGGCGGTGGACCAGTCCGACGCGGCGATCCGCAGTCTGGCCCGCCGTTCGGAGCAAATTGAGGAGATGGTGAGGGTGATTGCAGGCATTGCGGTTCAAACCAATCTTCTGGCTTTGAATGCGGGTATTGAAGCGGCCCGTGCCGGGGAAGCGGGCAGAGGCTTTGCTGTGGTGGCCGGCGAGGTGAAGAAGCTGGCGGAGGGCTCCCGCACATCCGCGGAGAAGGTGGCGGAGCTTATCGGCGATATCCGGACGGATATTGAACGGACAGTGGGGTCCATGGTTCAGGTGAAGGATCAGGTCAAGGGTGGCATGGCGGCGGTGGAGGAAACCGACCGGAGGTTCGGAGAGATCGTCCAGGCCATGAAGGAAGTGGAAATGAAGGTTCAGGAAACCGCAAGGATCACCGCTGCCATTGTGGAGCAGGTTCAGGAGGCCGAACAGACCTTCGGCGGACTGGAGGAGGTTGCGCGCAGCACGTCCATGAACACCCAAACGGTAGCTGCGTCGTCGGAGGAGCAATTGGCTTCCATGGAAGAGGTTTCGGCCTCCTCCGCCGACTTGGCCCGGTTGGCGGACAGCCTGCAGGAGCTGCTGCAGCAGTTTAAGGTCAAGGGATAAAACGGCGGAGCGCTGGCGCCCCGCAGATACGGCAGGCCGTCCGGTTGGGCGGCCTGTTTGATGTGCAGCGGGAACTTGGCTGCGCCGCCTCGTCCCAAATCCCGCACAGTGTGCTATAATAAGCCTTTAGCGTGACAAAGCATGGCCTAAAAAAAGCTAGAGCATGCCCGTATTTTGGACAGGAGGACTTGGATTATGAACACCAAGGGATTTATTTATGCTTTGTTGGCATATTTGGCGTGGGGGTTTCTCCCGCTTTATTGGAAGGCGCTGGACGAGGTGCCCGCATGGGGGATTTTGGGACACCGGATGGTGTGGTCGCTTGTATTTTTGCTGGGGATTCTGCTTGTATCCCGCCGCTTCCATGAATACCGCCAGGTGATCCGCAACAAGGGGACGGCCCGTTATCTGGGGCTGGCGTCTCTTCTCATCAGCACCAACTGGCTGGTATTCATCTGGGCGGTGAACAACGGGCACATGGTGGAGACAAGCCTGGGCTACTATATGAATCCGCTGCTGAATGTGCTGTTGGGCGTGCTGTTCCTGAAGGAAAAGCTCCGCGTCGGACAATGGGCGGCGATTGCCCTGGCTTTTACCGGCGTGGCTGTAGTGACCATTGAGCATGGCCGTCTGCCGTGGGTATCCCTGGTGCTGGCGGGCAGCTTTGCCTTGTATGGCCTGATCAAGAAAAAAGCCAACGTGGACGCCACCCTTGGACTGGCCTGGGAGACCACCTTTGTCGCGCCCATAGCGGCCGCCTATCTGCTGTATGCCCAGTTTACCGGACAGGCCGGCACGGCCGGAATGGACGCCTGGCGCTGGATTCTGCTTCTATTGGCGGGGGCGGTTACCGTTATGCCCTTATTCTGGTTTGCCAAGGCGGCTGCCACCCTGTCCCTGTCCACCATCGGCTTCATTCAATACGTAGGCCCCACCATTACGCTGATTCTCGGCGTGGCGGTGTACCACGAAACCTTTGACATGACGCGCTGGATCAGCTTCGGATTGATTTGGGCGGCGCTTATCGTCTATACCTGGTCGTCGCTGCGGGCTGCGGCTCAGGCAAGCCGTGTCCGGGCGGAAGCCTGCGAGGCGGCCTGATCCAAGCGGAACTGCCCAGTCCATGGAAGCCTTACACCGTCAGCGTCCACATGCCGGCCCATTCGGGAACAACCGGCACACCCTTGGCCAGCACTTGCCGGGCCAGCTCCTCTCCGAAGAAGAAGCCGGTAAGCTCCGCCGCCTCCTCGACGCTGCTGAAGGTATAGTCCAGCGGAAGCAGGGAAAAGGTGAAGCCGTACCTCTCCTCCAACTGGCGGTAATAGCCGGTGAGAAAATCCGGCGGCTGCGGACCATCGGTGCCGGTGCCCATGGTTTCAAAGATGACAATGGTTCCTCCCGGGCGGAGAATCCGCCGGAATTCGGCCATGGTCTCTTCCAGGGAGACCTGCCAATCCGCACGATTGCTGCTGGCCAGGTAGCAGACGCACCACCCTGCCGTCACCAGATCGGCGGAGCTGTCGGCTACGGGCAAGCTGCGGTGGTCTGCAACTCCCCAGCGGAAACGGTCTGCGGGCAGCAGGGGGGCTACCTTTTCCCGTGTCAGGTGGAGCATGGCCTCCGAACGGTCAAACACGGACAGGATGCGGGCAAAAGGAGCCAGAACCGCGGCCAGGCGGCCGGTGCCGGCTCCGGTATCTACCATATCCAGTCCTTCCAGAGGACGGACGGCAAGAAGTGCCGGGAGAAGGCTGGGCTGGCAGGAAATCATACGGTCGTACAAATGGGCTTGCCGATTGTAAACATGCTCATGATCAGGCATATGAATGATCCTTCCTGTATGGAGTGCGCCGGCCGGCGGTGATTTCACTATACAGGTTCACGCTGCGTGAAGGTCAACAGGGTTTTGCCGCATATAACACAGAAACTTGCTTTTGCCCCGGAAGCGGGTGAAGATGGGTCTGCCAGCCGTCGAGTACGGCAGCGGCGAAGGACCAGGCCTCCGCCGGAAGAAGGGCGCAGATGGCGAAGCGCCCTCCGGGCTTGAGAACCCGCAGCAGCTCCGCCAGCGCCTGACTTCGCTCCTCGGGAGCAAGCAGATGAAAAACATAGCCGCTTGCGGCAAAATCAAAGCTGCCCGCATCATACGGAATGGCCAGGGCGTTGCCAAGCTTGGTTTCCATCATGGGAAATTTGCGCCGGCATACCTGCAGCATCCTCCGGGATTGGTCGACGCCCCTTATGACGGCCCCTTGTTTGCCGAGAGCCTCCGCCAGGTTGCCTGTGCCCGTTCCGATGTCCAGGCCGGACTCGGCGGGCTTCGGGTCAAGCAGCTCAGCCATCAGCCGGATGGCGTCCGGGTAACCGGGATATTGAGCGCTGCCCTCCGCCAATTGCGCATCGAAGTCTTCGGCTTGAAGGTCGAAGCGGTAGTGGTCGGTCCAACTGCTGCGCAGCTCCCGCTGTTTGCGCACGTCCCCCGCCTGGTGCTGGAGGGCCGGGGACAGATTCATGCCCTCCCGGGAAAAGCTGCGGATCAGCTCCTCGTTCATGCGGATCTGGTTGTCCAGATCCAGCCGCCGGGCATACAAGAGAGAACGTTGGAGCTCAAGCAGGTACAGACTTTCCTCCTGCCGGCCCATTCCGTGGGTTTCCAGCACATTGCGCAGATCGGGAATGGATAGGCCGGCTTCACGGAGCACAAGAATGGTTTCCAGGCGGAGCAGATCATGTCCGGAAAAAAGACGGTAGCCGTTAACGGGGTCTTTGGAGAAGGTAAGCAGCCCTTTTTCCTCGTAAAACCGGATGGTTCTGGTAGTGATGCCCAAACGGCGGGCGGCCTCTGTAATGTGGAAGGTATCCATATGAACGCTCCTTGGTTTCGTTATATCCAGTATAATGGCAGGGAAACGCGGGAACCAGACTGCAGTTGCGAGAATAAATGCCTGTCGGTGTCATTTGCGTTTGACAAGAAGCTGCGACTTTGAAAAAGGGGGAACAGGGATGAGCAGTGGTGAAAACGGGAGGCTGCCCGTGGAGGAAGCGCTGCCCTCGCTGAAGGCGGCGCTTGGCCGAGGAGGCGGGGCAGTGCTGGTGGCCCCTCCCGGCGCAGGCAAAACCACCCGGGTGCCGCTGGCCCTTCTGGGGGAGCCGTGGGCGGAGGGCAAACGGATTCTTATGCTGGAGCCCAGGCGGCTTGCAGCCCGTTCGGCGGCCCGCTATATGGCGTCGGCGCTGGGGGAGCAGGTTGGGCAAACGGTAGGCTACCGGGTCCGGATGGACAGCAGGGTGGGGCCGAAAACCCGGATTGAGGTGATTACCGAAGGGATTTTGACCCGGATGCTTCAGGAGGACCCGGAGCTGGCGGGGGTGGCGGCGGTGCTGTTCGACGAGTTTCATGAGCGCAGCCTCCATGCGGACCTGGGACTGGCCCTGTGCCTGCAAGCACAGGAGCTTCTGAATAGCGACCTGAAGCTGGTGGTGATGTCCGCCACGCTGGAGGCCGAGCCGGTAGCGGCGCTGATGGGGGAGGTGCCGGTTGTGGTCAGCACGGGACGGGCCTATCCGGTGGAAACCCGCTACGCCGCCAAACGCCCGGAGGGGCGTCTGGAGGACCGGACGGCCGCCGCTGTGGCGGCTGCCCTGCGGGAATGCCAGGGGGATATTCTGGTGTTCCTGCCGGGAGCGGGTGAAATCCGCCGGACGGAGGAGCGGCTTCTCTCCCTGCTGGGCGGGCCAGGCAGCGCGGTGCAGGTGCTTCCGCTTCACGGCAGCCTGCCCCAGGAGGCCCAGGACCGGGCGCTGGCCCCTGGGGAGCCGGGGACGCGCAAGGTGGTGCTGGCCACCTCCATTGCCGAAACCAGCCTGACCGTGGACGGGGTACGAGTTGTGGTGGACGCCGGGCTTTCCCGGGTGCCGCGCTTTTCGCCGCGGACGGGCATGACCCGGCTGGACACGGTGCCGGTGTCCGTTGCCTCCGCCGACCAGCGGAGGGGCCGCGCCGGGCGGCAGGGTCCCGGTGTCTGCTACCGGCTGTGGCCGGAGCAGGACCAGGGCCAGCTGCCCGCCCGCACCGCCCCGGAGATTCTGGAGGCGGATTTGGCGCCGCTGTGCCTGGAGCTGGCGGCCTGGGGCGCTGCGCCCGAGGAGCTGCGCTGGCTGGATGCGCCGCCTGCGGCGGCTTTGGCCCAAGCGCGGGGGCTGCTGCGGCGCTTGGGAGCGCTGGGGGCGGACGGAGCCGTCACGCCCCACGGCAGGGCCATGGCCGGGCTGGGGCTCCATCCCCGGCTGGCCCATATGGCGCTGAAGGCCCGGGAGCTGGGCCTTCACGCCTTGGGCTGCGAGCTCGCCGCTTTGCTCGGCGAGCGGGACGTGCTCCGCGCGGCGGAGGGGGCCGCGGCCAACGCGGACCTGCGCCTGCGGGTGGAGGCGCTGCGGCACGCCGGAGGCGAGGCCCGCAGCCTGGGGTTGCGGGCCGACCCGGCAGCCCTGGCGCGGGTGCGCCAGGAGGCGTCCTGGTGGAGGCGGGAGTTGGACTCCCTCCCGGCTCCGGCCGGATCTGGCACCACCTTCCCGCTGGCTAGGCCCGCACCTGCTCCCGCTGGGCATGGCACCACCTTCCCGCTGGCTGAGCCCGCACCTGCTCCTGCCGGATCTGGCGCTGCCTCCCCGCAGCCATTGCTCCTTCCTTCCGGCCCCGATGGAGAGCTGGCCTTTTGCGGGCTGCTGCTTGCTTTCGCGTATCCGGACCGGATCGGCCAGCAGCGCTCCCGGGGACGGTATCTTCTGTCCAATGGCCGGGGAGCGGTTATGGCAGCCGATCAGCCTCTGGCGGGTGTCCCGTATCTGGTGGCGGCGGAGCTGGACGATCAGGGGGCGGACAGCAGAATTTATTTGGCCGCGCCGGTGGAGCTGGATCATTTGGAGACGTATCTGAAGGAAGGCTTGGAGGAAGAGGAGGCCGTGGAGTGGGAGGAGGCGGCGCAAGCGGTGCGGGCCAAAAGCCGGGTACGGCTGGGAGCGCTGATTCTGCGGGAGAAGCGGCTGCAGAATCCCCCGCCGTCGCTGGTGGCCAAGGCGCTGCTTGCCGCTATCGCCAAGGAGGGGCTGGAGGCGCTGCCCTGGACCAAAACATCCCGGCAGCTTCTGCAGCGTCTGCGCTTCATGCACCTGGCGGACCCGTCCTGGCCGGATGTATCGGAGGAGACGCTGCTCGCCACGCTGCCGGAATGGCTGGGGCCATACGCGGAGGGGCTGCGCAGCAAACAGGAACTGGCCCGGCTGAACCTGGGCGAGGCCTTAACCGGCCTGTTGGACTGGAGCCGCCGCCAGGAGCTGGACCGCTGCGCACCCACGCATCTTCAGGTGCCCAGCGGCTCGCGGATTCCGGTGGATTACAGCGATCCCGGCCAGCCCTATATGGCAGTCCGGCTGCAGGAGCTGTTCGGTTTGACCGAAACGCCGCGGATCGGCGGCGGCCGGGTGTCGGTAGTGATCCATCTGCTGTCTCCGGCCCAACGGCCGGTGCAGGTCACCCGGGATCTGGCGGGCTTCTGGCGGGAAACCTATTTTGAGGTGAAAAAGGATCTGAAGGGGCGGTATCCCAAGCATTATTGGCCGGACAATCCCCTGGAGGCGGTTCCCACCAACCGGGTCAGGCCCAAGCCGCAAAGTTAATGGGGATAAACGGGAAGCGGAGCCTCGGCAAGCCCAACTGAGAGACTGCGACGAAGTAAGGTACCGCAATTTTGGCTCTACGCCAAAAATCAGTGCTTGACGCCACGGACTGATGGATGTTAGACCTTGCCATGGTCTGATAGCTGTGAGACCCTGCCATGGTCTGCTGCTAACGGCAGTGGGAGCCCTTATTTCGGCAAAAACACCGCTTCCGAAAATCTAACGGCGGCAACAGCCGCTATTGGGGCCGATTGCTCCGCTGCAAGCCCTTTTTTAGCCCAATAAGGGCTCCTGCTTCCGTTAGATTTGGTAGCCCCCCGTTTTGGAGCAAATAGAGGCTCTCACCGCCGTTAGGAATCGGGGCATGGTAAAGCGGACAAATCGGCAGAGGCGCGGTCAAGCCAGTCAAGCCTGGTCAAGCACTGATTTATGGTTAGAACTCTAATTTTATGGCAAAATTTCCAAAATCATGGAGATTTCATCGCCAAAAGCAGATACTCATTCCCTTGTAGCTCCTTAGGCACACTATCCCTTTAGCTCAGGAATGGAACTCCTTGAGCCCCTTTAGGCATATACAAAACGCCGCTGGCACCAGTAGCTGAATACAAAAAGCATAGCCTCTGTCAGCAGCTTGGCTGCCAGCAGAGGGGCGCCTATTTGCCCGAACAAGACGGACATCAGCCCGTAATTCAGGAGGAGGATGATTCCCGCAAGGGCGAAATATTTGGGCAGGGACCTTTTGGCCGGGGCGGGTTTGCCGCCGGTGAATACAAAGGTTTTGTTCATTGTATAGTTGAATACGGAGCTGCACAGTCTGGCTCCCCACACCGCCAGCAGCAGATTGCCGGTGCCGTATTGGATCAGCATAAGCAGCAGAATGTCCAGCAGGGCGGAGATCAGGGAGACGGAGCCGAATTTGGCGATGGGCCAATAAATCTTCAGGGAATCGGCCAGCGGGCGGAAATGGGAGGAGTGGTTGCGGTTGATATAGACGGTTTCAATCGGCAGCTCGCAGAAGGAGTACCCTGCCCGGGGAGCCTGCAAAAGCAGGTTCATCTCGTATTCGAACCGTTCCCCCGGCACCTGGCACAGCCATTCCAGCATGTCCCGGGAATATCCCCGCAGCCCCGTCTGGGTATCCTGCAAGGGAATGCCGGAGAAGAAGGAATAGACCTTCCGGGTGGCGGTATTGCCGAAGCTGCTGCGCAAGGGCACTTTGCCGGTAAATTGGCGGCTGCCCAGCACGATCCGGCCGGGAGCCTCCTGAACGGCCTGGGCTACCCGCAGGATATCCCGGGGCAAATGCTGGCCGTCGCTGTCCGCGCAGACCACTGTGTCCACTCCATCCGTTTTCATCAGGTGGCGGAAGCCGGTTTTCAGAGCACAGCCCTTGCCCCGGTTTACCGGATGGGTTAGTACGGTGCAGCCCTCCGACTCTGCGGCGCGGAACAATGGGGCATAGTCCTCCCCGCTGCCGTCATCCACCACCAGAATGCGGTTCATTCCGGAGGCCTTCAACTGGACAATGAGTTCCAAAAGCCGCTTGTCGGGCTCATAAGCCGGTATCAATACATGCATATATGCCGCCTCCGTTATGATGGGATGTTCCCGTTCCACAGGAAGTGGACGGCCTGGCTCAGGGGGCGGGGATGTACAGAATGTCGCTGACGCCCCGCTCGGTTTCTTTGCCCAGGGGATTGTTCACCACCCGGCCCTGAAAGTACATGGTAGAGGAGCCGCCGCCGTCCAGGTTGTAGGCCTCGGTTGCCCCCAGCTCCTTGAACAGCTGGGCGAACTGGTTCAGCGTCATGCCTGTGCTGTAGCCTTCCTTGCGGCCGTCCACCACTATGAAGAGATAGTGATTGGCAGAGATGAGCCCGATGCCCGTACGGGGATTGGCTCCCTGAATGGACCGGTTGCCGAAGTTGCTGTCGATCTTCACCTGGTCCAGATTGGCGGCCACCTCGCCGTTCTCCACCAGGGCGGGGCCGAAGGAATAGGTGTGGATGACACCGTCCGCCAAGAGGGATGCGGCGGTTTGTTCGGTTTCGTCATAGGATTTCATGGTGCCGTCAGCATAGAGGGCAAGCCCTGTACGGGCCGGTTCGCTGCGGTACAGCGTGCCGTTGCGGATGATGACGCCGTCGCTGCGGAAGCCGTAGTAGTCCCCATTGATGGCGAACAAGGCATCATTATTGGTGGCGATGACGGAGGTGTTTTCGATAATATTGCGGCCGAAGGCGTTTTTGGCAAAAGCGGAGCTTAAACTTGCGCCGTTGTTCAATTGGACATCCGCCACATAGTAGGTGATTTTTTGCTTGCCTTCGCCGGTCTCCACCCGGCGGATGCTGATGTCAATATCGCTGCTGCGGTAGCTCCAATCATCCGACAACACCTTCCCGTCCGCCGCTGCCGGCGTACTGCCGGCGGTGCTGCCGGAGGAGCCGGTGCTTGGGGTGGCGGCGGTTGTGCTCTCCGGCGCCGATGTGACCCGGATTTCCACATGCTCGATCAGGTAGCGGTCCGCCAGCTTGTATAGCACTCCCCCGATGAGGAGAATAATCAAAAGGGCTGCCAACAGCGCCCTTTTTCTGTTTGTCCACGATTTCAACACAGTTCCTCCCTCCCGGGCTGTTTGCCCTCCATTCTACGTGCCGGGACTTAATCCGCCCTGAGTTCTGGCTGAATGTCCGCTTAAAGGTGCAATCTGAACAAAAAAGCCGCCCTCCGAAGAAGGCGGCCTTGCGTCTTACTCTCTCTTGCGATCTCTTACTCTCCTGCCAAACGGACCAGCACTCTGCCGCGGGTGGCGGACCGGAGAATATCCGCAAGGGTCTGGGGCAGCTCCGCCAGAGTAACCTCGCGGTTCACCAGCTTGTCCAGCTGCTCCGGCTTCCAGCTGTTTGCCATGAGCTTCCACAATTCCTCCCGCTCAGCGGCGGGACACATCACCGAATCGATGCCCAAGAGGCTTACGCCCCGCAGAATGAAGGGCAATACGCTGGCGGGCACGGCGGTGCCGCCGGTAAGGCCGCTGACGGCTACGGCGCCCCGGTAAGCGATCCGGCTCAGCACCGCGGCCAGCTGCGCGCCGCCTACGGGGTCCACCGCCGCCTGCCAAAGCTGCTTGTCCAGCGGCTTCACGCTGCCCCCGGCATAGATCTCCTCCCGGGACAATACCTCGCTTGCGCCCAACTCCCGCAGATAGCCGGCCTCTTCGCTCCGCCCGGTGCCGGCAACCACCGTATAGCCCTTTTGCGCCAGCATGGCTACGGCCGCACCCCCGACTCCGCCGGAGGCTCCCGTCACCAGCACCTTGCCCTTTTCGGGAGAGACGCCTTTTTCCTCCAGATGCTTGATGGACAGCGCCGCAGTGAAGCCCGCAGTTCCGTAAATCATTGCCTCCCGCAGGGACAACCCTTCAGGCAGCGGCACAACCCATTCCGCCGGCAGCCGGGCGTATTCGCTGTAGCCGCCAAAATGGCTGACCCCAATCCCATAGCCGGTGGCCAACACCTTCTGGCCCTCCTGAAACCGCGCATCCGTGGAGGATACCACATAGCCGGACAAATCGATGCCGGGGATAAACGGGTAGTTCCTGACAATATTTCCGTCCGGTATGGAGGCCAGCCCATCCTTATAGTTGACGCTGGAATACGCCACCTTGATGAGCACTTCCCCTTGGGGCAGATCATCCAGGGTCAGAGAGCGGATGCCTATGGTGAAGGCCTCGCCTTTGTTAACCTCCAGGGCCTGAAATTCGGCAGTCATAACCTTCAAACTCCTTTCGACTTTCACGGTGTGCATAGCTGTACCCTTTATACACCAATTGCTTGGGAGGGTCAAACTTTTTGTCTGTCCGCTTCCCGAAAAAGTGAACCTCAAATGGAGCTATCCCGTCAAATAAATACAGGAAGCGGCGGAAGAAACGAAACATTTGTTACGCCTCTATAAACCTATGGAAAGGCCCACCAATATCCGGTATGCTAGAGGGAACTCTGGTAGAAACCAGGCTGTCCGTTTTATCTTGCAACATCTGTTCCAAGAGGCGCTCCCTGATTTTGTAGCCAACTTTAAGGCAGGTAGACTAACATGAAGCGATTTGCGCAAGCGGTTCTGATCTGTGCCTCGGCAGCTCTGCTTATTATGAGCGGATGTAGCCGGTCCGGCAATCAGGCTGCGGCAGCCCCCCAGGAAGCGGTCTTATCCCCGTTGCCCACCGTTATTTCCACCCCAACACCCGCCCCGCCTGCTGCATCAGCGGAGCCGTCGCCGCTTGTCCCTTCACCGGAAACAGGCAAGCCGGCTGAAGAAACGGTCCAGCCGGACAGCAAGCCCGCCCGCCGGGAGTCCACTCTGAAGCCTGTGTATGCCGTTGGCAAGAACCAGGTGGCCATTACCATTGATGACGGCCCCACCAAGGATACCGGGAAGCTTTTGAAGGTGCTGAAGGATTGCGATGCCAAGGTGACGTTCTTTTTCCTGGGACAAAATGTGGAGAAGTATCATGAATCCGTTACCCAGGCGGTGTACGAGGGCCATGGGATCGGGTACCACTCCGACGGGCATCCGCAGATGACCAAGCTGGATTACGAAGGCCAACTGAAGGAGTTTGAGACAGGGCTCAAGAAGCTGGAGAAGTGGAGCAAAACCCCGGTGAAGCTATTCCGTCCCCCCTACGGCAGCTATAACAATGACACCAAGCTGATTACCGAGGAGCACGGCATGAGCATGATCCTGTGGAATGAGGACCCCAAGGACTGGGAGACAGGGGACTCGGCCAAAATTACCAAGAATGTGCTGTCGGAGGTCCGGTCGGGGAGCATTATTGTGATGCACGATCATCCGTCCACCATTTCCGCTTTGCCCAGTATTATCGAAGGCATCCGCAAGAAGGGCTACACCCTTGTGACGGTGCCGGCCCCCCAATAGACGACTGTTTCAAAGCCCGTGCGTCCCGCGCCGCCAGCGCCAACGCCGGGCTTTCAGCATAAAAAGGACGTGTGATGATGCAATATATCCGTACTGTGGAAGGACGTTTTCTCAAGCGGCCCAACCGGTTTATCGCTCTTGTGGACATCGGCGGTTCCGAGGAAACGGTGCATGTGAAGAACACCGGACGCTGCGCGGAGCTCTTGACGCCCGGCGCGCGGGTGGTGCTGGAGCAGGCCGCGCCCGGCGCTCCAAGGCGAACGGCTTATTCCCTGATTGCCGTGTACAAAGGCGACCTGCTGATCAATATGGATTCCCAGGCCCCCAACCGGGTGGTGCTGGAGGCTGCGTTGTCGGGACAGCTGGACCAGGTGGCGGGAGAGCCTCTTGCGGCGGTGCGGCCGGAGACCCGTTTTGGCGGCTCCCGCTTTGACTTGTATTGGGAAACTGCAAGCGGGGCGAAGGCCTTTATGGAGGTAAAAGGCGTGACGCTGGAGCAGGATGGCATCGTCCGGTTCCCGGATGCCCCCACAGCGCGGGGGACCCGCCATGTGCTGGAGATGGTCGAGGCGGTAAAGGCAGGCTACCGGGGCTACCTCATGTTTCTCATTCAAATGAGCGGTGTCCGCCGGTTCGAGCCGAATACGGTGATGGACCCGGCTTTTGCCCAGGCGCTGCGAGCGGCTGCCGGCTCCGGGGTGCAGGTGCTGGCGTATGATACGCTGGTGACCCCGGACACCATGGTGTTGGGCAAGCCGGTGGAGGTGCGGCTGTAAGAGGCAGCCGCCTGTGCTCCTCTTTGGGTCGGATTGTGGTGATTTTCCAATAGTCTCCCGCACACTCCAACGAAGTAGTTTACACGATCTGTCTGTTCCCTTCGGCTGTACGTTATGGTACGATAGCTTCAATTCCGCTATTCGCACTTCGCACAGGAGGCTCGCAGTCGTGAAACTTGGAAGCATCTCCGGAAAAGTAATGATTATTTATGGAACCGCATTCATTACGATTATATTGCTGACCTTTTGGGTGTCTTACCTTGGCACGGTCGGCCAGTTGAAGCAGGACCTCGAGAATACGAATCTGGCCCTGCTGAAGCAAGTGGACGAGAAGATCGAGGTCACGTTCCGCCAGACGGAGAAGGAACTGCTCACGCTGATCGAAGACCTCGATTTCGTCTATTTTATGTACAGCAACTATGCGGATAACGCGCAGCGCGCGACGACAGTCTATAACGTTCAGCGGAAGTTGAACGATTTCGTCATTTCGAACGCGGATTTTTCGTCCGTCTTCGCCTATTCCGCGGTCACCGGCGATACGCTGACGCAGAATAGCTTCTTGGATGACGCCGAGATTGAAAATAATTGGCTGAAGGATTACGTCAACATGCCCAAATACACCCAGTGGCTGACGACCCACCGGGTTTGGGACGGCAGGGCGAACAGCGACGTTGTGACTCTGGTCCGGTCCTATCCGGCGCTTAGCAGCCCCGGTTACCGCAAAGGCGTCATGGCGGTGAACATCAAGGAGAGCGTGCTGCACGACATGGTGGCGGCCGTCTACGAGGATAGCAAGATCGGGCACCTGTTCATTCTCGATGCGGAAGGCAATGTCGTGACGCACGACGACAAGTCGCAGCTCTACCGCAACATTAAGGACGTGCCCTATATCCGGCAGATTCTGTCGGCGAAGGGCAGCGGCACCGCCACGGTGAAGCTGGATGGCGTTGACCAATCGGTGTTCTATCGCACCTCCGGCTATACAGGGTGGAAGCTGGCCAGCGTCGTGCCGCAAGCGCAGATCTACAAGCCGCTGCAGGTGACCCGCAACTTCCTGATCGCCTTCGCCGTCGGCATGCTGGCGTTCGCGCTGGCCGTGCTGGTTTACGTGAATCGCTGGACGTTCAAGCCGATCGACCGTCAGATCGGCCGAGTGTTGGACGCTTATCATGCCCGACGGCCTCCGCTGCAGGGGGAGGGCGCGAGCTCACAGGGGCTCGACTATCTGGAGAAGGTATTCGAGCGCATGATGCTGGACCGCGAGGATCTGGAGCGGCATGCCCGGGATTCCAAGCCCGTGATGAAGTGGCGTCTCATGATGGATCTGCTGATGGGATATCGGACGGATTATCGGTCCGTCAGTCACCAGTTGGAATTTGTAGGTGCCAGGCTGTATCCGGAGAGATACCTGGTCTGTACAGCCGAGATCGGCAAAGAAGGCGCCGCAATCTCCTCCCGGGACGAGGCGCTGTATACCTTCGTCTTCTGCAACGTAGCGGAAGAATTGATCAACGCCGAGCATGCGGGCTTCGCAATCGATCTCGGCGGCGGCAGCGCCGTCGTGCTGTTCAGCTTCGCGGAGGGCGACAGCGAGCAGAACCACGTGCATGCACTCGCGATTCTGGAGCTGCTTCTCGATGTTGTGAAGAAGCAGTTCGGCTTGATCGCCACCATCGGCGTCGGCAGAGCTTACCGGGAGATGAAGGATATTCCGCTTTCCTTCGACGAATCCAAGAAGGCGCTTCATTACAAGATGCTGTTCGGCCGGCATGCCGTCATTTCCGTCGAGAACGTGCAGCCCCCGGATAGCCAGGACTACTATCGGATCAGCCTCAAGGCTGAGCCGATTGCCGAAGCACTGAAGATGACCGATGCCGTCAGAATCCGCTCTTGCTTGGAGACGCTGTTCGCCGAAGCGGTAGGCAGCAGCCTGCCTCCCGAATTCATCTATCAGCTATCGTTCGACGTTATCATGAAATCGCTGCAGACCGCGGGTGCAATCGGCATCGAGCTGGACACTCAGACGGAATCCCTGGACCGGATTTACGCCAAGCTCAGGCAGTGCGAGAACTGGAAGGAAGCCGAGCAGCTCGTCCTCTCGGTGCTGGAGCAATTGTCCGCGCAGATCGAGTTAAAGCGGAGCAGCCGCGGCAAGAACGACGTGATCGAACGGATGCTGGCCTATATTCAGGCGCATTACCGGGAGAACAATCTGTCTCTTGATCGGCTGGCCGACGAATTCCAGTTAAGTCCGAGCTATATCAGCAAGCTGTTCAAGGAGCATACCGAGAGCAATTTCATCGATCATCTGATCGAGATCCGCATCAACGCCTCCAAGGAGCTGCTGGCGAACCCGGATATGAAGGTGAATAAAATCGGCGAGGCGGTCGGTTATGCCAACACCGGCAGCTTCCTGCGCACTTTCAAGAAATACACGGGCATGACGCCGACCGAGTATCGGGACCGCCTGCGGGAGCAATCATAGCCAGAAGAGAACCGTCCGGACGCATTCGGACGGTTCTTTTTTTTCACCGCACTCCAAGAAAGTCAAACGAGTGTAAAAATTGCGACTGTCTGAAACGCAAAAAAATGATGCGGCTTCAAAAGATGCTCGTAGGCAGGATCTTTTCCGCCGGTATATGATCGAACCGTAATCACGTCGGCAAGCCCTCCGGTTCCGGCACGGGAAGGAAGGCCAACGTGAAGGAAGGCGCGAAAGCGCGAAAGGAAGGAGCATAATATTGTGGAGTTGGAGTACAAGTCGACTGAGGAGACGCGAGGGAGGACACGAAGGCGTGAAAGGAGGGGCAGAATGGAGAATGTTGTTTCAAGGCGCACGCATCCCACGCTGATTTACCGGTTGAAGCGGGACCGGCATCTGTACCTGATGATGCTGCCTATCGTCGGGTTCTACCTATTGTTCAAATACGCGCCGATGTTCGGGGAAATCATCGCCTTCAAGGATTACCGCTTCGCCGAAGGCATCCTCGGGAGCAAATGGGTCGGGTTCAAGCATTTCGAGAGCTTGTTCGCGAGCCTCGATTTCTGGAAGGTGATCCGCAACACGCTGCTGCTCAACGTCTACAGCCTCGTTTTTGGCTTCCCGGTGCCGATCGTGCTGGCGCTGCTGCTCAACGAGGTGCGCAAAGATTGGTACAAGCGGATCGTGCAAAATCTGCTGTACTTGCCCCATTTTATTTCCTGGGCGGTACTCGGCGGCATCTTCATCGCCATGCTGTCTCCCAGCACGGGCGTCGTCAATCTGGTGCTGACAAAGTTGTTCGGGATCGAGCCAATCTACTTCATGGCCCATCCGGACTGGTGGCCTGCAGCATTCACTCTGTCCGGCATCTGGCGGGAAGCAGGCTGGGGCACCATTCTGTATTTGGCCGCGATGGCTTCCATCGATCCGCAATTATATGAGGCCGCCAATATCGACGGAGCTTCCAAGCTGCGCCAGATCTGGCACGTGACACTGCCCGGCATTCGCAGCACAATCGCCATCCTGCTCGTTCTGCGCATGGGGAACATGCTGGACGTCGGGCTGGAGCACGTGCTTGTACTGCAGAACGATTCCGTGCTGAACGTAGCCGACGTCATCAGTACTTATGTGTACAGGGTCGGCCTGCAAAATATGAATTACAGCTATACGACGGCCTTGGGTTTATTCCAATCGTTGATTGGCCTCATTCTGGTATTCGGCGTCAACAAATCCATCCGGCTGTTCGGGGAACGGGGGTTGTGGTAACGATGAGTCCGCATGCTCGCAACCGCTCCTTCATGTCACGCTTCGGTATGTCAGCGATTTATATCATCCTGGGGTTGCTTTCGCTGCTGGCGCTGTATCCGCTATGGTACGAGCTTGTCGCCTCCTTGAGCAGCAGCAGGGCGATTAATTCGGGAGAAGTAAGCCTCTGGCCCGTCGATTTCAATATCGAATCCTATAAACGGCTATTTGACGAAGGTCAACTGTTGACCGCTATGAGTAATACGGTACTGGTTACGATAGTCGGTACCGCGCTGAATATTTTGTTCACCGTATTGGCCGCTTATCCTCTGTCCCGCAAACGGCTGTGGGGGCGCAATACGCTGCTCATTTTCATCACCTTCACGATGTTGTTCGTTGCCGGGATGATTCCGAATTTCATCTTGATCAAAACGTTGGGATTGATGGATACGTACTGGGCCCTCTGGCTCCCTTCGCTGATCAGCACGTACAACTTGTTCGTCATGAAGACGTTCATGGAAGGCCTGCCCGTGGAACTGGAAGAATCGGCCTCGATCGACGGCGCCGGCGATTGGCGCATTCTGCTGCAAATCATCATGCCCTTGTGCAAGCCGATCCTGGCCGCGCTCTCCCTCTTCTATGCCGTAGGTTGGTGGAATTCATACTTTAATGTGCTGCTCTACATCAACGAATCCACCAAACAAACGTTGACGCTGAAGCTGTATCAGATGATTCTGCAAGTCGACCCGAGCTTGCTGAACGATATGTCCGGCGAAGGCGCCCTCGACGCCGTCTTGCTGACGCCGGAAGCGGTCAAAGCCGCTGCGATCATCATTGCGATAGCCCCGATCCTGGTTGTCTATCCGTTCTTGCAGAAGCATTTCGTCAAAGGCGTATTGATAGGCTCGGTCAAAGGGTGAAGGCTGCCGGGCAACCTCCGATAACATAGGACTTCATTGGTCCTTGTTATAAATAAATCATGGAATAAGGGGATGAAAACGGAATGGTCAAGTTCAAACGAGCCTGGAAGCCGGTATTCGCAACCTTGGTGTCACTGTCGCTGGCGGTGCTGGCCGCATGCGGCTCCTCCTCGACACCTGGAGGTTCGACTGCCAAATCGGAGGGCAATGCCTCGCCTCCGGTCGCTCCAACCTCGCAAGCTTCATCTGCTTCTTCGGCAGGGCCGAAGCTGGAAATTACCGCCTCCGCCTTTGACAGAGGCGAAATTGCCGCCGAGGAAGGCACCTATGAGAATAACCGCTGGACGAGATGGATCAACGAAAATTCGCCGACCAAGGTGAAATGGGTACCCGTGGTGCGAAACGAGTTCCAGAAAAAGATGAATACGCTCATCGCCTCCGGCAGCGCGCCGGATCTGATCTGGGAATACGATCGCAACTATATCGCGCAGCTTGCGAACCAGGGCGCGATTCAACCGATTGACAAGTACATCGAGAAATACAGCACAACCTACAAGAAGTATTTGGAGGAGCATCCCGCTCTCAAGCCGCTCGTTACCTTCGACGGGAAAATGTATGCGGTGACCTCGCAACGCAGCACGGATAGCATCGTCAATCATGGCATGTGGATTCGGCAGGACTGGCTGGATAAGCTGGGGTTGAAGATGCCGACGACGATTGAGGAGCTCATTGAAGTCGCCAAGAAATTCAGAGACGAAGATCCCGACGGCAACGGCAAAGCGGATACGGTGCCGATCGCTTTCACCGGCAACGCGAACGGCATTATACGCGCCTTTTTCTTTACCCATGAGGATCAATGGTATTTGGAAGACGGCCAAATGAAATACGGACGGTTGCTTGATCGGTATACGGACGCGATTGCTTTCAACAAGCTGTTGTACGACGAGAAGCTGATCGACCGGGAATATATTACGGATAAGAACTTTCAACACGGGCTGCAGCTGTGGGTGACCGGCAAAGCCGGCATTTACATGGGGACATGGAACATGGACAAGGAATATCTCGATCTGAAGAAGAATGTGCCGGATGCCCAATATGCGCCTCTTGGTTCGGTGGCCACGAAGTACGGCACGAACGGGTTGTATCAGGAAAGTCCTGCGGACATCTTCACCGCATTTAACGCCAACATGAAAGAAGACGAAATCGAAGCGGCCATCAAGTTTCTGGACTGGATGCTGGAGTCCGGCTATATGGCGCTCAAGTTCGGGGAAGAGAACACGCACTACACGCTGGTAAACGGCGAAATTCCGAAAAAAACCGATGAGGAGAAGTTCTCGAAGGAAGTCCGGTATGCCAGGGCTTACTTGATGATCAGCGGATGGAAATCGAATCCGGAATGGTATCCGATTATCGCGCCCTCGGACCCTCTCGCCCAGGAGAATGCGAAGATCAAGGCCTCCGCGCTTGACGTGGCGCTGAAGAATACGTATCGCAGAGATACCGCTTACGGCCCGACCATGCCGGAAGTCACGCAGCTAGTCGCCACCTTCAGGCCGATCGCGCTGCAGATCGAGACCCAGGCGATCATGGGCGGAAGCGGCAAAACTCCGGAAGCCGCCATGGAAAACATGCGCAAGGAATGGAAGCGGCTTGGCGGCGAAAATGTAGAGAAGCTTGTGCAAGAGTGGTACGAAGCAAACAAAAAGAATTTGTAAAGCGGAATTAGGGGCTGTCTTATCACTCCGATGGCGGGTTTTAAGACAGTCCCTAACAGGTCGGCGGGAATCCATACGAGCAATCCGGGTTCCCGCCGATCTTCTTACCGCTTGACAACTATGCAGCTTGAATGGTCAAGCGCATAGCCCGGAGGAATCGACATTGAGCAAATCGATGTATCTTAACATTCTGGAAATGACATGGGAGGCTTACGGTCCGGAGCGCATTCGGCAGCGCAGGAGCGTTGACGGGAACGGACGGATGGATCTGCATGCCTACTCCCGCGTGCTGACTGTATTGTCGTGCCTCATCCATGGCGGCAGGATGGGAGAGCTAACGGATCTGTGGAAGCGGATGATGACGGAATGCTGCCGGGAAATTGCGGCCATGCGAGGCAAGAACGAAGCGGATTACGCGATCCGGGAAATCATGTTCTCCTTGAAGCTCATGAAAGAGACGCTGCCGGACTGGGAGGAAGCCAAGCCGGAATGGTTGGATGAGCTGCGCAAGATTGATCCCTGTGTCCAATACAATTACTGGCTAAGAGAAGGAGGTGATCCTGCTCTTCTGCACAATGTGAACATCTACAACATGACGGGAGAGTATTTGCGGGAAACGGAGGGATTGACGGACACTACATCCTATTTCGCCAAGCATTGGCCGATTCAGATGACCCGCTTCGACGAGAACGGCATGTACCGGGACCCCGGGTGCCCGATCTTGTACGATCTGACGACCCGATGCCAGATTCAACTGATGCTCGGGTTCGGCTACGACGGCCCCTTCGCCGCCGGGATTGATCAATGCCTCCGGCGCGCGGGCCTGGCCACCCTGCGCATGCAGTCGTCCGCGGGTGAGCTTGGTTACGGCGGCCGCAGCAGCCAGTTTCTGTTCAATGAAGCGCTGGTCGCCGCCAATGCGGAGTACGAGGCAAGACGCTATTACCGCGAAGGCAATCTTGCATTGGCAGGGGCGTTCCGGCAGAGCGCCCGGTTGGCTGTAGAGGCGATCCTGCCCTGGCTGCGCATGCAGCCGCCCCATCACATCAAGAACAGGTACCCCGTTGCAATGAAGTACGGGGAGGAAAAGTACGGCTACTACGACAAGTACATGGCCACTCTGGGCGCTTTTCTGGCTATCGGATATTGGTTCGCGGACGATTGTATTCCCGAGGCTGCTTGCCCGGCCGAGGCCGGAGGTTACGTATGGCAGACTTCGGCGTCCTTTCATAAAATCTTCGCCAATGCGGGCGGCTATTCCCTCGAGATGGACACCGCGGCCGACCCAAATTACGACGCAACCGGATTGGGCCGCATTCACCGCAAGGGGGCTCCGACGGAGCTGGCGCTGTCTGCGCCGCTCAGCCCGGGGACCAAGTATGGGCTTCACGAAGGCGTTGGCAGAATCCCGGCCGCTATAGGCGCCGGCTGGAAGGAACGGACAAGCGGAACGATCCGCTACCTGGCGGATTGTTCGTCGCTTGCATCCCGGTTGGTTGTCCTGGAGGAATCACCCGATCAGGTGCGGTTTGCCGTCATTTATGAGGGAGAAGAACTGCCGGGCGGATTCGTGGAGGAGCGCTATGAACTTACCGGGTCGGGCGTCATGATGGACATCGTGCTTGGCCAGACGAAAGACGAACCTTTGTATATCCGGATTCCCCTCCTGGCAACCAACGGACGGGACGAAGCCCTGACGGAACTGACGACCGGCCGGATTACCGTACAGCTCCATGAATACCTGTATTCGGTTGCACTCCCCTCCGCTGCCCAAGTACGTATCGGCCAATTCCGGTACGGGAATCGCAACGGAGAGTACGTATTGGCAGAAGCGCAAGCAACGGGCAACCATGTCCGGCTTGCTTTTGCAATAACGAATCTGAAGGAGGACGAATGAAGATGCGTGACAGGAAGCTTCAGTACTGAAAGGGGAAGCTGGTGATTTTCACCTGTTTGCTTCTGCTGTTCGGGCTTGTGCCGGGATATACCCCGGTGCACGCCGCGGAGGGCGATGGGGCAGGCGGACAGACGATGATGCTGTATCCGACAGACGATGCTTATGTGCGGGGCAGCACGAACGCGGATGTCAACTACGGAAGCGATGTCGACCTCATCGTCAAGCGGGTGCCCACGATCCCAAGCGACAACCGGGAAAGCGATCTGAAGTTCGATCTGCAGGATGTGCCCGGTCCGATCACTTCCGCCAAGCTGATCTTCTGCGGGGCGGTGAGTGATGCGAACGGCTCCGAGAACGACATTCATCTGTATGGAGTCGCTGCCGATCAATGGACGGAAGGAGCCGCGTTAAGTTCCGCTATGCTCTTCCAGGTGCAGAGAGCAGGTGTGAGCCAGGCCATTTCCCGGTGAACCATCGGCATATAATGTTTACGATAGAGGAAGAGCTGCGGGACGTCTTTTTGAAGCGCCCTCGGTAACCCCACAACGTAAAAGGACCTGACGGTGATCTTCCGTCAGGTTTTTCTCATAAAAGGATGCTGCGCCTGTCATGGATGGTTATTCCAAAAACAATTATAATGGGACTAATAAAACCGCCTCATGGCGGTGCGATTCCAAGCGGGGATAAACGGGGGATATGAATATGGCGGCAAAGCAGGAGCAGTATATTCTGGCTATTGATCAGGGCACAACCAGCACCAGAGCGATTCTGTTTGACCGGAAAGGAAGGGCTGCATATACTGCGCAAAAGGAGTTTCCCCAGTATTTTCCGAAGCCGGGCTGGGTGGAGCAGAATGCCGACGAAATCTGGATCTCCGTGCTGGCGGCGGTGAGCGCAGTGCTGACGGAGAATCGCATCGCTCCTGCCCGGGTGGAGGCCATCGGCATTACCAACCAGCGGGAAACTACGGTGGTCTGGGACAAATCCACCGGTATGCCGGTGTATCATGCCGTCGTCTGGCAATCCCGGCAGTCGGCAGGCATCTGCCGCAGGCTGAAGGAGGAGGGCCTGGAGGAGCGCTTCAAAAAGAAAACGGGCCTTTTGCTGGACGCGTATTTCTCCGGTACCAAGATCAAGTGGCTGCTGGATGAGGTGGAGGGGGTGCGGGAGAAGGCCGAGCGGGGCGAATTGCTCTTCGGCACCATCGACACCTGGCTCATCTGGAAGCTGACCGGGGGCAAGGTCCATGTCACCGACCCGTCCAATGCCTCCCGGACGCTGCTGTACAACATCCACGAGGAACGTTGGGATAAGGAGCTGTTGGACATTCTGGGGATTCCCGCTTCCATGCTGCCCGAGGTCCGTTCTTCCTCGGAGACTTACGGCGTAACGGCCGGGTATCATTTCTTCGGCCGGGAGGTGCCTATCGCCGGTGTGGCGGGGGACCAGCAGGCGGCCTTGTTCGGGCAGGCCTGTTTTACGCCGGGCATGGCCAAGAATACCTACGGCACCGGCTGCTTCGTGCTGAAATCCACCGGACGGCAGGCGGTGGAATCGGCCCGGGGCCTGCTCACCACCATCGCCTGGCGGGTGGATGGGGTCACCGAATACGCCCTGGAGGGCAGCGTATTCGTAGCCGGCTCTGCCGTCCAGTGGCTGCGGGACGGGCTGCGCATGTTCAAACGCTCAGGCGACAGCGAGGCATACGCCCGGCGGGTTGGCTCCACCGAAGGGGTCTATGTGGTGCCCGCTTTTGTCGGGCTGGGGACCCCGTATTGGGACAGCGAGGTGCGTGGGGCGGTTTTTGGCCTGACCCGGGGAACGGCCAAGGAGCATTTCATCCGCGCGGTGCTGGAGTCCCTGGCCTACCAGACCCGGGATGTGCTGGACGCCATGGAGGCGGATTCCGGCATCCGGCTGTCGGCGCTGCGGGTGGATGGAGGTGCGGTGGAGAACCGCTTCCTCATGCAGTTCCAAAGCGACATGCTGGGGGCTCCGGTGGAACGCTCCGCGGTCCGGGAAACCACTGCCCTGGGAGCGGCCTTCCTGGCCGGTCTGGCGGTGGGGTTCTGGTCCGGCCGGGAAGAGCTGGCCCGCCTATGGGCAGTGCGGGAGGTGTACGAACCCGTCATGGAGCCCACCCGCCGGGAAGAGCTGTATGCAGGCTGGCAGAAGGCGGTGCGGGCCGCTATGGCTTTCAAGTAGATGGGCTTCTATGAGATTTGTCATATCTAAATTAATTCCGGATTAAATCATGCTAAAGACCCGCTTACACCTCCCCAAAACCGGGACAATTTCCAGACATGTCTAGTATAATGTTGCATGTTGACGAATATTGTCACAGTTATGGGTTCGGGCGGAGGTTCCCTGCCTGAACAAGCAGAAAGGTGGAGGATAAGCGAGATGCATGATAAATTCAGTAAGCGCCAGCCATGGAAGAGGTGGCTTTTTACGGCACTGGCAGTCATTTTGCTGGTGCCGGGATTGCCATTGCAGCCTGCATCCATTGCCCGCGCATCAGGTGCGGCAACGGCAGCGGCAGACCCCAACAAGGTCTATGTTTCGTTCAAAAATGCAACGTTTGATGCAAATAATCCGCTGGTGGGGGACCATCTGGTTACAACCGTCAACTCATCACCGGGCGGCGGCTTGAGCCAGTTAGGAAGCATTACGGCCGCCGGGCTGCAGTATAACTTCGGCCGCAGCACTGGCAGTTACGCTAACCCGCAAGACATCGTCGGATTCCAAGATGACAGGATTCGGCTGGCTACCACCATCCCTTACTCTTTTGGCAGCATATTCAACAAGGAACGGGTAACCCTGTCGGACAACCGGTCCTTCAGCACCTATTTCGGCTTCAAAATGCATGCAGGGTCCCAGGCGGACGGCATTGTGTTCGTGGTGCAGACCGCTTCCAATGAAGCGGGGGCCGCTGGCGGCGGGCTGGGATACTCCGGCGTGGGCAAGAGCTTTGGCATTGAGTATGATACATATTATAATAACCCCCAGGATCAGGGAACAGCCCGCAATGACCCGCGTCCGGTGAATCTGAACTCGGGCAATCGGGCATCCCATGTGGCTCTTGATCTGAATGGGGATGTGGGCCATGGAGGTCTCAATAGCCCCAACTATGATTGGGGCAAGAATATCGCCACCCTGGACACCAAGAAAATGTCATTGGCCCAAACAGATGCTGAGGCCGTACTCGATCCCTACAAGCAGTTCCACTCCTGGATCGACTATAACGGGCTGACCCAAAAATTCGAGGTTTATCTCATCCGTGAGAACAATGACGGTTCTTTTTGGGCGCCGATGGTAAATTCGAACGGTACCCTCCAGACATCCGGAAGCGGAACGTCCGCGCAGATTGACACGGTGAAGCTGACGCAATTCCCCCACTTGGCGAATGGCGTATTGGTTGCGCCCAAGGATGGCGGAGGGACCCAAATCATCAAGCCAATCCTCTCCGATACAGTTGATTTGGGCAGCAAGCTGCTCCAGGACGACGCTTATATCGGATTTACCGCGGCTACGGGAGGGGCGAATCAGCATCATGACATCACCTCCTGGTATTTCAACAACTTCAGCGGTCTGATCGCCCCGCGGGCTGACACACAGCCGACAATAGAGCAGGCAGTGGAGCTGGCGCCGACGCAGGTCCAGATTCTGAACAAAGTGCCCCTTGTTGCGGACGGAATCAACTATGACTTCGCCAAATATGAGGGTGTTGCCTCCCAGCCTTACGGGTATGAGCCGATTACGGGGGTGGGAGCTCCTCCTTCGGGCATTGTCGCCGATGGTTCCAAGGCCGAGATAAAGGCAGAGATCAGAACCATCAATGATGAACTCATTGCCGGTTACCCGGTTACATTCTCCCTTTATTATGTGGATTCTTACTCGCCAGTTAATATCGGAAGCGGAAGAGAGGCAGTAGCCGCCAAGCAGAAGGACGACGAGAAGGTCTATTTGACGGCAGAAGGATATACGGTCAGAACGCGGACCTTTGAACGGGACGGAACGCCCCTTGTTGTCCGTGAAATTACAGTCCCCACAGATAAAAACGGAGTAGCCGCCGTCAACGTGTGGAATTTGGGCAATTATCCGCATCTGACAAATGTCAAAGCGAGGATTGGCGGCGAGCTGTCCCTGCTCACTTACGGCGGCGGAAATTCGGACTCTGCTCCGGTATTATTCGCTGCAGCCAAGGCCCCGAAGGTGGAGGAGGCCGATGTTGGGCCTGACCGTCACACGGTTGTGGTGAAGCTGGACCAGCCGGTAACCTATGACCCTAAACTGCCGGGCGGCTTTGCTGTGGACGTGGGGACGGAAGGCAATCCGGTCAAGGTTCCCCTTGAGGTGATCGGTCATGGCAAGGATGCGTATGGACAGGATGATCCCTTTACGCTGATATTGGAGATCGATCCCGGGCATCCGGACTATCCGCCGCAGCTGCCTACGGACTATGTGATTCTTCCCCAAAATGTCAATCCGCCTTTGTCTTATGACAAGACGAAAGGCACAGTTGCCGGAACGGGAACCGGCAGTCAGCCCTTGGACAGCTTTCCCAATGGGGACACATCCGTTAACGTGGGCAACCGGTTCGCTCCCGAGCACTTGGCCGTGGTGAATGATCAAGAACGCCGCACAATCCAGGTGACCTTTCCCGAGGCGATAAATGCTCTTGCTCCTCATGCTGCTGAAACGCTGAAGGCCTTCACGCTTGCCGTTAATGGAGAACCGGTGAATCCAGCGGGTCTTGTATTTGATCCGTCCGATCCCGCCGTTCTGCTTCTGACTGTGGCGGATGCCATTCCGCCCAATGCGTCTGTGGCTCTGACATATGATCCGTCCGCGCTCTCCTCTGCCGAACGCATCACCAACAGCCATTCGGCTCCCTTGGACAAATTCGTGAATGATCCGGTGGAAAACCAGATGGCGCCGGACACGGCAGTGGTCATCAATGATCTGTCGCGGGATAAAGTTCGGGTTGTATTCAACAAGCCCCTGGACCCGGCAATCGTAACAGGCGCTGTCTATCAGCAGTTTACATTCGATATTAACGGTGTTGCAGGTCCTGTGCTTGTAACAAGGATGGAATTATTGCCGGATGGCAAAACCCTTGTTTTTGCCCTGAATGCCGACCAATTGCCTGCCGGAGGCATCCCCGTGCTGGCAGACGGGGCGTCCGGAACGAACATCTCGCTGAACTATCAGGTGCCCGCTGCTTTGGCCAATATCCGCGAATCAGGTGCGGACGCGCGCGGCTTGAGCTGGCTGAAGAGCTTCCCGGTAGAGAATCAGCTTATGTTCAACCCTGCAGCAGCGGCAGTAGATACATTGGACCGCAATCAAGTCAAGGTGCGCTTCCCGACGGCGGTTTCCGTGGAGGGCACTCCGCAGTTTACAGTTGCCATCGGCTCCATGACGGTGCCGGCCACTGTGACGGGCGTTACCTATGACACCAGTATTTTGACTCTGAAGCTGCCTGGAGGCGTCCTGGCAGAACCGGAGGCTAAGCTTGCCTTCGGCTTCAGCCCTTATGGCGGAAACGTAGTGGATGCCGGCGACCCGCAGCGGGTGCTCGCTACCCAAATACAGTTTCCGGTGGACAATATCCATGTGGGAATACAGCCGGTGGCAGGCGGTTCGCCGCGCTACCAGCCGGTGACAGTCCTTACCGGTACCAGCGAACCCGGCTCGCAAGTGTCGGTGGTAGTGAAGAACAGCGGCAACAGCACGCTGCTGGGAAGTCTTGAGACCGATCCCCTGACCGGAGCATGGACATGGACGGCAGATTCACCTATCAGCTTGAGCGATACCTATACAGTTGCAGCAACCGCCGAGAAGCCGGGGCTGCTTCCGCTAAGCACAACGGCAACCGCCAGCTTCGTTATTGATCACACAATCCCCCATGGCGGCGGTCTCACAGTAACAGCCAACCCTCTCCATAATGTTGGCGACGGGGAGACCACAACAACACTTACGGCTTCTGTAACAGACGAGAACGGCCAGCCTGTGCCGGGTGTATTGGTGAAATTCGCAACCTCGGGAACGGGCGGCGGCAGTTTCGTTGACAAGGACGGCAATCCGGTGACACAGGCGGCAACAGATGCCAATGGCGCAGCGGTTATTTATTACCGTTCTCCCGATCTTGCCGGTGGTGACGCAGAAGAGATTGCCGTGGAGGCGTCTGTTGTTGATCCGCAGAAGGGCATCAGCGCATACGAGTCCTTTACGATCCATTTTGAGCCTCCGGCGATCAGGGGCAGCATTACTGAAACGGACCGCAACGGCCAGCTTTATCCGGTTGCCGGCAAAGCTCTGACTATCAAGAACGGAGCAGGACAGGTTGTAGGCACGGCAGTTACAGATGCGGATGGCAAATATGAATTTAAGATTCCGTTTAGCCGGGATACGTACACCATCGAATATACCAAAGATCTCGGCCAAGGCCGATCAGTGGTGTACAGCCAGCATGCGGCAACGGACAAGCCGTTTAAAGGAGACGGTACGGATGCGCTGGTCTCCAACAAGGCGGTAGCCGGAATCGTTGGCACCAAGAGTGCCGACGGACAGGTGCAAGCCATTGACATTGCGGCGTCCAAGGCAGAAAATCCGGCGGTTGCTCCTGAATTTGTCGTTTTCCTGAAGCAGAATGGCCAGTATGTGGACGGCAGCAACACGGCAGGGGGCGCAGCGCTTGGCAGCGCAGCCGAAGCCGATGGTTTCCCCGTTGGCGCCAACGGCCTGTTTATTGCCGACGGCCTGCCCCAAGGGGGGACAAGCGCAGATAACACATATGAGCTTGAAATCCGCTATTATTACAACCAACTGGACAGTGAAGGCAATCCTACCGGCGTCCGCCAGTATGTGGTCATCAACGAAAAACGGAATGGCCAATTGCCTGCAGTGTCTGTAAATAACGCTGGAGAACTGAATATCAGCGAAGAACTGATCGATCCGTACGGCACAATTTCCAACTCCCAGACAGGTGCGCTTATCGATGACCGCGAAGTCACGTTGAAGCTCTGGTATGCGAATACAGCCCGCAACAAAGCAAACGGGGTGACTCCCGATACGCCGGTTGCGCTGCCTTCTCTCCCCGGATTCCCGCCTGCGGACAATGACAGTCCGGTTCAGAAGGTAACCGGCGGCTCTTATGCCTGGATGGTGTATGGGGACAGCGACTATTATATTACAGCGAATGCCAATGGTTATGACACCTATGACAGCCGCTATGACAGCAGAACGGTTGCAGGAACAGCCAAGGAAAACGGACTCCATTATATCAAGGTGGAAAATGCCATCGTCCGTTTCGACTTTGCCATGGCTCCAAGCTCGGACAGCGGAGAAGGAACGGCTCCGACCGCCACTCCCAAGCCGGGCGTCTCTACGCCCTCACCTGCGCCGACAGCTACACCCGCACCGGGTCAGGCATCTGATATTGCTGTGAATGTGACGGTCAGCCGCTCCGTTCAAGCTCAAGCCAGCGAAGCGTCAATTGATGTTCTGTACAAGAACAATGCTGCTGGGGATATTGCCGAAGGCCAAATCCGGGTTACGCTGCCGGAGGGTGCGGAGGTTATCGATGCCGATGGCGGTACCGTGCTGGCAGGCATGATTGTGTGGGATATCCGCAATCTCAAGGCTGGAGACAAGGGTACCTTCACTATTACGGTGAAATGGCCGGAGCTGGGCCAAGGCGAGCAGGAGCGCATTATGACGGTCAAAGGCGAGTCTGCAGGCAAAAGCGGCAGTCCCTCCGGAGAAGCGGCTTCGGCGAAGCTGCTGGTGTATTCCAATCAAGCGGGCAATCTCAAGCATCAGCGGTATGTGCTGGGATATCCCGACGGCACCTTCCAGGAGGGGCGTTTCCTGACCCGGGCTGAGCTTGCGGCAATCATTGCCCGCCTGATCGGCGATTATGACGCGCCGGCCAAGGGATATACAGATGTGCCGGCAACCCATTGGGCTTATGGCTACATTAATACAGCAACGGCACATAAGATTTTTGAGGGAGATCTGCAAGGAACCTTCCGCCCTGAGGACCCGGTCAGCAGAGGGGAGCTGGCAGCGGTTATGACCCGCTATCTGCAACTGGAAACTGGCGTGCCTGTCGAGCTTCATTATGCCGATGTGCCCAACGGTTATTGGGCGGTGGAAGAGATCGAGGCGCTGTACCGCAACGGGATGATCGAAGGCTACCCCGATGGTACCTTCAAGCCTGTTGAGGGGATTACCCGCTCCGGCGCGGTTACCATGATTAACCGCATGCTGTACCGCGGTCCGCTGACGGAAGTGGAACAAACCTGGCCTGATGTGCCGCCTGGATTCTGGGCATTCGGACAAATCGAAGAGGCATCTGTTTCCCACGAGTCTTACAGAGCGGAAGTGGACGGCAAAACCGTTGAGGTGCTTGTGCGCAAGCTCGACGATCAAGTGAAATAAGAAGCGCCGGAAGCAAGGCTCCGGCTTAGCGGCAGAGGTTATCCGGCGGGTTGTTATGGCCCGGGATAACCTCTGTTGCATATTCTAATATATTCCTTTAAATTTTTGTGTATAATAGAACAAACGAAATTTGCAAGGTTTGGACTTTATTAACCCGCATGAAAAGAGGTTCCTATGGACAACAAAAGCGCCGCATCCAATTTTATCAAAACCATTATGATGGACGATCTCAAGGAAGGCCGCGTCAGCACCGTCAAGACCCGCTTTCCCCCTGAGCCCAACGGCTATCTGCATATCGGACATGCCCGGGCCATTACCATTAATTTCGAGCTGGCCGATGAGTTCGGCGGGACAACCAACCTGCGTTTTGACGACACCAACCCTGTCAAGGAGGATGTGGAATTCGTCAAATCCATCCAGGAGGATATCAAGTGGCTGGGCTTTGAGTGGGACGGGCTTCATTTTGCTTCGGATTATTTCGAGGAAATGTACAACCGGGCCATTGTCTTGATCAAAAAAGGTCTGGCTTACGTGGACGACCAGTCGGCGGACGCCATCCGCGAAACCCGCGGCAGCCTGACCCAGCCGGGTACGGAGAGCCCCTACCGCAACCGCACCGTAGAGGAGAACCTGGACTTGTTCACCCGCATGCGGGCCGGCGAGTTTAAGGACGGGGAGCGGGTGCTGCGGGCCAAGATTGATATGGCTTCCCCCAATATCAATATGCGGGACCCGGTTATTTTCCGGATTTCCCATACCCACCACCACAACACCGGCGACAAATGGTGCATCTACCCCATGTACGCCTACGCCCATCCGCTGGAGGATTCCATCGAGGGCGTCACCCATTCCCTATGCTCCCTGGAGTTTGAGGACCAGCGGCCCTTCTACGACTGGGTGATCCGGGAGACGGAGATGCCCCATGTGTCCCGCCAATATGAGTTTGGCAAGCTGAAGATTGCCGGCACCATTATGGGCAAGCGCTATATCAAGCGCCTGGTGGAATCCGGCGTGCTGGACGGCTGGAACGACCCCCGCGTCTTCACCATCAGCGGCATGCGCCGCCGGGGCTTTACCCCGGAGGGGATCAAATCCTTCATCCGCGAGGCGGGGGTGTCCAAGAGCAACGGCACTGTGGACCCGCGGATGCTGGAGCATTTTATCCGGGAGGATCTGAAGCTGAAAGCGCCGCGGACCATGGGTGTGCTGCGGCCGCTGAAGGTGGTCATCACCAATTACCCGGAGGGCCAGGTGGAAATGCTGGACGCCGAGGTGAATGCTGAGGTGCCGGAGATGGGGATGCGGAAAATTCCCTTCTCCCGGGAAATCTATATTGAGCAGGACGACTTCATGGAGAATCCGGTGCCCAAGTACCACCGCCTGTTCCCCGGCAATGAGGTGCGGCTGAAACATGCCTACTTCATCAAGTGTGAGGAAGTGGTCAAGGACGAGGCCGGCAATGTGGTGGAGCTGCGCTGTACCTATGACCCGGAGACCAAGTCCGGCACAGGCTTTACCGGCCGCAAGGTGAAGGGTACCATTCACTGGGTGGAGGCCACCACCGCCGTTCCGACGGAATTCCGGCTGTATGACCAGCTGGTAGCCGAAAAAACCGACGAGGAAGAAGAGGAAGAGGGCGGAGATGATCTCCTGTCCGGCATCAACCCCAAGTCCCTGGAGATTGTGCAGGGCTTCATTGACCCGGGCATCAAGGATGTGCAGCCGGAGGACAAGTTCCAGTTCTTCCGCCACGGTTACTTCTGCGTCGATTCCCAAAATTCCACGCCGGAAAAGCCGGTGTTCAACCTGACCGTATCCCTGAAAAGCTCCTTTAGCGTATAATTGCCGCCTGGCGCAGCTTGCCGCATTCCGGGCCATTCGTCCGGCGTGCGGCATAATGGCAGGCGCATATAAAAAACACCTTTTCTGCGTGTATATGGAATTTTTACAATTCCTTCTATACCGTGGAAACGGTGTTTTTTTGTAGCTACTCAGCTATTGCGTAAAACGAGTATCCTTTTGGATGCCAACAACTCCTCTATTGGCGGATGGAAGGATATGGTATGCCTATAATGCAAAAGTACACTTCTTTCATGGGTCAGCCGCTGAAACGGAGGGTCATCATGCAAAAGTACAGTTCATTCATGCGGATTTTAGCTTTTTGGCGGTTTCAAGCGAAAGTAAGTGCACTTTTGCATTATGAGAGCGAAAAAGAGGGCTCACGGCTAAAAATAAGTGTACTTTTGCATGATGGCATTGGAACAATATGGATCACGCGCAGTCTATACGAAACTCCAGCGGCTCTAACGATGGCATAAACGACGAAAATGAGGCGAAATGGAGTCCGCAGCAACGTTATTAGGCTTCTCAGTTCCGTTTAACCTCTTCTGCTACTGAGCTTGGCAATTCTCGGGGAGGCAAAGTCGGCAATTGGGAGGTTTATCCCTTCCACTACGGAACTCAGTGACTCCTGCGTGCGGCTTTTATTTTTCGCGGGATTTTGTAGTATTCTGGAAAATTCATAGTATAATTGGGTTAGCGCTTACAGATGCAGAGGTGTCTATTTTGCCAAAGACCAAAATTTTCTTAAGCTCCGCTTCCCAAGCTTCCTTTGGTCCGACCCGGAATACCAGCTTTGATAAGCTCCGTTCCCTTGGGCATGACCCGTTGATGTTTGAACGGAACTTCGGCGCATGGCATAACGGGGAAGACTCCATTGCCAAGTGTATGAAGCTGGTTTCGGATTGCGATATTTTTATCCTGTTTGTGGGAGCAAGAGCTGGCTCCATCACCCCCTACGGGCGGTCCGTTACCCATCTGGAATTTGAGCAGGCTCTGGCGGAGAGAAAATCGGTTTTGGTATTTGTGGAGACGGATATCAAATCTGAATATCTTGGTAATGTGAAGCATCTGATCGATGAATATACAGCCTCATTCCGGGCAAGCAAATTGGGGAAGCCTGCCCCGGCGGATATTGTCCATCATATCGGTCTTCATAAATCGAGAATTTCTTCCCAACAGCAGCACGTGGATGATTATGTGTGGTATTTCCTTCACGAGATTATGGCGGAGGAAAAGATTTTTGTGGAGAATCTGATGCCGGGAGTGCCCATTGAGTGGGATTCCTTGTTAAGCGATATGCTGCGGGACGGCGTGGAAATGCTGCGGAACAAAAAAGATATTGTACGGACGCTGGTGCAGGCCAAGGAGCTGCAGCACTATAAAAAATTCACATCCAGAATTGTTCCCCTGGTAAGGCTGGGCCTGAAAACCGATCTCCCGCTGTTAATTTCGGAGCTGAAGCAAGCCGCCATGGGGAATGTCATTGTCAATGATTTCGGATATGTGCAGCGGAAAATCGGGGAGATCCACAACTGCTCCGCGGTCACTCTTTACAAGCAGGATCACGGTCAAATGATATTGCTGGAATCCTCGGGTAAAATTAAAGCCAGAAATTTCAGCATGGATGACGACACCTCCTATGTGGTCCTTACCCAAAAAGGGGCCAGCGATAATATTTTTTTCAGGGAAGACAATAAAAGTCTGTATGTTTGCCTAAAGGGAAACGGCTTTGTCCTTACCTTCCATTTTCCCTGCGGCGAAGAGTGGAATACCCCCTTGTATTTGGACTATCAGGGCAACGTGGAAAGTGGTATAATGAATAAAAACGGGGAGCTTTTTTATACGGCGGTTTCCATTTTGGAAGGGGTGATTTGAATGGCAGGGAAAGCTTACGTTTCTATTAATGGAGATGTGACGGAGGTTGTAAAGGGGAAGCAGTATCCCAAACATGCCTTGATCTTTTCTCCCATTGAAAAGTCGCCCAAGGATTACCGAAAGCAAAAAGAACTGGCCTATGAGGAAGTGTCCAGCTCCATTGAAAGAATGATTGAGAAGATCAGCAATAAATCCATAACCGAATATCTTATATAAAAACCCGCCATCAATGTTGGCGGGTTTTGTTTTGCTGAAGGGTTTTAAACCAGGAACGCCGTTGTTATTCCTGGGCGTGGGCTTCGTCCTTGACCTCGCGGCGGAAGCCCTCAATGCTTTTCTCGCGGCGCTGGTTTTTCTTTTCAATTTGACTGCGTTCCTCGTCGCTGATTTCGGAGGAAAACTCGTTCAGATATTCCTCGGCCTCGTGCAGGTTTTTCTGGGTATTCTGGATATTTTGCTGCAGATGCTCCACATTGTCTGCGCGGTTATCCGGCTTTGCCATGATCATCGCCTCCTCTTGTTGGTCACGCCTGATTGGGCGCTACCGGATAGGTTGATCGGCCGGAATGGTTCTTATGCACGGCTGGGGCTTCCATACAAGTCCGATTGGACGCCGCGGCAAGGATTTTTTCGTTATATGCAAATTCCACTTTCCGGCACCTCTTTATTTTGCATGCCAGCCCGGGTATACTAATCATATTCGCCAAACGGAGGTGATACTCATGGCAATCGGAGATTGCCGGATTGGAAAACCCTCATGCAAAGCCTGATAGGAGGCGATACTTTGCATGGGCTGGCCGGAAGGATATATCGCCCGAACAAGCATTTATCGTTTTCTAATAGTGGCTTTGCACCTTATTTGCCATACCAAATAAAATAAGGGGCTGAGGTCCATGTGCGAACCATTTATTAGAAACTGCCAATATAATGTAATCAAGAGTCAAGCGGATTCGGTGCTGCGCGCCGTCCGGACAGTAGGGGACCCGAAGGTGCTGGAATCCGTCCGTTTGAGCGCGGCCGCCAAGGTGGAGGAGCTGTTTCCTGATGTAAGAGACAGCCGGAAAGCAATGCTGGAGTCCATTGCCAACCTGAAAACGGCGGAGGATTTCCACAACTATATCCAGGCTCTGGAGCCGTATATGCTGGAGTTTCCCCGCATCACCGAAAAGCAAATCCAGAAGCTGTTTCCGAAAAACAAAAAGCTGAAGCTGCCTGATCTGGAACAGGTGGACTGGCGGCATGTGACCTATCTGAGCTGGACGGATATCTCCACTAACAAAATGTTCATCGTGTATCACAATGGCGAGCAGTTCGTGGGTGTGGAAGGCAGATTCACCGCCACCAACAAAAAGGGTTACTGCTTCGTCTGCAACCGGTTCGAGGAACTGGTGCTGCTTTCGGCCGTCTCCAAAAAAAGGCCTGCTCACGCATTGCCCGACTACTACAAATCTGTAGGCAACTACATCTGCCTAAACGGCCATAGCTGCAACAAAAACATCACCGATGCTGCCCCATTGGAGGCGTTCATCGGCTCTGTGTTGGATTCATAACTCATAAGCCGCGCAAAAAAGAGGCGAGCCCGGGACCAGTGCCCTGGCTGCCTCTTTTTTTGTGCCCATGGCCGCCTACACATCCTTGTACTCCGATTCCAGGATGGAGAGAATGGTCACGGACACATATTCTCCGCCTACCAGGATGGAATCCCGCAGCGTACCCTCCACCTGGAAGCCCTCGCTCTCATACAGGTGCTGCGCACGCGGGTTGTTGCTGCGCACATCCAGCCACAGCCGGTGGGCGTTCCAGCGGTTGAAGGCGCAGCGCTTCACCAGCCGGAGCACGTCCCGGCCAAAGCCCTGGCCCTTCTCCGTAATCACCAGCCGCTTCAGCTCAATGCTGCGCGCCGGATTCTCCAGCCCGGCAATAATGGCGTAGCCGCAGGCCTCCAGATCCGCCTCCACAATCAGGTGAACCGTGTCCGTGCCCTCTTGGGCGTTCCGGTGCTGCTCCTTGGTCCATTGGTTGACAAAATTCCGGTTGTCCGGGTGGCTCTCCGCCTGAAGCACATAGTCCAAATCATGGGGCCGCGATACCCGCAGCCGTATCCGTTCCGAGCTTGCCAAAATCATGGCCATGCCTGGTCATCTCCTTTTTACCATCATATCACAGGAGCGGCACAATTGGGTAAGGGCTGCGGGGCGTTGCGCAAGAATCAGGAGAATGCCCAGTTTCCCTTGCGGAAGATGGGTTCAAGAGTCCCGTCGGCCGTCTCCCCGTCAATGTCCAGCTCTCCGCTGCCCATCATAAAATCCACATGGGCCAGACTGGCGTTGGCGCCGCGGCTGGACAACTCCTCCCGGGACATGGCGGTTCCATTTTCCAGGGTAAAGGAATAGGCATTGCCCAGGGCCAGGTGGCAGGCGGCATTTTCGTCGAACATGGTGTTGTAGAAGGTGATCCCCAAATCGGAAATCGGCGAATGATGGGGAACCAGCGCAACCTCGCCCAGGCGGCGGGAGCCTTCATCCATCTCGATCAGGCTCTTCAGGGGCTCATACCCCTCCGCTGCGGAAAAGTCCGTCACGGCCCCATCCTTAAAGGTGAGGGAAAAGCCCTCAATGACACTGCCCGAATACGGAAGCGGCAGGGTGCTGGCTACAGTGCCGTTGACCTCATCCTTGTGGGGCATGGTGAAGATTTCCTCGGTAGGCATGTTGGGCAGGAATACAATGCCGTCCGGGGTCTCCGAGGTGGCCGCTTTCCAGATATGCCCTTCGGGCAGCCCGATGACAAGATCCGTACCCGGCGCTTTGTAGTGCAGGCGGCGGTAACGCTTGGCGTTCATATAATCCTTGCGCCGGTTCAGCGCCTTCAGATGGGCCTCCCAGGCAGCCAACGGGTCCGGCTCGTACACCCGGTTCACCTGGAAAATCCGGTCCCACAGCGCATCCTGCGCTTCAGCGAGAGACAGCTGCGGGAATACGGCAGCCGCCCAGGCCGGGGTCGGCACGGAAGCCATGGACCAGGCGTTCAGGTTCTGGTTGACATACCGGCGAAAACCCTGCATGGCCTCCGCTTGGGCTTTGTTGCCGATGGCAATCCGCTCCGGAGGAAGCCCCTTCAGCAGGGAGGGGTTGGGAGCGTAAATTTGCAGGAAGGAGCCGCCTGCCTCCATGTGCGCTTCCATGGCCTTGGTCCGCCACTCCGGCGGCGTGCGGAGGGTTTCCTCCGGCGCCTGCTCGTATCTGATCCGGGTGGAGGCTTCGTCCACCCAGTCCATTTGCACATGGGCGGCTCCCGCTTCATAGGCCTTCGAGGCCAACAGACGGGCAAACGGGGCGCTGTCCAGATTGGAGTTGATCCATAACGAGTGCCCCTTGCGCAGGGCTGCCCCGATTTTAATTACCAGCTCAGCGTAACGCTCCAGACAAATTTCAAACGACGGTTTCATCATTCGCATCTCCTTTATGCCCGCATGCGTGCTTGTACAATTCGAAAGCAGGCGTCTTCCCTATTGTAGCATAAAGGCGTCATCCCATTCCCGCATGTACGCCGCCGGATGGGGTGGCCGAACCTTCCGCCGGGGGACGGCATACAATGGTTATGGACCAGAATCGGGCAGGGGAGTGTGCATATGTGGAAGACGCCAGGCAATGTCTATTGGGTGAACCGGCGGGCGGCAGCGGATAGGAGGGCGTTTATAGCAGGCGCCAGGGAAGTCCCCGGGAGGAAGCGCCCCTCCATGCACAAACGGAAAAAGGCGGCGGCGCCGGCCAAAGCGGTAACGCTGGCATATGTGCTGCAGCAGACCGGACGGCGGATGGAGCCCTTCTACCGGCGGGCCGCAACCAGCGAGTTTTATGTCCGCCGTTTCTGCGAAGCGGTGACGGAGACGGATTTGGACAAGATTGAGCAGATGATGAAGGAAGCAGCGCCCAAAATCGGCGAGAACTTTCCCGGGACCAACGGGATCGGGTATTTTGTGGGACTGCCGTTTGCCAAACCGATTGAGGTTTATTCCAACGGAACCACTATTCCGCCGGGGACGGTTCAGTTTACCTTCGAGCCGGAGGCTTTCCAGCGGGTGGCCCAGGCGGTGCTTCCCCTGTATAAGCGCTTTGCCAAAGCCCCTTTGTATACCGGGCGGCTGGCCCACGCCATTGAAGACAAGGACCCGGAGGAGGCCGCCAAGCTGGTGCGTACGGTGGTCAAGGACCCGGCGCTGCGTTCGGTCACCCTGGAATCCTATGGTGTGGCCCTTGCGTTCCGCTTCCCCTTCAGCAAATATACCTACCGCCATCTCCTGATGCGGGAATCCAAGCTTTAAGCGTGAGGGGCGGCAGCAGCCGCCAAAAGACCGGAGTCCCGACAGCCTGCGCTGCACCGGTTCCGGTCTTTTTGACCCTGGCTTCGGGGGCACCCCCAAAAGTAATCGGAATTGACATCAGAGCATCTGCGTCACTTTTGGGGGACTTTTACAGCGTGAAGCGGGACAGGCCCGCCTGCAGCTCCTCCGCCAGCTTGGATAAGGAGCTGGCGTTGTGGGACATGTCCTCCAGGGTGGCCAGCTGCTCCTCATTGGCGGCTGCGGCCTCCTGGCTCATGGCCGCCCCGTCCTGGGCCACTTCCGTAACGGCGGCCATCGCCTCCGCTACCTGGCTGCTGCCCGCGCTTACCAGAGTCACCGCCTGGACGATTTCCTCCACGTTGGCATGGATTTTATCGACGACCCGGCTAATGGAGCTGAAGGCTTCGTCCAAATCCCGGGATTCGGTTATCCGCCTGGTAATTTCCGCACTCTGCTGGTTGCCTCGGGCAGCAAGATCAATATCCTGCTGGGTATCCCCGATGAGCTGGGCAATCTGCCGGGCTTGCTCCCGGCTCTGCTCCGCCAGTTGCTTGACCTCGGCGGCGACTACGGCGAAGCCCCGTCCCGATTCTCCGGCCCTTGCCGCCTCAATGGAGGCATTCAGGGCCAACAGATTGGTCCGGGCGGCAATAGCGGAGATAGCTTCCACGATAGAGCTGATTTCCCCGGACCGCTGCGCCAGCCGTTTCATCTGCCCGGAGGCGGCGTTGGCTACCTCCTGAACCTGGTTCAGGGAAGCCCGGGCGCCAATCATAACCTGTTCCCCATTCGCTGCCATTTGCGCGGCTCTGGCCGTCCGGGAGGCGGCCTTTTCACATTGATCGGCGATTTGGCTGATGTGCTCTCTCATTTTCTCGCTGATGCGGGAAGCGGAATCCACCGTCTTCACCTGATGATCCAGCCCCGAAGCAAGCTCTTGGGTAGAGTCGGCAATAAGTCCGCCCGCCGCCTTGGACTCTTCGGAGCTGGCCAGGAACTCCTCTGCGCTGGCCGACAGGGTCAGGGCGCTTTCCTGGACCAGTCCCATCATGCTGCGCAGACCGGCAATCATGCCATTGAAGGAGGAGGCCAGACGTCCCAGCTCATCCTTGGATTCGTAAGAGGCCTTTACCCCCAGGTTGCCGTTCTCCACCTCCGCCATCAAATATTGAATCTGGCGCATCGGCTTTTTGATGGTCCGCTGAATCAGATATCCCGACAAACCCAGCAGCAGATATAAGGCGATGCTGGCCATGGTCATCAGACTGATCCGCCCGTCAATAAATGAATGAGTCTTTTCGTTGCTGTCCATCACTTCTTGCTTGTGCTGCTCCTGGATGGACAGGGCCAGCTCCTCCAGCTTTTTCTGATAAGGCTTCAGATCTGACTGATAAAGCTTGAGGGGAGAGACGGCCGAGCCGGCGGCTAGAGCGGTATTCATCACTTCGCGCTGCTCCTGGTATTGGGCGGTAAATTCCGCAAGCCGGGCCTCCTCCTCGTCGCTTTTGGCCACCTGCGCATAATGGGCCAGCAGCTCGTCGTTGGCCGCCGTCAGTTTTTTTACCGATTCGGTCAGCGTGCCGCGGGCTGCAGGATCAGTGCTGATTAAATATTCCAGCAGGCGGATATCCGTCTCCTTCAAATTGAGCAAAACGGACGACATATCGGTCATGGGGATGATTTCACCCTCGAACGCTTCATTCCAATTCTTCTCGCTTTGCTTCAGGTCAAGGTAATACATCACAACGGAGCCGACCAGAAACAGCAGGGAGATGCCCATCAATATGGCGATCTTGGTTCCGACCGACCGGTGTTTGATCAGAAAGGGATTGTCCAGCATATGGCTTAATCTGGACCGGCTTGCGGAAAGGCTCTTCATGCTTACACTTCCTCCACATGGAATGATCTGCAAATTCCGACTATAAATGATGGTATCACTACCTGGAAAGAGCATCAATCAAGGGGAAGGAAATTTCTCATCAACAATTAGTCAACAAATCGGAAAATGTCGAAATTTATAAAAACGTAAAAACCTCCGGCTTTATTTTCGCCTTTTGCAGACCTTATGCTACAATGAAAGGGGAGTTTGTTGCACAGGATTTTCCAACTCACTAAAGGAGTGATTGAGGCGAATGATTGCATCATTGTCGGATACAACCCGTTTGAACAACGGCGTAAACATGCCCTGGCTGGGGCTGGGCGTATGGAAAGTGGAAGACGGCGGCACTGTGGCGGAAACAGTAAAGTCGGCGATCCGCCTGGGATACCGCTCCATCGATACGGCGGCGGTGTACGGCAATGAAACAGGCGTAGGCCAAGGCATCCGGGAATGCGGGGTGCCTCGGGAAGAGCTGTTTATCACCACCAAGGTTTGGAACTCCGACCAAGGTTATGATTCTACGCTGGCGGCTTTCGACACAAGTCTGGACAAGCTGGGATTGGAATATGTGGATCTTTATCTGGTGCATTGGCCGGTGAAGGGGAAGTATGTGGAAACCTGGAAGGCGCTTACCCACCTCTATCAAAGCGGACGGGTGAAGGCCATCGGGGTCAGCAACTTTCAAATCCATCATCTGGAGGATATTATCGGGGAGACCGGCGTTATTCCGGCGGTTAATCAGGTGGAGTTCCATCCGTATTTGACTCAAAAGCCGCTGCTCTCCTTTTGCAAGGATAAGGGCATTCAGCTGGAGGCATGGAGCCCTCTGGCCCAAGGCGCGCTGACCAATCATCCGGTGCTGGGGGAAATCGGCGCCAAGTATGGCAAATCCGCTTCCCAGGTGATTCTGCGCTGGGATTTGCAGAATGGCGTGGTGACCATTCCCAAGACGGTGCATGAAGGCCGCTTGAAGGAAAACGCCGATATTTTCGACTTTGTTCTATCGCCGTCGGATATGGAGGCCATTGACGCTTTGAACCGCAATGAGCGCAAGGGCTCCGACCCGGATAATTTCAATTTTTAAATTTGGTCAAGGACCCGAAGACCGCTTCGCCGCCTGCCGGACAAACCGGAGGCAACGAGGCGGTTTTGTCTTTATATGGAGAGAGGAGGAGGGGCAGATGGAATGCCGGATGGGCTGTGCGGCCTGCTGTATCGCAGTGTCCATCTCTTCGCAGATCCCCGGAATGCCCGGCGGCAAACCTGCCGGCGTTCCTTGCGTTCAACTGCTGCCGGATCTGCGCTGCGCTCTCTTCGGACGCCCGGAGCGCCCCGGGGTATGCGGCAGTCTCCGGCCTTCCCCGGAGATGTGCGGAGAGTCCCCAGCCGATGCCTTTGCCTACTTAGAGAGGCTGGAGCGGTTGACGGCGCCTGGGACGGCTAAACCGGTTTAATCAAAAAAATTTTTCAACATCATAGAAAAGAATTTGCCGGGTAAAGCAGATGGTGTTAGAATATATGACGGAAAGCAAGGGCGGGGCTTCTTTCCATCGCCAAACAAGAAAACAGAGTCATATTATATGACATGAAACAGGGCGGAATAGGGCGATTTTTGCGCCAACAGCAGCTATTCCGCAATTTGGTTCAGATGATTCTGCCCGGTTTCCGGCTGCATTGCGCTGAGCTTGGAGGCGATCTGACCTGCGTGGGGGGATACATAGAAAAGGAACATGCTGGGAAGGGTAAAGATGGATAAGAGCTTGGTGACGGCAGGCTTTTTACCAATGAAGGAATATTATTGACGGCTGCTCAAAAATAACGATAAGATGAAAGACGCATGGCTAATCTTAATGAATCGAGGGGACAGGTTTATGAAAAAGATAGGGATTATTTTAACGGCGGCATCCTTGGTGCTTGTGTCCGCCCTTGCCGGCTGCGGCAAGAAGGAGGACAATACGCAGGGCGCGGCATCAGCGGCTCCTACGGCGGCAGCTTCGGCATCAGCGGCAGCCAGTCCTGCCAGCAAAAAAGGAGTGGGCGTTAAGGTAGGCATGGTTACCGATGTCGGCGGCGTTAACGACAAATCCTTTAACCAATCCGCTTGGGAGGCTCTGCAGAAGCTGAAGACCGATACCGGCGCTGAAGTGAAGTATCTGCAGTCCAAGAACGACACCGAATTCCAGCCTAACCTGAACACCTTCGTCAAGGATAACTATAATCTGACCTGGGGCATCGGCTTCATCATCGGCGACGCTATGAAGCAAGTAGCTGCCGCCAATCCCAATGCCAAGCTGGCTATTATCGATGAGGTTGTGGAAGCCCCCAACGTGAAGTCCGTTACCTTCTCCGAGCAGGAAGGCTCCTACCTGGTAGGCGTTGTGGCCGGCCTCATGACCAAAACCAACAAGGTTGGCTTTGTGGGCGGTATGGACATCGTTGTAATCAAGCGCTTCGAAGCCGGCTTCAAGGCAGGCGTAGCCGCTGCCAACCCCAATGCCAAGGTATCGGTTAACTACACCGGCGCCTTCGACAAGCCCGACCTGGGCAAAGCTGCCGCCGCCACCATGTACAACGATGGTGTAGACATTATCTTCCACGCTTCCGGCGGAACCGGAACCGGCGTCTTCAATGAAGCCAAGGACCGTGTGAAGGGCGGCAAGAAGGTATGGGTGATCGGGGTGGACAAGGACCAATCCGTTGAGTTCGGCAATGACGTAACTCTGACCTCCATGATGAAGTATGTGGATCAAGCGGTGTACAGCGTATCCAAGAACCTGATCGAAACCGGCTCCTTCGACACCAAACCGGTTGTGCTGGGCCTGAAGGACAACGGCGTTGGTTTGCCGCCCAACAACCCCAATGTTCCGGCGGATATTCTGAAGAAGGTTGACGAGTATAAGGCGAAGATCATCAGCGGCGAAATCAAAGTTCCCGAAAAGTGAGCGTGATCTCATGAACCGAGCGGCACTGGACTCATCGGCTCCCGTGGTGATCGAAATGCGGGGAATCACCAAGCGGTTCCCCGGCATTGTCGCCAACGACTCTATTTCCCTTACCCTGCGCAAGGGTGAAATCCATGCGCTTCTGGGGGAGAACGGCGCGGGCAAATCCACGCTCATGAATATCCTCTTTGGGCTGTATCAGCCCGACGAGGGGGATATTTTCGTGGGCGGGGAGAAGGTTGTCATCGACGGGCCGAACAAGGCGATAAAGCTCGGTATTGGAATGGTGCACCAGCACTTTAAGCTGGTGCACCCTTTTACCGTAGCGGAGAATATTATCCTGGGCAGCGAGCCGGTAAAAGGGCTGTCCACCGATGTGAAAAAGGCGGCCAAAGAGGTGGAGCGGCTGTCCAATCTGTACGGCCTCCAGGTGGACCCGTATGCGAAGATCGAGGATATATCCGTCGGCATGCAGCAGCGGGTGGAGATTCTGAAGACGCTGTACCGGGGTGCGGATATTATCATTTTTGATGAGCCTACCGCCGTATTGACGCCCCAGGAGATTGACGATCTGCTGAAGATCATGCGCAATCTGATCCGGGAGGGCAAGTCCATCATTTTGATCACCCACAAGCTTAAGGAAATTATGGCTATCTCCGACCGGGTTACCATTATCCGCAGAGGCAAGGTGGTGGGTTCGGTGGTTACCGCCGAAACCACGCCGGATGCGCTGGCCGAGGCGATGGTGGGGCGCAATGTGTCCTTTGAGATCAACAAAGCCGCTTCGGTTCCCGGCGCGCCGGTGCTTCAGGTCGACAAGGTGTCCCTGAAGGATGAGCGCGGCGTGCGTGCGCTGGACGGGATATCCCTGCAGGTGAATGCCGGGGAAATTCTGGGTGTGGCGGGCGTGGACGGCAACGGCCAAAGCGAGCTGATTGCCGCCCTGACGGGACTGCGCAAGGTGGACTCGGGCCGGATTCTCTTGAAGGGCGCGGAGGTGCAGAACCGCTCCACCCGGCAGATCGGGGAAGCGGGCCTGTCCCTGATCCCGGAGGACCGGCATAAACACGGTCTGGTGCTGGATTTTACCCTGCGGGAAAATATGGTGCTGAACACGTACTTTAGAGCGCCTTTTAACCGCAGCGGTTTTATGGATGAGAATGCCATGGAGGTTCATGCCCAAAAGCTGGTGAAGGACTTCGACGTAAGAGCTTCGGGAACCGACGCCAGAGCCCGCTCCCTCTCGGGAGGCAACCAGCAAAAGGCGATTATCGCCCGGGAGCTGGACAAGGACCCGGATCTGCTGATTGCGGCCCAGCCTACCCGGGGGCTTGATGTGGGCGCCATTGAATTTATTCACCGGCGGCTGGTGGAGCAGCGGGACAAGGGCAAGGCAGTGCTCCTAGTCTCCTTCGAGCTGGATGAGATCATGAAGCTCTCCGACCGGATTGTGGTCATGTATGAGGGCAAAGTGGTGGGCGAGGTGCGTCCCGAGGACACCAACGATCAGGAGCTGGGCCTCTTAATGGCGGGCAGCAGAAGGGAGACAGCGGCGCATGAATAAATGGATGAAGGTGTTCGTCAAGGACTCCGCCTATATTCCGCTGGTGGCGATTCTTCTGGGGCTTATTGTCGGCGGCCTGATTATGGCTATCGGCGGCTTCAATCCCTTCGCGGCGTACAAAGCGCTGGCGGGGAAGGTGGTCGGCACCCCCTATGACATCGGAGAGACTCTGCGGGGGATTACGCCGCTGCTTCTGTGCGGGTTATCCGTAGGCTTTGCTTACCGGACAGGCCTCTTCAACATCGGCGCGGAAGGGCAGGTTACCATGGGGATGCTGGGTTCGGTCTGGATCGGCATTGTGCTGGACCTGCCGGCTTACATCCATACTCCGCTGGCCGTTATTGTCGGGATGCTCTGCGGCGGCCTCTGGGGCGCCATTGTGGGCTGGCTGAAGGCCTCCCGCGGCGTCAACGAGGTTATCACCAGCATTATGATGAACTGGATTGCCCTGTATCTGGCCAACTATCTGATCGGCCATTTCCTGCTGCAGGAAAAGACCCAGCGCTCCAAAATAATCGAACCCAGCGCCTCCATCACCTCCAGCTGGCTGTCCGGGCTGTTCGGCGATTCCCGGCTGCATTGGGGCGTGCTGCTGGCCCTCTTGGCGGTTCCGGTCTTCTATATTCTGCTGTGGAAAACCCGGCAGGGCTACGAGCTCCGCGCTGTAGGGCATAATCCCCACGCCGCCCAATATGCCGGCATCAATGTCAACGGCAATGTGATCAAGGCCATGTTCATCAGCGGCTTGTTTGCCGGACTGGCGGGCGTGACCGAGGGCCTGGGGGTATTTGGCTACATGACCCGGGCGGCGGCCAGCAGCGGCTTGGGCTTCGACGGCATTGCCGTGGCGCTGTTGGGCGGCAACAACCCTGTGGGCATCCTGCTGGGTTCGATTCTGTTCGGCTCCCTGAACTACGGCTCTGCGGGCATGAGCTTTGAGGCGGATGTGCCGCCGGAAATTATCCGGGTGGTCATCGGGCTGATCATATTCTTCGTGGCGTCCAGCGGTCTTGTCCGGTGGGTGCTCGCGCCCTTTACGGCCAGACGCAAAAAGGAGGCGGCAGGATGAACTTCGCGGAAATTATCAATATTACCCTGGTGTTTTCCACGCCTCTGATTCTGGCGGCCCTGGGCGGTATTTTCTCGGAAAAATCCGGTGTGGTCAACATCGGAATTGAAGGTTTGATGGTGGTGGGAGCCTTTGGCGCCGCGTTGTTCGGCTATTATGCCGAGGAAGCGGGGATGGGTGTTTTCTCTCCCTATGCGGGTATGCTTGCCGCGGCGGCGCTGGGCATTCTGCTGTCGGCTGTCCATGCGGTGGCCTCCATTACCTTTAAGGCGGACCAGACGGTCAGCGGCGTGGTCATCAACTTCCTCGCCGCGGGGCTGTGCGTGTATCTGGTGAAAGTGCTCTTCGACGGCTCCGGCCAGACGGAGAACCTGCAGGAGGTATTCAGCAAGGTGAAAATCCCGCTGCTGGGGGATATTCCTTTTGTCGGTCCGGCCTTGTTCCAGGCGTATCCGCCTACGTATCTGGCCTATATCCTGGTGTTTGTGGCTTGGTATGTCCTGTACAAAATGCCCTTCGGACTGCGGCTGCGGGCGGTGGGCGAACATCCCAGCGCCGCGGATACGGTGGGCATCAAGGTGCTGCGCACCCGCTATATCGGGGTGTTTATCAGCGGAGCCTTGTCCGCCTTGGGCGGAGCTACCATCACCATGACCACCACCGCCAGCTTCACCCATAACACTATCTCCGGCCAGGGCTTCATCGCCATTGCCGCCATGATCTTCGGCAAGTGGAATCCCTTGGGCGCCTTCGGCGCGGCGGTGTTCTTCGGCTTCGCCACCTCCCTGCGGAACGTGGTGCAGCTGTATGACTGGTCCGCCAGGATTCCCCAGGAGTTCATCTTCATGCTGCCCTATGTCCTCACCATTCTGGTGCTGGCGGGAGCCGTAGGCCGTGCCCGCGCCCCGGCGGCGCTGGGCGAGCCTTACGATCCGGGCAAGCGGTAGAGGCTTCATGTACTTTACAAAATTCCTCCGTCCCCGTGTTCCATGAGTGAGCGCCGGCGGAGGAGTTTTTGCTTCGACAGAAGGGAGAAGGGAGGGGCTTAAGCGATGTACGAGCAAAAAACCAAGGAAACGGATCACAGTGTCATCGAATTTATCGAAGCAGTCGATAATCCGAAGAAGCGCGAAGATGCTTATGCGTTATTGGAAATTTTCACTGAAACCACGGGATGCCAGGCTAAGCTGTGGGGCAGCAGCATTATCGGTTTTGGCTCGTATCATTACAAGTACGCCTCCGGCCATGAGGGCGATGCGCCGCTGGTGGGTTTTTCGCCGAGGAAAGGAAAAATCAGCCTCTATTTTGCGGTTGGCGATGCCCAAAGGGAGGCTCTGCTGCAGGAATTGGGCAAACACACATCAGGCAAAGCCTGTGTGTATATCAACAAAGTAGCGGATATCCGGGTGGATGTGCTCAAGGAGCTAATCGTCCAATCGGTGGATTTTCTGAAAAAGGCCTATCCGCAAGGCGTTGGCGGCGGTGCTACGGATGCCGGAGCAGAGGAATAAGAGGCAGGCGAATCAGAAGCAGGCGAATAAACGGGGGAGAGCAGCCGGCTGGCTGCTCTTTTTTTGTATACGAAAACCCCCAGTTCGACTGGGGGTTCTAAAAAGCTTAAAGCTATGAGTAGTCCA
>NZ_QMFA01000017.1 GCF_003285005.1 Paenibacillus sp. YN15 | reverse complement strand
TCCCATTATTTCCAAATTAACCTACGTTGAAGCAAACTGGATGTCGGTTTCGTTCATTATAACTATCACCTGCCGCCTGCCGCCTGCCACCAGCCCGCCGCGCCGCTCTGTTGACCGCACAGCCCCGCCCCCATAACCGCTCGCCCCGCCTCACTCCCGCAAAAGCAAAAAATCCGCCCGGTTTCCAACTTCCAACCGGACGGATAAACACGAACACACAGCATTACAACCTCTCAATACCCCTCCCGCACCACCTGGGACAAAATTTCATAGGAGCGCAGCCGGGCTTGGTGGTCATAGATTTGTCCCGAGGCAATCCATTCGTCGGCACCGGTCAGCTCCTGCAGATGCCGCATCCGGCTCCTGACTGTTTCCTTGCTGCCGATAACCGAATAGCGCTGCTGGCTCTCCACAATGATCCGCTCCCGTTCCCCCGGCCACAGCTCCTCCATGGATTCCACGGGAGGCTCCAGGGGGCCGCCTCCGCCCCGGATCAGGCGCAGGAACTGGATTTGCTGGGAGGTGGACAGCCGGCGCGCCTCCTCGTCCGTATCCGCGGCGAATATATTGATGGCCACCATAACGTGGGGTTTGTCCAGCACCTCCGAGGGAGTGAAGCTCCTTCGGTACAAATCCAGCGCCGGGAGCAGATAATCCGGGGAGAAATGGCTGGCGAAGGCGAAGGGCAGCCCCAGCCGCCCGGCCAATTCGGCGCTGAAGCCGCTGGAGCCCAGAAGCCAGATGGGCACCCGCAATCCCTGCCCAGGCACCGCCTGGACCCCAACGCTGGTGCCGTCAAAATAGGAGCGCAGCTCCTCCAGAAGCTCCGGGAAATCCTGTCCCGAGGCGGCCAGTCCCCGCCGGATGGCGCGGGATGCCGGCTGGTCGGTGCCCGGGGCCCGGCCCAGACCCAGATCAATCCGGCCCGGATACAGGGATTCCAGGGTACCGAACTGCTCAGCGATCAGCAGGGGCGCATGGTTGGGAAGCATGATGCCGCCGGAGCCCACCCGGATGCTGGCGGTGCCGGCGGCGATATAGCCGATGACCAATGAGGTCGCCGAGCTGGCAACCCCCGCCATATTATGGTGCTCCGCCAGCCAGTAGCGCTTGTAGCCCCAGACCTCCGCATGTCTGGCCAAATCCAGGCTGTTGTGCAAGGTCTCCGCGATGCTGCCGCCTTTTAGAACCGGAGCCAAATCCAGCACCGAAACCGGTGTATGATATGCCGCATTTTCCGCCATAGGGCGCAAACCTCCTTTTTTGCTTGTTTATTTGATAAATACGCCGCCGAAGGGAATAACCTCCCGCAGCACCCGCTTGATCAGCCCGTCCTGACGGTGCTCCTTCTCCAGCTCCGGCCCGGCCAGGCTTCCCTGCACCAAGGCCACGCCGTTGCCGGTCATGCTCCAATGGTAGTTCATATGCTGGCTGGCCAGATGATTGCCGTATACGCACAGCTTCAGGCTGGCGTTCTCCGGCATGGCCACCACGCAGCGGGCGTCCACAAACAGCGGCTCCCGCTCATCCAGCTCGATTTCATACAAGGGACCGTAGGTTAGAATGCCCACCAGCCCCTCTCCGGACAGCTTCATTTTCATCCAGTCCCGGGTCACAATCATTTTTTTCAATTGCAGAACCTTATGCTCCATATGTATGCCGGGGGTATAAAAAAACAGATTGCGGAATTCAAACAGCAGGTCGCTGTTGCCGCGGATAGGCAAGGTTTTCAGATAAAAGCCGTGGGGAAGCGCGGTCAGAAATTCGCAGGGGCCGGTAATGTCCGCCTGCAGCAGCTTCCGTTTGCGGTACATGCCCTTCAAGGTCATGAAGCGGTCGGCTCTGCCCTGGGGCTCCCCCCGGTACGCGATAATCTGGCCGGGGTATAGCAGCGACACCTGCTCCCCCGCCTCCAGCTTAAAACGCTCAACCCGCCCGTTCTCCGCCTCTTCCGGATGATGATGGCCGATGTGCATGGCGCGCCGCCTCCGTTTTGGTTGAATCTTTCTGTTGTCGTCGAATCTTTCTGCTACAGTCGAATCTATATATAGCGAATATAGCCAAGTCAGCGTCTCACCCGGGCGCGCATCACATATCTGGCCACCCGGCTGATGCCGAAATATCCGGCAACCAGCAGCACCGCCGTCCAGATGAGGCGTTTAATGCGCTCCGCCTGTCTGGCCCGGGCCGCTTCCGAATCCTTCAGCTCCTCCAGAGTGGCGGCCAGCTGCCGGTTTTGCTCCGCCAGCGCCGCATTGTCGGCCAGGAGCTGCTCCTGGGTCCGGCGGTAGTCCTCCGTAAGCTTCTGGGCTTCCTGGGCTTGGCGGCGGGTTTCCTCCAGCTGCTCCACCGTGGCGTCGTAGCCGGATTTCATCTCATTATATTGCTCCTTCAGCTTGTCCACCTCGCCGGGAACCTGGAACACATCACGGACCCGGTCCACCCAACCGGCATGGGCGGACGGGGGCTGCGCCCCCCACAGCAAGAGACATGCCGCCACCGCGATTCCCGCGGCCGGCAGCCGGAGCAATCGGTTTGTTTTATTCACGGGCTTCCCTCCTCGGCGTCCGGCTGCTTTTATGCAGACCGAAGGTGTATTTTGTCGCTACATGTAGTATACGCGGGTTTTCCCTGGAAGGTTTCCATGAGGAAATTGTCCGGCCGCTTTGGAAAATCGCGCTTTTTGTATTACTATGACTTTATAATACTACACAGCAAGGAGCTACTTCCATTATGCCTCATTCATTGCCCGAAGATTTTATCCGCCAGATGTCCGGCCAGCTGGGCGACGAACTGGAGCCGTTCCTGGCCAGCTACGAGGGTCTGCGGGCCTATGGGCTGCGGCTTCAGCCGCAAAAGGTGCAGCCCGGCAGCCCGTTATGGGAGCAGCTTGCCGCCATGTTCGGCCTGGAGCCGGTTCCCTGGTGCCCCACCGGCTACTATTACCGGGAAGAGACCCGGCCGGGCAAACATCCTTTCCACGCCGCAGGCCTCTATTACCTTCAGGAGCCTAGCGCCATGTCCTCGGCGGAGCTGCTCGCCCCCGCGAAGGGAGAAACCGTGCTGGATCTGGCCGCCGCACCGGGAGGCAAGTCCACCCAGTTGTCCGCCATGATCGGTCCAGACGGCCTGTTGGTCTCCAATGAAATTCACCCGGCCCGGGCCCAGATTCTCGCTGAAAATATAGAACGGATGGGCGCCGCCAATACCATTGTGGTCCAATCGCCTCCGGACCGGCTGGCAGAGCGCTTTCCCCGCTTCTTCGACAAGATTATGCTGGATGCCCCATGCTCCGGGGAGGGCATGTTCCGCAAGGATAAAGCGGCCCGGGAGGAATGGTCCCCGGCCCATGTGGAAATGTGCGCCGCCAGACAGCTGGACATCTTCCGCCACGCCCTGGCCATGCTCAAAAAAGGCGGCACCATCGCCTACTCCACCTGCACCTTCAACCGCAAGGAGAATGAGGAGCTGGTGTCGGCCGTGCTGCGGGAATATCCGGCTCTCACCCTGCTGCGGACAGAACGGCTTTGGCCCCATAAAGTAAGAGGGGAAGGCCATTTTGTCGCCGTTCTCCGGTTGGTCGGGGAGGAAACGGAGGAGCCGCAGAGCCGCAAATCCGGCAAAGCGGGGCGGCCGGACAAGCCGGGTCCCCTTTCCGCCCAGACGGCGGAGGCCTGGAGGCTGTTCCGGGAGTTTGCCGAGACCGCGTTCACCCGGAAGGAGCTGCTGCCGCCGGGAGAACCCCTCCTGTTCGGGGAGCAGCTGTATTGGCTCCCTTCCGGCCGGGAGGGCCGCTTCCGCAGCGCCTTGCTTGCAGGGCTTAAGTCCCCGCGGCCCGGCCTGCACCTGGCCTCCATCCGCAAAAAACGGGTGGAGCCCGCCCACGCCCTGGCATTGGCCATGCCAACCGCCGCCTTCCGGCGGACGGTAAGCTTTCCCGCCTCCTCGCCGGAGCTGGCCGCTTACCTCCGGGGAGAGGTGCTTCCCGCGCCTTCCGACCTGCCGGACGGATGGGTGCCCGTATGCGCGGATTGCCAACCTTTGGGTTGGGCCAAGTGTGCCGCCGGACAGCTCAAGAACCATTACCCCAAGGGCCTCCGGTCCAGATAAACCGCCGAACCGCGGCAGGTCAACAAGCGTCTACTGCTTTTTACCCTTTCGCCTTGCCATCAACCAAAATCAGGCAAGGGCAGGCCTGCTTCCAAAATTTATCCGTTGTTCCCGGTCGTTCCCCCCATTTATACTGGGTCTACCGACGAGATACCAGTCCAATAAGGGAGGAATCGGATATGAACAAACGACTTCAGCAGACTGCCCTTGGCGTTGTTTTGCTTTTTGGCGCCCTGGCTCCGGCCCATGCTTTTGCCGCTACCGAGTCCGTCTCTGCCGTGGCTGCCGTTTCGGCCAAAACCTCTATTGGCGATAAGATTATTGCCTCGGGAAGCAAATATCTGGGCACTCCATATTTGTACGGCGCAGACCCGTCCCAAACCAAGAATTTCGACTGCTCCTCCTTCACCTTCCGGGCATTTATCGAAAACGGCATCAATTTGCCGCGGACAGCCAATGACCAGATGAAGGAAGGCATCGCCGTTACCATGGCCACCGCCCAACCCGGCGATCTGCTGTTCTTCCGGGACAATACCTATCCCGATAAAGCCGGCCATGTAGGCATTTACCTGGGCGACAACCAGATGCTGCACGCATCCGCCAGCAAGGGCGTAACCATTACCCCCTTGTCCACTTCTTATTGGCAAACCCGCTTTATGGCTGTCAAGAGGGTCATCCCTCTGACCTACACCGTCCAAAGCGGCGATACCATGTGGAAAATCAGCCAAACCACCGGCATTTCCTTGAACAGCCTGCGCACGTGGAACTGGAGCACCGTCAAGGGAGACGCCTTGGCGCCGGGGATGCAGCTTTATATTGCCGAGCCGGATCTCCAGATGGGCAACCCGGCAGCGGAAAGGCCCCATTATACCGTCCAAACCGGGGATACCCTATGGGGCATCAGCCAGAAGCTGTCCGTAACCGTAGACATGCTCAAAAGCTGGAACAGCCTGGCCTCAAGCAACATTTACCCCGGCCAGATTCTGAAGCTGAACGCATAAACCGCATACATTCCCGCAGCTCGCGCAAAAGCCGCGGACCGTTTCCTTAAGGAAGCGGTCTGCGGCTTTTTTGAAATTGGATGCCCGTTTTTAATGGAACGGCTCGTTCTCGAAAATCACTTCATCTATCGGCTTATTCCGGGCCAGCATGGTGAAGCTGATCCGGCTGTAGTCCTTTTCCTTGTCCAGCTCATGCATGATTAGCGCGGCGATCCGCTCCCGGTCGCCGGGCTGGACGGAGGAATCCCGGAAATCAATAAAGCCGGACAGCTGCCTTCGGCTAATGTCCACTGTAGCGGTGCCCATGGGATAAGCTCTGAAACGGTCGTAGATTTCGTACGTCAGCATATCCTGGTCATCCCGGGCGAGAATAACCCGGTAGTCCTGATCCTCGCTTTGCCCGGCGGCAAAGCTTCCGTTGTCAACGTAATCCGCGCTGTCGCCAATATCCTCCTGGGCATAGTCCGCCGTTTCCAGAATAGTCCCCTCGTAGCGGTGGTTAAGCCGGAACCCGTCCGAAACCCGCTCCTCCAGCTCATCGGCGATGTGATCGGCCAAAGCGTCCATTTCCTCCGTCTCCGGCTGGAACATCCAATGCACATCTGCCACAAGACCGCCGCCGGTCTGGCGGATAATCAGCTCCGCGGCCCATTCTCCACCTTCATCGTAGACATGATACTCCGAATGGTTTGCCCCGGTCCGGGTGGGGATCAGCTCGTAAAAACCTGTCTCCCCGTCATCCTCCTCATCCGCATAGCCCATTTCCGCCTCGTCCATCAGGACCGTTTCCGGCTCATAGAAATCCCAGTCACCCAGGGCATCCTCGTCATCGGATACCCAGATTACCTCCGGCTCATCCTCATACAGCTGCTCCGGATCGTCCGTTTCCCGCTGCCAGGAGTCCGCAGACAGAATGTGATGGCAGCTGCCCAGGGTCACCACCGCTTCATAATCCTCCACGCCTATGGCCCCGGCCAAATCCCGGACATAACAGTCCACAAACCGGTTAACCTGTTCGGCTTCCCTTGCGTCCAGATGATCCGTCTCCAGCTGCACCGCTCCGGAAAGCCGCTCCCCCTCCCGGTAGACCAGCACCAGTGTCCCGGCAAAACGGCCATTCACCACAATATCGTTTGCTTCTCCGCCCGCCGTTTTCAGATCCGGCCTGAGCACCACTTCCGCCATGGATCATCGCCTCCAGCTCGTAATCGGTATCCCTTCATTAAGAATGCCTACTGTGCCCAATTTCTATTCACCCGGGCAGATGTCTACGACCATAGGGGCAGGACGGCATATGATACATCAGGCCGACAGACATCCGGGAAAAAGAAACACGGTTCCTGCCAAGACGGCGCAACGATCGCAAATAGGTGCAAGAGAGTCGGTACATTAACTTAAACAGGAGGAATCATCATGAGCGCAGTAGCCGGCGGCTTCACTACTACAGGTGTTATCCTGGTTCTCTTTATTCTTCTGGTCATCATTTCCCGCGGATTCCTCTATTAATCCGTCCCGGTTAACACCAATGAACCTAAGGGTGCCTGTGCGGACGAGATGATCCTTGCCCCTTCAACCCGGCCGCGCAGCGCCAAAAAAGAACGCCTTCCCCCGGCACGGGAGCGGCGTTCTTTTTTGATCGTATTGGAAGCGTTTCCCAATGCTCCCTTTACCGGCTGCCCAGCACATATTGCTCCAGAATGCCGCGCACCGCCTCCTCATTATTGGAGACCGTCACCAGATCGGCGGCCTCCTTGACCTTGTCCGGGGAATTGGCCACGGCTACGCCTAATCCGGCGAATTCCAGCATGGCAATATCATTATAATAATTGCCCACTGCCAGCACCTGCTCCCGGGGAACAGCCAGGCTTTCCGCCAGCTTTTTCAGGGCATTTCCCTTGGTTGCTTCGGGATGCATCACATCCACGAAAAAATCGCCGCTGCGGATAGGCGACATTTCACAGCCGATCTGCGGCCATTCCGCCTCCAGTTGGTCCATCCGCTCCATGGTGCCGAACATTGTGAATTTTTGCACAGGCTCCTGCAGCATAACCACATCCTCCACCCGAATGGGGCGGATTCCGTATTTCACATACATATCCTGCTCCCGGGGGGTAATCCGGTCGATATACATGTCAAATGCGGTATTGGCGTCATAATGGATGCCGGTTTCGCGGCAGTATGCCACCAGCCCCGCCAGATCATGCATGTGATACGCAAAGCTGTGAATCAGGCGCTTGTCCTCCGACATAACAGTGGCGGCGCCGTTATGGGCGATAAGGACCCCCTGGAAGCCCAGCTCCTCCATCAGATAGAAGGAGTTGCTGGGACCCCTTCCGGTGCACAGCACAATAGTAGCGCCGGCCTCATGGGCCAGACGGACGGCTTCTTTGGTCCCCTCCGTCAGCTGATGCTCATCATTCAACAGGGTGCCGTCTACGTCAAGGGCAATCAAGCGGTAAGGCTGATCCATCTCTCGCATCTCTCCTCCTGTGGGATCTATGTCTATAAGATTAAAGAAGAAAGCTCCTCCTCCGTCAGCTCCCGGTAAGCGCCCAGCGCCAAGGTGTGATCCAGCGACAGGGAGCCCATGCTGATCCGCTTCAAATATACGACCTTTTTGCCGACGGCCTCGAACATGCGCTTCACTTGATGGAACTTTCCTTCCATAATGGTCAGCTCAATCCGCGCCTCTGATCCTTTCTCGGCATCGCCGGGCTCCAGTATGTTCAATTGGGCGGGCAGAGTCACGTAGCCGTCGTCCAGCCGGACACCGGCGCGGAATGCCGCGCTGTCCGCTTCGTTCACCGGACCGCCCGTTACCCGGGCGAAGTAGGTTTTTGGCACATGCTTTTTCGGCGAAAGCAGCTCATGGGCCAGCTTGCCGTCATTGGTGAGCAGCAGCAGCCCTTCCGTATCCTTGTCCAGCCTTCCCACCGGAAACAGGTCGAAATGGCCGTATTCCTCGCCGATCAGATCCAGCACAGTGGGATCGCGGGTGTCCTCGGTTGCGGAGATATAGCCGGGAGGCTTGTGCAGCATGAGGTAAACAAATTCCCGGTAGACCACTTTTTTGCCGTCCACCAGCACCTCGTCCCGCTCCGGGTTGACCTGCTGGCCGCTGTCCTTGGCCGTTTTGCCGTTCACCTGAACCCCGCCGCGCTTGACCAGAAGCTTAATGGCGCTTCTCGTTCCGAAGCCGGAGTGGGCCAGAAGCTTATCCAGCCGCAAGGTTTGTTTCACTATACCCATCTCCATCCTGCAGGATATTCGTTCTTCAGCATCCCCTGGTTCCATTTGCCCCAGCCCAAAGGGAATCTGTCCACACATACCAGCACATAACCCTTGGGGGAGGTGCCGTCCGCACAATCCAGCGCCGATTCCTCCACCTCCAGGGTCTCCCCCTTCAAATAGTGGATGATCTGGGGAGAAGCCGCAGGCAAGGACAGCACCCGCCGGGCATCGCTGCGGAACAGCCCCATGGCCAGGGCGTGAGAGGGCTCGAACCGGCCCCGCTTCAGCTCGCCGGCGTACCAGCCGGGGCGGTAAATCTTGAGCTCAGCCACGGGCAGGCTGACTGTCGGCGCCAGATAGAGCCGCTCCCCGAATAAAACCGGTGTGCCCGCCAGCGGTTGGGTCAGGTTGTCCTTGACGAATTGCTCCCAAGGAGCCAAGTCCGGCGGGGCTGTTCGCACAAGCGCAGAGCCCCGGCCGCCGCCGGGTTGGCCGGTTTGGCGGGCCTTCGGGTGGGACCCGGCCCGTTCAAGAGCGGGCCGGCTGCCTCCGCCGGAGCGGCCTTGGTCCTGCCGGGAAGCTGCCGCCGGTAGGCTTACCGGCTCCGCGGCGCTGTCCGTTCCCTCTTTTCTGTGAAAAGGCGTTTTGGGGGATTGTTTTTCCAGAATTACGGCAAAATGCCCCTCTCCCTTGATCCGGTGGGGCCATAACCGGACGGCGCCTGCCGTCTCCAGCTCTGCCGCATCGGGAGCTTCGGCCCCTCTTGCTTCCGCGGCCCAGTCCGGCCGCCCCGGAACAAAGCCGTGGGCCGCCGGAGCGGGCACCACCCGGAAATCGGGATGCTGCCGCAGGAAGCCGGCGATCATGCTTTCATTTTCTTCCGGCGAAAAGGTGCAGGTAGAGTATACCAGCCGTCCGCCGGCTGCCAGCATCCGCGCCGCGTCCCGCAGAATGTCCTCCTGCATAGCCATGCAGACGGCCACGGAATGCTTTTCCCACTGGCGGATCATATCCTCGTCCTTGCGGAACATGCCCTCGCCGGAGCAGGGGGCGTCCACCAGGATCTTATTGAAGGCTTGCGGCCAGCGCTCCGCCAGCCGGTCCGGCGTTTCGTGGGTGACCATGGCATTGCGGATGCCGGCCAGCTCCACATTTTTGGTCAAGGCCTTCACCCGGTCCAGACTGTTGTCATTGGCGGCCAGGAAGCCTTGGCCCTGGAGCTTGCCCGCCAGTTGGGTGGTTTTGCCGCCGGGGGCGGCGCACAGGTCCAGCACCCGGTCTCCGGGTTGGACATCCAAGAGCTCCGCCGGGATCATGGCGCTGGGCTCCTGAATGTAGTACATTCCCGCATGGTAATACGGATGTTTGCCGGGTCGCGCGGTTTCCCCGTAATAATAACCGGTGGGACACCACGGAACCGGCGTCAACTCAAAAGGCGACAGTTCCCCCAGTTCTTCCGCCGTCAGCTTCAGCGGATTGCTTCTTAGGCCATAATGCCGCTCCTGCCCAAAGGAAGCCAGGTAAGCCCCGTATTCCTCTTCGCCCAGCAGACGGCGCATTTTTTTGCGGAATGCTTCCGGTAATTGATTGTCCATTTCATCTCACTCTTTTCTAAAAAGGAAGCCCGCTTCATTTGCCAACCCCGAATGGTTCTATGCTATACTATACCAAGAATAAGAGTCAATAACTTGGACTAAGACCTTTCGGAGGAGGTGCGTAAACGTTGAAGAAAATGATGATTTATCTCGGTATCATTCTCGGTGTGTTTGTCATTCTGTTCTTCGTCAACAAAGCGTCCCTCAAAGCCCAAGACGACAATGTTTACGGCGTCCCCGCTTCCCAGCTGGACTCCATGACGGTGAAGCAGCTGGACAATCCCAACTACCAGAATATCATCCTGCCTGCTGACCTGACCCAGAAGCTGTCGGATAAGGCCTCCATGTTTGTCTATTTCTTCTCGCCCACCTGTGTTCACTGTGTCGCCACCACCCCTCATCTGGTTCCGCTGACCAAGGAGCTGGGCGTGGACATGAAGATGTATAATCTGCTGGAGTTCAAAGAGGGCTGGACCGATTACAAGCTGCAATATACCCCCACGCTGATCTATTACAAGGACGGCCAGGAGGCGGACCGCATCGAAGGCGGCTTCTCCATGGAGAAGAACAAACCGACGGCGGAATCCTACGAGAAGTTCAAGGCCTTCCTCAATAAGTACAAAAGTCCGTAAGCGGCAAAACAAAACACCGGATGCCGGTCAGGATGAATTTCCTGGCGGTCCGGTGTTTTTGTTGTGACCACAAACGCGGTCGCTCCTTCTCGCAACGGAACTGTAAGGCGCTTAAACGGGATTTCGGCGCATGTTGAAGGCGTTACGGAACTGAACGGCTCTTATCTGGGCAAAAAAGCGGCTTTTGGCTGCTCCCGGGTCACGTAAGGGCTGATAAGTTCCGTTAATGGGCCGGCGGCCGGATTTTTCCCATTTAAGGGCCGCTGAGTTCCGTCAACGCCAAGGCCCCCTGCCGCTCCAGCCCCTAACGGGCAAGCCGGATCACGAAGCTTCGGCCGGCCGCTCCCGGCATGGCAATCCGCAGCTTCACCGTGGGGCTGAGGGTCAGCACCTCGATCCCCTCGTCCGCCTCCAGCACCGCCGATGCCGCAGCGTGAACTTCAATCTCCAGCCTGCCCGCATTCTGCCGGGCCGGGTCGCTCACCGCCAGCTCCAGCTCCCGCTGGCTTTCCCGGAGCATCACCGCCGCCGTTCCGACCGCGGTGATCCAACCGGCGCCCGCCCGGCGGAGCAGGCAGGGCCCATTCTCCCAGAAGTGGGCGCCGGTAATGCCCAGCCCCCGATGCCACACCGCATGAACCCGTGGAGAATGCTCCAGAATCTCCACGGCAGGCTGCTCCGCGTATGCTTCGACCTCAGCGGGACTTCTTCCCGGCAGCAGCACATACCGGTATGCCGCGTCCACCGGATTACGCCCATGGCGCAGCACCAATGCGGCATAATGCCGGGTGACAGGCTCCGGCTTCCGCAGGTAGCGGTTAATGTCCTCCCAGGTGCCCGTCCGGGTCTCCTGAAAAGCCGCAATATCGGCTTTTCCCGGAAAATAGTACCCGATTTCCCGGCCCGGACCGCCGACCGCCAAATGGACCCAGCTCACCCCGGCCAGCTCCTCCTGCCACCCGCTGCCGTCCGGCATTGGCCTGCCGTCTACAGTCATACGGTGCAGGGCAGGAATGCGGCGGTTTTCCACAATGGTTTCCACATCGGCCGCCTCGGCTCCGGATATGCCCGAACCTACGGCGGCAATCTCATCCTCCAGCAGAAACCAGGATTTCCGCGCCGCAAGCCCTGTCAGCGGATCATGCAGCTCCATCCCGCAGGAGCCGAACTCCCCAGCCATTGCAGCCCCTTTTTCCTGTTGGTGTTGAGGGTTTTCCGGCTGCCGCCCCCCGCCGCCAGGATGCCGGGCTCTCCCCGCCAGCGCAACGCCTCCTGCCCAGGAGTTTGCACCTTTGGCGCCTTGACAAGCCGCTTCCTCCCGGGGCAGCAGACTGACCGTTGTGCCCGGAAGCCTGCGGGCATCCACCGTCGGCCAAAAACCGTCGCTGAACTGCAGCCCATCGGCGTTATACAAATACAGCATCCCGGAGCCGGTGTGCCAGCCCTTGAGATTTTCCCCGTTAATGGCTTCGTAATTGGCGGTGCGGCTGGAATGCAGACTCACACCCAGCCCGAAGCCCGGCCGCCGGTAAACAGCCCGGTCCATGGCCGCGAACAGCCTGAACCCGTGCTGCGGGCGAAAAAGCGGCACCGTTTCATCCTCCATCAGCCTTTTGACGGCACTGATCATAGTCAGCTCGGCATCCCGGTAAAAACCGCCGCAGGAATCCGAGCCGATCCAATGCTTGACCATGGACCGGAAGGCCGCCCGATTCTCCGGCTCTGCGATATCGGAGAGCAGCAGAATGGACTGGACGGCCAAGTGCCCCATCCGGTGATCCGAGCTGTAATGCCGCGAAATTTCCCGCCCCCGGACCATATCCATCAGCGCGCCGTTATAGATGAACGGCTCATAAGAATCATATACCCAGCGGAACACGTGCTGCCGGCCCGGATCGGTTACCTGCCAGGGCGAACCCTCGAGCAGCACCATGAGTCTTGCAACATGGCCCAGCAAGGACAGCCCATATCCGCCGTTATAGGCAAAATGCTCATGCTGAACAAAGGAGCCGTCCTCGTAAAAGCCGTCCCCTTCCATCACATAGGCAAATACCTCTGTCAGCCCGTCCCGGGCGGCCTCCAGCCTGGCCTCGTCCTTTCCGAGCATCCCCAGGAAGGCGGATACCGTTGCCTTCCACACCCGGTTGGCGCCGGTGGTATCCACAACGGGAGAATGCTCCGCAATTGCCCGGAGGAAGGAGGCGGTAAGAGCCGGAGGCAGTTGGCCATGCAGCAGCGTCAAAATATCCGCAAGCCGCAGCGGAATGCCGATGACCCAATCCCACCAATTGCCGTAAGGCTCGCTCCCCTCCCGGTAACGGTGACTCCAAAGCCACGCCAGCGCTTCAGCCAACTCCCGCAGCAGCCCGGCATCTCCCTGCAGCTCCGATCCCTCCGCCGCATAAGCCGCCGCCATGGTCCTGAGCCGGTCAAAGGCTGTGGTGATATGCGCGGAAACCTTTCCGCTGGACAGATCATCCCATAGCTCCCGCCGCTCCTCGCCACGGGCGAGGCTGCTTCGCCAGCCTTGCGCCTCCCCGGCAAGCCGGTCCAGCCCGAAGCGGATATCCGGGTCGGCGGCATCCAGCCGGCTTCCAACCAGCATATCCGCCCATTTTTGCCGCAGCAAATCAAACGCATCCATTTCCATTCCGGGTACCCTCCAAGCGGTTCTGCCCGTCTTTAGCCCAGCAGCTCCCGCAGCTTCGCAATGGCCTCCACATAATAAAAATCGCCGTAAATCAGCGCGCCGTTCTTCACATTGTATCTGCCGCCGTCCCCCGGCTTATACTGGGAGGTTCCGTCTGTCAGCAGACATTCGTCGGACAGATCCCATACCCCGCACTTCTCGTCCAGCGCCTTCAGAATCCGCATGGCCGACTCCAGATACAGCGCCTGCTCCTCCTCCGGCACAGCCTTGGCGATTTCGATCAGGCCGCAGGCGGTAATGGCCCCCGCGCTGCTGTCCAACTGGGTTGAATCGGCAGGCTGCCGGTAATCGCACAGGGGGACATAGCCGGTGAGCGCCAAATTGGTGAGAGTATAATGGGCCACACGTTTGGCGGCATCCAGATACTCCTGCTTGCCTGTCCAATGGTAGGCTTGAGCAAAGCCGTACACTGCCCAGCTTTGACCGCGGGACCAGGAGGAGCCGCTTTGCACCCCTTGTCCGCCGGGAGTTTCCAGCATTTCACCGGTAAACTCGTCAAAAATGACAATGTGGTTAACCGATCCGTCCTTCCGCACAAAAGCCTCCATGGTTTTGTCCGCATGCATCATGGCCAAATGCTTGAAGCGGCTGTCCCCGCTCTTTTGGCTGGCCCAGAACAGGAGAGGGATATTCATCATGCAGTCAATAATCGCCCAGCCTGCATTGTTGCCGTTCCATGCCCGGATGTAGCCGCCGGCAATGTTTCCCCGGGAGGAGAGAACGCTGGCTGCCAGCATGGCCCGTCTTCTGGCCTGCTCGTCCCCTGTCAATTCGTGGTTCATCACACTGGTCAATAACCACATGAAGCCTACATCGTGATGCAGCTCATCATATTGGTGAAGCACCTGATCCAGCTTGGCTTCAATGCTCCCGGCATATTGTTTAAACGTTTCAACACCCGTGCCTTTATACATATGCCACAGAATACCCGACCAGAAGGAATTGGTCCACCAGCTGGGATCGGACTCCTGGCAATCGTCATACTTTCCGTCATGTGTGGTATAGGGCATTCCGTCTTGAATCCGGTTGGCCGTTACCGTAACCTTGCCGACGATTTTGTCCCAGGTCTCCGCAATAAAGCCTTCATGCTTCTTCACAATGGCTTGCATCGTTCCTTCACTCCTCATCATTAATTTAGGGGGATTTTAGCACTTTCCTCTCCCAGTATAAAGAATTATGTATCCGTTTACCAGAAAAAGAATTGCGTTTGTGAGAATAGCGGACAGGAGGTTTCCTCCAGAGGGTACGCCCCCGCATTGAGAAAAACTCCTAGCTGTAAAGAACTTAAACATTCCAATGTGGTAAGAAAAACGTCTGCGGCGGCCTTTGGAGCTGCGTGTTTATCAGGACGTTTGAGTTTGAGTTTGGCGGACTCTGGTTCCGTTATTTCGCTAAAATCCGCCTTTTTTTCTTCCACGCGGACTCACGATCCGTTAAATCTGAAAAAGCGGGGGATTCCACGCCTTCTGGAGCAAAATAACGGAACGTCTGTCCGTGTAAATCTGAAAACGGATCAATTTCGGAAAATAACGGATTCTCTGTCCGCTCAATGTAGAGGGAGCACAGAAACCGGATTTCTGTATCCGGGTTTTGTATGCGTCAGAAGGACAAACCTCTTCAGAATGTCCGTTGGAAAGATCGCGGCTACCGCGGTCGCTCAGAGGTACGTCAAGGAACAAAACCACAGCGCAGCCACGTTAGAAACGCATAGGGGCATGTTTCGTACAGAGTCTAACGCAATTGCCCTGCCGCGCTTCCCGATATATACGCTGATGTGGTAAAAAACGGCCGCCCCGCTCACAGGGCAGCCGCGCGCTATTCTTCTTTTTCGGGAGGATTCCGCTTCATCTCCTCCACCAATCCCGCCAGAACCGGATCGGTGATCTCGATATCCAGATCATAGAACTCGAAGGGCTCCTCATCCAGCCTGTTCAGCTTGGCCGTATACACCCTTGACTCCTCCACCAGCTTCCCCAGCCGGATGCCGTGCAGGATGTCCGGCTGCGCCTCCAGCTTGGCAATGCCTTGGGAGAACAGCTTGATGGAGCCGCTGACATTGCCGTTGCGGTGATGGTACAAGCCCACAGCAATCTGCAGAAGCCCCTGGAAGATGGGATTCCGGCCCTCCTCCAGCCACAGCGCCTCCATTACCTCATGGCACTCAAAATAGTCCCGTTCAATATTAAAATAATAGATGAAGGCCACATATAACTCCTCGTAGCCCCTCATGATCCCTGCTCCCCGTCCGGCTTGGTCCTAAAGGCCTCTCTTGCCTTGATTACCGCCTTTTCCACCTCATCGGCCAGCCCGTACAGTTTGGACAGCTCGTTGGATTCCCAGATTTCCTCGATCCTGCGCTGGAACTCCGCCGCCTCCTTGCCCCTGCGGTAAAAGTACAGCACCTGAATCAGATTCAGCACCTTGGACACCAGAATGGAATGGTCCTCAAACAGCTTCTGGGATTCCACAATTTCATCCCGGATGCTGGACATCTCCTTATCCAGCCGGTAAGCCGCTTCCGCCGCCTTGGATAACCGTTCGCTGATATCCGCGGGAATGGTGCCATGATATTTGTAGTTCAGGGAATGCTCGATAGTGGCCCAAAAATTCATCGCCAGCGTCCTCAGCTGGATTTCGGCCAATATATTCTTCATCCCCAACGAGGTTTGCACCGGATATTCCACAATAATATGATAGCTGCGGTACCCACTTTCCTTCTTGTTGCGGATATAGTCCTTGCAGTATAGCACCTTCAGGTCCTTGCGGTCGGCAATCAGCTCCGCCAGCCGTTCGATATCCTCCTCGAACTGGCACATAATCCGGATGCCGGCAATATCCTCAATCCCGCTCTCCAACTGGTCCATGGGCACATTCAGCTTTTTGGCCTTGGCCAGTATGCTGGAAATTTTCTTGACCCGTCCCGTTACAAACTCAATAGGCGAATATTCCTCACGAGACTTCAGTTCCGTCCGCAGAAGCTTGAACTTCACCTTCAGCTCCTCCACCGACTGCTCGTATGGGAGCAAAAACTTGCTCCAATCTCTTCCGTCCATCCGGCTTCCTCCCAAGAACTTTGCTGGTAAGCAAAGTTCAACTTCGTAAGCATTCACTGAGCTTTGCCGCAAGGCAAAGCTGACTTCGTGAGGGCGTGTCTGAAAACCCGCTTGAGGGCATCTTTCACCGCCTTTTCGCCCCATACTGCGTTACTTCCGCTTGAAGTACCCCCGGTACGCCTTCACGAAAGTGCCTTGCCTGGAACGAAAATTCTGCAAAATCTGCTCCCCTCGGAGTTATCAGACACACCTTAGCATCTGTCTCCTTCATTATTAAACCCCATCCTTCCAAGGTTTGCAAGAAGATCAGAAGCCTACAGGGCGAATTTGTAAAGGGGTGCTGGTACACCTTCGGCGGATTGTGCTAAAATAAGAGTGTTCAATATCGTGAGAAGAAAGGGCGATCATACATGTCCATAAAGAAGCAGGCTCCGGTTTTGGCCCGCACCAAGAAAAAGGACAACGAAGTGAATAAAAAGGCTCTTATTTGGACGGCCTCCATTGTTGGCGCCATCGTTGTGCTTGTTTCCGTGCTGATCATTGTAAACGGTTAATCTACAGCCAGCGGTAGATTTTGCCCGGATTGGTTTCCTGGCGCAGGGCCGGCATGCGAAACGGCGATTCGCTTCGGAGAATATCCGCCGGAAGCAGACCGGTGCCGATGGTCACCTTGGTTCCGGAAGGAGCCATGTCGAATAACTCCTCAATATCAGCTTTAAGCATCCGAATGCAGCCGAGCGAGCGGTCTTCTCCAATGCTCCTCGGCTCTTTCGTGCCATGAATGGCATAGTCGGTATCCGACAGCTGCATGCCTCTGGAACCAAAGTCCCCATCGTCCCTGCCGTTGGGGTTTTTGACTTTGACGGAGATGGTGAACACGCCCTCCGGAGTTTTGTCCCCGCCCAAGCCTACCGGGTAGCTGCGCAATATAAACCGGCCGCTTACCAGGGCCAGCCGGTAATTTTGCCGGTCCACCACAATTTCCAGCGGCTCGCTAAAAAGTACCGGCATCCCGCCGGCTCCGGTTTGGCCCCCTCCGGCCCCCGGCACACCGCTGCCCGAAGCCGCTCCCGGTTGGGAAGCGGCATTCCGCAGTGCCTCATACGCCGCCTTCATCTCCTCCGTATAACCCGGCAGCAGATTATCCGGAAAATTCCGGATTACCCCATCCAGGGTCTCCGGCAGCGCCGTACCGTACCGGCTTTGATAGGCCTTCACCGCCGAGCGCAAAATCACATCCTGCTCCTGGCTTTGGAACCAGGCGGACACCGCCGCCGCGGCCTCCCCGCTCTCCTGGGGAGTGCAATTGCACCAGGCCTGCTGAAGATAGTCCACCTTCACCCCGTTGCCGGAAGCGGCGCTCTCCGCGCTGGCCAACAAAGCAGGGGAGCGGAGACCGTTGATCCACTTGCCGTCGGAGGTGGGAATCCCCTCCACTATCAAGGTTTTGCCGCCGGGAGCCTGTCCGGGCTGGACCACCTGCTTCCAAAGCTCCTCCCCCCGGCCCGCCACCGGATCGGTATACAGAATCCGCAGGCCTCCGCTTTCGGGAGCCTCCGCAATCGCTTCCGACCCATCCGCACCGCCGGACCCGTCGTCGGCCTCCTCATGGAGAACGCCGCTCCCCAGTATGTAAGAGCCGGCCAGCAGCGCAACAATAAACGCTCCCGCCAGCTTGGCGACCAGCCTTGCCCGTTTTTTGCGGCCTGCGCCTCCGGCGGCAGTTCCTTCCTCCGCCTTGAGCTCCTCCAGAAGCCCCAGACGAACCTTCTTTTTCTCAAAGGCCTCGTACACCTCACCCGCCTGGGCAAAGCAATAACGCGCTTTTCCGTGCTTGTCCCGAAGCGCATACTCCTTGCCCAGAAGATACCAGGAAAGCTTGTTATCCGGGTGATCCTTCACAAATTGCTTCAGATACACCATATCGTTATCCAGAGGATTATGCTCAAAAAACGCCTGCAGCTGCTCCTCCAGCTCCTTTTGATTCATCCCAGCACCGCCCTTCCGCCGTGTCGTCATGAATTATATCGGCAGACAGGCGCCGCAGATAAATGAGACTCTAGTCCCCGAATAAGGAGCGGGCCGAAGGCATCCCTCTGGAAAGCAGCTCCTCCAGAAGCAGGCGGATGTTGGCCTCCATCCCGGACCGGTCTGTATGAAGCGTCAGCTCCGGGCGCTCCGGAGGCTCATACACGTCGGATATCCCCGTAAACAGCGGAATCTCTCCCCGCCGGGCTTTGGCATACAGCCCCTTCACATCCCGCCGCTCACATTCGGACAGGGCGCAATCGATATGCACCTCCAAGAAAAGAGGCAGCTGACTGCGGGCATAAGCCCGCATATCCGCATACGGGCTTACCATGGAAACAATCGCGTTCACGCCGTGCCGGTTCAAAAGACTGCACACATAAACCGCCCTGCGCACATTTTCCATCCGGTCCTCCCGGGTGAAGCCCAGACCCGAGCCAATGTGCCGCCGCAGCTCGTCCCCGTCCAGACATTCCACGGCATAGCCCAAATCCGCCAGCTTTTCCGCCAAAGCCAGAGCTGTTGTGGTTTTTCCGGCGCTGGGCAGCCCTGTCATCCAGATTGTCCAGCCTTGCTGCTTTTGCTGTTCTCCGCGCTCTTGCTGTTTTCCCTGCTCATGCTGTTCTTGCGGTTCTCCATGCCGTTCTTGCTGCTCTCTCTGCTCTTGCCGCTCCCTTGCCATGAGTCCGCTCCCCCTTGCCTTACTCCGCCTCGCCCTGCTCCGCTGGTTTCGGTTCCGTTCATCCGGTTCCGTTAATTCCGGCTCCGCGCAGGTCCCGGCCCGCATCGCTCTTCGCAATCCGCTCCAGCAGCCTCTCCCCATATATATCCGCCAACCGCAGCTCCGGCAGATGGATGTAGCCGATATAGCAGCCGCAGCTTGTCATTCCGCACGGCCGCCGGCGGGACAGCCCCTCCAGCCCCTCCCGGTACAGATGCCCCAGCACCCGGCGGTCCTGATAACATCTCTTTACCAGGCCGAAGCCTTGGACGTAGAAGACGGACTCGCCTGCCTGGCAGGCTTTGCCGCAGCTTTCGTAATCCTTCAGATTCTTTTCAAAATGGGGATCGATTCCGCCTAAAAAAGAACGGTCGGCCTCCAGATAATAATCCGCCTGATCCTTGAAGGCGTTCACCCAAAGATACACGTCGGCGGGCAGCTCCCGGCGTAGCGAAGCAATGGCCTCGAAAGCGCTTTTTACTCCCACCGCTCCCACACTGAAGGGAATCCCCCTGCTGTGCAGCTCGCCGCAACGGGCCAAAAACGCCGCTTCGCTCACCTGCCCCGGATGATAAGTGGCCCAGAAGGCCGCCTTGTCCGGGTTGAGGCCCTCCGTCCAGGCCAGCCCCGCAGAAAGATTGGTCTGGATGGCCACCTTGTCCACATGCTCCATATGGGACAGCTCCGTCATGGCCGTCTGGTACCAACGATGGATCAGCCCTTCCCCATAAGGGTTAAAAAAGATTTTCAGCCGGTGCCCGGCCTTTCCCTGCGCACCCGCCCAATCCACAAACCGGGACAGCTGCTCCCGGTCCCGGGCAAGAGTTTGCGCACTGTCCGTCTTTTTTCCGAAGGGGCAATAGGGGCAATCGTAATTGCAGGAGGACAAGGCCCCCCGGTAATACAACACCGCCCTCATGCGAAAATAAATCCTTCCATACGCTGCCGCACCTCCGGCGAAATCAGCTCGTCTCCGATGGCATCGGAATGGGCCAGGCCCTCCTCCGTCAGACGAACCGTCTCCTCTATCCGGGTAGCCCACTCCGCCTTCAGCAGCACCTGCAGCTCAGGGCAATCCTCCAGAGCGGAGCTGCCGAACCGTTCCTCGTAAGCGGGAAGCGCCAAACCCTCCTGATGCAGAATAGCCTTCAGAATGTAACGGCGCCTTTCTTCCCGGCCGTCCAGCACAATACCGTAGTCTGCAACATCATACCTCCCGGCGGCGATATAATCCCGGATGATCCGTTCCGAGACCACCCGGCTGACGGCATACCGGGTTGCGTAATGAACCCGGCGGGTATAGGAGCGGGCGCCGCAGCCCAGGCCAACCAGCCCCTCCTCCTGACACCCGTAAGGCAGCACCGCCTTGCCGGAGTGTGCCGGGGGTTTGGCGAACCGCCGCATGGACGATTGAATATATCCCTCCGCCAACAGCCGGTCCCTCGCAGCAATATAGCAGGCCATACGCAGGTCGGAAGCCTCCGGCCGCCTGTCTCCGGGCTTCAAGATGGTATGCTCCCGCGTGTACAGGGGATAGAGGAATATTTCCTCCGGCGCAAAAAGAAGCGCCCGCTCCAGGGAATACAGCCAGGATTGAACCGTCTGCCCGGGCAGCCCGTAGATCAGGTCCAGATTCAGCACCGGAAAATCATAGCGCCGCAGCCTGTCCAGCGCCCGCTCCACCTCCAGCGGCTTTTGCGGACGGTAGATGGCGGCGGACTCCGCCTCCACGAAGCTTTGCACCCCCATGCTCACCCGGTCCACCCGCCTCTCACGGAGAATATCCAGGCGCTCAGGCGTCACCGTATCGGGGGAGGCCTCCACGGAAATGGACGCCTGCGACCGCTCCAGACCCATTACCTCTTCGGCGATGCCAAACAATCTGTCCAGCAGCTCTGGCGCCAGCAGTGTAGGAGTCCCCCCGCCAATGGCAAAACGGGCGAAGGGACGGTGACTGACCAAGGGCGCCCATTGCCGGGCTTGGCGCTCCAGGGCATCCACATATTGCCGGTGCAGCTCAGGCTTCCTGTCCGGCAGCGTAAACAGGTTGCAGAAGCCGCAGCGGGCTCCGCAAAACGGGATATGCATGTATAAAAAGAAGCTTTCCGCCGTTTCCTTCGCCCACAGCTCCGCCAACGGCATTCCCGGCGTCAGCTCCCGGTAAGCGGTTTTGTGGGGATACGAATATAGGTACGACCGGTACGGCTCTGCCCGCATCTCATTCTTCCAGCGGGCAATGGCCGCATCGTCCGACGGTTGGGGAAAATCAGCATGGGACATGGGATGCGTCCTCCTTTCTAAAAAACCGCTAGAGAATGAATTCGCGGTACGGCACCGTCCACACCACTTCATGGGCAAGCCGGTGCCCTTCATAGCCGTCTTCTCCGTAGGCCGTTCCGTGATCGGAGAAGGCCAGGCAAAAAGCAGGCCGTTTGCGGGTCCTCAAGGCCGCAAACAGACGGCCAAGCTGGCCGTCCACATAGCGCAGCGCGGCGCGTTGGGATTCCACCGAATCCCTCTTGACCCCCGGCACATAATAATGGTTGGGTCCATGAATGGCCGAGATGTTCATGAACAAAAAAAGCCGTTCATCCTGGGCGGTTTCCTCCAGCAGCTTCAGGGCATGATTCACCTGGTGCTCCGTGGAGCGGGGATTGGTCACGCCGAAGCTCATGCGCCAGTAGCTTTTCTGAAAATAACCGGGCAGCACACGGGCCAAGGGCACTTTTTTGGTGAAAAAAATAACGCCGCCGATGCAGACGGTCTTATACCCCACCTCCGCTAGACCGGATACAATATCCGGGGTGTCGAACAGCCAGGTGTGGGGATGGGTGGGCTTGCCGGTATTTTTGGAATGAAACAGTCTGATGTGTTCAGGCCCGGATTTGTCGGTGGTGGCGGGTGTGGGCAAAAATCCGCCAAAAAAAGCATGATGCGCCGCATACGTGAAGCTCCCCGGTGTATGCCGCTTTTCCCAATGCCCGCCGCCGCACAGGTTCGGACAATTGGCCTCCTCCAGCACCGCCGCATCATAACGAAGGGTATCCAGGGTAATCATAATAATGTCAAAGTCGCCTACAATCCGGTTCATATCCGTCACTTTGCAATTCCTCCTGCAAGGCCGCGTTCCCTCCAGGAACGGAAATCCGGCAGCCGCTTCATTTCCCAGGCATAGGTGCCATAGCCTTGGTGGTCAACCCGGTACAGAAGATCGCCGAAGGGATTCAGCTCCCCCACAACAGGCGTACAGATGCCATTCCTCAGCAATACGTCCACGCCGGCTACCAAGGAGCGCGGAAAGGCGGACAGGGCCCGCTCCGCGCATTCTCCCACCGCCTGCCGGGTCTCCTCCGAAAGGCCGATTTCCTCCAGGCTCATCCGCTCGCTTTTCAAATGCAGGTTGGTAATGGGGGTTTTGCTCAGTCTGGCGATACTGTGACAGGCCTGCCCGTCCACCACCAACTGCCGGACATCGAAGGCTCTTCCCTGGAAGGTGGCCTTGGCCACCCATTGCTCCGCATGGGCCCCGTGGGCGAGCAGCCAACTCAGCAGTTGCCGGATGGTCTTTTGCTCCGTGTAGCGGTGCGGCTTGATGGCGTTGTAATATACCGGCGGACGGGTCAGGTGCTGCTCCACCCCCAGGGTTGTAACCGCCACCTCTGCCCCCGTTCTCGGATTCAACTGGTACGCCACCACACCGCAAGCCCCGGAGCCGGACGCCAGCTTCACAAATACCCGGTGCATCCCCTTCTTAAGCATGACTTCGCGCAAGGCTTCGTAATCGGGGAGCTCCGCAGGCGCTGCCAGCAGCCTGGGCACGGGAACACCCGCACCGGAGAGTATCCGGTGGGTTACCCGTTTATCGAACATAGCGGCAATATCAGGAGGCGCGTTCACCCAGAACGGGGAGGGCCAAAGCGCCTCCGCTTCACGCTCCAGCCTTCCCAACAGCCGCATGAAGCCGCGGAACCATTGGGAGGGATGGTACAGCCGCCCGGTTTGCTCCCGGAGGGAGCGCGCGTCCTGCTCCCCCAGCGGCTGGGGATCGGGGATGGCCCCGTATGCCAGCAGGCGCTCATCCCGGTGCTCTGCCCGGGCATCCGGCGCTCCCAGGGCAATCAGCAGCCGCTCCACCTGGAAGTCCTCGCCGGGAGCGTCAATCCGCAGCATGGGAGCGATACCCGCAGGCAGGTCAAGCTGCCTGGCAGCCTCGGCAAGTGAGGCGGTCCCTTGCAGCAGACCGGCATACGGAACCACATAAGCCGGCTCCAGCCCCAGCTGCCGCCGCGCTTCCTGCAACCCTGCGGTACGGCGGTTGTCCGGGTTTCCGATGAGAATCAGCCGCTCCATTCTATTCCGTCAGCGCCGGATACCGGTATTCGTCATCCTCGCCCTGGGCGTCGCTGACGTCCACATTGAGCCCGGATTGCTTCCAGCGCTTGATCATTTTTTCCGACATATAATGATGGCTCAAATCAAGACGCTGCAGCTTCTTCACGCGGTCGCTGTTTAACAGCGCCTCCGCCCCCGCATCCGACAGCGTCCCCATGGACAAATCCAAGGTATGCAGCTGGTCAAGAATCGGAGCATCCGCAAGGGCTGCGGCAATCTCATCCTGGATTTCGCTGTCCTTCAGGCCAAGGTAAACAAGCTCGGGAAATTTGCCAGATTTGGCTACCTGAAGAACATCCTCCAATGTTCCGTCGAAGCCGTAGCTGTCCACGCCCAGATACAGCTCCAGCTTTTTCAGACGCGGGAAATGGGCTTGGGCGATGCTGTCCAGCACATCCTTGCCCAGGCCGCCGCAAATGATCACCAGCTCCTCCAGCTTCTCATGGCGGGCCGGATTCAGGCTTAAGCCGGTGCTTCCCTGAATCGTCAATGAGATCAGCTCCGGAAATGCCGTGAGCAGGGGGGCCACATCCGATTGCATGATCCAGGATACCTCACACTCCTCGGAATCCATATCCCCGATGAACAGCTTCCGCAGCTTGGGAAACGCCTCCTTCGCCTGCACCAGCGCCTCTACAACGGAACTGGAGTCGTTCTCATAGGAGCCGCCCCAATCGCCGATGACCAGACTTTCCAGCTCTTTGCTCTCCGGCTGCGCCGCCAGCTCCTCAATCAATTGCTTCATTTGGACGCCATTCTCATAATCCTCATAAGCGACTGTCAGTTTCACTTCGGACATGTTCGTTCCTCCCCAAGGGCTTTGCTGCGAGGCAAGCCAACATCGTAAGATAAGCTTGAACTGTATAGATTATCGTCAAATGCATATGACAAGTTTACCATGTTTTGGAGTTTTCATATAGACGGGGCTTCCTCATCGCATCTCCTAGGCTCACCGCACCATGTATCTTTTTGCCCGGACCCTGGTTCCGTTATTTCGCAAAAATTGGCCCTTTCTTCTCCGGAGAGGACACAGAATCCGTTAAGTGTGAAAAAACGTGGGTTCCCCCTGCCTTTGGGGCAAAATAACGAATCGTCAGTCCGCGAAAATCCAAAAAAGGACCAAACGGGCAAAATAACGGACCCTCTGTCCGCAGCCGCCGAGCCGAGGCGAACTGGACCGAGCCAAGCCCAGTTGGGCCGGGCTGTCCAAGGGAATCTGCGCCCGCCCCGCCGCACACAAAAAAGCCGCCGGCTATAAACCGGCAGCTTCTGATGATGGATGAATTATTTATTGAAAGCTGCTTCCGCAACCTTGATGGAATCCGTCGGGCAGCCGTCCTGGGCGTCCTGAAGATCGTCATAGAGATCCTCCGGAATTTCCGTTACGCCTTTGTTGCCGTCGCCTTCATAAATCACTTCAGCCAACCCATCATCGTCATAATCATAAATGTCAGGTGCTGTTGCGCCGCATGCGCCGCATGCAATACAAGTTTCTTTGTCTACCCAAGTATACTTGGCCATCTGTATCTCCTCCTCAAAGTCATCCTCAACTCAAACTATAATATAAATTCATACAAAGTTCAAATAAAGATGGCGACTCTGTTACAGCCGCGGACTTCCCCTGTATTTCTACTCCTCAAAAAAGCCTTTTTCCTTCATATGATCCTTCTGAAGCGAGGTTCCCCGGATCTTGTGATTGCGGATTAGAGCCGACGGATCGTCGCCCAGCATGCCCGCGGTCAGAATCGCGCTTTCGCCGAACCGGTCCCTGAGCTGATCCATGATCCGGTTCAACTCCTCCTTCTTCGGCTGCCTGTTATAGTCGAACAGGTCCAGCTGTACTGCAGCCTCCGATTTGTCCACCAGATTCTGCAGAGTAATGCCCAGAAGCCTTACCGGCTGGTCTTTTTGCCAATGGCGGTGGAACAGCTTGCAGGCGGTATCGAACACCGTATCCGCATCCTCCGTGGGGGTATCCAAGGTCACCGAGCGGGTGATGGTTTTCATGCTGGGGTTGCGGATGGTAATCTGGACCGTGGACGCCATCAGATGCTGCCTTCTCATCCTGCGGCATACCTGGTCGGCCAAATTCAGAAACACCCGCCGGATATCGGAATCATCCGTGAAATCCTTGGGCAGGGTTGTGGTATGCCCGACGGACTTGCTGGCCTCCTGCTCGGCATTCACCGGCGTTTCATCCTCGCCGTTGGCGGCGGCCTTCAGCCACGAGCCCACAACACCGAAGTGGGCCGTCAGGAAGCTCTCCTCCGCATGGGCCAGCTCCCCGATGGTGCGGATGCCCAGCTTGTTCAGCTTTTCCCCTGTGCGGCTGCCGATGCCGTACATATAAGAGCAGGGTTTGTTCCACAGGAGTCCCGGCACATCCCGCTTCCGGAGGATGGTAATGCCGTTGGGCTTTTTCATATCCGAGCCCATCTTGGCCAAAAGTTTGTTGGGAGCGATGCCGATGGAGCAGGGCAGCCCCAGCTCCGTGCGGATTCTCCGCTGCAGGTCCTCCGCAATCTGGACGGGAGTGCCGAACTGCTTGGACCCGGTAATGTCCAGAAAGCATTCATCGATGGACACGGCCTCCAGCTGCGGCGAGTAGCTATAGGCAATGTTCAGAAACCGGCGGGAAAATTGGCGGTACAAATGAAAATCCGGCGAGATCAGAAGAAGCTCCGGACACAGCCGCAGCGCCTCCCGCACCTGCATGCCGGTTCTTACCCCTTTTCCCCTGGCCGCGTAGGAGGAGGTCACCACAATTCCCCGCCGAAGCTCCACGCTTCCGGCCACCGCACAGGGTTTGCCTTTATATTTCTCCGGCTCCACCGCTTCATGCACCGAGCAATAAAAAGCGTTCATATCGATATGGAGGACAACTCTGCCGTTTTTGGGATAATGGGATTCCGCATCCGTTGTGGGCATTGCCGCGCACCTCCCGAAGCTTGATTTGCGGGCCGACGCCCTTTATACCCAGCATACAATTGCCTGCGGGCGGGGTCAAGAAGCCGCAGCCCCTTCGGTTCCCTGGATTGTTTTACACCCGGAAAATACTTCGGACAAGCTCGCTTCTCCGCATTGCTCCATTAAAATCTTTTTTCTACATATCCCTATCCTCCCCGCAACTATATGTTATAATGAACCATTATACATCCCTACGGGTTGTACGTTGAACATTTGCGAAGGGCACAGGGGGCATTGACGGATGAATCAAGTGAGGATTTTTGACACTACACTGCGGGACGGGACCCAGGGCGAAGGCATCAGTTTGACCGTGGAGGATAAGCTGAAAATCGCACGCAAGCTCGATGAACTCGGTGTCCATTATATAGAAGGCGGATGGCCGGGCAGCAACTACAAGGACATTGAATTCTTCGAGCGGGTCAAGGAGCTTCCTCTGCAGCACGCCAAAATCAGCGCCTTTGGCAGCACCCGCCGCAAGGGCATCCCCGCCAAGGAGGATACCAATCTCAACCGGATTCTGGAGACCGGCGTTTCCGTCGCCTCGATTTTCGGAAAGTCCTGGGACTTTCATGTGGAAACCGCCATTCAGACCACCTTGGAGGAAAATTTGGCGATGATCGCCGATTCCGTCTCTTATCTGAAGAGCCATGGTCTGGAAGTTATCTATCTGGCGGAGCATTTTTTTGACGGATTCAAGCATAATGAAGCATATGCCCTGAACACAGTGAAGGCAGCCGCCGCAGCTGGAGCGGACTGCGTTGTGCTCTGCGATACCAACGGAGGAACCCTGCCGGACGGCATCGCCGCCGCGGTCAGCCGGGTATGCGCGGAGCTGAGCATCCCGGTAGGCATCCACGCCCATAACGATTGCGAGCTGGGGGTAGCCAATACCTTGGCTGCGGTCAAGGCCGGAGCCCGGCATGTGCAGGGCACCTTTAACGGGCTGGGAGAGCGGTGCGGCAATGCCAACCTGTGCTCAGTGATCCCCAACCTTCAATTAAAGATGAATTATCGCTGCGTCAGCGACGCACAGCTGGCCGGACTTACCGGAACGGCCCGGTTCATCAGCGAAATCGCCAATACCCATGTTTCCCCCAACCAGCCTTTTGTAGGGACCTCCGCCTTTGCCCATAAGGGGGGCATTCATGTTTCCGCTATTCTGAAATCGTCCAGCACTTACGAGCATATCGCTCCTGAGCTGGTAGGCAACAAGCAGCGGGTGCTGGTGTCGGAGCTGGCCGGGCAGAGCAACCTTCTGGCCAAGGCGCAGGATTTGAACCTGGATGTCACCCGCCAGACGGATAAAACCAAGGCTGTTATTGAGCAAATCAAAACACTGGAGCATCAGGGCTACCAGTTTGAAGGAGCGGACGCCTCCCTGGAGCTGCTGCTCCGGGAAGCCTTCGGCGAGCTGGAGCATATTTTTACCCTGGAATCCTTCAAGCTGCTGGTTGAAAAATCCGGGGACAATCCCTTTGTTTCGGAGGCCTTCGTCAAGGTGCGGGTCCATGGGGAGGCCATCTTCACCGCCGCGGAGGGAAACGGTCCGGTCAACGCGCTGGACAATGCTCTGCGGAAAGCATTGGTCAAGTATTACCCGGAGATCGCCCATATGCATCTGGCGGATTACAAGGTCCGGGTCATCGACGAGAAGGACGCCACCGCCGCCAAGGTGCGGGTGCTCATCGAGTCCACGGATTACAAGAACAGCTGGAACACCGTAGGCGTCTCCGACAATATTATCGAAGCCAGCTGGCAGGCGCTGGTGGACAGTATCCGCTATTGGCTCATCGGCAAGGAATGTTCGGCTATCGCCGAAGAAGCGCCCATCGGCAAAGCCGGGCTCATCAACCACTGAAGGGCATAACAAGTGCACGATAAAGCCTTTTGACCATATTCAAGAAAAACACCGGGATTCTCTCAAAAGGAGAGCCGGTGTTTTTTCATGTCCGCACACATCACATGCCGATAAGCTTCTGCAGCTTTTTTTCCAGCTCTTCGGGTGTAAGCAGATTGATCACATCCGTTATATTCCCGTTTTTGTCGATGAGAAAGCTGGTGGGAATGGCCTGGAAGCGGTACTTTTGCGCAGCCTCCAGCTTGTAATCCAGAAGCACCGGGAAATGGAACTTGAACCGGGCGGCAAAAGCCTTCATCCGCTCAAAATCATCATTCCCCGTCAGATTTACGGCGTACAGATCCAGCTTATCCTTGTATTTGTCATACAAGCTGGCCAGCGCCGGCGCCTCTTCCTCGCATGGATCGCACCAGGACGCCCAGAAGTTCAGCAGCAGCGGCTTATCCCGGGGACCGCCCACCTGATAGGTTGCCCCATCCAGCGCAGTCAGCTGAAAGGACGGCGCAGCCGTATTCAGCCGCGGCGCAGCCTCCGCTGGCAATGCAGCCTCCTGCTCTTCGCGTGAGCCGTTATGATAAAGGAGCGTACCCGCGAGCAACAGACCCACGGCCAGTCCCACAATGCGGTTGCGGTTCATCATGCTGGGCCTCCTGTCTAGAATGATTCTAACATGATTGCCGAGTTCACCACCGATTATACCACGCTTCTCCAGCATGACGGGATTCCGGTTAGGGCAGGTTATGGGTATCACCCACGAGAAGAGGATTGAACAAGATGGAGAAGACCAAACAAAAGCCTCTGCAGGTTGTATTTGAAAGCCTCATGCCGGAAGAGGAGGGGGAGGCCTCCCAACAAAAGTCGCCCAAGCAGACGGAAAAAGGACATGCCTGGGAGTTCGCGGCCATCGCTACCGTTCCGCTGGTGCTGGTTCTGGGCAATTCCATGCTGATTCCGATCCTGCCGGACATGGTCCGGGAGATGCAAATTTCCGATTTTCAATCCAGCCTGGTCATTACCTTGTTCTCGGTTACGGCAGGGCTGTTTATTCCGGTGAGCGGATTTCTGTCCGACCGCTTCTCCCGTAAAGCCGTGATGATTCCCTCCCTCATTGTATATGGGGCAGCAGGAATTTTGGCCGGCTTCGGGGCCATTTGGGGCTCCTATCCGGTGCTGATCGCCGCCCGGGCCTTGCAGGGCATGGGAGCAGCCGGGACCGCGCCCATTGCCATGGCTTTGGCCGGGGATCTTTTTGACGGAGCCACAGAGAGCAAGGCCTTGGGCTTAACGGAGGCCTCCAACGGCACCGGCAAGGTGCTGAGCCCCATTATGGGAGCGGCGCTGGCTTTAATCGTATGGTATCTGGCCTTTTTTGCGCTGCCGGTTTTCTGCGCTATCTCGCTGTTGGCGGTAATTTTTATCCTGAAGGAGCCCGGCCGGGATAAACCGCCTCTGAAGCTGGGAGAATATACCCGGACCACCCTGAAGCTGATCAAGGAAAAAGCCAAGTGGCTCCTCACCAGCTATCTGGCGGGAGCCTTGGCTTTGTTCGTGCTGTTCGGCGTGCTGTTTTATCTGTCGCAGATTTTGGAGAAGCCGCCTTATTCCATTGACGGTGTGATCAAGGGTCTGGTGCTGGCCATTCCGCTTCTGGGAATGGTCATTACCTCCTATACCACCGGCGCAGTCATCAAGAAGGACGGCATTCTCATGCGCAAGCTGATGCTGTCCGGTCTGGCGCTGATGACCGTTTCCTTAACCGCGGCCATTTTCCTGAACGGCAATATTTACTGGCTGATCGGCCTGCTTACGGCCAGCAGCATCGGCACAGGGCTGCTCCTCCCTTGCCTCAATACCATGATCACCGGCTCGGTGGAAAAAGAGCAGCGGGGCATGATCACCTCCCTTTACAGCAGCCTCCGTTTCCTGGGAGTGGCGGCAGGCCCGCCCCTGTTCGAGCTGATGATGGACCGTTCGGATACGCTGGTGTTTATCACCGTCTCCATACTTGCCTTGGCCGCGCTGGGCCTGGTCTTTTTCCTGGTCAAGCCGGAGGCGGAGGTGGCGTAACCAAATAATTGAGCATCGCCTGCGCCATTTCCGCTCTGGTCGCCGGGGCACCAGGGACGAACCGTCCGTCCTCCCTGCCCTGCATCAGACCAAGCTCTGCCTCAACCCGGACGCTGCCGTTGACTGCGCTGCTGTCGGCAACGTTCCATGGACCTGAAGATAAACGAGTCAGGATTACGGCGATTTCCTGACGGCTGATCGCTGCATCGGGCCCAAAGCTGTCTGCCGTCCGGCCATTGATCAGGCCCCGCCTGTACCAGCCGCGACAGTTCATCGCGATACCAGGCATCAGCCGGCACATCAAAGAATGCAAACATACCAAATCCCCCGTTCCTGAATTGGAATGGGGGACACCATTTTATACCATGATCCGTTACGCTTCGCTCGTCCCGCTGTTCTCCAGGGCGTGTCCAATCGTTATCCTCCACCGGTCTGCCCTCTCCCAGTTCGGCATACACCTCTTGAATCTCTCGAAAAAAAGGGTCTCCATCAGCCGGAAATACATGTTCCGCGTTCCAAAACGCTAAGTGACCGCCCGGTCGCAGCCAATCCCAGGCTCGCTGGTAGCGAACCTTCGGATCAATCCAACGCCAAGCTGTCGCGGCATAGATAAGGCCGTACCGTTCTTCTGAGAATGCAGGCTCCCAATCTTCAAAGTTCGCGTGGATGACCGTCGCGTTAGTCTCCGCCAGATTATGGCGGGCCTGCTTCGCCAAGTTACGGCCCAGTTCGATGGCAGTGATGCGGTAGCCCCGATGTGCGAGAGGAAGAGTAGCTTTACCCGTCGCACAGCCGATTTCGAGCAGTCGATCATCGGGATGAAGCCGAGTCGCCCGGATCAGAGAGTCGAACAGTTCTTCCGGATAGTCAGGCCGCGCTTGCTGGTAGCGCATAGCGGCTTGTTCGAAAGTATCACGCAGCTTAATACGATGATTGGTGTGGGTCATTATAGAGCTATACATTGCTCAAGCCGTTCCACTCGCTCCATGGTATCATTCAGATCACTTTCGATTCCTTTCAACAATCGACGGTTCGAGCGTTTGTCGTGAGCAATGTTCCGGTTAAGCTCCTGGAACCTGTCGTTCATTTCCTGCTTATGGCCGCGGATTTCGGCAATGAGCAATTCCTTGTTAATCTGGGCAGTATCTTCAATGGATTGAAAGCGCACAGCGGCTTCAGCTTGGAAAGCAAGCGTACTTGCCTTGAAGCTGGTCATATCTTCCTTGAACTCCAGCATGTCGGCCTTGAAGCTGGTCATATCTTCCTTGAACTCCAGCATGTCGGCCTTGAAGCTGGTCATGTCTTCCTTAAACTCCAGCATGTCGGCCTTGAAGCTGGTCATGTCTTCCTTAAACTCCAGCATGTCGGCCTTGAACGCCATCATATCCTTCTGGAAATGAAGCAGCTGGTCTTGCGTCGAAGTTACCTTGGCATCTGTCAATTCCAGCTTATGCAGTATGGCTTGAAGCAACTCTTTTTCCGTCACGGGCAGCCCTCCCCTTACTTTTTAGAATACGTTATTTGCGCAGTTCTAGCAATCGGAGTTTCGGCACAATCTTTACACGCTTCTCAACCTGAACGAAAAAAAGCGCCAATCCTCCCTTTATGGGGTAGGTTGGCGCATGCTTTGCGCTTCGTCCATATTGTGCTTTCCTCTAAAAAAGATCATACCATAGAATAGAACAGATAGCTACAATGAGAACGTCATTTTCGAACAGCAGGTAAGATGTGCGCATTTCGCGGCAGATGGCGCTATAGCTGAATGGACACAGATCTAAAATCAGTTCGCTTCCGAAACGGTCAATACATAGCTTTGGCGGTTTGCATGGAGCATCTTTAAATGAATACCGAATATCTCATACAGCGTATTCCGGTTTATCACATCTTCCGTTTTTCCATGGATGACGATCCTCCCTTCCTTCATCCCGATGATTTCATCGCTATAATAAATCGATTGGTTAAGGTCATGCAGAACCATCACAATCGTCATCCCGTAATCCCGGTTAAGCCTCTGCAGCAGCTCCAATATGTGGATCTGATGCCGGACATCCAGATAAGTTGTCGGTTCATCGAGAAATAAAATCTCCGTTTTCTGCGCCAAGGCCATGGCAATGAAAACCCGCTGTCTTTGTCCTCCGGACAGACTATCCATTGGCCGGTCCTGCAAGTCGCGGATTTCCGTCGTCTCCATGGCCCAGTCAATCGTAAATTCATCCTCCTGGCTCAATCCTTTGTAAAACGACCGGTAAGGAGTTCTCCCGTAAGCAACCAGATTTTTCACAGAGATGTCTTTGGGCGCTGTGTTGTACTGGTGGACGATGGCGACTTTTTTGGAGAAGCTCCTTAAGCTGATTTCTTTTATGTCTGTGCCCTCAAGATAGATGGCGCCTGCCGAGGGTTTGAGGTTTTTGGTCATCAATTGCAGCAGCGTTGTTTTGCCGCAGCCGTTGGGTCCGATCAGTGTGGTAATCTTTCCCTTTGGAATTCGAGCGGAAACAGAGACCAGAGTTGGCTCACGGCCATATTGAAAGGATACGTTCTTAACCTCCATAGATTCTCTCGCTCCTTCTCAAAAGGAAGATAAAGAACACCCCGCCGACAACGGCCATCACAATAGCCGCCGGAATCTCGAACGGATAAGCAATTGTCCGTCCCACGGTATCCGCAAACAACACTGTAAAGCTGCCAAGCAAGCAGGAAAAAGGGAGCAATACTTTATGATCCCTGCCAATCAGCAGCCGCGCAATGTGGGGAACGATCAAACCGACAAAGCTGATGGTTCCAACAACAGCCGTGGCAATACTGGCCAATAGCACAGCGATTGCCGATATGATAATTCGCACTGCATTTACATTGACCCCCAGGTTGCGGACTGTCTTGTCCTCCAACGCCAGCAAATTGCATTTCCCCGCGGCAAACAGCGATGCCGTCACCCCAAAAAGCACATATCCCGTCAACATCCGCACATCCGCCCAGGTCTTCATGGTCATGCCGGCGTTGACAATGGAGTTGATCATATTGCGGGAGCTGCTGCCGCCAATATATTGAAGGGCACTTAGCAATCCTGTAAACACCGCATTAATGGCAATGCCCACCAGGATGATCCGCAATGGACTGAGCCCCGATTTCCACGACAATGTATACACCAGCAGACAGGCAACCATGCCTCCGGCGAAGGCGAACATGGGAATGAAGAAAAATAACGCCGGAAAAAGCATCACGGCAGCCGCTGAAAAGAAGCCCGCACCGGCAGAGATTCCGATAATCCCGGGATCGGCCAGAGGATTTTTCATGACCGCCTGCAGCAGCACGCCGGAAACAGCCAGAGCGCCCCCCGCCATCAAGGCGATGAAAATTCTTGGGAACCGCAGATCAAAAATAATCTCCACATCCCGGTTATATTCGATGAATAACCCTTTGTATAAGGCGAGAACGGAAATTTTGATTCCCCCGGTGTTCACCGCCCAGAAAAACAGGCCGGCCAGAAGAACACTCACCACGATAAAAGACAGCCACCTTCTGCTCAACATGTCTCAGTCCTGTTCATATAGAATTTCGCGCAGCTGATTAAGCCCTTCCTGATAGTTCAGGTTGGCGCTCATCCCGAATATCTGGTTGCTCAAATCAAATACCCGCTCCTCCTGAACAGCGCGAAAGTGGCGCCATATATCATTGTCTCTGAATTCCTGCTCGAATGCGGCCATAACCGCCTCAGGCAAAGCGTGGGAGGTGCGCAGGATGATATCCGGGTCCCGCTTGATCAGCTCTTCCGTATTGACGCTGAGCAGCGCCTCCGGGTCATCAAACACATTGACGCCGCCGGCCAGCTTCACAAGGCTGCCCACGTAGGAATGCTCCGTAGCAATCATATACATGCCCGGCAGGCCGAACAAAATGAGGACGGAGGGCTTGTCTTTTCCTTGTACAGAGCTGGCATAGGCATCCATAAATGTCCGGTATTCGCTTATCAGCGCATCCGCCTGCTTCTGCCGGTCATATTTCTTCCCAAGACCGTCAATGCTTCTGAACATGCCGTCCAGGCTCAGCAGGTTGACGAATGTGGACGGTACGCCAATCCGCTGGTAATGGGGCTGCAGGTCCTGCTGCAGGGCGTTGGGCGACAGCACATCTGTGGGATTTAAGGCTTTGACAATCTCGAAGTCCGGCGTCATGGGAGCCCCGACAATCTTCACATTTTTATAACGCTCCGGAATGGCAAAGGCTGTATCGGGTATCCCCACCAAGTCCAAATCCAGCTTATCCAAAATGGTGCACAGGGGCGCCGAGGTGCTGATAATCCGCGGCTCCCCTGTCTGCTCTGTCACCGGGGCGGAGGACCTGACGGCACAGGCGTTGGCCGCCAATAGAACCGCCATGCACAATACCCCGATTATGCTCTTTCTCATATGGCGCCTCCTCATCAGACTCTTTTTGTGCTTCTGCGATACAGATAATAGCTGGCTGCAGCCGCAAGAATGACTGCCGCTCCACCGATGAAGCGGAGGACATTGTCGGAATGTTCAACAAGGGCAGGCGATTCAAGGCTATTCCCTGCGCTGTCAAATTGAGTCAGCCCCTGGTCCGCCAGCCGGGCGGTGCTGCCTGCCATTACTTTCTCTTCTGCCCCGTTGGAGGCCATAGATGCAGCAGCGGCTGCACTCGGAGCAGGAACTTCTTTGGGCTGATTGCCCTGGTCTGCACCGGCCGGCTTGGCCTCTCCGGAGGCTGCCGCAGCAGCCTGTTCCTTGCCCGCTCCGGCGTCTGCCGTGTTTGCGGGAGCTGCCTTGGGCTCCGCCTTTTCCGCTCCAGCCTGGGACTGATTCCCGCCATCCCGCAGCTGGGAGGGGGATTGAACTGGTGCAAGTGGCGGCGTTTCTTCCTTCGTCTGCTGCCCGTTCTCTTCCGGCGGAGACTCGGCTGCCGCGGAGGAGGGGGTGGCCGCTTCGGGAGCGGTCTTGCCGGGAGCATGGGTCTGCTTCCCGGTCTGCTCCTGTTGGCCGGCCTGTTCCCCGTCCGCTTCTACTTGCTTCACTCCCGTCAACTGCTCCACCAGGGCAGGCATTTTGCCCTTCTCCGCATTGCCTCCCGTCAAGCCTGCGGCGAACCCGGAGCCATAGCCGCTGGCTGCTTTGTCCGATGCGGCAAAAGCTCCTTCGTCGGATTTGACCGAGGATACGTCCGGTGTAATAAAGAATATGACATCACGATTCATGGGGCCTACAAAAAAAGTCAGCCTTACCCGCAATTCAAGGGACTCCACTTCAAACCGGTACTCGGTTGTATCGGTTTCCTTGTTTTCCTTGGTTACATCAAAGGGAACCGGCTGATATCCCGTTCCCTTGTTCTTTTCCGCTTGTGTGCTGATGCGCATATCGGTTATATAAGAGCTTAAACCGATGCGGATGGTCAAGTATTGCTGTCCATCCTTCACTTCATATAACATCAATGGCTGGGTTAAGCTTCTGGCCATGGGTTCCCCAATATCCAGATTGGAGCCGCCGTCATCTGTCTTGCCTGTATCCGGGTTCGTATACGAGGTGGAATTGCTCACACTGTAGACACCGTCTGCGAGAGCAAACGCAGGAGCTGCAGCAGCCAGCAATGTGATTACCGAGGCCAGAATAAGGACGAGAAATTTCCCTTGCATTCTATTCACACTCCAATTTTGCAATTGAAAAGACGTTTCACCGCATCTCTCATAATCAGAGCTGCGGTGACTCGTCTACTGCCCATATTTTATTGCATATACTTGCCGTCTGAAATTCCGGTTACTTCGCTTGCGAGGCAAAAAAATCAAGCGCACGTGCGATAATTGCCGTTACCTCAGCTCTGGTAGCCGTTCCCTTCGGGTCAAACCGGTTGTCCTCCCTGCCCTGAACAATACCAGCCTGGCGGGCCAGCCGAACGCTGTCCGCAGCCCACGGGCTAATAGAGTCCGCATCGGCAAATTGCTCTGCAGCGGCATCGGCATACAGCAAAGTCAGATCAATGCCGGCAAATTTGATATAGTTGGCGAAGATCACCGCCAATTGCTCCCGGCTAATCGCCTGATCAGGAGCAAAGCTTCCATCCTCAAATCCGCTGACGATCCTGTTATCCGCCGCCCACGCCACATACTTGGCATAGTATTGATCCGGGTCAACATCCGCAAACGGTACAGTGGTGTAGCTGTCCACCTTCACCTTGGCCAATCTGCCCAGCACGGTCACAAGCATGCCTCTGGTCATGGTCGCATCGGGAGCAAATTGCTTATCGCTTACTCCTTCAAACAACTGCTTGGACACCGCCAGTTGAATCGATTTCTCGGCCCAGTGGCCTGCCGTATCCTCGAACACAATCTTCGCAAGCTCTGCCTCCAGATCAGCCTCTGTTTGCTTTGTTCCCTCTGCGGCAGACTTGATCTTCTCAAAGGAAACACTGATGGTGGCGGCCTTTTGGACCTTTTCGAAGGTATAGGTCTCCTCTGCGCCGACAGACTTGCCGTCCACAATAACATGCTTGATCTTATAGCCTTCATTGGCCTTGATTTTGAACTCCTGATCCTTGCCCTTCTCTACCTTCACCTCGCCGCTGGGGGTAATGGTGCCGCCTTCCCCTGCCTCTGCCTTGATGATAAAGGAAGTGGCAGCAGGCGCTTGAGGAGTTGTAGGCGCAGCCGGAATGGAGCCGCGTTCCAGGGTAGAGGTATTGAACACCAGCCGGAAAATGGGCAAGGACGGCATGGAATCCGTCACCATCGGGACTTCCACCTGCATAAATTGTTCCTTTGTAATGGATTCTACAGGGAACCGGAACACAATTGAATTGCCGCTTTCTATAAATTCCTTGGAGGCTTCAATATAGCTGCCGTTGGCATCGCGGTACCACAGGGTCTTTACTTCCTTCATCGGCAGGGTTTCGGTGCCCTGCATATTTAACGTTACATTAATGACGCCGGAGCTTACGGTAAGCCCCAATTTGCCCGAAATCAACGGATCGCACATGGACGCCTCATCAAGAGCTTCCTTCAGAGCCCTGGCGCTGATGGTGTAGGTGCCGTCAGGCAGATTGTCCGGGTTCAATGGCAGATTTCCTCCGCCTCCGCCCCCGCCGCCTGGAGTCGTAGTCTCCGTCACCGCAATCACATACACGCTAAGATGCTCGGTATAGAAGGTTGCTGTTCGGGCTGTCGGATTGAAGACTGCCTGCACAACCTCCAGCTCCTTCGTGTCCGGATTGTAGTAGAACAGCTTCGCCGTGCCCTTAGCAATTGCTGTCACCTGCGTTTCTGTCAGAGCGACAGCAATCTTAATCTTGCCGCCTAACTGATGGACATCCTTTACGTCCCCATTGGCAAAAATCTGCTGCAGCTTCAGATCAAAATTGTCCACAAGGCTTGTTTTGGTTGTGGAGGTTGTCTGGGCTGACAATGCGGCTGTTACACCTTGTCCGTCCGCATTCTGAACGGATTGCTTGACCAGCTGAAGGCCTGCAATTCCCGCTTCCTTGATCTGCGCCTCCAGCACAGCAACGGGGATGACCACAGCATTCTGCACACTGTTCGCCGCATCCGCCAGCTTGATTTCAACCGCCGCTGCCGCTTTGACCTCTTCCGCCAGTCCAGCCAGCCAAACCTGCAATTTCCCTGCATCAACTTTCGCTTCATTCGGCGTTGACGATTCAACAATTCCTTCCGCAAGCTCAACCGGATTGTCTAAATCCGGCTCTGTCGGATCGGTTGGCTCAGTCGGATCTGCATCCCAGTTGAACTTCAAATGTATTCTTTGAATGGAGTTATCCATCGGTACCACCGTCATTGCCAGAACCGGCAGCTCCAGGGAAGGAATCACGAAGGTGTACTCCTGGCTTTGGTCATTCTCATTGTATTTCCCCTTGATGCCATTGCCCTGCTGACCGTCCAGCGGCTGCTTTGATTCCGGCTCAGTCCATATTTCCGCTACTGCTCTGCCATCAACCTGCTGAGGCTGCTCGCTGTCCTTAAACAAGGTTGCCTTCACAAATCTAATGGTTGCGGTAATGACTCCATCCTTTATTTCCAGAGTTGCCCGCGGGTCAAGAGCATCGGCCATAGCAGAACGAACATTGTTTGTTCCATGTCTGATCGCCTCCACCTCTACCTCATATACCCCGTCTTCCATATCTGCCGGGTTAGTAGAGCCTTTTTTCACCACAGTAATATCCTGCACAGCTGTTTTGCCGCTGGCCACATGGGTAATGGTCACCCGGGTATCGGCCGTGGTCAGAATTGTTCCGTGTGCCGGACTAACTGCGATTCCTTCAGCCGCAAAATCAGTGAAGCCTACCTCAACCGCCGTTCCGTCTTCCTTGGTCAAGGAAACAACCAGCCCTGTCAAATCCAACGGCTCATCAGCCTTATAGCTGATTTTGGCCGGTGCTTGCTTCACAGCAATGGCTGCTGCCACCGGTTCCGCTACCGTAACCGGAATTTTCAAAACAAGGGGTTCTTCTCTCCCAAATTCATATTGAAGTGTGATCTCATGAAGCGCACCCACGTCTTCCTTTGTCAAGACCGTTCCCACTGCCGGGTTGACAGCTACGCCATATGAGGCTTGATACTTGATTAAATTGGCAATCGTCATTTCTGAAGTTAATCCGGTATATTTGCCGTCAGGCCACACCAAATCAACGGCTAAACCATCCAATAACGCCGCATTAATTTGCTCGCCTACGTAATATGCCGTTCTCTTTGGCAAGGTTTTGAGCCTTATTTCCGCTAAATCGGACCGAACAATATTCAGGTAGATGCTGGCGCTGGCAATCTTTGATTCCGTATGGGTAATATAAAGAGTTGTCGTTCCGATGGACTCAAACACTTTTCCTTGGTCATGATTGGGCGCCAATCCATAAGCAGCCAATTGAGTATAATCAAGGTTTTCCGTTTTTACGCCATTTTGCAGCTCAAGCGTAACCTTCAACCCCGTCAAATCCAACGGTTCTCCTTCAAAAAAGGTGGTTCTTGCCGGATTTGCCGAAATTGCAACTGCTTTGACGGTATTGCCGGACTTGATCTCCATTTCAGCTTGAGCTGCTTGGCCTGACAGTTTGTGCACGATCCTGACAGGCACCTTTGTGCCTACTGCCGACTCCGGCAGGATATCCTTGTACCCGTCTGGAATTTCCGCTTCCAATCCGGCGGCTTCCCATTGGTTGGAGGGAATCGCAGCGACCACTCCGTCTGCATAATGGATATGGACAACCATCCCGGTGAAGTTCAACTTCTGACCGGCAAAGCTTGCAGCAGGTTGACTGCCTATGGAAATACTCTCGACACCATCGGCTGCTTTGTAATCCTTGACGGCAATCGGCAGCACAACTTGTGTGCCTGACTTAAGATGCTTGAAGGTGATTTTATCCAAGCCCACATGTTCCGCTTTCAGAACATAATCGGTGCCTTCCCACCAACTGATTAAATTAGCAGGCCATAATTGTGTTAGGGTAGCATCCTTGGTGGTATTATCGTCATACACGATTGTAAAGGATATTCCGCTTGCTGCATTTGTACCCAAGCCCGTTTGGATATTATCTCCCACAGTAAAGACTGTTTTTGCCGGCGGTGTTTTGATTCGGATTTCCTTAACATCCGCTCTAACCACTACAACTCCGTCAATTTGCGTATTGATGCCGGTGCCTGGGGAGGTGACGTAGAGTGTTCCTGCATCCGTCAGGGTCAATTCCTTCGCTTCCAGCTCCGCTGTGACCGGCACATTATTGATCGTGGCGACTAAGCCGTACTGGCTGAAGTCAGCGTATGGAATTTTCTCAACCTTTTTGCCGTCACGGTATGTAACCGTCACTTGCAGGTTTGCCAAATTGAGCTTGTCTCCCACATTATAATATGCGCTTGCCGGGAATTGAGCTCTTGCAATGGTTTGAATAACGTCCTTGGCTGCTTTTACTTCCGCATCGAACGTGGCTGTTTTTCCTGTTGATTCATGTTTGATTGTGAGCTGCAAGCCGCCAATGTCATTCTCCTTTAATTCGGTGTTAAATGGCGGTTCAATGGTCAGCCCGGCATTCGCCAATTGTGCAAGGGCGAAATCCTGTTCACTGCCATCGTCGTATCCCACAGTCACAACCAAGCCCTTTAGCACGGTCGTATTGATGGTTTCTCCAACAACATACAAGGTTCTGGCCGGCTTTGTTTTAACAGTCAGCTTCTCGACTACCAACACATTCTTTACAGTAAGATTGAAGGCCGCTTGTTGACTGATGTTCGCATGGCTTAATGTAATCGTCTTCGTTCCAACTTCATCAAACACAGTACCCATGGCCGGGCTGATTGAAATTCCCGCATCAGCCAATTGTGCCGCGCTGTATGCTGCAGAAACTCCGTTGTCATATCCGAGCTTCACACTTAAACCGGCCAATTGGGCGCTTGTCATTGCTTCTCCCACGTTGTAAATCTTTTTCGCCGGCTCTTGCGCCAATTCTATTGAGGCAACGTTGGCATCCTTGATCGCCTCTGCCAAGGGCAGCACGCGAACCGGCCATGCTGCATGAGCCTGCGTTCCATCGTAGTTTGAATAAGCAATGGTAATATTCTGGTAGGCTGTCAGCATCGCCAGGTTGTTCCATGGCCACAGGTGGAAATCTCCCGATTCACTGTATTGGGCATATGTCAGTGTTTCAGTGGTTCCATCGTCCTTGCTGAGCTTCAATTCCGTACCGCTCAAATCCAGCTTTTCATCTATCACATAAGTGGACTTGGGCGATTTGCCTTCCACAAACTCGACCTTGGTCACTTTGGCAGGCGTGCCGGAAATCGGCGTTATATTTTCAATCTTGAATCTCCCTGCCGTTACCATGCCGACAGCTACAACATTGTATACCACCGGTTGATAGGTTTGCTCTTTTATGGGCTCCTTTAATTCAATTTCGAATACACGGGATTTATCGGGATAATCGACGCCTTTTATCCCTGTTCCCAACCCCGCCTTGTACGGATCGTTCCAAATATCATCCCCGATTGAAACCTCAAATACTTCGGCAATGGCTCTTCCATCAATCAGCATTCCGAATATGCTTGTGGGCACGAAGCGGACTCTGAGCTTGGCTTTGCCGTCCTTCACTTCAATATACGCTCTTTTGGCAAGGGAACTCGACATCATGGATGCCGCATTGTTTGTGGCATGCCATCCGTAAACGTCCGCTTTATAAAGGCCGTCTGTCAAACCCACCGTGATGGGCTGCTCAACAGACACACCGCTTGCCGTATGGGTAATCGTTATTTTATCGGTTCCAGGGACAAGCTTTGCCCCATGGGCAGGATTAACCGCCAGTCCGGTGGCTGCGAAATCGGCAAATTCTACCTCTTCCGTTTCCCCATAGGGTTTTATTAACGTCACCGCCAGACCCGTCAGGTCCAGATTTTCTCCGACAGCATACGCTGTTTTGGGTTGGGCTTTGACCGTAATTTCAACCGGCTGATTCTTTTTCACCGTAATCGGCAATTTTACAACCCTTGCTTCTCCATCAAAATTGCCGTAAGAAACCGTAACGGATGTACCGTTATTTTCCTCCTTCAGTACAGTTCCATTACGCAGCCACATGGTGATGCCGTTAATAATATTGAAGTCATCTGCAGTATTATAGGCCACCTCGCGCGAGGTTCCATCCGCTTTTTTCAAGATCAATTCCAATCCGGTAAGGTCCAAAGGCTGGTTAACATAATAATCAAGCTTCGGATTTTTCTTCACGGTGATTTCTGTTATATCCTCAGGTCCATTATCCAGCCTGGTGATATTTTCAAATTTTAACCGCGCCTCCACCTTCATGGGAGCAATTTGATCAACGTTGAACACCACCGTGGGATAATTCAGCGAAGACAGCTCAAATTGGAATGTTTTGCTTCTGTCTTCTTGGTTTTCCTGTCCTTTGATACCCGTTCCCCATTTCTGCCCTGCCTCTATATCAGCAAGGGAAGCTTCAGGAAACAGCTCTGCCAGCGCACTTCCGGGTACTTCAATTGGGAGATCGAATAACCCGTTAGGCCTGGGATATCCGACAATAAACCGGGCTGTCACTTCTGCCTTTCCGCCCACCACATTGATATATGCTCTTTTGGAAAGCAAGTTGACCATTGCAGACGCCTTGTCCGAGGTCGCATGCCACGCATAAACATCCGCGGTGTAGAAGCCGTCTGCCAACCCATGAGTTGGCGGAGATGGATTATAGACGGCTTCCACAACAGAGGCCGGCGCATAAACGGCTCCACTAACCGAGACCTCTGGATTAGGATCAGACGGCAGCGGCTCGGAGGCCAAGGCTCCTGCAGGAAAGCCGGAAAGCAGCATGATAAAAATCAATACAATGCTTAAAAAGCGGTTCATTCTATGGCTGATCATTTTTCCTCTCCCTCTCGTTTTCTCCTATTATTGCTTCATTCCGGAAGTGACGCTTCGCCGCCGCTTTTCTCATGGCGAGGACGCCAAGGTCCGATACTTGCGCATCATTCATGCTCCCCCCCTCCAAGCGTAATAAAATCCGCCGTCAAACCTTCTTTTGCCGCAGTTCCTCCTTGCGCTTCCTCTGCCGGTATATGGTGCTGGATATAAGATGCTTCACCGCCAGCAGCGGATGGTGCACCAGCATCCGGGGACCGGCATAACGCATCACCGCCTTGATCCGGGCGCGCATTTCCCTGTTGTAGCAATGAACCGGACATTGCTCGCAGAAGGTCTTCTCCTCCCCGAACCGGCAATGATCCAGCCGCTTGCGGGCATATTCGAGAAGGGCCAGGCATTCGGGGCACAGCCCCCCTTTGGGATGTCCTTGGCCCCGGCAGTAAACGGCAATCATCTTCTCGACAACTTCCTTTTCGGCGGCGATTCTGCTTTTGGCCATAGCTTATGTCAGCCTTCCGCTTTCCAGCTTGTAGACCTCGTCGGCAATACCCAAAGTGGAATGGCGGTGGGATACCAGCACCACCGTTTTGCCGGCGCTCTGCTCCCGCAGGGACTTCAAAATGATAGCTTCATTGAGACTGTCCAAATTGCTGGTGGGTTCGTCAAGAAGCATAAACGGTCCCTCATGGAGGAAAGCCCTGGCCAGTCCCAGCCGCTGCCGTTCCCCGCCGGAGAGCCGGTCGCCCAGCTCGCCTACGGGAGTGTCGTAGCCCTGCGGGAGGGCCTGGATAAAATCATGCACAGACGCCTGCCGGGCCGCTCCCTCCACCTGGAGGCGGGAAGCGCCGGGATTGCCCAGTCTGATGTTCTCCTCAATGGTTCCGTGCAGCAGGAAGGTATCCTGGGTCATATAGCTCTCCATCTCCCGCAAACATGCGGTATTCAGCTCGCGGATGCCTCTTCCCGAGACGCGGATTTCCCCCTCCCGCACATCCCAGAACCGCATGAGCAGCTTCAGCAGACTGGACTTGCCCGACCCGCTCCGGCCGGAAATTCCTACAATCCGGTTTGCAGGCAGGCTCAGGCTCGCCTCCTTCAGCACCTTTTCCCCCTGATAGCCAAAGGAAATGCTGCTGCATTGGGCCCCCTGGAAGGGCACCGACACCCCGTCGGCAACCTCTGCCACTTGAGGAGCTTCATCAAGAATGTCCAGCACCCGTTCGCCGCTGGCCAAGGTTTGCTGCAGGCTGCTGGAGAGACTGCTGAGTGCGGCCACAGGACCGAAGGAGCTGATCATGGCAATGAAGGCCAGGAACATCTCTTCAAACCCAAGCTGCCCCTGCCGCTTCAGATGAAGGCCAACCAGCAGGACGGTGAAGGAGAAGCCCAGCACCGCCGCCTCTGTCAGCGCCCGGGTCACACCCTCATGGCGCTTCAGCGCCTTCTGCCTGTTGTCCAACTGCTCCGTCATCCGGTTGATGGCGGCCTGGCGCTTCTCCCCGCAATTGTACTGGATGCACTCCCCCATCCCTCTGAGGCTGTCCAGGAAATATCCGCTCAAAGCGCCGAAGCGCTCCCGGTAGGCGGCGGCCTGGCTTTTGGCCGTAGGGGAGGCAGCCAGCGGAATCAGCACCGCCACAGTCAGATAAGCGGCAGCAGCTATTGCCCCCAGCAGCGGATGAAGAAGGGACATAAAGCCTGCCATAATTAAGGAGGTGCAAAATCCGATTGCCACAGGTGCAATAGTATGGGCATAAAATACCTCCAACAGCTCAATGTCGCTGGTAATGACGGCGATCAGATTCCCCTTGTCCTTGCCCTCCAGCTTGGCGGGGGCCAGTGTGCGCAAGGCGCGGAAGAGCCTGTCCCGCATAACGGCCAAGAGCCGGAAGGCAATATAGTGGCCGCTCATCTGCTCTCCGTAGCGGAGGATTCCCCGGGAGACGGCGCATACTCCTATGGCGGCGGCAATGGCGCCCAGTCTGTAGCCGGTGTCCACGCCTGCTCCTTCCAGAAGAGCCAATCCGCCCAGCACCGGAATCCCGATAGCCGCCAGATAGCCCAGAATGCCCAATACAATTGCAGCCGCCATCACCGGCATCAGGGGGCCTGCAAGGGCCATCAGCCGTACCATGACAGACAGCGGACTTCTACGCATAAACGCCGCCTCCTTGCACATATTCTTCAATACTGCGCTGCCCCAGGAACAGCCGGGCATACAGCCCCTCCCGCTCCATAAGCCGGGTGTGGGTGCCGCTCTCGGCAACCTCTCCTCCCGCCAGCACATAGATGCAGTCGGACTCCACCACATTGGCCAGACGGTGGGAGATCAGCACAACGGTTTTTTTGCCGGCAAGGGAATGGATTACCTTCAAAATGCTGTTTTCACTCTCCACATCAATATTGGAGGTGGCTTCGTCGAAGATATAGACCGGGCTGTCATGAAGCAGCGCCCGGGCCAGGGCAAGCCGCTGCCGCTGTCCGCCGGACAGATTGCTTCCTTGATCCTCCAGCACACAGGAAAGTCCCCCCTGCATCAGCACGAACTCCCGCAGCTCAACCTGCCCCAGCGCCTCCAGCATATCCGTTTCGCTGGCTTGGGGAGCGGCCATCCGCAGATTCTCCTCCACGGTTCCCCGGAAAATATAGCTGTTGTGGCCGATCCAGGTGACATGCTTCATGATGCTTTCTCCCGCAGCAGCGGACAGCTCGGTGCCCCCGATGGCCAGACCTCCCGTATAGTCCCGCTCCCTGCCTGCCATAAGAGCGGCCAACGTGCTTTTGCCGGAGCCGGACTCCCCTACTATGGACACCAGACTCCCCCGGGGAATATGAAGACTGACATTGCGCAGAACGGGCCTGTCCGGCTCATAACCGAAGGACAGCCGCTCCAGCCGGATATCCCCCTCCGAGATCGGTGCCGCCCCTTCCTCCTCCGCCTTCATGTCCAGCAAACGGAAAATATTGTCGCTTGCCGCCATGCCGTTCATAGCGATATGGAAGAAGGAGCCCAGGAGACGCAGGGGGATGAAGAACTCCGCCGACAACAGCACAATCGCCAAAGCGCCCCACAGTCCGATCCTGCCCGCCGCAAGCTCATAGGCGGCAATTCCCGCACCCAGCCCGGCGCCGCCGAAGGCGATCAAATCCATAATGGCTACGGAGTTAAGCTGCATGGTCAGCACCTTCATGGTCACCTTGCGGAAGTCCTCCGCCGCCCGGTTCATCTCCTCATGCCGGCGTTCATCGGCCCGGTAAATTTTGAAGGTGGTCAGCCCCTGCAGATTTTCCAGAAAGCTGTCCCCCAGATTTACATAAATGCCCCAATATTTGCGGAAAAGCCGCTTGGCAATGCGCATAATTGCAATGATGGAAACCGGAATCAGCGGAACGCATACCAGCAGAATGACGGCAGCCTTCAGGCTGATGAAGGACAGCACGGCGAACAGCGTGGCCGGAGCCAGAAGACTGTAGAACAGCTGCGGCATATAACGGCCGAAATAATGCTCCAGCTGCTCCACCCCGTCCACCGCCACCTGCACCACCTCCGAGGTGGAAACCTTGCTCCTGTAGGAGGAGCCCAGCTTCAGCAGCTTGCGGTAGATTTGCGAGCGGAGGGATTTTTTGGCGTTGACGGAGGCCCGGTAAGCCAGCATGGTGGCCAGATAACTGCACAACAGCCGCACCGCCAGAGCAAGAGCCGTTATGCTCCCGGCAACCAGAACCAGCTTCCCGGTTGGCCGGCCCTCCCATACCCTCTGCAGCAGAATGGCGATGGAGATAACCGCAGCGATATTGGCCAGCAGGCCGATCCAGTTTACTGCCACTCCCAGAAGGATATACCGCCGTGAATGCTCCACCAGCGAGAGCAGCCTGCCGTTCATCATCTTGGAGGGCTTGCGCGGTTTGTCCGGGGCGATGGTTTTGATACGGGTTGCGAAGTAATAGTATTTATAAACGGCTACCAGCAGAATAAACAGCCGGAGGTACAGCAGCTCCGTTGCAATGAAGGCTATGGCCAGCATGGAAGAGGCGAAGCCCAAGGTCAGAACCTTGGAGGCGCGGGTCATGGAGCGGGAGCGGACAAAGGCCTCCAGATGCTTTTTGTACAAGGAGGTGGACAAGAACCAACGGTTGAACCGCTCTGATCCCCTGGCAAAAAAGAAGGCCGCCAGCAGCAAAAACGGCGTGGTCGGAAGCACCGGCACAACCGCTCCTATCGCCCCCAGGGCGAAGAACAGGAATCCGAGCAGAATATATAAGTATTTCATTTCCACCATCCTATCGATATTGATTATCATTATCATTATAAAGGAGAAAAATGAGAAAACGCTGTGAAGCCCACATTATTTTCCTGATGCCAGCGCCGGAAGGATGATGGTGACTGCGGTGCCCTCCCCCTCCTTGCTGCTGATGGCAATGGAGCCGTTATGGCGCTCCGCCAGGCGCTTGGCGATGGATAAGCCCAGCCCGTTGCCTCCCTGCCCCCGCCGCCTGACCTTATCCACCCGGAAGAAACGGTCCATGACGTAAGGCAGATCCTCTGCAGGAATTCCGGTTCCATAGTCCCGGATGCGGATATGGGCTTCCCCCGAGGCGTTGACAACCCCCGATATCTCCACTATTCTCGCGTCCTCCGAATATTTCACGGCATTGTCGAGAATGATCAGCAGAATCTGCTCCAGATGCTGCACGGAAATGTCCAGGGAGATGCCCGACAGCTCCTCCACTCTCATCTGGAACCGGAAGGCCGGGTACAAAAGCAGCATATTGCGGATGATCTGCCGGATCATTCCGGCGGGATCGGCCACTCTGCCCATTTCCTCCAGCTCCCCGCATTCCGCATTCATCAGCGCCAGCAGCTCCTGGACCAGCCCCTTCAGCCGCAGCAGCTCCTGAAGGGAGGCCTGCAGGGATTCCTCCAGCACAGCGGGATTTTCCTTGCCCCATCTGTCCAACAGGGCCAGATGGCCTTCAATAATAGTAACCGGCGTCCACAGCTCATGGGCCGCATCCTGAACGAACTGGCTCTGCTGCTGGAAAGCCCGCTCCACCTCATCCATCATGGAATTGAACAGGCTGCCCAGAGTGGACAGCTCATCGGTATTGGAGCCCGGAGGCATCCGTTCCTGCAACCCCCTCTGACGGATATTCTTAATGGTAGCCGTCAAGGCTTGCAAGGGCCTGAGCAGCTGCCGGGCCAAGGCCTGCCCCCCCAGAATACTCAGCACGGCGGCGCTGGCGGCGAATGCAACCATTACATGGATGAGCCTGACCTGAAGCTGCCGGTATTCCTCTCTGCTTCTGGCAATCTCAATGGTACCCTTAAAGCCTGCCATATGCAGGGGGCTGCGCAGCACCATCAGGGAATGCCCCCCTTGGGAAAGCGCCGTTACGCCTGTAGTTGGCACATTCAGACCGTCGGTCCAGGACTCGGGAATATCGTTGCTTACGATCAGAAGCCGGCGGTTCTCCCCGTCGAACAAACGGATCAGCTGGTTGGATTTGTTCACCCGGTACAGGTAGTTGCGGACCTGAAACAGCTCATTTTCCTCCAGAAGCCTTTCGTTCTCCAGGAAATAATCGAGAATTTCCCGCATCTCCTGCTCCATGTCCATCTTCTCCTGATTGACAATCCAACGGCTCATGAGCATGTATTGAGTGACGTTGTAGGCTGCAAAAAAGAAAAACAGCAGAACAGCGGCCCACAGGGTCAGCTTCCATTTGATCGGTATCCGGGCATGGGCGTATTGGATTCCTTTAAGCATCTTCATTTTCTCATCACGTAACCGATCCCCCGCTGGGTTTGGATATAACCGGCTTCCCCCGGCCGGTCAATTTTATTGCGCAGATACCGGATGTAAACATCCACCACATTGGTATCCACAACGGCTTCGAAGCCCCATACCAGATCCAGCAGCGCCTCTCGCGTCATCACACAATTGGCGTTCTTCATCAGCGCCGCCAACAGGTCGAATTCCCTGCGTGTCAGATCAAGGAGTTGTCCGCCCCGGTGGACAGTCCGCGCCGTTACATGGAGAGCCAGTTCCCGCACGGTCAGCAGCTCGCCCTGGGCTTGGGCAGCCTCATCCTGTCTCCTGAAGATGACTCTGATCCGGGCCAGCAGCTCCTCAATGGCAAAGGGCTTGGTCAGATAATCATCCGCCCCGCAATCCAGTCCGGCCACTCTGTCGGCCACGCTCCCTCTGACCGTCAGCATGATAATCGGGGTTCTGCGGAATGCCCGAATACGCCGGCAGACCTCCACCCCGTCCAGCCCAGGCAGCTTCAAATCCAGCAGAATCAGATTCCACTCCTCTGTCTCCGCCAGCCTCAGCCCCGTCTCGCCGTCGAAGGCGGCGGACACCTCAAAGCCTTCATGCCGAAGCTCCAGCTCAACAAAACGGGACAGATTGCGTTCGTCTTCAATAAGCAGTATCCGTTTCATGCCAATGATTCCTTTTCGCGTAATAGATGCCCGCTCCGCTCGGACAGAAAGCAGCAGCCGCCTGATCCGTCCTGGGGTGGAGACGGTTATTTTGCTTGGATTTATACTTATTGATAATGATAATCATTATCAATCAAATAAAATCGATACTTGTCAGTCTATCATTATCATAGTAAAATGTGGCCATAAAGTCGGTTGTTTTTACAACGGAGTGATAAAAGTTGAAGAAATATTATCCTGTTTTAATGTCCGTTCCCTTATTTAGCGGCCTGTGCCAAGAGGAGCTGGAGCTATTGTTCGGCTGTCTCGGGGCAGTGGTCCGCCATTATGAAAAGGACGAGCCCATCACCCTGCCCGGCGATGATATCCGCCATATCGGGATTGTGCTGGCGGGCAGAGTCCAAGCCGTGGAGGCGGATGCCAACGGCAACCGGAATATTTTCTCCTACTTCGGCCCTGCCGAGCTGTTCGGGGAGGTATTCGTCTGCGCCGGATTGGTCAAGAGCCCTCTGGCCATCACCGCCGTCTCCCGTGCTTCCGTCCTGTTCCTGGAATTTCACAGAGTGCTGGCGCGGTGCACCCTGAACTGCGCCCTTCATACCCGCCTCATCGAAAATATGCTGCGTGTCATCGCCTCCAAAAGCATGAGCCTGAACGAAAAGCTCAGCTGCGTCGGCTGCCGGAGCATCCGTGAGAAGGTGGAGGCCTTCCTGACTCTCCAGATGAAGCATGCCGGGCAGCGCTCCTTTCAAATCCCGTTCTCCCGGATGGAGATGGCCGATTATCTGTGCGTGGACAGAAGCGCCCTGTCGGCCGTACTGTGCAAAATGCGGGATGAAGGCTTTATCGCCTTTCACCGCAACCGGTTCGAGCTTCTGGCCGACTTTACCTACCGGACTCATTCCTTCCAGCCTTCCGACAAATTCCAAAAGAAGCATCCTGACCAGTATACCGGATCAAAATGAGAATACGGTGAGAAAAACAGGATTCCGGCTGCGGCTTCCGAGGAGCATCCGGCGAATCCGCAGGTCCATGCAAAAAAACGCCGGGCGGTTTTGCCTGCTCCGGCGCTTTCGGGACTAACTCTTTTTTTAACGGAGGTACCTTAATGAAGCTATTCTTCAGCGAGCCGCTGTTCCGGGACCATTCCCGCCCGGACAGTCTGGCGGCAGCCTGCAGAGAAGCTTTGCCGCATGAATGCTGCGGCATTCTGACAGGGCGAAGCGGACCGGGCTTCCTTCATGTGGACGGCTTCGTGCTGCTGCGCAATGCCGCCTCCCATCCGGAAGCCGCCTTCTCCTTCGATCCGGCGGAATGGGTGGAGGTTCTCTACCATTACGGCAATGCAGCCAATCCCGAACAAATGGTTGGCATCTTCCATTCCCACCCGGAAGCCCCCGCCATTCCTTCCGCCGCGGATATGGATACCCTGTGGGACACGCCGCTTCATTTGATCGTTTCCCTGCGCCACAACAAAACGCCCGAACTCCGCTGCTACCTTCCCCGGAGAGGCCGTTCCTGGGAGGAACAGGCCATCAGGTACCATAGTGGCTGAGATGGGCGTATAAATCGCCAAGATTGGTAATGTCCTTGGCTGCAATATCCTTGAGCATTTTGGCCCACAAATGAGCCGTCATAATGGAGTCCTCCAGCGCATGATGGCGCTGCAGCACCTCCACCTGGTACAAATCCAGCATGGAATCCAGATCATAGTGGCTTTGCTTGGGATGGAGCCACATGCCGATCATCATGGTATCCAGCAGCCTGTGGGAAAGATTCACCTTGGAGGTTTTCCACAGTGCCGAATTAAGGAAATGCTTGTCATGGCCGCTCCCATGGGCGATGAGCACCCGGTTGCTGACAAATTCCAAAAAACCCTTCAGCCCGTCGATGAGATCCGGAGCTTGGCCCGCCATTTCGTTGGTGATTCCGGTTAAGGTCACGATCTCCTCCGGCACCTGGCGTTTGGGATTGACCAAGGTATAGAAGGTTTCCTCACACACCTGATTCCCTTTCACCAGGATGGCGCCGATGGAGAGAATTTCATCCCCGTTATAAGGGGAGAACCCTGTGGTTTCCAAATCAAAAACCACCGCCTCCAGCGTATCCAGCTGCACATCATACAGCGAATTTTTCCGCTGCTCCTTCATGACGGACCGGATAAAGGCCATTTGCTGCGCATTCCGCGAATCGAACATGGACGTGATGGCGGGCGTCAGCCCCCCCATCTTATACAGCCGCCACATTCGGCCTGCAGGTCCCGGGTCCTTCATCCGTATCCCCTCTTTCCTTAAACGATTCCCGTTCCTTTACATCTCCTCGTCCTGCATCTCTTTCTCTACATATTTATGGAGCTTTTGTCCGGCCTTCAACACGAACTTCAGCTCATTTTTGCGCTCCTTGGTCAATTTGGCCCCGGGCAGAATGCCTCCGGACTGGTAGAAGCCGTCTTCCAGCTTGGAGGTGGTCAATGAACGGAGCTTGAGCACCGTCAAAACCGCCTGCCGCCATTGTTGGATCGCTTCAGGGTCCTCCGCCTTCCGGCGCTCCATCTCGGCAATCCGGTCCAGGGTATTGGAGCCGGCGATGCCGTGGCTGATGGCCAAAAGCCGGATTCCGTTCACCAGCGGAATGTAGGCGCCGTATTTAATGTCGATGCCCCCCATATCCTCGCCAAAACGCTCGGGAATCAGATTCCCCAGCACCCCCAGGGATACCTTGCGCCGGAGAGTGTTGCGGAGCATATGCGCCAAAAGCCTGCGGTCGGAAGCTACCCGGTCGAGAAGCAGGCGCTTCAAGCTTCCGCCCAGCCGTTCATCTCCGCTGATGCAGCGGGAGTCGGCAATAATGAGGGTATAGCGGATATTCTCCCAGTTGGGCTCATCCAGCCAGGCATTGATGGTGGCAAACCAGCCGGATTCGCTTTGCGCCCAGGAAGGATTATTGCACATCACATCCCCTTCGCAGGGCGGATAGCCCAACTGGAACAATACCTCCACAATCTCCGCACCCAGCCGTTTAAAAAAAACATCCGCCGCTTCCTTCCCTTCCGCTTCCGGCTCCTTATAGATCAGACCGTTATCCTGATCGCTCCATAGGGTTTGCTCGCGGCGGCCGCCGCTTCCGAACAGAATCACGGCATACGGAAGAGGCGGCGGGCCAAGACCCGACTGCAGCAGGTTGTCCTCCGCTTTTTTGACGGCAAATTGAATCAGAGCATCATGCAGCGTATTGACCCAATCGTTCCAATCCCCGGGAAACGCGTCAAGGGGTTGCGCCAGGAGCTTCTCATGGATTTGGTCTCGCAATCCGCGCAGTGTATTCGGGTCCGAGCTTTGCGCAATGGTCTTACGAATCTCCTCCAGGTGGAGTTCCATAGACATTGTCCCCTTCCGTCTTTTTAGCCCCAAAATGTAAATCAGAAGGCTACGGCTCCAGTTGGGGGCCACCTCCTGATTTACATTTTAACATAGGTGATCAGTCACTTGCGGCCCAAACATTGCGGTTTGCTCGTAAGCCTTAAACCCGCTTAGCCTGCCACATTGTAGCCGGAGCCGGCTTTCTTCATTTGTTCCGGATAACCGTAGGAACCATGTTCGCTCAAGTCCAGACCAATTACTTCTTCCTCTTCGGTTACGCGGAGGCCGATGACCTTCTTGATAGCCCAGAGAACAGCGAAGGCTACCACAAAGGCGAATACGCCGGAAGTGAATACCCCGTAGATTTGCACCCACAGTTGGTCGAAGCCGCCGCCGTAGAACAGACCGGCCTTGCCAACGCCGACCTTCTCAGCCAGCTCGGAGGTTGCGAAGAAGCCGGTGGAGAGAGTGCCGACAATACCTGCCACGCCGTGTACAGAGAGAACGCCAACCGGATCGTCAATCTTAACCTTGTCAAAGAACTTCATGGTGAAGTACATCAGGCCGCCTGCCACCAGACCGATGACCACTGCCGCCCAAGGCTCAACGAATGCGCAGGATGCGGTAATGGCCACAAGGCCTGCCAACGCGCCGTTCAGCATGGTCGGAATATCTGCCTTGCCCAGGAAAATCCAGGATACGATCAATGCGGCTACCGCCCCGGCGCCTGCAGCCAGTTGGGTGTTGAATGCCACATACCCGAAGAAGCCATCGCCTACTGCAACAGTAGAGCCTGCGTTAAAGCCGAACCAGCCTACCCACAGAAGGAGTACGGATACGGTAGAAAATACTTGGTTGTGCCCTTGAATCGCATTCACTGTGCCGTCCTTGTTGTACTTGCCGATACGGGGCTTCAGCAGAATGGTTGCCGCCAGAGCCGCTGCCGCGCCGGTCAAGTGAACAACGGTGGAGCCGGCGAAGTCTTGTTTGCCGTGGTCGAACAACCAGCCGCCGCCCCAGATCCAGTGGGCGATTACCGGGTAGATAATAATGCCGAAGATTATGGTGAAGATCAGGTATACGGACAGCTTGGCGCGTTCAGCGAAGCCGCCCCATGCGATGGAGAGGGATACCGCGGCGAAGGCTAATTGGAAGATGAAGAATACGGTGGAGCCGGAAATGCCTTCTACTATAATACTGGGGTTAAAGAACGCATCGGAGAGACCGCCCAGAAAGGCATTGCCGTCCGAAAAGATCAGACTGTAGCCGACGGCCCAGAATACCAAGGTGCAAAGGCCTGTGGCAAAAATGGTTTTGCCGGCCACATGCCCGGCGTTCTTCATGCGGGTGGAGCCCACTTCGAGAAGGATGAATCCGCCTTGCATCAGCAGAACCAGAACGGCTGCCACCATCACCCACAAGCTGTCCAGCGAGAGGTTCACAGCGGCCATCGGATCATCTGCCGCAAAAGCCAAGGTCGGGAATAATAAGCTCATGATACCTGTTGCATAAAGCATTTTCTTTACCATACTTACCAACACCCTTTCTTTAATGTGATGTTTTTTAACATCTTATGAAATTCTTAATGTCATTATATACGGCTGTTTAGCGTTTGACAACAATTAATTTTCTAAAAAACGAAAAATTAACGTACAAATTCTAGTGATAATTCGTGTTTTGTTAGCATATGGGATGTTATGGTACATAAATTGTATCATTTTCCGTATGTTCGGGGATTTGGAACCTTCCATAGCTGATAAACCTAACATTAGGTTCTGTATTAATAAATGTTGCTCCCCCCTATCTTCATGTCAGGTTTTCGCTTATAATTAGATTTTCAGCCGGTTATGCCGATATATAATGTAACCCGAACACAAAGCATAACGTTTTACTGTATGGTTTTTGTAGTGTACAATAGAAGATGGAGGTGATCCCAATGGAAGAACGGACTCTCTACCGGGTAGGGGAACTGGCCAAGCTGACCGGCGTCAGCCAGAGAACCATCGATTATTACACGCATTTGGGGTTGATCCATCCGATCAAACGGGCCGATAATAACTACCGCTACTATAATAATGAAACCATCCACCGTTTGAGGCGTATAGAATCGATGAAGCAGGAGAAGTTTACCCTGGAGGAAATCAAGGAAAGCCTGGATCGTGTGGACCGGATTACCGGAGAAGACAGCGTGGCAGATAAGCTAACAGATCTTCAGCTTCATATGCAGCAGCTTCTGAAGGAAGTCAAGGAAATCGAGCCGATCCTGGAGCAATTGAAGCCCAATCAGGCCAAGAACCTCTTCAAACTGATTACACCCGCCGGACTCGCCTGTTTGGAAGCCCTGTTGGTCCTTTTTGGTAAAGATCCCTTCTAATTGGTTTACCGAATCTACAGCAAAGATAAAAAAGGAGTGAGGCAAGATGCTGTTTACCCCATGGACGCCCCTGATACTGCTGGCTTTTGGCCTCAGCATTTGGGCGCAGTTCCGAGTCAAAGGCACATTTTCCCGGTTCAGCCAGGTCCCCGTCAGCACGGGCGTGACCGGCCACGAGGCGGCAAGACGGATGCTGGACGACAACGGTCTGTACAACATCCCCATTGAGCCGATTCCCGGCCAACTGTCCGACCATTACGATCCCATCGCCAAGACGGTGCGCCTCTCCGAGGCTGTCTACTATGGAAACTCCATGTCTTCCGTCAGCGTCGCCTGCCACGAGGTAGGCCACGCCATCCAGGACAAGGTCCGCTACCCGATGCTGGTAGCCCGCCACCGGATGTTCCCGGTGGTCAACTTCGCCAGCGGCATTGCGCCGCTCCTGTTTATCGGAGGCTTCCTTTTCAAATTCAGCGGCCTGATTCTCTTAGGCATCATCCTCTTCAGCGCCGCGGTGCTGTTTCAGGTCATCACGCTGCCGGTAGAGTTCAACGCCTCCGCCCGGGCCAGAGACAATATGGTTGCCCTGGGCTTCATCCGCAACGATGAAGAGGGCTTCGCCGCCAAGGTTCTCAACGCCGCGGCACTCACCTATGTGGCCGCAGCGATCATGAGCATCCTGCAGCTGCTGGAGTACATCTGGATCTTCAACCGCTCGGATGATTGATGGGCGGCGTGCAAGGCCGAACTGGAAGCTGTACTTCCGGTTCGGCCTTGTTTTTTGTGCACGGCGCATTTCACTCGGGGGCTCCCTGAAAAATACCCGGATTTCACTTCGGAGCTTCTCTACAGCAAACGCAAGTACCTGTCTATGCCACCCCGGGGATTAAACCGGTACTTGCGAACCCGCTGATTACCTGAAGCCGGAGCAAAAATTTCCTTGGCCGTTAAAGCTGCCAACCACCTCCTGGCGGTTCTGCCGCTACATTTCAACTCTTCTGCCACAACTCCCGGAACCAATTCCCCTCTTGACACCATCAATTGAACAATTTTCTTTTCCACAAGTTTCAGATTATGCTTAACCGGTTTATGCGCAAACCACTTCCCTTGCACCTGCTGCAACGTCCGTTCGCACACCCTCGGTCTCTCCTTCACCTCATCATAGGAAAACCGGATCACAATCCAATCATCCAGCACCAAATCATTCTGACGCTGCAGATGATCGGCATACTGCCACCGGCTGACGTCCCGCTGATGAGGACCATAACCGTCAATCTCGATGCAGATCCGATAGGGGCTCCGCACCCACGCAAAATCCAGATAACGGCAGCCTCCCTTATAGTCTGTCACCTGATACTCCGGAATCAAATCGTCAAAATGCCCGATAGCAGGCCACCACACTTGCTCCAAAAACAGCTTTTCCGCATGGCCGTGCCCCTCTTGCAAACGCCGCAGGTCCTCACCTGTCCTTCCTTGTTTGTGGCTATTGATAAAGACTTCGTATGCTTCCTGAAACGCCATTCCTGCTTCCTCCTCCCCGTAAAAAACAAAGCCGCTGCATCCCCTTCACAAAAAGGAGACCAGCGGCGTGTGCTTCACGACTTATTAAGTTATATCTTCATCATATCGCGGATAAAGATGATGCGCAAGAGCAACGTGGAGAGCCGCCCCCCGCGGCAGCCAATAGCGGAACCCCAGTTTCCGCTATTGCGGCAAAAAGCGCCTATCGGCGGCGATAGCGGCATATAAGTTTCCGCTATTCAGCACCAGTGGCGCTAATCCGGCTCTTCTCGAGGCCAATAGCGGAAACTACCCTTCCGCTATTGCCCCCCCTTCTGGTTACTCAAATAATGGACACTCCCTTTCCGCTATCCGCCCACCAGCTCCAGTAGCCCATTACGCCCAGCACCAGAAGCCTCGTTACGTCACCGCAGCAGCACCGCCACAGACGCTATTCGTCGGCCAACATCCCCGCGGCAGCCAATAGCGGAACCTCATTTTCCGCTATTGCGGCAAAAAGCGCCTACCGGTGGCGATAGCGGCATGTAAGTTTCCGCTATTCAGCCCCAGGGGCGCTAATTCAGCTCTTCTTGAGGCCAATAGCAGAAACTCCTCTTCCGCTGTTGCCCCAACCCCCTTCTGGTTACTCAAATAACGGACATTTCCTTTCCGCTATCCACCACCCACCAGCAGCCCATACGCCCAGCACCAAAAAGCCTCGCATCACCCCAGCAGCACCACCGCGGACGCTATTCGTCGGCCAACATCCCCGCGGCAGCCAATAGCGGAACCCCAGTTTCCGCTATTGCGGCAAAAAGCGCCTACTGGCGGCGATAGCGGCATGTAAGTGTCCGCTATTCAGCACCAGTGGCGCTAACCCAGCTCCTCCGGAGGCCAATAGCGGAAATTCCCCTTCCGCTATTGCTCCAATCCCTATCTGGTTACTCCAATAACGAACAATCCCCTTCCGCTATCCACCCAGCTGTCCAGCAGCCAGCACCGGCGCCACCCATACCAGCATCATCCGCCAGTCCACCACCGGCACCGTCCATGCCAGCACCATCCGGCCGGTTCTGATCCCCGGCCGCCCCGCCAAACCTTACATCGACTTAAAATAGTCGATCAAAAAGCTGCGGAACCGCTCCGCCACCGGTGTCAGCTTTTCTTCCTTGCGCCGGGCCAGGCCGATGGTGCGCGTCACCTTGGGCTCGCTGATCCGGATCTTGGCCGGCTCCAGTGGGCTGATCTCCGTCAGCGCCATCTCCGGGAGAAGCCCCACCCCCAGCCCCGCGGCCACCAAACCGCGGATTGTATCCGTCTCTTCCCCCTCGAAGCCGATCTGCGGCACAAATCCGGCCGCCCGGCAGCCGTCCAGCACAATCGAACGCAGCGAATACGCCTCGCTGAACATCACAAACGGATCGCCGCTCAGCTCATCCAGCCGGATCTCCTCCCGCTCCGCCAGCGGATGGCCTATCGGCACAACGGCGTACAGCTCCTCCGTAAGCAGCACCTCCCCGGTAACCAGATCATGGGTTTCGGGAAACGGGGAAACAAAGGACAGGTCAATTTCCCCGCTGACCAGATCCCGCAGCAGGCTGGAATACGTTCCCTGCCGCAGCCGGAACTTCACACCCGGGTGCTCCTTCCGGAACTTGGCTACCACTGTGGGCAACAAGCTGATCCCCATACTGTGGGGGAACCCGATCCGCACCTCCCCCAGCTCCGGATCAAGAAACTCGCGGACCTCCCGAACCGCCCGGTCCAGCTCCGTAAAAACATTCTCCACCCGGTCCAGGAAAAGCTTGCCCACCGGAGTCAATTGCAGATTGCGTCCCTTCTGCACAAACAAGGAAACCCCCAGCTCCTGCTCCAGCTGATGAATCTGCCGGCTGACGGCGGACTGGGCCACATGAAGCTCCTCGGAAGCCTGGGTAACATGCTGCTTTTGCGCAACCTTGATAAAATAGTGCAGTTGTCGAAGCTCCACGGCAGCGATCCTCTCAAAAAAAGTTTTGTCGAACTGTGACATTTATCATTTCTAAATTGGACAATCTCATTCTAGCCATATTATAATGAAAAAAACATTGCAATGATACAGGAGGAACGAACTTATGGCACAGGCTACCTTTAAAGGAAATCCCCTTACTCTCGCAGGCAATCACGTCAAGGTTGGCGATAAAGCCCCTGATTTCACCTTAAACAAGGATCTGGTCACCGAGGTTTCCCTCAAGGACTATGCGGGCAAAATCAAGCTTATCAGCGTCGTCCCCTCCCTGGACACCGGCGTATGCGACGCCCAAACCCGGCGCTTCAACGAAGAAGCGGTGAAGCTGGGCGACCAGGTAGTGGTCCTTACCGTCAGCGTGGACCTTCCCTTTGCCCAAGCCCGCTGGTGCGGAGCAGCCGGCATCGAGAATGTTGTCACCCTCTCCGACTACAAGCATCTCTCCTTCGGCAAATCCTACGGCGTGCTGATCGAGGAGTTCCACCTGCTTATGCGTTCCATCTTCGTCATCGATGCCAACGACACGGTGCAATACGTCGAATATTTGGGCGAGATGACCAACCACCCCAACTATGAGGCGGCAGTGGAAGCCGTCCGCAAGCTCATTTAACCGCCGGTTCTGCCGGCAGGCAAGGTAACCTCTATAAACGGACACAGAAAAACAGCGGGGGAATCTCAATTCTTCCGCTGTTTTTATTGTGGAGCGTGCCGGACCAGGCCGCTGTATCCGCTTTATATTTTGTATGGAGCCAACTTCCGGTCAAGCTCCCTGTAAATTTCCAGAATTATGCGATAATTGGAGCCAAGGTCTCCCATGGAACCGCGGGAAGCGGAATAAATATCCACCGCTGATTTGGTGGGCCCCAGATCGAATACAGTCAGTGTAATATCTTGCGTCCGGCCTGTAATGGTCCTGCGCTCCAATACAATCTCGCCCACATTGGGAACCTCATGGAGAAGCTTGTACCCGTTCATTTTCTTCAGAGTCGATACGACTTCATCCCATGCCTTGGCCTTCGGCAGCTTGTAGTGCTTCGTCTTCAGGGCCGGGTCCTTGGCCTTCTCTCCGGTCAGCTCATGACTGCGGATGATGCCGATCAAGGTTCTCTTAAGCAAAACGCGAATCCCCCTTTTGGTAAATCGGAATGAAGCAATTTCCTGAAATGCTGACCATTCTATATTACCACTCTTTTGGACACAGCAAAAGAGGTGATTGAAAATGCTTATGAAAACTCTCTTTAGGATAAGGGATCAATCCGAATTTCTCCCAGCAGCGCCCTCATATCGTTCAGATTGACGTTGCCGGCCTCCTCAGTCAGCGCACTGGCCGCCGCTGTAGCCGCCGCCATCCGGATGATCTCCTCCTCCGGCATTCTCCGGTAGTATCCCGCGCACATGGCGCCGACGAAAGCATCTCCGCAGCCAACCACATTCACTGCCTCAAGGGCGGGAACAATCACCCGGAACAGCCGTCCGTCCATGCCCACCACTGCGCCGCGTTCGCCCAGCGTTGCCGCCACACAGGAAATCCCTTTATCCAAAAGACGCTGAACAGCTTCATACACATCCTCATCCTGCTCGGGTTTCTTGCCGAGGACGGCTTCCAGCTCATCCTCATTGGGCTTCACGCAGGTAGGGCGCGCCTCGATTCCCGCCAACAGAGCCTCGCCGCTGGCATCCAGAATGGAAACAATCCCCTCCTGGTGGGCCATTTCGATAAAATCGGCATACAGGTTCACCGGCGTTCCCTCCGGCATACTGCCGCAAATGGCCAGGACCGAAGAAGAAGTCACCGCCGAGCGCACCTTGTCCCGGATTGCCAGCACATCATCCGCCCCAATTTGGGGGCCGCGCTCCAGAATCTCCGTGGTTTTCCCCGTAAACCGGTCAATAATGTTCAGGCTTACTCTGGACTCCCCGTCAATGCGGGCAAAATCGTGAAGGAGCCCCCGCCTGGAAAGCTCCGTCTCGATAAAAGAGCCGTTAAAGCCGGCAACAAATCCCGTTGTCAGAACAGGGCAGCCCAAATCATGGGCTACCCGCGCCGCGTTAATGCCCTTTCCGCCGGGAAAACAGCGCATGTCGGGAACCCGGTTGACCATACCGATGCGAAGATCCCCTACAAAGCAGGTTTTATCCATAGTGGCGTTTAATGTGACTGTGGTAATCATAGGGACGGCCTACCCTTTGAGAAAATGCTTCATTTCCCTGTTTAACTGCGACTCCTCGTTAAGGGGAAGCTCAACGGTGCGGAACAGGTTCCAGGTTTCGGAATGAACGGTTGCTTCTCCCGGAGCAAGCTGAACCAGCGGGCCAAGGCTCTCCAATTCGAGGAAATGATTATTCACATAAGCCTCAAATGAAACGCCGAAATCGGGGTAGGCTGCCTCAGGCTGATGGGTGTAATACTTCACGAACAGGTTGCCTTCATTGTAATAAGCGGCCCATCCGTTTTCGTTGTTGGTTCCCACCTTGAACGGAGTCGAACCGTCCGCCTGCCGGAGCAGAATATAGTCCTCTCCCCAGGTGACGCGCGGGTCATTCATCCGGCTATAAGGCCATAAGGCCAAAATCCGGTTGCCCAGCAGGCCGGTTTCCCGTTTGACCTGGGGAATAACGGCTGTGCCGCCCTTGGCCATCACGGAAAGCGCCCAAGGGGCCAGCTCTACAGTCCAGGCGCCGGTATTGGCAATCCGGTGAAGAACAGTTACTTCTCCGCTGTCATCCATAGAGATTTCTATTTCCTTCTGCAGATGGTTCCACTTCTCGGCAGGGGGGGTCAGCACCGCGCCGGTTTCCGTCGCCCGCCAGGTCACCGGCTCATTGTCCGGATAATAGCTGCGGGGATGGGCCTCCGGGCTGGTCCACAGGCGGTGTCCGCCGTAAATATGCCAGGTATCCTCAGTTCCTTCGTACTGCACCGGATTGGTGATGGAGCGCTCTGCATCCTCCTTGAACAGGTTAGCCTGGCCCTTGAAGCCATAACGGATAATGCGGGGCCCCAGGTCCACAGTCGCGACCACATCCACAATGCCGTTGGATATCTCAACGCAATTGCCCCAGCCGCCGTAAGTGATTGTCTTCACCGTAATTGCCATGGTTATCTTGTCTCCTTTTAAGGGAAAGAGAATTACACCCTGCGAAAGCCCATGTGTTCCATAAACCGGTCATAAGCGGCTATTCCCGCTTCCGTGCGCTTATACACGCCTGCATCGGCCAGCACCGCGGCGAACTTCAGTCCGACCTCGCGCTGCATGGCCCCGGCAGCCTCCTGCCCGGTCAGAGAGGAGCCGTAGCGGGTAAGCAGCTCACCGATCCACTCGGCATGTTTCGACAATGGATGCTCATTCTTATTCCATTCGCCATCGGCACCCCATTCTCCTTTTAAAATTCCGGCAATTTCATCAAGCTCCTGAAGAAGCCGTCCCGGCAGCACTGCCAGCCCCATCACCTCGATGAGGCCGATGTTCTCCTTCTTGATGTGGTGCAGATTGGCATGGGGGTGAAAAATACCCATCGGATGCTCTTCCGAGGTGCGGTTGTTGCGAAGCACCAGGTCCAGCTCGAACTCCCCGGCGCTGTTGCGGCGGGCAATGGGGGTAATCGTGTTATGGGGCACAGGCGCTCCGCCCTCGGCCGCGGATTCCGCCAGAATATCGGCCGCTTCGTCGGTGTAGCCCCGCCAGGCGTCCAATAAGGCGCTGGCCAGCGCAACCAGCTGCTCCTTGTCCTGGCCGGAGATGCGCACTACGGACATGGGCCACTTCACGCGGCCGATCTTGATACCGGGGTAAGCGTCGGCCAGGTAAACCTGCTCCACGGCCGCTTTTTCCATGGGGAACACATGCCGTCCGCCCTGGAAGTGGTCATGGCTTAAGATGGAACCGCCGACAATGGGCAAATCCGCGTTGGAGCCGATGAAGTAATGGCCGAATTGTCCGATGAAGTCCAGGAGCCGCACGAACGTCCGCTGCGAAATTTGCATGGGCGTATGCTCGGCATTGAAGATAATGCAGTGCTCATTATAATAGACGTACGGCGAGTATTGGAAATACCAGGGGTTGCCCTCCAGCGTCAAAGGAATCACCCGGTGATTCTGCCGTGCAGGATGATTCAGGCGTCCGGCGTAGCCGATGTTTTCCACACAAAGCAGGCACTTGGGGTACTTGCTCTGGGGAAGGGCCCGTTCGGCGGCAATTTCCTTGGGGTCCTTCTCCGGCTTGGAGAGGTTGATGGTAATCTCCAGATCGCCGTATTCCGTAGGCGCCGGCCAATAGCTGTTCTTGCGGATGCGGTCCATGCGGATATAGTTGGAATCGATGGACAGCTTGTAGAAGCGGTCCGTCGCCTCCTCCACCGAGCGGTTCCGGGCGGTTTCCCAGAAGGACCGGGCCACCTCGGACTGGCGGGGCATCAAAAGCCCCATGATCCGGGCATCCAGCAGATCCCGGTAGCCGCTGGTGTTATCGGGGAGAATCCCCTTTTCTGCGGCATAGTCGAGAATCCGGCCAAGAATGGCCGGGCTCTCCTCCCGCTCTTCAGGCAGGAGCCCGTCATAGGGCTCCGCCACCTGAAGCAGATCCAACAGGCCATTGACGGCTACAATGTCGTCGCCTTCGCCCAGCATGCCGTTTTCAACTCCGAAACGGACCAATAATGCAATATCCTGCGCAATGTTGTGGGCCATGGATGCTCTCTCCTTATTTGGCGTATCCGTTAGGATGGGCTTCATGCCATTTCCAGGCGGTGCCGATGATATACTCCAGATTATCGAACTTCGGCGTCCAGCCCAGCACATCCTTGGCCTTCCGGGAGGAAGCGATCAGCACAGCCGGGTCGCCGGCGCGGCGGCCTTCCACCTTCACGGGGATGGGGTGTCCGGTTGCCTTGCGGGCAGCCTCGATCACCGCATTGACGGAGTAGCCGGTGCCGCTGCCCAGGTTGAACACATTGCTTTCGCCGCCCTCGCGCAGATATTTGACTGCCTTCAGGTGGGCATCCGCCAGGTCCGTCACATGCAGATAATCCCGGATGCAGGTGCCGTCCTCGGTGGGATAATCGTCGCCGTAGACCGAGATAAACGGCCGTTGTCCCAGGGGAACCTGGAGGATCAGCGGAATCAGATGGGTTTCGGGATCATGGGCCTCGCCGATTTTGCCGCTTTCATGGGCGCCGCAGGCGTTGAAATAACGGAGGGACACATATTTTACATTATGGGCCACGTCGAACCATTTCATCATTTTTTCCATGGCCAGCTTGGTTTCGCCGTAGGTGTTGGTGGGGAAGGTGCGGTCGGATTCGAGAATCGGCACATTCTCCGGCTCGCCGTAGGTAGCTGCCGTGGAGGAGAAGACAATCTTGCCCACGCCGTATTCATTCATTTTTTCCAGGAGGCAAAGGGTGCCGTAAACGTTGTTGTGATAATATTTGGCCGGGGCCTTCATGCTCTCGCCCACCAGGGAATTGGCGGCAAAGTGAACCACTGCGTCAATGGTATTTTCCTTGAAAACCGTATCGAGAAAATCCTTATCCCGGATGTCGCCCACATACAGCTTGCCGCCCAGAACCGCTTCACGGTGCCCCTGGTACAAATTATCGATAATCACAACTTCCTCGCCTGCCGCGATCAGCTCCGCCACTGTATGGGAACCGATGTATCCGGCTCCTCCCGTTACCAATACTGCCATTGGAAAACACTCCTTTTTTCTATATAAAATGTGTTTTTACCTGCACTTAATTAGAGAACTGTTTTCGGGGGCCTAGTATTAACCCTTGTACTCGTTGGCGCCGTCCCCGATATCGGCCACGTAGAAGTCCGCTTTGTAATCGGTGCGTTCGGCGTAGGCTTTGCCCACCTTCTCGATGAACTCCTCCACCTTGTCCTCGCGGACCAGGGAAACCGTGCAGCCGCCGAAGCCTGCGCCGGTCATCCGCGCTCCCAGCACACCTTCGATCTTGAGAGCTTCCTCCACCATCACATCCAGCTCCTTGCAGGTAACCTCGTACAGCTCCCGCAGGGAAACCCCCGAAGCGGTCATCAGCTCGCCGAATCGGACCAGATTGTTGGCCTTCAGGGCCTCCACGGATTTCAGCACCCGGTCGATTTCCTCCACCACATGCCGGGCCCGCATCAGCACGATGACATCCTTGATCAGATGGGCATTGGCCTCGAACTGCTCCAGGCTAAGCTCGCCCAGCAGCTTCAGGTTGGGGAATGCGGCCTGAAGATCGGCAACCGCCTGCTCGCATTGGGCCCGGCGGGTATTGTATTCGGAATCCACCAGCCCGCGGCGCTTGTTGGTATTGCCCACAACAATCTTGTAGCCCTTGGCCTGGAAAGGCACCAACTGATACTCCAGCGTGCTGCACATCAGAAGCACCGCATGATCCTTTTTGCCGTTGGCGATGACGAACTGGTCCATAATGCCGCACTTGACGCCCATGAACTGGTTTTCCGCCTCTTGGGCGGCCAAAGCCAGCTGCACCCGGTCAATGGGATGGCCTTCCATGGTCATAAAGCCGATGGCCGTAGCCAGATGGATGGAGGCGGAGGAGGAAAGTCCGGCTCCGTTGGGGATTTCGCCATGGTACAGCACGTCGTAGCCGCCGAAGCTGAAGCCCCGCTTTTCCAGATGGACCAGAATGGATTTGGGATAGTTGGCCCAGTCATGCGCTTCTTCATATACAGCGTCCTTCAGTTGAAACTCCACCTTCAGCTCGAAGTTGGTGGAGGCCAGACGAATGGTATCGTCCTCCCGCTTGCGGATCAGCATAAAGGTGCCGAAGGTCAGCGCCGCCGGGAACACATAGCCGCCGTTATAGTCCGTATGCTCGCCGATCAGGTTAACCCGTCCGGGGGCGAAGAAAACCCGGATATCCGCCGCGCTGCCGCCGTGCAGCCCGACAAACTGTTCTTTCAATTGTTCCACATTTGCCATTGGATGATCATCCTTTTTTTGTAGTATTTTTGAGGGATGGTTCTAGGTACTGTATTGATTGGGATTGCTGAAAACACTGCGCAGAATCAGGGTGGCGGCGCCGATAATGCCGCAATCATCCCCCAGCCCGGCCGGGCCGATATAGATGTGCTCGATGTTATGCTGCATGGACCGGTTGGCGATCTCCTCTTTGATGCCCCGAAAAATGAAATCCCCTCCGTTGGCCACCCCGCCGCCGATCAGCACCATCTCCGGATTCAGCAGATTGATCACCAGGGACAGCGCGTCCCCGATATGCCGTCCCGCCTGATCCAGCAGGCGGATGGAAAAATCATCGCCCTGAAGGGCGGCCTGGTGGATCAGCTCGCCGGTGATAGCCTCCAGCTCGCCATTGCTGAGCTCCGCCAGCATGGGCGCCTGGCCTCTGGCAGCGGCCTTCCGCGCCATATCCTCCAGGGCGGGCCCGGAGGCTGCGGTGGACAGGCAGTCTGTTTTGCCGCAGAAGCAGGGTTTTTCCTGATGGCTGGCGATGCGGATATGCCCGATCTCCCCTGCCCCGAAGTGGGCTCCCTTCAAAAGCTCTCCGTTAAGGTAGATACCCGAGCCGATTCCTGTGCCGATATTCAGGAAGAAAAAGTTGGAGACGGCCTTGGCCTTGCCGAACCATTTCTCCCCCAGCGCCATCACCCGGGCGTCATTGTCGATGGACACGGGAAGCCCGAATTGCTCGCTGAACAGTTGGGCCACATGGACATTCTTCCATTGGAATGCCGGAGCAAACAGGGAAACGCCCTTGTCCGGGTCCACCAGCCCGTGAATGCCCATGCCGATGCCGAGAAACCGCTCGGTGTCCATTCCCGATTCATCCAGCACCATGCGGATCGCTTGCCCGATGATGCCCATAATCTCTTCCGGCTCTGCCGCGCCTCCAAAAGGAAGCGTAATCTTGCGGTGAATATGGCCTTCCAAATCCGTGATGCCTACAGCTACGTCGGTGGTGCCCATATCCACGCCGACTACATAATACGCCTCCGGATTCAGCTCCAGCAGCAAGGGCTTCCGCCCGCCGCTGGACACGCCGATCCCGGTCTCCCTGACCAGCCCCAGCTCCATCAGCCCCGCCGTATTGCTGGATACGGTAGCGGGATTCAGTCCCGTGAGCTTGGAGATTTCCGCCCGGGAAATGGGCCCCTTGGTGCGCACAATCTGCAGAATGGTGGAAGTGTTCATGTCCTTGATCAGACTTTTATTGGCGGTATGAAATATTTCCATAAGCACCTACTTTCTTTATTTACTAAATAAAGTATCTGATGAGTTTATTTTAGCAGTCTCTGCGAAAATATACAAGAGTCCTTTTTGCCCCAAAGCCGATTTTTTCTGGCGCGGCACAAAGAGGACATCCGCCCGCGGAGCCTCCGGCCTTCTGCCGGATTTTTCGCATGGTTGGATGTCCTTTTCTTGGCGAATGGTTCAGCCCTACTTCTGCATGGCGGCGTACCATTCGGCCGCTTCCTTCTCCAACTGCTCTCCACCGCTTTTTCTCCACTTGGCCACAAATTCATCGAAGTAATCAACGGGCTTGTCGCCCACAATGATGGAGATGAACGCCTCGTCCTGGATTTTGTTCAGCTCGGCCAGATACTTGGCATTGGAGGGCAGATTGGAACGCAGCTGGTCATACACCACATTTTGGTCAAACTTGCGCTCCACCGCCCAGTCCACCCGCTGCTGGGTCCGTTTGGTGGTCCATTCCGGCAATTGGAAGGAATTGAGCTGGGTATGGCCGCCAATTTGCGAAATCTCCTTGTTGGTCAGCCCGTTCAGCATCACCGGAACCTCCGCTGCATTCAACTCCCAATGCTCCCCCTTGATGCCGAACAAGGCGGTCATGGCGCTTTCGTAATCCGCATTCATGGCGTCAAAAATTTGCAGCAGCTTGGCCATTTTGTCCGGCTCCTTCTCCAGCTGCTTGCCGAAGCTCACATAGCTGCCGGAGAGCAGATTGCCTGTGGAGGGAACACCCGACTTGCCTTCGGGCCCCTTCACCGGAGTGCCATAGACCAGGCTCTCTGCAGCCTGGGGGTTGGCCTTTTGCAAATCCAGGTAGCTGTTGGAGGCTGTGTCTCCGTCAAACAGCAGAGGCTTCCAATGATAATAAGAACCGATCTGGGTAAAGCCGATTTTGGAACCATTGAAGGCATGGGATATGGAGAAATACCCGCCCTTGTTCTCCCCGGTAATAAATTCGGGATCGATGATCCCGTCCTTGTACCATTTGGCCAAGGTGGCCAACGCCTGCTTGGTTTCCGGCTGAATGCCTCCATATACCAGCTTGCCGTTCTTTTCCGCCCAGAAGCGGGGAAGATAGCCATATGCCCCGTAGACCATGTCCAAACCGGTGGCCGACAGCCCGTAGGTATCCTTCTTGCCGTTCTTATCGGGATCTTCATTGGCAAACTTGTACATCAGCGTCTCCAATTCCTCCAGGGTTTGGGGGGCTTGGTTCACGCCAACATTCTTCATCCAATCTCCGCGGTACACAATCGGCACATGGTAGCGGTTCTCCGCGCTGACCATGGGGATGCCGTAGATTTTTCCGTCTATCTTGGTGTACTGGAAGGCCTTGGGCTCAAAATTGATCAGACTTTTGTAAATGATGGGGGCGTTCTTTTGCAGCATCTCCAACGGTATTTCGGCAAGCAGATCCTGATCCGCATATTTTTGCAGATCCACCGCGGACTTCACCACCATCTTGTCCGGAATCTCTCCCCCGGCAAAGCGGAGATTCAAAAGATCATTATACTTGGATGAGTCCAGATTCCACACATCAAAATCAACATTGAACTTATCCTCCCAATATTTCACCAACTCCCCGTCGGCCTCCAGCGGCGCCATTTGCTCGGATGTCATCGTGAAGGTATACCGTTTGTTCTGGTCCGGCGTCTCCCCGCCGCTTCCCGTGGCCTCGTCTGCTCCGCCGCAGCCGGCCAAGGCGCCTACGCTCATCCCCAACGCCAGCACGCAGGCAGATGCTCTCTTCCATTTTTTCATCTGAAAACGACCTCCTGTTTTGTTTATACCATCTATCGGCAAGACAGCCAAACTGTCATTGCTCCTTCGTCAGCCCTTCAACGACCCTACCAGCATCCCCTTGACAAAATATTTCTGCAGGAACGGATAGAACAGAATAATGGGCAGGGTGGCCACCATAACCGTCGCCGCCTTGATCGTATCCGGATTGGAGCTGACTCCCTCCGCTCCGATGCTGGTTGTATCCACCAGCTCCTTGGTCCCCTCCAGCACAATTCGCCTCAGAATAACCTGGAGAACCTGGTGTTTGGGGTTGGCAATATAAATGAGGGAATCAAACCAGGCGTTCCAATGATGCACCGCCGTCCAGAGAACCAGAGTGGCAATAATCGGCATGGAGATGGGAACGACAATGCGGAACAGGATGACAAACTCATTGGCTCCGTCAATCCGCGCCGATTCCTCCAGACTCTCCGGCAGGGACATGAAGAAGTTCCGGGCAATAATCATCGAGAAGGTAGGAATCAGACCCGGAATCAAAAGCGCCCAGATGGAATTCATCATGCCCAGGCTTTTGACCAGCAGGTAGATGGGAATCAAGCCGCCGGAGAAAAACATGGTGAAGACAATAAATGCCGTCCAGAAGCTGCGGTTGGGAAAATAAGGCTTGGCCAGGGGATAGGCGGTCAGAATGCAGGCCATAACCGTTAACACTGTGCCTAAGCCCGTCCGCAGCAGAGTGCGCAGAAACCCGTCGACAATCGCTGAGTCGGTCAACACCTTGACGTAATTGGACAGGGTCAGTTGATCGGGAATCAGGCTGAGATCCGCCATGGAGCCGCCTAAGCTAAAGGACAGCTTCATCATGAACAAAAATGGATACAGCGTGGCAATCCCCAGCAAAGTCAAGAGAAACAGATTGGCCACATCAAAAAGCCGTTCGGAAAATGTTTGGTGCTTCACGCAAATGCGCTCCTTTCATCATTGGGGATGGATGGCTTACCATAAGCCGTAATCATTAACCTTCTTGGCAATGGTATTGGCAATAAGCAGGATAAGGAAGGCAAGCACGTTCTTGAACAATCCCACCGAGGTGGCAAAGCTGTACTCCATGCCCACCAGTCCCTTGCGGTAGGTGTAGGTGCTGATCACATCGCCCACGCTGTAAACGGCCGTATTGTACAGGTTGAACACCTGGTCGAAGTCATCATTGATGATGCTGCCCGCGGCGAAGATCAGCATGATGGTAATCACCGGCACCAGGGACGGCAGGGTAATATAGCGGATGCGGGCAAACCGCCCTGCGCCGTCCACGGTAGCCGCCTCGTACAGCTCGGGATTAATGCCCGTCAGCGCCGCCAGATAGATGATGGAGCTCCAGCCTGCGCCTTTCCAGATATCGGTGATGACCAGAACCGGCCGGAACCAGTTCACATCCGCCAGGAAATAGATGGGCTTCATGCCCAGCATTTGCAGCACTACGTTCACGGGGCCGCCGGAGGGCGAGAAAAATTGGATGAACATGCCGGAAACCACGATCCAGGACAAAAAATGTGGCATATAGGTAACCGTCTGAAACACCCGCTTGAACGCAACCAAACGCACCTCATTGAGCAGGATCGCCAGAATAATGGGAGCGGGGAAGCCGAAAACCAGCTTGTAGAAGCTGATGATCATGGTATTGCGGAATACCTGCCAGAAGCTCTCCAGGGCAAAAAGATCGCGGAAGTGCTCCAGCCCCACCCAACTGCTTCCCCAGATGCCCTGACTGAACTTGTAGTTTTTGAAGGCGATGAGAATGCCGTATATCGGCATGTAATGAAAGACAATGTAGTACACAATGGCGGGAATAAACATCAGAAGCAGATAGCGGTATTTCCAATAGCGGTACAAAGGCCTCTTTTTCAAAATTCGGGGGAATGCAGAAGGTTTGGCGGCAGCGGCATGCTGTAAATCTGCCATGGTGAATTCAATCCTTTCGTGATGGCTTCTCTTGCCCCTTAACCATAGGCCGCGGCAGCCGGGTGTTCAATTGCAAGATTTCACGATCATGCCAAAAAGCGAAGATGGGCAATAGGAAAGACCGACGCTGATTGCAAGATTCGGATAAAGCGCTTTCTTGAAAGAATTTGGTGCTATAATGGGAAAAAGACATGTAAAAGGGGCCAGCAACATGAAGAGATTGTCCCGCTTCAACACGGTATACTACAAGCTTGTCACCTCTTACGCGATCCTGATCTTCGTATCCATCTCCGCTCTTGGCGTCAGCTCGTACTGGTATTTCTCCAAGAACTTCAATGAACAGATCGAAAAGGTCAACGTCCGGATGCTTCATCATCTCTCCGATATGATTGACCGCAACGCCATCCGCAGAACCGAGCAGCTTTATGTGGATATCGTGATGGACCAGCCGCGCAACAGCGACCTGATGATTTTCTTCGACCAGCCTCTGGCCGGCAATCACAGCAAGCTTCTGGAGGCCAACCGCTATTTGACCCAGATGGTCACAGCCAATGATGATCTGGTGGAATCCATCGAAATTTTTTACCGCAATACCAAGGCCGTGCTGTCCTCCGGCGGGCGGGGCTATAGCCAATTAAACGAGGAGCTGGCAGGCAATAACGCCTGGATCGAGCAGATGGAGCGTTCAGGCATCAATACCCTATGGCTGCGTGCCGACGGACAGGATACAGCCGATTCCGCAGAAACGGAGCAATTGCTGTTTGTCCGCGCTTATCCCTTCGCAGCCACGGCGGGGAAAGCCAGCGGGTTCGTATCCATCCGCCTGAAGCCGGATGCCATAACACGCTATTTGGAGCCGGAGGGAAGCAGCGACCGGAGCACCTTTTTCCTGCTGGACCCCCATGGAAACCTGATGGTCAAAAGCAAGGGAGACGGTCGGCTGGCGGCGGAGCAGGTGGACAGCCTGAATATGCGGATCAACGGCATGGACGAAAGCGAGGGGAATTTCCTGGGCAATTACGGTACAAGCAGCATCGCTTCTTATACCACCTTGGGGCAAAGCGGCTGGCGGCTGGTCAATCTGACACCGGTGGACCAGTATTACCGGAAGTCCATCGCCATCCGCAATACCTTTCTCATCATCTGTTTGGCCGCCATATCCATCGGCATGCTTCTCTCCAATATTTTTACACTGCGGATTTATAACCCTCTGAAGCTGCTGATGCACCGTCTGCGAAGCAGCGCCCAGACCGCTGTGCCCGCTTTTGGGAACAAGGGGGAAAATGAGCTTCAGACTATTGACCATGTCATCAACCATCTGACCCTGAAGGTAACGGAGCTGGAGCGAACCTTCGAGGACAATATGCCGCTAATCAAGCATCATCTGGTTACAGGCCTGATGCAGCAAGCCTTTACCCGGCAGGAGGAATACGAGGAGATGCTCCGGCTTTTGAAGCTCAACTGGCAGGGCTCTTATTACACCGCTTTGATCATGGAGCTTGATCCGGTACAAATTTCCTCATTGAGCGCAGAGAATGCCCAGTTTATCCAATACAGCCTGGTGAGCCAGATTGAGGAAAATTCCGGAGGCGGGGCGTCTTTTCTGGCCACGGCCTTATCCCATTACCGGGTGGGCGTCATTCTGGCGACGAACAGCGGCGACCTGGCTCGGGTGCACCGGATCGCGCAGCAGGTCACCGCCTATATCCGTGAAAACTATATGCTGAGCGCAACAGCTGCATTTGGATCATGGGTGATTTTCCCGCTTGATCTGCATCTGTCCTACACGGAAGCGCAAACTGCCCTTTCGTACAAATATTTTCTTCCGGAAAACGGCATTCTGTCCGGACCGGAGCTGATGGAGCGTGAGCACAGCGGCGCGGTGATCGACGAGGCTGTTTTCGCCGGGTTTTCGCAGCTGCTGAAGTCAGGCTCCTATCCCGATGTCAAAGCCTTCGTGCGTAATTTCCTGGCTCAAGTCAGCTCGGGCCCTTATTCTGCCGAACACGGACACCAGCGCATCCGGGAGCTGGTGGGGGAATTCAGAGGTTATCTGCGGGAGCTGCATATTCCGTACAAGGAGCTGTTTCCCGCGGAAGCGTGGGAAAGCTTCCGCCATATCCGCCACATCCGGCAGATGGAGGAGTGGCTCCTGTCCTGTGTGCAGGCCGTCTTCCTGTACCTGGAGAGCAAGCAGAAGGCCAGGGGCAGCGATGTCATCGATGAGCTCCGCCGCTACGTGCAAGACTGCTACAGGGCGGATATCTCCCTGGAATCGGCAGCCTCCCATGTTTCATTAAGCCCCAGATACTTAAGCAAGGTATTCAAGGACGAAACAGGCATGAACTTCACCGATTACGTAACCCAAATCCGGCTGGCCAAGGCCATGGAGCTGATTACGGGAACAGATGATACGGTGGAGCAGATTTCCCGGCTCTGCGGCTTTAACAGCTCCGGCTATTTCATCAAAAAGTTCAAGGAGCATTACGGCGTTACTCCGAAAATGTACAAAAGCCTTGAAGCCGCGGCACAAAATCCAAAGCAGTCCTAAACAGCACCGCCAGGATGTGCCAGGACCATCGGGCAAGTCTTTTTCACAGAGGTTGGAATTGCGCCGCATCCCGGGATTGCCCTTCCGGGCTCCGGCCTTCCGGCGGCGGTGTCCGCGGCGATCAGACCTCAAAATCTAAGTTTATTCATTTAACAAACTATGTTATAATAAAGCTGGAAACAAGGATTTTCATACGGGAGCGCCCCAAAAGCACTTGGATTTCATTTCGGGGCAACCGTCACTTTTGAGGGATAATCTTACAAGGGAGCACGATAGGATGAATTATTTCTTGGGCATTGATCTCGGCACTTCTGCCGTAAAGTGCATTCTGGTGGCGGAGGACGGCTCGGTGGCCGGCAGCCACAGCGAGGAATACCCGCTTCTGCAGCCGCATCCCGGCTGGGCGGAGCAGCATCCCGAGGATTGGTGGAACCAGTCCGCCGCCTGTATCCGCGGCCTGCTGGCCAAAACGGGAATTTCCGCAGCCCAGGTGGCGGGTGTTGGACTGTCCGGCCAGATGCACGGTTCTGTTTTCCTGGATGAGGAGCTGAAGGTGGTCCGCCCCGCCCTGCTGTGGTGCGATCAGCGGACGGAGGCCGAATGCACCTGGATTGAAGAAACCATAGGCAAGCAAAAGCTGGGTGAGCTCACCGGCAACAAGGCGCTGACCGGTTTCACCGCGCCGAAGGCGGTGTGGCTGAAGCGGCATGAGCCGGAGCTGTTCAACCGGACGCGGCATCTGATTCTGCCCAAGGATTATGTAAGGCTTCAATTGACCGGGAAGCTGGGCATGGATGTAGCCGATGCCAGCGGCACCCTCCTGCTGAATGTAGCCAAACGGGCCTGGTCCCAGGAAGTGGCCGGCGCATTGGAGATTCCTTTCGAGTGGCTGCCGCCGCTCTTCGAGAGCAATGATATTGCCGGCCATCTGCTGCCGGAAGCGGCGGAGGCCACCGGCTTGGCTGCCGGCACCCCGGTGGTTGCCGGCGGCGGCGACCAGGCCTGCGGCGCAGTGGGCGTGGGCGTGGTCAGGAAGGGCATCGCCTCGGTGGCTCTGGGCACCTCCGGCGTGGTGTTCGTCCATGATGAGGAATGCCACATGGACAGCGAGTTCCGCCTGCACTCCTTCTGCCATGGCGTTCCCGGCAAGTGGCACCGGATGGGCGTGATGCTCTCCGCCGGCGGCTCCTTCCAATGGTGGCGCAACCAGTTCGGCTATGAGGAGCTGGAGAAGGCGGCCAAGGAAGGCCGGGACGCCTACGAGTATCTTACTGCCCTGGCGGAAACAGCGCCTTTGGGCAGCGAAGGGCTGCTGTTCCTGCCGTATCTCACCGGTGAGCGTACGCCCCATCCCGATCCGCGGGCACGGGGGGCTTTTGTGGGCTTGAACCTGCGGCATACCAAGGCCCACCTAACCCGCGCCGTGCTGGAGGGCATCACCTTCGGCCTGCGGGATTCCCTGGAGCTGATGAAGGAATCCTCCGTGGAGATCAGCGAGCTGCGGGTCAACGGCGGCGGCGCCAGAAGCCCCTTCTGGCGGCAGATGATCGCCGACATCTTCGGCTATCCGGTGGTGACGGTGAACTCCACCGACGGGCCGGCTTACGGCGCAGCCGTTATGGCAGCCTCGGGCGTACTGGGCCGCGAAATCTCCTCGCTGTGCGAAGAGTGGATTCGCGTGGAGCACAGAACGGAGCCCAACCCGGAGAACAGCGCCCGCTACGAGGCGTATTACCGGCTTTACCGCAGCATGTACCCGACCCTGCGCGATTCTTTCCATCAGTTAAGCGCGCTGGCGGTCCAGCAATAATGGCGAAGCAAGCCCGGCGTCCTCCTTTTTGGGGGGACGCCGGGCTTTTTTCTCTGCTTGAGAAAAACGAACTCCTATCGGAGTATCTCGAGGATGAGCGACCGCGCAGCTCCTCCTCTATCATAAGTATCCTATGCCAATGGTTCACCGGGAAACGGAAACGGCCTGCGCTCATCCCCCCTCTCTGCGCCTAAAAGAGCGTAGCGGAACTGAGCGACTCTTAAAGCGGCTTTTGCCGCTTATTCCCACCTTTGCGGAACTGAGAAGCGCTTATTCCCCGTTGAAGCCTCATTTTCTCCCTATTTTCGCCGCATCAGGGATACAACGGTTTCTGAGTTCCGCTAATCCTCCACACTCCCGTTTTCCCCGCTATAAGAGTCGCTGAGTTCCGCAACAGCAGCGTACCTGCCTGACCCATACTCCGTTTAACAGAGGCCCATCAGGCTTACGTTGCTTGCAAACCAGGTCAGATAATGATTCGCGAGAGACTCCCATCCCCCTCCCCACCAAACACCAAAAGCTCCTTCCGAAGAAGGAGCTTTTGGGTGACCCGCCTATGCCGTCCGGTCCTCTATGCTTCAAACCCGCTCTCGCAGGTGGGTGATCGCAGCTGCGCTTTTGAAGTCCCCCGCATCAGGGGGGCGGGTCAGCCGCGCGGCAATCTAGATCTCCCTAGAAACATTCATTGGTTCAAAACAACGGAGGACTGTTACGCACATCGCAGGAATGTGTCTTTATTATATGCCTGCCGAAAGCAAAAGTAAATTGTCAGAATATACCGTCTGAAAACTCCGGGGGAGGGGGTTATAAGACAGCCCCTACAGCTTTGTCGGCGCGTTCAGCTCATCCTCTTCCGCTTCCTCCAGCTCGCCGGCCTTCTCCTTGGCCTTCTCCGCCTTGTCCTGAAGCCGCTGGAACCCGCGGTAGAAATACCAGAAGGTGACGAAGGCGCTGACGCTGCCCATAAAGAACGGAATCAGGAAAGTGTACCGGGTGCTGATGTAAACAATAACCGCATTGGTTGCCAGAATCCCGATGGAGGTGAACGGTTGCCCCATGGTCATAATAAACGCATTCTTCAACAATTGAAACAGCTTCATGTGGAAATGGACAATCAGCGAAAAGAAATTCAGCAAAGCGCCGATGAACACCACACCAAAGGAGATAAACAAAAAGGAAAGCCAACGCAGCGCATTCGTCTGGGAGGAATAGAACCGGATGCAGACGATCAAGAGAACGCCGATGGCCAAAAACAAAAGACCGCCCAGCATGGCTTGCTTGTAGTTCTCTTTATAGCAGCGGAAATAGGTTTTGAACAAAGGAACATCCGTGTCCCCCATGACCCACTTGCGGGCAACGCCGTACATGGCGGCTGTAGCCGGGATCAATGTAAACGGACACAAGATCGCGATCATCCATAACGAAGACAGCAAAAGATCAGTGGTCATTTCCGGTGAAGCCAACATGGTCAGCAACATGAAAAAGACCGGGATGGAACAAATTACCCACAAAAGATTGATGGCGGTCAACCGCATGATCCATTCCGATATCCGGTAGAATCCGCCCATAAGGCCCCGCATTTCCAAAAGAAGCTCCTCCTTAACATTGTGCCAGAATCACATCATGCCTTTATTATAGCCTATTTGCAGCAAAATCGGTAGCGACTGCCCCAGGCCGACAAGTCGGCGAAGCTCCGAAGCCAACCGCACCCAAATTCAGAGCTTTCTGATGGCCCGCTATTCCGCGGCCGCACCCCGCAGCTCCTTGTACTGCTCGGCAATTTCCCGAAAGCGGTGCTGGCATTTCAGGAACACCTGAATAATGTCCGGGTCAAAATGGGCGCCCGACTCCCGCGCAATATGCTCCACCGCCTGCTCATGGGAGAAGGCTTCCTTGTACACCCGCTTGCTGGTTAGGGCATCGTACACATCCGCTACCGCCATCAGCCGCGCCGACAGGGGAATCTCCTCCCCCGCCAGCCCTTCCGGATATCCGGTGCCGTTCCACTTCTCGTGGTGGGAATATACGATTTCCTTGGCGAAATGCAGGAAGGTCTCCGTCTTGTCCATAACCCGCTCGGCCCGGTCAATGGCCTCCTTGCCCAATACAGTATGAGTCTTCATAATATCGAATTCCTCAGAGGTCAAGCGGCCGGGCTTCAGCAGGATGTGGTCGGGAATGCCCACCTTCCCGATGTCATGGAGAGGGGAGGAGGTAACGATCAGGTCGATATTTTCCTGATTCAGGTATTTGCTGTATTTGGCTGTTTTGGCCAGCCAGGTGGCCAGCTCATGTATGTACAGCTTGGTGCGCTGGATATGGTTGCCCGTATCCGTATCCCGGATTTCTGCCAGCGCCGCCATGGACATGATGGTCGCTTCCTGAATCCGGGAGATTTCCTTGATCCGCCGCGACACTTCCAGCTCCAGAAACTCGTTCTGGTTTTTCAGAAAATCCTTGGTCTGCTTCAGCTCCAGATGGGTTTTCACCCGGGAGAGCAGAATGGCGGAGCTGATGGGCTTAATAATATAATCCACGGCGCCGCAGGCAAATCCCTTGTTTTCATCCTCCGTATCGCTTTTGGCCGTCAGGAAAATCACCGGAATATCCGCTAAGTCCTCATCCTCCTTAAAGCGACGGCAGGTCTCATAACCGTCCATCACAGGCATCATAACATCCAGCAGCACCAGATCGGGAGGCGCGGCTTTGGCGATCTGCAGGGCCTTGCTTCCCGATGTGGCCACCTTTACCTTGTAGTGCTCCTTCAGCAGACCGCTCAACAGGGACAAATTGTCCGGTGTATCGTCAACCACCAGAATAACCGGCTTGATATTCATAGGCTGTCATCGCTCCTTTCCTTCATGGCCGGATGGCGGGCGAGAACGGCTTCGATAACGGCGGCCGCCTCCTCCAGCTCATAATGCTTGAGGCAATTTCCCAGGTGACTTTGTTCGTCCGGCAAAAGAAGCGGGGCCAGCTCATGCTTGATGGCTTCATAATAGTCAACAGCTTCGCTGTCGCTGTCCCGCAGCATATCCGACAGCTTGCGGAGGGTTTGTACAGTAGGCTCCGCGCGGAAGGTCAACTCCGGCTGGACCGCGGCGGCCGCCGGAAGCCGCTCCTTGATCTCCGCTGCAATCCGGCGGAGAAGCCGCTCCAGCTCCTCGGCCTCCCTGGCGATATCCTGCTCATCCCCATCCTGCTGCAGCTTCCTTTCGATCCTTTCGCATAAGCTGCTGATTGCCCAAATGCCCAGGTTGGCCGTTACACCCTTCAGGTTGTGAATCAGCCGCCGGATCGTCTCCAGGTCTCCTTGCCGGAGCGCGTAGCGGATCGGTACGGCAGTATCCGTCTGGTTGTCGGCAAAATTCAGCAGCAGCCTGCGGTACAGCTCCGCATGATGCCCAACCCGGCGGAGGCCGTCCTCCAGATCGATGCCGTCGATGCCGGAAGGCCAAAGCTCTTGCCTGCCCGGTTCCGGAACTCGGGCTCCCGCCGGATTGTCCTCCCCGGCAGCAGCCGCCGCTTCGGGCAGCCCGGCCAGCGCAATCCGCCGGATGGCGGCAAACAGAATATCCGGATCAATGGGCTTGGCCACATGGTCGTTCATCCCGGCTGCCAGACACATCTCCCGCTCCTCCGGCAGAGTGCGGGCCGTCATGGCGATGATAGGCAGCGTATGCCCCATGGCTCTGATCCGGCGGGCCGCTTCAAAGCCGTCCATCTCCGGCATCTGCAAATCCATCAGAATAAAGCGGTACGGAGCGGCCGAAGAAGCATTCCTCATTTTTTCCACCGCAATGGCCCCGTTGCCTGCAATATCCACCCGCAATCCCCTGCTTGTCAGAAGCTCCGCGGCAATCTGCTGGTTAATCTCATGATCCTCCACCAGCAGCACATCCCCCTCCATATCGGCGGCGCCGGACTGGGGATGGCGGCCCTCCAGCTCCGTCGGCGACGGCGCGAAAATCCGCACCACCGCATCAAACAGCATGGATTCGCTGACAGGCTTCACCAAAAAATCATTGACCATGGCCTCCTCCGCCTGCTTCTTCAGACTGTCCTCACCGAAGGCGGTAACGAGAATAATGGCGGGCTGGCTGCGGACGGACGGGTGGTTCCGGATCAAAATGGAGGTCTCCAGACCGCAGATTCCTTCCATCTTCCAGTCGAGCAGAACCAGGTCGAAGGGGTGGACCGCATCCGCCTCGGCAACGGCGCGGACAGCCTCCTCCCCGGATTCCGCCGTTTCCACACGGCAGCGCATCTGGGCCAGGTAATCCGACAGAATTTCCCGGGCTGTCAGGTTGTCGTCCACCACCAGAACCCGCAGGCCGTCCAGCCGCTCCGGCACAATCCGGCTCTGGACGAGAGCCGCTTCCGGAATCGCAAACCAGGCCTTGAAGCTGAACACACTGCCTTCCCCTTCCACACTTTCCACCCATATGGACCCGCCCATCATTTCCACCAGCTCCTTGCTGATGGCCAACCCCAGACCGGTTCCCCCATACTTCCGGGTTGTGGAATTGTCCGCTTGCATGAAGGCCTGGAACATCCTGGATCTGGCTTCCTCGGACATGCCGATGCCCGTATCCGACACGGAGAATTTCAGCTCCGCCTTATCCCGGTATGCGGACAGCTTCTCGATCCGAAGCTCCACCTGGCCTTCCTCGGTAAACTTTACAGCGTTGCTCAGGAGGTTCACCAGAATTTGCCCCAGCCGCAAGGGGTCTCCCGTCAAGCTCCGGGGAATGTCCGAACCCAGCCGGAACAGAAGCTCCAGCCCCTTGTCATGGGCCTGCTGGGTGACCAGAGCGATGGTATGGCCGATAACATCCTCCAGCACAAAATCAACCTGCTCCATTTGCAGCTTTCCGGATTCAATCTTGGATATGTCGAGAATATCGTTCAAAACACCCAATAAGGATTTTCCTGCGTTATGTATTTTGGAGATGTAATCCTTCTGCTTGCCGGTAAGCTCCGTGCGCAGCGCCAGATAAGCCAGCCCGATAATGGCATTCATGGGCGTCCGGATTTCATGGCTCATATTGGCCAGGAACTGGGACTTGGCCTGGGCGGCCTCCTCGGCCAGCCGCAAAGCCTCCTTCAGCTGCTGTTCCTTTTGCATCAGATTGCTGATATCAGTCATGATCCCCATATGGCCGCCGACGCTTCCATCCGACAGCCGGTAGGCCGAGACGGTATAGAGAATATCCCGCTCCAGCCGGTCGGCGAACATCCGCTTCATCTGGATGGTAACCGGCTTGCCCGAAGCCTGAACCTGCTGCTTGGCCCAGCTGAATTCCCCATAGCTCTTGGCGGATACATGGGCGAACTCCTGGAGCTTTATGCCCAGCAATTGGCCGCGGCTGACCCGGAAGGCATCCTCGTACGCCCGGTTGCAGCCGACAAAACGCTCCTCGCAGTCTACATAAAACACGGGGTTAGGCAGAGTGTCGATCAGCTGGTTAATAAAGTAAAGCTGGTTGGACAGCTCCTTGCGAATCCGCTTGTACTCGGAGACATCCTCCTTGATGCCGACGAAATGGGTAATCCGATTCTGCGCATTCTTGATGGGCGAGATAATCACGGCTTCTTCGTACTCCAGGCCGCTTTTTTTCCGGTTGATAAATTCGCCCTTCCAGGTTTCCCCCTTCAGAATCGTCTCCCACATCTCCCGGTACACATCGGCGCCGGTTTGCCCTGTCCGCAGGATTCTCGGATTTTTGCCAAGCGCCTCTTCCCTGGGATATCCGGTCACCTCCGAAAAATAGGGATTGGTGTATTCGATATTGCCGTCCGTATCCGTAATGACGATGGATAAGGGGGATTGCTCAATGACATTCAGATAAAGCTGCAGACTTTCCGTATATTGCCGCTCCGCATCCAGAAGCTTCTTCGTGGCGCGGTTTTGCTTGGCGTACAGGCGGACCAGAAAGTAGGACATGATGATAATGGAAAAATAGAGCAGCACATTGGCGGACACCCCCGTTGTGAACAGCACCAGGAGAGGGTAAGCCGCAAACAGGACGCCCGCTTTGAGGGAGCGGTCTCCCAGCGCCAGCCAGCTCCACCGGGAGCCGCAGGACGGCTGCCGCACAGGCCGGTGGTATGCCAATACCCCCGCAGCCAGCAACAGAGCGGCGGACCTGTAAGCAATGTTCGCCGAAGTGCCGGTGAACATCCGGAAGTGCAGCGTTTGCACCAGATCGGCGCAAGCCGAAATGCCCACGCCCAGCAGCAGCAAAACAAACCCGGCGGTACGGGATTTGTTGTCGGCATACAGGGAAACCAGCAGAATCAGAGACAGGGTGGACAGGGAAAGCACCGTATACGCCAGCACAACGGCGGTCTTCAGGTCAAATCCGGAAACGTCAAGCAAATTGCCCTGGAGAGAGATAAACCAGACCGTGCCGACAACACATTCCAACAGGGTGATCCAGTCCCAGAGCAGCTCCATCCTGGTGTGGCCGCTCATGAATTTGCGGGCATAGCCGATCAGGTACATAAGCATGCACAGCCTGGGAACAAGGTAAACCAGGAGTTTTACTGCGGTAAAGCCGAAGCCGCCGGCTTCACCGGAGGCAAGGAATAAGGGCTCGGCTGCCGCAAGCAGATCGCCGGCCAGCTGGGACAGAAACGCGGCCAGCAGCAGTCTTCTCCATTTCTCCGACCCTGGAGGAAACCGGGAAAAGAAGCGGCAGGCCAAGTAGGCCAGCAGCGGAGGGACGGGCAGGGCCGCACTCAGCATCGCCGGATTTTGGACGATAAGCAGGATCACATACAGCACCGTATAAACAGCCAAAGCCGCCCACATCCATGATGATGAGCAGCGTCGTGAAAGATCCCCCGTTGATGATGTCATAATATTCGACAACCTTCTATGTTTTTACTACACATTCTACCATGATTCGAGCTTTATTTCAGCAAAAGTTGGAAGTAAAAAGAAAGCATGCACCTCATCCCCTCCGGGAGTCGGTGCATGCTCTTGTCATTGCTTAACGATTGGCGAAATCTTCCTCGCGGTTGGAGCCTGAGGAACCTTGCGGACGGTCGTTGCGGTTGCCTTTGTAGCCTTCGCCGCTTCTGTTGCCCTTATAGCCCTCACCGCTTCTGTTGCCGCCGTAAGAACGGCCTTCATATCCGCTCTTGCCTTGGGAGGAGCGGTAGCCGCCGGGACGGTCGCCTTGTCTTCCGCCGCTGCTGCGGTTTCCGCCGTTGTAATAACCGCTGCCGGTGCCGGGACGGCGGCCTTGGGAACGAATATCCCCGCCGGGACGGCGCTTCACGCGGATCGGGTCCTCCGGAGTCAGCTCGATGGGCACTTCCTTGCGCTCGCCGGCCATCAGCTTCAATGCAGCGCTCAGAAGCGCTACGGAATCATATTGCTCCAGCAGTTGGATAGCCACTGCCTTGAATTCATGGCTTTCGCCGTTTTCCACAACCTCCAGCACCTGCTGGGCCAAAATCCGTTGTTTGCCTTCCAACGCCTCGGCAATGGTGGGCAGTTGGCGCTTGGTGATGCGATGGCGGGTAACCCGCTCAATTAAGTGAAGATGATCGATTTCGCGGGGCGTTACGAAGGTATAGGAAGTGCCTTCCTTGCCTGCGCGGCCGGTCCGGCCAATCCGGTGCACATAGCTTTCCGGGTCCTGCGGCAGGTCAAAGTTGATCACGTGGGTTACGCCGGATACATCCAGTCCGCGGGCAGCCACATCGGTAGCAACCAGAATGTCGATGCTACCGTCGCGGAACTTGCGCATGACGTTATCCCGCTGGTTCTGGGAAAGGTCGCCGTGCAGCCCTTCCGCAGTATAGCCGCGCTTCTGGAGAGCCTCGGAGAGCTCATCCACCCGGCGCTTGGTGCGTCCGAAGATAATGGCAAGCTCGGGGGCTTCCATGTCCACCAGACGGCACAGGGCGTCGAACTTGGCCTTTTCCTGAACCTCGATATAGCTTTGTTGGATCAGAGGAGCGCTGACTTGCTTCGGAATCACGGATACATGCTCGGGGTTCTTCAGGAACTGCTGCGCCAGCTTCTGGATGTTGGGCGGCATGGTTGCGGAGAACAGCATGGTATGGCGGGTTTCCGGAACCAGGGACAGGATGCTTTGGATATCCTCCATAAAGCCCATATCCAGCATTTCATCGGCTTCGTCCAGAATGACGGTTTGCACATCATCCAGCTTGATGGTCTTGCGGTTGATATGGTCCAACAGCCGTCCGGGTGTTCCGATGATAATCTGCGGGCGCTTCTTCAATGCGCGGATTTGCTTCACGATATCCTGGCCGCCGTAGATCGGCAAGGAGCGGATGCCCTTGAACCGGCCAAGCTTGCTGATTTCTTCGGCCACCTGGATAGCCAGCTCGCGGGTGGGACACATAATAAGGGCAACAATGCGGTCTTCGCTGACATCGATCTTGTGGATCAGCGGCAGGCCGAATGCGGCGGTTTTACCGGTACCGGTTTGCGCCTGGCCGATCAGGTCGCGGTCTTCCATAGCCAGAGGAATGGCCTTTTCCTGAATCGGAGTGGCTTCCTCGAAGCCCATCTCCGTAACGGCGCGCAGTACCTTTGGCTCCAAGCCAAATTCGTTAAATGTTTTCAATACGTTCGATCTCCTTTTTCGCGTGCTGCTTCAACGCTTTTCGTTCGTTCAAAGCTCACGTCCTGATGATTTACCCTTAAGCGCGACTAAGTATAATAATGAAGCAATGGTTTCGATCATGCTTCTTCGGGGGAGGCGGGGCACCAGCCCTCCAAAGCAGCGCACGCAATCTATGCCGCGGATACACGGGAAGTATTCCCCCATCCAGACAGATCTATATGGACTGTTGTCGATGTTATGCCATGGTAACGGCATATCCTGGAAACCAAGGAAAATACAGCCGAACTTAAGAATATCTCTAATATTGTAGCATATGTCCGTTCCACTTCGCCACTTTTATGAAAGCCATCGCAGATTATTTTCATTTCCGAAACCGGCGCCCGCTTTGCCGCGTATAAGGGAGCATCGGAATGAAATGAATTCATGAATGAGGAGCGCGACCTTCCATGTCCATATTCAAACGGATCGGTTCTATCATGCGCAGCAACAAAGAGCTTCCCGCCGCGCCAAGCCGCAACCCCTACGAGGATTCCCAGGTTGGGGATATTGTCAATGTCGACCTGGAGCAGTACGTGATCACCGGCAAGGTTATCTATTTTGACCGCGGATTTGCCCCCCACCGCTTCGCTTATTATCTCCAGAACGGGCGCAACATTTCCTGCCTGCTGGTGGAAAAGGGACGAAGCTACGAATGTTTTCTGTGCGATTTCCTGGAGGGTTCGCTGAGCGATCCCCATGATGTGCCCAACCGCCTGGATATTGACGGTGATTCCGAGTTTCAGCTGGACCACCAGCGCACCGATCTGACCCGGGTTGAAGGCAATACGGACTTCCGCAGCGGCGATGACCTGATGTTCTGGCGGTATTACGGCATCAGCAGGCCCGACGAATACTTTTTCCTGCAATGGCAGGACAGCAAGTTTGTGGCCATGCGCGGGGAACAAACCTCCGCCGCACAGGTGAAATTCATGAGCAGCCGGTAATTTTGCGAATCCCTCCTTCATCCACTATACTGGCAGTAGCAAGATGGAGATTTGAGGGGGCATTCGCACTTGACAAGAAGTTTTTGGATCAAAAATATTTCGGATGTGCTGGTTTCCGTGGCCGGAGCCGCTTTGGTGGCGGCCGGCTTCAATTTGTTTCTGATTCCCCACGGGCTCTTAAGCGGCGGAATTTCGGGCATTGCCATGATTATCGGTTACGTGACCTCATGGAACATCAGCCTGTTGTACCTGCTGTTTAATCTGCCGGTTATTCTTTGGGGCATGATGGTGTTGGGGAAACGGTTCATTACCCTAAGCGTCATCAGCGTGGTGTGCACCTTCTGGTTTATGCAGCTGGTTCCGGAGCATTCGGTGACCCAGGACCCGATTATCGCCGCTATTTTCGGCGGGGTTGTGGTGGCGGCGGGCACGGGGATTTGCCTGCGGATCGGCGGGTCTACAGGAGGCTTCGACATCATCGGCTCCATCATTACCATGAAGAGCGATTTTCCGCTGGGCATGCTGCTGTTTGCCTTGAACGGCTTTGTCATTATCGCTCTGGCCTATGTGCAAGGGGAATGGACCTCCGCCCTGCGTTCCATGCTGTGTATTTATATTTCCGGCAAAATAGTGGACACCATCCATATCCGCCACGTGAAGGTTACCCTGTTCATCATCACCAAAAACAAGGATGCCCTTCTGGAAAAGATGCTCCGGCATCCCCGCGGCGTGACGCTGCTTAAGGTGGAAGGCGCTTATTCCCATCACGAAAGCGATATGCTGATGACCGTTACCACCCGTTATGAGCTGGGGGAGCTGCGCAAGCTGATCCGGGAAACGGACCCCCAGGCATTCGTCAATATTGTGGAAACGGTTGGCGTTCTGGGCCAATTCCGGCGGAGCAAGGATTAATCAAGCCTTTCCCCATATGCACACGCGTCCCTGCATTTTTATGGAAACGGATGTACAATCTTGCCCGGTGTGGTATAATGGGTTGTATAATTTCATATCTGTTCTGGTGTTACGAGAATGATCGTGCAGCTTCTATTCCTGTCGCAATCACAACGATAAGGGAGGATGATTCACGTGGAGACCGTCAAATTATCCAGGATCGTAATGAAATTAACGCCCGAGCTTCATTCCTTTCTCAAACCGGGTGAGCTGGATTCCGACATCGTGCTGATGAACGGATTCGACGCGCTTTTGGAAGAGGACGCCATTGAAATTATTCAGTTCAGCATATCCCAGCATCAAAAAAACGCCTATCTCCAATAGGCGTTTTTTATTTGTCCCATTAATCGGCAGATTTCCACAAATTCCGTCCTTTTGCCCTGTACGCCTTTTTCCCTCTTGGCTTATAATAAACAGAGTGCACAGAAAAGAGACAGGGAGAGATTTAAAATGGAATTGCTGATTGCCGCCATGCTGATGCTGTGGGGGAATGTGACAGATGGAAATCCGGAGCTGACGCTGGACCAGATCGCCCAGATTGCGGAGCTCCCCCCGGCCGCCATCGTCGTGCAGCCCGACGGCACCAAAACCGTCGACCCGCTGGTTCCCGCCGGCAAAACAGATCCCCAAGCAGGCGAAGCCCCCGTGGTGAAGGGCGTTTACGCCACGGCCCACAGCGCCGGAGGAGCGCGGCTGGAGACCTTGCTGAAGCTGCTGGACGAAACTGAGCTGAACGCGCTGGTCATTGATCTGAAGGATGATTTCGGGTACATCACTTACAAAACGGGCAACCCCGAGCTGGAAGCCATGGAGACCACCAAGAAAATCATAACCGATATGCCGGCGCTGATGAATAAGCTGAACGAGCACAAGGTGTACCCCATCGCCCGGATTGTGGTGTTCAAGGATACGGTGCTGGCCAAGAAAAAGCCGGAGCTGTCCTTCCTGAATCCCGACGGCACCTTGTGGAACAATGGCAAAGCCACCCCGGACAGCTTCGTCAATCCCTACAGCAAGGAAGTGTGGGATTACAACATTGCCGTGGCCAAGGAAGCGGTAAAGGCCGGGTTCAAGGAAATCCAGTTTGATTATGTACGCTTCCCGGAAGGCTTCGAAACCCGGGCGGATAAGCTGCAATACACCAAGGATGAGCGTTCCCGGGTGGATGCCGTCACTTCCTTCGTCAAGTATGCCCGGGAGCAGCTGGCCCCGTTGGGCGTGCGGACCTCTGTGGACATCTTCGGCTACGCGGCGTCGGTTCCCGCGGCTGAGGGCATCGGCCAGGATTTCGTGAAAATCGCCCAGAACACCGATGTGCTAAGCCCGATGATCTATCCCAGCCACTACAGCACAGGCTGGTTCGGCCAGAAGGTGCCTGACGCCGCCCCTTACGCCACGATTAACGGCGCTTCTGTGGACACCAATAAGAAGCTGGAGCCGCTGGAGACGCTCAAGCCGATTGTGCGCCCTTGGATTCAGGATTTCACCGCCTCCTGGGCGCCCGGCTATGTCAAGTACGGCAAGCACGAGGTGGAGGAGCAGATCCGTGCCCTGAAGGACAACGGCGTGGAGGAGTTCCTGCTGTGGAATGCAGTTAACACGTATACCGCGGGAGTGGCGTATTAGGGGTAACTTTTAGCGTCATTATTTTGTAACTACTCAGCTATTGCCCATAACACCCTCACAACTGTCTTGAGCGCCGCGGCGTAAGCAATACATTTCCCACCTGCGCTAACCACCTGGCTGAGGCGAGGCTCCGTGTTCAGAATAGCGGACAGAGATTGTCCGCTATTTGGGTTGCGCCGCCATGTTCGCATAGATAGCGGAAGCTTTCTTTCCGCTATCTTCCAGTATGCGGGGGTTTTATAGGGGGGGAAGGAGGCGATAGCGGACAATATCCTTCTGCTATCGCTCATTTTGCTTGCTTCCGCTTAAAATAGCGGACAAAGCCCTTCCCTTATCTGTTCCTTTGTGTGGTCGGGCCCGTGTTGGTTGGCCGCGATGCTCTCGAGGGGACGGGCTTAGGGAACTCAGCGACTCTTAAACCGGCTTTTGGAGCAAATTAGCGTTTTTGCGGAACTGAGAAGCCCTTATCTCCCGCTGCAGCCTTATTTCGCCCCATTTTCGCCGCTTTTGCCATCGTTAGAGCCGCTGAGTTCCGTAAAACCTCCAAGTTACCGCTTTTGCCATCGTTAGAGCCGCTGAGTTCCCTAGCGGAAGAGGCTAAACCTCCAATACAGATCCATGGCCGCAACCCTCCCGAGACCACTGGAATAGCGGAAGTGTTTTTCCACTACCCTGAAATAACACTGGTCCTTGCCGCTGGCCGGATAGTGTTATGGAAGCCTCGAAACCGGCAAAGCCGGTTTGAGGGCCTTTCCGACATTTCATCGGTCTAAAGGTGCGGCGGGAAACGCAGCATGAATGACTATTTCCCTCTTCAGACCGCATATCCAAGGATTAGCGGCACGTTAAAGGAAAAGTGTTTTCGTTATTCGGATCACTCAGCTAAGTAGTCACCATTATTTGGGCAAGAATACCACTTTTGAATAGATCATTTTGGAGGGAAGGAATAGCTATGAAAAAATTCGCAATCGGCGTAATTTCAGGCATGATATTATCTTTTACTACCGGCGTAATTGCAGCGAGCTCAGAAGTCAAAGCAATTTTGTTTCCAAGTACCATTCAAATTCATCAAGACAATGAAACTAATACTTTGAAGGGGAATAGTAACATACTGAATTATGAAGGCAGCATTTACATTCCCTTGCGTTCTTTTGCTGAAAATCTGGGATCGACTGTTTCATATAGTCCCCCAAATTCAGAGCCGGGTTCTTTACCGCTCGTTGACATCTATACCTCTGCAGCATCATGGAAATCTATATGGATGTCCCAAGGAAACCTACCGACTGCCCCCCTTTCCCTAAAGATAGGCACGGTTAGTAAAAGCACCACATCCCAATCCAATGCTGTAGGAATCTTTGCGGAGCTATATAATACAAAGGAAGATACGCTCCTTATTTCTGAAGTTGCGATGAAAATCAAGGTTGAAAAAATAGAAGAAGGTAGCTCCCCCGAGCTTGTATGGACTGGAACGATTCATTCTCCAAATCAAAACTCTTCTGGAGAGTGGATTCCGGGAACCCATAGCAATATGGTATGGGGGATCAGATCTCCCGTACTGTTTTGGGATCAAAAAGATAATGAAGGAAACCCGGTTTCACCTGGTCAGTATCAAATTTCATTAACGAACTCTGCAACAATTGAGTATAGTACCGCTTTTGCCACTGAAAATAACGGGGGTTCTCAAGTTATTGAGCCGGATTTATCCAATACCATCATGATCTATATTCAGTGAGAGAAACAGCGAAAAAACTGCCGAGATATCTCAGCAGTTTTTTCTGTAGATTGGCAGTCTATAAAGATTGGTTCATGAGATTAGTCTAGCGCCAATAGCTATCGGAGAGCTAGAAACAGCAGGTACAACAACTTGGAAGGTTTCCGCGGATTCTTGGAGGAATGACAGGGGAAGCATCGCTAGGAATTCCTGCCAACTAGAATTCCCCCGTCTCCACCACGTACCCGCTTCCCTTTTCTACCCGCTTTTTCTCCACAATTACCGTCTCCAGAACCTCCGGCTTCTTGATGTAATGCCGGACCAGATGGCCCTCCACGTAACCGAAGGCCGCCTCGTCGGAATCCGCCAGAACAATCAGGCAGGCGTTGGTTTCGCTTAATTTGATCTCCAGCTTATACATAAACATCGTATATATTCCACCTTTCGGGGTAAAGAATTAGACAGCCGCTTGCACGCCCGGAACACTTTAGCCGGATAAACTTGAGTTTAATCTTACCAGAAATCGCGTTATGATGAAAAGAAAAGGGGGAATTCGATATGAAAATCATCGTTTATGCGCCAAAGAATGCCGAGTCCCTTCTGTCGCAGCTGGAAGTGGCCCTGCCCCATGGCATCAAGCTGGTTCATTGCCAAAGCCGCGAGGATGTTGCGTCCCGCGCCCCGGATGCCGCGGGGTTTATTGCCGCCGGCGGCGGAATGCCCGATTCCGCCATGCTGGAGGAGCTGCCCCAGCTCCGCTGGGTGCAAATTCTGTCCGCAGGCGCAGACAAGCTGCCCCTCGCCGACTTGCGCAGAAGAGGCATCCGCCTGACCAATGCCAAGGGCGTCCATCAGATTCAAATGAGCGAGTTCGCCATGCTGCAGATGCTGCAATGGGCCAGACGGGCGGACCTGCATTTTTCCAATCAGCTGGATAAAAGATGGGGCCGACGGGTGCCATCGGGAGAGCTCCATGGGCAAACGGCGGGGATTCTGGGCACAGGCAGCATTGGCCAGGCCATCGCCGCCAAGGCCCAAGCCTTCGGCATGCGCACGTTGGGCTACAATACCAGCGGGCGGACCGAGCCGCATTTTGACGGGATTTTCCACGGTGAGGACGGGTTATTAAGCTTGCTCGGGGAAAGCGATTATGTCGTGGTCATTGTGCCCTCCACCCCCGACACCCAGGGATTGATCGGCAAAGAGCAGCTTCAGGCCATGAAGCCCTCCGCCTGCCTGGTCAATCTGGCCCGGGGCACCGTGGTTTCGGAGCCGGAGCTGATCGCCGCCCTCCAGAACGGCACCATCGCCGGAGCGGCGTTGGATGTGTTCGAGGAAGAGCCGCTTCCTGCGGAATCGCCCTTATGGGAGCTGCCCAACGTGCTCATAACGCCCCATGTGGCGGGAGCCAGCCCCCGCTACAATGAACGCGCCGCCCACATTGTCCGGGAGAATCTGCGGCGTTTGGCGGAGAACCCCGATGGCCCCCTTCATAATGAGGTGGATTTGAGCCGGGGATATTGAGGCTTCGAGGCAAACAAAAACCCCGGTCATCCGGAGCGTCTGCGCCGGTTAACCAGGGATAGCCGATATATATCCGATTATTGGGAGAGGCGGGAAGCCAGCTCGTACATCTCCATGTTGAAGGGCTTCTTGGTGGTGATTACCTTGTGGAGGTCGGTAGCCACCAGTTGGCCGTTAATGACGCCGCAGCCCTTGCCGGAATCGCCTTCGATCAGCCGGCGCACGGCGAAGTCGCCCAGTTGGCTGGCAAGAATGCGGTCCTTGTGGGTCGGCGTGCCGCCCCGCTGAATATGGCCCAGCACAGTCAGACGGGCATCGATGTTCACCCGGGAGGTAATGGACTTGGCAATATCCTCGCCGCTGCCTACGCCCTCTGCCACAACCACAATGGAGTGTCGCTTGCCGTTGACGAAGTTCTCCTTCATCCGGTCGGCGACCTCTTCCACATTGAAGGGGATTTCCGGAACCAGAATACTTTCCGCGCCGCTGGCCAGCCCTGCATGAAGGGCGATGTCGCCGCAGTGGCGGCCCATTACTTCAACGATGGAGGCCCGCTCGTGGGAGGACATGGTATCCCGCAGCTTGTTGATGGCGTCCACTACAATGCCGACGGCGGTATCGAAGCCGATGGTATAGTCGGTGAAGGAAATATCATTGTCGATGGTGCCGGGCAAACCCATGGTTTTGATGCCCAGCTGAGCCAGCTTGTCGGCGCCTTGGTAGGAGCCGTCGCCGCCAATGACCACCAGCCCGTCGATGCCCCGCTTGCGCAGATTGTCCGCGGCCAGCTTCTGGCCTTCCAGCGTCATCATTTCCTTGCAGCGGGCCGTCTGGAGGATGGTGCCGCCCCGTTGGATAATGTCGCCCACACTGCGCAGATCCATCTTGCGCACATCATCGTGAATAAGTCCATAAAAGCCCCGTTGCACGGCATAAACATCCAACCCGTAATAGATGGCGCTGCGCACCACTGCGCGGACCGCCGCGTTCATTCCTTGGGAGTCGCCTCCGCTGGTAAGCACTGCAATTGATTTGACTGCACTCATTGTTATTAGCCTCCTTAGATTAATTCAATGAAGAGAACCTAATCCAAACGCTGTTTACCCAGAAAAAAAGCCGTGTCATCGGGCTGTTCCGCATAAGCCGGCGCTTGATTTTGACCACGTCCGCCTGGGTCTTGACCTTCGGGTCGGACAAATACAGGGCAATGAGGCCCTCAATCACCAGCCGGTGAAATTTGGTTGCCGCCAATTTGTCTACCTTCGTCCGGGCAGAGTCTACCACCATGGAAATTCGCTCCAGCGCTTCTCCCTGGCTGTAATAATTGCAGAAATTCAAGTCGCCGCCCTGCCGGTCCTCCTCCTGGTCGATGAGATAATCCAGCAGAATATGCAAGCCGCATACATACGGGAAATACGCCTCCCGGATGGACGCCACCTCCCCCTGCTCCAGACTGGGATCGGATGCGGCAAGAAACAGCATAAACATCCCCAGGGTGGACCCGGTGGCTGCGGCAAACTCATTCCAGCGGATTCCCGGATACCGTTCCCGGTGCAGCTCCCACCAGCGGAGCAGCTCCCCTTCCCTCAGGTCCTTGCGGATATGCTTGTACACCTGGAGATCGCAATAGTAAGAAACCAGCTCCCTTACCTGCACTTCCACCAGAGAATAGGAGGGCAGCATCAGGATGCAGCTTTGGCAGGTGCGGACCAGCTTCTCCAGGTAGCCGCCGTCTTCCTTTTCCTGGCGGAAAGCATAGTAATCATGTATGGGCGAGGCAGGGTCGACGGCATCCAGCATGGCTTGGTGGAGCATCCGGAAATCCTGGGGGTCCAGGGAGGTGCTGCGGTCACACAGGTTGTCGAGATAATCGCTGATGGTTTGAAGCGCCACAACCAGCGGAATCAGCACATGCCGCGCATTCACATTCGCCGCCGCATAGATGGAGCCGCCGATGCAATGGAACTCCTTGTCCCGCATGCTGGCCAGCGCCTGCTTCCGCAGCTCCGGGTCCGGCATACGCTCCGCCTGCTCCCGCCACTGGCCAAGCTGTCCTTTGACCTCCGGCAGCACAAAGCGGTACACCCGCCGCATCATGGCGAAGGGCCCCTCCGGATAAACAAATGTGTTATCGGTTAAATGGCTCAATAGTCTGTCCCCCACAGGCATTGCGGTAGGAATACTCCAGCAGCGTAATGATCTCCTGCTTCTGCAGTGCCGTAAGAATTTTCTCAAGTTTGGTTTCGTAGCCGGTGGTAACAGTGCCCTGAACCAAATCCACAAACAGAATCGGATCCCAGGAACGCTGGACATACAGCTGATGCAGCCCTACCCGCAGCTCATGGCTGGCAGCATACTCCCAGTCGCCGTCATAGACGATATCCTCCTTAATAAACTGGAGGCGGCTAAAAATGGGATGCCGGCCGGCCTTTTCAAACCAATATTTCGAATTGTCGTAATCGCCCTCCATACGGTGCATCAGCCCGTGCCAGTAGCATCCTGTGGAATTCAGAATATCCTGGCTGAGCACATGGGAACGGTGCAAGCTTTCATTCCACAGGTGAAGTCCGGCCTTAATAGCCATTCCGTAACCGAGGTCAAATTGGGAACGGTCCTCTGCGAGACTGGATGTCACCAGATCCATAATCTCCCGATCCAGCTCCTCGTTCCAAATACCTGTCGGAAACAATCCCGGATCGTGGTCGCGCAAACGTTCCACCAATACGGTGAACGCCGGTCCCCTCATTATCCCTTCCTCCATTTCCAATGCCAATTTCGATTATACCGTAAAGCCGGGCAATCCCAAAGGACAAATCCCGAACTTTGTGTGGCTCAAGTGAATTTTTTCTCAAGCAGCCTGCGCCTGTATCATTGCTTGCATTATATTTTATTTTATCTCCTAAGCACAGTCAATCGTGTTATACTAAGCAATAATCCAATTCGACCATCACGCCAGACAGGAGCACGCATCATGAATCCACCCGAAACCGGAACCGTCCCGCCTGAAAAATCAGGCATCAGACTGTCCCAAATGTTCGCTTTTTTCGTTCCCTTGAGCCTTTCGGCCAGTCTCGTCACCATCTCCCATGTGATCATCAACGGGACCCTGACCAGAGCCGAACGCCCGGAGGAGATCATCGCCAGCTACGCCGTAGCCATGAGTCTCCTGGGGATTACCGAGAAACCCGCTATTCTGCTGCGGCAAACCTGCTCCGCCCTCGTGCGTGACCGGATCTCCTTCCGGGCCGTGGCGCGGGTGGCTTTCTATTTATTGGCGGCCATCTTCACTTTCGGCGTCCTGGTCTCCTACACCGCGCTAGGCGACCTTATCTTCGGCACCCTGTTCGGCGCCAAGGGGGAGGAAGTTAAGCCGATTATGCATGTGTACCGGGTGCTGATGTTCGTCAGCATCTTCTCCGGCATCCGCTGTCTGTTCCACGGCATCATCATTTTCAACAAACGGACCTTTTGGCTGACCATCGGCATGGTGATCCGGCTATTGGGCATGTACACCCTGTCCCAGTATTACATTGCCAGAGGCGTGGACAGCAGCCAGGTGGGAGCGGTCATTTTCCTGTCGGGCATGATCATTGAGGCGGGGGTGGCCTTTGCCGAAGGGCTGCGCCTGTACCGGCGGTCCCTTCCCGAAAAGGCAGAGAACCATCCCTACGAGCGTCCCGGGCAGATTTTTTCCTTCTACCGGCCGCTTTTGTACTCTTCCCTTATTGCGGTGATCGTCGGTCCTGCCATCAATATCGCCCTGGGCAAAACTCCCGATGCGGCCCGCTCCATTGCCGCTTTTGCGCTGGCGGGGAGCGTCTGCCAATTGGTGCTGAGCATGTTTTCGTATCTGCATCAGATTGTGCTCAATTTCTACCGCACCGATCCGCAGCAGGTGAAGAGGTTCACCCTGCTCCTTGCTTTTATACCCGGACTGCTGCTGGCGCTGCTTAGCTTCACTCCGGCAGGCGCCTGGGTCATGACCCATCCCCTGGGAGCCAAGGAGCTGCTCCTGGAGGAGAGCCTCCGGGCGCTCCGCTTATTTGTCATTATGACGGTGGCCTTCACCTGGCTGGACTTCGCCAACGGTCTCCTGATGCTTAAGGGGCAGACCAAGGTGATGATCTGGTCGCAAACCGCCAATGTGTCGGTTACCCTGCTGACTCTGGTGATTTGCCTGACGGCCGCTCCCGGCCTGAACAGCCGCGTGGGCGCTTTGGCCCAATCCCTGGGCGTAGCCGCCGAGCTGATGTTTGTGCTGTGGGCGCTGCGTTCCGTTTTCCGGGGAGAAAAGACTGCTTCGCCGGGGCAAACATTGCCTGGCTGACCTCATATGAATACCGACAGAAAGAAGGCCGCATTTTGAAGAAGCAAGAAGTCGTGATCAATTCTTTTTCCTTTTCTTTTTTTATGACGATGGCCCTGGTGGTCTCCTTTTTCCCGCTTTATTATGATTCATTGGGCTACAGCAAACTGCAAATCGGCGCCCTCTATTCCATCGGTCCGGCGGTGGGGATTGTGTCCAACCTGTTCTGGGGCTTGATCAGCGACCGGTTCCAAACCCTTAAGAAAACTATCATCGTCATCCTGTTCGGCCAGTTGGCCATGGTTTTGCTTTTGTTCAGCACCGATGTGTATTCCGTGCTATTCGTGATTGTCACCGGCTTTTACTTCTTCCAGACGCCGCTGAACGGGCTGAACGACAGCCAGATTCTCCTGTACACCCGGGAAAGCGGCAAAAGCTATGCTTTCTTCCGCATGTGGGGCTCCCTGGGCTTCGGCTTTGCCGCGGTGATGGTGGGCCTGGTGCTGAACAAGCTGGGTGTCGAGGTGATCAGCATATTGGCCGTGTGCAGCGTCACGCTGTCTTTGTGCCTTGCGTTTCTATTGAAGGATACCCGGGCGGGCATGAAGAAAATGGATCTCTCCGGGGTGGTGAAGGTTATTTTCAACCGGAAGCTGCTGTGGTTCCTTGGGCTGATCTTCTTCATGTCCATTGCCCACCGCTCCAATGACGGCTTCCTATCCACCTATCTGAAGGATCTGGGCGGCAAGAATCTGGTGGGCGTAGCCTGGATGACCTCCGCCCTTAGCGAGGTGCCGGTGTTCTTCTATCTGAACAAACACGGGCACAAATACAAGGAGCTGCCGCTTCTGGCCGTGGCCTGCAGCGTCTACGTGATCCGCTTCCTGCTGATGAGTCTGGTCAGCGGTCCCGGCTGGATCATCCCCCTGCAGGCGCTGCACAGCCTGTCCTTCGGCATCTTCCTGGTAACTGCCCTCCGTTATCTCCAGCAGTTGGTGCCCGATGAATACCGAGCCACCGGCCAGGCCGTGTTCAACATGACCTGGAGCGGGTTCTCCGGGCTGGTCAGCGGCTTCGTGGGCGGCCGGGTGTATGATGCCTGGGGCGGAGCCACCCTATACCGAGTTGCGGCGGCCTCCGCGCTGATTGCCTTTGTTGGCTTCTTAGTTACCCATCTGTATACGCGCAGCAAGGAAGGGCAGTTGGATACGATGATGAAAGGAGCATCCCGATGAATCAGGAAATCGAACGCAAATTTTTTCTGTCCGTCTATCCCCAGGCTCTGCTGGACAGCGGCGCATTGAAGCTGGCCGGACGGGAGACCATTGAGCAAACCTATCTGGCTCTGACGGAAACGGAGGAAATCCGCATCCGCCGGCTGGCTTCCGCTGATGGAGGCCCGGCTCATTACACCCACACGTACAAACGGGGCCACGGCCTCTCCCGCGGCGAAGCGGAGTATGAGATCAGCGAAGAAATTTACAAGCAGCTCCTGGAGGGTTCAGGACGTCTGCCCCTGATCAAAACCCGCACCAAGGTGCAGGATGCCGCGGGCAGGCTGCTCGAAATCGACGATTACCACCAGTTTAACCTTAAGACGGTGGAGGTGGAGTTCGCTTCCGTGGAGGAAGCGGAAGGGTTTGCGGCGCCGGACTGGTTCGGCGAGGAGGTCGGCAGCCAGCAGGAGTACCGCAACAAAACCCTGTGGCGGGAAGTGCAGGGCATCGGGGACTAAAGCGGTGGCAGCGCCCAGGCGGGGATGCCGCCGACCGGGCGCGGGACGAGCACGGGCCCTGCCGGGCGGAGGCGGAGGCGGAGCGGCGAGAGGGGCGTTGCCCACGGCTGAGCAGCCCCTGCTGGGCGACCACATGCACGGCTAAGCGGCCCAGGGGCCGGACTCAGCCCCCCTTGCCACGGCCGGGACGCCCATGTAAGCGCCAAACAATGTACGCTATTTGGCTGTCACGCCCCTTTTTCACCGAATAGCGTACACAAAATGTCTGCTATTCGCCGTTTTCAGGCAAAACAGCAGCCCATTTCTGCCAATAGCGTACATTTTATGGATGCTATTTCGCAAAACCACAGCCCTTTTCCGAAATAGCGTACATTTGTTGACCGCTATCATCCCGCCGCGACTCGCCAAACCCTGCAAACCCCAAAAAAGGACCTTCCGATCCGCAAAACTGCGGACAGAGGGTCCTTATCTTTTTCACAACTGGGCGGTCTTCGACAAAATTGGAGCGCTCCCTGTCGGCCCCCCTAAGAAACAGCCGCCCTCACCGGGCCGGCTTCCGGATAACCAGCAACTGCTGTGAGCCAGGAATAAAAGCAAGCGACGATTCCTCCAGAGCCGGTGACAGTCCGCAACCTTCAAGGAAGGTCATCAGCACCTCCAGTCCTCCGTACCGGTCCCACTTCAGATCCAGCAGCGGGTAAATCTGGACCTCCCCTCCCTTTCGGGTCACCCGGACCAGCTCCACAACCGCCTCCCGGTGAAACGCCTCTCCAAACTGTTCCCCGTACAAAAACAGAAAATGACTGCACAGCACCCGATCAAAGCTTTCATCCGCAAAAGGCAGTCGAGGCAACGCGGCGGGAACATAAGCCTCCGTCCCGCACAAACGCCCGTAATCCTCCAGGAACTGCTCCAGAGATTGGCGCCGGAGCGCCTCGTGCCGTTCAGCCGAACCATAATAGCTCCAGGTATACACATGCTGCAAGACCGCCAGCTTGGCGGAAGCCTCTTCCAGTTCCCGCAACCCGCGACTTGCCATCTCTTCGGGCTTCAGAGTATACAGCGGATCGGCGGCCACCGCCTGAATCCCCTGCCTGCGGGCATAAGCGCCAAAGGAGGAAGCGCCTGCGGCCACATCCAGCACCCTGTCCCCCTGCTTGAATTCGCATGAAAACATACGTCCGTACTCCTCAAAACTCCGGCAGGTCATGGCGACCCCGACTTGAGGATACCTGTCTTTCTCCATCTCACTCATCTAAGCTCAGCTCTCCTTATCCCTTAACTGTCCCTTCTGCCGCGGGACCTGGCAGCATCCGGCCTCTGCCGGAAGCTCCCTCCATCTTACTACGAATCAGCCTGCATGAACATGCGGAACAAGATGTTTGCATTAAGATTAACGCTGAACCAAACTATCCATGGCCCCTAATGACGGATCAAGATCCGTTTTGCGCGGTGGGGGTAAAATCATGCTCCTGCCCCTGCAAAGGAATGGTAATGGTCATATGCGTGCCTGGGCCGGGATGCTCGTCCATCCTTAAGGAGCCCTGCATCAGCAGAATGCGGCCCTTCATCTGCTCCATGCCAATCCCGGAGCCGCCGATCTCCCGCGTCCCCGGCTCTATCGGCCGAATGCCGATCCCATCGTCCTCATAAATCAGATGAAATTCCCGCGGCGTAGCGGAAATCCGGAAGCTTACCCGCGAAGCCTCGGAATGCTTTTTGGCATTGTTCAACAGCTCCTGGACAATCCGCAAAAGATGCCGTTTAGTAGGCAAAGGCTCCTGCTCAATCCGCCCCGCCCCGCTGCCCGGTTCAAAGTGAATGTGGAAAGGTGCCATATATGCCTCCTTCTCCAGATATTGGCGCAAAGTCGCAATCAGTCCAATTTCCCGCAGCAGGTGAGGATTCAACTCAAAACAGCTTTGCCGCAAACTGGCATTGATCAGATCCACAAATTTAAGAATATTGTCCAGATGCTCCTTGTCCTCCCGGTTCATCACATACTTCTCCATCAAAGCGGCAAACCGGCGTTTCAGGAAAAATAAATCCTGCATCGTCGTATCATGCAAATCCGAAGCAATTCGGATGCGTTCCTCCTCCTGCAGCTCGAACATCACCTTGCGGAACCATTGGAACTCCGCCGCCGATGTTTCATCGCTGAAGCGGGAGGACAAATCCTGCAGCTTCACCGTCAGAGTCCGGATCAAGTGGACATTCTCCAGACTAACCTCCAGATAGGAGGTAATGAGGCCAAGCCATTGCTGCTCCTCTCGGCTCATCAGCACATTGGTTCGCTTCCGGGTCATGACCAGATAATGGGTAAATTCCTCAGTACGGCTAATCTCCAGGCAAGTGTACTGGTCGCTCTCGAACAGCTCCTTTTCAGCCAAAAGAGACTGGACTTCCTCCACATCCACTTCTCCCGCCGCGATAGTTTCCACACCATCCGGATACTGGCTGACGATAGCGCCGCCCCGCACCTCCAGCGTTTGCACAATATCCGCCAGAAAAATATCCTTCATCTCCCGCATCGTCGAAACGGTACTGAGATTCTTGGAAATTTTCTTGAGCGAGTTCTTCAGCATAGCCTTCCGCGGAAAGAAAGTCGGCTCCAGCCGGGTAATAATATATTCCATGGAATACAGCATAAGCGCCAGAACCACTAATGAACTGCCGAATACGAAGAGAATCATTTGTTTGGTAGCCGACTGATAGAACAAAGCGCTGAAAAGACCAGTAACAATCGAGGCAGGAACCACGGCCAACAAACAACCAAACAGGAAGCGCCGGAAAACCAAGCCAATATCGTAAAGCTGGTCGGACGCAATCAAATAGGCAAAGGATGCCGGGAAAAGCAGCAGGAACCAACTGGTGTGGACAGAATTAATGAGGTGGCTTCCAGTAAACAGAATCGGAACAAATGACAGACTTATGATAGGTAAAAACGAAACAAAAAGGGAATACCAAATTGATTTTATAATGGACGCTAAATAGCTTCGAGTTCTTCCGTGTTTAAAGTAGAAATATATCAAAAATATCATGTTGTAGAATACAGTGATAACAAATAATGCTAGGGAAGCATTAGGTGAGAATGCATAAACGAAAGAGGTCCATTCATTTGAAAATAAATAAGGAATTCTAAATACAAATTCAATAATTGCAAAAACATAGAACAATTTTAAGGGTTTTAGAGAGAGAGAGACGCCCCCTTTTTCTTCAAAAAAAGAAAATAGGAAATGAAGAAATAATATTGGCAAAATGGTCAAAACCGTTTCAATAGAGAGCTTTCCTAGACCTTCTCCTCTAATGGAAGCCCCTTGACTTATATATATGACTGCACCTGCCAAAAAAACGGCAGCCAAAAGTTGTGCGGAGGGAGAGTTGGGGATACGGAAGAAAACAATTCCAGCTAACAAAAGACAAACAAGACTTTGGATAATAGGAGTAAAATCATACAGAGTCATCCTCTGATTATCGAGAGAAATATTTAGAATTTCTTGATTGCGCATTATTTCAAAACTTTTGCCTTGATCAATCCTGCTCCAATTTTTTACGAATTGGTTTTCCTCCGGCAACTGACCATCAATAGACAGAACCACATCTCCTACCAAGAAAAACTGTTTAGCAACTCCTTTTTCTTCCAATTCGGAAATCATCCATTTTTGTGAATTCTGTTCAAGATAAACTCCGAGGTAAGGACGGGTAACTGTTATATATGTAAACCAGCCCATAACAAGGAAAAGAACTGACAAACTAAGATAAATTCTCATGTTTTTCATCTGCATTCGCCTCATCCCCTGTTTCAAAATCTCTTAAAATTTGATATTCTTAGAGTTAGAAAGCACAAAATTAAAGGAGTTGTTGTGGATGCATTCTGTTCGGATAACAGACAATCTTTCCAAAGCAATTCGGACTTCTAAGGTTGGACAGATTTCCAAGGCCGATCTTCATGATTTAGTAACTCCCAACGAAAGCGACAAAATCACCAAAGTTTTCAGCAGCAACGTAGTTCTGGGTGACTATGTAACACAAGGCGGAGATTGGTCCTAATCCCCCACTTAATTTTACCAAGCGTTGAAGGAATTGTCTATCAGCCAATTGGTTGATAGGCAATTCTTTTTCATTCTTCTTTTGGAATTTATTGCCGAATGGTCGAAAAGGCGCGGGAGCAGCCGGATGCCTGTATCCTAGAATCAGCGATCCCCTTTGCGAGCTGCGTAAATCAGAGGGCAGTTTGCACGCAAAACAGGGCGATTACTTTTTCATAGAATCGCCCTGTAGCTGTATCGATTATAAAACAAATAAAAACAGGCTCGCGGCTTTCATGGAAAAAAGTGGAGATATCGTTATAGCTGTTACGCGGGTCTGTACTGGATTTTACATTTGGCATAGCGCTTACCTCGGAGGAGGAATCTAAAGATATTATTCACGAATTTCTTTAGATAGTCAATCGTATTTGACTGTGGACAACGTGTCCTCCACGTTCGTTGCGTAATATATATTTTTATCCGCTTGATTCCTCAAGTGCGTGCTTTGTTTCTGAACGGGAAATTTCTATGTTAATATGGAATTACTTGGCTCACCAAAAGACATGCGGGAGGTTTCGATAATGGAAGATTGCTTGATTTGCAACCGAATTAGCATGATTAAGGAAGGCACAAATAAATATTTTGTAGCTGAACTTGAAACGGGCTATGTAGTAATTGGAGATCATCAATATTTCGAAGGATACACGCTATTTCTTTGTAAGGAACACAAGAATGAACTTCACGAATTAGAAAGTGATTTTAAGCAGAAGTTTCTGGTTGAAATGAGCAAAGTAGCTGAAGCTGTTTATAGGGCGTTCAAACCTGACAAGCTTAACTATGAACTTCTTGGCAATGGCGATTCGCATATACATTGGCACATATTCCCAAGGAGATTGACCGAACCTACCCCCAAATATCCTGTTTGGTGGACACCAAGAGAAATCATGTATTCAGAAAGCGTAAAACCAACTAATGATGCATTGGAAGAATTAAAGAGCAGGTTATTAGAGGAATTGAAGAAAATTGTATAGTGCCTTTACAAGCCAACCTGAAAGCTTGTGCTATTGTAAAAGTGGCGTTTTGATAACCTCAAGCACCATCGTTTCTATCTACCGTTAAAAGGAGTATATATTTTAATGAAATGTTTGAAACGTACTTTTAGCCGCTGTAAGCCGGAGATCATAAACAGCGATCAAGGCTCTCATTTTACCAATCCCGATTATCCGCAGTTGCTCGAAAAGGAAGGCATCAAGGTATCGACAGACGGAAAAGGCCGGGTCTGTAAAATAAAAGGCGGAACCTATGATATCGAGACAAGATGGCAATACTACAACCAAAAAAGAGAACTCGATTCGGAGGAGATTCCCCATGACAGAAAAATTTTGGACCAAGCAAGACAGCATCTCCTCCAAACACATGCAAGTCTGTGAGGAAAGGGAAAAAGGAAAACCACAAGCGAATGATCTGCTTGTGGTTACCATTACATGTATAAATATAACCCCTGGTCTTTTGGCAAGCGGTTTAATTGGCTTTCGGAACAACCCTATTGATCTTCAGTCCCTGCTGCAGCATAGATCATTTTAGTAAAACGGATCACCTCTCTCCCGAAATCCCCCGCTACACGGACTTCACCTTTGCCCCGCACCGCATCGACAAAGCTTCCTGCCTGATTTCGTGTTAAAGACGGCAAATATTCCTGCTCAACGATAGCAGGCTCTTCTCCGTGCATATGCAGGATCACCTTGCCGTTATCATAATGGAGAACACCTTTTTCTCCGCAAAACGTATAGGTTTCAAACCAATCGGCCGCATTTCCGATGATATTGATTCCAGCGATGACTCCTTCGGAGAATCGGACGACCGAATACGTATTGATTTCCACCGGAGTTCCCCGGAAATCGCTGATGGCTTTTGCTTGCAGGGGCTCAAGTCCCGTTAACCACAGGATCGCAGCCAATGCATGACTGCCCGAATCGAAAAGCGTTCCTCCCCCGGACAATTCCGGAATCTGTCTCCAAGTGCCGATTGTAAGCTGTTCCCAGTTTTGATATAAGCACGCTGTCAAGGAAGTAAGCTTTCCCAGTTTGCCGCTATCTAGGACTTGCTTGATATATACAAACTCCGGCATGAATAAGCGCTGGTAACCGATTTGCAGCACTTTACCTGATGCTTTCGCAGCTTCTTCCAGCTTTTCCGCTTCTTCGACCCGGACCGTCATGGGTTTCTCAAGCAGCACATGGTGTCCGCTTTGCAATGCAGCGGCAGCATGTTCATAGTGCATCGAATGCGGCGAACAGATGATAACGGCATCTGCAAAGCCCTCATTTAACAAATCACGATAGTCAGTATACTCTTTGACATCCGTCAAATCGAATTTTGCTTTGAATTTATTCCTGTTCAGTTCATTTGGGTCCGCCAATGCGGTAATGACTGCATCCTCCAACGTTTCGATCATTTCTCCGTGGAAGTTGGAAATGCCGCCAGTTCCGATAATTCCAATTCGCAATGGATTCATCCTGAATCCTTCCTTTCTGATTAACCGGATTATTTCGGATTGGGAACAAAATCGCCGCCTCTGCAGTTCTTCAAATACCAGAGCGCATGCACCTGGCCGGTCATCTCCAAATCGTCGCGATAAACAGGATCATGCCAACCTTCAATATCGATGGTGCCTTTATAACCTCCCTGCATGAGAATGGTGATGATATCCGTCCAGTTCGTATCTCCGAAGCCCGGCGTTCTGTGCCAAGCAAAAGATTTGGAACCGTATACCCCATACTCCTTGACCAAATCCCAGGCGACAGTGGCGTCTTTGCCGTGTACATGAAACACTTTGTGGACCCATTTTCTGAGTTGGGGAATCGGATCGATCAGACTGACCCATTGATGGCACGGCTCCCATTCCAGACCCAGGTTATCGGCCGGAACGGCATTGAACATCATCTCCCAGGCAGCGGGATTATGGGCGATATTCCAGTCGCCGGTCTGCCAGGTGCCGTCCATGCTGCAGTTCTCGAATGCGAGGCGCACTCCTTTGTCGGCAGCGCGTCTGGACAGCTCACTGAAAACCTCCTTGAATTTAGGAAGCGATTCGTCTATTGGACGATCCGTGATTCTTCCTGTAAATCCCGTAACGATATCCGTACCGAATAAATGCGCAGCATCGATCAACCGTTCCCAACTGGCCAAAGTATCCCTGTTGTCTCCGGTTCCCGTAAGCGGATTGCCGAAAATGCCAATTGTAGATATAACGGCATCATGTCCGGATAAAATTTCGCGAACTTGCTTGGCGGTTTCCGCCAAATCCATGCTGCCGGTAGTCTGCCAGAAGTTGAGGCTGAACGATTCGAACCCCAACCCGACAATTTGCGGGATTACTCTTACGGCGTCGCTGGCTCCGATCAAGGTGCCAATTCGCATCAGCTTTTGGTTCATTTTGTAATCACCCCGATATTGTTATAAAATAGTGTTGATATCCTCATTATATTGGCTATTTTCTGTATAATCTCTACCGGATATTGTGATATAATTCTCTTATATTGTGAAAGGAGAGTTAGGCGTGTCCTATTCCAGAGAGCTTTGGGAAGATACGTTGTTAGACGACCCGTATTATCCGATTAATAGTTTCCGAACCCGAATTCCGGATGTGAAGCTCGATCAGAACGTACTGTACTTGCATTGGCACGAGCACTTCGAGATGATAATCATGCAGTGCGGGCAAGCCGTCTTTCACATCGATAACCGGCCTTATGAGGTCATTCCGGGTGACATCCTTATTGTGCCCTCCGGCAGCCTCCATGTCGGCTACAGTCTTTGCAACGGACTTGTTGATATGGAGGCGATCGTATTTAATGCCTCTTTGTTTGGTGGCATCGGCCAAGATCCCGCCCACGCTCAATTTGTCGCTCCTTTTTTGGATGGTCGGGCCAATTACCCAGTTAAGCTGGATTCGCAGTTGGAATCCAACAAGGAGTTCCGTACTCTCTTGGCGCAAATCCTCCTCGATTTCAAGGAACAGAAGCCGGCATACCAGCTTACCGCTAAATCCCGTCTCCATCTGCTGCTGGTCTTGCTTTCCCTTCATTTTATGCCGAAAATGCAAAAAAACGCCTTATCCAAACCATATATCTCCAATTTGGATCAATTCAAGGACTTGATCCGAAATATTGAAGCAGAAAGCGGGAAAAAATGGACCATTGAGCTTGCTGCCAAGCATGTGAGCATGAGCTCCTTTCATTTCTGCAAAACCTTCAAGAAGCTAACCGGGCGAACCTTCATCGATTATATCAATATGGTCAGAATGAATGAAGCTGAGAGGCTACTGCTGGACAGCGATCTTACGATTACTGAGATATCCGAAAGAGTCGGATGCGGCAATCCCAATTATTTGACCAAATTATTCAAGCGGTACAAGGGGGCAGCACCTTCACAGGTACGAAAAAAGTTGTAGTGTGGAGTATTAATCGTAGAATTCCGGTAATCGTCATGGAGTGAAGCTTGCCCGGCACGGCAAAAAGGACCTGTCAGAGAGAACATACTCTCCGTCAGGTCCTTTTTTTACGGGTTCACCGGCTCAAAGCGGAAATCGAACCGTCGAACGATACAATCAGCCGCATAGCGCAGAGGAACCGTTCGGTTATGGAGCCGCTTTTCACCCAATCCCACCGGCGGATCAGAGCGGTTAGCCTTCCAAGCATCATTCATTTCTTTCATGTTTTGTTCGCCGCCTCTTGAGTTGCATTTTGTTTTCTCAGTCTGACGCGAATCCGTTTTGGTTGCCCCTCCAGTGAGAACCGCAGGAACAATATTTTATTCTGAATCAGCCTGTATTCGATCCCCGGCTCGATTCCGGCAACTTCAAATCCGCCAAGTTCGTCCCAATAGGCGATGCCGAACGGTTTAGGCGCCGTCATGCCGACATTGAATTCGAGATCGATTTGCGAATCCGATTTGACGTAATTCTCCAGAACGACCATCGGTATGGATTCCGTGAAATCTTCATCCATTCTCGCTTTTCCGACATAATTGCGCAGCAGCGCCGGTTGGGTCCTTCCCTCCGTGAAAACCATCTGACATTCCGAGTCGTAATAGAAGAAGGTTTTGGGCCAAGGACCGAACGGGGTTCCACCTTGCATGAGGGTATACGCGTTCATTTCGGGATGAATTCCGGAATCACCCGTTAACATGCTGTTTGGCGCAGTCCTGGGATTTATCGTTTTATAGGTCCGGATCGCATCGGGCAAATTCGTCCGCACTACGTCGAACTTCCTGACACATCCAAAGAACCGGTCCAACATTTCCTCACTTTGTTCCACATCAGTCAACGGATACACGGAGTAGTTGTAAGATACTTCCATTTCATGCGCTTCCTGGTGCTGAATAAAAAATACGGCATCATTAGATTCCGTATTAACCAGATACTGTTGAAACAGGTGCTCCCAATAACGGATATCCTTGCCGGAGCAAAGCCCCGCACGAAGGACATCGTTAGGGTCCGTCGAGAACAGACATGGATTTCCGGAATGATAAGCAGCGTGCAAATCCCTCGAGGTCCACTCGCATGCAACAACCGTTCCGCCTTCGCGATGAGGAGCTTTATACCGCGAGCTGTCGATGTACCACATTCCCCACGGGCAGCCCCGATGGGAAATTCCGTCCCACCAAACCTGCTCCCAGCAGTACCCCCATACGCCATCGAAACCGAGATCTTCCAGCACCTGCACCATTTCATTGTTTACATAGCCGGAGGCAACGACCTTCGTTTGCACCCAAGGGAATTCATGCGACAGGATATTCCATTCCCGCTCCAGCTCCCGCTTTAAGGAGTGTTTCATTTCCCCTTTGTCATAATCGCATATGAAAGAAGGGCAATTCAGAATGACGCTGTCTCCGAATTGATCATGCCAGTCCCGGATTTGGTTGCCCAATTCGGCAATGGAGCCACTGTTTACGATCCAGGTAACGGGAATACCATGCTTGTGGGCAACCGCCGCGGTTCTCTCCACTCCAGCAACGGGAGTGCCTTTTCCCCATACTTTATCCAGGTAGCTGGCAAAACTTACAAAAGTATAAATTAAACGTTCCGGTTTCATGAACATACCTCCGGTTTGCGAATTTTACCGCTGTCTCTTTCGGAAATATCGGTTTTGATTTTAACGGTCTGCGGTTCTCTGCCCGGGTCTTTGATTCCATCGGTCAGCACCCGGACCGCTTCAACTGCCAACGGTTTGCTTTATTGGCAGACCGTCGTCAACGAGTCGGGAATCAATTGAGATAAGCTTATTTCGGAAAGCCTGTTTGTTTCCCGCCGCTTACACCTTGATCATAGTCCAACCTTCCCCCCTCATCAATCTTCACTTTATGCGAAAAAGACGTGAGGCTGAAACCCAGTAAATCCGGCATTTCTTGCATGCACAGACTCAAAGATCGTGTATTCCTTGCAAAAAAAGTGTATCGTTCCGGCACTGTTATAGCGGAGGAACCGCTGCCAATCCCGCCGGTTAGCCTGCAAAATGATGCCCCGAAAAAAATAAAAACCGCAAGCTTAAATTCACCTGCGGTTAAGGTTATAGACTTGGCTTTCTTCAGACTGCCCTCCGTTTTTACTTAACGGATTTAATTCACACTTCCCTTATACATATTGCCGGAGGGGCTGCGGGTGTTGTTTGATGCGGTGGCTGTAGCGCCGCTATCCGCATTGACGACATAGGGGGTAGCATTGTCCAGGTACAAGGTGTTGCCGGTAAATTTGGCGTTCTGCCCCCAACCGCTTGAGCGCTCATGGACTTGGAAGGCGTCTACGATCTTGCTGTTTCCGTTGCGGTAACCGGTGTTATTGCGGATGATGTCATTATTCCCCTTCACATCGATAAAGCTGTCCGCATAATTGGCGCCGGAAATACCCGTTCCGTCGAAGATACAATTCTCAACGATGGTGCTGCTCGATCCTTCCTTAATATCGATATGCTCAGCCCGAACATTGGGACCGAATGATACAGCCGAGATCCGGTTATTGTTCGTCTCCTTCTTGTAGCTTCCCCATTTGCCGACATCCGACCCGACATATACGCCTTCCCCATACTCCGGGTTCAGTTTTCCTGTGTCATACACGTTAGAATTTTTGATCACGTTGTTTGAGCTGCCGTCTCTGAAATGGACGCCTTCTTCCCCGATGTTGTACACATCCAGGTATTCCAGCCAATTGTTGTTGGCATGATCAAGCATAATGCCTTTTTTCGCGTTGGTTATTTTCACATTGCGCACATCATAGTAGTCGCCGGTAATATACAGCGCGTAGCCGCTAGAGGTAGTGCCGCCGTTCAAAATCGGCTTATTCGTGGAGCTTGCTCCTTTAATCGTAATTTTGGCAGACGAGGTGCCGTTTTTTGCCGCTACGAAGTTTCCTGTAAAGGTTACTCCTGCCGCAAGGGTGATCACATCTCCAGGCTGCGCATTCGCAAGGGCTGACGTGAAGCACGCCGCCGTGCTGCAAGTTACGGACGCCGCCTGAGACGGTGTTGGAATCGACAATGATGTGGCAACGAGCATTGCCGCCAATACTACGAACTTGAACATTTTCGATACTGTGCTTTGAGCTTTGTACAAAATAACACCTTCCCTCTCATTAATATGGATTTAATCGTTTAACAGACAGGTAAACCGATCCCTCCTTATCATCTTAGTCGCCCTTATTTAAGCGCTTACAAAAAATATACAAGGATTTCCTTTTTCCGTCTTGTGGTAATCCTATGTGGTCTTGTTGTTTTTCAATTTGCGGAAAGAAAAGAGACAGCGGAAATCCGCCGTCCCTTCCTTTTATCATGTCCGAGGAGGAAAACAAAGCACCACTTGAAGCTCTGCCTCTCCCTGGCTCACCCATGTTGCTTCCGTAACCCCGGCCGGCATAAAAAATTGATCCGCCTGTTGCACCGGAATAAACTGATCGGCCCAACGCAGTTCCCCTGACCCTTGCACAACAATAGCAATATGGAAGCAGTCCTTATGCTTCTTCACATAGGAGCCGGAAACCTCCAGCACATTCATAAGAAACCGGTCGGTATCCTTTTCTCCAATAAGCTCATATTCTCTGCTCCCACCTGCCGAAACGACGGATCTCTTCTTCTTGTAACGTTCCATCGTCTTCTCAAGCCCTCTGGCTTCATACTTAAAGCAGTCCAGCATCGCCTCAAAGCCGATATGTTGATGGCAAGCTTCATCAGGCACCTTGCGCCCTCTCGGCGTCGTCCTTTCCACACGCAGCGTCAGATCGGTAGGCTCCTGAATTTCGATCAAAAAACAGCCCGCCCCAATGGCATGCGGAACGCCGCCTTCAATCAGATAAACATCTCCTGTGTTGATGGGAACGCGGTGAAGGGCATTGAGCATTTCGTCAATCGCTTGCTTTTCAAATAGCTGCTTCCAAATTTCTTTCGTTATGCCGGGCTTAAATCCCATATATATACAAGGCTGCTCACCGTCTATCTGGCGTCCGCCCAAGACATACCAAGCCTCCGTCTTGCCAAAGCGGGACTGAAACCTTTCCATGGCATCCTTGCGGTCCGGATGGACTTGAATGGTTAGCCGCTCGCTGGAATCGAGCACTTTCACCAGGACGGCCAGCTGTTCCTGATAACAGGCTGCATGGGCTGCGCCCAGAAACGATGCCGGATCTGCTTCAACCAAGCTTTTCAACGTCATCCCTTCGCTGCTGTCCGGCAAGTCAACCTGGCTCCAGCCCTCATGAATATGCTCTCTGCCTGAGTTTTGGGCCTTCACCGTGGATGCAACCCATTCCTCGGGAAATTCTGAATCGACTGCATCCCTCTTCTGCTGCCAGCTGTCGATCAGCTTGCCTCCCGTATACGTTCTCCACACTCGATTGCTCTTTAGCTTCAATGGTCTCCGGCTCAGATCAGTTCTTCGACTTTCAGTAGACATCGTTTCAACCTCCATAGATTCCATCCGGGATAAAATGTCTTGTTTCTCTTATTGCATGTAAACTCATTTTTTGAAAGCGCTTCATTATAGCTTATTATAAAATAATCACCGACTTTGATGTGATGTGCTAAATACAGGGCAGGTTATGTTTCTTTTAGGTTGTTTCAACTTTCGCAGCATGAAATAGGCAGCCTTGATCCTGAAACCGTGACATGACATTCCCAAAGAAGCGGCAGATCACAGAACATTTCAGAATCCAAAACAAAGACCGTTCAGGGAGCGCCTACTCCTCCCGCGGCTTAGGCTTCGCCACCCCATCCATAAACGGGTCTTTTCAAATTGCTTATAAGGATGACTTATATTTCTGCTCTAATCCACTTTTGGTATCCTAAGGGCCATATCCGTTTGGTAGTCAATCGACTGATAAAAATAGTGAGGGCGGGATTGCTCCCGCCCGTAAGTTTAGTCTATATGCTGGTGTTGGTGCCTCAATGACTCAATATAACAAATTTGCTGGCATAGCCTCTAATACAACAGCTATTTTCTGCTCAATCTTGCGAACCAATTCAACCTTATAACACTTCGTTTCTTCTTGGGTAAAATGAAGGCTTCGGATTTGACGCAACTCTTGGACAATGTTTTTCAGCGGCTTGACTAAATAATGTTTGCCTTCAATATCTACAATTGTATCTTCATTATCGTGAACCCACAGTTTAAACAATTCTGCGTGATTACCTTCAAGCTTTTTCAGCATATGGGAGTGCCCTCCTTGAACGGGTTCTTATAGAACCATTATATCACCCAACCTGTTGCTCTGATACGCCATTTGATACTCCGTATTATATTTCAGCATTTTATAGACAGTACAGATATACGGAAATCGCCAGTTTCCGCGTCGCGATATGCGTATAGCAGTCTATATCCGCGGAGGATGAAAGCGCTGGTTATAGAGCCAGAGGAACGTGAAGCCAACGGAACTCAGCGACTCTTAAAAGCGAAATTCGGCGTTCACGGAAAATTAAGGGAACTGTACGCCCCTTAAGAGGCCGAATTGGTGTCAAAAGGGGCCAAAAGGTCGCTGCTGGACCCGCTAAGGGTGTCTCAGTTCCGCAAAAATCCGGGCAGACGAATTTTCGGCGCGTAAGAGTCTCTCAGTTCCGTTAGCCGAGGCCCCCCTCCCTCCCCACACCGCTTGGCCCGTTCCCCTTGAACGGGATTTTCATCGAATCATCCTTATATTTTAGAAAAGCGGGCTTTTTGGCGATTGCCTCTCTTTTGCGAACCAGCCTATAATAAAGCTATTTAGAGTTTTATTCTATTAAGCTATTAGGAGGACTTCTGTTGAAACGGGCATTGATCGTTGACGATACGAAATCCATCCGGCTGCTTCTGACCAAGGCTCTGGAGCTTAAAGGGTATACGATTGCTCTGGCGGGCAACGGCCCGGCGGCGATGGAATTGTTGGAATCCCAACCCTATGATGTGATTTTTCTGGACATCAAGATGCCCGGCCTAAGCGGCAAGCACGTGCTCAGCTGGATGGTTCAGCGGGGGATCACCGCTCCTGTGGTGGTGATGACCGCCTTTGCCACGGTCAAGAGTGCAGTGGAATGCACCAAGCTGGGGGCGTATGCCTATCTGCAAAAGCCGTTCACCGTGGAAAAAATCCACCGGCTTCTGGAGGGACTGGAGCCCTCCCGCTTTTCCCCTGCCCAAGAGGCCAGCCTTCTGCTGAAGGCAGGGCATTGGGAAAAGGCGCTGTCCCTGCTCTCCTCCGCTCTCGCGGCTTCTCCGGCCAATCCCGAAATTTACCGGCTGATGGGCATGGCCTACCAGCAATCCGGACAAACAGAGCAAGCGGCCAAGTTCCAACAAACCTACGAGATTATGAAATAACCCGAGAAGAGGTGCTTGCAATATGGATTCACGGTTATCCCAGGAGCAGATCGTGCAGCAGGCGGAAACGCTTGCCCGGAGCGGCGCCATTCAAGAGCTTTTCCACATTCTTCCCTACCTTGTGCTGGTGCTCAACAAGCAGAGGCAGATCATTTATTCCAACAACGGGCTGCTCCAGGTGTTGGGCATTGTGTCCCTTCATGAAAGGCTGGGCTGCCGTCCCGGCGAGATGCTCCGCTGCATCCACTCCTGCAAAACACCGGGAGGCTGCGGCACTACAGCCTATTGCAGCGTATGCGGAGCCAATGCGGCCATTCTGGAGGTGCAGCAAACCGGACAATCCGTTTACCGGGAATGTCTTATGACCTCGTCTTCCGATGGGCAAACCACACATAGCCACGAATTGTCCATCCATGCTATGCCCGTAGGCCAGGCCGCTCCGGAATCTATCCTGTTTATGATCCGGGACATCAGCGAGGAGAAGCGCAAAAAAGCGCTGGAGCAGCTGTTTCTCCATGATCTGTTGAACAGCGCGGGGGCGGCCAAAGGGTTTATGGAGCTGATCCATATGACCGAGAGTCTCCCGGATCTGCAGGAGCTGTGCGGCTGTGCCAAGGAAGCGGTGGATCTGATTATCGGCGAGATTGAAAACCACCGGGACCTGGTGAATGCCGAGAAGGGCGAGCTGGCTGTAAATCCCGAGCTCATCAGCCTGAACGCCATGATCCGTTCAACGGCGGATGCAGTGCGGAATGCGTCGGAGCCCCCTATTGAGATGGACTACCAGTGGGATGAAGAACTGGCCCTTGTCAGTGATCAGATACTTCTGCGGCGGGTGATCACCAATATGCTGAAAAATGCAGCCGAGGCGTCCGGCGGGCAGCCTGTCCGCATCCGCACCGGCAGGCAGGGGAGCAAGCTTTTCATCGAGATTCGCAATAGCGGCTATATGCCCAGGGAGGTGCAGCTTCAGCTTTTCAAACGCTCCTTTAGCACTAAGGGAGAGGGACGCGGATATGGGACTTATGGCATGAAGCTTTTCGGAGAACGGTACCTGAAGGGACAAGTCCGCTTCTTTTCCAGCCCTGAGTCGGGAACAACGTTCACTTTTTGGCTTCCGCCGGATTGGCGCCAGGGTCCGGAAGACGAATCCGCAAGCAAAATGGCGATAGAAGTCGAAATTCTTTGAATGAATCAGCTGGGCTTCCAAAATCGGGTGTAGATAAACCGGATAAAACGGCCTGAAATCCTTTCCCTCATTTTTCAAACCGCCTTCTATTGCGGTATGATTCTTTATAATTGAGCGGACAGGGGTGTCGCAAGTGGCATTGGTATTTGCCCGGCAGCCGATTTTGGACAGAAACAACCGGATTTACGGATATGAGCTGTTGTACCGGGACGGGATGGGACAATCTTACCAAAGCAAGGACGGAGATGCCGCCACCTCCCAGGTAATGGCAGCGAGCTTTCTGTCCATGGGTTTTGAGGAAATCTCCGGCACCAAAAAAGCGTTTATCAACTTCACGGACCGCATGCTGCAGAACAAAATTGCCACCTTATTTCCCAAGAAGCAGCTGGTGGTGGAAATTCTGGAAAATGTGGAACCGACGGCGGAGATCATTGAGGCCTGCCGGAAATTGAAGGCCCGCGGATATATGCTGGCCTTGGACGACTTCATTTTCCGGCCGGGATATGAAGCGCTTATAGAGCTGGCGGATATTATTAAGGTCGATTTCCAAAGCACCCGCCTGCCGGCGGCGCGGCTGGAGATTATCCGGAGGTTTGCCAACGGAAAAATCCACTTTCTGGCGGAAAAGGTTGAAACTCACGAGGACCATCAAATGGCGATGAGGATGGGGTATGGCCTGTTTCAGGGCTATTACTACTGCAAGCCGGTGCTGGTTCATTCCCAGGGCGTCCCTCCATCCAAGATGAACCATCTTCAGCTGATCAAGCTTCTGAAGCAGGAGGAGCCGGGCTTTGATGAACTGGTTGACCTGATTGAGAAGGACGTAGCATTCAGCCTTGAAATTCTGAAAATTGCGAATTCGGTTTATTACTACCGCGGCAATCAGGTAACCTCCGTCCGCAGAGCGGCGCTGACCATGGGCCTAAAGGAGCTGAAAAAATGGGCGTTTATCACCGCCCTCCGCAAAATCGGCGACAGCGATCACGATGCGGTTATTAAAACCAGTGTGGAGCGGGCCAAGTTTCTGGAGCTGCTCTGCGACCAAAGCGGCCGCATCTTTTACAAAACGGAAATGTTTACCCTGGGGCTGCTGTCCATGATCGACGTGCTCACCGGCTGCGAAATGTCCGAGCTTCTGCCCGAGCTGCCCCTGTCCGAAGAAGCCAAACGAATCCTGCGGTCTTCATATGACGATAGTGTAATGTCCATCTTCTTCCGCCTCATGCTGGCATTTGAACAGGGAAACTGGGAGGAGCAGGAAAGCTTATCCGGCCTGTGCGGAATTGCGCCGGAGCAGGTGGCGGAGGCATATACCGGAGCCGTCATATGGGCAAACCGCTGCGATTTGGTCTGAAAAACCCTTCGGAGGTAAACGAATTGAGTGTTTTGCTGCATTTTTCACCTTTTCTTTACGCCAGGATATTCGAGCAGGCTCCTTTTGCCTTGTTGACGGTAACCGGCGACGGACGTCTCTTGAAGGCCAACCGGCAGGCCATAGCCCTGCTGGACAGCCTGGCGGAGCCGTCGCTTCTGAAGAACCGCCGGCTGCTGCAGAAGCTTGCGGACGGCCAAACCTTCAACAGGCTGAACATCTCGGTTTTCCAATCGGGCAGAAGGCGGGAATTCCGGGTGGAGGGTTCTCCTATCCGGAGCCTGTTCCGGTCCATGTTCCTGTTGTCCGTCGAGGATACAACCGCTGCCAACCGGTATCTGCGCAAGCTCTCTTATCGCGCCTCCCGGGATTCCCTTACCGGCCTGTTGAACCGGGGAGCATTCCTGGAGCAGTTGGATTTCTCCATCGCCCGGGCGGAGAAGCAAGGCGGCACATTGACGGTGCTGTATATCGATATCAATGATTTCAAAAGGATCAACTCGGCTTACGGACATGAAGCAGGAGACGCAGTCCTGAGCGGCATTGCCAGGATCATTGCCCGCATTGTCGGCAGGAGGGGGACGGTCGGGCGGTTGGGAGGTGACGAGTTGGCCGTTTTTATGTATCCGGTTCCCTCCTATTCGGCCATTAGTGAAATCGTTCTCCAGTTGGCGAATACGATCCGCGCCGTCGACATCCCGTACAAAGAACATCTCATCCGGGTAGAGGCCAGCTATGGGGCAACCCTCTATTCCGAGTACGGGGAAACCGCAGCGGCCATACTGAGCCGCGCCGACAAAGCCATGTACCGGATGAAGGGCGGACTCTCCTTTGATTAATGCCCCGCTTCGTGCTAAAGTGTTAGGAAGAAATGACTAACCACATAAGCGGGGGAAACACGGTGAAAAGCAACAGAATTAAGACGGTTCAGGTCTACAAGCGGGACAAGTGGAACATGTTGAATGTGGAGATTAACGGCAAGACCCTTATTCTCCGGGAAATTTCCGAGGAATGGGGCGAGGAATGCCACACCTTCCTAAGCCGGCCTGCCATGATGCATTGGGCGGAGGAGCGGTTTTCGCCGGAGCGCTTCAAGGGGACGGAGGAGGAACGGAGGCAAATATTGGAGAACTTCCGCAACATATAATAGTGGCGGTGTATGAGCCTCAATAGCAGGCTCAATTGTCAAGGAGTGCTGAGGATATGTCCATTTCGAGAAAGACGATGCTGATTGTTACAGTCTGTACTCTTCTTATTGTAGGCTTCGGAACAGCACTGACGTACATCCAAATGAGAGAGACCGTTATTTCCAGCCAAACCCGTTATGCCGCTCTTGTGGCGGAGGGGGCGGAGGGAAGCTTTTCCGTACAGGGGGAGCTTACCCGCTTAAACAATACCTTCCTATTTATTTCCGGGGCCGGGTTTGTGGTGATGGTCCTTTCTCTCGCCGGGGTGTGGTTCTTTTCCAACCGCTTTATGGTCAAACCCCTTCAGAGGCTGAACAGGATCGCCGCAAAAGTGGCGGCGGGGGATTTGACTGTTGTGGACCTTGAAGCCGGCTCCGGCGTTATCCGCTCCAAGGATGAAATCGGAGAACTCTATCAGGCGGTTACAACCATGACCGCTCAGCTGAAGCTTCTGATCCATAATGCCCAAGGCGCGTCGGAGCAGGTTCATACCCTTTCGGTTCGGACGGAGGAAACCAATACTTCCGCCTATGAAGCCAACCGCAAGGCGGTAGCCCTGGTCAGCGAGATCAATGGCCATGCCCGCGCGGAGAAGGACAATATTCAAAATATCTATGCAGCCATAGAGGGAATCTCCCAAGGCATTGAGCAGGTGGCGGCAAAGGCCGAGGCAGTCTCCTCCGGTTCCCGGATCATGGAGGAACGAGCGGATCTGGGGGAACAGGTGGTGGACAGAACGTTAAACGCCATCGACGCCGCGGCGGACAAAATCAACCAGACCTCCATAAAAGTGGCCCAGTTGGCCGCTCGGACGGAAGAAATCAATGAGATTGCCGGGATGATCACAGGCATTGCCAACCAGACCAATCTGCTGGCTCTGAACGCTTCCATCGAAGCCGCACGGGCAGGAGAAAGCGGACGGGGCTTCTCGGTGGTGGCCTCGGAAATCCGCAAGCTGGCGGAGCAGGCCAAAGAGGCCGCAGGCTCCATCTCGTCCATTCTGGAGCATATCAGGCCCGAAATGAAAAGTGTTGTCGCCAACATTGAGCAGGCCGTCCAGGAGGCGGATACGGGTCTTGCGGCCACGAAGGAAACAACGGATACTTTCCAGGCCATCCGGGAGCAGATCGGTGCCGTCAGCCGGCAAATTGCCGATGTGACCTCTCTTGCCGAGACCATGACGGCCAATTCCCAGGAAGCCGTCGCCGCGATGGCGGAGATCGCCAGCTCGGCGGTGTTTACCTTCGATTCCACCGATGAAGTAGCCGTCCATCTGCAGACGGAAGAGGAAAGCCTGAGCAAGACGGTGGAGATGTCCCATGCGCTGTCTTCCCTATCCGTTTCCTTAAATGAAGAATTGAGGAAGTTCAGGACATAGGCATACATACATAGAGAAAACAGGAAGGACACCATGTCCTCCCTGTTTTTTTATGAAAATGTATGACTGTCGCAGTTTCATTCGGGGGCTCCCCCAAAAGTACCCGGATTCCGCTTCTGAGAGCTTTTCGTCACTTTTGGGGGATGGGTTTCATATAGCTTGGACCAAAGCGGCGTGCCGCCAAGCTTGTTTTTGGATAAAATCAACCCATTTGCTTTTCCAATTCGGCTCCGGCTGCTTTGGATTTGGAAGCGGCTTTGCCGCCGCTTAAGAACCAGCCTGCCGCGGCAATCCCCACCAGGACAACATAGAAGCTGAGCTTCCACGCAGTGCTGTGGGCGAAGGCTTCGGACAGAATGCCGATGTCAGGATGCGCCAGAGTAATAACGGCCAGCTTTACCCCCACCCAGCCAACGATGACAAATGCGGCGATTTCCAGACTGGGACGGGCATGCAGCAGCTTAACAAACAGGTTGGCCGCGAAGCGCATAATGATAAGTCCGATAAAGCCGCCTGCAAAAATCACCAGGAATTGTCCGCCGTCCATGCCGCCGATCTTCGGAAGCCCGCTGGGCGGAAGAGCAACGGCCAACGCTACAGCCGCCAGAATGGAATCGATGGCAAAGGCGATATCCGCCAGCTCCACCTTTAATACAGTCATCCAGAAGCCCGGTTTTTTATCCTCCACCACAACGCCGGTGGTTTCCTCAATCTTCTTGTTCTTGAACATCACTTTTCTGAAAATGTGGTTGGCAGCGATAAACAGCAGGTACAGCGCGCCGATGGCTTGAATCTGCCAAATGTCCACCAGGAAGGAGATCACAAATAACGATAGCGCGCGGAACACGAAAGCTCCCGCCAATCCATAAAACAAAGCCCGCTTCCGGTCCTGCTCGGGAAGCCGTTTCACCATAATCGCCAGCACCAGCGCGTTGTCCGCCGCCAGCAGTCCTTCCAGGGCTACCAATACCAGCAGCACCCACCCATATTCCAAAAATAATTCCAAACTCCACTCCTCCTTATTTATCTGTAGATTGAAAACAATAAAGACCCTTACCGCTAAAAGTATCCCCCCTTCATAGAAGAAGTAATACTTTAGGGTAAAGGTCTCGCTAACAGGTGTAATATTGCCAATAAAACCGGAGCAAAATGCCTCGTAATGACGATTTTATTGTACAGCTACTCCCCTTTACAGGAATATTCAGTTGGTCCAGCGGTAAGGTTCTTGTATTGAGGATAAACGAACCGCGGGGATATTGTCAATACGAAATGAAGAATTCTTAGAAATCGGCATGGCCGACTTATAAATTCTTCGCGCGTTACAAATAAACCCGGGTTTGTGGTAAAATAATGAATCAAACAGCTCTTCCCTGCTGCCAAGTAAATATGTTAGGTGGTTCGTCATGGTTGATCCGCAGATTGTCGCAACCTTTGTCATCATTTCCTTTTGCTTCGCATTGGTGCTGCTTATGAAGAAAGATGCCATCGCCCCCAGCTTCAAACGGGGTCTTGCCATTATGGCTGTGGTGATGGTCAGCTTTTCATTTTTTCTGATTTTGTACAGTCTTTTTACAATGGGACGGTAATGCAGGAATAAACCGCAGGGACAGCCGCGCATACTAATAGGCAAACTTTGGCGAAACGTATGCGGAAGGTGGTTGTTGCCTTGTCCCTTAAGCGACTATTGTCCCTTACTCTGTGTGCCGGACTGCTTGCGGTGAGCGCAGCCCCTGCCACAGAAGCCGCCGCCCGCCAGGACGGCTATTCCAAACCCGACAGGAGGATACCCATGAGCCAGGTGAAAAAACGTTCCGAAACCGCCCCCGAGCATCATTGGAAGCTGGAAGACATGTTCCCCAGCCAGGAGGCTTGGGACAAGGAGTATCAGGAAACCAAGGAGCTGCTGAAGAAGGCGGAGGATTTCCAGGGGAAGCTCTCCACCCCCGCCGCCATTAAAGTCTGCTTTGAGCTGGAGGATAAAATATCTCTTCATACGGAACGTTTGTATGTGTACGCAAACATGAAGCACCATGAGGATACGGCGGAGCCCGCATATCAAGCCCTGTCGGAAAAATCCAAGAAGCTTTCGGTGGAAGCAGGCGAGGCCTTATCCTTTATTACGCCGGAAATTCTGAGCTTAAGCGATGACGAACTGAATAAGCTGGTGCAGGCTCCGGAATTGGCCTTTTACAAGCTGACCCTGGAGGAAATGCTGCGGCAGAAGGCCCATGTGCTGTCCAAGGCCGAGGAAGCGCTGCTTGCCCAGGTCGGCAATATTTCCAGCGCCCCCAGCACCATCTTCTCGTTAATCAACAACGCAGACATGAAGTTCCCCAAGGTCAAGAATGAAAAAGGCGAAGAGGTGGAGCTGACCCACGGCAGCTACATTACCTTCCTGGAAAGCAAGAACCGGGATGTCCGCAGAAACGCCTTCAAGACCATGTACGAAACCTACAGTAAGCAAAAAAATACTCTGGCCGCCACGTTGTCCGCCAATGTGACCAAGAACCTGTTCTACGCCCGGGCCAGAAAATACCCGTCCGCGCTGGAAATGTCCCTGTTCGGCGACAATATCGACAAGGCCGTGTACACCAACCTGATCGATACCATCCATGAGTCCCTGCCGCTCTTGCAGCGGTACATGAACCTCCGCAAGAAGCTGCTCAAGGTGGATGAGCTTCATATGTACGATCTCTTTGCGCCGCTGGTGGAAGAGTTCGATATGAAGATTACATACGACGAAGCCAAGGAAATTGTAATCGACGCCCTGAAGCCCCTGGGTCAGGAATATCTGGATGTGCTGAAGGGCAGCTTCAACAGCGGCTGGATCGACATTTACGAAAATGAGGGCAAACGCAGCGGCGCTTACAGCTGGGGGGCGTACGGCACCCATCCTTACGTGCTCCTGAACCATAAGGACAACCTGAACAGCATGTTCACCCTCGCCCACGAGATGGGCCACGCCATGCACAGCTACCTGTCCGATACCCATCAGGAATACCGCTATGCCCAATACACCATTTTCCTGGCGGAGGTGGCCTCCACCCTGAACGAGGCTCTTCTGATGGATTATCTCCTGAAGAAAACCGACAATCCCAAGGAAAAAATGTACCTGCTCACCTACTATGCCGACCAGTTCCGGACCACCGTCTTCCGGCAGACCATGTTTGCCGAGTTCGAGATGCTGATCCACCAGCGGGCTGAAGCAGGCGAGTCACTGACGCCCCAGGATTTCAGCAAAATCTACTACGACCTGAACGTGAAGTATCACGGCACGCAGATGGCGGTAGACAAGGACATTGAGATGGAATGGGCGCGGATTCCCCATTTCTACAACAGCTTCTATGTGTACAAATATGCCACCGGCTTCTCCGCCGCCACCAGCTTCTCCAAGCAGATTCTGGACGAAGGCCAGCCTGCGGTGGACCGCTATCTGGGCTTCCTGCAATCCGGCGGCAGCGACTTCTCCCTCAACATCCTGAAGAAGGCCGGGGTGGATATGTCCTCCCCCGAGCCGATCCGCCAGGCTATGGATGTCTTCAAGAACCTGATCGAACAAATGGAAGCGCTGGTGCAATAAGCCGCGGCGCTCTGCAAGCCCCGCCTCTCCGGTAAAAGCGCCGGATGGGCGGGGCTTTTTTCATTTGAGCCCCAACAGAGGCCCCATGTCGGCAATAAACACGCGCCTGTCCCCATCCACATACCCGTTGAACACCACATGCCGGTTGTCCGGCGCCCAGGCGGGATGCGGGTCCACCCGCAGGAAGGATTGGTTCCGGGACCCCTGATGAGCCACATTGATGCGGACGGCGGCCACTTCAGAGCCTGCCTGAAGATCGATCCAGCGCAGCGGAACAGTGCCGTCGCCGTAGGCGACAGGTTCTTTTTCATAGGTATCGGTCAAAATATGGCGCCCGTCCGGATGGACAGTGGGATGGCCGGAGCCGGGCACCGCTTCGGTGATGGTCCGCAGGCCGGTTCCATCGTACCGCACCTGGACAAGCAGCAGCCGGTTATCCCCGTACAGCTTCAGGTTCATGGACAGATGCTCCCCGTCGGGGCACCAGTTGATGTGATGCCCGCCCTTGATCCATTGCTCCGGTCCCACGGCCAAGTGGATATCGGTGCCGTCCGGCCGCATGGTGACCACCCAGAAGCGGAGTCCCTCATTAATTTTGTTCCAAGGCTCCCCGGGCGTCGAGGGAAACCAGCGCATGGTGAAAATCAGCCTGTCCCCTTGGGGATTGAACTTGCAGTGGAAGCCGTACAGCTCTCCGTCTTCATATTGGCGGCGCTCCGCGGGAGGCACAACCTGCTCCATAACGTGGCGGAGGGAAACCAGCAGCTTCCGCTCCCCTGTGGCAACATCCGTTGCATACAGCCCGTCATCTGAAGCGAAGCCGCGGCGCCGGGGCACCCGCTCATCCGGCACGACGACGCCGTAGCCGAACTGGGTGCGTCTCATGGCAGCTGCATCGGCGCAGATAATGGTCCGGCCGTCGGGGGAAATCCGGTAGATGGAGCCCTCATACAGCCGACGCTCTCCAGTAAGAGGATTGATGCGCACCACCTGGGGCTGCCAGGACTTAGGGTCCACATCGTTGAAGAACAGCGACTCGTCGTCCGCCCCCCAGTTGATATTGGCCCCAAGCTGGTACTCCCAGCCGATTGTGGCGGCCAGAACCTGCTCCTCCGCCGTATGCAGATCCACCAGCACAACCTCCGCCGCTTCGCCGGGAAGATTGGCCCGTTCCAGCTGCGGCATCCGCAGCACGGCCAGATACCGCCCCGACGGGCTGACCGGCGAGGTGTCAAAAAAGCGGTGCAGCCCGCCCCCGGCGGGGGTGACGCACCAAACGGGCACAAGGGGATTGTGCTCCTTATAACGGGGAAACAAGGAACTGATGATCATGTGTAACATCCTCCTTTTTTCATGGCCAAACCAATAAGACACGCCCTAAGTATATTCCTGTGCCTAAGCTGCCCGGTTATCCGGTATAATGATGTTATGGTCCAAACCGATGCCCGGGAGGCGTTGACGAATGGGATTAGACGGAGTGAATATTCTTTGGACGGCCAGATATGACTATGACAAGGGCAAGCGGCTTTTGCCCCATGCCCATTCCTTCTATCAGGTAATATGGATTGCCGAGGGAAAGGGCCTGTTCCAGGAGGACGGCCAAATCAGCGAGGCCATGCCCGGTGCGCTGTACTGGATCAGGCCGGGAGTGAGCCACGGGCTGAAGGCCTCGCCCCGGTCCCCGCTGAAAACGCTGGACCTGAAGTTTGAGCTTCGCGACCCGGAGCTGGAGCGGCTTGTGGCCCGGGTTCCGTCCCGCCTGCTGCCTGCGGGGGCAGATCTGGTCCGGCTGCTGGATCAGATCCGCAAGGAGGGCACGGAGCAGGAGGCCTACTTCAGGGAGGTGGCCAAGTTGCACCTGCTGGAGCTGCTGTACCGGCTGGCCCGGGCGGCTGCGGAGCCCCTGCCTGCGGAGTTGTCGGCTGCCTCCCCCTCTGTCAGCGTCCGCGGGGTGGCCCTGGACAATGCCAATCAGGCGGCCAGGCTGGCGGAGGCCTGGATCGAGGCCAATGCCGCCGGAGACTGGACCGTCGGGGAGATGGCGGCTCGGCTGAATTACAGCGAAAGCTATTTGCGGCAGCTGTTCAAAGCCTACAGGGGCTGCACCATCCCCGCTTACCGGATGCAGGTGCGGATCGGCGCGGCCAAGGAGCGGCTGGCTTATTCGGACGCACCGCTTCAGGAGATTGCGGAGGCCTGCGGCTTCAAAACCGTCCAGCATTTCATCCGGATCTTCAAGCGCCTGGAGGGAATCACACCGGGGCAATGGATGATCCGGGAGCGCCGGGGCATCCGCAAAAGCATCGTTTTTGGGGAATAGGACGTTGCGGTCTGCAACTTTTTCCAGCCTGCCTCCGTCTGAAGGGCAACTTGACAAAATCAGATGGAAACGAAGGAGGAATCTCCCATGAAACGAAAAGCGGCTGCCGCTCTTGCCCTGGGCGCCCTGTTGGCCGCCGGGGGCCTGACAGCCATTCTGCTCCAGAACGCTTCCACGGCAACGGCGGAAGCGGACAATGCGCCGCCGCCGGCACTCTCGGCCCAAGCGGCTCCTACCCTTCTCGATGGATTCACTGTGGAGGTAAATGGACAGGCTCTTGCCCTTGACACCCCGCCCCGGCTGGCGGACGGCACCCTGCTGGTGCCCCTGCGGAGCATTGCCGAAGCCCTGGGAGCGACGGTGGACTATGACGGAACGGCGGGCTCCATTACGGCGGTCAAAGACGGAAACCGGGTTGATCTCACCCCCGGGAGCGTCAACGCCGAGAAAAACGGCAAAGCCGTCCAACTGGCGGCGGCTCCCGTCCGGGACGGGGACACGGTGCTGGTGCCTTTGCGCTTTTTTGCCGAGGCCTTCGGCACCGCAGTGAAGTGGGACGGTGCAGCCAAGCGAGTTACGGCGGAGTCGGAGGACTATCTGCTGCCGGCCGTAGGCAGCTATGCCAAGCTGAAGGAGCTTTTGGCCGCCGCCCAGGATGAGGGCATTGTCATCGGACCGACAGACCGAGGCTCGCTGCAGCTTAAGGGAGACATAGCAGTCCAGGACCAGGCCGGGTCCGTCTCTGTCCAAAAAAGCATGGCGGCGGCCGATACGTCAGGGAGTCCCGACTACTCCGCCACCAATGTGCAGGTGGAGGGTGTGGATGAGGGCGATGTGGTGAAAACCGATGGCCAGTTTATTTATCAGGTAAACGGCAAGCGGATTATGATTGTCCGGGCCGCTCCCGAGGACGGCATGGCGCTGGAATCGGTTATCTCTCTGGAGGATGCGGCCTTCACCCCCCGGGAGCTGTATGTGGACGGCGACCGCCTGACCGTCATCGGCACCTCCCGGGTTGTCCGGCAGGAAACCCGGTCCGAGGTGTCCCCGGCAAAGGACAGCCTGCCTGTGGAAAGCAGTATCGCCGCCAAGCGGCTGATCGCTCCTTTTGGCGACGCTACGGTGAAGATCCGGGTCTACGACATCGCCGACCGCAAAGCGCCCAAGCTGATGAAAGAGGTGGAGACGGAAGGCAGCTATGTCACCTCCCGCCGGATTGGGGAGGAGGTCTATGTGATCGCCAACCGGTACCTGAACCGGTACGCCATCCTTCAAGACAACCAAGAGACACCGGCCGTCCCCTCCTACCGGGATTCGACCCAATCCGGGCAATGGACGGAAGCCCAATACGGAGATATCCGCTATTTCCCCGAGTCTCTTTACAGCGCATACCTGATGGTGGCCGGAATCGATACGGCTTCCTCCGGCACGCCTGCGGAGGTTTCCGTGTACCTGGGCTCCGCCGACAATGTGTTCGCTTCCGCGGATCATCTCTACGCCGCCTTCCCCCGGCGCCAGGTCAGCGAGGAACGGGTGAAGCCTGCTGAAGGAGACGCGGGCGGCATTGCCGTCGAATATGTGGGCATCAAGGTGGAGGAAACCACGGAGGTTTACAAGTTCCTGCTGGACAACGGCAAGGCCCGCTTTGCGGCCAAGGGCAATGTGCCGGGAACGGTGCTGAACCAATTTTCCATGGATGAGCATAACGGCTACTTCCGCATCGCCACCACCAAAGGCAAACAATGGAGCCGGGCGGGCGAGAAGCTCACCAACAATGTTTACGTGCTCAACGAGGATATGGGAGTAACGGGGCAAATTGAGGGAATCGCTCCCGGCGAGAGCATCTATTCCGTCCGGTTTATGGGCAACCGGGGTTATATGGTCACGTTCCAGAAGGTGGACCCGCTGTTTGTGCTGGACTTCTCCAACCCTGAATCCCCGTCCATCCTGGGGCAGCTGAAAATCCCCGGATACAGCGACTATCTGCATCCGTATGACGAGAACCATCTCATCGGCTTTGGCAAGGATGCGGTGGTGGTGACTGACGAGCGCTACGAAAAAAGCCTCCAGCCCCCGGAAGGCACCGCCTATTACCAGGGCATGAAGGTATCCATGTTCGATGTGACCGATGTCTCCCAGCCCAAGGAGCTGTTCCAGACGGTTATCGGCGACAGGGGCACAGATTCGGAGCTGCTGCGCAACCACAAGGCGCTCCTCTTCTCCCGGGACAAAAACCTGCTGGCCTTCCCTGTTACTGTAGCGAAGGTGCCGGAGGGACAAAAAAACAGCCCCACGGCATATGGCCAATTTGCCTTCCAGGGAGCCTACGTGTACCATGTGGACCTGCAGGAGGGCTTCCGCCTCCGGGGAACGGTCACCCACCTCAGCGACGATGAAATAAACAAGACGGGAAATGCCTTCTACGGAAGCAAGCATCAGATCGAGCGGCTGCTGTATATCGGCGACACCCTGTACAGCCTGTCGCAGGGGCAAATCCGCACCCAGAGCCTGGATACGCTGGCGGAAACAGGGCGGCTGGAGCTGCCGTAATGGGCGGGGCATAGCCGCCGCGCCGTGGCGGCAGATGATGAAAATCGCCGCCGCGCCGCCAAAGCAAGGTGCAGGATAGATAGCGGAAACCAGCTTTCCGCTAATCCTGCCTAATCGCCAGGAGCGGCCCAATAGCGGAAGGGTAACTTCCGTTATTCCCGCCAACCTCTTCAATACACCTCCCCAAAACGGGTAATAGCGGACAAAAGGGTTCCGCTATTACCCGTTTGTCTCTGCTCCCAAGTAAATAACGGACATCCCCCTTCCTCTATTCCCAAATCTGGACGCAAACTAATGGAATGACTCTGCGCTCCCAGCCGGCATCTGCCAAGGCCAACTTCCTCCCGCCCCCCATTAAAGCGCATCTTCGCTGGAAATAGCGCAACCTTTTTTCCACTATCCGCCGCCCTACGGCAGCCAATGACCCAATAGCGGAAGGCAACTTCCCGGCCCAGCTACATCGAAAGTTCAAAAAAGGGACAGTCCCGGCAGAATCATCTGCTTGGGACTGTCCCTTTTTGGGCGATGCCCGGCGCGCCGCCGGACAACGGTTATTGCAGGCTTACGGTAAAGGCGCCTGCCGGCTCCTCTCCCCAGAACAGCTCCAGGCGGTCATTGTCCTTCACCGGACCAACGCCTTCGGGAGTTCCGGTGAAGATAATATCCCCCTGCCCCAGGCCGTAATGGGCGGCGCAAAAATCAATGATCCGCTGCAGATCGAAGATCATGCGGGAGACATTGCCCCGCTGGGCCTCCTCGCCGTTCTTCCGCAGCGTAAAGTCCTGCCGGGCCAGCTGGGCTGTGCCCAGGAACTCCAGCCACGGTCCCAGCGGCGCGGACCGGAGAAAGCCCTTGGCCGGCAGCCAGGGCAACCCCTTGGCCTTGATGCCCGATTGCACATCCCGCAGAGTGAAGTCAATGCCGAAGGCCATTCCGTCGATCAACTCATCGGCGGTCAGCCCCGGCTCATAGCCGCGCCCGATGCGGATAACCAGCTCCGTCTCGAAGTGGAGCTCTCCCCGCAGCCCCGGCAATGCGATAACACTGCCGTCGGCCGGCGTCAGCGCATGGCTGGGCTTCATGAAAATCATCGGCTCCTTGGGCAGCTCATTCCCCAGCTCTTCCGCGTGAGCCTTATAATTTCGTCCTACACAGTATACATTGCGGATGGATGAGAACATGGCAACCTCTCCTTTTTTTTCTGTAGCGGTATGTACCTGAATTTACTCCAAAAAATGGATGGAAAGGCTATCCTTATGCAGCACATCAAAGCGGAAGCCCATCTCCCGCAGGCCGCGGATCACCTCGGGCAATGCCTCGACGGTGGTGGTTTTGCCCTGGGCGTCATGCATCAGCACGATAATGGTCCGCTTCTTGGCCGCGGCGGACAGCACCGCGCCGACAATCTCCTCCTTGGGCTGCACCGCCTGGGCGGCGTCCGTGGAGGAGACGTTCCAGTCAAAATACTGGTACCCTTCCTCCTGTACCCGCCGGACCAGCCGCGGCATCATCCATGGGCTTCCTTTTGCCCGGCCCAGCCTGGTGTTGGAGCCTCCGGGGAAGCGGATCAGCTCAGAAGCCGTGCCGGTAAGCTCAAGAAGCGCCCGGTCCAGCTTGCGCACATCCTCCATAAAAGCTTCCTCGCTGCGGTACAGACGGGCATAATTATGGGAATAGGTATGGTTCCCCAGCACATGCCCTTCCGCCGCCATCTGCCGGATCAGCTCGCTGTGCTGCTCCAGCCCGGCCCCGATGACGAAGAAGGTAGCCCGGATGTTCTCCCGGCGCAGGATGTCAAGAATCCGCGGCGTCAGTCCCGAAGGGCCGTCGTCGAAGGTCAAGTAAGCGGTGCGCATGGCATCCGCAGCACCGCCGGGGGCCGGGGCGGCAGCGCCCGCCCCGCGCAGCTCTCCGGGCCCCGCCACAGGGGGCCCGGCGGTAGCGGCCGGCGGCTCAGGCTCCGCCGGCCGGTCCACTGCAAGCCGGTCCGCCTCCATGGGCCGGACCGCATCCCCCCGCCCGCCTGCTGCGCGGAACCAGGCGGGCGATGGCCCGGGCACGGCCGCGGGCGGCTCCGCCGCGGCCTGCCCTTCCCCGGAGCCGGGGCGGCCTGCAGGCCCGGCTCCCGTCTGCCCGCAGCCGGCCGCCATGGCGGCGCACAAGCCCACACTAACAGCAATCCTCAGGAATCGTGATGTCCACATCTGCAAGTCTCCTCCTGATGAAGGTCTTGCTGTTAGTATGGATTGCCGCTTGAGGATTATGGCTGCCAAATGATGCAAGTTCTCCCATCAGCCCAAGCCCCCGTCAGGACCCGGAGCCGGCCTTCTCCTGCACCCGGCCGTCGGCGGTGATGCCAACGCCGTAAGAAACCTTTTCCAGCCGCCGGAACAGCGTTTGGGCGTCGGCGTCCTCCATTTTTTTCAGATGGGCATATTGGTTCCACAAAGGGGTAAGGGTAATGCCGCAGGCCCCCTCCTTGCTGCAATCCGCCTGGAGCACCGCCGTCTCCCAAGAAGGCGCATGGTCATTGGTGGTAAACAGGAAATTGCCCAGACTGTAGGCAATCCATTTGCCCTGATAGGTTTCTAGGCCCTGCAGCACATGGGGATGGGTGCCGATGATCAGATCGGCCCCGGCGTCGATGAAGGAACGGGCCATTTTGCGGTGCTCCTCCAAGGGCTTCTCCGCCCTTTCCTCTCCCCAGTGGGCCATCACCACCACCAGATCGGCCTGCTCATTGGTTTCCTGAATGGTCTTGATGGCCTGCTTGGGATCATAAAGCTGGGTGGTGCCCGGATGGTTCACCCCCGCTTTCCAGGAATTATCCGGCACCTTGTGGCTGAAGCCCAAAAAAGCAATCTTGATGCCGTTCTTCTCCACAATAACCGGCCGGTATGCTTCCTCCAGGTTTTTTCCCGCCCCCGTATGCAAAAGCTTCGCTCCATCCAATGCCTTCAGCGTATCCAAAAGGCCGTCCTGGCCGTAATCGAGAATATGGTTGTTGGCCAAGTTCACCACATCGAAGCCCGCCTCCTTAAAAGCCGGAAGGGCATCGGGGCTGGAACGGTAGGTGTATTGCTTCTGCTGCTGCTCGCCCCGGATGGTAATGGGGGTTTCCAAATTGGCAATGGTGAAATCCGGCTTCTGGAGCAGCTCCGCGATCTCCCGGTAAGGGTAATCATACCCGTTGGTTTTGAGGATGGTCTCTACATTTCCGGCGAAAATAACATCTCCTGTAAAGGCCAAACTCACCTTCGGCCCCGTTCCGGGAGAGGGGGGCGCCGTGGCCCTGCCGGAAGCCGTGGAAACAGGAGCGGTTGCCGCTCCTGCGCCAGCCCCCGCCGCAGATGCCGACGGGCCCGCTTTGGGTGATGATGTGGCTTGGACAGTTGGCGGAGCAGCGCTCTTTCCGGGGGCGCCGGATGGAGCTGCAGACGCTCCTACAGCGGACCCAGTGTCCGCTGCGTTCCGGCGGATCAGTCCCTGCCCCAGCCAAACCGATGCGCCTAAGAGCACAAGCGCAGCAGCGGCAATAGCTCCCGTTTTCATCCGTTTCTGCTGTGCCTTGCGCCGCTGGCGCTGCTGTTCAAGACGTGACTTTTCCAATTCTCCTTCCAGCTCCTTCTGCTAAAACGCGCTTTACTCTGAAAAGCAGGAATTTTGGCCGCAATGGCCGGATTCTTCCATTATATCAAAAGCGGAACCGATTGCGGGACTTCCGCCGGCAAAAGCCAACGCCAAAAATCAAACTACGGCTTTATTGCCCTCGTTGCAATATACTGCTTAAGAATCAACGTATTCCATGATTTCTTTTGCATATTTCTCCCATTCTCTGGCATCGGTATTAAGCTCCATTGTGGGCACCTTCGATATCCGGGCCTGTTCTCTTAACAGGTTTTGAGTATCAATTAAATCCCGGCACGCTTTGGTAATCTCTTCCTGTGATTTTCCCTTCCATAAGCCGGCGTCCCTGCTCATGATCCGTTCCTCAACAATCGCGTCAGAAACGGTCAACAGTACGCATTTCGCCCCCAGCTCAATTAAACTCTGCTCCAATGCTTCAATGGTTTTGTCCAGCGAATTGCTGAAGGCCGCTCTGTGGTTTAAATGAAATCGTTCAAGGATGAAAAACAATCCCCGGGACCGGCGGGAAAAGGGACCTAACCCGACAGCCCATTCGTTTAACTTTTTCAGCATATCCGCTCTTTCTTGCAGCAGCTTAACATGCTCAAGCCTGCCTAAGGAAACAAATTCGCCATTTACATCATTTAAAATCTGGGAATAATGCTCTCCCAGTACAACAAGGCTTCGTTCTGCACCCTCATCCTGGGAAAGCATCAGCTTTAATGCTTTCAACAATGAGGTTTTCCCCGAATTGGAATACCCCTCAAGAATAATTCCTCTGATGTGCATTTCAGCTTCTCCTCACACCCTGGCTCAGGCAAAAGATGGATTGCAAGCCCCTCCAGTATACCTGAATAACCATTTTTTGAATACGAAGATTCCCTTCGCAATAATAGGGATTAAGGAAGAAGGGGAGAGCGCAACGGAACTCTGCGACTCTTAAAAGCGGCTTTTGCCGCTTTTTCCCGCTTTTACGGAAATGAGAAACCCTTATTCCCCGCCGCCGCCTGATTTCCGCCCTATTTTCGCCCAATCAGGAATGGAACGGTTTCCTAGTTCCGTTATTCCCTCCACACTCCTGTTTTCACCCCCATAAGAGTCGTACAGTTCCGTAACAACAGCCTGGCCAGCCTATCCCCGGCAACCCCTCGCAGACATCACGGCGGAAGGACGAAAAAAGGAGAACGGATTCCGGTTGAACAAAAAAACCTTCACCCTGAGGATGAAGGCTTGCGCGGGAGAAGCGGATCAGGCGGTGACATCCCGCTTGGTAAATAGGCTCCAGGCGACAGCCATGAAGGCGGCGAAGTATAAAACGAGCATCACGATGGAAAAGCCCATGGTCATCCCTTCCACCACCGGTGTCTGCCCTGCCGTATATTGCCGCAGGTTCAGGTTGGAGAACAGGAAATATTTGATCCAGTCGTAACGCTGCAGTATAGCCGTAATCATGTTGCCCAGGAACATCAGGCCCAGGGACAGGCCGATGGCCATGGATGAGCTGCGGAATGCCGACGAAATCATAAAGGCGAAGGTAACCATCATAATCAGGCTGACACATTCATAGCCGTAGTTCACCAAACTTTGCAGGAACATGCTGCGCTCCACCACAACCCCGTTCTTCACCGCCAGAAACGGGATGCTGAAGCCATCCACGCCATAAGCCGCCGCACCGATGATCATGGCGCTCACCAGCATCAGCAGGAGTCCGAACAGGGCGAACAATAGGGTGGATAAATATTTGGACAAAAGAATCTTCCAGCGCCTGACGGGACGGATCAGCAGCAGCTTGATGGTCCCTCCGGCAAACTCCCCTGCCACGATATCCGCGGCAATGACAATGGTAAAAATGGACAAAAGCTGAATGAGATTGGAGGAAAACATCACCGTGCTCCACAGGGTCTCTTTTTCCGTATCCCAATTATGCTCCAGCGCATATTTGGCGACCAACACCGTATCCTTCAGGTATTTGGTGTATTCCGCATCCGCAGCGAAATTGGCGTCATTGAGCTGGGATTCCATGCTTGTAATCCGCTGCTCCAGCCGCTGGCGGTAATCCTGCCCCTCCTCGGAGGAGGGCCGCTCATAGATTTTGTTGATCACCACGGAGGCCAACAGAATCGCCAGCACAATTCCCAGCATGACCCAGGTCCGCGGGCGGCGGTAGATTTTCATATTTTCATTCATCACCAAAGGGCGCATTCTACTCAATTTGTCCACTCCCCGTCATTTCCAAGAATTTATCCTCCAACGACCTGCCGCTGGCCTTCACGCCGTATATGCGGAAGCCCTCCTTCACCAGGTGCTCGATAATGACCGGAATTTCCTCCCGTTCCAGAATGGCTTCGAATCCGGCGGTGTCCGCCAGCACCTTCGCCTCCGGATACAGGCGGCCAACCGCCGCCGCCCCTTCGGCCGGCAGGGAAATCTCGAACCGGACATGCCCTGCGCCCTCCGCCCGGGTAATATCCCCCATCTCCTGAATATCCACCAGCTTGCCGGTCTGGATCACCGCCACCCGGTCGCACATCAGCTCCATCTCGGACAGCAAGTGGCTCGAAACCAGCACCGTAATCCCCTCATCCTTGGCCAGCCGCCGCAGGTAATCCCGCAGCTCGCGGATACCCGCAGGGTCCAGGCCGTTGGTGGGTTCATCGAGAATCAGCAGCTTGGGGCGGTGCATAATCGCCTGGGCCACCCCCAGCCGCTGCCTCATGCCCAGGGAATACCGCTTCACCTTATCGTGAATCCGGTTGCCCAAACCCACCAGATCAATAACCTCCTGCAGCCTGTCCTTGCTGATCCCCTCATGCATCCGGGAAAAGTGGATCAGGTTCTGATAGCCGGTCAAATATTTGTACATTTCCGGATTTTCCACAATGCCGCCCATCAGCTTCATGGCTTCCTCAAAGCGGGAGTTTACATCTAATCCGCCGATCTTCACAGAGCCTTCGGTCATGGAGATCAGACCGGTAATCATTCGGATGGTGGTGGTTTTGCCGGCGCCGTTGGGACCCAGCAGGCCAAACACTACCCCCTGGGGAATATCGAAGCTCAGATGGTCCACAATGGTCTTGCCGCCAATGCGCTTGGTCAAATTGCGCAATTCAAGAATCGCTGCAGAATTGGACATAGTTCCTCCTTCATAGGATTACATTGCCGCCTGCCAATACGGCATATTCTTAGAAGCCTCTTCCATTTTAGTGAATCTTCCACATGGTGGAAAGGAATTTCTTCTTATCTTTTCCTTAAACCATGTTAAAATGAAACAAACACATTCATCATGAAGGAGCCCCACTCACATGTCCGCAACCGTTTCCCGGCTGGAGCAAAACCGGCCGCAAAGCGCTGTCAGCCGCCGCAGGCTGTCCATATTTTGCGCTGCAACCATTCTGTACTGGGTCAGCATGTATACGTATGTGCCTGTCCTCTCCCCTTATCTGGAGGGCAAAAGCTACTCCTTCAGCGTCATCGGCATTATTCTGGGCAGCTATGGGTTCATGCAGATTCTTATCCGGCTGCCCCTTGGAATATACTCGGATAAGCTGGGCAAACGAAAGCCATTCTTGTTTCTTGGCTTTGCCGCAGCCACCGCCAGCTGCCTGATGTTTCTCATCCCCGGCCATTGGCTGTGGCCGCTCCTCGCCCGCTCCGTGGCGGGAGTTTCCGCCTCCGCCTGGGTAGGCTTCACCGTGCTGTTCGCCGCCTACTATCCGCCGGAGCAGGCCACCCGGGCCATGGGCACCATCAGCTTCCTGACCGTCACCGGCCAGCTCATCGGCATGGCCCTCTCCGGGTTCCTGGCCGACGGGTTGGGCTGGTCCTCCGTCTTTCTGGCCGGCGGAACGGCGGGGGTTGCCGGCTTCGCCTTGGCTTTTGCCGTGTATGAAGCGCCTGCCCAACAGAGCCGCGCGCCCATGCGGGTGAAGGATCTGGGCAGCGTGATCAAAAATCACATGCTGCTGAAGGTATCCGCCTTATCCATTCTGGCCCATAGTATCCTTTTTATTACCATGTTCGGGTTTACGCCGTCCCAAGCGCTTCTTCTGGGGGCCAGCAAAAGCGGGCTTACCTTCCTAAGCGTATGCTTCATGATCCCCCATGCCGTAACCTCCATTTTGTCCGGGAAGGTTTTGGCCCCCCGGTTTGGTCCATGGAATGTGGCCTTTGCCGGCTTCGCTTTAAGCGCCGTCTGTACCCTGGCAATTCCCTTCGTGCCCGGATTCGCCCTTTTATGCCTGACTCAGGCGGTGAACGGCTTTGCCCAGGGTCTGCATTTGCCGCTTCTCTTGGGGCTGGCCATTCAGGAGATTGAGCCGGCCAAACGGGCCACCGCCATGGGCTTCTACCAGGCTGTTTACGCCTTGGGCATGTTCGCCGGCCCGTTTATCGCCGGATGGCTGAACGAAGGTTTTGGTCTGGACGCAGGGTTTTATCTGGGAGGGGGCATTGGCCTTTTTGCGGCGGCGCTTGCTCTGTGGTGGAGAAAAGCCGCCTCTCCCAGGCAAATCTGAAGCAAACGAAAGAGACGGGACGGGAGGTTATGTTCATGGCCGCAGAAACCTGGTGGGAGCTGGCTCCGGTGCTGGAGCATCATCATTATTGGCACCAGAAGGAGAAATTCCTGCTGGATTCCGACCGGTATGCCCACTGGACCATGTTTGCCGTTACAGGCGGAAAATTCGAGTATGACATTCTCGGCTGCCGTGGGTCCGCCAAGCTGGCGGAGCTTGTTTTATGCCCGCCGGAAACGGATTTTGGCAGGCGGGTCACGGAGCCCTTAAGCTTCCACTTTTTGGCCTTCTCCTTCATTGGAGCGGACGGGGCCAAGGTGATGGAGCTGCCGGGTTTGGACGGATACAAGCTGGAGGTTGTGGATACTCAACGTCTCTTCAATACCTTCGGGCACCTGCGCAGCGCCGTCATGTCCTCGGGTCCTTGGGCGAGGCCCTGGGCGGACCATCTGCTGAAGGATCTCTGGAAGCAGGTAGCGTACGAGGGTCTCCAGTCCGCTCCCGCGGGCCTCAACCAGGGCGGTCCCCGTTTTCCCGATGATCCTGTCATGGATCTGGCTGGCCGCATCATCCAGGAGGAGGCCTGTACACCCCTTAGCCTGGGCCGCCTGGCGGAACGGCTGGGTCTGACCCCTGTGCAGCTGACCCGCCGCTACAAAGCGGTGTTCGGAGTTAGCCCCTCGGAGCATGTGCTGGAGCTGCGGATGCGCCATGCCTGCAGCCTGCTGACCGGCACCACCTTCAGCCTTGAGACAATAGCGGAAGCCTGCGGCTATGAAACCGGCTTTTACTTAAGCCGGATTTTTACCAGAAAGATGGGCATGAGTCCCTCCGCGTACCGCAAGGCGTACCGGATTTAGGGCTTATGCGGAAGGAGCAAAAGACAAAAATCGGCGCAGGGATAACCCTCGCCGCGATTTGCTTGTTTTCGTATAATTAAGGTTGAGATCTGTATAATACCTTTGAATCTATGGTTTGTTGCTCTTCTGGTGCTGGAGTGCAGCCGCTGACTAAATGAAATAATATGACCATCACGATCAGCAAGATGTTTTTTTTCACAATATCTCCTCCCGGGTAAAGAATTAATCGAAGCCAGAAAGGGGCTGTCCGAAAAGTACGCCAAGGTGAATACATATTCGGAAGCATACGTCTGAGGACAAGCCGAATCTGGCTAACGAATCTCTCTCACGCTATTTCGCGAAAACGGGCATGAAAAAAAATCTAACGAATCTATATCGCGTTATTTGCCCGTTTGAACGCATTTCGGCGCAAATTCGGACAAATAGCGGTGCCACGATTCGTTAGATTTAAAACATGCTCACCTATAGTCAAATAGCGATACATAGATCACTAGCGTTGCATCGAGCTTACCACGGGAAATCCGTGTACATGAGAATAAAAAAAGAGTAGCCAA
>NZ_QMFA01000016.1 GCF_003285005.1 Paenibacillus sp. YN15 | reverse complement strand
CTCTATCTTACCAAAATTTCTTAGAAAGGGCTTCTACACCTCAAGATTTTATACTTTCTGATATGGCAAAAAAACCGCTGCACGGGGCAGCGGGAAAAGAGTCTATGCCTTTCGGCCTCTGTTATGTCTGGGCCCGGTGGTTTTCCTGGGAGGTCCCTTCTCTTTGACAGGCCGCCCTTTCCCCGTCCTAGCAGCCAGCTTATTGGCGCCCACGCCTCCGCTGCCTCCGCCAACCGCCTGCTGCTGCCGGGTTCCCACGCTTTCAATGGCGGCGTTGGTGCCGCCTGCGCTGTACCGCCCTCCGCCGCTGGCCACTTGAGTAGCGGAGGACTGAAGATTGCGCCTGGCCAGCTTCACTACCTGCTCATTGAGCACAATAACAGCCTCCTTTTCCCGGACTGCACGGGATTTTTCTCCATGGCGGCGCTGCCGGGCAGACCGCCGAGGCAACGCTCCGCCTCTGTTGAAGGCTTTGCCGCCTGCCCCTACACTCTCCTGCTGCCAGATGTTGGCGGAACCGATGGCCGCATTGCTTCCGGCTGCGCCGCTTCTTCCCGCTCCGCTGGCAATCTGGGTGGTATTCGGAGCATTGGTAAACTGCCGGTTATAAACAAATACCACCCGGTCCATTCCTCGTAGCGGAATCCTCGACACGATTTTGCTTCCCGGTTTTTTGATCACCACAACAAGCTCTTTCCTGCCATGCCTCACACTCCATCATCCCTTCCGGACAGATCTAGTGTAAGCTATGAAGGAAAGAGCGGTTTGGCATGAGTCACCTGCTCAACAGGCTCCCCCTATCGGCCTCGAATTTATTGCCCGGTATAGCCGCTCAGCTTCAGATGGGCCTGAAAAATCTCCATGGAGGAAGGAAGCTGCTCCTTGGCCGGCCAGCTGTCCCGCTCCCAGATCCCGGAATGCTTCAAAGCCCGGAATTATAAACAGCAGACCCACATGGGGATTGTCCAGAATGTTGCATAAGGAGTCCACCCGCTTGTTGCCGGGACGCTCGGGAATAACCAGCTGCTGCGGATTGGCCACATGGACAAAGCCGGGTTTGTCGCCCCGCGGTGAAACATCGCAGGCTCCGTCCAGGCTGGAGGTGGACAGAAACATCATAGGAGATTGATCGATAAAGCGTTTGGCTTCGTCGCTGATCATGCCGATGCTTTTTTTGACGACGGCTTCATGGGGCGTCCCCACCAGTGTCCGCAATTCCTCCAGGGATTGAACCGCATAGGACTGAACATCCAGTTTATCCATAGGTAGCACCTTCTTTTAGCAATAGTCGTCAGAATGTCAATATCTTTCCGCCAGCCGTCCCGGATATCGCTTCAATTGGCCGGGATGCCTGTTCCAGCTACCCCAGGGCTACATCCAAAATCATCATCACCAGAAAACCGCCCATCACCCCGAAGGTGCCCACATTGGAATGTTCGCCCAAATGGGCCTCCGGAATCAGCTCCTCCACCACCACGTACATCATAGCCCCTGCGGCAAAAGCCAGCAGCCAGGGCATATACGGCATAATGGCGCTTGCCACCAGCACGGCCAGCAGGCCGAAGATGGGCTCTACAATACCGGACATGCTGCCCATAACGAAGGCCTTGCGGGTGCTCATCCCCTCCTGGCGCAAAGGCAGGGAAATAGCCGCCCCCTCCGGGAAGTTCTGAATGCCGATGCCGATGGCCAGCGCCAAGGCGGAGGCATAGGAGGCCGTGTCCCCCTGCTGTGCAGCCAAGGCAAAGGACAGTCCCACCGCCATTCCCTCGGGGATATTATGCAAGGTCACCGCCAGCACCAGCAAGGAGGTGCGTTTCATGGAGGTGGACATTCCCTCCGAGGTGTTGCCTGACGGGTGAAGATGGGGAATCAGCCGATCCAGCCCGTATAAAAAGACAATGCCCAGCACAAATCCCCCGGCTGCGGGAATCCAGCCCATTTGCCCATTGGCCTCCGCTTCTTCAATGGCCGGAATAAGCAGGCTCCAGACCGATGCCGCAATCATCACGCCCGCTGCAAAGCCGAGAAAAATCTTCTGCACCTTGCCGCTCATGGTTTTGTGGAAGAGGAACACCATAGCCGCTCCCAAGGTTGTCATCAAAAACGTAAATCCCGTGCCGCTTGCCGCCCAAATGATTGATTCCGCCATATTCCCACCCTATCCGCACAAGGTTGTAACACCAGCATTATAGCATACTTGCCATTCATTCGAAGCTTATTCCGCTTTGCAACCGGGAATGCCAACTTTGCGCAACCGGCCTGCATATCCGCTGCTATTCCACATATACCCACAGCTGGCCTACCCATGTATTTACCCTCGCCCAGCTGCCTTTTTTGGCGGAGGCATATACCGTCTGGGGGGACAGCGCGTAACGGGTGCGCGTCATTTTACCATCGGAATAGATATAGAGTTGGGTGTTGGCGGTGAGGTCGAGAGCAAATTCCCCAGCCGCTTCCTCACTATCCACTTGGGAAGCCAAGGACAAATTGATGCCAACGGCAATCCCCTCCGTCAACCGGTCCAGGTAATCCGGGTCGGACAGCCTCGCATCCTCATCCGGGTTGGTCATAAAGCCCATCTCCACCAGAACCGAAGGCACCGTTGACCAGTTGAAGCCGGTGAGATCGGAGCGGGGCACGGTTCCTCTGGAAGCTGCTCCGGTGGCATCCACGGCTTGGCGGAGAATAAACCCGGCAGCCTCCTTGCTCCGGTTGAACACCTCGCCGCTTTCCTCCGTCCATGCCGGATACAGAAGGGAGATGCCCTGGGCCTTGGAGGACTCGGCCCCGTCGGCATGGATGCGGACAGCCAGATCCGCTTCGGCAGCATTGCACATTTGGGCCCGCTCCACATTGGAAATATCCACATCATGAGACTCGCGGGTCATCACTACCTGATAGCCGAAGGACTCCAGCTTTTCCTTCAGCAGCAGGGAAGCCTCCAGAGTCAGCACATACTCCGGCTTTTGGGTCTTCACTCCCCGGGTGCCGGAGCTGACCTTGGCCTTCATCTCTTTGGAACCCGGAGCAACAGGCTCCAGGGCATTATTCCCGTACTGCGGGTGGCCCGGGTCCACGCACACCGTCTGCTGATTCTGCGGCTTTGCGCCGACAGTCCCCGGAAGCAAGGCGGCCAGCAGCAAGGCCGCCAGAATCAGATACACATATTTCGCACGCCATCCAATGACAGTCATGGTCTGTTCCCCTTATTCCTGATAAACATTAATCCTCCGGATCATTCTGCTGGATTCGTCGATCAGAATTACGTTATCCTTTTCATCTACCGTGAAGCGGGTGTTTGTATAAAAGGAAAGATTAGCAGGATCGGCCGTATGAATAGGTTCATAGTCCTTTCCCTTGCCTTTATAGAGTCCTTTGTTAAAAGTAAGCTCTTTCCTGTCTACCAGTATGGATATGCTTCCGTCCAATGTGATTTTGTAAATTTTATCTGCGGTCATCACGTAGAAATTGCCGTTTTCGCCGATGCAGTTTAGAGCACCCTCGATGGGAACCTCAGCCACCCGCTTGAGGGCTGTATCTGTAAGCTGTGAGATAATCCCTGTACGCATTTCGTAGGTATAGATAGTTTTATTGTTCACTGTGGATATTAACTCACTGTTGGATTCAATAAAGGTTTTCGTTACAAATTGAGTGCCGCCGCCTTTGAGACTGGAGTAAATTACCCGATCTCCTCCCCAATAGAACGTCTCTCCGTCTACAGTTTCAAACATGGGTGAAAAAAATGTTTTTCCCATACTTGAGCCGAAATAATCCACATCATGAGGCAGCATAGCCCGGAGGGTGAAAGGGTGGGTGGCCAATTTCACTTCAGGCTCCAAGGAGTACGCTAATCCCCCATCCAAAACATACATTTGATCCAGATCACGGTTATAGTATAACCGGGTGGGATAGAACTGAGAATATACGAAAGTTTTCTTTAAAACAGTAGACCCCGTAAAATAACTATTGTGCATAATATCGTCGTACTCGAAGTTCAATTTGGCATCTATATGAAACACGATGTTGGTGCGTCCGATTTCCGGCTCAACCTTTTTAACCATGTACCCGGTGTTGGGGTCCTTTTGAAGAGAGTATACGCTGCCCTTTTTATCCACCGCCACGTCAATCAGCCTTGTTGTGGCATACGGGAACGCTTTGCCGGCTTCCGGGTCCGGGATCAAGTTATCTACGGTTGGAGAGGAGAGCTTTTGGGGGCTGCCTGCAGAGTGAGAGGCCGACGTATGCTTTGACAACGTAATGGTTTGAAGCTCCTGATTGAATGCAACCGTTTGTCCCAGCGCTTCTGCAATGAACCGCAAGGGCACCATGGTGGTTTCATTCCTGATTGCGGCAGGCTGATCCAAGATAACCGGCTGGTTATTTACCAGCGCTTCCTCCGATCCGATGCTTAACACAATGGTGCTGCCCGCACTGGTCATGGTTACGGTTTGTGTATCTCCGTCCCATACCGTAGAGGCTCCCAAGGCATCCCCAATGAACCGGAGGGGAACCAGGGCTACATTATTCACCAGCACAGGCGGGCTTTGCAGCAAATAGGCTTTGTCTCCTACTGTCGCATTGGCGTCGTCCAGCTTTAGCATCACGGTTGCTTCGGCGGCTTTAACCGCAGCAGGCATATAAAGACTGAAAAGCATTGCACAGCTCACCAGAAATACGATCCCTTTCTTTCCCATGGAGACGGTTCCGCCCTCTCTAATATTTTCTAATATGATGTCCAGCTTTCATTATATGGAAGAGCTATCCGATTTGCCATAGAAAAAATCCAGCACTCCGACAATCCGGACACCGGTTTGCAGGAAATAGTGGCGCTCTGGTGAATATACGCTTATCGCAACAACGAATCAGTGAGGGGATCGACATGAATCGAAGAATCATTATTGCAGGAACGGGCAGCAGCTCGGGAAAATCTACGGTTGCCCTGGGGCTGATGGGGGCTTTTCGCAAGCAAGGGCTGACGGTTCAAGGCTTCAAGTGCGGGCCGGATTATATCGATCCCAGCTACCACACGGCCATTACCGGCCGCAGCTCCCGCAATTTGGACAGCTGGATGCTGACCCCCGCCGTACTGCGGGAAATCTATGCCCGGGGCAGCCGCGATGCGGATATTTCCATTATTGAGGGTGTGATGGGGATGTTCGACGGCAAAAGCGCCCGGTCCGACGAAGGGTCCACGGCAGAAGTCGGCGCTTTGCTTGGAGCGCCCGTACTGCTGGTGGTTGATGTCTCCGGCATGGGGCGGAGCGCCGCCGCTGTGGTCAAGGGATTCCAGGCCATGGCCGGCGAAGGCGTCCGCATTGCAGGGGTGATTGCCAACCGGACGGGAAGCCAGGGACACGGTCTTTTGATCCGGCAAGCGGTGGAGCAGAAATGCGGCATTCCCGTGGTAGGCTGCCTGATGCGGAACAGCGGAATTTCCATACCAGAGCGGCACTTGGGTCTTATCCCTTCCTTGGAGCGGGGAGATTTGGCTCCTTTGTTTCAAAGCTTGGCGGCACATGTGGCGGCCGGAGTAGATCTTGAGGCCGTGTGGAGGCTGGCGGAAGCGCCCGAGCTGGAAGCTGGCAGCAGCCTGTTTCCCGATACAGCCTGCACCGCCGCTTCGAAGCCGGACAAGCTGCGGATCGCCGTAGCCCGGGATGCGGCTTTTCATTTTTATTATCCGGAAAATCTGGAGCTGTTGGAGCATTACGGCGCGGAGCTGATATTCTTCTCCCCGTTGGCCGGGGAGCTCTTGCCGAAGCATACGAACGGGCTCTATTTCGGCGGAGGTTTCCCCGAGGAATATGCCGGGACACTGGCCCAGCACCGGGACACAGCCCGGTCCATCCGCTCTGCCGTCGAAGACGGTCTGCCGGTGATTGCGGAGTGCGGCGGGTTTATGTATTTATGCCGATCCCTGACGCAAACGGATGGCAGCGTTCATGAGATGGCGGGCGTATTTCCCGGGAAAACGGTGATGCAGACCCAACTGGCCGCCATGGGTTACCGGGAGGCGGCGGGGGCAGCAGGCAACCCGCTTCTGCCGGAGGGACAAACCGCCCGCGGGCATGAATTTCATTATTCGGTTTATGTTCCCGAGGATGGCGGGCAGGCCGCCTTTCCCCATGCATATACAGTCACCGGCAGAAAAGGGGCTGCCCCCGAAGGTTTCTTATACAAAAACACCGTAGCGGGCTATACGCATCTCCATTTTGCCTCCAATCCAATCATGGTGGAGCGTTGGCTGGCGTTTTGCCGCAGCCGGAGGGAAGAGTAAGCTGAGCCATTGATGTAGAAACATAAACCGCTTCCCTGCCGCAGGCTGCTTTACCTATCCCCCTCATACGCCGTCTGTCCATTTACGACAGTCCGCCGCACCTTCATGCGCAGCCATTCCTCCGGGCCGTCGGCAAACGGCCTGTCCACCACGGTGAAGTCGGCTCCATATCCCGGGGCCAGCAGCCCCCGCTCCCCCTCCTCACCCGCTGTCTGGGCGCTGCCGTAGGTGTACAGGCGGACGGCCTCCGCCAGGGTCAACCGCTCCCCGGGCTCGTAGCCCGGGTGGGCTTCGCCGGGCCTGCGGCGGGCCACGGCGGTGTACAGCCCATAGAGCGGCGACGGCGGCTCAATGGGCGCATCGCTGCTGCCGCCGCAGGGGATGCCGGCGGAGAGCAGCGTCCGCCACGCATAACGGTGGACGGCGCGCTGCCCCAGCCGCTCCAGCACCCATGGATAGTCGCCGGTGACAAACGGCGGCTGGATATCTGCCGCCAGCCGGAGCCGGCCCATCCGGACCAACTGGTCATCCCGCAGCACCGGGACATGGATGAGCCGGTCGGGCAGCCCGGCCGCTGCCGGGAGCGGCTGGCGCTCCAGCTCCGCCAGCACCAGATCCACGGCAGCGTCGCCTATGGCATGAACCGCAACGGGAAACCCGGCAGCCCGGGCCGCCCGGACAATGGCGGCGAATGCCACCGGCGTATGGATCGGGTAGCCGGATTGGCCCGGCGCATCCGCATACGGCTCGCTCAGCCAGGCGGTCCGCCCGCCCAACACGCCGTCGGCAAACACCTTGGCGGCGCCGATGCGCAGCCACTCGCCGCCGCTTCCCGCCTGCAGGCCCATGGCCTTGGCCTCCGCAAGATGCGGATAATATACCAGCTGATGGGTGCGCAGGAGAACTCCCTCCTGCCGCAGCTCCCGGTATATTCGCAGCATCGTATCCACATCCCCCAAAAAACGGAGATCATCCGTATGAACGGCGGTAAGCCCCAGTGACAGGGCATATTGGGCCGCCCGGCGGATGCAAGCCTTCTTCTCGGCATAATCCGGTTCCGGCACGGCGGCCTGGAAGGCCAGCCCCGCATCCTCATAGATGCGTCCGTTCAGCCTGCCCGCCTCATCCCGCCCGTACCCGCCGGAGGCCGAGTCAACCGCGGCTTCGCCGACTCCGGCACGGCGGAAGGCCTCCGTATTGGCCAGCCAGGAATGATAGCATACGCGAGTGAGCAGCACCGGATGCCGGGTTGTGACGGCGTCCAGCTCATCCCGGGTTGGAGCCACTGCCGGCCGGAAAGCATTTTCGTTCCAGTTGAGGCCAAGAATCCACTCCCCCGGCGGCGTTGCATCCGCCCGCTGCTTCAGAAGGCGCAGCATCTCCTCCTTCGAGGCGGCTCCGCTGAAATCCAGCGCCGCCAGCTTCATCCCCTGCATGGACAGGTGCATGTGGCAATCCGCCAAACCCGGCAGCACATAACCGCCGTCCAGATCCACACGCGCCGCGTTTTTCCCGCTCAGCAGCAGCTCAAGCTCCCGGTCCGTACCCGCTGCCCGGATTTTGCCCTCCTCACAGTAGATGGACACCGATTGCTCCTCCTGCCCCGGATACGGGCTGCGCCCCCCAAAAAACCATGTTCCAGCCATTTTTTATCCTCCTCCTAGGAAGTCCTCACCATAAACTCTTTTACGCATACATATTTCATTTCGATTTCCACAGAATAGGTATTAAGCAACTTATTAGGGGGGATTCATATGTTTTCAGAAAACACGAAAACAAAGCTTTTATCGGCTGCCGAAATTTCCTCACTATGGCTTCAATATAACGGCGACAGCATGGCAGTATGTGTCTACAAGTACTTTCTCGCTACCGTGGAGGACAAAAAAATCAAGCCCGTTCTGGAATATGCCCTGGAATCGTCAGAACACCATCTGTCCAAAATTAGCGGATTTCTGAACGAAGCCCACTTCCAGCTTCCCCAAGGGTTTGCGGAAAGTGATGTCAACCTTGAGGCTCCGCGCCTCTTTTCAGACCCGTTTTTGCTGTACTACACCTTCATCATGACCATTCACGGGCTAACTGCATACAGTTTGGCTCTTTCATGCTGCGAGCGGGAGGAGCTTCAGGATTACTTTCTGGAATGTATAATCTCCGCCAAAAAATTGTTTCAAGCCATTACGGTATTGGCCCGGACACAGCCCAAATTTTCAGGCATCCCCTCTGTCCCGTCTCCCCGGGAAGTGGAGTTGATCCAAAATACGGGATTTCTCTCCAACCTGATCGGGGACAAACGGCCGCTGGATAGCTCGGAAATCAGCAGCCTGATCTTTAACTCCAAAAAAACAGGGTTTGTCCGCACCCTCAGCCTGGCCTTCAGTCAGGTGGCGGCAAACGAGGATGTCCGTGACTTCATGCTGAAGAATGTTAAATTGGCGGAAAAGGATGCCGACAGCTTTGACCAACTGATCCGGCAGGATGACCTAACGGCGCCTCCGCGGTGGGATGATGAAATTACGGATTCCCGGATCAGCCCCTTCTCAGATAAGCTGATGATGTTCCACGCCGCTTTTTTGGTGAATACGGCGCTTTCGTATTACGGTTCGGCAATGGGAGCCAGTCTGCGGTCCGACATCATTCTCAACTACAGGCAGGTATCCAACCATGCTCTGCAGGCCGGGGCAATCTGCTACAACATTCTGGTGAAATACGGTTGGCTGGAGCAACAGCCGCAAGCCATCGACAGGAGATCCCTGGCCCTGAACCAGAGTACCTGACGGGTTCCCCATTGGGATGAAGCGCCCACATCCAGGGTTGGGATAACTCAAATCCGATGCCGCTCCTTAAACCGGAAAATCTCGTTTACCGCCTGCCTGGCCCCGCCTGAGCTGCGGAAGGATTCCCGCATGGCGGCAGCTGCTTCCCGGAAGGAGGGGCGGCTTAACACCTCATCCACTGCTTGACGCAGCTGGCCTGCCGTCAGGCTCTGCATATGCAGCGGCAGACCTGCTCCCACCTTGGCCGCTTGCCCGGCAATCACCGGCTGGTCCGCGCTTTGCGGGATAACAATCATCGGCACCCCATTGTAAAGCCCCTCATGAACACTGTTCATCCCCCCATGAGTAATAAACAGCTTGGTATGCCGGAGGATTTCCGTTTGCGCAACGCTTTGCCTCACCATGAAGTTCCCCGGGATGGCTCCCAGATCGGCGACAGCCACCTTATCCCCAATGGACAAAACCACCGTATGCTCCGTATCCCCCAAGGCCTGCAAACATAGCTTATAAAAACCAACCGCCTGGTTAAAAACCGTTCCCAGCGATATATAAATGAGGCTTGTCCCCTTCAATTCGGCAAAAAGAGCGTCCTCCCGGGAGTGCCGCGGAGCAATGGACGGGCCTACAAATGCATACTCTTCCCCGAAGGCCTCCCCATCCGGCTGAAACTCCTTGGTGGTGTAAACAAGCGTCAGCGGCGCAGGATTGCAAAACACCTCGTAAGGCGAATGGATTTCCACCTTGTACCTTTCTTTTCCCCCCGCCGTCAGGCGCAAAAATGTATCTTGTATGGACTGAGCCCGCTCTGAGGGGAGCCGCCGCAAAGATTGGTCCAGCATTCCGCCGAAGGCTTCCTCAGTCTGGACAAAGGTGGTGCATGAGCTGATGGCAGGCAGCTTCAGAATTTGGGCAAACAACCGTCCGCATCCGAACATGGAATCATGAAGGATGTAGTCAAAGCGCTGTCCCTTGATTTGCTCAAGCACACGGGGAAGGATGACATCGGCCGTAAGCAAAAGCCCGTTGACCCGTTCCTGTACCGCCTCTCTCCCGCCGGAAACAAAGGCCTGAATGAACTTTTGACCGTCGAATGTCAACACGGACGCCCCTGCCTTCTCCACACGCTCCCGGAATGCCTCGATGCATATGTACACAACCTCTTCCCTCCGGGCAACAAGCTCCTGCACCACGCCCAGCGTCGGGTTGATATGTCCTTCTGAACCACCGTTGATAAATAGAACACGGGCCATTCCCGTCACTCCCTTAGACTGCAATTCTTTAAAAAGATGATGCGGTCACATGTAGTGTACCATACCTGCAAAATGGTCCTCCATAACACTCTGATCCCATCGGAATGCATATTTATACTATTGACATCTTGTCCAATAAAACTTATATTTGAAATCGAGAATCATTATCAATTGATTGGTTTTTCAAAAAAATACAGTTCATGACAAGGAAGGGTATGAGAATGAATACGAAGCAGCACAATTCACTAAAAACGATCCTCATCGCAACTATGGTCATGATCCTGCTGGCCGGCTGCGCCTCGCAGCAATCCGGCTCATCGCCTGCTCCGTCTCAGGCTGCGAACACCCAAGCGCCTGCAAGCTCCCAAGCCCCCAAAGATACCACCCAATATCCCATTGTGATCAAACATGCCTTCGGCGAAACCACCATCCCCAAAAAACCCGAGCGGGTTGCCACCATTCAGTGGGCCAACCATGATGTTGTTCTCGCCCTGGGCGTTGTGCCTGTAGGCTTCTCGGCAGCCAACTTCGGCGTGCAGGATGACAGCGGACTTCTGCCCTGGACCGCCAAGAAGCTGAAGGAAATGGGCGTAGACAAGCCCAACATTTTCCAAGACACGGACGGCCTGGACTTTGAGGCTATTTCCGACTCCAACCCGGACGTTATTCTCGCCGCTTACTCCGGCATTACTAAGGAAGACTATGAAATCCTGAGCAAAATTGCCCCGGTTGTGCCTTACCAGACCACTGCATGGTCCACCACCTGGCGGGATCAGGTTCTGTATAACGCCACCGGCATGGGCATGAAGGCGGAAGGCGAAAAGCTGATTAAGGACACGGAAGCTCTTATCCAGGAGAAGGCCAGCAAGTATCCCCAGATGAAGGGCAAGAAGGTCGCCTGGGTTAACTTCTCGGCCAAGGACATGTCCAAGCTGCATGTATATACGCCTGTGGACCCGCGGGGCGCTTTCCTGATCGAGCTGGGCATGGTATATCCGGAGAGTGTAACCAAAAAAATCACCAACCCTACCGCCTACTCCCTGAATTTGAGCGCTGAGAATGCGGATGTTCTTTACGATGCGGACATCATCATCGGCTACGGCGGGGAAGACCTGTACCAAGCCGTGAAGGCGGACTCCCTGCTGGGCAAAATTCCGGCGATCCAAAGAGGCTCCGTTGTGTTCATCGGCAACGGCACTCCGCTGGCGGCCTCCGGAAATCCCAATCCGCTGTCCATCGCTTATACCATTGATGAATATCTGGGCTTAATTGCAGGAGCCATCAGCAAGCTCCCATGAGTAATCCATCCGACTCCAAAACCAAATGGGCAAGCCCGCATATCCCCAAGCATTTCCCGCTGGTCCTGGCGGCCAGTCTGATCTTGGTGGGCGTATGCGTGCTTGCCTCCCTGGTCCTGGGCTCCCGGCTGGTGGGATGGAAGGAGCTTATGGACGGATTGTTCCATCCGGATATTGACACCTATGGAGCCAATATCGTCCGCAAGCGGATTTCCCGGACTGTATTCAGCCTGTTCAGCGGTGCCGCCCTGGGCGTATCCGGCGCGCTGATGCAGTCTGTCACCCGCAACCCGATTGCCGACCCTAGCATTCTGGGCGTGAATACCGGCGCATCCTTGTTTGTGGTGTGCGGCATTGCATTTTTGAATATCAGCACCGCCAACCAGTACATCTGGCTGGCTTTGGCCGGTGCGGCGATTACCGCCGTATTTGTATTCGGGATCGGGTCCATGGGGAGCGGCGGGGCTACCCCTATTAAGCTGGTCTTGGCCGGTGCGGCCACCAGCGCCGCCTTGGCCTCTCTGGTCAGCGCGATTATGATTCCCCGGTCTTATGTTATGGATCAATTCCGGTTTTGGCAGGTAGGGAGCGTGGGTTCGGCATCCTGGAACGGGATTGCCACCTTCGCTCCGTTTCTGGCTTTTGGCATATTGGCTGCCATTGTTACCGCCCCCGCGCTGAATGCGTTGGCGTTGGGCGATGATGTAGCCACCGGCTTGGGTGTCCGCACCGGCGTACTGAGGCTGGTTGCGGCGCTTGCAGGGGTTCTGCTGTGCGGAGCCACCACGGCTTTGGCCGGCCCCATCGGTTTTGTCGGGCTGATCGCCACCCATGCCACCCGGCTTATGCTTGGCTCCGATTTGCGTTTTGTCATTCCCATGTCAGCCGTTTCAGGGGCCGTTATTCTAACCATATCCGATGTAATCGGCAGGCTGCTGGGCAGCCCCGGAGAGCTGGAGGTGGGTGTAGTGACGGCGTTTGTCGGGGCCCCGTTACTTATCCTATTAGCCATGCGATCGAAAGTGCGGTCATTATGAATAATCAAACTGTTGCTTTTATTATGGCGGGCAGACGCCAAAGACGCCGCCGGTGGGTTCTGGTTACTGGATTGCTTGCCCTGCTTTCATGTGCGCTTTGCATTGCCATGCTGCTTATGGGAAGCACCATTTACCCGGTCAAGGATGTGATCCGGACCTTGATGGGCGAGCAGATCAAAGGGGTCTCCTTCGCCGTAAATACTATTCGGCTGCCGCGTATGCTGGCTGGTCTGTTCGCCGGGTTTGCCTTCGGCGTGGCCGGGAGCACCTTCCAGACCATGCTGCGCAACCCGCTTGCCAACCCCAATGTCATCGGCATTACCTCCGGCTCCAGCGCTGCGGCAGTGTTCTGCATCACGGTGCTTCATGCCAGCGGGGCCGTTGTTTCCGTAGCGTCTGTTATTGCCGGTCTTGCGACGGTAGTGGTCATTTATTTTTTATCCAGAGGCTCGTCCTTCGCCGTCGGCCGCTTAATCCTGGTGGGCATCGGCGTACAGGCCATGCTGGATGCCGTCATCTCCTATCTTCTTCTGGTAGGCGCACAGCAGGATATCCCTGCAGCCCTCAGATGGCTCAGCGGCAGTCTCAACGGTTCCCAAATGCATGAGCTTCCGCCGCTGGCGGTTACGGTTTTCGTCTGTGCGCCTATCATCATCCTGTTAGGCAAGCATTTGACGGTGCTGGAGCTTGGAGAGCAATCCGCCACTTCTCTCGGCGTAAATACGGACAGGACCAGGATTGCGCTCATCGTCAGCTCTGTCTGCATGATTGCCCTGGCTACCGCAACCACAGGTCCCATCGCCTTTGTCGCCTTCCTTTCGGGACCGATTGCAAAAAGACTGGTTGGCGTCGGCTTCTCCTTCTCAAACGTCATTCCGTCGGGTTTGGTTGGAGTGATTTTGGTTTTGGCGGGAGATCTCATCGGGCAGTTTGCCTTTGCCGTCAGATACCCTGTAGGTATCATGACCGGTATCCTGGGAGCGCCGTATCTGATCTTCTTGCTAATCCGGATGAATCGAAAGGGAGATTTCTAAGATGAAACCGACGCATGTTTTTCAAGCGGAGCAAATTGTAGCCGGCTATGATCATAAGACGATTCTCCACGGGATCAGCCTGACCATTCCCAGCAATAAAATCAGCGTCATGATCGGCGCCAACGCCTGCGGCAAGTCTACCCTGCTGAAGACACTGGCCCGGCTGATCAAACCCACCTCCGGCTCCGTCACCCTGGACGGCAAACCCATCGACAAATTCCCGCCGAAGCAGCTTGCCCGTGTAGTGGGCCTGCTGCCGCAGTCCCCCATTGTTCCGGAAGGAATCTCGGTGGCGGATTTGGTGGGCAGAGGCAGGTTTCCCCATCAGTCCCTCCTCAGCGGCTGGACCAAAAAGGATGTGGAGGCCGTAGCCGAGGCCATGGAAATCATGAATATTACGGAGCTGGCCAACCGGAATATTGACGAGCTTTCCGGCGGACAACGGCAGCGGGTCTGGATTGCCATGGCCTTGGCCCAGCAAACGGATATTTTATTTCTCGATGAACCCACTACCTTTTTGGACATTACCTATCAGGTGGAAATCCTTGATTTGCTCACCGACTTGAACCGGAAGCGCGGCACCACCATCGTCATGGTGCTTCATGATATCAACCTGTCCGCGCGGTATGCCGACTATATTTTTGCCTTATCCCAGGGCAAGCTGATGGCGGAGGGCGTGCCTTCCCAGGTGGTGACCAGCTCCTTGGTGAAGGATATCTTCGGTCTGGAATGCTCGGTCATCCCCGACCCGGTTTCCGGTTCGCCGATGGTCATTCCCAAGGGCCGTTATTATGTCAATGAAGCATGAGTATTAAGAAAAACGGAAGTGCCTGCCTTGATTCTTCGTCAAGGAAGCACTTCCGTTTTTTTTGTTATTCCTCAACGGGAATCCATATCTCCACTTCCGCATCCATGGGATTGCCGTTGAGCAGCACCTCGGCAATCGGCCCTCCGCTGTAGCGGTACCGGTAATCTTCAGTCAGCACCTCGGCAAAAGCCTGATCCTCCAGCTTGTCAAAGGCCAGACGGGAAAGCCCGCCTTTTCCGCTGAGGACCAGATACGGCCCTTTGGGGAACAGCACCTCTTCCGTTCCCTCAACCGCAGGCTGTGAGGTAACAATTCCGGCGTAATAGAATGTCCCGCCTTTGTCTGCCGCCACTACCCCGTAGCCATACGGACTTTCCGACATGGGTCTAAGGGCGGCCAGCTTCCCGCTTTGCAGAATGCTCTTAAAAAATTCCGTTTTGGCCGGAGAATAGCTTGGAGCATGAATCTGGCCGGATGCCTCCAGCCGGGTTTTGTAGCCGATAAAACGAAACGCCTCTTTTTCTTGAACCGCAAATGAACTCATAGGACATGCCCTCCTTTAAAATCAATCAAATATCCGGTAACGCCAAATCCAGCCTGCTAATGCGGGCAGGGTCGGAAATCAATTCCACCTCAGCGATCCTGCCATCACGGATGGTGTACTGCAGCACATACTGCAGCTTTCCTTGAGGAGCCACAATCACGCCAATTGCCCCATTCACCAGGACAATATGGGAGGCCTGAATCCGTCCGGCCACCTGCTTGGCCAATTGCTCCGCACCCTGGGTGGTCCGCACCGCGCCTGCCTGCCGGTCATCCCGAAGGATCACATCCGGCGCCAGCACCGCCAACAGCCGGCCGAAGTCCGCATCCCGGGCTGCGGCAAGAAAAGCCTCCACCATCTCCCGCTGCCGGGCCAAACGGGGTTCATCCCCTGTTTCTCCGCCTCTGATGCGCCGCCGCGCGCGGCTGGCTATTTGCCGGACGGCTTCCTCGGATTTGCCCAGCGCGGCGGCAATATCGGCGAAGGGCAGGGCAAAGATATCATGCAGCACAAAAGCAACCCGCTCCGACGGGCCAAGCTTGCCAAGCACAATCTGCAGAGCGGCTCCGACGGAATCCGCCAATAACGCCTCTTGCTCCGGGTTCCCTCCAGAGTGTTCGTCATGGGCCATCCGCATAAACTCCTCCATCGGTTCCTCATGTCTGGACCGCCGGGTCCGCAGCATGTCCAGGCAAATCCGGGAAACCACCGTCGTCAACCATCCTTCCACGTTGTAGACAGCACTTTGATTCATGCGGCTGTACCGGAGCCAGGTTTCCTGCACCGCATCCTCCGCTTCGCTCAAGGACCCGAGCATCCGGTAAGCTACCGCCACCAGATGCCTCCGGGATTGCTCAAACCGCTCAGCCATCCGTTCCTGTTCATCCATAAGGCTCTTCCTTTTTGGTCAATGATTTGAGGTTCACTACTATGACGAATGGCATCTTGATATTGTGACATCCATTTCAGTGTTGCCCGGAATTTTTATCTGTAATGGTATCCGGCAAAAAAAGAGGGCGCCTCACCCCTCATTGAAGCCTGCCCTAGTGCGATGGCTGCAGGAGCCGGTTTTCGTATCCCGGTTTTGTGCGCGTCAAAAGGACAAACCCTCCTGGAATGTCCGTTGGAAAGTGGACACGGAGATGTATAGGGGTCACTGGGGAGATGCGTCTATATGTAGTGGTTGAACAGAGCATGTTTCCCATATATTGCGTTTTGTGAAAGAAGTAAGGGGAGAAGGAGCTATTAGGCTCATGTCCACTGTATGAAAGACAAATTTCGCAAATTGTCTACTCCGAAAGAACAAAGCCACAGGGCAACAGCATGGAATCACGCAGAGGCCGGATTTTCGTATAAATTTTCCATGCTCCTGTGGCTTTTTGGCCCTGATCCTCTAAAAGCTTTGCCTAACTTGATGGGACAGATACCCCAATTTCCAATCTATTGACATATTGCAGTAACATGGTATAATTATAATGAATCGAACATATGATCGCTTACGTGGAAGCACCCGTAAGATAAGGCCATCCGGTCTTTCTTACGTGTGCTTTTTTGCGTTAGCGGCATGGTGGATTCATCCAATAACCCTATTCCCGAAAGGAAGATGTCCCGTGAACAAACGTCTGGTCCCCCTCTTAATGGCCATCATACTGGTCTTGTCCCTGCCGCTGCAAGCCTCTGCCGCTTCATCTGCACGATTGAGCAAAACCGCCAAAGCTTCTGTAGAAAAGCTGGCTGCCCAATCAAACGCATCACTTCAGACAAAGCTGACCGAGCAAAGCGGCAAGATCCAGGAGTTGGAGTCGCAGGATGGGAAACTGAACCAGGAAATCGAGAATCTGCACCGTGTTAATGCAGACAAGCGCCTCGCCATCAATACAGGCATCAAGCAGCATAATGCCGAAAAATTGAGCCAGCTGAAAAATGAAGCAGCCGCGGCCAGGGAGCGGTACAAGCCATTGTTTACGCTGCAAACCTCATTGAACAAGCAGCTCACAGCTGCGCGGAAGCTGAAGAACAAGCCATTGATAGAGGCACTGGAGGCCCAACTCAGCGTAGTCAGGGTTTCCGCCCTCCTCGCAAGAGAGGAAATCCGTATGAAGGATACGGCGTATACCAAGCTGAAAGATGCTGCATCCAAGACGGTAAATGCAGTCCGCACCGTCCTTAAGGAGGCTTCTGTGGAGCAGACCAAAATCCAGTCCGAGAAAAAAGCCTCTGCGGAAACCGGTAAACAAATCGCCGCGGAGAGCAAAAGCCTGACTGCTGCCATTAAGAGCAAGGATGCCACCGAAACCCTGCGCTCGCTTACTGCATTGACAACCTTGTCCAACCAAATCATTAATCAGAAAACAAGGATCATCAGCAGCGAAAAAAAGATTGCCGCGATTCTGGAAAAAGCCGCTTCCCTTTTGCCATAAAGCCGCGTGATGCATGAATATGCGCCAAAAAACCGAAGCTGCTCAGGAATCATCGGCTTCGGTTTTTTGGTCCATCTTATTATTCTCCTTCGGCTTCTATCCATACCTCGATGAGTTGGTTCAAGCATTCCTGGAGGGACTCTCTCTCCTCCCAGTACCGTTCCAATTGGGAGGCAGTATTGGTGTGCGCCGGTTTATACAGCAAAGCATCAAGCTCTCCAAGCATTGCCTCGATCTCCTTTATTTCAGCCTCCAGTTTACCGCTGCCGTCACGGCTGCCCTTCTTTCCTCCGTCCCCGGCTTCCGGCATCCGCCTCGGTTCAGGACGGACCCGGCGCAATTCCCCTTCGGTTGCGGCGTCCCGCGCTTTCCTTCTCACGCTTTCCGCCTTATATTCATCAAAGCCCCCCAGATAAACCCCGAGGCCTCCCCGATCCAATTCCCAGATTTTTTCGGCAAGCCGGTTAATCAGATACCGGTCGTGGGTAACCGCGAGAATGGTGCCCGGATAATCCTCCAAGGCCTCCTCCAGCGCTTCCCTTGATGCGATGTCCATATGGTTGGTCGGTTCGTCCAGAATAAGCAGGTTGGGCTTCATATGCACGAGCAGCGCCAGCCTCAGACGGGTCCATTCGCCGCCGGACAGCTGGCCCACAGACTTGAACACCTCCGCGCCGTAGAACAGATAAGCCGCCAGCCGGTTCCGGGCTTCGCCCTCCTCCATTCCCGCTTCCCTTCGGTAGTAGTCCAGTACAGACTGCTCCGGATGAAGGGGAGCCTGCTGCTGGGCCAGGTAGCCCACCTCAACCCGGGAGCCCAGACGTACAAATCCGCTGTCCGGGAGCACCTCCTCAAGGATGAGCTTCAGCAAGGTTGACTTGCCGGAGCCATTATCCCCAATCAGCATGATTTTCTCCCCGTATAGTAGCTCCCCGGATACTTCCTCCAGAATTCTCCTCTGCCCGTATTGCTTGGTTACTCCCTCCATAACCACAACCTGTTTCCCTGACCGTTCAACAAGCTGCAAACCAAACTCCGCTTCCTTGCGGTCGACGGCTGGGCGCTTCAGCTTCTCCATCCGGTCAAGTGCTCTTTGCATATTGGCTGCTCTGCGGAAAAACTTGCCGTTATCGCCGATTCTCCCCCATTCCAGCAGTTGCTTGATGGCCTCCCGCATCTTCTTGATCTTCTTCTGCTGCTCCTGGTAATCGGCGAATTGCCGGATAAGCATTTCTTCCTTTTCCTTGGCATAGCCAGTGTAATCAGTATGGAACACTGTGGACTCTCCGTCCTCCAGCTCCACAATCTTGGTGACAACCCGGTCGAGAAAGTAACGGTCATGAGACACAATCAGGCAAGCTCCCGCATACTTTCGCAGAAATTCCTCCAGCCACTCCACGGCGGCCATATCAAGATGATTGGTTGGTTCGTCAAGCAGAAGAAGCTCCGGTTCCCGCAGAAGCTGTGAGGCAAGGCCAACCTTCGTTTTTTCCCCGCCTGACAATGAATGGTATACCCGGCCAAACCACTCCCGGGGAATACGCAAGCCTTCGGCAACCTGGTCGATCCGGGCATCAAGCCCATAACCGCCTTCCCGCTCAAAACGCTCCTGCAGCTTTGCGTATTCCGCCAGATGGCTCTCGAGCTGCTCCGGGGACATATCCGGCGAAGACATGGCTGACTCAAGCACGGTCATTCTCTCCCGGCAGTCAAGCAGCTCCCGGAAACCCGCTTCCAGCACCTCACGGACTGTCAGTCCGGCCGCTACACCGGGAATTTGCTCTAGATATCCGATCCGCGCATTCTTCCGTACCGCCAGCATGCCTTCATCCGGGTTATCCAGTTTTGCGACCAGCCGCAGCAGCGTTGTTTTACCGCATCCGTTGCGGCCGACCAGCCCTGCCTTCTCTCCATGAAGCAGCCCGAAGGTTACATTCTCCAATACAAGCTGTGCAGCATGATATTTTTTCACATTTTGACAATTTACCGTTAACATCAGGGTTCCTCCTTATGCGAGGCCCCACCCGTTCTTCGGCCAATAAAAAAGACGCAGGGAAATTCCCTACGTCCTGTCTGGTTTGATCCGTTCAGGTTAAGGTAGGAGCCATTTCGCGGTTTGTGAAATCGTATGGTTAAAAATAGGCAGACCTCTCCCGTCTTCGCCCAAACCATGAACGATGCCAGCCATCGCGAGGGGCAACCGGCTCCATTGTTCATTCACAAACTCCCGTTTCATCCTACCTTCACCTCCTTTACATATCTTGCTGTTAGTATACTACATTAAATTCCCTTCGGCAAACCGGGAAGAAAGACCACACTCCCGCCACCCCGTTGTAACGGAGAAGCTCATCCGCTTAACGATGCGGTCATTGAGCCCTTGCGGCCCCCTTCAATTGTAAAAACAGTCCGCTTCACGTATTCTTATTCTTGTTGCTTGCTATTTTTCCTCACACATCAAGAAACGGAGCTGCGCATTCCATGAAATCATCGCTCTTAACCCGGCCCTTCTATTTCCTGTGGACCACCCAAACGGCTGCCAACGCGGCAGATGTGCTGTACATTATGGCGCTTACGGTGCTGGTGCTGGACCGGACCGGCTCATTGGTGTCGGCGGCGCTGATGCCGCTGATGCGCAGCGGCGCCCAGATGGTGAGCGGCCTCATCGCTCCGCTGCTGATCAACCGCTTCAAGCTGCCAACTCTGCTGCTCATGTCGCAAACGGGCCAGTTTGTGCTATTCGTTTGCCTTGCTGTCTACTTGAAGCTGAACGGGGACGGGGCCTCTCTTATTGCCGTATTTACCCTGGTGTTCGCCATGTCCTTCCTGGACGGGTGGACCGTTCCGGCGCGGAACGCCCTTGTTCCGCGGCTTGTGGCCCATGAGCAGGGTCTGCTTAAAGCCAACGGTCTGATCAGCGTCAGCGATCAGGTTGTGCAGTTTGCAGGGTGGGGGCTGAGCGGCGTAATCGTCGCTTTTATGGGTGCCAATTCCACGCTGCTGCTGACTGCCTTCGTTTATGGACTGGCGGCGGCTTTTACACTGGGGGTTAAGGAGCCTAAGCATTCGGACCGCACACGGCGCTCCCCAAGCGGACAGACCGAAACGGCCCCGGACATGAACGAAGCTGTACCTTCTTCCAGATGGCATACCTTAACCGAAGGCTGGAAGCTGATTTGGCGGATGCCCCGCCTGCGGCTGCTTACCTTCATGGATGTGGTCGATATGCTGGGCGGATCGGTGTGGGTGGGGGCGTTTACCCTTGCCTTTGTGCAGATTGCCCTTAGGCAAGGCGAAGAATGGTGGGGCTTCATTAACGCGGCATATTTTGCAGGTACGGTAGGCGGCGGGCTGCTGGTTCTGGCCCTGAACCGGATCATCGGCAGCCGCTACCTGGCAGCCATGCTGACCGGCATGGCGGGCTATGGCATCCTGACCGCCTTTTATGCGCTTAACACCCAGCCCTTCATTGCGCTTATTCTCGTGCTGCTGATGGGCCCGTTCGCAGAGCTGTCGATCATTAACCGCCGCACCCTGATCCAGCGCAGCGTAGCCAAGCTGATGCTGCCCAAAGTGCTTTCCGCCCAAGCAACCCTGTTGCATCTGGTGTTCTGCATTTCCCTGCTGGTGATGGCCGGGCTGGCCGAACAGTTCGGCATCGTGAACCTGTATCTGGCCGCAGCAGGCCTAACTCTGCTGGCCCTCCTGGTTGGCCTGCTGGGATACCGGACCTTCCATGACGCAGAAGCAGCCGGAGCCGCAAACGACTAAGCTGCCCCGCCCCGCTGAAGAAGCCGTTAAAGCAAGTGCATCTTGGCTTCCGCCTCGTCCCACGGCACCGAATAACCTGCTCCCTTGGCGCAGAAAATCGAGGAAGAGGTATACAGCGGGTCCGCATCCCTCCGGTAGCCGATCCGCCCAATCACTTCCTCCGCATTATGGCACCGGTCGTAACCGCCGAACGCGCAGCGTATGCTGCCCCGCCCATGGGTAAAGGAAGCGAACTCGGTGCTGTAGTTCATAAAAGTCGAAACCGGCACCCTTCCGGCAATGACCGCTTGCGCGCCTATGGTCTGCGGCGGTTCAAATGTACCCGAGGCGCGCTGAACATCGGACAGCACCTTCCCCATTTCGTCGATTCCGACCTTGATTTTGAAATCGTAATAGGGCTCCAGAAGCAGGTTATCCGCTTTCTCCAGCCCCTGGCGCAAGGCACGGAAAAGCGCCTCCCGGAAATCGCCGCCATGGGTATGCTCTTTATGCGCGGCGCCTCTAATCAGCGTTATTCTCAAGTCGGTAACCGGCATTCCCGTTAACACCCCGTGGTGCTCCCGCTCGTAAAGATGGGTCCGGATCAGATGCTGGTAGTTCATATTCAGCACGTCGGGATGGCATGTGCTGCCGAATACAATCCCGCTTCCCCGTTCCCCCGGCTCCATCAGCACATGCACCTCCGCATAATGCCGGAGAGGTTCAAAATGCCCGTATCCCATCACGGCGGATTGGAGGGTTTCCTTATATAAGATTTCCGGCTGGCCGAAGGAAATGGCAAAGCCAAACCGCTCCTTCACCAGCTGCTCCAATACCTCCAATTGAATCAGGCCCATAACCCGAATGTGAATCTCCTGCAAATTTTCGTCCCAAACCACATTCAGAGAAGGCTCCTCGGCCTCCAATATGCGGAATACACCGAGCACCTTCTGCACGTGGAGGGAATCGTCGAATAGCACCTTGGACTGCAGAGTCGGCTCCGATTCATAAACCAGCCTGTCCGAAATCAGGCCCAAGCCCTGTCCGGCCGGAGCGGCCGACAAACCGGCCACCGCAAACAAATCGCCTGCCGCCACTTGTTCCATCGGCTGGGACTTGAAGCCGTTAAACAACAGGAGCCGGGTAACCTTCTCCCCATAAGAGACTCCGCCGCTTTCATAATCAAGCTGCTCCCGAACCTTCAGCCTGCCGCTCAGCGCTTTCATAAACGTCAGCCGTACCCCGTTAGCATCATGCCGGATTTTATAGACCCGCCCCGCAAAAGGGACAGTCTCGTCATAAGTGGCAACCGTCAGCAGGTGGAGCTGCTCCAGGAATTCCACAATCCCCGTATCCTGAAGCGCCGAGCCGTAAGCACAGGGAAAAATCAGCTCCTCCCGCACCATCCGCTGCATGGCCTGCAGCCAGAAAGCGGGGTCATTCCTGCCCGCCAGGAACGCCTCCAATGCAGCCTCGTCCCGCTCCGCCATTGCCTCCCGCAGCGGTTCAGCGACCATACCATCGGCCAAGCTTGAGGTGATAGAACAAATATCCCCTGTCAGCTGTTGGCGTATATCCTCCTCGGTTCTGCCGACATCCGCGCCGGTCCGGTCGGTTTTGTTGATAAAGAAGAAGGTCGGAATCCGGTGCTTGCGCAACAGCTGCCAAACCGTCTCCGTATGGCCCTGGACACCTTCTACTGCGCTGACAATGACAACAGCGTAGTCAATCACCTGCATGGCCCGCTCCATCTCCGGGGAAAAATCCACGTGTCCGGGGGTATCCACCAAATAATAGGTGTCTCCCTTATATTCCATCACGGCCTGATCGGCAAACACGGTAATGCCCCTGGTCCGCTCAATGTCATGGCTGTCCAGGAAAGCATCCTGATGATCCACCCGCCCCCGCGACTTAATGCTGTTGGTATGATACAGCAGCTGTTCCGCAAAGGTCGTCTTTCCTGCATCCACATGGGCAAACAGCCCAATCGTCAGTCGTTTCATACGATCCTACACCTGCATTTTCGTGAAAATAGCCCCTATTCCGCGGCGCGAAACAGAAGCTTATCGTGTTCTGCAATTCCGGCTATTCCAGTATATTTTGCGGCAGCAGCACGGTGAAGGTTGCCCCTGTCCCTTCCCGGCTGCTTATATCAATCGTACCGTAATGATTGTTCCGAATAATATTTTGCGTAACCATTAATCCCAGACCGGTCCCCTTCTCCTTCGTGGAATAAAACGGTTCCCCCAGTTTTTTAAGGACGTCCGCCGAGATACCCGGTCCGTTATCCGTCACTTCAATAGCCACATTCGCCGTTTGATGAAATACTTTGATTTGGATGCTGCCATCCGGACGGTCCATGGCTTCAATCGCATTCTTGATCAGGTTGACCAGCACCTGCTTGATTTGATTTTTGATGCAACGGATATATACCGGACAGCAGCTTAATTCCGTGGAAATGACAGTATTTTTTAATAGAGCATGGGGCTCCATTAAAGTAACCACCTGGTGGATAATATCCCCTATATCCTCATTATTGTATTGGGAAACCGCCGGTTTGGAAAAGGTCAGCAGCTCCTGAATAATGGTCTCGATCCGCTCAAACTCGGAGCTCATAATGGCAATATGCCCGTCATTCACCTCTCGGTTCCGGTGCATAAGCTTCAAAAACCCTTTAAGGGACGTAATGGGATTCCGGATTTCATGGGCGATTCCCGCTGCCAGTTGGCCCACTGCCGACAATTTCTCCCACTCCACAATGAGCTGGTCCGTCCGGAGCTTCTCGGTTATATCCCGGAAAGTGATAACGCTTCCCACATGCTTGCCCTTTTCCATCATGGGCTTGGCGATATATTCCACGGGGAAATTGGAGCCATCCTTCCTCCAGAATATATCATCCTTGATAAACATGCTTTCACCATTGCTAAGAGCACGATAAACGGCACAATGCTGAAGAGACACATGCTCTCCCCGCGGATTCGTATGATGGATGAGATCGTGAAGATTGCGGTCTCCGATTTCCTCCAGAGAGTAACCTGTCAGGCATTCTGCCGCTTTGTTTCCAAACACCACATTTGCATTCAAATCAATTCCATAAATGCCTTCAGCAACGGTATCCAGGACAAGTTGATTGATATGGCTCAACCGGTTAATCTCATTTGAGCTGTCCTCATAATGATATGGCTTTTGGTTTGTCATGGGGCCATTTCCTTTACTCGGTTAGATACCTAAAGTATATCACAGGAAACATAAAATGAAAGAAGGATGGAGCCGACGTTCGCACTCCATCCTTCATATGAGCTCCCCTGCGCATTCCCAAAATGCCTTTCCCCCGTAATCGATTTTCCACTGGGCTTCTTTACTTCCCGCCGCATTAAGAGTCGTTCCTAAACTGATTCAAGCTTTGAGCGTATTCCTTGTACCATTTTTCCCATTCGTTTTCACGGGAGTCAAGGGTTTGTTCATCCAGCAATGCTTTGATTACGTCCAGGCATACATGCCAGCCTGCAAGATCCTTTGGTGTATGACTGGTAAGCTTATTTATCTTTTCAATCAGAACCAACCGACATCCATCAGCTTCAGGAAACAGTTCAAAACGAACCTGATCTTCTCCCCAAGTATACTCCAGCACCGAATGCAATTTGAGCTCGATAATTTTCAGTTCCTCGAATGTGCCATCCTGCATATCGAACTTAATTACCCCGCCTTGGCGAAGGTCTTCCACCTGCAATTCGGAAAACCATTTCTTCAGCTTGTCATTCTCCGTTAGCGAGGCCCACACCTTCTCAACAGAATGCTTTAGATGACGCTCAAAACGAGCAATATATCCATCCTTGGTTTGTTGTAAAACGGCTAACATGCTTTTCCTCCCTCCGCCTCTTTTCGGCATTAACCCTCTTGGTCAAGATGTCTCTCAAGATCATCCAGCTTATTCGACCAAAACCGTCTATACGGCTCGAACCAATTGTCTATCTCCTGCAGAGGGATTGGATTCAAACGGTACAAATGCTGCTTGGCATCCTTTCGCAATACAACTAAACCTGCTTCGCGCAAAATCCGCAAATGCTTTGATATCCCAGGTTGGCTTAAAGGCAATAAATCCACCAGTTCCCCCACAGACCGTTCCCGGACAAGAATCAGGTCCAAAATTCTCCTCCGGTTCGGTTCAGCCAATACCTCAAATAATTTATCCTTAGTCATGTTCATGCCTTCATATTACCCATTGGTTATATTTCTGTCAAGGAATACGTGTCTCGCCGCGGCGGCTGCAGGTTACCTATTCATATTCTCCCTTAATGACAAAAAACGATCCGCGAATGGTTCCCGCCAGCTTGGATTTTTGCGTAGCGAACTTAAACTTTCCTTCCAGCTCCTTGGGTACCTCCATCCCTTCGGAAAGCTTAAACCCAACCGCCCGCTTCTTCGGGTTGTCTATCGTATACATGACATTAATCCCCAGGCCGTCCTCATAAAAAACGAAGGTCCATTTAATATTTTCCACCTGAAAGCTTGATGTTTCCAGAGGTTTGGCCGCGAACTCGAGATTACGCTCTTCCTTCAGAATCCGGTTCACATACTGAAGGGTTTCCTGGCTTTCGCTAGCCGGCACAACCTTAAATTCATGCTTGTATTTATTCATGAAGTAACGGGCTTCATTCGCCCGTAAACCGGCAAGCGCTTCGGCTACAGGGGAGGACTCTACCCCGGCGGTTGACACATTTTTAAAATCAACTGGATTGGACATTCCCATCTCTCCTCCTTCGGCCGCATTATTTCCTGACAACAGGAGTCCACATCTCCCCAAAAACCAATCCGTCCCGCTGTCCCATCAAAACCCGCATCCCCTCTGTTTCCGCCATTCGGATGAGTTGGCCGGTTTCCTTAGCTGTAAACGAGTTGTCATTGTGGTTTTTTAAATCGAGCTTTTTCTGCATGACCCAGTAGATATAAGAAAGCAAACGCAGGAATTCTCATGATGGGAGCATGATCTAGTAAACCATAATCCCCCGCATTTTTTGTTATCAGTAGAGAAGCCGCTGTTAGCCCATCCTTCTTCGACCAATCTACGATAGCCTCAGTCTCTCTTATCTTTGGATTCTCACGATATTTGATTTCAATCAAAATTTTAGAATTGGGCATCATAACTACAATATCTATTTCCTTTTGTGAATTAGAATCTCTGTAATATCCAATCTTAGGGTTAAAATTATAATAAAATGTATTTATATGCTTGTACACAGCGGATTCGACGATCATGCCCATCTGATCTGGGTCCTGCAGCACTTCCTCACCTTGTAAAAGTACAGCATTTCTAATAGCGGCATCCGCTAGATAAACTTTCGGTTTTGCCTTCAGAACTTTCTTTCCATCCATATTAACAGGATAACCCATATAGGTAATGTTTGCCAGTTCGAGAAAATCGAGGTACTTCAATACCGTTGGCCGAGTAATGTCCATGTTATTCGAAATAGTAGTTACTTCCACAATGTTTCCCGTAGTCATGCATAGGTAAAGAAATATTCGTTCCAACTCGTCAATATGCCTTACATTAAAAAGAGATACCATGTCTCTTTTTAAGACCTTATCGACAACGTCTTCCCGGATTATTCTTTGTGCGTAAGACAAATCATCCGTTTGAGCAATTTCGGGAAACCCACCAATCAATAAATATCTGTGGAAATGACGTTCCAATAGTTGAAGCCGCCCCATTAATCCGACAAGCTCTTTCTGGCTCAATTCACTCAAAGCTGTAGGCTTGATTTTTTCATCAATTGTCGGCACCTCAATCCCACGAAGTTCAAGGTATTCATAGAAAGATAAAGTCGGAATCCGAATTTGAACCCAACGCCCAACGCCACTTTCCGGCATTTTCTCACTTAAAGCAGGGCTTGCTGATCCAGTTGCCATTACTCTATATAAAGGGTTGTTATCATATATCGCCTTTAACCACCCATTCCAATCATGGGCATATTGAATTTCATCTAAAAAGAGGTAAATACTCTCGTTAAGGGCAACATTGTTAATAAACACTTTTAGGATTCGGTCTATCTCAGAAACCTTTAGAAGCGGATGATCAAAAGAAACATAAAGAATATTCTTGGATTGAACCCCCGCATCTAATACATCTTGTATAGTCTGATACATAATTGTTGACTTTCCCACTCGACGTGGTCCTGTTAGTATTACATGCCGTCGAATCGTTGTATGCTCGAAGCTTTGTTTAGCATCATAATATGCAAATCTCTTTACAGGTTTGGCAAAATCATCAGGAACCTTGCTGGTTTCCCACCATTTGTTGTATCCCCTTAATACCTGTAAGACCCTTTCATCGGTAATTAAATCCTTCATGCTCCAACACCCCCTCATAACTCCTATTATAAATATTCACACCCAAAATGTAAAATATACTTTCTGTTTTGACGATATTTATTTCGTATTCACTGTTACTATTCATGAGAATCGAAAAACTCGCCGTTATTTGTGATACGATTCCCCGCGCTGTAGCCTCCGCTCCCGCAAGGGCTCAGGCAGCTGCTCAGTCATCTTCTTCCCGGGCGGGAGGGTCCAGGGAGGCGCGGCCGCTTAACCGAAATTCCGTCGGCGTAACACCGAAGCGTTTCCTGAAAAGTGTGAAGAAATGCTTCTTGTTCTCCCACCCGATCCGCTCCATCAGCTCGTCCATGGACAGCTTGGTCTCCCGCAATAGGGAAGCGGCTTCCTTCATGCGGACCTCGGTAATATATTCGGCGATGGAACAGGAGTTGGTTTCGCGGAACAGCTTGCCCAGGTAGGCGGCGGTCAATTGAAAATGATCGGCCACCATATTGGTGGACAGCGCCTTATTGCGGTAGTTCTGATCGATAAACCGGGTTGCATCGCCAATCAGGGAGGCAACCCGGCCGTCCCTGTTCACATTCATCCGCTCGTCCACGGTGCGGAAAATGCGTCCGAACTCGCTCTCGGCTTCGGCCAGCGTTTCGCAGGCTTTGATGGTGCGGTCAAATGCCATGTAATCCAGCCCAAAGGCGACTCTGCCGTTCTTCTCCATCAGGCTTAAGGTCTGGAAGACCGAAGCGGTCAGAATGGGCAGGGCAAAGATCATGTCATTGCATGAGCCTGTCTTCAAGGTTTCGATGATTTCCCGGCAATGGGCTTCCATATCGGTGAGCCGTCCTTTGCGGATCGCCGCAATCAGCTCCTGCAGCGGCTCGTCAAATGGGGGGCTCTCCCGGGGCTCTTCCGGGAGATTACCGGCATGCAGGAGGCAGCCTGTGCCGTATCGCATCCGGTATTGGGAAAGGGGCAGGAGCGTATCGTACAAGGTGCTGGCCTCGCGGATTCCGTTCTCCGTTTCGCTGACGAAAGCGGAGACGGACAGCCGGCAGCACTCAGCGGCGCTTATCTGGATGTCCCGGGCAAGCCCGGTCAGAGACTCCTTGTCTCCGGCGGCAGCATTGGTTATGGCGATGATATGGTCCTCCCCCATGTCCACACAGGCGCAAGCGTGATTCGTGGACAGCACTTCCTCCGCTATATTGACCAGCGCGTATTTCAACAAATCCCGGTCCCGCTTGGAATATCTTTCGCAGAACCCCGCATACCCGTCGATCTTCAGCATCACTAGCGCAATGCCGCCATACGGCTCCACTCCGATCTGAAACTCCCGGAACACCTTCTCCCAATCCTGAGGCACAGCCGCCGTCAGCAGCCCCCGCAGTATGGTTTGCCGCAAATTCGCCTGATTGGACCGTTTGAATGAACTCAGCGACAGCATCTGGTCATGAACCGACGCTACCGTCTCGGAAATAAAGCGGAATTCGTCGCTGCCGCCTGTTGCCGGCTTGATCCCGAGCTGCTGCCCAACCGAGTCGCGCAGGCGAAGAACAGGAGCGTGAAGCCGCTTCGCCAGCAGGAAAGCCGCAGTGATGCAGATCGCCAGCATTGCGCAGCTGATGAGAAGAATAAGGGATCTGATATGACTCACCGTGCCGGCGATGTATTTGTACGGAAGAATGCTCAACAGCAGCCAGTCCGAAGCGGGATCGGTCGAATAGGTGATAACGGACGACTCCCCCTGCACATCAGCCAAATAAACGCCGGATTTGTCCCCGGAAGCCAGCGCCCTCTTGGCATAAGGCTCGTCAGCCACATGGGTCAGGAACAGGCTTTGGTCCTTATCGGCAACCACTAGCCCCTTCCGGTCCACCAGCTGCACATGGCTGCCGTCCAGCGAGTCGTTCTCCGCATAGGATTGCAGGGCGTTAAACAGCCAATCCATCCGGACGTTGACAACAAGCGCGTTTTTGATCTTCGTCCGGTCGGCCATGTGATCCGCCAATATATAAGTAAACACGCTTACACTTCCATTCTCCGGATCGTCCGATACCGGCATCCTCCGGGGAATGGGAGACATGTCTATTTTTGCTCCGGGGTCCTTGAACAGGGAACGGATCTCCCGGTCATAGAACTCGCCGGTGCGAATGACCGGAGTCGGACCAACCGTATAATATGTATCCGTCCTGCCGTTATAGACGTAGACCGAATAAAGAAAAGGAGCGGCGCTGAGGGAGGTTTCCAAAGACCGCATGCTCCTGAGCGTATCGACAATCGACGGCTGCTGAGCCAGCATCAGCTGTGCCGCGTCGGGGTTGTTAAAGAGAGCGTTTGCATATATTTTGGCGTATTCGTCGATTTGCACCGTATTGGTGAACACCTGGTTCATGAATTTTTCGTTGGCGCTGTTGAGCAGACGAAAGCTGAAGCTCTTGAAATTGAAATACAGGAACGCGGACAGCACAAGCACGATTAGCGTGGCAAAAAAGGTGATCGTCATAAAAATCGACAAGAAGTATGGCTGGTTCCTGCGCAGCGGTAATTTTACGAACATGCAACAACCCACCCGTCTCGAAGTTTGGATCACGGTTTATTATAACGCCCCTCCCGCCTCAAACGGAAGGCAAAGACCGCCGATTCCCCGATCTTGAACCGATTCTTCTTTTTTGACCTGCCTCATTCCCTCCAAATAAACCCGTTCGAAAATGTTCTCCCTAGCCTGAATGCTTCTAAGGCGTTTACGATAAGCCCATATCCCAACCACATCAAGAAAGGCGGTAAGCTATGAATGAAATGGAAAGATTTTAGAAAAAACCGATTTTTGCTTGCGCTCACGCTGCCGATGGTTTTTCTCACCTTGGTCTTTCATTATTTGCCCATGTTCGGTATCATTATCGCGTTCAAGCGCTATCAGTACAATAAAGGCATCTTCGGCAGCGATTGGGTAGGCTTCAGCAACTTTCGCTTCCTGCTGCAATCGCCCGATCTACATCGAATCGTCCGCAATACGCTGGGCTTCAACGCAGTCTTTATTGTTCTGAACCTGGTGGCGGCGGTATCTGTGGCGCTGCTGCTCTATCACATATCCAGCCGAAAGCTGCTGAAAACGTACCAGACGATTATGTTTTTCCCCCATTTTCTATCCTGGGTCGTGGTGGCCTATATGGTTTATGCCTTTCTGAATCCCCGGTCAGGCATGCTGAACCAATGGCTGGAGCTGACAGGACTGCCGACATTCGATTGGTACAACGAGGCGAAAGCGTGGATCTTCGTGCTGCCGCTGGCCAATTTGTGGAAGGGACTTGGCATGGGAGCCGTCATCTATTACGCCGGATTGCTTGGCATCGACCCTACCTATTTCGAAGCAGCCCGGATTGACGGAGCCGGAAGATGGCAGATGGTGACCCGCATTATGCTGCCCTTTCTTTATCCGCTTATGACGATTCTGACGATTCTGAACATCGGTCACATCTTCTCCGCCGACTTTGGGCTTTTTTATCAGCTGCCGTTGAATTCGCCGACACTGCTCCCGACAACGGACGTTGTGGACACCTATATCTTCCGCGCGCTGATGTACAGCGGCAACATCGGCATGTCAAGCGCGGCGGACTTCGTCAAGTCGCTGCTGGGCCTGATTATTGTCGTCACTACAAACGCAGTTGTCCGCAAGATTAATTCGGACAATTCCTTATTCTGACCGGGAAGGTGAAGCGGGTATGGCAACAAGGACAAAACAACCATTTTCTATATCACGCATTCTGATCCATGCTTTTTTCTGTATGCTCAGCCTGGCGTTTATTCTGCCGTTATGGTCCATCGTATCGGTTTCCTTATCCGGGGAACAGGATCTGGTCGATTACGGCTACCGGTTGATCCCGAAGCATCTGGATTTTGGCGCTTATTCGTATATTCTGAGCAATCCGATGACCATTGTAGACGCGTACAAGGTAACGGGGATCATTGCTTTTACAGGCACGCTGCTATCGCTGGCCGTGATCTCCATGTGCGCCTATCCGCTGTCGCGGGCCGACTTCAAGTACAGAAGAATCATTACGTTCTACCTGTTCTTCACGATGCTGTTTTCGGGCGGGCTGGTGCCGTTCTACATCATGATGACCAAATATTTTCATTTGCAAAATAACTATGCCGCACTCATCCTTCCTTCTGTAGGAAATGTCTGGTACATGTTTCTCATGCGCACCTTCTTCCAGCAGCTTCCCGAATCCCTGGTCGAATCGGCCACAATCGACGGCGCGGGAGAACTGCGGATCTACTGGCGAATCATTCTTCCGCTGTCCACGCCGGTACTGGCGACAGTGGGCCTGTTTCAATTGCTGGCTTACTGGAATTCCTGGTTCCATGCGCTGCTGTTCATCGACAAACAGAATATGTACCCGCTGCAGTATTTGCTGCAGGTCATGATGCAGAACATCCAGGAGATTCTGCAGAACATGCAGAACAATGTGCCGGTTGATGCCAACCAGTTGGCCAATCTGCCAACCGAGAGCACAAGAATGGCCATGTGTATTCTGACCATCGGTCCGATGCTGTTTGTGTTTCCCTTCTTCCAGAAATATTTTGCCCGGGGGCTGACGGTCGGAGCGGTAAAGGGGTAGCAGGAAGCGGCTGCCCGCAAGGCAAATTAAGATTGGCTGCAAATGCCGCCGATTTTAAGATATAAACTTATAAACTAATAAAGGGGATTGATCGAACATGCAGATTAAGGTCAATTGGAAATTGGGACTGCCTGCGGCGGCGCTGGCGGGAATGATGCTGGCGATGACAGGCTGCTCGGAGGGCAAGGAGGAAGCAAGCTCAGCCCCGCAGACAAGCACCGCGCCACAGGCAAGCGCTGCCGCTCCCACAGATGCAGCAAAGCTGAACCCGGTCAAGCTGACGTGGTACCAACGGGGCTCCGAGCCGAAAAACGCCAGTTCCGTTATCAAGAAGGTCAACGAAATCATTCAGAGCAAAATAAATGCCACGCTCGAAATCAAATTCGTCGCGCCGGGGGATTACAATCAGAAGATGCAGCTTGTCATGTCTGCCAATGAGGAGTACGACATTGCCTACACGGCAGCCTGGACCAACACTTATTTGAACAATGTGAGCAAAGGCGCCTACCTCCCGATTGACGACCTGCTGGCAAAATACCCGGATCTGCAGGGGCTGTTCAGCAAGCAGGTTTGGGATTCGGTGAGAATCAACGGAAAAATCTATGGCATCCCTTCCAAGCAGTCCATTTCCGGCCAAAACGGCTTGTGGTTCAAGAAGGATCTGGTGGACAAATACCAGATTGACCTGAGCACCGTTAAGAAAACCGCCGATCTGACGCCGATCTACCAGAAGATCAAGGATGGCGAGCCGGGCGTTTCGCCGCTCCGCCAAGGCATCAATAACATGTTCGTGCCGTTTACGCCACTCATTGAAGGCTTTGCCGTCGACATGAAGACGGGCAAGGTGTACGACCCGACGACAACAGATTATGCGGAGAACTATAAAATCTTCCGCGATTGGTATCAGAAGGGCTTCTTCCCGCAGGATGTGGCGACGCTGAAGGATGAATCTCCGTTGATCAAGGGCGGCAAAATCTTCAGCCGCTACACCTCCATATCCCCCGATGTGGAAGCCAGCCTCAAGAAGCAGAACGGCTTCGACGTGGCGATTATGCCTTACAGTGATCCGGTAACCAAACAGGGGACCGTTCAAGCCGCGATCAACGCCATCAGCGCCACCTCCAAAAATCCGGAAAGAGCCGTGATGCTGCTGAATCTGGTCAACACGGACAAAGAGCTGTTCAACCTGCTGGCGTGGGGCATTGAGGGCCAGGATTACAAGAAGGTGTCCAACACGCACATCGAACCGATTGCAGGCGCTTACGCCTTCTCCGGCTACCTGTTCGGCAATGCATTTAACAGCTATCTGATTCCGGGACAATCGGATGATGTCTGGGAGAAGACCCAGAAGATAAACGATTCCGCAACTATCGACCCGCTGATCGGCTTTACCTTCGACCGGACGCCTGTTGAAAACGAACTGGCCCAAATCACAGCCATCCGTACGGAAACCGACCCGGTTCTGAACAACGGACTGGATGATGTGGACAAAGTGCTGAAGCTGCGCGAGGACAAGATGAAGGCTGCCGGCAAAGACAAGGTAATGGCGGAAATTCAGAAGCAATTGGACGGATGGATGGCGAAAAATAAATAATTCGGAATAAAGGAGGTTATCGCATGCTGCGCTTCACCGGCAAAGCTTCTGCAAAGCTCCTGAGATTCTGCATCATGTTGGGTCTTGTCTTTTTCGGATTCGGCCATTTGGGGACGGCGGCAGCGGAGACGCCGGCAACTGGGATGCCGACTGCGTTGTACGTCTCACCGGACGGAAATGACGGGAATCCGGGCACCATCGCCGCTCCCTTCGCCACCATCCAAAGGGCCAGGGACGCCGTCCGCAGCTTGAATCCCTCTATGACTGGCGATATTGCCGTTTATTTGCGCGGCGGGGTGTACCGTCAGAACAACCCCGTCCGCTTCACCGAAGCCGACTCCGGAATGAACGGTTATGAAGTGGTGTACCGCAACTACCCCGGCGAGGAGCCCATTATCAGCGGCGGTATGCCGGTCTCCGGGTGGGAGTCTTATAACGGACACATCTACAAAGCTCACATCGGAACGGGCCGAACGTTCTCCACGCTGTATGAGCAAGGCGACCGGCTCATTTCGGCCCGGTATCCCAACGAAGATTACCTGTCCGTCGCTTCTCAAGATGCCGCAGCGCCCAAGTCCAAATTCGGCTTTGCTCCCGGCGAGCTTCCGGCGGTGGCCAACCCCGCCGATCTGCAGGTTTATCTGTGGTCGGGGGGCAGCCTGAATTACGACAACCAGACCGTTGAAGTCAAGACTATCGACTACGCGCAGAACACCGTCGCTCTGAAATCCTCCACCACCTACAATATGGCGGCGGGCTCCCGGTATTACGTGCAGGGGGCGCTGGAGCTGCTGGACGCCCCGGGCGAATATTATTTGGACCGGGCGGCCGGCGATCTGTACTATTGGCCACGGGATAATGGGGCGCCTGAAGGAGTGGAGATTCCGTACACGAAGCGCATCTTCGAGTTTATCGGCAGCTCCGAAGCCTCGCGGGTAAGCACCATCCGTCTGGAGGGGCTCAACATTCAGGAGACGGACGCGGAGTATTCGCTTAAGGCCAGCACCCAGGACGGCGCCATCTATATGGAAAATGCAGACCATATCACCATCCGGGGCTCGCAAATTCACGGCACCGGATTAAACGGCATTTTCCTGAACGGGTACGCCCAGAACAATATCATCTACGGCAACCTGATTTACGATACCGGCTTTACCGGAGTCCGGTTCATCGGGCCCAAGGCCAGCCGGTACATCAACCGCAGCAATCAGGTCACGAACAATCATATTCACGATGTGGGTCAGTTGGTAGGTACGGGTTCCGGCATTACGCTGACCCTGAGCGGCGATAATCTCATCTCCCACAACCGGATTCACAATTCGCCCCGGTTCTGCATTTCATTCAGCACAGGCTGGTATGATACCTATCTCGGGCAAACCATCGACGGTATTCCCGTTACCGAAGACAATCTGTTTGACTTCCTGCATACGCGCAACAACGTGATCGAATACAACGATCTGTTCGACGGCATGAAGGATACGGCGGACGGCGGCGTAATCTATTCGGCCGGTACGGGCAGCGGGAATGTGGTCCGCAACAACCGGGTCCACGATACTGGCTTCAGCAAGTTTTTCGGCATGAGCGTCTATATGGACCGGGATTCGGATCAAGTTCTGGTTACCCATAATCTGATCGATCATGTGGCAGCCTCCGGCGGATTGCTGAAGGACGCCATCTGGCAGGCCGGCAAAAATGACATCGTCACCAACAACGTTGTGGCGGACAGCCGGGCAACCACCGGTGGAGGCGTTGTCGGCACCTATTACGACAACGAAGCGCTGACGGTGAAGAACAACATCTTCTACCAGTTCGATACTGCGGGCGGAAGCAGCAACGTGTACACGTTCAACAAATGGGGCGACAGTCTGATTCAGGCCGCCGACAACAACCTGATCTACAACAGCAGCGGCAGCTACAAGGTCAAGGGATGGCCCATTGACCGAAGCTTCTCCAGTTGGCAGACCGCCTACGACCAGCATTCGCTTACCGTCAATCCCCAATTTGTCGATGCGGATAATGGAGACTACCGGCTGCGCTATGATTCGCCTGCATACTCGCTGGGATTTACGGACATCGATTACGCGTCAATCGGCCTGCTTCCCGATTTTCCCTTTTCCGATCCGGATGATTCGCTTGCGGCCCTGTCCATATCTGCGGACGGCAGTTCCGCTGCCAGCGTTAATCTGGAAGCGAACAGCTCGCTGGGGCTGGAAACCAGCGCCAGGTCGGTAAACGGGTATGTGCTTGATTTGACCAGTGCAACACTTTCGTATGCCAGTGACAATCCTGCAGTTGCCGCTGTTGATGCATCCGGCGCTGTCCTGGCGTTCCAGGCAGGCGTGGCCAGGATTGCCGTCACCGCAACCCTGGCCGGCGTCACCCGCTCGTCTGCGATTGACATTATCGTAGGCGACAGGCTGGGCACCATGGAGCTTACGGCTGCGCAGACGGCTCTTCTGCCGGAGCAATCCCTTGAGCTGCAGACGAAGGTCCGTTCCCAGTTCGGCCAATATTACGACTCCGCTTCGCTGGATATCCAATATGCCAGCAGCGACGATTCGGTGGTGACAGTTGCGGTAGACGGAACGGTGACGGCCCAAGCTTTGGGGACAGCCACCATCACCGCTACCGTCTCGAAGGATGGCGTGACGCTGCAGGACACCTTGACCCTCCGCGTAATGGACAACGTCCTTTCCGGCATGACCCTGGCCTTTGCCAGTCAAAGCGGCGCTTCCGGCTTCATCCCCGTCGGCCAATCCGCAGCTTTGCAGCTTGCCGGAACAATGAGTGACGGATCAACGGCCGATTTGTCTGCGGCAACCATAACATATGAGAGCAGCGACCCTGCAATTGCGGCAGTCGGACCGGACGGCGTCGTTCACGGGCTGGCAGGCGGCAAGGCAACCGCAGCGGCACGGATCGAGCTGGACGGCATCCTGTTGAGCCGCATGCTGCCCGTTATTGTTCTGGCCGATGACGATGTGCCCCCGCCGTGGAGCGTATCGAGGTACGGCACCGGCAACGGGTATGCTGCGGAGCATGATGGCCAGTTCGATCTGCTCGGCAGCGGGAACGTCTGGGGAACGGCGGACGACTTCGTGTTCGTCTCCCGGGAAGTGACTCGCAGCAGAACTTGGTCGGTGGTGTCCATCAGCGCGACCCTGGACTCCATGGAGGACATCAATACGAATGCGGCAGTGGGGATCATGCTGCGGGATAGCCCCGGCGCGAATTCCAAAAACGTCATGCTGAGGGTCACACCCGGCGGCGGGCTGCAGATGACTTACCGTACCATTGACGGCGGAACTACATCGTACGTGTCCGGAAAAGTCCTAAGCTTCCCGACGGAGATCAAGCTGGCGCGGGAAGGTGACGTGTTCGTCTCCTATTACAAGGAAAACGGAAGCTGGGTGAAATACAAGGAGGTTTCGACCGTTGTCATGGATGACAGCATGCTGGCCGGCTTCGGCGTCTACTCCGCTGTCGATACGGCGGCGGCCGCATCCGTCAGCCAAGTGACGGTCACGGAGGAAACACCGCAGCTGGCCCGGCTTGAGATCGCCACCGATTACCCGTCCATCGCAGCCGGTGACAGCGCCCACCTGTCCCTGACCGGTTATGCGGGCGGACAGCCGATCGATCTGAGCGCCGCAGACATCAGCTTTGCAAGCAGCGATCCGGCGGTCGCAACTGTAGAGCCTGACGGTACGGTTACGGGGATTGCCGACGGCCTGGCGGTGATTACAGCGACGGCCACGCTGGATGGCATTACCGTAAGCGCGTCCCTGCAGATTGTTATAGCTTCGCCCCAGCTGGCCCGGATTGATCTGTCCGGCACCACTACCGGCATGGCCCTCGGCGGCAGCTATCAGCTGAGCGTACGGGCGCTCCTGGATAATGGCGCAGTGGCGGCTCTTGAATCCGTCACCTCTGTAACCTATGCCAGCTCCAATCCCGCCGTAGCGGAAATCGCTGCAGACGGAACGATTACGCCGCTTGCAGTTGGCGTAACGAAGCTGACCGCCGAGGTAACGCGAAACGGCGTGGCAAAAAGCGCTTCTGTTATAGCGGTTGTTGCCAACGGCACGTATTTCTCCGACGGCTTCGAAAACGGGCTGGGCCAATGGACCACGGTGTCCGGCACGCCAAGCGCTCCGGTGACGGAACGTCCGCGCAGCGGCAGCTACAGCTTCAAGCTCGACAATGACGTGGAGACGATCAGCCATACGCTGCCGGAAAGCGTCAACGGCGTAGTCGAAGCGTGGTTCTATGACAGCGGGGCGCCCGGTCTGTCGGGAGGCCTGTCCATCCAGAACGATTACTTCGCCGGACTAAAAAACGACAGCTCGGCCACCCACTATCTGGAGCGGTACGGCAACTACTTTAATCTGGCAGGACCGCGTCAGGAGGGCTGGCATCAGATTATCTTTGACCTGTACACAAATCCCGGCAAGGTCAACATCTATATCGACGGCATTCTCGCCATGCAGCGGACGAGAGCAGGCGTATCGATCCTGAAAATTCAGGACATCTGGAGCGGCAAAGTGTCCAATCTGTATTTTGACGATGTTGCGGTGTATAAGATGGCGCCATAACTGGAGGTACTTCATATCATGACGATTATGCGGGAAGAAAGCGGGACGAAGGAGGAACAGCGTTATTCCTTCATCTGTCCGCCTGAATTCGGGGAAGCGAGAAGCATCCGGCTTACGCTGGAAGCAGACAGCCCCCAGCATGAAGCATACGAGATTGTGCTGCTTGCCCCCGATGAACAGAACGCTTATGCCATTCCCGAAATTCGCGCCGATTGGGCCGGAACAACCTTTTTCCAGCTGGATCTGGACAATTGGACAAAACGCGGAACGCCGCAAGGATGGGACCGGGCAACCGGTCTTATCCTTCGTCGGCTTCGGGACGGTTATGGAAACAGCGGCGTGGGGATTGCGGACTTTGAAGCGCTGCCGACGAATATGGAAATCAAGGTATATGACGACGAGACGGTCATCGACTATCAGTATATGGACTACCTTAGCCAGTTTCCCCAATGGCGGGCTTCCGGGCCAATTTCCGGCAAGCAGGGAAGCTATGCGGGCGGAAGCTGGAGACTGCTGGAATCCTCTGCCTCCTGTCCGACAATTCATCGGGAGCTGAGCATCACGCTTGAGGGATTCCGGGCTTTGGAATTTTACGGAACAGCCGCGCCGCAGCTGCAATGGAGGCCGCGCTTCCTGATCGACGGCAGCACGGTGACAGGCGACTGGCAGAACGGGGAAGGCAAGCTGGTCAAAGCCTTGTTTGTGCTGCCGGAAGAAGCGAAGCGTCTGGCAAGCATCTCAATCGAGCTCAGGCGGAACGGACCGTCGCAGCCAGGCGTGCCCGCTACCCTTGTCATGTATACCATCGCCAAAGTAAAGCGGACGAAGCCGTGGACGGACACACCGCGGTCAATTCCCGCCGATCTGATGAAGATTTGCCCCGCAGGAGGCGTTCCGCCCCGGCCGGAGGGAACGTTCCTGTTGAATGCGGCGGAGTTCGCCCGGTTTCGCGAAGCCGCCCGGGAAGGATTCGGCAGGCCGGTTCTGAGCTTCTGGAGAAGCTGCGCCGACCGTCTGGCTGCCGTAGATTTTCCCGCTATCGCCGGCACGATACTGCCGGCCCGCTATTGCGGAGCGGACAAATATCCGGGCTGCCTGGACGGCTTGTATTCCGAATGGAGCCTGAATCTGCATACGAATATGGATTTTGGCCTGGCTTGGAGCTTAAAGGTTTTGACCCGCGCTTATTTGGCCGACGGCCGCCCATCCTACGGGGAGACCCTTGCGCGTTTGCTGATCGCCGTATGCTCTATCGAGAAGTGGCTGTGGGTTCATGTCGGCAGCTTTCCCAACGGAGCCAAGCAGGATTTGCCGTTCGCCAAGGAGATTGCTCCGGATGTGGCGGAAGCCTACGATGCGGTCCGGCACCTGCTCTCGCCTGCGCAACGGGAATACGCGCTGGATGCCATCGTCTTCAAAGGGCTGTATCCGACCCATGATTACGTGCGGCGCAACCCTTCCGTGATGTCCATGAACCAGGGACTCGTCTACGCCGCTACGTTGGGGCTTGGCGCCATGCCGCTGCTCCGCGACCGGCCGCAGCTGCAGGCCATTTTCGACGATGCGGAGCGCTGGCTGTACGCAGCCCTTGACGGCTACCTGTTCAGCGACGGCGGCTGCGCCGAGGGAACTGCCTACTGGATGTATTCGCTGGAGGTGGGCAGCCGCTTTCTGGCCGCTCTGGCCAAGCAAAACCCCCGGCGCTTCCGCGAGAAACTGCCGGAAGGAGCACGCCGGACGATGGAATATCCGATCTATCTGCGCTCCAACTCGTTTCTGGATGGCAGCGGCGCCCTGGCGCGGGTCGGCGTCAACATCAACGACAGGGGCTCGCCCCTGTTCGATCTGAAGCTGCCGGCCTGTTTGCTGGCCAAATATGCGGACAGCGAGGCGGCGCGGAAATGGCTGGCCGGCCTGGAGCTCGATTTGGAGCTATTGTGGTGCTGGCCCGACAGCAGAGAGGAGCTGGGCGAAGGTCTTGGCGGCGAGCCGTTGGGCCGATTGTTCCCGGTATCCGGCTTTATTGTTTCCCGCTCCGGGTATGAGTTCGGAGATTTTCTTGTGCTGCAGCAGAATGGGCCCCACCGGCCGGGAGGGCATACGCAGCTTGACCGCGGAGCGCTCTTGATCGAGTGTTATGGCGAGCAGCTTGGGCTGGACTCGGGGACGATCAGCTATGAAGACCCCCGTTCGGCGCGGTTGAAGGACACCGATCTGCATCCCCACACGATCACGATCGGCGATTCTGCGCGGCAAAGGATGTTCGGACCGGGCGGTGAGCCTGCGGCGCAGGTGACCCGCTATCTGCATTCGCCGGCGGCGGATTACAACCGGGCCGATCTGACCGTCGGCTACCCGGAGCTGACGCTGTATGAGCGGGACCTCTTCTATTTTCGCCCGCATCTGCTTCTCTGCATTGACCGGATGGAGGCGGAACAACCGTTTGCGGCACATTATCATCTCAATTCGGAAGGCGTGACAACTGTGGAAGGCAGCCGCGCCGTCTCCTCCGCCTCCTTCTCCAAGCTGGTCTCCCGCTTCCTGCCGCCTCCGGACGCCTCCGGCCCCATGTCGGTTTGGCCAACCAACAGCCGGGCCCTTAATCATCATGTGGACCTGACGTTTGCGGCGGCGGAGGGGACTTGCCGGCAAATAGCGGCGGTGCATGAAGTCCTGCAGCAGGGTGAGGAGGAAGCTTTTCTCGATGCGGCAAAGGATGGCGGCTTGCTGACGATCCGCAAACGAAACACCATGATTGTGTTCGCCTGTCAAGCCGGCTCAGAGCCCATCGAGAATGGATGGTTCCGCTCGGATGGACGCTACGCATATGTGATTTATGAGAAAGATGAGCCTTCAGGCTTCGGCGTGGTGGATGGCACCTATTTGTCCGTAAAGGGTAATGACCATGGGACAGGAAACGGATTCGGGCTGGTCTGCGGCACCACGCTCTGTGCGTTTGCAGAAATACGGAAAGACGGCAGGCTGGTGCTGGCGCCATCCGCCGGGAAAGAGGAGAAGCTGCGGGTAAGCTTGCCGCCGGGCTTTGCAGAGGATCGGCGAATCTTTGGCTGCTCCCCCTCAGGCTCAGGAACAGTCCGGGAGCCGGAGGACATCCAATGGGAGCCGGCGGCTGGTTCGGCTGGGCTTCCGGGAGCCGTTTCGTTTCGGCTGCCGGAGGATACAGGGGACGCGCAATGGATTCTCATCGGCGGGGCTCCGCCAGCCATGCCGCTGCAGGCGGAAGCGTGTACGGTGGAGGTTGCCGTAGACGGCGCAACGTTTCCCTCCGGAACCCGGGTTCCCTACGGACATACGCCCCGACGGATTGAAGCGGTGCTGCATTCGCCTAACGTCCCCTTTGACCGGGAGCTGCTTGAGATTAGCTTGGATGGCCGGGATATGGCGAAACTAGCGGCTGTCAGGTGGAGCGAGGCAAACCGAACAGTGAAGGTTGCTGTGGACATTCCGCCGGATGGCGGAGCCCTCGACCGCAGCCGCCACGCCCACTCCTTATCCGTTCGCGCGGTCAACAGCGGCATTGGGAAAAGGCAGGCTCATGCGTTTGTCCAGTTCTATACGGAAATCGCCGGCGCCCAACCGATTCCGCTGACGGAATGGCCGGTACAGATCGTATCGGGCAGAACCGTTACCGGATGGATTCGCCCCAATCCCCAACTGATGACCAGCTGCTACCGGAGCGGCGGATATCCCATCAAGGCATGTGGAGTTGAATACGGAGATGCGGTCCACTGCGAGCTGGGGCGGCATGCCGCCTTCGAAGCGGTATATGAGCTTCCGGCGCTTAAGGGAAGCTGGCTGTTCACAGGCGCCTGGGCCATAGACGACGGAGCCGGAGTGGATGAGCTGCCCGGACGGGCCACAATCGAATTGGCGGCCGCCGGGGAAGAAGCATGGAAAGCTTCGTATGAAAGCCCCCCGCTGAAACGGTACGGTGAGCCCGCTCCGTTCTCGATTCGGCTGGACGGAGCGAAACGGATGAGGCTCCGCTGTGTGCAGGGCAGCTCGATTGTGCTGCTCCGCCCCAGGTTCACCCCCCCAGATTAGGAAACGAAGGGAGCCTGGGAGCCTGTTGGAATCATATTCATGAATCGTTTTTTTCGGAGGAGAGACAAAATGAAGGAAACAGAACACGCGCCGTCGCAACCGGTCCGCCGAATGGCCGAATGGAACAGGATCATCGTCAGGATCGACCGCAACATGGAACGGTTTACGGCGGAGAATACACCCAGCTTTACCATCAACGGCCGTTATACGGAGCGGCATGAACCGTTCCATCGGATGGACCAGTGGACCCATTCATTTTTTACCGGAATGACGCTTCAGGCGTTTCAGGCAACGGGTGATCCCCGTTATCTTCGTTACATATACAGCCTGCAGGAGGATTATCGGCGAAAAGTGACGGCGGATGCGCTGGAGACGATGCACGACCTTGGCTTTTTGTATTCGCTCAGCGAAACGGCGCTTTACCGGACTACCGGCGACCGCGAGGCGCGGGCCATCGGGCTGCTGGCCGCCACCGAACTGGCCAAGCGGCTTAACGTCCAGGGGCGCTATATCGATGCGTGGAGCCGAATGGACCGGACAGACGAGGAAAAAAGCGGCCTGATGATTATTGACTGCATGATGAATTTGCCGCTGCTGTTCTGGGCGTGGACGGAAACGAAGCACCGCTTCTTCCGCGATGCGGCTGCAGTTCATGCGGACACAACACTGGAGCGGCTGGTACGGGACGATTTCTCTGTATGCCATGCGTTTCAGTTCGATCCCCTGACGGGCGAGCCGCTGGGAGAACGGAATTATTGCGGTTATGGAGTCGGCACGGCGTGGGCGCGCGGCACAGCATGGGCGCTGTACGGCTTCGCGGTTGCCTTCCGTTACACCGGCAAACGGAAGTACCTGGAGGCGGCGGAAGGGATCGCCCGCTATTACGCTTCGCAGCTGCCGCCGGACTGCGTTCCCGTCTGGGACTTCCGGCTGCCTCCCGGCGGCCCGCAGCTGGTGGATACGTCTGCCGCCGCCATTTCCGCCTGCGGCCTGCTGGAGCTTGCGGAGCTGGAAGGCGCGCAGGAGCCGGCAAGATGGCGCGACCTGGCGGAGCGCATGATCCGCTCGCTGTCCCGGCCCCCTTACCAAGCGGAGGAGGAGGAAGAAAGCATTCTGCGGCTGGCCCAATGCGGCGATCTTCAAGCGGGGGCCATCTGGGGAGATTATTTCTATATGGAAGCGCTGCTTAGGCTGGAAGGCAGGGCGGGGATTTTCTGGTAGATAGCAGGGCAGACTCCCGTTCCACATCTTCAAGGAACGAGAGCCTGCCTTTTTGTCCGGAAATTTACCGGCTATGAACCAACGGCCTCATAAATGCCGCCAAACGTTCCCCGATTTCAATCATGCCGCTGTTGCCCGGATGGAGCAGATCATGAGACAGGCCGTCCCAGGAGGTCAGCAGCTCTCTGCCGTCGATATAATGGAGATTCGGCAGCCCGGATTGCTCCACAATTTCGCGCAGCGCACGACGGTACTCATCGGCAGTAGCCTGCGGGCTGCGCTCCGGCCAGACGAGGCCCAGGTCGGCAAAGCTGGGGAACAGGCCGATGCAGATCACCGGCTTGTCCGGGTTGCGGGCAGCCGCCGTACAGGCCAGATACGCCGCCTTGTCGCGAAATTCGGAAACCGGCACACCCTGATTGAGCATGTTGATGGAGACGCATAAGGTAGCAATGTCCCAGTCTCCGCGCCCGGCGATGTGGTCGGCGATAGCCTGCTCGCAATGGGCCGCTCCGGCCAGACCCAAGTTCAGCACATCCAGGCCAAGCCGTCCCCCTGCCTGCCGGATATAGCTCAGATCGGGAGAAGTAGCCTGAACTCCTTGCGTAATGGAGGTGCCATAGGCCAGGTATTTCTTCTCCGGCGTCTCTCCGGCCTGGGGCGGACGCAGCTCCTCGCCCTTGGCGCTCAGCAAATGCACCTCGCCGCCTTCCGCAACAAGCCGCCAGACGCGGGGGGAATAGGCCGGCTTCACCGACACCGGCTGCGCATCCGGCAGAAATCCCGGAAACGGATAAGCGATTTCGATTCCCAGCGGTTCCGGTCCGACGGCATATTCCTTCACCTGATGCCCTCCCGCATACACAAGGATGCGCGACGGCGATTGATAGGCTGCAAGCTCGATAACAGCCGGCTCCCTCCCCTCATTCACGAAGCGGATCTCGACTCCGGCGGCCCGCCGTGCAACGCCCTGCGCTCCTTCCTTCAATTGCGTGCGGACCGCCTCGGGCACCCGCTGCAGCAGCACTCCCGCCCGGCCGGGCACTTCAACGGCCTCCTCCACATTAAACAGCTCCACTTTTCCGTAAATCATCGCTTCCGTCTCCCTTTCTTGTTCCTTAGCTTTGTCCTTTCTTTCATTTTAGAAGTGATTTCCGGCTTTGAGAATGTACATTATTTCATGCAACCATACACAATTTTTCCGCTTATGCCCCCAGCTAGATCCCCCCAAAAAAGGTATCGAGCTGCTCCCAACGCTCGGCAGTGAGAATCATTTCTTCGGCGAAACGGACAGGGACCACGCTGGACGATTCCAGGGACGGCCGAATCCACCAAAATGATTCGAGACACCAAACATACTTGATTGCCCTCAAAAGTGAACCGCGCGGCAGCGGCCGCACACTGCGGTAGCCTTCCGTGAAGGCGGCCACAGCGTCCTTCTGGAATCCGCGCCCGCTGAGCGTACCGGAAAGGACCGCCCTCCCCAGGTCCAGCGCAGGAAACGAGTAGCGTGCCCGGTCAAAATCAACGATGGCGGCCAGAGCATCCCCTTCGAAAAGCAGGTTGTCCGCCCACAGATCCAGGTGGGCCCAGCCCGCAGCCAGCGGCACAAAGTCATCCTCTCCAAGGGAATCAACAATCGCCTTTTGCAATTGCAAGGCGTTCCGGACACGTTCGGTGGAGTCACGGGATGCCTCCCAATTTGCCTGCCAGGTGCGCGCCATCTCCCTGCGGGACAACTGCCAAGCCGGTTCCCCCGGCGGGACTGCTGCTCCCAACCCCGATGCCGCCGCGGAATCCCAAACGCTATGCATATCTGCAGCAGCCCGTCCAAGGGAGTGCATCCCATATTCGCCGATCATGCCAGCAGATACCATAGCGCCTGGGCAGCATGTCATGGCAGTTATGTATCTTCCGCAGGGCAAGAGATGCATACAGCGCCCTTCCAGCGTCAACGGCTCAGGGCATTTTCCTCCCGACTGATAATAAAGCAGCTGAAGCTGCAGCGCATATTCAATCTTGCCCCGAAACTCCGGATCATGCATCTTAAATCGCCCGGGGTGATAGCTCTTAACAAATAACCGCCCCTTGTTTGTCTCCACAATCCACTTCTCGTTCTTTAATCCCCGCCTTACACGCTTGGCAGAAAGCCACCCAACCGCAAAATGCTTTTTCAGCCAGCTCCCGATTTCGTCTACCAATTGGTCCTCAGTCGTTAACGGCATATACGGACAACCTTTCTAAATGAAAAACCACCGCGAATCGCGATGGCTCCATTATATCAAGCTTTATTAACCCAGGCCTAAGAATGCGCGGGTTCTAGTCTGTTGGGGATTTTCGAACAGCTCCTCCGGAGTGCCGGTCTCGATAACCTCTCCATTGTCCATCAGGATGACCTGATCCGCCACCTCCCGGGCGAAGCCCATTTCGTGGGTGACAATGACCATGGTCATCCGCTCAACAGCCAGCTCGCGGATGACCTTCAGCACCTCGCCGGTCAGCTCCGGGTCAAGGGCCGAGGTAGGTTCATCAAACAGGAGGATATCGGGCTTCATCATCAGCGCTCTGGCTATGGCTACCCGCTGCTTCTGCCCGCCGGACAATTTGGCCGGATATACATCCGCTTTATCCTCCAGTCCCACCTTCTGCAGAAGCTCCAGGCTGTTGCGGCGCACATCCGCCGTCTGCTGCCGACGAACCGCGTGGCGCGGGGCAAGCTCCAGATTGGCCCTTACGGTGAGATGGGGAAACAGATGAAAATGCTGAAACACCATTCCCATTGTGGAGGTCATTCTTTTTATATCCGCTCCGCTGCAGTAAGCGCCTTCCCGGACCAGATAATCGCCTCCGATCCGAATGCTTCCCTCATTCACCTGTTCCAGATGGATCAGGCTGCGCAGCAGGGTGCTTTTGCCGGAGCCGGAGGGCCCGATAATGGCCACCACCTGATTTTTCTTTATCTCCAGGCTTACGCCCCGCAGAACGTTCAGCTGGCCGAAGGATTTCCTCAGTCCGTCAACTTGAATCATGCTCATGTGCCGCCATTCCTTTATTCGAATTTAAATCTTTGCTCCAGCCACTTGAACAGCAGCGTCAGCACTACCGTCATCAGCAAATAAATCACACCGGCCACAAACAAGGGCGCAATGGTGGAGTCCCGGTTGACTGCGGTCTGGGCAAAATGCAGCAGCTCCGGGACGGCTACGGCGTACAATAGCGCCGTATCCTTAACCAGGGTTACCGATTCATTGGCAACCGCCGGAAGGGCAACCCGGAACATCTGGGGGATAATAACCAGCGTCATGCTTTTCCAGCGGCTCAAACCCAGCACTTGGGCAGCCTCCTGCTGGCCTCTGTCAACTGCAAGCAGCCCGCCTCTGAAGATCTCGGCAAAATAGGCCGCATAGTTCAGCACAAATCCCAGGCAGGCCGCAGTAAAACGGTCCATCACCAAATATTCGCCCACAACAGGCAGCATCGGCAGCCCAAAGCAGATAAACAGCAGCTGAAGCAGGAGCGGGGTCCCCCGCATGACATAAATGTAGGCGCCTGCCAGCCAGGACAGAGGCTTATATCTGCTTTTGACCGCTATAGTACACAGAAACCCAAGAGGAATGGACAACAGAATGGCAATGAGAAACAGCATTACCGTTGTTTGTGCCCCCTCCAGCATGGGCTTGCCAATACGAATGAGATAATCCAGATCCATCAGCTCTTAAAGCTCCTTCTAACGCAGGAAAACCAGATTAGCCTTAATCCAGTTTTCGCCGCTTGCTTCAAATTACTTCAACACCCTGTTCTCGCCAAACCATTTGTTAGAAATCTCTGCAGCCTTGCCGTTTTGATTCAGCTCGTCCAGCGCCTTTTGCAGCTCGTTCAGCAGCTTTTCGTTGCCCTTTTTCACGCCTATGCCATACTCCTCGGGGGCCAGCGTTTCATCCAGCAGCTTAAAGGCGCTTTTATCCTTGGACATATGGTATTTGGCCACAACCTCGTCAATGACCACAGCCTGAACCCGGCCAATCTTCAGATCGGCAAGGGCCAGCACATTATCGGGAAACTCCGTAACCTTTTTAATCTGGGCTTTGATCGGGTTGCCGTCCAGCGCATCAGCTGCAGACGACAGGGACTGGAGCCCCACTTCCTTGCCGGCCAGATCCGCAAGCTTGGTGATGCCGGAATTGGCCGCTACGACCACAACCTGGCTGTTCTTCAGGTACGGCTTGGTAAAAAGCACCTTTCCCTTGCGCTCATCCGTAATGGTATAGCCGTTCCAGATCAGGTCGATCCGGCCGCTGGAGAGCTCGGTTTCCTTGGTCTTCCAATCGATGGGCTGGAAAGTCACCTTATAGCCCATCTGCTCGCCGGCTGCCCGGGCGTAATCAATATCGAAGCCAACAATTTCATTCTTTTCGTCCCGGAAGCCCATTGGGGCAAATTTGTCGTCAATGCCGATTACCAGTTCCTTGTCATCCTTGCCTGAGCTGGAGCAGCCCAAGGCAGCCATCATCATGACCAATAGTGTCATGCCCAATATCGCAATCCTTTTCATGCTAACCCTCCATTATGTAGGAAATCATTCACAAAGCAAGACAAAACGCTTTACTCCATTACCACGTTATCACAGAAATCTATCATAACATACCCCTTACATAGAGTCGATAGTTTGCGAGAACGAATTAACCATTGTCTATTTTTAGACAAAAACAGCTCTGGCAGAAAGATTAATTAATACGGCAGCTGAATAATAAACCGTGTTCCCTGGTTAAGACTGCTTTCAACTTCAATTGTGCCCTGATGGGAGAGGACGAATTGTTTGGCAATGGCAAGACCTAAGCCTGTTCCCCCGCCGTCTCTTGTCCGCGCTTCATCGCCCCGGTAGAAACGGTCGAACAGATGGGGGATATGCTCAGGAGCAATGCCAATACCCGAATCCTCTACCACAATGGCAAGGTTTTGTTGAGTATCATTCCGAAGCCGCAAGTGAACTGTTCCTTGGTTTGGCGTGTAGCGAATGGCATTCGTGAGCAGGTTGAAAAGCACCTGTTTGATTCGGCTTGGGTCTGCGAAGATGATGGGTTGGACCGTATTTATTTCGCATTGGATTGAAATACTCTTTTCGTCCGCGAGAGGTTCTATGGCTGAGCAAACTTGCTGCAGCAGCCCCGCAATATTAGTCGCCGCTTTATGGAGGGTTAATTTCCCCGCTTCCGCCAATGATAAGGTTCTTAAATCTTCGACTAACCGGTTTAATCGTATGAGTTCATCCTGAATCGGCAGCAAGGTCTCAGGCCGAATGGATTGTCCCTGCTGCTGCAAATCATCCAGCTTCCCTCCCATAATTGTCAAAGGAGTTCTTAGCTCATGTGCGATATCCGCCGTAAGGCTCCGGCGCACAGCCTCCGCCTTCTGCAAATCCATTGACATACGATTGAAGGCATGGGCGATCTCTCCATACTCATCATTCATGTTAACCTCCGCCTGCACGCCAAGCTCGCCTTTTCCTAACCGTTCAATCGATGGAAGCAGCACCTTCAGCGGAGAGGCCAGCCATCCCGACAATTGATAGGCAATGAACAAGGCAATAATAATAAGCAGCGTGCCGCTTCCAATTAACGCAAGAACCACTGATATGGGAATGCCGATCATGATCTTATTGAAATAGGCAATCTCCGGGTCATAATAATACAATTGTCCTACTGATCTTTCATTTATAATGATGTCATTTCTGACTCCCAAGCGGGTTATTAATTTCAAGGGCGCCTCCCCTTGTTTGAAAATCTCCCGTTTAGCCGCATCCAATACAAGGATGCTCGGACTTTCCCGGTCAACATCCTGCAAGAGATCGACTAGTTCCGGGCCAATAGCTCCCTCAATGAAAAAGGTTTTGTGAGATAATCATCCGCCCCGACCTCAAGACCGATTATCTTATCCATCTCGTCCGCTTTGGCGGTAACCATAATAATGCCGATCCGGCTCTTTTTCCGCAGTTCGCGGCAAACATCCAGCCCGTTCATATTCGGCATCATCCAGTCCAACACTACCAACGCCGGATTCGCGGCTTCCACTTTAGCGAGGGCTTCCACCCCTGTCCGGGCCGTAACAATCTGAAAGCCTTCATTTTTTAGAAATGAACTCATAAATTCAAGCACCTTTTCTTCATCGTCCACCAATAATATCGTTTCGGCCACATCACAGCCTCCTCTTTTCCATCCTGCTGTCATTATATCCGAAAATTCCATCCCATTTTTAAAGTGCACAGGATTCGCAACACATCGTCATAAGTTCACAACATTTCTTTGTTAAAGTATAAACCAGTTAATGAGAGGAGCTGAGTTTTAATGAGCACTAAAGGAATTGTAAAAGATAACTGGCGGCTTATTCTTGGATTAGGCGCATTGGCGCTGGTGAGACCGACCCCTCATGAAGATAACAGGGGTTATGGATTTAATCGGCCAACAATTTGGAAGCATTCTAATGACAATCCTCATATCCTTGGCCTGGCTCATTATTGTCTTGGTGAAAAGAGTTCCGAATCCCGTTGCCGTTCTTGTTTACGCGGGATTGAGCTACGCATTATTCGCCATCCTGCTCAGCGGCATCCTATCTCCTATTCTTGACGGGAAGCTGCAGGGCCCTTTGACGAATCCGATTGCCTTTATTAGCGTCTTAACGGTAAATGCCCTATGGGGGCTGGTTGTTGGCGGAATTGCTGCAGCACTGCCAAAGCGGAAATAAATTTCGGTCTCTTTTTACAAAAAGCGCTTACACTATTTTTATTGAGAACAGGCCGCCGGATGGTTATACTTATAATGTCCAAATACGCGCAAGCCGAATTGGGGAGATCATTCCATGTTTCGAGTTCAACAGGCTGCACGAAAGCTGTTTGCGCATTATCCCGGCGGCGGAAAAATCAAAAAAAACCTCCTGATTTCCTTGATCATTTTATCCACCATTCCGGTGGTCATCATGGCGCTTGTTTCCTCTTATCTGGGCAACAATGTCATCAGCAGGCAGGTTAACCAGATGCATCTGGTCTTTTTGAGCCAGGTAGAGAAGGATATGAACAGCCAGTTCAAGAAGTTCGACGAGCTGATGCTGCAGTATACGTACAACAACTCCGCCCTGCTCCGTTATACGAAGGAGGAGCTGGACCACACCAACTATACGGCGGTGAATGATCTGGGCAATATTCTGTCCAATCTGAAAAGCGGAATGGAGCATGTGGCCGAGATTGATTTTTACAGCAAACCCTTCGGCAAGGTTGTAACCTCCGGCGGCCCGGTGCTGAGTGTGGAGGATTTCCACGATTCGGTGGCCCTCGACATAACCAACGAGAACCTGCATTACGGCAAATGGGTCGGCACCCGGACCAATGTGAACAGCCGGCTGGGCAAACCGGTCATTACCTATGTCAGACCCTTGAACATTTACGATTCCGGACAAAGCGCCGGCTACTTCATCCTGTATTTGGATGCCGCGTCACTAAGCAACAAGCTGATCAAGCACGACGAGTTTAACGATCCCTCCATATACTATGTTGTAAACTCGGCCGGATCTGTTATGCTGCATTCCGACCCTTCCTTTCTGGGAGCCAATATCCATTCCGGCTCATTCATGTCCGAGCTATCCCATGCCAAAGGAACCTCTTATTACAGCTTCACCACCAATCTGGACGGAAAGCGGACCTCCATCAGCACCGTTTATTCCGGCAATCACGAATGGTATTATGTCTCCGTCATTCCCGTCGGCCTCATTACCAAGGAGACGGACCAGCTGCGGAACATGCTGCTTGGCATCTGCCTCCTCTCCATTCTGGTCATGATCGCCATTTCCTTCAAAACCAGCAGCATTGTTTATTTCCCTATGCAGAAGCTGCTGCAGCACATCGGCAAATACAAGCCTCTGCCGCAAAACAAGGATGAGGCCAACCATATTCTGGCCTATATTGACCAATACCGGAACGCCGCGGAAAACTACAGCCTGTTAAGTCTGCTATCGGGCAATGTCAAGGGCGAGGACGTCCATATCGAAAACTTCGGGCCGAACAGAATTGTCATCCATCTTATTGAGCTGGACCAGCTGTTCCTCCAGTCCAACTATTCGATGAAGGATCAATTCCTGTTCTACTATGCCCTTGAGAATATTGCCAATGAAATTCTCGGCGCCAACGGCCCTTCCAAGACGCTGATGATCCAGCCGGGACTGTTTATTGTCTTAAGCCAGCCCCGCAATGAAGTGCTTCCCTTATACCGCTCCTATGCGGATACGCTGCTTAACGCCATTCGCACCTATTTGAAAATCAACTGCGTCATTTCCATCAGCTATGCGGACTCCGGCATCCATGATCTGCATGAGGCATATATGCAGGCCCGTCATGCGCTCCGCTTAAGCTTTACCCTGGGCGCCAACCAGGTGATCATCAGCGACGAGCTGGACCCGTCCATTTCGGATGAAGCCAGCATTCTGACCGATATGGAAACGCAGATTATCCATTCCCTGCAGTTGTTCAAGTATGAGGAAGCGCGGCAGCATTTCGCCAGATTGGTGCAAATCATCAAAGAGGATTTCTCCCTTACCTCCGATGTTTTGATGAGTTATTTCTCGCAATTGCTGGGGGCCATGATTCATACCGTCAAAAAGCATAACAGCAATCTCTCCCTGCACCTGTCCACAAAAGAAGTTCCGATTGAATTGACCAAGCTGCGGAATCTGGCGGAAATCGAGGCGTTTATCCAGAAGCGGTTCTTTGACGGCATCCGTTCCCAGCCCCAGGCCACCGCGGGAAAAGAGATGAACGAACAGAAGCTGGTGGAGCAGGTTATGGAGCACATCCACCACCATTATTTCCAGGATATATCCCTGCAGCATTGCGCGGAGCTGGTTGGCATGAGCGCCTCTCAGCTCAGCCGCTCCTTCAAGAAGGTGGTCGGCGCCAACTTTGTCGATTATGTCATCCAGTACAGAATCAAGATCGCCAAGGATCTGCTGGCCGACCCGGCCAACTCCATTCAGGACATTGCCGACAAGCTGCGGTACACCTCGGTCAACAGCTTTATCCGGGTATTTAAGCAAGTAACCGGGCACACGCCGGGGAATTACCGGAAGGAGTTTTTGTCGGGCAAGGAAAGCCCCGACTGATCGCACAAAAGGGGCTGTCCGAAAAGTAGGCCAAGGGAATACATATTCGGCAGAAAGGACCGGGAGGTAAAAGGTTTTCTGCAGGAAAACCGGCTTCGGAAACATACGTCTGCGGACAAGCCGAATCTGGCTAACGAATCTCTCTCACGCTATTTCGCGAAAACGGGCATGATAAAAAATCTAACGAATCTATAGCGCGTTATTCGCCTGTTTGAACGCCTTTCGGCGCACATTCGGACAAATAGCGATCCTACGATTCGTTAGATTTCAAACAGGCTCATCTATAGGCAAATAGCGATACATAGATTCGTTAGAGTTTCTCCCGGACAGCCTCCTTTTTTTCGCAATCGAATCGCAATGGTTCACATCGCAAAGCGCAGCCTCTCTTTTACCCCGCCGCATTGCTGCCGGTCCCGGTTCCGGCCGCCGCTGCAGGGCGCGCAGGCAGCTTAACCCCCGTCTGCATCCGGTCCCGCTGCACCAGATACATGGAGACAAGCACACCTGCGCCGCCGATAATCTGGTACAAGTTAACGGTCTCGCCCATCAGGAAATAGCCGGCCACCGCTGCCGTAATCGGCAGGATATAGCCGTAGAACGAGGATTTGAACGGCCCGAGCCGGGCCAGGGACCAATTATGCACCGTAAACCCGACCAGCGTGGCCAGAAAGGCCGTGTACAGCAGGCTCATCCATCCCGAAGGGCCAATGCCTGCAAAATAGGCGGCATCCGCCTTCCACAAGACATAAGGCAGCATGGACAGGGCGCCGGCCGTCATTTCCCAGGAGATCAGCAGCATCAGCGAATATTTGGCCGTCAGCCTGCTCATGCCGATCAGATAGAAGGCGCCGAACAGGCTGCGCAGAAGCAGCAGCACATCGCCCCGAAGGGTATCGGGCCCGAAGTGCAGCCCCTGCTCCCCTCCGGCGACAATCAGGACGACGCTGGCGAATGCAACCGGCAGACCGACCAAAATACGGGGAGTCAGCCGGATCTCCCGGATCACAAGGGAGATCATGACGGTCAGAATCGGCATAAAGCCCCGTCCAAGAACGGAGCCGTTGGCCGCGTTGGAATATTGGAGGGCGTAGGACAGCATCGCCTCCATGCCCACCGCCGAAAGAACGCCGAGGAACAAAATCAGCCCCAGACTCCGGGCCTCCATGCGGAGGCTTAAGCCTTTTTTCCGGAAAGACAAATACGTATATGCCCATAAAACCGGTGAAATCATCAGGTAGCGCAGCCCGTTGAACATGACGGGGTCCCATTCCCGGCCGCCGATTTTCATTGAGCTCATGTTCAAGCCCCAAATCAGGTAAACCAACAAAAATCCAAGATGGGGATAAAAGCTCTTTAAAGACCGGGATTCCATTTGCTTGAACTCTCCTCTGCAGAAAACTGGCTCGGAGCCGGTACTCCCATAAGCCGAAAATTTACCCTTCCGTCCGGCAAACCTCCCTTACCCTTTTACGGCGCCCATAGTCAGTCCCTTAACAAAATATTTCTGAAGGAACGGATACAAGACGACGATGGGAGCCGAAGCCAGCACGATGGTGGCCATTTGGGTGGACAACGGCAGCGGCATCGCTTCTCCCGAGCTCAGCGCCGAGTACACGTCGGCCTGGCCTACAAGAACTACCTGCCTCAGCAGGATTTGCAGCGGCCAAAGAGAGGATTTATTTAAATATAGAATCGCCGCAAAATATTGATTCCAATGGCCAACGGCGTAAAACAAGGTGAACGTGGCCAAAGCCGGCACCGAAAGGGGCAAAATGATCTTGACGAAAATCCCCAAATCGTTGCAGCCGTCAATTGTCGCAGATTCGATAATGCTTTCATGGATCGATTCGAAAAATTCCCGCATGACCAGCAGGTTAAAGGCCGATACGGCAGAGGGGATGACCAGGGCCCACAACGAGTTCATCAGTCCCGTTGCCTTGACGACAATGAAGGTGGGAATCATCCCGCCGCTGAACAGCATGGTGAAGAGCACCATGAACAGCAGCGTCCGCCGGCCGCTGAACTTCTTCCTTGAACAAGTATAAGCCAAAAGCGAGGTAACGGCCAGGTTTACAATAGTGCCGACAACGGTAATCCACACTGTATTTTTCAGCGAGGTAAAGAATACTCCGGTATGAAAGATATAGCGGTAGGCGCTGAAATCGAAGCTGCTTGGCCACAGAATGAACTTTCCCGATATAATATCCTTCAACGGCGCAAAGGACATGGCAATGACGTTTACCACCGGTATGAAGCAAATCAGAGTAAAAAGTGAAATCAGAACGATATTCGACGAGTCAAATATTCTGTCTTGCAGTTTAGTCTTGTTCATCGGTTTTCTCCCCGCTTGTTCAGGAGGCCGCCCCAAATCACCCGGGGCAGCCTCTGAACGGATTTAAGCTGCTCTTTACTTTCTGGCGTTCCAGGCTTCGTTCATTTCCTTCAGAACTTGGTCGCCGCCTCTCTTCTTCCATTCCTCAAAAATCTTATCCAGGTAATCGACAGGCTCTTTCCCGACAATAATTTTCACAAATTCATCTGTTGCAAACTTGCCGAGCTCCGCGCCCTTTTCCGCATTTGTCTTGGAGAAGAGGCCGATTTCCTGCGGCGACCAGGACTTGCCTTGGCTGGCAACGGCAAACGCATTCTGCTTCAATTTTTTTGTTTCGTCCGAATCGTTGGAGGCCAGAATCCATTCGTCCACATGGGCATGGTTGGTCAATTGATATTTGCTCGGACCTTCGTTTTTGCCAATATCAGTTACGGCCTTCTCGCCGTTGTTTGTGGTGTAGTGAACTCCTTCAACGCCCCACTTGAAGAAATTGGCTCCCTCGTCGCCGATTTGGTCATCGAGGATTTTCAGCACCTTCTTCAGCTTGCCTTCGTCCTTTGCCAGCTCTTTATTCAGGGCGAATACGCCGAAAAATCCGGGTTCATTGCGGTAGCCCGATTCCGATCCGTCGGGAGCCTTCAGCGGCGGGATGGAGACCATCTCGAATTTGGGATTGGCTGTTCTTGCTTTATTCAACCGGTCCACGTTAAATGCGGTATATGCCATGTTGCCGATGGAACCCGTTTTGCCAAGCAGGAAATCATCCTCGGCCTGCTGTTCCTTCTTGATGGTGAAATCCTGGGCAATCAGGCCGTCCTTATACAATTTGGCAAGGAAGCCAAAGGCTTCTTTGGCATTGGGAGCAAATTCCCCGGGGACGATTCCCCCTTTGCCGTCTTCCACCCAGCCCAGGCTGGGTCCAGCCTTCATCGGGGCAAGGAGAGCGCCTATCATAATGATGGCTCCGCTGTTGACGCCGATCGAGGTGCCGTAGGTATCCTTTTTGCCGTTGCCGTCCGGGTCGTTTTCTGTAAAGGCTTTCATCACATTGTACAATTCGTCGTAGTTTGTGGGCACCTTCAGCCCCAGGTTGTCAAGCCAGTCTTTGCGCAATGTGATCGTATGTCCCGGAATGCCTCTCAACCGCGGTATCCCGTAAATATGCCCCTTGTATTTCAGATTGTTCATAACCTCTTTGGGCAGATTGGCCAGATTCGGAAAGTTCTCTTTGTCATTCAAATATTGCTCCAGCGGCAGGAAGCGGTCGCTGTCAATGGCATTGAAATAGAGCGAATCCAGGCCCGGGAACAGCAAGGCGTCCGGAATATCCCCCGATGCCAGCGTGACGCCCAGCTTGTTATTGTATTCGCCGGAGGCCACCGGTATAAATTCGTAATCGATGTTATACCGCTCCTCAATCGCTTTCCGTCCCGTGCCGTTCTCAGGCGGCGCAGCGCCGTAAAGAATGCTCATTGCGCTGACCTTGTATTTCTTGTCCACGGCCGGGGAAGGCTGGGACGTTTGGGAGGACGAAGAGGCGATGCCCGGCTCCGCTGAATCGCCGTCGGAGCCGCAGGCCGCAAGCATGGAAGAAGTTAATGCAACAGCCGTAATGATGCCAACCGTTTTTTTATTTATTTTCACAGATACCCAACCCTTCCAAATTGGTTTTAGTAAATGCCTCTTTCGCCGAATATCCGGGCCAGTCTGTTGGCCGAGACAATCAGGATCATGCCGACCACACCCTTGAACAAACCGACAGCCGTCGTAAAGCTGAAATTCCCGTTGACGACCCCTACTCTGTAGACATAGGTATCCAGAACCTCGCCAACCTCGGATACTGCGGAATTGAGCATCAGATACACCTGCTCGAAGCCCACATCCAATACTCCGCCCAGACGGAGAATAAAAAGGATGACAATGGTCGACCGGATGCCGGGCAGCGTCACATGCCAAATCTGCCTCAGACGGCCGGCTCCATCGATTTTGGCCGCCTCGTACAGCTCGTTGTCAATTCCCGTCAATGCGGCCAGATAAATAATCGTGCCCCAGCCGGATTCCTTCCAAATTACCTGAGCCACCAGCATTTCCCGGAAATTATCCTTGCTTGAAAGAATGTTGATGGGATCAAAGCCCATGCCGGTCAGGAAATGATTAAAGGACCCTTCACTGTTGAACAGCATGTAGAATATGCCCGCAACGACAACCCAGGACAGGAAATGCGGGAGATACAGCAAGGTCTGAATCACTCGTTTGAATACCACGGACCTTAGCTCGTTGAGCATAATGGCAATGAAGATCGGCACCGTAAAGGCAAATACAATTTGGTAAAAGCTGATAATAACGGTATTCATAAAATATTGGCCGATTTCCGGTGTTTCGAAGATGCGCCGGAAGTTATCCAGCCCTACCCATTCGCTGTTCAGAAAGCCCTTGCCCGGCGAATATTTTTGGAAGGCGATCACGACCCCCAGCATGGGCACATATTTATAGATTACAAAATAAAGAATGCCCGGCAAAGCCATTAACCATAAATACCTTTCCTTGACCAGCAGTCTGAGCCACTTGTTGCCCGCAGCGGGTTTTTTTTGCGCTTCTGTCTTCCATACCATTTCTCCATTCATCGTCTCTTTCCTACCTCCTCTCCCCTTGTATTTGTTGTATGCCCCCGCTTTCACCCTGATCTTAGTTCACCCAAGAGCGCTTCATCAATCTCCACTTTATGCGGAAATAAAGTGAGCCTTGCCCCCAGTATCGGCGGTATTTTGAGGCGGTCGGACATAAATAATGTGTATTCGCTGCAAAAAAAGCGTATCGTCCGAACGGGGTAAAAGGCGCGCAAGGAAAGTTATGTTTGTTCATGCATAAAGTGTTGATTGCCGCAAGGTTTGGGATAAGCTACCATCGTTTTTGTAAGCGTTGCCAATAATATCCGCTTCAGCGCTTACAACTGCCATCATGAAGGAGGTGCGGCAAGCCTGGTTGGTAAAACAATTCATTAATATGGAGGAGAGTGTCCATTATGGCTGCAATGATGAAACGGTTTAAACGTCCGGTGTGCCTAGGTCTTTGCTTTGTTCTGCTGTTTGGTTTATGCCTTGTGCGTCCGGCCGTCTCCCGCGCTGCGGGTACTGTCGTCAAGATTGCCGTGAGCCAGGCCGGGTATTCGGCAAGCGACTATAAGGTTGCGTATGTGATCGCCACCGATGCTCTGACCGACACCAGCTATCAGATTCTAAACGGCTCCACGGTGGTAGCCAACGGCTTCATGCAGGATGAGGGCGTCACCTGGAACAGCCGGGTGTACAGCATCGATTTTTCCGCCGTTGCGCAGACGGGGGCGAGTTTTACGGTGAAGAGCAACGGCGTTTCATCGTATCTTTTCCCGATCCAGTCTAATGTATGGAGCGATTATAAGGATGAAATGACCGCCTTTTACCGGATTCAGCGCTCGGGCATGGCAACGTCGGACGCGTATCCCGCCGGTTACAGCAGCGTGGCTCCTTCCGCCAAGGTGTTCCATCCGGCCAGCCATCTGGATGACGCCAAGTCCCAGGACGGCACGGTGCATTATGATTTGTCGGGAAGCTGGTACGATGCGGGAGACTACGGCAAATACGCCGGGAACCAGTGGGTTGCCGGAGAAATTGCGCTGGCGTATCTGCGCCATGCGTCGTCCGCCGACGTCCGCTTCGACAACGACGGCAACGGCGTGCCCGATCTGATCGACGAAGCCCGGTTTGGAAGCGAATATCTGATTAAGTTCGCCGACCAGTTGGGCGGGGCGCTGTACAATCTGAGCAATAATGCCGGTTTCGTGCATCCGGAGAAGTCCACAGACAATATTCCGGGCACCGCCGACGACCGGAAGCTGAACACGCCTGGCGTGGGAGGCTCGGGCAAAGCGGCCGGAGCGTTGGCGGCTACGGCCAGAGCCATCAACAACGCGCTGGCCAACGGCCACATAGCCCCTGCCCAGACGGCTGATTTCCAGACCTTCTCCGCCGCATGCCAAGCGGCTGCCATCACCTTCTACAATTATACGGTAGCCAATCAGACCGGCCCCGGAGGTTCCTACGCCACAAACGGCGGCATTCCCAACACGCTTTTGTGGGCGGAGGTGGAATTATATCTGCTGACCGGCAACGCAGCTTACGGAACCTCAGCGACCAACCGGATCAATGCGTTGACATTCTCCGATCTGTACACAACCAATTATTGGGATCTGCGTCCTCTTTCGCTGGCGGAGTTTTATCCGGCGGCGAATCCGGGGACCCAGACGCATATCCGCAATCTGTTGAAGAAACAGGCCGATCTGTTTATGTCCCTTGCCGACGACACGCCTTACGGGGTGGTCAACCGGTTCGGCGATTTCGGCGTGAACGAACCGTTGGCGTCCTATCTGGGAGATATGGTCAGATATTATGAGCTTTTCCAAGATCCGGCCGTTTTACGCAGCTTGCAGAAGGGATTGTATTGGATATTCGGCGCCAATCCCTGGAACATCAGCTGGGTGTCGGGCATTGGCACGGACCATGTGGACTTTCTGCACACGCGGCTGGACGAGCAGGCTTACAGCCACGCGAATACCGGAGTGGTCATTCCCGGAGCCATGGTCAGCGGACCGGTCATTAAAGACACGAAGAACAAAAAAAGCGTCAGTCCCTGGTACCAGGACCGGCCGCTGTGGCAGGATGACACGCAGCAATGGCGGTACAACGAATACAGCATCAGCATTCAGGCCGGCCTGCTGTATACCGTCATGGGGCTAACCAATCTGGGCGGGACGGACACCTCCGGCGGAGCGTATCCCGTTCATATGCCCATAACGGCTCCTGTCATCGGCAGTTACGTCACCGGCAGCGTAGGAATTTTCGCCCAGCCTGCCGGCCCGCTAAGCAGCATCGAATACAAAGGACCCGGCTTGGCGGATTTCACGCCCATGAGCCCCGACGGACGGGCCCAAGGGGTTTATACCGGAACCATCAATACCTCAACGCTCACGCCTTTGTCCAATATCCGGGTAGATATCAGAGGCACCGACCCGGCGGGCAGCACAACCAACAGCAGCACCCACTTCACTGTGGCGCCGCCTTTGCCGGACCCGACCCATCCTCTGCTGTATGATGACTTTGGCGGAGGCGGCACATGGGGCAGCCAAGGCTCCAACTGGGTAAACTGGTGGAACCAGGACGGCGGAACAGGGACCTACGCCAAAACCACGGTTGACGGCAGAACAGCGGGCAAATTCGCGCAGACGCCGTCCTCCAGCAAATCCTGGGCCAAATTCGAGCCGGAAAAGGATGCGGCCGAGCTGTCGGGATACCGTTATCTGACGATTCCGATGAAAAATCCCGGATATCCCAACAGCCGAATCCGGATTTCCATTGAAGACGGCCAAAGCACATATTATCTCTCCGGCTGGCTCAATGTTCCCGCAGCATGGACGGACTACAATTTTGATCTGAACGCCTACCCGGCGCTGAATAAGAGCAGCGCCCACATTGTTCTGTGGCTGAGCCAAACCGGGGGCCAATACGGCGAGATGCTGGTGGACGAAATCAAAGGGACCAACCAGGCAAGCGGCACGGCTCCCACACTAAGCTCCCTTGCCGCAGCTCCGACGGAGGGCGGAACGGACACGGAATTTACGTTCCACGCCACTTATACGGATGCGGACAATCAGAAGCCGTTTGCGGTTAATGTGGTATTGACGGCATTATTTACCCCATGACAGAAGCGGTCCCGGCGGATGCAACCTATACGGACGGCAAGCTCTATACGCTTGCGGTCCGGCTACCGCAGGGAAGCCATACCTATTATTATCAGACAACCGATACGACCTCCGACGCGGTTACAACGCCGAGCGCTCCATTATACGTTGCCGATTATCTCTTTACGCCGACGGACGACGCTTACGTAAGAGACGGAACCTACGCCAGCCAAAATTACGGCGCAGACCCGCTTCTGGAGGTTAAGTCGGACGCAGTCGACTATAAAAGGAAGTCTTACCTGAAGTTCGACTTCGGCGCCTTTGGCGGCTCCGGCGCATCATCGGCCAAATTGTGGCTGTATGTGACCAATGCCGGCAGCAGCACCTCCAGAACAGTCAAGCTGTACGCCACAGCCGACGAAAGCTGGAGCGAAACGGCATTGACCTGGAGCAATGCTCCGGCCGGCAGCACGTTGATCAGGCAGGCTGCCATGAACAACGGGTTGAACAAATGGTACAGCTTCGACGTAACCGGCTATATCAACAGTCAGATGGCGGACAAGAAGGTGTCCTTCCTGCTGGTGAACGAAGGCGCGGCCAATTCCCAAGGCATCATCGGGTTCGCCTCCAAGGAGGCCGGGGCCAATAAGCCGCAGCTGATCCTTGCTCCCTGACTATCCTACAGCTTGACCCGGTCCCTTCCGCCAAAAACGGCGGAGGGGACTTTTGCTTTCTGCAAGCAAAAGTCCCCCTTCAATTGAAGGCTACATATGAATCGCAGCCTTAATCTGCTTCGTGTAGAAGAATCGCACAATGAAAAAGTAAATGATTTGGATAGCCAGGAAAACGCCCAGCACAATCGCCGATTCCTTGGCCAGATCATAGAAGAACAGGCGGGATAGGGCCGTCAATGCCACTGCCCCGTGCAGGAGCGCGACGATAATGGGAGCGAAAAACAGGATGACTGTTTGCCGGTTCAACACCTTCTCCAGTTCCTTTTCACTTAAGCCCATTCTGGCAATTGTCATGAATTTCTGTTTATCTCCGTCCACATCCATATACAAGCGGAAATAGAGAAAGCTTCCGGCGGAGACGAAAAAGACAATTCCGATAAACAGTCCGACAAACAAGATCGGTCCGTATTGTTTCATAATTTGGTAGACCTCATACTCGCCGGAACTGATTTGCTTCGGCAGTTTTTCATACAGCTTTGCCGCGGTGGCCAATACATGCTGCTTTCCTTCCGTCGCTTGCCAGGCATAAAAGCTTTCTTCTCTCGCCGGGGCCGGAAGTTTTTCGTAGTCTATGTCCGAGACGACATAATACGAATCCCATGCGTGCAATGCCCTTGAACGCAGCGTTCCCTCCGGATGCAAGGCGGCGCCTGACGGGAGTACAATCGTTTTGTTCGACAGTTCTTTTTTCTGCCCAAAAGACATCACCTCAAGCTCGACAACCAGCGCTTGTCCATCCTTAACATTGACCGTGTTTTCCCCGATCAGCTCTGCAAAGCGGTTAAAATCGGATTGTTTGGCGATGAGCACTTTGTCGCTGCCTACTTCAAAATAACGAAGAACAGCGTGCGCTTGGTTTGCCTTAATCTGCTCCTCCTGCAGCGTCCCGTTAATCAAGGCCACATCCTGCGCTTCATTTTCATCCCCATAATAAGTGAACGTATTCGGGTTGGTTGCCTTGATGCCTGCGGTCAGAAAGGTTTGAAATCCGAACAAGGTCCCGATGGCGCTAAACGCTACCGTTGAAATGACGGCTACCAGGAAGAACGTCCGGGCATTATCCTTCATCCGGTGAGAGAGATCGGAGAACAGAATCATATTGGTTTTACGCCAAAACAAGGTCTCCCTATTCTTCAAACGGCGTACCACAAAAACGCTTAATTGGGTGAAAAGCAGATACGTGCCGATAATCACCATTATCACCACCGGCAGCATAACAGCTATTACAAGCGTTCCCTGCACAATCAATGCAATCGCGTAGCCTGCGCCAAGCAAGAGGGCGGCAATAACGGCTAAAGCTATATTCGCCTTTGGCTCCCCTTTGGACTTCTTGTCTCCCCTAAGCAGCTCAATCAGCTTTCTGCTTCGCAGCACGTAGGAAACAAACAAAGAAATAAAGAAAAACAGGACGATAAAGGAACCGAAGGTTAACATGACCGCCAGGGCCGGTATATAGAAGTTCAGCTTATTTTCGATGATCAGCGCGTTCTCGGCCAGCAACAAAATAGCCTTGGCAAATACCAACCCCAACACAATGCCGCCCAATGTGGCGAAAAAGCCGATAATCATGTTCTCCAGAAACACCATCGAGCGGATTTGCCTCATGGACATCCCATGGATCATCAATAGGCCGAACTCCTTCTTTCGCGATTGCAAAAAGGAGCTCATCGAATACAGGATAAAGAAGAAGGAGAACACATAAATAATCCCCGCGGCAATGTTCATGCCCTGGGCAACACTGCCATCCATCCCATCTCCGCTTAACGCAGGGTGAAATCGAAATATGGCGAAGGTAAAAAACACCATAACCGTAAACATGCTGCTTAAGAAATAGGCGGCATACAATCTTTTGTTGCGGGCGACGTTATTAAACGCGAATTGACGAAAGGTCATTGGCGTGCCCTCCCAGCAACGAAAGTGTGTCGATGATCTTCTGGAAGAAGGCCTGACGATTGTCGCCTCTGTGGATTTCCGAATACAGCCTTCCGTCGCGGATAAACACCACCCGGTTGCAATAGCTGGCCGCCAGCGGATCATGGGTGACAAGCATCATGGTCGTCCGCTCATTGCGATTGATGGATTCCAGCATTTCCATCACATCCTTGGAGGATTTGGAATCCAGATTTCCGGTGGGTTCATCGGCAAGCAGCAGCTTCGGAGAATGAATCATCGCCCTGGCAATAGCGGTTCTTTGCGCTTGTCCGCCGGAAATTTCATACGTCCGTTTTTTCATGATTTCCGTAATTCCCAGCTTGTCGGCGATGGTGTATGCTTTTTGCTTCATCTCCGGTACCTTGCTTCCATCCAAGGTTAACGGCAGCACGATGTTCTCTTCCACCGTCAGCGTGTGAAGCAGATTGAAATCCTGAAACACGAAGCCCAGCTCCCGGCGGCGAAACTTGGCCAGTCCATCTTTTTTCAGCCGGTGGGGGTTGCTTCCATTAATGAGCACCTCTCCGGTGGTCGGCTCGTCAATGGTGGCGATGATATTAAGCAGGGTCGTTTTTCCGCTTCCGGACGGACCCATGATTCCGACAAATTCTCCCGCTTCAATCGTTAAATCGATATCCGTTAAAGCGCGGTAGCTGATTTTTCCCTCGTATATTTTGCTCACCTGCTTTACACTCAGCATGCACAGAATCTCCTCTCCGTTACGATCATTGGATCTGCTGTTAGGGTGTGTCTGAATACTCGCTTGAGGGCATCTTTCACCGCCTTTTCGCCCCTTGCTTCGTTACTTTTGCTTGACGTACCCCCGGTACGCCTTCACAAAAGTGCCTTGCCTGGAACGAAAATTCACTGAAATCTGCTCCCCTCGGAGTTTTCAGACACACCCTAGCATACCGTTGCCCCGCGTCTTTAACTATCGATTCATCTTTCAATTCCCTTACACGGGTGTAAGGTTTTGCGTCCGGGAGAATATAAGCCGGATTTCCGTCCCTTTGCCCACCTCCGAATCCAGCTCAATCCGGTGGCCAAGATAGCCGGCCGCCTCCTTCGTCAGGTAAAGCCCCATTCCGGTGGATTCCCGGAAGACACGCCCGTTTTCACCTGTATAAAAAGGGTCGAACACCCGTCTTTTATCCGCTTCCGGAATGCCGGCGCCACAGTCCTTCACTTGCAGTACCGCTTCTCCAGCCTTTTCACAGACCGTCACGACAATACTGCTGCTTTTCCCGGAGGAATACTTGACTGCATTATGGATCAGTTGGGATAGCATAAAAAACAGCCATTTTTCATCCGTTTCCACCGTAATGCCCGGCTTTTCCTCTTCAAGCCTCGGGTATACGTTGTTGCGGATATAAAACCGCCGGTTCTCCTTGTTCACCTCATGTACGATCTTGGACAACAGGACAGGCTTGATGTGAAAATCCCGTTCAATGGACCGAAGCCTTGCCATATACAGAATTGTGTTCAAGCCTGTTTTCATCCGGTCCGTCTCTTCCCGGATATTGGATGAATCGGGTTCGTCCAGATTTTGCGCGGTCAGTTCAATGACGGACAGCGGCGTTTTCATCTGATGCACCCATTGATCCATAAACTGCAAATGCTGCTCCTGCTGCTGCTCCAGCGTCTTGAGCTGATTCATATAATACCGGTATTGATCCCGCAGCAGCTTATCCAGCGCATCCGATGCGGGCCCGTGTTCCGTTCCCTTCAAGGAAGCATCCAGTGAATCCAGCGGTTCGCTGAGACGCTTGTAAAACCCGCGGCGGCTGACATAATGATAGGCGAGGTAGCAGGCCAGAAAGAAAAAGCCAAGGAACGTCGCATAAAGCGCCGGAAGAATAAAGCGGAAGCCGGCGAGCCAATAAATGGACAGGACGACGAAAAGCTGCAGCGCCTGTATGGCAATCAGCAAGGAATGCTCCCTAAAAAACAGCTTCATCGCTTTCCCTCGCTCTTCCAACTGACGTTCAACCGGTAGCCTGCGCCGCGGACGGTTTCCACTGCATCCGGGATTCCGAGCTGCTGAAACTTCTTCCTGACCCTGGCTATATTCACATTCAACGTATTTTCATCCACATAGGACTGGTCATCCCACAGCTTCTCCAGAAGGTCTTCCCGGCCGGCCACCCGCGGATGCCGGTCCATCAAGCTTTCGATAATATCCGCTTCATTCTTCGATAACGAAACCATTCTTGCTTCCCAACACATTTCCAGCCTTTCCGGAAACAGCTTCAGCCCCTCCCGCTCCAGCACTCTCTCCTCCGCTTTTGACGCATACTCTCCATACGCGCGGCGAAGCTGGCTGCGGATTTTCGCCATCACCACTTCCGGAGAGAAGGGCTTCGTAATAAAGTCGTCACCGCCATTTTCCAAGGCCATGACCTGATCCATTTCCCCCACTCTTGCCGAAATAAAAATCACCGGGCAAATCGATTCCTTGCGGATTTGCCTGCACCAATAGTAGCCGTCATAACTGGGAAGATTGATATCCAGCAGGACCAAATCGGGGGAATGCTCATGGAAGGCGTCCATGATGGCATGAAAATCGGTTACTTTGACAGCTTGGAAACCATATTTATGAATGTAAGTTTGCAAATGCTCCGCAATTTTCGGGTCATCTTCCACAATCAACATCTTCTGCATCGCCGCACCTCTGTTCCAGACTATTGTTTCACAGCCGGCCTGTTTCCATAACCATACCAATTATACAGTAGTCTGCAGGGCAAACGGCAAGTTTCATTGCAGCGGTTTTGTACTTCGGTGCAGGCCGTTCAGGAGCGGGTGTGCTCATCCCGGAATTGTCCCGGAGTAAGCCCCGCTTTCTTCTTGAACACGCGAATGAGATAGGATGGCTGGTAGCCTACCCTCTCGGCTATTTCATTGATCTTCATATCCGTTTCGGCCAGCAGCGCCTTCGCTTTCTCTACCCGGACATCGGTAAGATAGTCGATGAAATTCACGCCGGTGACATGCTTGAACGCCCGGCTTAACGTAAACGGATTTGCCCCCTCAAGCTCGGCGCAGCTTTCAAGCGACAGGTCTTTGTCGTAATCGCGCAGAATCGTGTCGATCACCCGCTCCACCAGCTGCTTCATCCTCATGTTCTGGGTACGGTGCAGCTCCTCCATGTACGGGGCAATGACCCGGCTTACGAACCAGCCGGTCAGATGATCCAATTCCCGCATATCATGCAGTTCCTCGAACAAATTGGCATCGCGGTATATGTTTCCCGGCTGAAAGCCTGCTTCCCGCACGGCATGCTGAATCGAGCCGAGCAGTTGGAGCGCGCCGTCCTTCAGGAACTTCTCCTTTGCCGACGAAGCCGCAAGCTCCGCCATGAAGCGCTCGGTCAGCCGCCCGCATTCCTCCTGTTTGCCCATACGTACGGCATGCACCAGCTCCCTTTCCGCCGCAAAAGGATACGACGCCTCGCCATCCCCGCCGGTATGGACACCGTCCATGTCAAGAATTTGATACGTTTCCTGCAGATCGCGGTAGTTCAGCCATTTGCGCGTTTCGTCCAGCATATGCGGAATCTCCTTGATCGCTGGCGTCAGCTTGCCGATGATCACGGTGACATCCAGCTTGAGCAACCCGTGCAGCGATTGCATCAGCTCTTGAGCCAGCTGATGCAGGTCCCGCTTGACCGCTTCCTTCGGCTGGTCCAGCGGATACGTTTCCAGTAGACCGACGCTCAAATCCTGAAAATTGACCACCTTGGTCTGCCCCGGCCGGGATGCGGTCATTTCTGTAATGATGTTGGCGGCGGCGAAGGTCATCAGCTGCTCATCATTCTCGAAGAACCGTCCCTCAAGCCGCGAGAATCCGGTCAGCCGCACCATCAGAACGGCATAACCCCGGCCCGTCAGCTCCCAGCCGAATTGCTCCATCCGTTCCTTCAATTCCTCTTCCGTATACGAATACAAGTGCCCCTGCACAAGCTGCAGCAGAAAGCTCTCCATCATTGAAGGAAGCACCTGCTCAAGCCTTGACTGAAGGGAGCGGCTCTCCCGGGTCAGATGCTTCCATTGATTCTCGATGAATGTGATTTCATCGCGGTCTTCACCGCCGCCGTTATCCTTGCCGGTTTCCGCGAACAAATCCACCAGACGGTGAATCGGCTTATAGAGGCGCCTTGAAGCGACCCAGGATAAGATGAACGCGGCGGCAAGCCCAAGGCCGCTGATGGCCCAAATCGCCCTGGAGAGCACCACAACAGGCTTGACCAGCTGCGATAGAGGAGCCGCCGTCACATAATACCAGGAAAAGCCGAGACGGTTCAGATTCCCGAAGGAAACGGTGTAGGTGGTGTTTTTCCAATCGTAGAGAAAGGAACCGTAATCCCCCTTGCGGCTCATCGCGTTATCCCGCAGCGCCAGCTCCAAAGCTCCGGCCTCCGTGTCTTCTCCCCCGCCTCTTGTAATCCAGCTTCCGTCCTGCCGCACAATAAAAGCAATGTCGTTCGGGTCCGTCGTCAGCTCCCTCGCCAGCTTATCTATCTTGGCCTTGTTCAGATGAATCAAAAGCGCGCCGTAAGCAGGCCCCGCTCCGCCGGGGAGCAGATGGACCAGCGTCACCGGCGATTCTCCCCTCCCGGCAAAACGGGGCAGACTGTCCTGCCAGAATACACGCTGCTGCTTGTACTCCAGCATCCTCCGCAGCGTTTCCCGGTCCGCCGGATCGTTGAGCCGGACGATCCCGTCATCGGAGATAACGGCGCCTTGATCCCTCAGGTACAGCTGAATCCGGTCGATGACTGGATATGTATTTTTCATGACCAGAAGCGAACGGAACATATTCTGCAGCTCGTTGTAGCTCAGCTTAAGGTCGATATCCTGCAGCCGCTCATCGAAGTTCGGGTCAAGCGCCCATTGGGTTGCCATCAGCTCCAACTGGGCAAAATCCCCGTCAATCCGCTGGATCGCTTTTTTGAGCAGCACCTCGGAGTTCCGGTTCACCTGCTGCTCGATATGTGTGCGCCCCGTGAAGTACATGGTTCCGCCCACCGCCGCCATCGGGATGCTTGTGATGCACAGCACGAGAATGAGGCTCCGTCTGTAAAAATGATTCCGCATCCGCTGGCTCGGCATCCGCCCGGCCAAGCCTTTCATGAATTTCTTCAGCATCTCCCGTGCTCCTTTGGACCTTGGCCGCTTGAATGCGCATAAGCCAAAAAGGCAACCCGACGAGATGCTTTAAAAAAAGCTCCCGGCAGGCTGCTTTAGAGGAGGCGGCTTATTGGGCTCCAGCCATCCGTTTTTGATAGGATTCGTTCAATTCGTTGGTGATCTTCACCATATCGGGGTCAGTCTTCAGCTTGTTCACGTAATCGTCCCAAGCGGAAATCGGCTCTTTGCCGATGATGATCTTGGTCTTCAAATCCTGAATCTTCTTGCGAAGCTCCGGTCCGGACTTCGTGTTCGTGTCCGAATTCAGACCCACGGAAGGATCGGGAACGCTGATCTTAGTCTTCTCATCGATAATCTTTTTATTGCGCTCCAGCACGTCGGGCGGCATGCCGACCCGATAAGCCCGCAAATACTTGTCGTACTTGCCGAAGATTTGGCCGAACGCCCCCTGCGCCACAATATCCTTCTTGGCCTGCTCAGTAGCCGTATAAATGCCGTCCTTTTGCGTATAATGCACACCCTCGAAGCCGTAGGCGGCAAGATCGTAGCCCTCGTCGGAAGCTCCATAATCCATAAATTGCAAAAGCTTCTTCATCTTCTCTTCCGGCACTTTCTTCGGAATTGCAAACATGCCGAAGAATCCGGAATCGCGGTTGGAATAGCCGTTCAAGCCGACAAGCGGCAGGAAATCCGCCTTCGGGTCGCTCTTGCGCAGCTCCTCCGTTGGCTCCCACGCTGCTTCCACAGTATCCTGGAAGGCGCCGCCGCGGTTGGATTTAAGCAGATCCTTGGCCTGCGTATTCTTCAATACGGCGAAGTCCTCGGGAATGACCTTTTCCTTATAGGCCTTGTTCAGCCAAACCAGCGTCTCTCTTGTGCCCGGCAGAAGGTTGACGTTGACCAGCTTGCCGTCGACCAGCTTCCAATCGCTGTTTACCTTATTAAACGTGTTCTGGAGCTGGGTGAAATACGACATGCCGGTCTGATCGACAAAGCCGACAAAGCCGATGGTATCGTCCTTTCCGTTGCCGTCCGGGTCTCTATCTGTAAACGCCTTCATGACGTCATAAAATTCATCGGTGGTTTGCGGAACCGTAAGGCCGAGCTTATCCAGCCAGTCCTTGCGGATATAGATATATCCGCCGCCTTCTACCGGACGCACGCGGGGAATGCCGTAGTTTTTGCCGTCCGCCTGCTTCGTGTTGTTCCAGGTTTCGGCCGGATATTTCGACAGGTTCGGATAATCCTTCAGGTACGGGGTAATATCCCAGAAAGCGCCTTGGGCCACCATCATCCTCACCTGCGCATGGAACGGATCGTCAAGCAGCATGAGGTCGGGAATATCGCCGGAGGCAAGCGTAACATTCACTTTGTCGGTATAGCTGTTCGGCGATACCCAGGTGATCTTCAGCTTCGTATTCGTGCGCTTCTCGATTTCCTTGACCACAACATTGTCCTCTCCCGGCGGCTCCGGGGTATAATACATGGTCATGATGCTGATTTCCGTCGGTGCCTCCTGTTTCTTCCCGGCGTCAGTCTGTCCGGTTCCGTTCGCGCTTCCTCCCCCATCCTGTCCGCAGGCCGATAAAACGGATGCGAGCAGCAGCGCAGCGGCGGATAGGAATGCCAGCCTTTGTTTGATGCGCATGGTGTACAACCTCCCTGTTCTTGTAATTTCGTCGTGCTATGTGATCATTCCTTCACGGAGCCGACCATGGCTCCTTTGGCAAAATGCTTTTGAAGGAACGGATACACCATGAGAATCGGAACCGTCGCGATAACAACCGCCGCCATCTTCAATGTTTCCGGCGGAATCCGCTGCTCGGAGATCATCTCTTGAGCGGCCGAACCGCCGGCAGCTGTCGATGCGTCGATCAGCATATTTTGCAGCAGCACCTGAAGCGGGTGCTTCTTGAAGTCGTTGATATAGAGCAAGGCGGTGAAGAAGGTATTCCAATAAGCCACCGCATAGAAGAGGCCAAAGGCGGCCAGCGAGGGCAGCGACAAGGGCAGAATGATGCGCAGCCAGACGCTAAAATCGTTGCAGCCGTCAATACGCGCCGCTTCCTCCAGGCTCGACGGGATACTGTCGAAGAAGCCCTTCATCAAAAGCACGTACCAGCCGCTTGTCAGCACCGGCAGGATCAGCGACCAGATGCTGTTAATGAGATGCAGGTCGCGCACCAGAAGGTACGGCGGGATGATGCCGGGATTAAACAGTGTGGTCAAGAGAATGAGCAGGAGGAATATCCTGCGGCCCTGCAGCCTGCGGCGGGAGAGGGCATACGACAGTCCGGATGTGACCAAAAGACTGAACGCCGTTCCTACGGTTGCAAGGAATGTACTGTTCCCGATTGCCTTCAGGAAGGCGTTCGTCGAGAGCAGATAACGGTACGAGACCAAGGACCACTTCTTCGGAAACAGGATGACGCCGCCTTTGATAAACTCCGACGGGTCCGTGAATGAAACGACAAACACATAATATAAAGGAAAGAACGTGATGAGCGCTATAATTCCGAGAACGGTCACGTTCACAACCGTAAATGTCCGGTCGGCAAATCCTTGTTTCATCTGCAGCCCCTCCTCAATAGACGCCCTCTTCGCCGAATTTTTGAGCCAGCTTGTTGGCGCCGACCACAAGCAGAAGACCGACAACGGATTTAAACAAGCCTACCGCCGTGCTGAAGGAGAACTGGCCCTGTCTTACGCCCAGCCGGTACACGTACGTATCGAACACATCTGCAACCTCGGATACGGCTCCGTTGGCCATCAGAAATGCCTGCTCGAAGCCAACATCCATAATATGCCCGATCCGCAGAATAAGGAGGATGACGACAACCGTGCGAATGCCCGGCAGCGTAACATGCCACATCTGGCGAAACCGTCCGGCCCCGTCGATCTTAACCGCCTCATACAGCTGCGGGTCAATGCCGGCCATCGCCGCGAGGAAAATAATCGTTCCCCAACCGGCATCCTTCCAGATGGATTGCAGGGTGAGCAGGCCCCAGAAATAGTTTTTGTTAGTGAGAAAATCGATCTTGGAGAACCCCAGCGCCACCAGCATCTTGTTGATGACACCATCCCCCTGGGACAGCATGAGAAAGGTAATCCCGACGATAATAACCCACGAGAGGAAGTGCGGCAGATAAATGATGGACTGCACAATCCGCTTGTACGTTTTCTGACGCAGCTCGTTCAGCAAGAGCGAGAGCAGAATCGGCAGCGGGAAGAAAAACACGAGGCTGAGCAGGTTAATGGCCATGGTATTTCGGAACAGAATGAAGAAATCGGGATTCGAGAAGAAACGGGTAAAATGCTCGAAGCCGACCCAGGGACTGCCCCATAAACCTTGGTAAGGGGAATAATCCTGAAAAGAAATGATGACGCCCCACATGGGCACATATCGGAACAATAAGAAGTACATCAATCCGGGCAAGGCGATTGCATACAGAAATTTGTCACGTTTAACGCCCGACCATACCGTTTTCCATCGGGTCGCCTTACGGTTGGCGGCCGCGGTCTGATTCGAGCCGGAGACGGCTCCATCTGCTGCGGGTTGTGTCATGACGATACCTCCTTCGCTGGTTACCGCTCTTCTGGTTGACGGCGGCGGCTCTACCCTTACCATAGCCATGGGCCGCATTTCCGGCTAGAGGAATATCTTGATTTCCCCGTTTCACAGCATCACCATCTTTTGACTGCGCTATTTCCAGGCATCTCACTTTCTTGATCATGAGCGAAAAAAGGGCAACAAAAATGGGATGGTACTCGAAAAAAACCAAGGAGCTAAGCGGCTTGTTCTCGCTTAGCTCCTTGGTTTCTCCTGCTAACATTCACTCGTTCCCAACTTCCTGGCTCATCCCTTAACTTAAGTCAATGAACGTAAAAACCCCCTTTGTTACAATGAAATCACTACGTAAAACAAGGGGGATTTTTATGGATATGCCACGGGGACAGCTTTCGTATCAGCGAAAATCGGCTCTAACGGCCGGCACAGCCCTCATGATCATGGCGCTTGCCGCGGCTTTTTCATATGGCTTTGCGCATGGAAGCCTTCTGGTCCAAGGGGATGCGCACGCCACGCTTCAGAACATGATTTCCCGTAATAATCTATTTAAAGCTGAAATCTTCGGCTGGATTATTATCCTGATAAGCGACATTGTGGCCGCCTGGTCGCTGTATATCTTCTTTGAGCCAATAAACAAAAATCTATCCCTGCTCGGTGCATGGTTAAGGCTTGTTTATGCAGCTATATTGGGAATAGCAATTATGAATTTACTATTTGTGCTGCTGCTTTCAAGCGGAACGGTTTATTTGTCAACGTTTAGCCCTGCACAACTCGGCGCACAAGTCATGCTGCATTTGCAAGCCTTCGACTCCATTTGGTCTGTTGGGCTAATTATTTTTAGCGGGCATCTGCTGATTCTCGGGATGTTGGCTCTCCGATCAGGGAGCGTGCCGAAATGGATCGGCATTTTACTGCTGATCGCTTCAATCGGCTACTTCCTCATTCACCTATGTGAGCTCTTTTTGGCGGATTACGAAGGAATCAGGAGGAGCCTTGAATTTGTGTTTATTATACCCATGACAGCGGGAGAAATGAGTCTTGGTTTATGGATGCTGTTTAAGGGAGGAAAGTGACGGTCCAAGCCAAGCAGGACATGCAGCTATTGATGATCTTGGCACATTCTTTTCTTAATCCTGCTCAAGGACTCCGGAGTAATTCCCAGATAACTTGCCAATTGATGCTGAGGCACCCTGTCGATTAGAGAAGGACGTTTCGTTAGCAGTGCCTTGAAGCGCGCTTCAGGCGAAGATGCGATAAAATCGGCAAATTCCCTCTGCACCTCACTAAAGCTCTCCTCAATCATCTTGCGCGTCATGGTCTCCAATTGAGTGTACTTGCTGTACATGTCTTTTTCTGTATTCAATTCGCCCACGACCATCACCGAATCTTCAACTGTCGTGAACGTAAACTCGGACGCCTTATCATCCTTGTGATGATTGAAAACAGCGATAGCTTGCTCTTCGGTATAGAAATTCGAAGTGACTTCTCTTCCCGCCTCATCAATTGAATACTGCCTTACGCATCCCTTTAAAATGAAGTAACATTTTGTGGGAACCTCTCCTTGTCTGAAGAGTACAGTCCCCTTCTTAAATGGTTCTATCTGGATCTCCTCCACGATGGCTTGCTGTTCCGCTTCGCTAAGGGAGGTCAATCTCGTCATATATTGGAATAAAATGTTTTTCATTGCGGATTTCCCTCCTCTCCCTCTATTCTGCTTATTATCCATAAAATATACCGGCAATTCAACGGTTTAAAAAAAGGAGCTGCCCGTTCGCATAGCAGCGAAGGAGGGCAGCTCCTCTGGGCCGGTCCGGTTATTCTGTCCTCTTGGGGCGGTCCGCAGGATAGGGCGGCAAAGGGGATAGACCATCCTGCTGCCACGGATCATACCCGGAAAACCCATACTCATGGCTGCGCGGGTCCCGTCTGAAGCTTTCTTCGGGGCAAGGGTCCCAATCCGCCAAGCCCCCGGGCTTCCCGTCCCGCATAGGAGATCGGGCGCCCTCCCCGTTGCCGTTGACGGCGGATACACAGTAGCCGTACACAGCTCCGTCGCTGCCGCAAGCCTCCCTGTCCTCATATTCGTGCATATCCCCTTCATACACAAGCTGCCCGGACCCGGCAGCCGCCGAATCCTCCGCCCGGCCGTCCAGCCTCATCCGGTACAGCCGGTATTTCCCGGCGCCGGAAACCTGTCCCCAGGAGACACGGAGGCCGCCCCCGGATCTCTTGACCCGCAGCCCGGCGGGAGGAGCAGGAGGCTCGGCCGAACCATAGACGGGGTACTCGCAGCTCCATGGACCGGTGTGGTCCCGGTTGAAGGCCTGCACCTGTACGATGTACTTTCTGCCGGGAACGACTTCCGGCAGGCGCAGCGACAACAGGTCCGCCTTGCATGTGTACTCCCTGCGAGCCCCGTCCCCTGTCTCCCTCACCGCAATACGGTACATGTCTGCACTCGGCGCTCCTGACCATTCAAGCAGCACTCCATCTGCCGAAACAATGGCCCGGCGGATCGCAGGCGCGCCGGGGCATGGCAGCCGGTCAGTCCACTCCCAGGAATGGAAGCCCGCCTCCAGGTGGAGAACCAGCGAACCGTCCTCTCCCGGAAGAGCGTTCTCCTTGGGAACGCCGTCCATATACAGAAAAAAGTCCCGCCCCTCCGCCTGAAACCGCGGCAGCTTGAGCACGGCAGTGCAAGGCGCCTCAGTATGCCAGGCGCCGGTTAGGCGGTTTTTCTCCCTTTTGCAGGAAAAGCCGGCTTTGGGAAGAAGGCCCTCGGGAGACTGGGGCTTGAGCTCTACTTCAAAGTCCGCCGTCCGCATCCGGGTTCCGTCGAATATGGCCGCATCCGCCAAGCCGCCTTCTTCGTCCAGACGGATCACCCCCGCCCGCCCCGTAAAGCCCAGGCCGCTCTCCTCCCAACGGACTACAGCCTGATGGCGAAACACGTAATCTGTACGTTTCCCGACGGATACAATAGCGCCAAATTCTACCGCCTTAGCTGTCAGCTCTTCCTCCGGCAGATGGCTGACCAAGGTGAGGAAATCGCCGTGCCCGTCATAATACCTTCCGCGAACCGGCGCATCGGGGGCATCGTAGCTGCCGGACCAGTCCACCGGCCTGCCCACCGCCGCTTCAATACCCGCCGCTCCCGGCTTCAGCTGCCATAGGGCGGGAAAGGGCTCGCCGGCATGCACGAACCAGGAAAACCGTCCCTTCACCCGCATATCCGCCACTTCATCATAGATAACGGCGTAATCAGTGCCGGACAGCAGAACGCTGCGGGCTCTGTAATCCTGGCGCTCCGATGAATCCGACACAATGCGGGCATATTGGGCAAAGCCGAAATCATGCATTGGCTCCGTCAGCTCACAGGAACCGATTCCGCGGAATACCCGATCCCGGACAACGGCAAAATTGGTGCAGGCCTCCGCGTCGCCCCGGTTTACATCTCCCACATCCTCCGGGCCGTTCCAACTGTAGCGCTGTCCTGCGGCGTAATAGTACAAGACGCCGTTCCCGCCGTCGGAGGCCCGGCCCCAGCGGTAATTGGGGCCCCGGTCCAACTGCTGAAGATGAAGGGACACCTCCTTCGGCGTTCCTGCCCCCGACCGCAGCACATAACCGTAGCCCGTCAGCTTCACCGACCTCCATTGGGGCGCAACGCCTTGGTCTTGTTGACTCCCCTCTACGGAAGCGCCGCTTCGCTCATCAAGCAGCCTGCGCCATACGGCATCCTCGCCCCCCTTCTCCGGGGCCAGGGCATCAAGGGCGGCTCCGTGCCTAATTTGCTCCGCCAGTCCGGGGAGATAGTTCTGCAGCAAGGCGCCGAGGTCACGCAGCGTATGGGGAATACCGCGGGAGCTGGCATAATCGGCGTGAGCCCCCTGGGGCGGATAGGTGCGTTTGCCCCCCACGGGAGCGCTTAGCGCATGCAGCAGCCACTCCGCCACCTTGGCCAGATTGGGATACAGAATCGGACAGTCTCCACCGACGGCCAGCAACACCGCCGTACGCACCATCGGCTTTAGGGCCGCCCATACGTATACCCCCAGATTTTCTGTCCAGCGGCCCCCCTGGGCTTCCCAAGCCTCCACATCGGGACGGGTATGGTACTTCAGATTAAGAGCCATGGCCCGTTCAAAATATTCCCTCCACACCGCCCCGTGGGGATGGCCGGGAAACAGCGCCGCCATCAAGCCGGGCACGGAGGCCACATCGGCCAAAAAGTTGGGATGCCCTGCAAGCATTCGCCGGACCGGCATTACATTCTCGTCCATATGGACGTAAGCCATAAAAGCGCTGGCCGCCCTGAGCCGCTTGTACTGGGCATCCGTCATCGCCGGAGCGCTCAGATCAAACAGGGGCGCCCATCGAAAAAATTCCCGGGCCGACACCGGATTGATCCTGCGAATTTCGTTAAAATTGCGGCATTCGGCAGCCGCCATCCGCTCCATCTCCCCCGGTCCGGCGGCAAACGCCGGGTCCGGGCGGAAATGCCGGGGAGCGGCGGGCCGTGGCTCCTCCCAATCCAATATCCAATCCTTCACCTTGTCCAGATGGAGAAGCGAGTACCACAGCCTCAGGTGCTCCACATCATCCGCCGCTGCCGGGCCCTTCAGCAAAGCAACGGCCGTGGAACGGGTGCCGTCTGCCAGTGGATAGCGCCACACCAGCGATTCCCCTTCGCAGCGAAAGGTGATCCCCAGCTTCGGCAGGGAACCCCATAGCGCATAAGCGCCGTCATCCCAGCCCGCCGCATCGCGGACGAACACGCCGGCGGCAAACCTGCCGGAATCCGGTCCGCCGCTGCCGGAGCCCCATGGCGAGCCTGAGCAAAACGCCGCCGACTTCTCATGCCACCAGGAGTTCCAGTTCCGGTAAGGCAGGATCATAAACGGCAGCTCGCCGCCGGAACCAAGATAAGCGTCCACAGGCTCCTCCCCACGGTTTGGCGTATACCTGGTGCCGAAGCCTCCATTTCTCCAGATAAGATCCAGATGCATAGCAGCCGCCCCGTCCGGCATCCCGCTTATGCATTCCTCCAGCTCCACAAACGGCAAATCGGCAAATACGCGCAGGAGAAGGGAATACTCCCCCTCCTCCGTCAACGCACAATTGATCTTAAACTCGGCAAACAAAGGCCCCCGGGACCGGCATACGACTGTCCGGGATTCCGGTACAGGCGCTTCTCCTTCTGCCTCCGAAGTCAAATAGCCCCAGCCCTCGCTTCCCCCGCCATCCGCAAGGCCAATCCGGAACAGGGGCACCCCCGGCGGCTCTTCCTGCCCTTCCCGGGGAAAGGCAGCGTCTCCCCATACGCCGAGCCGCAGCTCCGCCGATTCGGCACAATACCCCCCATGCTGCGGCGACACCCGCAAGCGGGGGAGGCTTGCCGCCTCCCGGCCGCCTCCTTCCTGCAGGTCATCCTCCCGTTCATTCCCGTTGGACTCCGCTGACTGAAGAATGAACTCCTTTCTCGCGCCGGACGGCAGGTCCGTACCGATGCAGCATACGGCGGATACCGCCCAGCCATCCTCCGTCACAATATCCGATAGCTGGAACAGAATCTCCCGCTGCCCGCCGCCGGCCTTTTCACAAACCTTCAGTTTGCCCAGCTCCTCCTCCCGCACCTCCCCCGGCTCAAACCGGACGGGAAAGCGCAGCAGCGTATACGGCCATTCATAGACAGGATGGTGAAGATGCTCCTGCAGCACCAAGCTTTTGGCAAGCATAGTCCTATCCCCCTTGCGTACTCGTACGGCGGCATCTCCGCCTGCCGGCCGTTCCTTCCCCCATGCTACGCAAAGGCGGATTCCACTTCAATAATCAATATTTTGGGGCATTATTCGGTTTGGAGAATCAGGATGCCGCTTAGGCTGTTGGCCAGATAGATCAGACCATCCTCCTCCACCGTCTGAAATCCGCTGCTGGTTAACGGCAGCTGGGTCACCATCCGGGGATGGGACGGGTCGGATATCCCCGCCACAACCAGCTTGTTCATGTATTCGCCCAGGAACGCATAAGGACCCGCCAGCTTCACGTCCACCGTGCCGGAGCCCGTGTCAAGGCGGCCGACGTATGCCGGAGACGCCGGGTCAGTCACATCCAGAATGAGCAGTCCGCCTTGCCCGGTATTGGTGGAATCCGCCACATACGCCAACCCGTCCCTTACCGCCACGGCTCTGGCCGAAATCACGGAGCTGTATGTGCCGACCACTGCAGTCTGGGCAGGAACGGAAATGTCAAGGATCTTCAACCCCTGCAGTCACATACGCGTAATTTCCCTGCACCTCCAAATTGGATACATTGCCTAGACCGGACACGGTCTTCACTGCAGCAATGGATGCCGGATTGGCAGTATTGTAGATGCTGAACCCGTTGGTTCCCCTCGCCACATACACCATATCCCCCGACACGCGGATGTTGCTGCCGTTAGTGACCGCCGTGCTTCCGAGAATAACCGGCGCGGCCGGATCGGATACATCCAGCACATAAAGCCGGGCCGAATCCGTGGCGTACAGACGGTTTCCGCTTAACGCCAATGCCGCCGTATTCCCATTGAGCGTGACGCTGCCCAGCTCCTGAACCGAATCCGGTTGAGCCACGTCCAGCACCCGGATGCTGCCCTGATCCGCCACATAGGCCACCCCGCCTGAAACGGCTATCTTGAAAGCGCGGCCCGGGGTATCATACGCGCCTGCCTGCACCAGCTCCATTTTTGCCCGGGTGGTATAGGGTACTCCCGCATCATCGTCATTGTAGGCCTGGAGCTGGTAATAATATGGCAGACCCGCGGCATTGACATCGATGTAAGACGTATTCGCTGTTGACCCCAGCAGCTCATAAGGCCCTTCCTCATAGAGCGAACGGGAAACCGTATAACCCTCGGCCCCGGCAACGGGAGCCCATGACAAGCGGGCGGTTCCGTCCAGGCCCAGAGCAGCTGTGCCCAAGGGCATGTACAGACCGGCTTGACCGTTGCGGACCCATGTAGTCCGGATGCTGCCGCTGTCCGCGTATGCCGTTCGGTTGCCGTCAAAATCATTGTCCGCCAGCACCGTATCATAAGAGCTATCCGCCAGATGCACCCCGGCATAAGCATCGCGGACCCGGTTGCCCTCCACGATGACCCCCTGTGCCATGGGGTAGGAAATGGCGCCCGGAGTAGAAACAACAATCCCGCTTCGGGTTACGTATCTTTGTTGGAAGCTGCCGCTGTAGGGCACATCCGTCCCGATGGAGGTCAGCCGGTTGCCGCGAATTTCCGTACCGTACAAACCTGTGGAAGGAAAGACCGCATTGGGCTGGGCCTCAATTCCCCCGTCCGAGCCGGGACCGATGGCCAGTGTGTTGCCTTGGCCGTGCCCGGGCTTGGAGCTGCCGGTCAGGATGTTGTTTTTTACCACTGTGAAGTAAGAGTAATCCGCCCTTTGCTGGCTGGGATTCTGATTGACCCCGAGCCAGACTCCTCCGGTATGGGTCAGAGTATTGCCGTCTACAATGTTGTCGTAATCCTTGGTATAGAACATAATGCCGCCTTTGTTGGTCTGTCCGTCCAGCTGGTTGCCCGTCACGATGTTATGCCTGGCCGGCCTTTCGTCCACGGTGTAAGGGCTGCCTGCGGAAGGCGCGATATCCCACGGCCGGTCCAAAAGCAGCGTATTGCCGCTGAAGCCCGTAATCGTGCGGATCTGCCCCATTCCGTTGCCGCCCAATATGGTTACCGTCTTGCCGATATAGGAATTGCTGTAGGCTGCAGCCGTATCGCTGAGGGACTGGCTTTGGGCCGAGGTGACCGCGCTGTATAAGAGGCGGTTTGTGCTTTGCCAGAGGAAGCCCTCCCCTTCATTGCCCGCCGCTGATCCGAATACCCCCAGCGTATGGTTGGCGGCAACATAATTCTCCATTGTGCCGAAGTCCGCATACCGGTGCTCGATAGCCCCTCCCGACTCATTAAAACGGAAGCCTATCCGGGGCCAATAGGTTTCATAATCGACGCCGGTCAAGGTATTGCCCTCAAACCAGGCCCGCGCCGACGGGATATAGGCGGCCGGACGCATGGTGTTCTGCACTGTGTTGCCCCGGAAGCGGAACAGCTTAGAGCCGCCGGCCTCCAGCCCCCCATGGGTGACGTCCAGCTCGGAATTCTCCACAATGCTGATGCCGGTGCTGTATACGGCTGCGCCCGAGCCGTCCGCCACCCGCAAGGCTACATCTTTGACGAAGTAGCCGGGAGAGCTGTCCGGCACCGGCAGGCTGCCGTATTGCTGGTCGGCCTTGGCTACTCCCATGAACGCGATAGGCACCACATACCCGTGAATGCGGCGCTTGGTGTCCGTTTGGGGCCGGACCACGGCGCTTTCGATGGACAGGCCGGCAATTCCGCTGTAGACGCCGTCACTGTACAGGAGCTTGTTGGCCTCCCCGTAGTTGCCGGAAGTATAAGCCGAGCGCGGCAGGATGGAGCGGGGATAATCCGGCGCCGGAATTCCGTTATAGACAAGCGTGGTCTTGTCCTGGCCCTCGCCCAGCAGGATGGTCCGGTCATGAATCCACACTGAGGAGAAGGAATACGCGCCCTCCGGCAAATATACGATGCCGCCGCCGGCCGCATCCGCCGCATCGAGGGCCGCCTGAATACCGTAGGTATCGTCCGTTACGCCATCGCCTGTGGCTCCGAAGGAACGGACGTTAAAACGCCGGTCATGGGGGATTTCCGTCAGCCAGTACACGGACAGCCCCAGCTCCCCCTCCAAAGCGGCGGAGTGCTCATTTCCGGCAATGACGCTAAGGGTCTGATCATTGTCCAAAACAACCGCTCCGGCCTCGCCCCCCGCGCCGTTGGCAACTCCCATCCGGTAGATTCCCCCTACCGCCGCCGCCGGTATGACCACATCCATCGTGTAGGCATCCGCCGCTGTCACCTGCAGGTTAATCCGGCTTCCGCTTGCGGTGTCAACCAAAAAAGCCTGTTGGCTGTATACGCTTTCAGAAACCGGGTTCAAGAAATTGCGTCCAAACACTCGGACTGTCTGTCCGGGATAGGCAACCGTATCCGAGAGCCAAAAAGGCTCCGCCCGATTCAGCCAGAAGGGCGCACTGGCGTCTGCCTCCGTCTCCACCCAAACGGCATATGCATCGGCCGGGCTGGTCTCCGGCAGCACGGCCTGGACCAGGTTGTCCTGAACGTTGAGAACGGTCAGTCTTACAGTGGCATTGGAGACGTCTACCGGCCCGCCTGCGCTTAAGGGCTGGGCCTTCACTGACAGACTGCCGCCGCCGGCTGCAAAACCTCCCCCGTAAATTCCCACCACCTGCCCCGGCTCCGCCTGCCATGTGGCATGCAGCACAACCGGCGGCTCAGTCTGCGGAGCCTCCGCCTTTGCCGTACCGGCAGCGGTCCACGGCCCAAACGAACCCAACGCCAGCGCAGCCACAAGCGGCAGCAGGAGGAGCGTTCTTATGGTTCCCCTTCGTTTCAAAACCATTTTCATTGTTTCATCTCTCCTTTTTTAGGATATTGCACTGTATACGTCTCCGGCATCTGCGCCCGCATCACCTCCTTAAAATCCGCCCGCAATCGCTTATTAGGGCGCCGCAGAAAAAAACAGGCGGAACCGAAGCCCTTAAGACTTCATACCTTCCGCCTGCCCATCCTGCTTTACTCAACCGCGCGATGATATTAACTTGGTTTATTTCTTCTGCATGGCCTGGTACATCTCATTGGCTTCCTTCTCCAGCTCCGCGCCGCCCATGCTGTTCCATTGCTTGACGAAGTCGTCGAAGGCGGAAACCGGCTTGTTCCCGAATACGATAGCAGCATAGGTGTCCACCTTAAGCTTGGTCAGATCGCCCCAATATTTGCCCGAGGACGGCAGCACATCCGGCTTGCCGAAGAGATCGCTGACGGCGCCGTCGTACAGCGTCCGCAATGCCGCCGCTTCCTTGTCGGCGAACTTCTCGAACAGCTTCGGATTCCCCTGGTCGGCGAATACGGTAGTCAGACCGGTGGTATCGAAGAGGCCCTCCGTCTGCAGCTTGGCTCCATCATCAAAGGGAGGAATGCGCTTGAAGCCGCTGTTGGGCCCCTTGGAGGGATCGGCCAGCTCGTAATGCTTGCCCTCCACCCCCCAGGTCATGGCCAGGTAGGTTTCCTCATCATTTTGGATCGTATTGATGATTTCCAGAATCTTGGCCGTCTTTTCCGGCTGGTCCTTCAGCTGCTTGCCGAAGGCCCAGATGTGGCCGGCCGTGCCCCAGGCCCAGCCGTGCTGGCCGCCGGGCCCCTTTGGAAGAGGGCCGAAGACCACACTGGCGTTGGGATCGATTTTGCGGGCTTTATTGATGTTGCTGTTGGGATTGGTCAGTGATATGTGGGCTGTGGAGTTGCTGTCCAGAAATGCCACCTTGCCATTGACGAATTTCACATCCAGATCCTTGCCGGTTACGAACTCCGGATCGATGTACCCTTTCTTGAACCAGTCCGCCAGGAGAGTCAACGCCTCCTTCGCTTCGGGCTGGATAGCGGCGTTCACCACCTTGCCGTCCTTCACCATCCATTGGGGCGGCATAACGCCGAAGGCCCCGAAGATGGTATGAAACTGGGCGTAGTAGCTGTTGCCGATAGTGCTCATGCCGTACACGCCAATCTCCTTCAGCTTGGCGAAGGCCGCCTCGAACTCCTCCAGCGTTTCCGGAATTTTATCCACCCCCGCTTTCTTCAGAAGATCCTCCCGCCACGCTTGCTTGGCATTGTACTTGCCCAAGTAATAGACAGTGGGCACGCCGTAATTTTTGCCGTTGTAGTTGGAGTAGTACCAGCTCTGGGGAGCAACCTCGTTCAGCATGGCATACGTATCGGGAGCATGCTGCTTGATCGCATCCACCGGCAGCTCGGCCAGGAGCCCCTGGGAGGCGTACTTGAACAGGTCCTGGGATTCGCCCACGTAGAACACATCCGGGATTTCATGGGACGACAGCAAAATTCGCTGCTTATCCACATATCCCGTGTTCGGACTTAGGACCGTCTTCAGCTTGACGTTGAATTTCTTCTCGATATATTGCTGGGCGTAGGAATTTTCCTGGGTGTTGCTGGGAAGCGGCATCCAGGTAATCTCCATGGGAGCCCCATTCTCCGCCCCAGCCGTGGCTGCGGACGCGCTTGCGCTTGCCTCCGGAGCCCCGCTGTTCTCTTCCTTGGAGCAGGCGCCAAGCGCGATGGACATCAGCAGCATAGCGGCTGCGCCAAGCGCCCCCCATTTCCGTTTGACCGATTGCGGTTGTTTCATTGGTGTAATCCTCCCTTTTTAAAGTTTCATGGCTCTATTATGAAGTCATCTGACTGCATAATCACGGTGGCTGACTCATCTGTCCGGCGAACATCCCCTAACCCTTCACCGAGCCCAGATTGATCCCTTTGACAAAATAGCGCTGCACAAACGGATACACGAACAGAATGGGCAAGCAAACAACCATGGTCGTCGCCGCCTTCAGCGTCTCCGGGGTATAGACTGTCAGATCGGTCATGGTTTCATTGGGCATCAGGCTTGCGCCCTCCAGCACCGTCCGCCGCAGGAACAGCTGCAGCACCTGCTTCGCCGGATCGTTGATGTAGATAAGCGCATCGAACCAGGCGTTCCAATGTCCCACAGCCGACCACAGCGCGATGACCACAACTACCGGGAGGGACAGGGGAAGCATGATCCGCAGGAAAACGGTTCTCTCTCCGGCCCCGTCCATTTTGGCCGATTCGATTACCTCCGAGGGTACTCCTTCGAAGAAATTCCGCATGATGATGATGCGAAAGGCGCTTACCGAGCCGGGAAGCACCAGGGCCCAGATCGTATCCACCAGATGAAGCTGCTGAATCAGCAGATAAGTCGGAATCAAGCCGCCGCTGAACAGCATGCTGAATATGAATAGAAATGTAACGATTTTGCGATGGGGAAACGTCCTTCTCGACAGCGGATAGGCCACCGTGGAGGTTAAGAGCAGCACGATGCCCACCCCCAGCACAGTTCGCAAAATCGTATTAAGATAGGCCGTTCCAAGCTCGGGATGCTGAAGCACCTTCCTGTAGGCGTCAAAGGTGGGGTGCAGAGGCAGCAGATGGAGACCCTGCTTTGCCGCGTCCGCAGGAGTGCTTAAGGAAATGGTCAGCTCATACAAGAACGGATACAGCGTCATGAACCCAAGGGCGCACAGCAGCAGCGTATTGACAATATCGAAGGCTATTTCGCTTTTGGCCTGTTTCATCGACGGTCTCCTCCTACCATAGCCCCTGATCCCGGTCGTACCACTTCACAAGCCGGTTGGCGGTGAGCACCAGTGTCAGTCCCACCAAGGACTTGAAGATACCTGCCGCTGTACCCAAGGAATAATCCATCGTCAACAGCCGGCGAAGCACGTACGTATCCAGAATCTCCGCCACGCTGGAGGTGGTGGGGGTCATCAAATTGTAAATCTGGTCAAAGCCCACAGACAGAAATCCGCTGATGTTCAGGAGGAACATAATGATAACTGTCGGCATGATGGAGGGCAGCGTAATCTTCCAAATTTGCTGCCACCTGCTGGCTCCGTCTACCGTAGCCGCATCGTACAGAGTCGGATCAATGGAGGTCAGCGCCGCAAAATAAACGATGGACCCCCAGCCCACTCCCTGCCATATATCGGATGCTACAACAATCCCGTAGAAGTAGCGGGGGAACAGCAGCCAGCTTACAGGCTCCAGGCCGAACCAGCCGGTCAGCTGATTGAAGCCTCCGTCCTGGCCAAGGAAGCTGAACAGAATGCCGCTTAGGATAACCCAGGAGAAAAAGTGGGGCAGATAGGACAAGGTCTGAATCACCTTGCGCAGCAAAACGAGGCGAACCTCATTAAGCATCAGCGCCAGAATAACGGGGGCGGGAAACACAATAACCAGCTTCAGAAGGGAGATGACCACCGTATTTTGCAGCGCCTCCATAAATCCCGCTCCCGTAAAGAGCCGCTCAAAGTGCTCGAAGCCCACCCAGGCGCTTCCCCAAATCCCCTCCAGCATCTGATAGTCCTTAAAAGCGATCAGCAGGCCGTAAATGGGAACATATTCAAACAGCAAAAAGACCAAGAAACCCGGCAAAAACATCAGGATCAGTCCGCCGTGCAGCCTGTAGCTGCGCAGGAGCCGTTTCCAGCCGGGAACGCGGCGGCGGCTTGCCTGTTCAGCCGTCGTCCATGCAATGGATTCCATATGTCATAACCTCCGTAAGCGATAGTGCCAATTGGTGACTTCAGCATACGAAGGAGCCGGTTCCACATCAATAATCATCTTTCGAAAGGGCGGCCGAGCGATATTCGCCGGGGGTCTGCCCCTCCTGCTTCTTGAACACGCGGATCAGATGCTGGGCGTTGCCGTAGCCTACCTCCCGGGCAATCTGCTGCACCGTCAGGTCCGTATCCCGCAGCAGCTCCTTGGCCTTGGTTATGCGAATCGCTGTTACATAATGGATGAAGGTATCCCCCGTCTCCTCCTTAAAAATCAGGCTGACGTAAGAAGGATTCATCCGCAGCTCATCCGCCAATGCCTGAAGGGACAGATCCTGGGCATAACGCTCCTCCACCATGCGGAAGGTCATCTGCACCACTTCATTCCGCCGCTTGCTCTTGCTGCCCATGATCCGGTCCAGCACCGGGGGAAATACCGCCTGGAGGAACCAGACATTCATCGCCTCTTGATCCTCCAGCTGGAAGAAACGATCATAGGGATTCCAGCCCTCAAACAAAGCCCCGGGGTCCTCCACATATTCCTGGGCAAGGCGAATAATCGAAACAAGCAGCTGCAGATAATAGGTCTTGAGCATATGGGAAGGCGGAGAGCATCCGGCAATTTCCTGCGCAAATCTCCCCAGAGCCTTTTCCGACCTGGCATTGTCGCCGTCATGCAGGCCGTTCAGCACTTCCTCCTCCGCTTCGGACGGATAGCGGACCAGCCGGGTGATCCCGGTCTCCGCCATGAAACCCGGCAGAAGCGCGTCTCCGGGCTTCATCCAATTAAGCCGGAGAGCCCGCAAAGCCTCTGCATAGGACAGGGACAGCTCATGAAAATCGTTCACTACCGAACCGATCCCCAAGGTAACGGTATGCCGCAAATATGTTTTTACATTGACCCGGATCATCTCTGCCATCTCCAGAAGCTCCGGGTTGCCATAATGCTCCGGCAGGTTGAAGATGACAACGGTGTGGTCGTGGGTAATCAGGGTCTCCACATGGCATTGCTCCTCAAACAGCTCGTTGACGATATTCGCGGCGGCAAATAGAAACAACGGTTTATCCTGCTCGGCAAACCGTCCCTTGTCATCAAGGACGTCCATCTCCAGGGAAATAACTGCAAACTTCGACAGCCCGAACAGATGAAACTCACTGCTGTACAGCTCGGCCAAACGGCTGACGGAATTCCTGTTGCCGACAAGAGAGGATAAGAGATAATGGGCGCGCAGCAGGGGAAGCTGCTCTTTCCACGCCGCCTTCACCTGGAGCACCTCCCGCTTCAAATGGGAAATGTTATGCTCGATATAGGCGATTTGACCGGAGTATCCGCTTTCATTCGCTTGCGCAACGGTGCTCTCGTGAGACGGATCGAACAGGCGCAGCAGCCGGCGTATGCCGTTTTGAAAACGGGCGAAGCTGAAATACGCCGTGATCAGGGCAAGGGCCGACAACAGCACCGTGCTGACAATGGTGATCCGCTTCAGCAGCAGGACGCTGGCGCTGACCGTCTTGACCGGAACCAGCATGGCGTAGGTCCAGCCGTTGCGGTCCGATTGCCGGAAGGTCACGAACATATCCGAACGCTCCGTGCGGTAGGTGCCGCTTTTGCCTTGTCCCGGCTCAAGAGCCGACAGCAGCTTGCCCACATCCTCCCGGGCCGTCTCTGGAGCGCTTCCCCCGCGGATCATCAGCTCCCGGTTTTCATTAAACAGCATCATGGCGCCGTCGGATTCCAGCGGAAATTGCCCGAACATATCCCCAATGTACCCGGCGGATAGATTGACCAGGAGCACCGCCTTGGCCTCGGAGTATAGAAACGGCAGTACCCTCACATAAGTCAGCATGGATTCCTCCTGCCCCAGCCGGTTGACGCCGATTCTCGGAGCAATCCAGAAGCTCTGCTTCTTGGCGGCAAGGGCTTCCTCCAGATAAGGCATCCAGGAGGTATCCTTGTATTGCCCCGAATCCAGGCTGGTGAACTGCTGGGAGGAGATGATAACCTGCTGCCGCAGATGCAAAAAGGCCACAGACTCGATGCCCTCTACAGAGCTGGCGATGGAAGTCAAATCCCGCCTGACCTCTTCGCTTAAGCTCAGACTGCCGAGAATGGGCTCCGCTCCCGTATTCATCAGCGCGATCAGATTGGATTGCATGGCCAGCTGGGTGGAAAAGCTTTCGATCTGGCTGACGGCCGCCTCCACCTGCCTGCTGATCTGGCTCATGGCCGAAAAGGAGGAACGGTTCACCTCCGATTCGATCAGCCGGCTTCCCATGACATACATAAGCGTGCCGAAGCCGACAACCGGCAGCAGCGATAATGCAAGTACAACGGATATGACCCGCAGACTGATGATTGTTGCACCCCAACGCTTGATTCGGTTCAAGGCTGTGCGCACCTCCGATTATGCTTTTGTTGAATCATACCCCATTATCATATAAGTAAGGGATGCGGCATTCCAATGCAATGACGACTTTTTTAAAAAGTCCTTGCAGGCTGCCAAATCTCCTTGTCACAAGCAGCTTCATATCCAAAAAAAAGGACGCACCGCCATATCCGGCGGCCGCCCTTCCATTTCCACGAGAATTTCACAATCTATGAAGATGCTGCTCCGCAAACTCATTTCGTTCAAGGAACGATTCGGATGATTACTTTATTCTAATGATTACCTTTCCTTTGGCACCTCCGCCCTCTAGGTACTGGAATGCTTGCCCGGAATCCTTCAACGGATACACCTTATCAATAATGGGCTTAATGTGCCCTGCCTCAATAAATTCCTTTAAAATCTTCAATTGCGCTCCACTCGGTTTCATAAAAAGAAAATGATATCCCGTTTGGCTCTTCTTCTCAAGAGCGGTGATCTTACGGCTCACCATGGACAAAATCGCCGTTTTCATCCACCCCAACTTTGCTTCCTTTCCAAACCTTGCGTTTGGCAGACCAGAGATGGATACGATTTGTCCGCTTGGCTTCAGTATACGGAATGATTTTTCCAAGGCTGCTCCTCCCAAAGTATCATAAACCGCGTCATATCCGGTAAGCATCTCTTCAAAATTCTCTTTTTTATAATTAATAATCAGATCGGCTCCCAAGGATTTGACCAAATCATAGCCTTTATCGCTTGCTGTTGTGGCAACAAAAGCTCCCATTAATTTAGCCAATTGAATGGCAAACGTCCCCACGCCTCCTGAACCTGCGTGAATCAGAATTTTTTGACCCCTTTGAAGATGCAAAATATCGGTAAAGGCTTGGTAAGTCGTAAGTCCGACCAATGGTATAGAGGCAGCTTCCTCAAAGGTTAGATTCCGCGGCTTTAACGAAATATCTTCCTCATGTACAGCAATATATTCCGCCAATGTGCCGATACGGCTCTTGCGTGGTCTTCCATACACCTCATCGCCTGGTTTAAATGCACTTACTCGGTCGCCTACCTTAACTACAATCCCAGAGAAATCATTTCCCAAAATTAAAGGAAACTTGTACTTTAAAAGGAATTTCATTTTCCCTTCCTTTATTTTGAAATCGATTGGATTTAGACTGGCGGCATGAACTTCTACCAGCACATCGTGTTCTCCGATATCAGGGGTGGGCAGCTCCGACATCATTATCGGGGTATTCTTCCCGTACTTCTCAATGATCATAGCCTTCATTTTGCTTCACTCTCCATATGGTTATTGGTTTAAACAAATGAACTAATAGTACAAAAAATTGGTTTGTAACTCCTCCCCAATGTCTATTGTTAGTCATCAAACCCTGCTGCACTCCGCTTCCACCGCGGCAATTAATGATTTGAGCTGCTCAAGAGGCTGATGGAGAGTCAGCACATAGTAATTTTCCACGCTCTTCTTTTCAAAATTAACGAAGCCATTCTGCTTCAACACCTTCAAATGATGGGAAATGGCCGGCCTGGACAATTTGATATGCTCTGCTATCGTATTGACATTCAGTCCCGATTTGTGTTGTCCCAGCAGCATAATAATGGCTTGACGGTTTTCATCTGTCAGCACTTCCAATAGAGGGATGCACTCCTTAAATTGCTTCTGAATATGTTCGACCTGACTCATACACTTCCCCCATTCCGTTCATTGGTTTAATCAATTAAACTAAATATAAACCATCTGATAACATCAATTGTTAACAAATTGTTGAAGCAAGAAGTAATATGTACCTATGGACAATTTTGGAATGTGGATGGCATGATAGAACTAGTACAACGTCTCGTAAATTCGTTCCCCATTAAACCACTCTATTGCGTTATGGTCTTTTTCGGGTAAAAACCCAGAAAAGGAACAGGGCGGTGAATCCCGATGGAAACGATTCGACTGACGACCAAAGAACACAAACGCATCAAAAAGATGAAAAATGGCCGTAAAACCGAGTACCGCATGAAGGAGCGGGCCTCCATCATTTGGGGACTCGCGGTACAACGCAAGCATCAGGCTCAGGTAGCCCGAGAGCAACAGGTGAGCACCAAAACCGTTCGGAAATGGCATCGCCGTTTCCTTGAAGATCGTGTAGAGGGTTTGGAGGATGCACCGCGACCGGGTGCCCCGTTGACCTATGACGAAGCCTTACGTTGCGAGGTCATTGCCGTGGCGTGTGATCAGCCCGCTCACTATGATCGGCCAGAGCAAACGTTTTGGACCTATGACACCTTGATTCAGGTTCTCCCGGAGGCGGTTGAAGGGGCGACCATGAGCCGCTCCACGGTCTGGCGCATCTTGAACGATCACGCCCTCAAGCCCCATCAGCATACCCTGTGGTTGCATAGCAAAGACCCTCACTTCCGGGAAAAGGTGAACGACATTGTTGGGCTGTATCACGCCGATCTTCCCGACGACGTGGCGCTCGTGGGAATCGATGAAAAGACCGGCATGCAAGCGTACAGAGAAGACCAACTTTACATTGATGGTGAAGAATGTAGTGAGAATTTTTTAAGTACAGGAACGAATGATTTTGGTCTGGAGGAAGTGACATTTCAAAAGAGAGTACCGGATAATTCATATTTTGTGCTTGGAGATAATCGCTCTCACAGTATGTATAGTCGTATTTTGGGATTTATTAAAAAAGATCAAATCAAGGGGAAGTTACTGCCAATGTTAAGGGTCACTTTTTAACTGGTTATTGATTGCCACGCCAGTTTTGGCTGGTCCGTGAAATAATGTATAATGGCCTGATCTCAAGGATATGACGGATGTAGTCCCATTTTCCGGAGGATTTATGGGGGAACATGGACTATCCGGCCTAAGCGCCCCTTGTTCAAAAATTGGAAATTACCTCGGAATGAGGTATAATTCAGCCAAGGAGTGATGCTTTTGAAAAAGACAATAATGACGTTAATGATTTTCCAGTTGTTATTTTTAACTGCTTGTACACAACTGGAACCTGATGTTACGACACCACACCAACAAGCCATTACAAGCGTTGATGAACACATTGTAATAACAGAAAGTAAAGATAAATCCATTGCAATTCTAGGCAAACCAGACAATTCTTCGGGAGTATTTCACGATATCCAAGTGAGAATAAACGGGAGTACAAAGTCATTCCAATGGGAAAACGTAACAAGCCCCTCATTTTATCCCGAATTATGGGTAGCCAACGTAGATGACGATTCAGAAGATGAGATCGTTATTTCGCTGACTAAGGGCCATGGAACTGGAATAAGAGCCTCAGAACTTCATGTCTTAAACATGGATTTTTCTGAAATACCAGTTGATAACCCAAAGAATTCAATTAAGAAATATGTTCAGACCTCACTATTGATTAATGGCGAAAAGAGAACTTACAGTATTACCGTAAAAAATAAGAACTATAGTTACGAGTATAATAATTCTGACGCCGGTTCATGGCTCGATGATGTTGCATTTGGGAATATTGTTCGATACCGAATGCAAGGTGGAGCTATCTATGTCGAGGTTTCTGCACAAGTGTCTCCAGGACATTTTATCGGAGCAGTTGACGCGGTGTATGGTTACAAAGATGGTCAGCTTCAAATCGAAGGGTTGCAGTTTATTGAAAACAGATGAATCAACGCAGTATCCTAAAATCGGATACTGCGTTGATTCATTTCATAATGAGTTTAATAGCCTTCTACACGGAAAAAGGTTTGATTGTCTACGATCACTTTTTCAACAATTTTTTTGTTGCCTGCTCCGAAATTCCAGTATTCCTCGCCGCCAGATTGAATCACGTTGTTGTTAAAATAAGAGTTTGTCACGAACCAAAGGCAATTTCCAATCGGGTTGGGAACAGACAAAGTTCCTAATGTCACACTAACGCAATCATCCCATGCTGTGGAATTTGTATCCGGTTCCCTGGCACTGATTGTAGTTAAACCTTCAAAGGCATATGGCTTAAGCATAATTTCCTTATAAGTGTCTCCACCAAACTCGGAATCACGTGCTGGATGATCATACCGATTGTCGAGAACCTTTCTTACTCCTACCTTGCCTTCCGTCGATTCCCCGCGGGCTTCAGAATAGATCAATCGCGCCATAATGTCTACTACATCCAGCGGATCAAACTCACTTAGACCAGATAAATTTTGAATAGGGTCTCCCCATGCCATTTTCCATACCTCCTGTTGGATGCAGCGTGGCCACACTCACATCCTATCAAAATAGTAAATAACCTCCAGAGATATCTCATAGTATGCTTAGCTGGATTGCCTGTTTGGACTCTTTGTCCACGAAATCGAAATCCGCTGTCGCCGATCGAGTAGGAGGCTACCCATTAGTTGAGTAGCCGACCTCTCACACTACCGTACGTACCGTTCGGTATACGGCGGTTCAATCGTTTGAGTGCACGTTACGAAGATGCTCGTACCGGGCGGGGAAGTCATAATACCCTGCCTGTGCGAGCTTCTCGTTTGTTACAGAGCGATTTAGCACTGCGCTTCCGGCAATGCGCCAGTAGCCCAACCTTGTATTTCCCCATTGGTACGCCTGCCACTCCGGTATCCCTAATTTTCGTAGGTTTTGCACCTTTGTAGTCTTAGCTTGTTCTCTAGGTATTTTCGGCTGGATTCTAGAAGTCGCGTTGCTGCCCGTTTGCTTTTCGCCAGCACGACGATGTCGTCTGCATAGCGGATGACGATGACGCCTCGCCTTTCCATCTCCTGATCGAATTCGTTCAGATAGATGTTCGCCAACAGGGGCGATAAGGGGCCTCCTTGAGGCGCACCTTCCTCGGTTTCCCGGCGAACTCCGTTTTCCATGGCCCCGCTTTTCAGATATTTCTTTATCAACTCGGTCACGCGCTTGTCTTGGATTTGTTTACGGAGAAGGTTCATCAGCAATTCGTGGTTCAGCGTGTCAAAGTACTTCGAGAGGTCGATTTCCACCGCATGGCTGTACCCCCGCTCCGCATAGACTTTCACTTTCCGGATCGCCTGTTGCGCGCTCCGCTTCGGACGGTAGCCATAGCTGCCCTCTGAGAAGAGCGGCTCGAACAACGGTTGCAGTTGTTGGGCAATCGCTTGTTGGATGACGCGGTCTACGACTGTCGGGATGCCGAGTTTTCTCACTCCGCTTCCATCTGGTTTGGAAATCTCTTTGCGCCGCACCGGGCTTGGCTTGTATCTGTCCTCCCGGATACCTTGCAAAAGTTCGTCTCTGTTCTTTCGCAGCCACGGTAGTGCTGCCTCGACAGTCATTCCATCGATGCCTGGTGCTCCATGGTTGCTTTTGACCTGCTTGTAAGCTCTATTCAGGTTGTCTCTGCTTAGTATCTTTTCAAGCAGGTCGTCTGCACCGTCTCTTTCTCTACTTTCCCGAGCTCCGGCACTCCGCGCTCCCGCATTCTCAACGCGATCCACACTATCCCTTTGAGGGCAGCCCTTTCGGTATTCTGCTTTCAACACGCCGGTTCTCCTTCCTGTACCTACTCAAGACTTACGATTGTTCGGCCCTTCCCGAAAAAAAAAATTCGGTAGTATGGCCTCTGCTGACTTCTCACAGCAAGCTTTACTCCATGTTTCGGATTTTTTTCCCTACTCCACGTCTGTGAGATCTCCCCGGGTAAGAGCGATAACTTTCCCCTCATCTATCTGCCACATCTACATGGTGGAGATTCGGGCAGTATTGGACTTTGCTTTGTATAGCAAGCTCGTCCGTCTCCCCATGCCTTGTATGTGATTTCTGTTCGTCAGACCGAGGGTTTGCCTCCGGCTTCCTTCAGATTCCGCCTCGCGACGGACACCCTTGCCTTCAGCTAACAGTTCCTACTGCCAAGCCTGTAGCGGACTTGCACCGCCTAGTTATCGCCCATGCCGGGCGCACTATAAAAATAAACGACCGGAACCGTCAATAGACGGATTCCGGTCGTTTATTTTATACAGCCGAAGTTATCACACTAGTTGCAATCAGTTCCCGCACTGCCCTGGCTCTAATTGTATTTGTTGTTGACAGAGCCTTCGCCCTGATCTTCGCACCCGCTACTCCCCTATTTTTCCAAAATCATTGATGATATACACTCCACATGTGTCGAGTGCTTCAACAATTTAAGCTCCAACCTGCAAACTTAGCATTGCCGCTTCAACATTTAGCTCGATTCTCTGCTTTACCACTACCGATGATACGGTTCTCCGCGCTGTCGGTAACGGCAGGTTTGATATTTATGGAACTTTTTCCAAACCATAATCGTCTAATGGAGAAACAAAATGCGAAATGGGGAGGCTATCTTGCGAGTTGAATTTCATATCCGGTTTTGGTCATCGTTCATTTTAGCAAGTTCGATTTTGACTGCTTGTTCAAGCCAACAGGTCCATCCCTCTTCTACGCCTGTTCCCACCCAGGAGATGATTGCGCCTTCCCCCGAATCCTCATCCGATCCGTCTGCCGCGCCTACTAACAATTCTGGTTCAAGTAAGGAACTGATAGCTTCCATTCCAAAACATAAAATATTCCTTTACGGTGAAGAAAATGGTGTTACCCTGCGCATTGGAGACGAAGCCCATGAATTGGATTGGATGTATATGACACCCACTGGCGTTCTACCCCGTTTGCAAGTGGAGGATTATGATGGTGACGGTAGACAGGAGCTTTCAGTCATACTATATATCGGTTCAGGAACCGGCATTTCCGTCGAGGAACTACATATGATCAATATTGATCCTGCCGATCCGGAATACTTTCAAGATCATGTGTTCAAAAACTACAATGCCCAACTCGACGAAGCTGTCCAATTCAAGACGATCCAGCAGAATGATGTTCTGTTTGGCCAAATTTCCATCGACTCTACATCCGCTTCGGTCAGCTTAAAAGACTATCAATCTCCGGAGTTTGGGAAAGTTGGCGACCATTTGGTCTTCGGTAACATCGTCCGTTTTGAACACGAAAACAAACAATTGAAGGCCCAGTTTGGCGCTGAAATCATATTAGAAAAATCTGCTATCCCCCAATCCATCGGCCACATCGACGCCCATGCGAGCTACAAGGATGGGAAGTTTGCTTTGTCACATTTTGCTTTCCAGAAGAATCCTGAAGCGCCTTGACAAATCACATCGTTTCCCGCGCTGTCTGTAATGGCAAGTTTTTAGGCCATCCCGCAAAGGATGGCCCTTTCTTTGATCTCGATAAGTTAAGCTATCGGCTCCCGTTGAACGATAAGTAGACGCTACTTGTGCAGCACAGCTTAATCCGTTTCAAGTAACTGCTTATTTCATATTCGTAACTTAGAGCCAAAATCATTTTTCTGGTGGTCAATTGTCCGGCTGACCTTCCCGCATTTGATCACCGTCTGCGGTGGCCGCCTGCTTTGCCGTTATGTCCGCGAGCACCGCCCTTGGATGGTGCTGGGTTGGCTTTGGCCGTTCCGACCGCCGCCGGTGTTGGCTGCGTAATCGTCATTGGGTAAGGATGATCGGCAATCACCGGGATTCTCTGCTTCGTCAGCTTCTCGATATCCTTCAGATAAGGAATCTCCTCGTCCTCGCAAAACGAAATCGCAATCCCACTTAAGCCCGCACGTCCGGTACGGCCGATCCGATGGACATACGTCTCCGGTATATTCGGCAAGTTATAGTTAATAACGTGCGATAGTTCCTCAATGTCGATACCCCGTGCCGCAATATCAGTCGCCACCAGCAGGCGGGTCGCGCCGACCTTGAAGTTATTCAACGCCGCTTGGCGGGCATTCTGCGATTTGTCGCCATGAATGGCCTGCGCAGTAATTTTCGCCTTCGTTAAGCCGCGCACCAACCGGTCAGCGCCGTGCTTCGTGCGGGTGAACACGAGAGCGTTCGCGATGGACTTGTCCTGCAGCAGATCAATCAGCAGCAGCAGTTTATTCGGCTTGTCCACATAGTAGAGCATCTGCTTAATCCTCTCAACCGTTGTGGAAGCAGGGGTAACCTCAATCTTCACCGGATTCTTCAGCAACGAGTTTACCAAGGACATGATCTCGGGGGGCATAGTCGCAGAGAAGAATAACGTCTGCCGCTTGACCGGCAGCTTGGCTATGATCCGCTTCATATCATGAATGAATCCCATGTCGAGCATCCGATCGGCTTCGTCCAGCACCAGAATCTGTACGTGACGCAGGTCGACGAACCCTTGGTTCATCAGGTCGATCAGGCGGCCCGGTGTCGCAATCAGAATGTCCGTGCCTTGCTCCAGCAACTGCTCCTGAGCCCTCTGCGAGACGCCGCCCACGATCACGCCACAGCGCAGATTCGTGAAGCAACCGTAAGCTTTAGCGTTGTCGGCAATCTGGATTGCCAACTCACGGGTAGGTGTCAAAATCAGTGAACGGATGACGCGCTTGCCGTTCGGGCGACCCTGCTGTGTGCTCAGCAACTGAATGATCGGCAGCAAAAAAGCCGCTGTCTTACCGGTCCCCGTCTGGGCGCAGCCGAACAAGTCACGACCTGCCAGCACCGGCGGGATTGCTTGCTCCTGTATAGGCGTAGGCTGTGTATAATTTTCCTTGGCTATCGCTTTAATAATGGGGGGAATCAACTGCAATTGTTCAAATGTCATAAGCTCTCCTTCTTCAAGTCGCCATCAATGCCCAAGCGTCTATACTAGCATTATACCCTATAAGAGGAATAGAGCTACACCCCTGACCAACATCCTGATTATATAAAAGTCCAATTGAGATATTAATGTTCATACTTGGTTCCTCTGGAACAATGCGCCGCGGCGTGGACGGTTCAATCATTCGTTACAAAAGAAAAGGCTTGGTTTGACCTTCCACAAATTGGGCACAGCCGTTCATCATCAAGAGGCTTCCTTGAAAGAAGGAATCATCGTACCCTAAAGTGGCTTTTTTTTCAGCATATCATCTCTTGGGCGAAATTTTTGCGCTGCGGCTCACAAGTATAAGCGCTTAGCCTTCGCAGGCATGAAAAAGCCCCTCGGATTCACAGTGAATAATTGATTTTCCACTGTCTATCGTGAGGGGACCATTCGGATCATTTTTATGTCATTAGTCCTCTTCGTTGTCCCATTCATCCTCATCCTCTTCAGGATAGGATATGATTGCCATTACGCGATCAATAATCAATAATACCTACCGAAAAATGGCTAGAAGCGGTCCGGGATAAAACGGATCGCTTCTAACCATTTTCAATTCGCAAACATATCTTATTCACTGATTTAATAGAAACTTCCCTTCTTCTGCAGCCTTCAGAAATTCGCCGATGGGTAAGAGTTCATCTTCATGCATTGGTTTAGGTCGGATGCTTACATATCCATCCTCTGATTCCAGGGTCTCCGTACCAATGAGAGACTTTACAACTGAAAGGCCCCATAAGAGGGAGGGATCCTGAATCTCGTGTGTTTTTACTTTCTGTTTGACGTTGTAAACATCCTCATATCCCATGAAAGATAATACAATCACATGCTGTACCTGATGACTATTGGATAGGATAAAAACCCTACGATATCCATGAGGGACATGACAAACAGGCAGCCAGCTTACGACAAGCGTTTTTTTACACACGTCCAATTTTTACACGGAAGGTGACCGGTCCTTGTTCAATATATTCCCATGTAAATTGATTAGGCCGTTCAATTCCAAATTGGAAAAATAACGGTTTGGGATCATGATCATTGATTAACAACATCGCTTCTCCTGATTGCAACGCATCAAAGGTTTCAAAAATAACCTTATGTTTAATTTGTGGCGGATATTCTGTTGCATTTACTGTAGATTTATAGTTTTCCATTTTCATTCCTCCTAAACATACTTATTTGGCACAATGTTCATGATGCAGTGTGGAGATGACACCAAAGAATGCATAATAAAATTCTTCTGGAGCAATTAATCGGAAATGACCCACCTCATCGCAAGAAAAGTTAAGGGCCTTTTCCAATAAGCGATACGTGGAGTAGGCATAGAAACAAAAGTGCTTATACTCGAATTTTGGCATTTTATCATAGATGACGGAAATTTCCTCTTTGTATTGATCGATGTTTTTTACTGCCTCTTTAACGATCGTTTCAATATCCTCCAGGCTTGCTTCAAGCAGCAACTCATTGTTTTCTATGTGGACATTTGCCATTTTATATCACCCCTATCTTATTCAAAGTATCCTATTGGGTACTGTTAACTTCTTTACTCATCATTATTCTAATGTATATACCTTTATAGTTTGTGATCTCTGTCACATTTAGCGAGTTCCTGTTCTTTCGGCATATAGATTCTCGACTTAAATAAGTCTCCGTCAATTTGAATTGTGAATTTTCCTCTTTGATTATCGATTAAGCTTTTGGCTATGGATAGCCTTCTTGGAAGTCCTGTGCATATTAAATCACCCCTATTAATTTTTCCTCGCACAATTTACTTTACATTGTGATCTTTGCCCTGGGTGGCCGGGGCAGCTTTCCGTGCCCAGTACGCGGTTAATGCCAAAAAGCCTCGGATCATTTATGATACGGTTCTCCGCGCTATCTGAAACGGCAAGTTTTAAAGGCACCCTGCGCACAGGGTGCCTCCGACGAAAAGAGATCAATACAAAAAGTAAGTAGTCTAGGCATGGGCTAATCTTTTCAGTACTGTTCTATATTGTATCATTAATTCTTGCTGAGTTATGTCTCCTTCTTGAAATTCGTCTAGATAAATACCTGTTCTGGCCTCTGAAAGTCCCAAGTCTCTTAAATATCTCTTCACAACTTGCCCTGTAAGCTTTTTATTTTGAACCCCAAATTTAATAATTTTCGGAGTATTAGCAGATTGAACAAGCCGATTTCTTCCATCATCACTCAATCTAACTCGGCACCCAGCGACAGCACACTTTTCTAAGAAATCTGTCACTTTCATTGAACTTGGTGCGTATTTACGGGAAACACTGTTCCGCCGAATCCAACCTGCGATATTATCAACTACATCGTCTGAAGTTCCGTCAAACGGATGATTATGACTAGCAACCGAGACAACAAATTCAAACAAGTTGTCGTCTGACGCTTCCAGCCGCCGCGAATTCATATCCAGAGAAACAAGCATACTTACAAGCGCTGTTCTCTTGTTACCATTGTGAAACGGATGATTATGAATCAATGAATGAAAAAGCGCTGCCGTCTTGGCTTCGACTGTATTGTATTTATCTTCCCCACCCATACCAGTATGTGGTCTAGATGCAGCTGAATGTAGTAACGACTCATTTTTAGGCCCCGGAGGACTTATTGAATCATCATCATCAATAAACATCTCAACCAACTGATAATGGATTTTAAGAATTGTTTCTACATCTGGAAATCGCATCGCTATACCTCCCTTTTATACTAAGTTATACCATTATACTAGATGGAAAAAAAGCAGAAAGTTTGCAATTGAACCGCATTAACATGATTTCAATATATATATTATTATTTTGCAAGATAGAGGGCCTCCTTATACAAGGGGGTTTTACTTTTTCAGGAGGGATAAACTTGATTACCATCAACACCCCACAGGATATCGAAGCGCTTCACCGGACTTTAGAAGCGTACAAAACATTGGTCGAGCACATCGCCGAATTCTTTCAAAAACTGGAGGCTGAGTTGGCTGACGACGAGGAAGGCATGCTCCGCCTTGACCAGCACTGGCCCATCGTCTTGCTGGAAGCGGGTGACGATCTGCGCAGTTTGAACTTTGCAGGACTCAGCAGCGAAAGCGGCGTGCCTCTCCCCCACGCAGTCGAGTTTGTTGAAAAGCTGAACCTTGGCGAGGTTCAAGCGTACAGGCTCGCGGCGCTGCTTGACAACGACTTTGTGGTGACGTTCTTCACGCTGGCGGGAACACACGACGAGGAGGCAGAACAATGGCTGAGCCAACAAGCGCAAAGAAGCTGACGGCGAACGAACTACTCGTCCGCAAGCTCAAGGAAACGTTCGACCGCAAAGGCTCTCCCCCGAACGAAGGCTCAAACGTCTGGGTCATGGCAGCAGCGGCAAAACCATTTCAGAAGGGCGAGGACAACGGGCTGACCAAGATACCTGATGACGGCCACAGGCCAACCCATCGCGTTCGCGTCGTGCTCCGGACGTCCCACGCCTGGGAGGCGAACCCCTACGTCGACGGCTCGGACTTCTTCCTTGAAGTCGATGAACAGCAACAGAAAGCAGAGTTGGTCTGGGAAGAGGACTGCTTTGCGGATGCCCCTTCCCTTCACGGCTCCGAAGTTCTGACCGCCATCCAGTGGGCAACAGAACTGACCAACTCTCTGCTGTACGTCTGTCTTTCGGACCCTTTCTTGAACGAGACAAAACGGCAGCAGACAGGAGACGCGACAAAACAGACGGGAGGGGATGAAGAACCATGGATGTAGCCGAAGCACGCCAAGAAGCATACGAAAAACTGATCGAAACGGAAGACCGCCTAATCCGGCAGCTTGAAACCTGCGAGTTAGCTCAGGAGGCCATCCTGGATCAGCGCTCCGTCTGCGAGGAAGTCCCCGACTTGGAAGCGATTGAAGTCATCCTCAAGAGCATCCTCGCCCTGGATGCCAAACTGCGACTGGAACTGCTGAGCCTTCGTCTGGAGAAGAAGAAGCTCGGTCGGAAGTCAAAAACCAAACCTCTGTAGACCCTGCCCTGCTCAAGTTGAGCTGTTCTCCTGCACTTTCCAAGCCCAGCAAGGGTTTTCACCCGCTCTCCTCCCGCCCTCAGCCGCACTGTCAACAACAAAACGCCAAAAGACGGCACAACGTGGTTGCACCGCCTGCTCAAAAACATCTCTTCACCACTCTGCCCACTGGTCGGCCAAACAGCCGCCCTTGCCGCTCTTCCTAGACGAGCAAGGCTTTTCGGCTGCCCTGGAGCTGCCCTCAGCCGCACGGCTTCTGCCCTAGAACGAAAGTGCAGGTCAGGGCGGGCCAAGTGCAAATGCCCAGCCAAGCTAACCCCTTGCCCCTCAAGGCCTCTCCCCATCAGGGCAGCAGCGCGGCTCAAAACCCATTCCCCTGAACACTCCGCTCCTTGTTTTCCCTTCACTTGAGCTTGTCGTCCAGCACAGCGTCGATCACCTTGAGCACCCTTCTCTGTTCCTCTTCGCTTCTCCCGCGGAGTCGGTCCACAATCTCTTCTAGCGTGGTCCCAGCACTCTTTTTACCCTCCGGCTGGATGTAGCTAAAAAACTCCACCATAGAGACGCCTAAAGCGGCTGTCACCCTTTCCATCACGTCTACAGAGCACACCTTCTCGGCACGCTCAAGCTTGCCAACGTAGCTTTCGTGAACCTGCGCCAGATGGGCCAGTTCTTCCTGGTTCCATCCCCTTTTCTTCCGGTAGTGCCGGATTCCCTCTCCGACCTTCTTCATGATTTCGCTCACATCAATCACCCTAAGGAAAACATAGACTAGCCCTCTTCAGCAACCAAGGGACGATAGGGTTTTTCGAACAAAAATCTACCCCAAAGGAACTAAGGATGGTATAATGGGACTACCTTTTTCTGGACAACCTTCCATCAGCATGACCTAACAACATGCTTTTCGTCGTCAACCAAATAACCACACACAGGAGCTGACCCACTCATGAAAAAACTCGTTGTTCTCTTAGCCGTTTTCTCCCTTTTTGCCTCCGCTTGCGGCTCCAAGCCAACCAGTAGCACAAGCGATGCTTCCCCCTCTTCATCTCCAGCGGCAACGACCAAGGCGACAGCGTCCGTCACATCTAGCCCGGAACCCTCCCCTTCTCCTTCTACGGACAAGAGTGACTCCAAAGGGGTAGTGATCGACCTGCTGGGAGCCACCTACTACCCAGACGACAGCACCGTGGCGATGCAGTTTGACTTGAAAAACGGGGGTGACAACTCCCTACACGTGTCCAGCCTTGACTTCTTTCTCATCACCTTCGACGGGGAAATCCTGGAGACGGCCCTGAGCCCGCTCAACTCCAGTTCCCGTACCATCGCCAAGGGCGGCATGACCAAGGGCTACAGGATGGCCTTTAAAGTGGATGACCCCTCCAACGTCAAGAGCTTTGCTTTCGGCAAAAAGGACCAGGACATCTTTGTCCAAATCACGTCCGACAAGTTTCCACCACTTGAAGTCTTTGGGCAGCAGCAGGATAACGGGGGAGTTCCGGTAGGGGGAGGCGTCAAGGCGGACAACTTCCAGAACTGAAGGAGGTGAAACCAATGAAAATCGACTCAGAGGCAGTGCTCAAGCTGCTGTCCTGGGCCTACGACAAAGCGGTTGAGGGTGGCTTGCCCCAGACGCAGTCTGCCGTGGAACTGGCGGAGGAGTACATGAAAAAGAACACAACTCCACAGGAGCAGGCTAACGCCCTCATCCGCGCACAACGGTTGAAAAGCGCAGCCACAGGCTTTCTGACAGGTGTCGGCGGCATCGCAACACTACCCATTGCTGCACCAGCAAGCGTAGCGAGCGCCATCTATATCCAGCTTAGGATGATCGCCGCCATCGCCCACATCGGAGGCCAGAACGTTCAGGATGACCGGGTAAAGGCACTATCCTTCGTCTGCTTGTGCGGCAATGCTGCCAAGGATGTCGTCAAGACCTCCGGCGTAAAGCTGGGCGCTAAGCTGACCGAGCATATGCTGGCCAAGCTTTCAGGCGAGGTCATCGCCAAGGTAAACACGAGCGTTAGCGTAAAGCTGACAGCCAAGCTAGGCCAAAAAGGTGCCACCGCCTTGAGCAAGGCCGTTCCTTTTGTGGGCGGCATCACAGGAGCCGTGTTTGATGGCGTTTCCACCAACGTCGTCGGCAACATCGCGCGGGATACTTTTGTTGGAAAGGTTTAGAGCACAGCCTCCTTGGCATTCCAAGGGGGCTTTTTTTCAAAATGTTCTTGTTTTCATCAAGGCTGTAAGACCCTGAACGTCGAGCCCAAAACGGCGACGCAACCTTTTTTCGCTACCTGGTCCCCATAATGGTTCAGATTTCCTCGTTATTTACCGTGTAAGGAATTTTGGCTGGCTATGAATGACACAAATATTCATCCCTTCCGGGAGTTCCCCCTCGAACTTCACTGTCAAAAGCTCGGCGAGCTTTAGCAGACGCTTCGATCAATCTCTTGAATGCTTTCATTTCCTCCATCATTGTCAAGTTTTCTCGCCTTCTATTCCGTGCTAAACTGGGCTCACTTTCACACGAAAGGAGGTGAATCCATTGTTACCTTCTCAAGAAGCAAGAGACGTCATTGAACGGGCAGGAGAGCAGTTCAAGGCAGGCGATCCTGGCGCTCCGTTTGAACGTGATGTGCTGGACGCATTGCTGCAAACCCGAAAGGATGCTCCCGCCGAGTTCCAGCGCCTGAAAGTGTTGCTGGAGGGCTACGGTGTCCCCAAGCGGGACTTCAACGAGGCGCTGAAGCAACATCAGGAAGCTGAGGACAAGAACGCAGCCCGTTCAGGTTTGTTGGAGGTCACCCTGTCAGCCGGACGTATCCAGGATCTGGAGCGCAAGGGCTTTGTCTGTGACCCCGTTAAAGGCATCACGGACGTCTACCCCAACCTTTTCGCTCAGCATGTTCTTCAAACGCTGGTGCTGCGAGTCACCAGGGGTGAGCGCTTCTTCTTGTACGAGCATGGCGTTTGGCGACCATTGCTTGACAAGCAGCTGCAACGCATGCTGTTTGGGATGATCCAAGAGGAGCAGCCCGGCGTCTGGCGTCCGGCATGGGAGAGCAGCTACATGACCACGCTTGCCCGGCTTGCCACATATGTACCTGAGTTTGACGCGAACAAAGTCCATCTCAACTTGGCGGACGGCATGTTCAACACCGAGACGTTCGAGCTGGAGGAGCACGATCCGGACTTTCACTCCAGTATCCAGACTCCCATCGGGTACGACCCTGATGCGAAATGCCCAAGGTTCCTCCAGTTCCTGAACGAGATTTTTCAAGGGGATCAGCAGATCATCCGGGTTGTTCAGGAAATGATGGGGTACTGCTGCACAGCCGAGACGAGAGCCCACAAAATGTTCATTCTGGAGGGCATCGGCTCCAACGGAAAGTCCGTGCTCCTGGAAGTCATCGAACGCCTGTGCGGAAAGCAAAATGTCTCCCATGTCGCAATGAACGAGCTCAACCAGCCGTTTACGCGGGCCGAGCTGGTCGGAAAGCTGCTCAACGTGTCCTCCGAGAACGAGTTCAGCGAAAAAGGACTGAACACGCAGCAGATCAAGAGCATCGCTGCAGGCGACCCGATCCGGGTGGAGAACAAGTTCGAGAAGGGCTTTAGCTACCGCCCGGTCTGTAAGCTTTTGTTTGCCATGAATGCTCTCCCGGCCACCTTGGACAAAACGCACGGCTTCTTCCGCCGTCTGGTGATCATTCCGTTTCGCCGCGTGTTCAAAGGCGCAGAGGCTGACAAAATGCTGCTAGAAAAGCTCTTGGAAGAGCTGCCGGGCATCTTCAACTTCGCGATGGAAGGGTTGAAGCGACTTCGGGCAACCGACTTTGCCTTCAGTTCTTCAGACGCCATCCAGCAAGCCGTCGCCGACTACAAGTGTGAGCAAAACCCTGTCATTTCGTTTGTGGCGGATTACGTTGAAGTCGGAACTCCAACCGACCGGCTTGGCAAGAACGAGGTGTTTGAGCGCTTCCAAACGTGGTGCAGGCAGCAAGGCGAAACAGACTTTGCCTCCAAGGCAAGCCGTAACCGCAAAGTCTTTTTGACCGCGTTTCGAACAGCGCTGCTTGAAGCTGGACTGCCAACACCTGACTGGACAAGCAGCGACGGCTGGAGATACGCCCCCGGCTTGAAGCTTCTGGACGCGCGAAAGAAAGACCTGGCCGCTCTGTTCAATGACTTGGACGGCAATCCAAAAACACCCGTTCGCGTCACTGCTGGCAAGGAGTTGGATGCGTGGGTAGAAGATGACACGGAGGAATGGCTGTATGAGGATGAGAGCGAAGACGACGAAGGTCTCCTCCTGCTTGGAACAGACTTTGAGGAAGCCGAACGCCAAGCTGTGGAGAGCGCCTCCCACTTCGAAGACATCCAGTTTGACCTGAACTACCTGCCGAACCGCGTATTTCGGGGCCTGGGCATCAGCGAGTGGTTGGACAGCAAGCCGGAGCGGTTTGACCTCGACGACTACCGTTTTGAGCGGACCATTGTCGGCGAGTACGAGGTTGTCCGTTTGGCTTGAAAGTTCGTTCCGTCCTCCCGCACTGTTCGTCTTCAGCCCAGCACTGTCAAGGGATGGGCTGAAGAGGACAGTCGAACTGCAGGTGTACTCAAGCGCACTGCCGGACGTCCGGTACAGTGCAGGTCAGGGCGGCTACAGAGCGACACCTTTTCCAACCATCCCAACAAAGTGCATCAGAGCGGCACCTGTTCCGTACCGCCCTGTTTCAACTAACATCTTCTCAGAGGAGGAACTTCCCGATGCAGCTAACCTTTGTTCCCACGACTGACAACTACCAAGTGATGATCCAGATTCTTTCCGGGCTGGTCAAGAGTTACCTCTGCAAGCCTTCCAAACGATACGCTCTTGCCAGAGTAGATGAACTGACTTTTCAGGCTGTCACTGAACTTCTGGAGTCGGAAGACGATGTAACAGCGGAGTTAGAGCTTGCCATTGAATGGCTAACTACACATAAACAAGCAGCATAACCAAGGAGGTCTGTACAATGTCAAAGCGCAAAACCGTTCATCTCCCACTCTCAGTTCTGTCATCCCCCTTCCCAGAGATCGTGAACAGCGTTGCTTACATCCGCGTAAGCACCGAGGAGCAAGCGGAGCTAGGCTTCAGCATCGAGGCCCAGCTTGAAGAAGTCAAGGCCAAGTGCAAACAAGAGGGGAAGATCATCCGGAAAGAATACGTAGACGCAGGGATTTCCGGAAAAACCATCGAAGATCGTCCCGCCGTCGTTCAACTTCTTCAAGACATCGAAGCAGGTAAAATAAGCGAACTGTGGTTGTGGAAGTTTGACCGCCTCTCGAGAAAACTTTCAGATCAGCTACTGATAATGGAAATACTGAGAAAAAATAACGTTACTCTTCGATGCGTTTCTGACCCCGAGTTCGACCAATCTACCTCCGCTGGACGGGCAATGATGCAAATGATGGGGGTCATGGCTGAGTACCAACGCAACGTCATCGTAGAGAATGTGAAGATGGGAATGAAACAGCGAGCCAAGAACGGCAAGTGGAACGGCGGGCAGGTTCTGGGTTACGACGTGGTTGAGGTTCCTGTAGGCACCACCAAGGAGTCCCTTTTGCGTGTAAACCCCATCGAAGCAGAGCTTGTCAGGAAAGTCTTTCAGATGTACGCCAACGGACAGGGTCTTTGGAGCATCGCCAATCAGTTGAACCAGGAAGGCTACAAAACCAAGCCAGGCAATGCGTTTAGCAGCGTTGCCATCAAGACGATCATCAATAACCCCGTTTACGTTGGCAAGATCCGGTACAACGTGCGCGAAAACTGGGCCGAGAAGCGACGCAAGGGCATCAACCCAAACCCCATCATCGTAGACGGCGAGCACGACGCCATCATCACTCCAGACCTGTGGGAAACGGTGCAGGCTTTGTTCTCCAAAAAGTCCTTCTCCCCGCCGCGTGTCTTCGACGGCACCTACCCGCTGACCGGGCTGCTGAGATGTCCCCAGTGCGGGACGACGCTGGGCGCTCACCGCGTCCGCGACACCCTCAAGGACGGCACCGTCGTCATCCGCAGGTACTACGTCTGCAACAACTTCCGCAACGGGGGACGCAGGGTGTGCAGCTCCAACTCTGTCCGGGCTGACTTGGTGGAGAGCATTGTCTTTGACCGTCTGGCTGAAGTTGTCCATAAGCCCAAGGTGCTGGAGGATGTGGTCAAGCAGTTGAACAAGGAACGAACCGTTAGCGTGGCCCCGCTTCAAAAGGAACTGGCGGCAATCGACAAAGAACTGGCATCCATCGAGAGCCAGCGAAAACGGTTCTTCAAGCTGTTTGAGGCGAGCACCGTCGATGACGACCTGTTCGTGGAGCGGCTCGGCGAGCTGAAAGCCCAGCACGAGCAGCTGGAACGGCGAAGAACGGAAGCCCAGCGGCAGTTGGCTGACAGCACCTCTAATCCCATCCCGCTCCAGCAGGTGAGGCTGGCGCTCAGCCAGTTCCACCGCCTGCTCAAAGGCTCACCACCGGAAACGCAGAAAACGCTCCTGCAAACGGTAGTCAAGCAGGTTCACATGAAAGGCCCCCGCAACGTCTCCGGCATCGAGCTGGAACTTGACCCGACCATCCAAAAGCATTTTTTTGAACTGGCCCCTTCCGCCAAAACGGCGGAGGGGGCTTTTGCTTTCCGCAAGCAAAAGTCCCCCTCCAGATACCGCATCGTCCTGTAGCGTAAAAACACGCAGAAGCCGCTTTAAGCAGACTTTTTCCTCATGTCTGGGCCATCCCAAACCCATGCCACACAAAGCCACATTCCATGCCCGCTAAGAGATTTTAGCCAAAAACTTGCCGTTACTTGTGGTACGGTTCCCCCCTCATTATCTTAAACGCCCGATACACCTGCTCCACCAGCACCAGCCGCATCAGCTGATGGGGCAGGGTCATGCGGCCGAAGCAGAGTTTGGCGTCGGCGCGTTCTAGGACGGCGGAGGCGAGGCCGTTGGAGCCGCCGATGACGAAGGCGACGCTGGAGCGGCCGTAGGTGGCTAAGTTTTGGAGCTGCGACGACAGCTCCTCCGAGGACCACATGGCGCCGTCCAGGGTGAGGGCGATGACGTAGGTGTCCGGTTTGATCAGGGCCAGGAGGCGCTCCCCCTCCTTGGCTTTCACTTGCTCTTCCTCCGCCGCGGACATGTTGTCCGGGGCTTTTTCGTCCGGGACTTCGTTGATCTGTACTTTGGCGTATGGGCCCAGGCGCTTTATGTACTCGGCGGTGCCGTCCACCAGATATTTTTCCTTCAGCTTGCCGACTGCTGCAATTTGAATGTGCATGTATGCTCCCCCGCTCTAGTCCGTATATTGCCGTCTCGTCTGCACCAAAAACACCGGCTCCGAAAAGGAAGCATCGTCTGCTGCCTCTCATTCCGGATGCCGGTGCCTCATAGGCGCTCCCGTTTTGTGGATAACGCCCCAGTGATCCTGTGAACAACCTGTTTCTCTCTCCAAATCTAATTATCCACATGTGGACAAGGCCTCCCCGCGGCAGCATTTCCTCTGTTCATCCGCAGTCCTCTCCACATATCCACATGCCACGCCCTACACCACCAAATATTTGGCTTCGCAGGTGCAGCCCTTTTCCTCACAGGTTGGCGGCGGATTCCAGCTGCGGAAATGGGTTTCCTTAAGATCCACCACATCCGGCGCGTCTTCATATTCGTCCACAAAGCGGTCAATGGCCAGCTCCACATGATCCTTGCATACAACAAACATACGGTTTCACCTGTTGTCCTTTCTGTCCGCCCGGTCTGGGTCAGAATCCTGCAGCCGGGCTCTCTCGTTGCTTATTTCAATTCCTCCAGCACCAGGGTGACGGAGGATTTTTTGCCTGCCCGGTAGTAGCTGATTTTCAATTTATCCCCTATTTTCTTCTCATTATACAAATACTTGCGCAACGCCAGGGTTCCGTCGATGGAAACACTGTCCATTTCCACAATAACGTCGTTGGTTTTGAGCCCGGCGTTTTTGGCAGGTCCTTGGGCTTCCATGACCACCGCGCCGCCCTTTACCTCCGCCGGAAGCTTCAGTATTTCCACGCCTTCCTTAAATCCGGCCAGGTCCAAGGTAGACACCCCGATGTACGGCCGCTTCACCTTCTGATCCTGGATCAGCGCGTCGATGATCGGCTTCACCTCATTGATGGGAATGGCAAAGCCCAGACCTTCCACTCCCGTTTCCGCCAGCTTCATGCTGTTGATGCCGATCACCTTGCCGTCCAGACTGACCAGCGCGCCGCCGCTATTGCCCTGATTGATAGCAGCATCCGTCTGAATCAGGTTCATTTCCCATTCTACGCCGCCCATGCCGTCCGTGAGGGAGGGAAGCAGCACCTTGGGAGAACTAATCACGCCTACCGTAATGGTTTGGGCAAAATTCAAACCCAAGGGATTGCCGATGGAGATGGCGGTTTCCCCCGATTTCAGACTGTCCGAATCGCCAAACACAGCCGTCTCCTTAATCCCGGCGGCATCCACCTCCATCACCGCCAGATCGGTAATCCGGTCGCTTCCCAGAACCGTTGCTTTTTTCCGGTCTCCCCCGGACATAACCACCTCGTAAGCCGCGGCGCCCTCCACCACATGATTGTTGGTGACAATCCGTGCTTTGCCGCCGTCCTTATCGAAAATAACGCCCGAGCCGATAGCTGTTCCCGTTACCTTCTCCCCATCCTTGAAGGTGCTCACCACACTCACCACAGCCGGCGTAACCTTGGCCGCCGCAGCCACCACCGGGTCATCCCCATAGGAAGCCCGGACCGGTTTGCCAGACGTACCCGCTCCATCCCGGCTAAAGCCGCCAAACAGCATCACCAGCACCAGCATCACTGCCATGCCGGATACCAGCGCGCCGCCAATGATCCAGATCAGCCGCTCGTCCGGACGGCCGGACGGGGCTCCGAGCTTCCGGCTTTTCCAGCGGCCGGATACCCGGGTGGAGTAAAAATCATCGTCAAACAAGCTCATTGGCGGCGTCCTCCTTTTTTAGCGCGTATCGCACTTCTCGGCCAAACGGCGAAACCGCCCGCCTGACCGCATCCAATTTATTTGAAACCTAATACGCCGGTCATTTTGAGAGCATGAAATTTGAAAGAAAAAGAATGTTTGCCTGTCATGTTGACCAGACTGATAGAATACGCTGATAGTAGAGAGTTGGACAAGACCCTGCCAGATTCCTGCAGCTTGCCGCCTTGTCTGACACCCCGGATATTCTTTCTGAGACTTTTTCAAAAAGGAGCATACGTCTATGCGACAACCCTTATCCATTCTCGATCAAATCGATCTGGCCGGCAAGCTCGGCGATCTGAAGGAGCAGCACTACAACCATACCCTGCTGTTAACCGCCCTGCTGGAGCTCCTTACCGAAAAGGGCCTGCTCACCGCAGAGGAAATTCGAACCAAGGCAGCGGGACTTCATCAGTTGGCCCTGTCGGGATCGGAGGAGGACATCCTTTCCTGAGCCAATGGGATAGTGTCGGAAAGGACCTGCCCTACCCGGTTCAGTGGCAGTGCACCCGCCCCCTCGCCTCTAAGCCTCCCGCAGCCAATCCCACTGGGTGGGCCGGTCGTAGAAGGTATCCATCAGCCGGGGGCCATTGTCCCCGCAGCGGACGCCATATTGCTCCAGCACTCCGCTGACCGTCATCCGCGCCAGCTCCTGCATATTGTGGTCCCGGCTGAGATGGGCCAGATAAACCCGCCGCAGCCGCTGGGACAACAAGGTGTACAGCGCTTCCCCCGCCGCATCATTGGACAAGTGCCCGGAGTCGCTTAAGATGCGGCGCTTGATATTCCACGGGTACCGTCCCATCCGCAGAAGCTCAATATCGTGGTTGGCCTCCAGAATCAGCGCATCGCAATCCCGCAGCTGATCCCGGACTTTATCGCTCATATAGCCCAGATCCGTCGCCAGACCCAGCTTTTCATCCCCGTCATAAAAGCAGTAGCCCACCGGTTCCGCCGCATCATGAGAGATGCCGAAGGACTGCACCGACAGACTGTGAATCTCCGCCACCTTGCCCGTCTCCAGAATCCGGCGCTGCTCCGCCTCCAGGGCGCCCACACACCGGTCCAGCTCCTCCCAGGTGGCCTGATTGGCATACACCGGGAGCTTATATTTGCGGGCCAATGCGCCCAGTCCCTTTACATGATCCGAATGCTCATGGGTAATAAAAATGGCGCTCAGCTCCGATGCGGCCACTTCCTGCTCCGCCATCAGATGCTCCACCCGCTTGGCCGATAGGCCCGCGTCAATCAACACCTTGGCCTCATCGTTGGCCACCACAATAGCGTTTCCCGTAGAACCGCTGGACAACACCGTGAAACGCAATGACATTCCTGTTCCTTCTTTCTTTACCTGAAATAACATGGTCCCCGCCAACACCGCCAGCTACGGCTGCACCGTCGTTTCCACCGCCCCCGTAAAGGCGTGGACATAATACGGCTCCCGGTTGGAGAGAGTAATCCTCCAGTTGGGGACAAAGCTCTGCTCCTCCGAATCATACAACTGGCCGTGGTAGCCAAGCCGGATGTCGGTGATGACCGCTCCCTCCGGGAGATAGTTCTCCGCCAGGCTGCGAACCGCCGCATAGGCGGAGATAATCCGCTGGCCCGACTTGTCGGCAGCCTCTACTCCTGATTTTACTTCAACATAGGTTTGTTTGTAACCCGTTATTTCCCCGTTCTCGCTAAAAAGCTGAATCGTCACATCAAACATGGGCAAATCCCGGTAAATCTGATGGAACAAGAACACATCCTTCCTCCCGTAAGAGGTGTCCAGCCGGTACGCATCAAAGTGGCGCAGCCCGGATTTGTTCTCGATTTCCTTCAGAGTGGAGCGGTTCAGCATGCTAATGTAGCGGATTGGCTGAGACAGCCGGGTGACCTGGGGATTGCGGAACTCCTCCCGCAGGCTCACATTGATGATGGGCAGCTTGGGCGTCTCCCGGGGAATCTCCGGAATAACCCGAATGCTCTTGCTCTCCAGCAGCTTCCGCGTATCCGCTTCCAGATCCGCCGCCTCCTGGTCCGATGCCGCCGGGCTGAAACGGTCCTCCCAGAGCTGGTAGGCCAGAATCAGATTGAGGCACAGAAAGGCAAAGATCAATATGGATTTGGCTCTTCTCCAGTCCATGACACACCCCGCTTCTTTAATTCAGCACATCGAAGGTGCCGTCCCGCAGCTCCACAATCCACTTGGGATGATACACCACCTGCTTCTCCTGCACCTCCGGCTGGTAGCCCGGATAGATGCGGGCGATGGAGGACGGCCGGCGGTAGGCGGCAATCAGCGCGTCCAGCTCGGCGCCTCCCGGAAGAATCGCCTGGGTCTTCGCCATATTCTTCGTATCGGGAATCAGAATGGAACGCTCATAGGTGGAGATGATCCCCTTCTGCACCACCACCTTCATATAGCCGATGGTATCCGTGCCGATATTCATCACCGGAAACCCCTCCAGATATTGGCGAAAAAGGAAAGTCTGCGCCCCTACCGCCATCTTGGGAGCCAGCTGGGAGTATAAGTAGGTGCTGTTCCAGCCCCCATGCTGGTTCACAAACTGGATGGCCGACAATAGATTGTCCCGCACTTCGTTTTTGCTGTCCACCGGAGCCGAGGCCGGGTTGGAAAAGACAAACCAATGCTTGTCATTGCGAAGCTGCAGGCCTTTGACACTGTCGGTAATAATCTGGGTGCCGTCCCGCTCCTGCAGGGAACGGGTCAGGCTGGGGTCCACAAACAGGCTCCGCTTCAGCTGCTCGGCAGTGTATTGGGTATACGGCATGGTGATCCGGATGGCCGTCAACGGTTCGTCAGGCAGATAATAATCGCCGGATGCTGTGTGGTACCGCGGCAGGGATTCTCCCAGCCGGAGGCGCATGGTCAGGTCGCTTACCGTCACATCCGCCTTGACCGCTTCATATACCGTCAGGCTGCTGTCGGAAATAAAGAAGGTTTTCACATCATCCGACAAGCCGCTGGAATAAATCCAGATCCGGGTAATCAGCTCGGTGGCGGGCAGAGGCTCCTCCTTGCTCACCTTCATCAGGCTCTGCAGCACATTGACAGGAACCCCCTCCTGGAAGCGCACCTCAATGCCCTCATAATTGTCCCGGATATCCACCCAGTCCATATTGGCGGCCAACACATTGGTTTTGCGCAATCCCCCGAAGCTCCGCTGCTTCAGGAAATCGAAGATATTGCGGTAATGGTTGATAAAGGGAACCGGATACAGCACCGTATGGCTTTTTTTCCCGTAATGGAGAATGATCTGGTCAGGGAATACCACATCCTGCAATTCCGCCGGGGTTCCCTCCAGAACAGATTCCACATACTTGCCTTGGGGAAGCGGCTCAGGCCGCGGGCTGCTGTAGCCCAAAATGTAGCTTTGGATCAGGCTGGTCACCACAAGCAGCGTCAGCAAGAATGATTTTGCCTTCTCCATTACTCTCCCACCCCGCTCTCTGCATGGTTCACCGGCAGCGTAAAGGCCACTTTCGTTCCCTGATTCAGCTCGGAATCCAGGGTAATGGAGCCGCCGTGGGCTTTGACAATTTCCCGGGCAATGGACAACCCCAGACCGGTGCCTCCCATGTTGCGGGAGCGGGCCTTATCCACCCGGTAGAACCGTTCAAAAATCCGGCTCAAATCCTTTTTGGGAATGCCGATGCCGTTGTCCTCCACCTCAATCTCCAGTTGTCCGCCATTGTCCTTCAACCGGGCCCGGATGGCCAGAAGCCCGCCGTCTCCCGTGTACTTGATGGAGTTGGACACCAGATTATCCAGCACCTGATCAATCTGATCCCGGTCCAGCAGCACCCGGCCCACCTCCGGCTCCACGCGGATGCTGATCCCGATATGCCGCTGGCGCAGCTGGAAGGAAAAGCGGTCCGCCACATCCTCCAGCATCTCGCCCACATCCGTCATCCGCTTTTTCAGGCCCGCTTCCTTGGAGTCCAGGCGGGACAAGTGGAGCAGATCCGTTACGAGCCGGATCATCCGCTCCGATTCATTGCGGGTCACACCCACGAAGCGCTTGGCCAGCTCCGGCTCCTCCAGAGCGCCGTCCTCCAGCGCCTCCAGATAGCTCTTGATCGTGGTCAAGGGCGTCCGTAGCTCATGGGATACATTGGCCACAAACTCCCGGCGCGCCCACTCCAGCTTCTCCTGCTCCGTCACATCCTGCAGCACTGCGATGTTGCCGGAAATCCCCTTCTCCCGGCGGTGAATGGAGGTTACCGACAGCCGCACCTGCAGCGTCTCATCCTCCTCCCGGGAATCCGGGATGGCAATCAGCTTCACCTGCACCGAATCCTGCGCCTGCAGCAGCTCCGGCTCCCGGGGAATGCCGAGAAGCGTAAACAGGTCCATGCCGATGGCCGTCCGCTCGTCGGTTCCCAGCATCTCCTTGGCCCGGGGATTCATCACAATCACCCGCCCCCGCTCATCGGTAGCCAATACGCCGTCATTCATATTGGTGAGAATGGAGGTCAGCTTCTCCTTCTCCTCTTCATTGATGGCCAGCGCTTCCTTAAGCCGGGCCGTCATGTTGTTGAAGGCATTGCTCAGCTGGCCGATCTCGTCCTGCCCATACACCCGCACCCGCCGCTCGAAGTCCCCTTCCGCCACCAGCGTAGCCTGTTTGGTGATCTCCTTAATGGGGCTGGTGATGGTTCCGGACAGGATCGTCCCCAACAGCGCCGTCAGCGCCAGGGCAATCAGCGTGCCGGTAATAAAAATCCGGTTAATCCGGGAAATATTGGCGTACTGATCCTCCATGGATTTGACGATATAGACAGCTCCGATGACCTTGCCGTCCTTCATCACCGGCCGGGCCACCATCTTCTTGCGCAGGCCGTCCACATCCGTAATGTTGCGCTCTGTCTCCTTATTGTTCTGCAGCTGGAGCGCCCGGGTCACCACTTGCTGGGTGTTCTTCTGCCCGAGGATGGCCGGGTCCGGCTGGGACATGCTGATCACCTCGCCGTTGGCGTTGAGAATCTGCATCTCCGAGTTGTTGATCTGGTACCAGTCTTTAACCAGCTTATCCAGATCCTCCCGGGATTTCTTCACATCCTCCGGACGGGCTTCCGGGTCCGTGGAGAGGTTCTTCTCGGACACATACTGGGCCAGCAGCATGGCGTCGTTGTTCATGGAGTCGGAGAAGTTCTTGGTGAAGGAGCTTTCCAGGGCATTGACAAAGTACACCCCGATCAGCTGCATGGCGAACAGGATCAGGAGCACATAAATAATGATCAGCTTCAGCTGTACCGTCTTAAAAAACTTTACGCCTTTCACGCGGCTTTCGCTTCCCTCCCCAGACCTTACTGCCCGCACACCCGCCTTGCGCCGTCTTACCGGACGGCGGGATTGCGCATCACATAACCCAGCCCCCGCCGGGTAGTAATATATTCGGGACGGCTGGGGTCATCCTCCAGCTTCTCCCGCAAGCGCCGGATGGTCACATCCACCGTGCGCACATCGCCGTAATAATCATAGCCCCACACTGCCTGGAGCAGATGCTCCCGGGTCATTACCTTGCCGCAGTTGCGGGCCATATAATAGACCAGTTCGAACTCCCGGTGGGTCAGGTCCAGCACCTCGCCGTTCTTGTACACCACGAACATCTCCGGGTCAACCTGGAGATTGTGAATCCGCAGTCCCTGGGCCGCCGAAGCCTCCTGAATCTGCGCCGCGGCATTGGTTCTCCGCAGATGGGCCTTCACCCGGGCCAGGAGCTCACGGGTGCTGAAGGGTTTGGTGACGTAATCATCCGCCCCCAGCTCCAGGCCAAGCACCTTATCCACCTCGGAATCCTTGGCGGTAAGCATAATAATGGGCGTGTTCTTCCGGGCCCGAACCTCCCTGCAGACATCAAGGCCGTCCTTCAGCGGCAGCATCAGGTCCAGCAGGATCAGATCATGATCCTCCGACAAGGCGGCCTCTACTGCCTTGACACCGTCGTAGGCGCAGGTAACGGCATAACCTTCTTTTTCCAGGTTAAACTTTAATATATCCGCAATCGGCTGTTCATCATCCACAACCAGTATTCGTCCGTTCATATAGCTCCTCCCGGGCGCCGCGCCCGCTTCTGTAGTCCTTCCTCTATTCTACCAAAACCGGGGGTCAAAGTGGAGTTTATGCCGGAAAAACTCCGGCTTGCCTGTTTGGCCTGATGGAATCCCGGGTAAAAATTAGGAGATGCGAAAAAGGGACACCGGCCGGATACCAATCGGTACCAGCCGCGCCCCATGTTTGTCTGTATGGCCTAGGTCGTGTCTGACAACCCGCTTGAGGGCATCTTTTACCGCCTTTTCGCCCCATACTTCGTTACTTCCGCTTGACGTACCCCCGGTACGCCTTCACGAAAGTGCCTTGCCTGGAACGAAAATTCAGCAAAATCTGCTCCCCTCGGAGTTATCATACACGCCCTAGCGATTCAAATATTTCAACGGATTCTCAACCGTGCCGTTCTTGATAACCTCAAAATGCAAATGGGTGCCGGTGGAATCCCCTGTGCTGCCCATAATGCCGATTTTCTCGCCCTTCTCCACAATCTGGCCTACCTTCACGCTGTAGGAGCTCAGATGTCCGTAAAGGGTCTTATACCCGTTCAAATGATTAATAATCACATGATTGCCGTAATCCGATTTGTAGCCGACATATTCCACCTTGCCGTTATCGGAGGACATAATCGATTTGTTGCCGGTAAGGTCCACGCCCTTGTGCAGCTTGCCCCATCTGTAGCCGAAGCCGCTGGTTATGCTGGAGTTCAGGACCGGCCAGGCGAACTTGCCCGAGCCCTCGCCCAGAACAATCTTGGTTCCCTTGCGGGCCTTGGCTTTGACGGGCTGCTGAAGGATTTCCTCGCTGAGCATTTCTTCTTCCATCCACTTGCCGTTTATCTTGGTAACCAGGAAGGTAACGTTCTTCAAGCCGTTCTTGCCGGGGGAAATGGTCTGGATCACGCCAGCGCGCATGTTGTCATCCAGCTCGTAATCGGTGTCGTATTGGATTTCCTGGCTCTCCACAACCTTCTCCACCGTCTTCACGGAAAGGGTCGGCTGCAGCACAGTCAGGTCCAGCACCTGGCCGATCTTCAGCTTGTCGTCCACGATCCAGGGATTATTCTCATAGATCACCTGGCGGGAAATATTGAAGTTCTTGGCGATAAGGGAAATACTGTCCCCCTTCTCCACCGTATATTTGGTAGGCTGCACATCTCCCGTTTCCAGCTTGGCCAGAAGCTCCTCCGGATTTGCTACCTGGGAGGGGTCAATCTCCTTCTGCTTGATTTCCACCTGCTGTACAAATTCCACCTTTTGAACCTCGGATTCGCCGGGGCTCAAGACCTTGGCTTCGGTGGAGAGGATGCTTACCCGCCCCTTTTCCGCCTGCTGCTTCTCGGCTACCGCCGCTCCGCCGTGGTTGGCCTTGATCTGGGCCAGCAGCTGATCCGCCGTATCCGTGTCCTTCACGATGCCCACAGGCTTGCCGTCCACAACCAGCTCTACCCCCACCGCATGGGAGGTAATCAGCTGATCCAGCATAGCCACGGCTGCACCGTCGTCGGATTCACCTTTGTAAGCCTTTTCACTCTTCAATACAATCTCATCTGTATTCAGAACCATATGAACATTAGGATTTTCTTGCTGCACCTGGTTGTACTTGGTAATCTTGAATTCATCTACCACCTGCGGGTTGCTTACGGTACCGGCGTATTGATCCTTTACATATACATGGAAAATATCATATGTATTGGCTGCTACGTATTGCTGGTAGCCCAATGTTCCCGTCCAGATTACAGCTCCCAGCGCGATGGTTCCGGCTATGTGCATCCGGTACTTCTTCAACTGGCGGAGCCCGCCTTGTGCGGTCTCTGCCGACTGCTTCTTCAGTCTGGCGCTTCCCAGCGCCAATGTATGGCCTGCCTTGACGGATCTTTCCTTCACCGACATCAGCCATGCTTGTGCGCGTTCCTTATGCTGTAAGGCGCTCCATGCCGGTTTGGCGGCGCCTGGCTTTGTTTCTTCTTTAAGCGGCTTGCCCCAGGATTTCACCTGCGACAGCCGTTCCAAGAACCATTTCTTCATCTTGAAACCTGTCATGATGGACTCCTCTTCAGCCAATTCTAGAAAAGCGCAAGGATCGCCTCCTACGACGCCCTACATCTTTTCCGATGTATCTGCGAACCTCTTCACGGCAGCAAGCGACAAAAACCTGAGCCAATAATCATACCTTTACCAATTTACCACAGTATGATTTGCGATTTCAACCACATTTGTCACAGTTTCTGTGTTTGCGCTTACATGACTTTCGCAGATCAGCTGAGGCTGATCCGTACCTTTCCCGGCGGCTACTGGTATTTCTCCAGGATCGCCAGCACTTGCGTGTACTCCTCCTGGGTAAGATGCTTGCGGATGATTCCGTCCAGCTGCGCCAGCTCCTCCTGGGTAATCCCGTTCTCCATCAGCTGGGAGATGGCTTGCACCTCCGCGGCCGGCAGCTTGGAAACCACGAGGGCAAAGAGCTTGATCTTGTCGTCATTGGTCATGGTATCCTTGGTGGAGGACAAAAAATCCGCAGAGAACAGCATTTTTTCCGACGCCTGCTCTCCCGTTCCCCCCGACTGGGAACCCTGGGAGCTGCCCGATTGGCTCCATACCGGCAGGGCATCCGCCATTCCGCCGGACCCTGAGGCTCCACTGTTTGTGCTCCCCTCCTTTTCCTCCCGGCTGGAGATATTGCCGCCTGTTCCTGTTCCGCCCGAGACCGATCCGTTGGCGTTTGCCGGCGGCTGCGTATCCGCGCCGCTTCCCGAACCGGCGGAGCCGACAGGGGTAAGGCCGCTGCCCCCATACACCGGCTTGTCATCTTTTGCGGACACGGTCTGGTTCATTATATTCAGTCCGGCGCCCATTTTTTCCACGAAATCCAAAAATCCGATACTCTGCATGTCCCCGCCGATCTGGTAATGAGCCAGCACCTTCTCCAGATAGGTTCCCACCGCCGCCCATGTGGCGTATATGGTGACCGCCGCGATAAACACCGCCGCCACTGCCATTTTGACCAACCAGCCCAATACCTTCATCATACTCCTCCTGCCCGGCCTGTCGTATGGAAGCATAATGCCGCATTTGCAAGCCCTCTATTCCAGTATGTCCGGAAAAAGGACGTTTTAATGCCCGGAAATGGAAAAAATCCCCGCCAGCCATCGACTGACGGAGATTCTTAAGGCAGGATATTGGCGCAGCTCTTAGTAAACGGGCAGCACCTGGTTGGTTTGCTCCCGGTTGCGTCCCACGGAGAAGATGGCAATGGGAATGCCGGTCAGCTCGGACACACGTTCCACATAGCGGCGGGTGGTTGCGGGGAGATCCTCCAGGCGGCGGACAGCGGTAATGTCCTCGCTCCAGCCGGGAAGCTCCTCATAAACGGCTTCGCATTCGGACAGCATCTTGAGGCTGGCCGGATAGTAGTCGATCAGTTCGCCACGGTACTTGTAGGCAGTGCAGATCTTCACTGTCTCCAGACCCGTAAGCACGTCCAGAGAGTTCAAAGACAAGCCGGTGATGCCGCTGACCCGGCGGGCATGGCGGACCACAACGCTGTCGAACCAGCCTACCCGGCGGGGGCGTCCGGTTACAGTGCCGTATTCAAAGCCCGCTTCGCGGATGCGGTCGCCGATGGGATTGTTCTGCTCCGTCGGGAACGGTCCGTCGCCGACACGGGTGGTGTAGGCCTTGGCCACACCGATGATCTGATGGATCTTGGTCGGGCCCACGCCTGCGCCGATGCAAACGCCTCCGGCCGACGGGTTGGAGGAGGTTACGAAGGGATATGTGCCGTGGTCAATATCCAGCATAACCCCTTGTGCGCCCTCGAAGAGCACCTTTTTGCCCGCGTCGATGCTGTCGTTCAGGACAACGGAGGTGTCCGTCACATAAGGGCGCAGCACTTCCGCGTATTCCAGATATTCCTTCAGAATGGAATCGGCATTCAGGCCCTTGCCGCCGTAAACCTGCTCGATAATATGGTTCTTCTCCTCCATCATGCGGCGCAGCTTGGCCTCGAACTCCTCGGGGTCCATCAGATCGGCAATGCGGATGCCGCTTCTGGCCGCTTTGTCCATATAAGCCGGGCCGATGCCCTTGCGGGTGGTGCCGATTTTGCTGTCGCCCTTGCGGTCCTCTTCCAGGCCGTCCAGAAGAAGATGATACGGCATGATCACGTGGGCTCTGTCGCTGATGCGCAGATTCTTCGTGGAGAAGCCGCTGTCATGGATATATTGGATTTCATCGATAAGCGCAGCCGGGTTCAGAACCATGCCGTTGCCGATGACGCAAATCTTGTCCGTATAAAAAACTCCAGAGGGAATCATCTGCAGCTTGTATTTTTTGTTATCGATGAGTATGGTATGTCCGGCATTGTTCCCCCCTTGATAGCGGGCGACCACCTCTGCCTGCTCAGCCAAAAAATCGGTGATCTTGCCTTTTCCTTCGTCTCCCCATTGAGTGCCGACAACAACAACTGTGGACATGCGCAAAAACCCCTTCCGGTGAATTGATACACCGCATTAGTAGCCGCCCTATTGCTGGCGTATGCTTTCAAACGCTTAAGGCGGCATATTCAGTGTATCAGTCCGCTAAAGCAAAGTCAACGAAAACGAACGATTACATGGAGTAACCGTTAATCGTTCGGATATCAGACATATTTAGAGGAATTGCGGACAGTTGTCCTTCCCATTATCCTGATTTGTTTAACATTAGGACTTCAGCCCCCCACTTCCGCGGGCATGTCCCGCTATCGGCAGCCGCTCCAATTCAGGTACGCGTAAAAAGAAACCCGGCCGCTTCCGGCCGGGCTTGTTCCACATATATATGATGGCGGGTTTATCTGGCCGCGGCCTCCTGATGGGTCCGGTCCAGGCTGACAAACTTGTTGTAATGCTTCAGGAACGCCAGCTCTACCGTGCCTACCGGGCCGTTCCGCTGTTTGGCGATAATGATCTCGATGATGTTCTTCTTCTCGGTTTCCTTGTCGTAGTAGTCATCCCGGTACAGGAAGGCGACAATGTCGGCGTCCTGCTCGATGGAGCCGGATTCCCGAAGGTCGGACATCATCGGCCGTTTGTCCTGCCGCTGCTCCACGCCCCGGCTGAGCTGGGACAACGCAATGACAGGCACATCCAGCTCCCGGGCAATCTGCTTTAGGGTCCGGGAAATTTCCGAAACCTCCTGCTGGCGGTTGTCGCCCCGGCCCCGTCCGGCAATAAGCTGGAGATAGTCGATGAGGATCATCCCCAGCCCCTTCTCCTTCTTCAGCCGGCGGCATTTGGCCCGGATATCCGCTACGGTGACGGAGGCCGAGTCATCGATATAGATATTGGCCTCGGACAACGCGCCGATGGCCATGGTCAGCTTTTCCCAGTCGTCGTTCTTCATGTCCCCGTTCCGCAGAGCGTTGGCCTCAATATTGCCCTCGGCGCAAATCATCCGCTGCACCAGCTGGGCCGCACCCATTTCCAAGGAGAAAATGGCGACGGTCTCTCGGGCCCGGACCCCGATATTCTGGGCCACATTCAGGGCAAAGGCGGTTTTGCCGACGGAAGGCCGGGCGGCCACGATAATCAGGTCGGAGCGCTGGAAGCCGGAGGTCATCTTGTCCAGGTCGATAAACCCGGAGGGAATGCCGGTGGCGGAGCCCCGCTGCTGGGACAGCACCTCCACCCTCTCGAATACCTCCATCAGCACATCCTTGATGGCGATGAAGCCGCTGCCGGAGCGCCGGTTGGAAATCTCCATAATCCGCGCTTCCGCGTCGCTCAGGAGCGTTCCCACCTCGTCCTCGCTGGCGTAGCCGTCGGTAACGATATTGGTGGCCGCCCGAATCAGCCGGCGGAGCATGGACTTCTCTTCGACGATCTGGCTGTAATAATCCACGTTGGCAGCCGTCGGCACCGAATTGGCCAAGGCCGACAGATAGCTGACCCCGCCGATGTCCTCCAGCTGCTTCTTGTCCTGGAGCCGCGCGGTCAGGGTGACCATATCCACCGGGTCATTGGCCTCGGCAATTTCGATCATGGCGGCAAAGATATATTGATGGGCCGTCCGGTAAAAGTCCTCGCTGGAAATCCGCTCCATGGCCGTAACCAGGGCGTCCCCGTCCAGGAGAATCGCACCCAGCACCGCCATTTCGGCTTCCAGATTTTGCGGTGGAATCCGGTCGAAGCGTATTTCTTCGTTCATGCTGGTTTCTTCCTTTCCTGCCGGGAGTCTGTCCGGCTCACCAGACAGACTCCCTGTCCCTTACTCCTCGACCACGTGCACCTGCAGCGTGGAGGATACTTCGGTATGCAGCTTCACCGGCACGGTAAAGCTGCCGATCATCTTGATGGGGTCGTCCATCTGCATCTTCCGCTTGTCGATGGCAATGCCCTTTTGCTTCTGCAGCTCCTCGGCAATCTGCTTGGTGGTGATGGAGCCGAACAGACGGCCGCCCTCTCCGGTTTTATGCTTGATGGTCAGGGTGATTTGCTTCAGCCGTTGCCCCAGCTCCTGGGCATCCTGCTTTTCCTTGTCCTTCTTCTTCTGCTCGGAAGCCTTCTGCATGGCCAGGCTCTTGATATTGCCGTCGGAGGCCGGCGCCGCCAGCCCTTGCTTGAACAGGAAGTTCGTAGCGTAGCCCTCCGAAACCTCCTTCACCTCGCCCTTCTTGGCCTGTCCCTTAACATCCTTCAGAAAAATAACCTTCATTCGAATAACCCCTCTTCCTCATCTATTTCCTTCAACACTTGCTTCAACCGTTTGGCCGCCTCCTGCACGGTGGTATGCTCCAATTGGACCGCCGCATTGGTCAGATGGCCGCCGCCGCCAAGCCGCTCCATAACCACCTGGACATTGATCTGCCCGTGAGAGCGGGCGCTGATGCCAATGAGCCCGTCCTGGCGCTCGCCAACGACAAAGGAGGCCATAATATCCGTCATATTCACCAATGTATCAGCAACCTGGGCAATGAGCAACTGGGAGTATTTTTTTCCCGGCTCGGTGGCGGCAATGGCGATATGGTCATAAATGATCTCCGCATGCTTGATCACCTCCGCCTTCTTCACATAGGCGTCCAGGTCCTCCTTCAGCATCCGGTGGATAATGGCCGTATCCGCCCCGTTGCGCCGCAGGAAGGACGCCGCCTCGAAGGTCCTGGCGCCGGTGCGCATGGCGAAGTTCTTCGTATCCACGGCAATGCCCGCCAATAGCGTTGTCGCTTCCATCACATCCAGGGACACCCGGTCCTGGAAGTATTGCAGAAGCTCCGTCACCAGCTCGCAGGTGGAGGAGGCATACGGCTCCATATAGATCAGCACCGCATCGCTGATGAACTCCTCGCCGCGGCGGTGATGGTCCACCACCACAATCCGGCTGGTATTCTGCACCAGCTTGGGCTCCGCCAGCAGGGAGGCCTTGTGGGTATCCACCACCACAATAAGGGTCCGTGGGGTTTTCAGATGGAGCGCCTGATCCGGCTGGACGAAGCACTTCTTATACTTTTCTTCCTCGGAAAGCAGCTCCAGCAGCTTATGGATGGAAGGGTTATCCCCCTCCAGCACCACATACCCTTCCTTGCCCGCCATCTGCACCATCTTCCACACGCCGATGGCCGCACCGACAGCATCCATATCGGGAATCTTGTGGCCCATCACCAGCACCCGGTCGCTTTCCCGGATCAAATCCCGCAGGGCGTGGGAGATCACTCTTGCCCGCACCCGGGTCCGTTTCTCCACCGCATTGGAGCGTCCGCCGTAGAAGGACAGGCGCTGCCCCACCTTCAGGGCTGCCTGGTCGCCGCCGCGCCCCAGAGCAATATCCAGGCTGGTTCCCGCCAGGGCCCCCAGCTCAATCAGATTGTCCGACCCCGACGCCACGCCGATACTCAGCGTAAACGGCACCTTCATTTCCAGCGTCATATCCCGGACATCATCCAGAATGTCAAACCGGCTTTGCTCCAGCCGCTGCAAGCCCTTCTGGTCCATCATAAACAAGAACCGGTCGGAAGCCGTCCGGCGCAGGAACAGCCCATTTTTCACAGCCCATTCATTGATCTGCCCGGTAATCTTGGCTATGGTCAGCGTCCGCAGCTGGTCATCCATCCCCTGAGTGGCTTCATCCAGATTGTCCATGAGGACCAGCCCGATGGCCGGCCGGCTCTCCGCCAGCTTCTTGGACATCTCCGTTTGCGCCGTAATGTCATGAATGTACAAAAGCCGCTCCTCCGGCTTGACGATAACGGAATACACCGTTTTGTCCAGCTGGAGCTCCACAACCGGGTCTTTTTCCTTGCGGTTCTTCAGTTGGGGCCACAGCTCCAGCAGGGATTGTCCGATCACCGACTCCTTGCCGGTCATCCTGGCGACAAAGGGATTATGCCACTCAATCATCTTCTCCTCATCATACAGGACAATGCCGATGGGCAGCTCATGAATCACCTCATGGCCGGCCCGCTTCACCCGGTGGGACAAGGTGCCCACATAAGCATGGAGTTCCTTTTCGAAGGTGCTCTCCGCCAGAAGCGAATAATAAATGACCAGCCCCACCAGCAGGAGAGCAGCCAATCCGATGAACCAATAGTAAAAAAGCAGCGCCCCCGAAAGGGCCAGCATCAGGATGTAGGACCAGACTGTATGTCTTCCATACCAGCGTTTGCGCAATAACTTGGGCATCTTTCACCTCTCCTTTAGTCAGGCGATCAGCCGCCGGCGATTCGTTTCCGCATCGGGGTGAGCACATCCAGCAGGCCGATAACACAGTAGAGGTAAATAAGAAGGGGCGAAAAAAACACCACCATCACAATGGCAAACACGGGAAGCGCCACACCCCTTTTTTTGGCATGGGCGTAAAAGAAGAAAAAGCTGATGGCCTGCACCGTAAAAGCGATGCTCAGGATGGGAAGCAGATTCCAAACCACCATGGAAATAAAGGTGTTGGATTCAATGCTGATGAACATATCCATTATGGTGACGATCACCAGATACAGCGCCATAGAGCGGGGCAGCATCCACTCCCGGATCGGCTTTAAGCCGGGCACCAGGACATTGTTTCGGCGGAGAATCCAGCGGCCTACGGCGTGTCCGATGAAGGTATAGAATACAGCCGTGACGATCAAGAGAAGCGGAATGATTTGCAGAAAATAATGAATGGTCGTATTCAACGCCGCCTGATTGACGGAATTGCGCAGCACCTCCGGCAGGCTGTCCACGCCGCTCTGAAGAAACTCCTTCACCCGCTCAATGGGGTCGAAGCCCGCTGCGTAGCTGATCAACAGCCCCAGCAGCATCTCTCCCAGCAATGTGACCGTACCGCCTACAATGGCGGAGCGGGCCGACAGCTTCTTCCTGTACATAATCCCCATCACAATGGCCGGAGCCAGAAAAAACAGGGAAACCAAAATCGGAAACAAGCCCAAATACCCGGTGACCGCCCCCACTGCGGCAAGGCTGATGGCATAGAACAGCGTCGCCATCTTCCATTCCAGCTTGGTGAACAGCGCCAGAGCGGGAACCAGCACGAAATTAATGGTAATCATGATCAGCGGGGTAATAAAAGACAGGAGCATCAAGGCATTGATGATGCACCAGATCAGCGCAAAGGAACGGCCTTTGGACAATGAGATTCACCTCATGTTGAATAGTTGTTCACGAAAAAATGTATCACCGTTCATTATAGCACAAACCTGCGCCGGTTTCTTGGAATCTCCTTTTGCCGCCTCTCACGCCGCATGAAGGTTTCCTATAGTGATTCTTTCCCTTGACGCCAAAAATCCCCGGTGCTATGATTTCAACTCGTTCTTTTTTCCAAGAAGATGGGAGGCGAGAGTTTGATACATGTAGAAGGCATCTCCAAAACCTTTCTGGTCCCCAAGCGCAAGGCCGGCCTGGGGCAATCTGTGAAGGCGCTGTTCCGGCGGGAGTACAACCAGGTGAAGGCGCTGCAGGATATTTCCTTTCATATCAACCCGGGTGAAATCGTGGGCTATATCGGACCGAACGGAGCCGGCAAGTCCACCACCATCAAGGTGATGAGCGGCATTCTGGTGCCCGATGGGGGCCGGTGCAGCATTATGGGCCACATTCCCTGGAAGGAGCGGACCCGCTATGTACAGCGGATCGGCGTGGTCTTCGGCCAGCGTTCCCAGCTATGGTGGGACGTGCCGGTGGAGGAATCCTTCGAGCTCCTCCGGGAGATTTACAAGATTCCTGCCCAGCTGTACCACCAAAACCGGGACATGCTGACGGACAGCCTGGACCTGGGCGGCTTGCTTCATACCCCTGTGCGCTCCTTAAGCCTGGGCCAGCGGATGCGCTGCGAGATCGCCGCCTCTCTCCTCCACGGACCGGAGCTGCTGTTTCTGGACGAGCCCACCATCGGCCTGGATGCCGTTTCCAAGCTGGCCGTCCGCCGGTTCATCCAGACCCTCAACCGGGAAAAAGGGGTCACCGTCATTTTGACCACCCATGATATGAGCGATATTGAAGCATTGGCTAACCGGCTGCTCCTCATCGGCAAGGGCAAGCTGCTGTATGACGGCAGTCTCGGGGATCTGCGCAGCCGGTACAGCCTGCAGCGGACCATCACCGTTCTGTTCAAGGAGCGGGCGGAAATTCTCCAGGTCCCCGGAGCAACCCTCTCCTCCTGGTCCTCCGAACGGGCAGTCTACACGGTGGAGGAGGCGGATGCCAATATGTCGGCGATCATCACTTATCTGGCCTCCCGACTGGATATCCTTGATGTGACGGTGGATGCCCAGCCCATTGACGATCTGATTGTTTCCTTATACAAGGAGTATCAGATATGAGAGCCTACCGCGCTGTTTTCAAGCTTCGGCTGGCGCTTGGACTGCAATACCGCGCCGCCGCCCTGGCAGGTCTGGCCACCCAGTTCTTCTGGGGGCTGATGAGCATCATGGTGTACGACGCCTTCTACAGTCACTCCTCGGCGGTTCCGGATATGAGCTTTCAGCAGGTGGTTACCTACATCTGGCTTCAGCAGGCTTTTCTCACCTTTGTTATGCTGTGGTTCCGCGACTCCGAGCTGTTCGGCCTGATTACCGGCGGCAACATCGCCTATGAGCTGTGCCGCCCCTGCGGCATTTACGGCTTCTGGTACGCCAAGCTGGTGGCTCAACGGCTGTCCGCCGCCGCGCTCCGCTGCCTGCCTATTCTGCTGGTGGCCGTTATCCTGCCCGGCCGCTACCGTCTGTCCCTGCCGGACAATCCCGGCGCCGCCCTTTTCTTCGTGCTCACTCTTCTCTTGGGCTTGCTGGTGCTGGTGGCCATTTCCATGCTCATCTATATCTCCGTCTTTTATACCATGTCTCCCACCGGCTCTATCATGCTCATGGGCATCCTGGGGGAGTTCTTCTCCGGCATGATCGTTCCCATCCCGCTTTTGCCCTCTTGGATTCAACAGATCGCCTATGTCCTGCCCTTCCGCCTCTCCGCCGACTTTCCGTACCGGGTCTATTCCGGGCATATTCCCTGGCAGGATGCGGTGACCGGCGTCGGCGCGCAATTATTGTGGCTGGCCGCGCTGGCCTGCTTCGGCTATCTGTGGCTGAACCGGGCCTTAAAGCGGGTCATCATCCAAGGAGGCTGACCATTCTATGAAGCTATATAGCAAATATATCGGCATGCTGCTGAAGGCCCAGATGGAATACCGGACTTCCTTTCTGCTGCTGTCGGTGGGGCAGTTCTTCGTGCCCTTCTTCATTTTTGCCGGTATGTATTTTCTGTTCCAGCAGTTTGGGCAGATCAGCGGCTGGACCTTCTATGAAACCGCCCTGTGCTTCGCCGTCATCCATATGGCCTTCTCCATCAGCGAATGCTTCGCCCGGGGCTTTGACAGCTTCTCCACCCTGGTAGTCTCCGGCGATTTTGACCGGATTCTGCTGCGTCCCCGGACCACCGTGCTTCAGGTGCTGGGCTCCCGCTTCGAGTTTTCCCGGATCGGCCGTCTGATCCAGAGCCTGGCTGTGCTGGGATGGGCGGTCTGGAAGCTGCCGGTGGAGTGGACCTGGTTCAAATCGGGAGTGCTTGTGCTTATGGTGGCAAGCGGCATCTCCATCTTTACCGGCATCTTCATTCTGGCTGCCACTCTGTGCTTCTGGACCATCCAGGGTTTGGAGATCGCCAATATCTTCACCGACGGCGGGCGGGAGCTGGCCCAGTATCCCATCAATATTTATCAAAAATGGGCGGCCCGCTTCTTCACCTTCATCATTCCCTTCGGCTGCTCCAATTATCTCCCGCTCCTGTACATTCTGGACCGTACGGATGGAGGCCACCCGGCCCTCTATGCCTTGGCTCCCTTGGCAGGCTTTCTGTTCCTCCTGCCCTGTCTCTTGGTCTGGAGATTCGGCGTCAGATATTACCGTTCAACCGGCTCTTAACACACCTGGCCAAGCTGCAAAAAACCCCGGACCATCCGCAAGCTGCGCAGACGGGTCCGGGGTTCGGCGTTTAACGGAGCATATTCCGATAGATGCCGGGCGCCGAATCGGGAATAGGGATGGCCCCCACTTCCTTCTCGTAGAAGGCGGTTGGACCGGCTCCGCCGATGATGGCGTAGGCATACCCCTCCGCCCTCATGGCATGAAGGGCCGCCAGCAGGAGCCCTTTACCGATGCCCTTGCCCCTCTGGTCAGGGTCCACTCCGGTCGGGCCGAAGAAACCCTTGGCGGTGGCTTCGTAGCAGGCAAACCCCACCATCTCCGCCTTGCCGTCGCCCACTTGCTGGGCGATGAAGCAGCTGACGGGCAATCTGCCGTAGGCAGTCTCCAACTCGCTCCGCCAATGGCGCTGGAACATCCGCTCCGCCCATTCCCCCGCCAGATGCTTCTCCGGCGGCAGTCCCCGGCGGATCACAATTCCCTGCTCCTCCAGTTTGCTCAGTACAGGCGCAAAATCAGGCAGTTCATACAGCTTCACTAACATATCCGGCATCCTCGGCACTCTCCCTTGTTTGTAAATGGGCTTGGGGCGAACAAAAAACACCAACCCCCAAAAGGAGGTTGGTGCTGGCATCCAACGCTTATTCCGTGGTGTACGGAAGCAATGCAACGGTACGGGCGCGCTTGATCGCAGTGGTCAAAGCGCGTTGATACTTCGCAGAAGTACCGGTTACGCGGCGGGGCAGAATCTTGCCGCGCTCGCTGATAAACTTGCGAAGGGTATCGATGTCCTTATAGTCAATGTGAGTAATCTTGTTCACAGTGAAATAGCAGACCTTACGGCGCTTGTTACGGCCCTTGCCGCCGCGGGAAAACTTCCGCTCGCCGCGGTCTTCGCCGCCTTCATTACGCTTGAAGCTCATCTTGGTTCATTCCTTTCGGGTTAGAATGGCAAATCATCATCGGAAATGTCAATCGGCTTTCCGTCGTCTGAGAATGGGTCCGCGTTGCTGCCCCGGTTTCCTCCGTTGTTGTTTCCGCCGCTATTGCCGTAGTTGCCGCCGCTGTTGTTATTGTAGCCGCCGCCTCCACCGCCATAGCCGCCGGACCGGTTTCCTCCGCTTCCGCTGTTGCCGCCGCCCTGATAGTCCTCCCGGGGTGCTCCTCCGCCTTCGCCGCGGTTCGCTGATTCCAGGAACCGGACATTGTCGGCAATCACCTCGGTGACATACACCTTGCGGCCTTCGTTATTCTCGTAGTTGCGCACCTGAATGCGCCCTTCCACTGCCGCCAGCCGTCCCTTGCGCAAATAATTGGCACAGGTTTCGGCAAGCTGCCTCCAGGTTACCACCGGAATAAAATCGGCTTCCCGCTCATTCTGGTTGTTGGAGAACGGACGGTCCACGGCCAGCGTAAACTGGGTAACCGCCACACCTTGGGGCGTATAACGAAGCTCCGGATCACGGGTTAAACGGCCGATCAGAATTACACGGTTCAACATTCGAATCCCTCCCAAACATCATCCACGGGCAAACTTAGGCAACGTCATTGACGATGAGGAAACGGATAACCTCATCAGAGATCTTCAGAATGCGGTCAAGTTCAGATACAACAGCCGGCTCGGCGTTGAAATGGACCAGGACGTAGAATCCGTCACGCATTTTGTTGATCTCATACGCAAGACGACGCTTACCCATCAGATCACTCTTGGTAATTTCGCCGCCGTTGGATGTAATGATGTTTGCAAACTTCTCAACCGCAGTTTGAACCGCTTCTTGCTCCAGCTCGGAGCGCAGAATGTACATCACTTCATATTTGCGCATGTAGTTCACCTCCTTGTGGACTATGCGGCCCTCCCATGGGTAATAGAGGCATGTCTCATGCCGGGAGAGCAAGGAGTAACGATGAAACGTAAATGCTCATCAAAACTCGCACCATAACACTATACCAGAACAAGCGCTCGATTACAAGCCAATTTCCGCGAAGAACGGCTTTCCTTAGCTGCTGTCCTTCAAGCTTTTACGGCCGCCGAGGCGCAGATGGAGCATCCTCACACTTTCCGCGGCCCAGAGACTTTCAAGGGAAAGGGTGGCAGCGATATTTCCCTGCCAGGGAGTCCAAAGCTCAATCACCCATGACAGCCCTGCCGGCAAAAGAGCCCGGGCCCTGTCCAGGTTCAGCATACCCTGTCCAAGGGGAGCTCCCTCCACGTCGAAGCCCAGCATGGAGGGTTTGCGCCGGATGATGTAATCCTTGCAGTGGAAATTAACAGCCAGGGGCGCCAACTGGGCCATAACCTCGCCTTCCCCTTCGCCCTGGCCCAGATTGTTCACCGGGTCCAGACAAACCCCCAGAGCGCTATCGGGAAACAACTGCACCAGGTCACGGACCCAGACGGCCGGATAGAAATCATGGTTCTCCACGCCAAGCACCACCCCTGCCTTTTCAAAAGCAGGCAGAACAGCGCCGAGACGTCTCCCGGCCTCTTTCATGTCCGGCCTGTCCCGCCCGTTGTGAGGCAGGGTGCGAACCAGCTTTGCTCCAAGCCGCTGGGCAATCTCAAGATAACGAAACAGGTTGTCGGGATCGAGGCCACGGGTCCCCACCTCCAGGGCCAGCCCCTTCTCCAAAGCGCGTTGGCCAAGAAGATCCAGCTCTCCGGGAGAGAGGGCGGAAAGCGGCAGATTATCGGCAATCTGGAGCACCCCGGCTCCAAGCTCCGCGGCCTTATCCACCAAATCAAAGACGGTCAGGGGATGCGGCACTGGCTCGTAGCCCGCAACTCCCAGCGCCCAGGCGAAGGTCCAGGAGGATACGCCAACCCGGAAATCACTCATTGCACCACCACATCGACAATCAGGACCCAATCCTGTCCCTTGCCCGAGGAAGGCGGAACAAACAGGGTTTCCTTTGGCGGTAGGATAGCGAAAGCTTCTTCTTTGCCGGTTCTGGGATCAAACCAGGAGGCCTTGAGGATCGAACCGCCCAATTTGTCCAGATAAGCTCTTATAGGAAGCCCGAGTGGACTGTAGAAGTAAGCGTAGCTCTCGCCTCTCCCCGCGGCTTGGTGGGCCATAACCGCCGGATCATCCTGAACAAGCTCCTGAGCGGCCCTAAATTCAAAATAGGGGCGGCTCAAGCGAAGATCCATGGCAATACGGGCCTGATAAGCGCCGGGATGCTCCATGACCTCCTCCCAGCGGTAGGGCCAGTAAGTGGATACCTCCGTATTGAAGTACCACACGGAATGATTGCCGTAGGTGTTCCCGCATACCCCTTCCATCAGGTTCCAGTACGTGTTCTGGCGCACATCCGCCTCGTCCCAGTAAAAGCCCAGGGAACGGTCAAAGCAGGCGGGATGATCCTCGTAGCGCGGCTCGGCGTCCATAAAGGGCTTTTCTTCCGCTTCTCTTGTCCGGCGGATGAGCTCCCAGCTTTCGTAGGAGACAAAATGATGCCCCGACTGGATGGTGTGAAAATCAATATAATCCTTGTCTTTTACATAGAATGTCGAGGAGGCGTGTCCGTCGGGATGGAAGGTGACCAGGTGGTTGCCGCCGTCTCCCTCCTTGATGCCAGCAGCCATCTCGTCAATAATGGCGCTGTGCAGATCGGTAATAAGCTTCCTGTCTCCGCCCATCATCCAGATAATGTTCCAGTAGTCCTTGTAGCGGTTTCCGAGCCATTTGCCGTATTGTCTTGCATTCTCAGGGGTAAAGATTTCAGGCCCAATCCCATGGGCTTTATTGTATTTATCTCCCCAAGTGGGAAGCAGGGCGATGAACAGGTCCTTTTCTGCGGCTGTCTGAATGATGTAGTCCACATGATCCCAATAGCTGTACTCGCCTGCCGTATCGGGACTTGCGGGATCATAGACGTCTCCTTTTTTTAAAAGAGGATGCCTTCCATAGGCATTGGGCGAGGCCAGTCCGTCACGCTCCGCCAGGGCCACGGCCTGGATGACGTTGAAACCCTGCTTCTGGCGTACCGACAGGAAATACTCGGCTTCCCTGCGGCTGAGCTTGTGAAAAATCTCCCAGGCGGTGTCTCCGAGATAGAAGAAGGGCTCGCCCTCCGCCGTTGCCAGATATCTTTTTCCCGAGTGAACCATTAATTTCTTCATATCCTGCACGCTCCCTTATATTTCTGGCATGCTATTTCAGATGCAGCATCTCCGCCAGCACTTCTTCGATCTTCTCCGGCTGGAAAACGGATTTCCAGTCGTCGCGGAGCACATGCTTTCTTCCATACTCCACGGCAATTTTGGCGGCATCGGAAAATGGATTGCTGCTTTTCAGAACAATTGCCAGCGGAATCTGAATATGTCCCAGGAGAAAAGAGCGGGCCGCCTGTTCGGGTACCCCCTGCCGGATGGCTTCGTCAATCGCCTCCTTCATGATCGTCGCGCATAGAGCCACCACCACTTCCGCCGCAGCGGGTTCGAGAATGGCCATTTGTTCCACGGTGATCCGGAAGCAGTCGACTACGGGGTTGAACATATGCCGGCAGAGGATTTCGGCTTGGGCCAGATCCTCTTCGCTGCCCTGCATAAGAGCGATGACGATATCCTGCTTGGCTGCCGCGCCGCCGAAGAGATCGGCTTTTTCCTCCGCTGTATTCTGCTCGCCGAACAATGGGGGATGGCAGGGATGGGTAACGATGAAGGTGCAGTCCTCCCGTGTAACCAGCTTGCCCGCTCTGGCGGCGGCAGGGTCCAGTGTAATGGCTATGGCTCCCGGCTTCATCAGGGGAACAAGACTTTCGGAAAGCCCGGGAAGGGCGGCGTCAGGTACGGAAAAAATAATGAAGTCGGCCTTGGCGACAGCTTCCTCCGTCTTGAGGGCGGCAATTCCGCTGGCCTCCAGTGCTTTAAGTCCTTCCTCATCCTTTTCGCAGCCTACAAAGCTGTAGCCGAATTTTTGGAGATTGGGAGAAATCCTTCTCCCCATTTTGCCGCCGGCGCCAACCAAAGCAATCAGCTTATCCTTTAACATGGTAATCAGTCCTTTATCCGGAATATTTAAATCCCACTTTCGTCCAGTCTGACTGCCCGGCCCTCTTCGCAGGAACGTACCGCCGCAAAAACAAGCCGCATGGTCTCCCGGTTGTCCTTGCCCGAGGTGTCCGCAGGACGCCCTTCGAGGAATGCATCTCTAAGGGCCTCAAGACATGCCGGAATAGCGCTGAACACATGGCCTCCATGGACCAGCCAATCCTCGGAGGGGATGTAGTCAAGGGTTTTCCAGGTTCGGGTATCCACCGTACGGGTTCCGTCCGTCTGAAGCTGGATGACATTATCACGGTCAAGCAGGAGCGAGCCGGCTTCCCCCTCTATGAATGCTTTATGATGAAATTCATGCACCAGATCACAGGAGAGCAGGAGACCGCTCTTCATGGACAGCAGGGACAAAGCCGTATCCGCCGCGCCGATGTCCGCATAGGCGGCCTTGGTGCGCGTATAGATGGTTTCCGCTTCGCCAAAAAGGTATCTGGCCACGTCGAAGATATGCGGTCCCATATCCATCAGCGCCATGTGGTCCATGGTTTTGAGCGCGGGCTGCTTATCCATGATGGCCCGGTCCGGCGACTTCAGCTGAAGCTGAGCCCGGATAGGACGGCCGATGCAGCCTTCGTCCAGAAGCTCCTTCAGTCTTTGAAGGGGGGGCTGATAGCGAAAATTCTCATGTACGGCAAACCATATCCCGGCAGCCTCCGCAGCCTGAACCATACGGTCGCAGGCCTGGCTTGTGAGCGCCATGGGCTTCTGGCTAATCACGGGCTTGCGGTAGCGGGTGGCCAGATGCACCAACTCCTCATGGATGGCTGCATCGGTAATGATGTCCGCCACATCGAAATCGGCGGATTCAAAAACCTCATCCGGGGTTTGCCCGACAAAGGGAATGTTAAATCTGGCGGCTGTGTCCTCCGCTTTATCTCTTGAGCGGTTCCAGACGGCAACGACCTCCTCCCCAATGCTTTGCCAGGCGGCGATTTGAAACTGCGCCCAGTAACCGGTTCCAAAAACAGCGATTTTCATCAGCTTCTCACCTCCGGATGAATTCCGAAGACTTCCCGGGCGGTTCCTCCAAGGACACGCTCAAGCTCCGGGCCCTCCTCCAGAAGGGTACGATATTTCGCCAATTCCACAGGAATATTGACGGCATGATCCGAAGCAAACATCATTTTGCCCGGACCGATGGACTTCAGCGCCTTTCTGACGTTCAGAATGCTCAGCCAGCTGGTATCAAGATAAACATGGTCAAAGCTGCGGGCCAGGTGCAGAGCCTGGGCAAACAGCAAATCCGTACCGGCATGGGCCAGAACAATAGGAATTTGCCGGAAGGTTTGCGCCGCCTCCAGAACCATGATCGGATCAGAAAAAGGGGTGCCGTTTCCGGTATGAACCATCACCGGAGTATTAAGGGCCGTTGCGGTTTCAAATACATGGAGCCCATCTTGGGAGCAAGGATTGGCCGCGTGGGCGATGGGGGTGATTTTAAAGCCCACAAAACCCAGCTCCTTCACGCAGCGGGTAGCCTCCTTCTCATAATCCTCCGGCCTGAAATGAGGATTAATGGACGCCATGCCGAAGAAGTGGCCTGGATGAGCCAGGCACAGCCGGTGGATTCTATCGTGGATATTCACGGTATCCGACAGATAAGGACGCCCCACAAAGGGCTGAACGATGGAAGCGGCGACTCCGTATTCCCTCTGGGCAGCCACAAGCTCCTCTTCCGTTGCTTCCTCATCAAACACCACATCATGGCCCAGATGGGCATGGACATCAATAATCATCCTCTATCCCTCTTCCTTCTTTTTCATCTGAGCCAGATAAACCGCTTCCCATTCCCTTACGGAAGCGAGGGCGGCTGCTACCGCGGCGGACTCATCCCTGCTTTCGACGGCGGCAGCGATCCGGCGGTGAATCTCCAGGGCGAATGTAATGTTGCTTTCCCGCCCATAGGTGCTTTCGATGGCCGGTTCAAAATAACGGAGGACAAAACGGTACAGATTTTCCACAAGCCGGTTCCCTGTGGCCTTGCCTAGAGCATGATGGAAGTTCAGATCAAGCTTTAGCCACTCCTCCAGGCTGCCGCCGGAGCCGGCTCCGGTTTCCATACGCTTCAACGCTTCACGAAGGGCTTCCAGATCCTCGGGGGAAGCATGTTTAACGGCCAGACGGCAAACGGTCAGCTCAATCATCTCGCGAAGCTCCACCATCTCCCGGGCCTGATGGTCTGTCATCATCAGACTTAATAAAAAAGGGTCCAGCAGGGAATCGCCGATATTGGAGGAGATGTAGGTCCCGTCGCCCCGCCGGATATCCACGATACCGAAGGCGGATAGAATTTTCATGCCTTCCCGCACGGAGCCGCGGCTGATTCCCAGGCTCTCCGCCAGCACGCTTTCGCTGGGAACAAGATCGCCGGGCCTTAGCTTGCGGGCAATTAATTGCTTTCGGAAGCTGTCAAGCATATGATCCACTGCGGAATTGGAGTCTCTCTTTGAAGTAAACAAAGCGGTGTTCTTATCCAAACTGTCACCCCCTTAAACATCAGACGTTTGATGTTTAATCTTATTTTATTGGCTGGCTGGGGCATTGTCAATTTATAATTTGCCCCCTGTTTGCAATGAGAAAAACCTGACGAAAAATCACCGTCAGGTTTTTTTGCGTTGTGGTGGGCCACCGTGTGCTGACCGGATCTGCAGCCCCACCCGTCTCCTCACCGGAAAATGGTCTGCCTGCGCTTACCCTTCTCTCTGCACCCGGAAGAGCGCAGCGGAACTGTGCGACTCTTAAAAGCAGCTTTTGCCGCTTTTTTTCACCTTGACGGAACTAAGAAACCCTTATTCCCCGCCGCGGCCTGATTTCCTCCCTATTTCCGGCGAATCAGGGATGGAACGGTTTCTTAGTTCCGTTAATTCTCCAAACTCCCGTTTTCACCCCCATAAGAGTCGCTGAGTTCCGCAACAGCGGCCTACCGGGCTGTCATCTCACCCGCGGGCAGCCTTTTGCCGTTAAACCAATCCCAACTTGGCAATCGCCTCTTCATCCGTGGGCTGGAAAAAGACATTTGTTCCGTGATTGCTCTCATAGATAAAGTCCCGCAAGCTTTTGCTGGAGTAGACGGAAAAATCACCGACAATGGCCAGCTTCACCTGGTAGTTGGTGAACTTCTGCAGAATTTCACCGGCCAGCCTGGTCTTCAGATCAAAAAACTCCTCGCAAATGGCTGCTTTGTCCAACACAATCCGGTCGGCTCCCGTTTCATAACGGATGGTTGCCATTAGATCCAGGGCGGATTGGACATCTGTAATCAATATCCCCTCATGCACAACCCGTACGATGGTTTCCCCATTTTGCTCGATGGTCACAAATTTCATACAAAACCCTCTCCTCTTATCAATGATGGTGAACCGGCATACGTTTTTACTCATTCTTCCGGATTTCCATTCAAATGTCAATGCGCCCGGTTCACCTAAAATTTCCGGCCTCCCCCTTTCATGACTCCCCTTCCCGCGGTTCATACTACTGATGGAGGTGATGGACATGGGTGAACGTTCCCGTTACACAGTGGGCCAAAAAGCCCCCAACGACGGCGAGTATATGGAAATCGGTGATCATTCGGTTCATATGGGCATCAATAACCCCAAGCATATTTACCTTAAGAAGGGGGATCATTTCCCCGAAAACACCAACGACGACCGGGTATGGGTCAAAAAGGATCACGCGGTCACACACTAACCGCAACAAAAAAACTCCTGCAGCATGAATGCAGGAGTTTTCCCGTTGGGACATATGATACGGAAAGGGTGGGATTCGAACCCACGCACGGTTGCCCGNCCCGTTGGGACATATGATACGGAAAGGGTGGGATTCGAACCCACGCACGGTTGCCCGCCTAGCTGATTTCGAGTCAGCCCCCTTGGGCCTCTTGGGTACCTTTCCATAATGGAGCCCGCCTAAAAAAGCGGGACATTGACTATGGTATCACGGGAATGCCCCGTAGTGCAAGGGGTGTTTATCCTTCACAGGCTCCACGCATCAAATTTCCAGCGACACGCATATTCAACATCTTTCGATTCATCTGATCCGA
>NZ_QMFA01000015.1 GCF_003285005.1 Paenibacillus sp. YN15 | reverse complement strand
TGGATGTCGTATAACTATTATTGCACGACATATATATTTGTATCCGCCGGCACATAGAAAAAGAAAGGCAAGTTAGTGTCCTTTTGAGCAAAAGAACCGCTGTCCGAAGAGGAACAGCGGCTCTTTTTTATGAGAGGTAAAGGTTACGCATGTCGATTGAGCACGTTTTTTAGTGCATCCTTCGATTGGAATCCCACAATTTTATCCACGGGCTGGCCGTCCTTGAACACAATCAGGGTGGGAATGCTCATAACGCCGAAGCGGGATGCCGACTCCTGATTCTCATCCACGTTTACTTTAGCGATCTTCACATTCAATTCCTGATCCAGCTCCTCCAGCACCGGCGCGATCATTTTGCAAGGGCCGCACCATGGAGCCCAGAAATCTACCAGGACTGTACCCGCGCCTTCAACCTCCGCCTTAAAGGATTGGTCCGACACGTTGACAATTGCCATGGATATCCTCCTTCTGTATCGTTCATCATGGATTATGACGCCTGACAGGCGCCTAGCCGTACATGTTAAAGTATACCATACTCCCCGCCGAATAGCCCGCGGATTAGGCGCAAACCTGTACGGTCTCCCGCATGACGGGACACATGTACCAGCAATATGTCCTGAATAACGGAAATATGCTTCCGCTATTCCCGCTCCTGCATCCGTTTGTTGGTGCCGTGCACCTCGATAATATCCACATAATGACGGATACGGTCCATGATCCGCTGCCCCTTGAACTCCTCTTCCCCATCCTTGCTGGTGAAGCTGAAGTGCTTTTCCAAACCGCTGAACTCGTAGTTGGAGGTAAAAAAGGTAGGCTTGCGGTTCATCCGGTAGTTCAGAATGGTCCCCAGCACATGATCCCGCAGCCAGGGATTCATGTTCTCCGCCCCGATGTCGTCAAATACCAGCAGATCCGTTTCCTTCATCAGCTCGATCGTATCCTTCAGCTTCTGGGGCTCGCCGAACATCGCCTTCAGATCCTCGGCGAAATCCGGCATATACACAATCACGCCGCTTAAGCCCTGTTTGGCCAGCTCATACAGCATGTAGCACATCAAAAAGGTTTTGCCCGTTCCCAAAGGCCCCTGCAGATACAGCCCTCTGGCCGGCAGTCCCGCTTCCTTGGTCCGGTCGATATAATCCACCAGATAACCGACGGCCTCGGCCCGCTCGCTGTCCGCCCGCACAATCTCCTTCAGGTCATAACCCCGCTTAAGCGTCGCCTGATCCACATAAAAGCTGGTAATCCGCCGCTTCACCGCTTCCTCCGCCTCCCACACCATATAGCGGGGACAAGGAACCTTCTGGTCATAAATCTGCGGGCGGCCGTGAATCTCATCCACCACCAGCCGCGTGGCATGCCCCTCAAGCTCGTTGGGACATTTGTCCAGACCCGGGCACTCCCGGCAGGCGCGGTATTCCTTCACATATTGGTACATTTTATTGAGATTTAAGCTAATATCCTCATCTGTGAGCTCGGGATATTTGGCCCGCCATTTCTGGATCAGCGGGTCCTGCAGAACCGCGCGGTACCGTTCCTCCGCCTGCTTGCGCAAAGCCGCGAACGGCAGCGTTCGGAGCACCTCCGACATGGATTCCATTCACTGTCACCTCCTGAGGGCTTTCCGAAGGAAAGCCTGCTTCGTAAGCATCCGCTAGGGCTTTCCGAAGGAAAGCCTGCTTCGTAAGCATCCGCTAGGGCTTTTCGTAAGAAAAGCCAACAACGTAAGCTAAGCTCTTCCTTCTTCCCACCGGCTGGCCTTCTTAATAATGGCTTCCATCTCCTCGTCCGACAGCTGCTTGCGCCCGCCGGATTTGTCCAGGGCAACCGGTATGACGGGCTTCTGCTTGCCGCCGCCTCTGGCGCCACGGGACCCGCCCGGGGCAGCGGACTTCCCGGAAGAGCCCGCCGCACCCGCCGGCCCTTCATCCTTGCGTCTGGCCCCGGCCTTGGCCTTGTAGCGCGCCTTCTCCCGGATATATTCCACCGCCTGCTCATAGGTGCCCACCTGCTTGCCCAGCAGGTCCGAGGCAATGGCCTCAATGGAATTTTTGACCCAGGAACGGCGGTCCGTATGAAGGAAGTGAATCAGAACATTAATAACCTCCCCGCTCAGGCCATAATTGAGGTCAATTTTTTCAAATACGTCGAGAACCCCGTCCGGCACCGTGCCATGGGGGAAAAACCGCTTCAATACCAGCGTATACGGCTCGTTCCTAAGCAGCATATTGTACTGGTGAACATCGCATTGGCCCTGGAACAGCGCAGGCACCTCCAGATAATATTCCATCTGGACCGCTTTTTCCTGAAGCGCCGCATCTTCTCCGGCCTCTTCGGACTGGACCGCCAGCAGCCGGTGAACCTTGCGTCCGGCAAATTCATCCCGCCGTTTGGCCTGCCGGTACAACAGATTGGCCCGATACTGCAGCTCCTCGAACAGCAGATTGCCTTCCTCGTCAAAAATCCCGTCCTCATCCAGCAAGCGGCAGGTTTCCTGCAGCTCCAGATTGTACTTGCTCTTCGCTATGTTAATGGCCGCCATATGTCCTTCCCGGAACTGCAGCGCCTCCACAAAGGGCCGGTTCCGCGAGCCCTTGGGAAAACGGCGGATAATATCCGTAAAGGTAAAGCCCTTCGTTTCCGTATCCAGTCCCCCAACCTTGTCCCGTCCGGCAGCCGTCTCATACAGCGCCTCCTCCAGATCAGGGTCCATCACCTTGGTATTCAGCCGGAACAGGTCATAGAACGGCACTGACAGCTGCTCCGCCGCGGCTCCCGCAAGCTCCGCCGGCTCATCTGCCAGCAGCTCGTCGCGGAGCTGGAGCAGCAGCATTTTGCCCACCTTATCCCGAAGGAGCATGGCCAAATGCTGGTTGCGGAAAAATTCCTCCGGCGGCAACGGCTCGAACAGCCGGTATTCGTACACGCAATCCTCCGACTCGGAATACAGGCGGCGGCTGGTGGACAAGAGCCCCACCGCTTCCAGCCGGGAGGTCAAATCCAGAAACTGCCGGCGGCCTTTTTCCCCGGGCTCCAGCTCCATCTGCAAAAACAGCCTGCGCTGGGCCTCCAGGGGCGAATAGCCTGCTTTGTCCACGGGAAGCTGTTGATGCAGCGTGTGGTACAGGGCGATGGCTCCCGGGCCGATCATGGGCTGATAGATGGAGGAGAGCATCCTCACGCCGAGACTTCCCAGCGCGAAGCTCCGGCTGACGGTGAACCGGTGATGTTCCGTAAAATGCAATAAATTGGTTACTTTCATCCGGTTATTCTCCCACCCGTTTCAATAGAGATCACTCTCCATTCTATCACAAGAATCGACAGCGCAGATAGAGTTTTCGAGAATCGCCAAAAAGCCTCCATCACCGAAGCATCCGCTTGGGTTTGAAGGCTTGGCCGGGAGGCGCATAAGACATTACAGCTGCTGGGTATTCTCCGTTCTCTGCGGCGGGATGTCTCCGGCAGACACCGGTACCTGTACCGTGCCAACCTCCTCCGCCGCCCTGCCGGGACGACCGGCGGCTCCGCCAAAGCGCCGGGAAACCCACTGCTCCACAATCCGGTTCATGGTCCGGGGAGCTTTGGTGGGGAGCTGGTGGGATGCTTTTTCGATAAAAACCAAATCCCTGTACGGCAGCCGCGCCTCCAGCATTCTGGCGTACCGGTGGAAGGCCGCATCCTCCTCCCCGTACAAAAGCAGCACAGGCTGCTCAATGGACGAAAGCTGGTCCGTACATGAATAGGTCAGACTGTAGTCGTAATACTGCCGGATGTTGCGGCTGTCCCCTTGAACTGCGCCTTTGTACAAATTGTTGAAGGTCAGGCTCATATCGGCGTTCCCCCAGCCTACCAGACCGCCCAGCAGCCGTTTGGCCTTTATCCGGGACAAACCGGAGGCTGCGCGGATACGGCCTTTCAGATACCAGTCCGACGCTTCGGACATGGCGGAGATCAGGATGCCGCCGGTAAAGGTCTGGGGATGGGCCAGCATGGCCTCCAGCGCAATGCCGCCGCCTGTGGAATAGCCGCACACTACCGCCTCCCGCACATCCAGATGCTCCAGCAGCTGGCGCATATCCTCCACCACCAGCGGATAGGTCACCGCCGCAGGGGAAGCATCGGACAGGCCATGTCCGCGGATATCGAAGGTAATGATTTTGAAGGCGTCGGACAGCTGCGCCTTTTGGTAATTGAATATCTCCTGGTTCAGCAGCGGGGGATGAATAAAAATAAGAGGAATGCCGCGGCCCTCCACATGGTAATGGAGCCGGGTGCCGTTGACGAATGCCATGGGCATAAGGATCACCTTTCTTCTTAAGATTGGCTTCATGCCCTTAGCTTGACACCCCCGCTGCCGGATCATACATGGGACCCGTACCCGGTTCGTTTGCCCTTTTAATTCAATTTGTCTACAATGTAATAGTGATTATAATGTGTACAATCTGCCAGGAGGGATTTCAATGAGCGAAGCGGTTCAAACCCTGGAGGGCTGGTATGCCCTTCACGATTTTCGGAGCATCGATTGGCAATCCTGGAAGGCCTCCCCCTTGGAGCTGCGCCGGCAGGCCTTGGAGGAGCTGCAGCAGTTCCTGGACCAATGCGCCCAGGCGGAAGCGGCCAAAACCGGCAGCACCGCATTCTACTCCATTGTCGGGCAAAAGGCGGATATCGTATTTATGCACCTCCGGGAAACCCTGGATGACATAAACGATCTGGAAACCGCTTTTCAAAAGACGGCCTTTGCCGATTTCACCATTCCCTCGTATTCGTATGTATCCGTGGTGGAGCTTTCCAGCTACATGGCCAAACCGGGCACCAATCCTATGGAGGACCCGGAGATTGTGGCCAGACTGAAGCCCCAGCTTCCCAAGTCCAAGCATATTTGCTTCTACCCCATGGACAAAAAACGGGACGGCCAGGACAACTGGTACATGGAGCCCATGGAGCGGCGCCGGGAAATGATGAGGAGCCACGGGTTGATCGGCCGCAGCTATGCAGGGCGGGTCAAGCAGATCATTACCGGCTCCGTCGGCTTTGACGATTGGGAATGGGGGGTCACGCTGTTCGGCGACGATCCGCTTGTATTCAAGAAGCTGGTGTATGAAATGCGCTTCGACGAGGCCAGCGCCCGTTACGGGGACTTCGGCGGCTTCTACGTGGGCAATCTGCTGGACAAGGCCAAGCTGGACCGGATGTTTACGGTGTAGCTTAGTGGAAACAACAAAATAAAAACCCGCTTCAGCCGTTTGCGGCCAAAAGCGGGCTTTTTGTGTTGGGATCAGTCTTTCTCTTCGTCTTCCTTCGCTTCCCGCGAGGCTGCCTTGCTGTTCAGATAGGCTTCCGTATCCCGGTCGCGCTGGCGGCTCTTTTCCTTCAGACGCTCAATGGCGGGCATGATCAAAAGATCCACCTCCCGCTGCACGGTGTAAGCCAAGTCATACCGGGTTTGGGATTCCAGGAATCCCCCTACCTCCATCAGCGCGTTGTACCGGTCCAGCTCCTCCCGGGTCAGGAGCCCCCGCACCTGCACACTGCAATGTCTCATAGCCGTCCCTTTTTGATAACGAGAGGGATGCCCCCGATTTTGTAAAGATAGCGGATTTCCACAACTTTCTTCAGCATGGCGGCCATAAAGCCCTTCAGCTTCTTGGCCCCCACTACCCCGATCGCCTCTCCCTTGCCCAGGGACGCAATAATACCGCGGTTAATAAACTTGAAGTCCTTCATAGGCGTATTGCGGATGGCTGCCACCAGGTTATAGGCCGCAACCTCTCCCTGCTGGGTGGCGATTTGGGCAGTAGGCGGATAAGGCTGTCCTTCCTCGTTCAGCACGATGGAGCAGTCGCCCACCACGTAAACATTGTCGAAATCCTTCGTCCGCAGCGTGGAATCCACCACAATCCGTCCGCGCTTGGTATCGAAGCCGGCTTCCTCCACCATCTTGTTGCCCCGGATGCCGCCAGCCCATACAACGGTGGCCGAACGGATAAGCTCGCCGTCGGACAGGACCACCCCATCCACCAGCACTTCCTTGATGGCCGTAGCAATCTTGAAGGTCACGCCCTTTTGGGCCAGCACCTGCACGGCGTGCTCCACCAGTTCGGCATCGAAACCCGGCAGCACAGTAGGCGAAGCCTCCACATTATAGACTTTGACCAAAGCAGGGTCCACATCGAATTCGCGGCAGAGCTCCGGAATCCGGTCGGCCAGCTCACCCACAAATTCGATGCCCGTAAAGCCTGCGCCCCCCACCACAAAGGTCAGATAATCCAACCGGTCAGGCTCCTGCTTGAACCGGGCAAACTGGTACTCAATATGCTCCCGGATCAGCCTGACGCTGTTGATGCTGCGGATATTGAGGGCATACTCCTTAAGCCCCGGAATGCCGAAGGTCTCCGGCTCTCCGCCCAGGCCGATTACCAAATAATCGTAGGACAGCGTGCTGTCCTCGAGAATAATCTTCTTGTCGTAAGGCCGGATTTGAACCACCGTAGACTTTACAAAATCAATTTTGAACTCGTCGATAAGCTTGGAGATTTCAATCCGGGCATTCTCCGGGTTATCGGTTCCTGCCGCAGGCATATGCAAATGCGTCGTAATAAAATGGTAGTCATGCTTATTCACAAGGGTGACATCGGCTTCATTATAGTTTAATTCCTTCTGAAGCCCGATGGCAGTCACAATCCCGCCGTATCCGGCTCCCAGAATTACAATCCTTGGTATTCGGCTCATTGGTATCCCTTCCATCTATAAAAGTTCTGAAGTGCTGTGGTATTGTTTGTGAAAAATCTCACGTTATTGCACAATCGGAAGTTTTTCTGTTCCTTAGCTTCTGCAAACGTTCCGGAAATATCTCCGGCATGTTGTGGCACTGAAATCATATAATGATCCCATCAAATTATCAAGGCAAAAAACATAGTTATCTAATGATTATTATCACAAATTAAACCTATAAAAATCAACAATATCTAGTCTTTTTTTTAAAAAGCCATTTTTACAAGGATAAATGCCTGCCAAGCGTCGTTGAGGCCATGTATTTTCCAGAAATTGAGCCTCGCTCCCGCTGCGGCCGCGGCCTCCAAACGACAAACCCAGGCGCGAACCCCCTGTTCGCCAGCTCCGCGCTCTATGCCTCCTGGAAAGCTGCCTGCACTTTTGCTTCTCCCAGCAGCCCGGAGGAATACTGCATGTCCTATACCAAGGTACACAGATCGGAAGGTTTTCAAACAGCCGCGGAACGCAGCTTGGGGTTTCTTTCTTCAGGCCAGAGCATTATAATAAAACATGGATTAGAATGGATACATTGTGAAATTTATTGCAAACTTCTAAAGGGGAGCTATAGTATGGATGATTCGAACGTACAAAACATGACCGATTTGATCGTAATCGGGGGCGGGCCCGCAGGTATTTTTGCCGCATTCTACGCCGGCATGCGCCATGCAAGCGTCAAACTGATTGAAAGCATGCCCCAGTTGGGCGGCCAGCTGGCTGCATTGTACCCGGAGAAATACATCTATGATGTAGCGGGCTTCCCGAAGGTACGCGCCCAGGAGCTGGTGGATTCCCTTGTCAGCCAGATGAAGCAATTCCCGGTATCCGTCCAACTGGAGGAAAAGGTGCTGAACGTGGCCAAAAAGGATGACCGGCTGTTTGAGGTTACAACCGACAAGCAGGTTCACACGGCCAAGGCTGTTATCATTACGGCAGGGGCAGGCGCCTTCGAGCCCAAGCGATTGGATTTGGCCGAGGCCCGGCGTTACGAAAAGAAAAATCTTCATTACTTTATTCAAGACCTGTCCAGCTTCAAAGGAAAGCGGGTGCTGGTCAGCGGCGGCGGCGACTCCGCAGTGGATTGGGCCATGATGCTGGAGCCGGTGGCCGAGCAGGTAACGCTGATTCACCGCAGAGACAAATTCCGCGCCCACGAGCATAGTGTGGAGCAGCTGATGAAGTCCCGGGTGCAGGTGGTAACCCCCAAGGAAATCACTGCCTTGCACGGAGAAGAGTTCATCGAAGCTGTTACCATTAAGGATACCAAGTCCGGCGAGGAAACCCAAATGCCGGTGGATGCGGTTATCGTCAATTACGGCTTTAATTCTTCCTTGGGGCCCATTGCCGATTGGGGCATCCATATCGAGTCCGGCTCCATTGTGGTGGATACCAAGATGCAATCCAACATCGAGGGAATTTTCGCCGCCGGGGATATCACCACTTATCCGGGCAAGCTGAAGCTGATCGCCGTGGGTCTGGGCGAGGCGCCTACCGCCGTGAACAACGCCAAGGTGTATCTGGACCCGGACGCCCGGCTTTCTCCCGGCCACAGCAGCAGCATGAAATTTCATTAATTGATGGATTCATAATGTACAACGTACAAAACCGCCGGTTATACCGGGAGCCGCACCTTCCCCGCCAGAGCGAATCTGACGGAGGGTGCCGCTTCCCGGAGCCGGCGGTTTTTTTGGGCATACGTGGGAAATACAAAAGCGGGAATGCAGAGCAAGCGGGTCTGTCTACTCCATCGCCATCCGGAGCAGAGCCTCGGCCAGAATGTCCGTCCCTTTGGCAATATCGCCGTACTCGGTAAATTCATCCGGATTATGGCTGATGCCGTCCTTGCTGGGGACAAAAATCATCGCAATGGGCGCAAACCGCCCCACCATCATGGAATCATGGAAGGCCCCGCTGACCATTTTGTGGTAAGGGATCTCCTTCTTGATGCAGGCCCCCTCCAGAAGGGCCAGAATAGCCGGATCGGAGTGGGTGGGCAGATCGTCGTTGATTTGCCGGATGTCCAGCTCCACCTGCCTGCGGGCCTCCACCTCCCGGAAGAATTCCTTGAGGCCGGCCACCAGCCTGCTTTTGGTTTCATAGTCGCTGTCGCGGATATCGATGGAGAAATGGACCAGGCCGGAAATAACGTTGGAGGCATTGGGCACCACCTCCACCTTGCCTACCGTGCCCACCGTATCCGGGCTGGAGGAAGCCTTGGCCAGCCGCTCCAGCTCCAGGGCAATCTCGCAGCAGGCCAGGAAGGCGTCATGGCGCAGATGCATGGGCGTGCTGCCCGCATGGGATTGCTTGCCCCGGACGGACACCTCAAAATTGGTGGGAGCCGAGATGGTTTTGACCAGCCCGATGGGCAGACCCAGGGATTCCAGCACAGCGCCCTGCTCAATGTGCAGCTCAATAGCGCCGCGAACCGCGCCGCGGGCAACGGGAATATCCTTGAAGCGGGACAGGTCGTAGCCCAAATCCGCCAGCACCTCCGCCAGGGTGCGGCCCTCTTCATCCCTGAGGCGCTCTGCATCCTCCAGGGTGAGGGCCCCTGCCAACGCGCGGCTGCCCAGGCAGTTCAGCCCGAAGCGGGTAGGCTCCTCGGAGGTGTACACCACCACCTCAATGGTCCGGACAGGCGTAATTCCGGCAGCGCGGATCAGGCGCACCGCTTCCAGCCCCGCTACCACACCCGCCATGCCGTCATACATCCCGGCCTGCAGCACCGTGTCGATGTGGGACCCGGTCCAGACCGGGGCAAGGGATGGGTCACTGCCCGGCAGGGCGGCGAAGATATTGCCGATGGCATCCTCCCGGACGGTTAATCCCAGGGCAGCCATCTCTTCCTTGATATAGCTCCGTCCGGCAACCTCCACCGGCGTAAACAGCACCCGGGTGGTCCCCCGGGACGGATCGGAATTAAAGGTGTCCAGCTTCTCCAGAATCCGCTGGATATTGGCGGCCGAAGCCGGTTCGCTCAGCAGCTTCATCCATTTTCCTCCTCCCGATTATCTGTCAGCAGATCACATTCTGGGGTGCTGCCGCCAGCCATTTTTCCACATTGGCAAATACAATCTGCGCCCGGGTATCCATCGCCTCGTGGGTGGCAAAAGCCACATGGGGAGCCAGCACCGTATTGGGTGCCCCCACCAGCGGATGGTCCGAAGGGATGGGCGGCTCCATCTCGAATACGTCGACCCCGGCTCCGCCCAGCTTCCCTTCCCGCAGCGCCTGGGCCAAGGCGGCATTGTCCACCACCGGTCCCCGGGCGGTATTGATCAGCACTGCGCTTGGCTTCATCAGCCCAAGTCGCCGGGCGTCGATGAGCTGCCGGGTTTCTTCGGTCAGCGGCACATGCAGGGAGACAATATCCGCCTCCTGCAGGAGCGTATCCAAATCCGTATATTCGATGCCGCTCTCCGCCGCCCCCTGCTTTTTGCTCCGGCTGTAGGCCAGCACCCGGCAGCCGAAGGCTTTGGCGATCAGCGCGGTTTTCAGGCCAATGGCTCCCGTGCCGACGATTCCGAAGGTTTTGCCGTACAGCTCATAACCCACCAGCCCGTTCTTGGTCCCTTCCGTCCGGGTGGCCTTGTCGCAGGGGACAAGCCGCCGCAATACGGAAATCGCCAGTCCGAAGGCAAGCTCCGCCACCGCATGGGTGGAATAGCCGGCTGCGTTGCACACCCGGATGTCCCTCTCCCGGCAAGCCGCCAGGTCCACATGATCCACCCCGGTGAAGGCTACCGAGATCAGTTGGAGGGAAGGACAGGCTTCAATCACTTTGCGGTTCAGCGGCAGATTGGAGATCAGCACCACGTCAGCGTCCTTCGCACGCTCGATTAATTCCTCATCCTTCTCCGTCCGGGTGTCGTAATAGGTGAAGGTGTGGCCCGAGGCTTCCAGCCCCTTCGCCAATTCCCTGACTCTAGTCTCGGGTATCCCCAGCGGTTCCAGCAGCACAATATGCATCGTTCTTTCTCCTTTTCCAGTTCAAATTGGTTAAAGCTTCCGCCGTTTTACCGCCGCCCACACTGCTCCGACACTCGTATTTTCGCATCGGGGGTTGGCCATGGGTTCTCCGCGATTTTCTAACGGCGGTGAGAGACGCTATTCGCCTCCAAAACAGGAGGACGAAAACCTAACGGAAGCAGGAGACGTTATTTGACTAAAATCGGGCTTCCCGTAGGGAGAAACGGTCCAATAGCGTCTCTGGCCGCCGTTAGATTTTTTCCAGCATCATTTTCGCCGAAATAGAGGCTTCTACCGCCGTTAGAGCTCCCCTGGGTGTAATTTGAGCCACATCCCGCCCGTCATTTACAGTTCAAAGCTTACATCCCGGTTGCAATCCTTGGAATAAATATACGTGAACGGCCCCCGGCCCACTCCATAGGAGGCTTGCGGCACATACGGGCCGAACCAGACGAAGTCGCCCTTTTTGATGGGGGACCACTTGTCGTCCAGCAAATAAACGCCCTCCCCCTCCAGCATGTACGCTCCGTGCTCCTGGACATGGGTCTCCACGAAGGGATGGCAGCCCCCCGGGGCAAAGGACAGAATGTGCATGTTCATATCGAAGCCCAGCTCCGTGGGAAGCAGGTCCTTGATGAACACATTCTCCATGCCGTCATAAATCCGGAAGGGAATATCGTTGGCATTGCCCCAGCAAATATCCGCCCGGGCCCCCTCCAAAGGGATATACCGCTGCTTGTACAAAAGAAGCTGCGCCGCCTCCCCCGTGTGGTTGCTGAAGCGGATTCCCCCTGCTCCCGCCGGGCTGAACACATAGCCGCCTGCGGTCAGCTCCCGCTCTTCTCCCGCCACCGTGACGTGGCAGCCTCCCTCTGCGCAATACAGGAAGGACTCCACCTCCGGTTCATCCGCCAGCGCCTTGCCTGTGAAGGCTCCCGGCTCCGCTGCGATGATATATTGGACGAAGCCCGCTCCCATCTTGGGCGAGGCCACAATGCTCACCTTGCAGCCGGAAACTCCGGGAATCACATTATTCACCAGACCGGTAGGGGGGATGACCGCATATAATCCATGCTTGATGACAGCCCGCGTCGATAAAATATCATTCGGATATCCCATAACAGCCTCCATTATATAGTATTTTGCCCTCTGTCGCCTCCTCCTGCGGGAAACCCGGCAGACGGCCGTTAATATGCCCGTTTATAAAGCCACTCCGCCAGCACCTCCACACCCGCAGCAAGCTCGGCCGTACTGCTGGATTCCAGCGGAGAATGGCTGATCCCGTTATGGCTGGGCACAAACAGCATGGTGGACGGGCAGATCCGGCTGATCACCTGAGTGTCATGCCCGGCCCCGCTGAACATGTGGCGCCAGGGCAGCCGCTTCGCCTCGCAAATGGCCGCCAGCTCCGCATTCATGGCCGGATTCATGCGGACGGGAGCCATGTCCATCCACTCCTCCACCTCCACGGTGAGCTCGCGCTCCCGGGCAATGGCCGCAAAGGCCTGGCGCAGCTCCAGGCAGAATGCCGCGAGCCGGTCCGCCGCCGCATCCCGGACATCTACTGTAAAATACACCTGTCCGGGAATCACATTGGAGGAGTTGGGCAATACCTCCAGCTGGCCCACCGTGGACACGAAGGGCTCCGGCTCGTTCTGGGCCCGCCGCTCCACCCAGCCGACCATGGCGCAAGCCCCGGCCAAGGCGTCGTTGCGGTATTTCATGGGTGTGGTTCCGGCATGGTTGGCCGCTCCCTTCACCCGCACCGTGTACCTTTTTTGGCCGACAATCCCTACTACAACGCCTATGGTTTTGTTCTCCTTCTCCAGCACAAAGCCCTGCTCAATATGCAGCTCGATAAATTCCGCAATATCCCTGCGCTCCGGCGGCGGGTAGCGCTTCTGGCCGAAGCCCGCTTCCCGCATGGCCGCCGCCAGGGTCACGCCCTCCTTGTCGGCCACCTCCGGCACAGCGCCAAGGCTGTAGCGCCCGGCAATATTGCCTGAGCCCCAATAGGCAAGGGGAAACCGGCTTCCCTCCTCCTCGCAGAAGGATACCACTTCAATGGTGCGCCGGGGGGCGCCGCAGGTTTCCCGCAAATACCGGAGGGCCAGCATGCCGGCCAGAATGCCGTAGGCTCCGTCAAATTTGCCGCCGCAGTTGACGGTGTCCACATGGGAGCCGGTAAGCAGCACCCCCATGTCCCGGTCCGTTCCGGACAGACGCCCGTACAGGTTGCCGCAATCGTCATAATACGGTGCAAGGCCCAATTGGCCCATTTTCGCCTCCAGCGCCTGCTGGGCCAGCTGCCAGGCGGGGGTATACAGCAGGCGGGTTACGCCCCCTTCCGCCGCTTGGCCGAATTGGGCCAGCCATTCAATGGCGTCTTCGATATCCGAATGGAGGCGCGAACGGCTGCTCTCCGACATAGGCAGATTTTGTTTATGAACGTTCCCCATCCAGGGCCACCCTTTCGACAAGTTGCAGTTGATGGTTATACGGGTTATACAGAAACGCGGTGCGCTTTTGCCAAAAGAAGCCCTTGGGGGGCTCCGGCAAAGCCCCGCGTTTTTTCATACACGACTTTTCCTCTTAGCACCGTTTGCTTGACCCGGCAGTCCAGGGTCCGGCCCACATAGGGATTTTGCTTGTGGCGGTCAAACAGCTGCCCCCGCTCCAATACATACGGGGCGAATTCCACCAGAGCCACATCCGCATCCGCCCCTACGGCAATTTCGCCTTTGCGGGGATGAAGCCCGAACCTCTCCGCCGGATGGGTGGACAAGGCGCGGCACAGAAGGGGCAGCGGAAGACCGCGCCGCACATGCCCCTCGCCCAGCAGCAGCTCCAACGAGCTTTGGGCGCCGGAGATGCCGCCCCAGATTTCAAACCAGCTGGCGGCTTCCTTCATATCGGGAGGGCAGGGGGAATGGTCGGAGGTAATCATGTCGATCTCCCCCCGGCCAAGAGCCTGCCACAAGCCCTCCTGCTCCTTCCCGGAGCGCAAGGGCGGCGCGCATTTGGCCAAGGGACCGATGCCCGTCATATCGTCCTCCGTCAGCACCAGATAATGGGGGCAGGTTTCCAGCGTCACATCCTGTCCGGCCAGCCGGGCCAGACGGATTTCCTCCACCGCCTCGGGAGTGCTGATGTGGACAAAATGCAGGGCGCAGCCCGTTTGCGCGGCATAGAACAACGCCCGCTTCACCGCCTCCACCTCCGCGTATACAGGCCGGGACCGGGCATAATCCAGGGCCGACACCCGGCCGCTGGCGGTCATATGCGCCGTCATGGCCGAGACGATCTGCTCGCTTTCCGCATGGAGCGCCAGGATCTTGCCCAGCCGGGCGATCTCCGCCATCCCTGCATACAGCGTGGCGTCATCCACCTCCCGGAAGGCCCCGTCCTGCTTGCCGCCGGCAGCGGACAGAAAAGCCTTGTAGCCTACCACCCCCTGCTTGGCCAGCGGCTCCAGCTGCTCCAGATTGCCGGGAACCAGTCCGCCCCAGAAGGCATAATCCACCCGGGAGCGGTCCTTGGCCAGGCTCTCCTTCAGAGCCAGCGCTTCGGTGGTAGTGGTGGGCGGCAGCCCGTTTAAGGGCATATCGAAGCAGGTGGTGCAGCCTCCTGCGGCCAATGCGGCGGTGCCGGTGGGGATGCCCTCCCATTCCGCCAGCCCCGGTTCATTCAAATGGACATGAATATCGATCATGCCGGGAACCGCCACTGCTCCCTCCGCCTGGATGATGCTCTCCGCCGGACCGTCCAGGGTTTCCGCAAGCGCGGCAATAACGCCGTTTTGAATGCCGATATCCAGCCGTTTCACTTCATTCTTCAGCACCACTTGCCCGCCCTTAATCACCGTATCGAATGATTGTGACATGCCCGATTCCCCCATAGGATTGAATCGGTCCCGGAAGCACTGCTCCGGGACCGGCTTTTGGATTGCGCGATAATTATTTCAGCTCCGCCTTGATCAGCTCGGGGGCCACTTCCTTCAGCAGCTCCAGGTGATGGTAGCTTTTGGGGTCCTGAAGCTCCTTGATGTTGCCTGCACCCTTCAGATATTCGCCTACGGCAGCGCCGTTGCTGTCGTTCAGATAGTTGTCGTTGACCTCCATACTGTATTTGTTCCGGTTCATAATTTCCGTCAGCTCGGCCTCTGTCAGATGAAGCTCGGGGGCCAGAATTTTGATGGCCTCCTGCCGGTTATTGTTGATATAGTCGGTGGCTTTTTTGAGCGCGCCCAGCACTGCCTTAATGGTGTTGGGGTTCTTCTCCAGGAAGCCGTCGGTGACCTGAATGGTGGTATGTACACTCATCCAGTTGACATCGCCCTTCTTCTCGGGAAGCTCCGCCTTGGTGCCGCTGAACAGGAACTTGCCGCCGCCCTGAATGGCCTTGGTAATAAACGGCTCCCAAGCAGCCATAGCGTCAATATCGCCCTTCTGCAGCGCCGTTACCGCATCGCTGGGGGCCAGATTCACATACTTGATCTTGCTGGCATCCACACCAAGCTCCTTGGCCATATTGTTGATGGCAATGACCACGTCCGCTCCGCTGGGAACCCCGATGGTTTTGCCCTCCAGATCCTTGGCGCTGTTCAGCACCAGATTCTTGCCGCCCACCACCGCCTGGGTACCGGCGATTTGGGCCAGAGGCGCCACAATCTTCACCTTAACCTTATTGGAGGTCAGAATAATGTCCATAAAATTGGTTTGTATGCTGATGGGCGCGCTGCCGCCGGCAACCATGGGGCCGATGTCCGGTCCGCTTTCGATAAGCTGGCTGGTGACCTCCAGACCGGCCTCCTTGAAGTAACCCAGCTTGTCGGCAATAATTTGCTGGGAGGAAATTTGGGCGTCGCGCACCCCAACCAGGGTGAAGCTTTTGGTTTCAATGGCGCCGCCTGCGGCCGTGGATGGGGACGGAGCTGCGGAAGCGCCGGAGGCTGCGGCGGTTGGCGCCGTGGACGGAGACGAAGCGGTCTCTTGCTCCGCTCCGCAAGCGGCAGCGAATACCATCAGGACAAGCAGCATGGACAAGGCGAATACGGATAAGCGGTTTCTCAACATGTGGTTTCCTCCAAACAATGATTTATTTTTCGATTGCATTGCGAACGCCGTTTTGCCGCCAGCTGACCATTCTTCTCTCCAGAATCCTCAGGAGATACGAAAGGATGCTGAATTCCAGCCCGATGAGAATAATGGCCACGAACATATTGCCCATTTTGAAATAATTGCGCGCATCCACAATGATGTAGCCCAAGCCGGATTTGGCCCCCATCATCTCCGAAACGATCAGAGCGGAGAAGCCCAATCCCAAGCTCACCTGCGCCCCCACAAAAATACTGGGAATCGCCGAAGGAAACACCACCCGCCAGAAGATATGGCGTTCCTTGGCCCCCAGGCACAAGGCCGACCGGATCAAAAGCGGGTTGACGGATTTCAGACCGTCCAGGGTATTGGTCAGCACCGGAATGAAGGTGGTCCAGGCGATGAGCAGGACCTTGGGCATTTCGCCGATGCCAAACCAGATAATGAAGATGGGCAGCAGCGCCAAGGCGGGAATCGGACCCAGCAGATTCAGAATGGGGCTGAGCCAATAATCCACCGTTCTGTATTTATTCATCACGACACCTACGGCTACCGCCAGAACCAGGCCGATGGAGAAGCCAAGCAGAATGCGGACGGTGCTGGCCTGAAGGCTTTCCTGGATCAGCCCGGTTTTGGACAATGCCCACATTTCCTGCAGAATGGCGCTGGGCGCAGGCAGGAAGGTGGGGTTGAACAGCTCCACACGCTCATTCAACCGGCTGAACGCCTCCCACACCAGAAAAAACACCAGGATGGGCAAAAGGCCTGCCTTATCCTTCCACCGCATCACCGGTTTTGCCCGCTCCTTCACTTCGGGAATTGCCAGCTTTGCCGGTGAGGCAAATGTTGAAGCCGATTTGTTCATCTCACATTCTCCTTATTCCAGAGTCAGGACGGACTGGATGCGCTGCACCAATTGGGTGAATTCCGGAAGGCTGCCGGAGCGCGGCCGGCTCATGGAAACCTCGAACACCTCGGCTACCTCCCCGTTTTTCATCACGAGAATCCGGTCCGCCAGATAAACCGCCTCCGATATGCTGTGGGTAATAAACAGCACCGAGGGCTTCAATTCCAGCCAAATCCGCAGCAGCTCCTTCTGCATCATCTCCCGGGTCAGCACATCCAACGCGCCGAAGGGTTCATCCATCAACAGAATATCCGGACCGCTGGCCAAGGCGCGGGCAATGCCCACACGCTGCTTCATCCCGCCGGACAGCTGGTCGGGCATACTCTCCGCATAATCCTCAAGCCCCACAAGACGGAGATATTCCATGGCGGTCTCCCGGGCGGCCGCCTTGCCCTTTCCCTGAACCGCCGGACCGAAGGCCACATTGTCTGCGATGTTGTACCACGGGAACAGGGCATGCTCCTGAAAAACCACCGAGCGCGCTTTGGATGGCCCCTTGACGGATTCCCCGTTTACGGTAATGCTGCCGCTGTCTGGCTGGAGAAATCCGGCGATCAGATTCAGCAAGGTGGACTTGCCGCATCCGCTGTGGCCGAGAATACAGATGAATTCATTGGGCTGCACCGTGAAGCTGACCCTTTGAAGCACTTTCCTTCCCCCGTACCCCTTTTCCACGTTTTGAACAGCCAGGCTCATGGATTCACCCTCTTTTTAATGTGATGTTTTATTACATATGTTTTATTGATTTCCTCCATATTAGCATATTTTCAGCTTCATTCAATAGACCATGTAAACAATATTGCACATAACTTTTGTGCATCTTGCACATTTCGCGGAATAATCATATGATATACAGTATATTGTGTTATATTCCTTAACATTAAGAGGTGGGTTATGCGGCTAAAGGAACTGTTGCAGCTGCCCGTTTACCGGGATGTCCGGGTCAGAGCCGGTGAATTGGGGTTGGAGCGCCAAGTTAAAAGCGTGAATATGATGGATGCTCCAGATATCATCCATTATCTGAAGCCCGATGAGCTTCTGCTGACAACAGCGTATGCCATGCGGGAGCAGCCTGATCAATTGCTGCTTCTCATCAGGCAAATGGCGGAGGCCGGTTGCGCCGGCCTGGGCCTCAAAACCAAACGGTTTCTTCAGGAGATTCCCAAGGAAGCCCTGAAGCTGGCGGATGCCCTCCATTTTCCGCTTATCGAGCTGTCCCTTGACCCGCCCTTGGGAGAATTGCTCCAGGAATCCCTCCGCTACATGATGGAGAAGAACAATGAGGAGCTGCGGTATGCGCTGAAGATGCACCGCGACTTTTCCACCATTATCATGCAGGGAAAAGGGAATGAATCGATTCTCCGCATGTTGGCGGAGCTGATGGAAGGAGCGGTATTGCTGGCGGACGGCCAGCTGCGGATTCTGGCTCAGGCGGGGGCGGTGACGGACTCCCTGACCGGCCGTATGCTGATTGCCCTGCCGGAAGCGGCGGGCAGTCTGGAGAAAACCGCCGCGCGCTCCACCAGCTTCTCCCTTCTGCCGGCGGACGGCGGCGCGGAGCAGGCAGAGGTTCTGGTGTATGCCATCGAGCTGCCCTATCAGCCGGCTTTCCTGATGGTGGTCAACGGCAAGAACAACCACTCCCCCTATCCGGGTCTGGCTGTGGAGCAGGCCACCAATGTCATTGGCTTTGAGCTGATGAAGCAGCAGGCGTTGAAGGAAAGGTCAAGACGCTACAAGAATGAGTTTTTTGAGGATTTAATCGAAGGAAGGTTTTCTTCCGCTGCGGAGATTGCCACGGTGGGCAAACGGTATGGAATTACAGAGGGATTTTCGTACTGGAGCATAGCCGGCAAAATGGATGAGAGCCCGGACCGGAGCTTGGGGGGATTGCTCTACAGCAGCCGCGAGGCTCTGTACGATATTCTGAAGCGGATGCTCAACCGCCATGGGCTTCCTTGCGTCCTGTTCACCAACAAGGAGCTGTTCGTCATTCTGCTCAAGTGGGAATGGCAGCGCCCGTTTACGGAAAAGCAGCTGACGGATTGTCTCCGGGACATTCAAGAGGAGCTGTACAGCGGCAATGCCGTCTCCTTTTCCTTCGGCATCGGCAACCCGGTGGAGCAGCTGACCCATATCCCCACCGCCTTCAACGAGGCTTTAGAAGCGCTCCAGGACGGCTACCAGTCCCTTCAGACCCGGTTTATACATACTTACAGAACCAGGGAGGCGGAGGAGCTGCTGAAGATGATTCCGGAGGGGGCATTAACCGATTTTTATCTGGAGAGCTTCCGTGCGGTGCTGGAGGAGGAGCCTCACGAACGGGATGAGCTGATGGCAACAGCCCGGGTATTCCTGGATACCCAGGGCCAAATTGGGGAAACGGCAAAGCGTTTGTTTGTCCACCGCAACACGGTCAGCTACCGGCTGAATAAATATGAGCAGTTGACCAGGCGCAGCCTCCGGGATTCCAATGACTCGCTCCGTTTCCGGATCGCCTTCCTCATCGGAGAGCTTCTGCAGGAGGGTCATGCGCCCGGCGCCGGGAAGCACAAGCAGTAGAGAGATGCAGGATGCAGGGCTTCAGTTGGCTTTGGCCTGGGGATGGGGGGATGGCACAGCAAGATTCCGTTCCTGGATTTCCGCACGCAGCAATTCAATGAATTCTTGGTCCAACTGCAGTTCAAGAGCACGGAGATAGGATTCGATCAGCAACTCGTTACTCAGGAGCCTCATCTACTATCACCTTCCGGGTCTTTTTGGTAGATTCATCTTAACATGATAGAGTAATCAGAACAAGCGTTCCGGTTATCCACAAAACCCTGTGTATACACTGTGGATATATTGTTGATAAGGGGCAAAAGCTGTCTGTTTCCCGGTGTGGATTTGTGGATAGAAGTTATACACATTTTGTGAACAAGTCGTATTCTGTCGGATAATTTCTTTTTGGGCGCCCTCTTTCAACAGGTTACGCCAAAAAGCCCTGCCGCAAATGACAGGGCTTCTTTTATGCTGTTGAATGGGGTTGAATGGCCTTATTTTTTCTGGACCACTCCGATTTGCAGGTCCTTGTAGTTGTCCGTGTCCGCCCACATGGCTTCAAATTGCTTCTTCCATTCCGCCACCGTTTCCGCGTTATGAATCAGCACAAGCAGCTCATCATTGGCTGTGCTGGCATTCTCCGTGTAGTTGAAGGACCCGGTTGCGCCTGTATGGTCGTCAAATACGGCCATCTTCAGATTCATCATTCCCTTGCGGGTGTTCTCCTTCACCGGGATTCCCGCGTTCAGCAAGGTTTTCAGCTTTTCCGCCTGCAGGGTATTGGTGGATTCGGAGCGGTCCGTAATGATCCGGATTTCCACCCCGTTGATCCGGGCTTGTACGATCGCTTTGACAATTTCCTCATGATTGATGGCATTGATGGCAATGTCGATGGATTTTTTGGCCCCTTGGATGGCGGAGATCAGGAGCTGGTCGGGCTTTTGCCCCGCCTGGGTAAAGGCTGTTTCCACCAGCGGTGTCGCAGTCGGGGCCGCGGTACCGGCAGGCGATTTATTGTCCTGGGTCTGGCCGACGGTTTCCTTGACGGCAGGACTGGCAAACAGCTGGCTGCCCAAGGTTATGAACACCACCACGGTCAGAATTCCCGTGATCAAATGGGAGGTATCCGGAACCGAATGATCCCTGATGCGGGGCAGAATCCGGTGGGTTCTTCCGTAGGCCCCTTCCCATCTTGCCTTCTGGCTGTCGCTTCCTCCCTTAAAGTAAGGCAGCCACCAGTTGATGATCTGGACAGCGGCGTAGGCCAGGGCCAGCACAAGCGCCACAGCGGAAGCCGCGCGGTATGAGCTGAGACTAAGCAGAAACATCAGGGCAAGGGGAATGTAATGAATGGTGAAATCGCGGCGGCGGCTCCTGGCCGACTTGCGCGACAAATCGTTTAGCCTGCCTATCGGTATGTAGTCAAGCGCCAGCCGCCAGACAAGCAGCAGGCCGGTCAAAATCGGAGCCAGCAAGGATGCGGTCATTTTGCGTTTATCCCTCCCACGGTCTCATCTATGGAATGCTTCTGCCGATTCTAGGAGCTATGCTTTATTCTATCAGATTATCGGGCCTGTTCAAAGACAAGGCTTTCCGGAAAAGCAACAAAACCCCCGCCAAAGCGACCGCAATGGGTCTGCCTCAACGGAGGTTTGAATAAGCTGGGCTGCAATCAGTGATCGCAGTTCTCCACAACGCCCTCTTCGTCCTTCATCTTGAAGGAGCTGCCGCAGCCGCAGGAGGCTACCGCATTGGGGTTATCGATGGTGAAGCCCCCGCTTAGTCCTTCTTCCTTAAAGTCAATCTCTACCCCGTTCAGATAACGGGCGCTGCTTTCTTCCACTACGACCTTGAGGCCGTTTACGGTCAATACCTGGTCCTCGGGATGCTCTTCATCATCGAAGCCCATGGAATACGAGAAGCCGCTGCATCCGCCGGGACGCACGCCAAGCCGGAGGAACAGGTTCGGCGTATCCTCCGCCTCCAGCAATTCCTTAATGCGGCCGGCAGCCGAGTCGCTGATTTGAATCATGGTCGATCCCTCCTGTGATTGTCGCCTTTAACCCCAGTATACCCTTAAGAAGGGGAGGCCCACAAGGCGAACCGCAAGGAAGCCCCTAAAACCCGCGGCCCAGGGACCGTTTGATTCGCATGCCCCCGGTCGTCAGGGCATAATATTGCAGCAGCAGCTCGTCCAGCATTTGGCTGGCCCGCACCACTGCAGGGTGCCGCACGCCCAATTCGTCGGCAAGACGGTTCATTTGGGCACGGGCGGACTCAATTTCCGACTGAATACCTTTTTCCGCATTCGGACATTCCACGCTTATCATTGATCATCCATACTCCCTATGCTCTATCGCATTTCTATATGATTCGACTCAATCCGCCACAAGTTCACCTAAAAGTTCACACAAGAGTATAGTATACAGGAAGAAAAGCGCAAAGGAAATATTCCATTCGACTCATTTGCAGAAATTCCCTCATTGGGAGATTCGTTCCTTGCCAATTTCGTATTGCCCCTTCTTATAGGGAAGTTTATAATGAAAAGATAAATTTGAATTTTTTATGACAAGTCATTCCATTCATTTCAACAAACTATCGGAGGGGTCGCGCTATGAGTATCATCATCCCCACGTCTGACACGCGCATGGCAGAAATCGCAGAGAAGGTGCATCATCAAGAACGGCTGACACTGGAGGACGGACTGTTTTTGTACCAATCCGACGATCTCCTGACCATCGGCCAACTGGCCAATGAAGTCAACCTGCGGAAGAACGGCAAGAACGTATATTTTATTGAAAATATGACTCTGTATTTCACCAATGTATGCGAAGCCCACTGCGCCTTCTGCAATTACCGCAAGGACGAGGGCCAGGAAGGGGCCTTTACCCATACCGGCGAAGAGATGATCCGCTACGTGGAGCAGCATATTACGCCGGGGGTCCGGGAGTTCCACATTACCGGCGGGCATAATGACAAGGTTTCCTTTCAATACTACAAAGACTGCATCCGCGCATTGAAGGATAAATATCCGCATGTGGCCATCAAGGCGTATACCGCGGCGGAGATTGATTTCTTCTCGCGGATCAGCGGGCTTTCTTACCGCCAGGTGCTGGAGGAGCTGCGGGAAGCGGGGCTGGATACCATGCCCGGCGGCGGGGCGGAGATTCTTTCCGACCATTACCGCCAGAAGATGCGGGTGGAAAAGGCCAACATGGAGGAATGGCTTACCGTCCACCGGACCGCCCACCAGATGGGCTACAAAACCCATGCCACCATGCTGTATGGCTCCATCGAGTCCCTGCAGCAGCGGCTGGAGCATATGATCCTGCTCCGGGAGCTGCAGGATGAGACCAACGGCTTTATGGTCTTCATTCCTCTGGCCGTCCAGCCCATCAGCCAGCAAGCAGGCATCAAACGGCGCACCTCGGCCTTCGACGATTTGAAGACCATCGCCATTTCCCGCCTGATGGTGGATAATTTCCCCCACATCAAGGCCTATTTTATCAATATCGGCACCCAGCTGACCCAGTTGGCGTTGAGCTTCGGAGCCTCCGATGTCCACGGCACACTGGTGCGGGAGCGGATCAGCCATTCCGCCGGAGCCCTTACCCCTGCGGGATTGACCCGGGATGAGCTGATCTGGCTGGTGAAGGGCGCAGGCAAAATCCCGGTGGAGCGGGATACCTTCTACAACGTCATCGAAACCTATTAACAAGGGAGATTGCAGCCCCTATGGAATGGCTGATTGCGCTATGGATTGCGATTCAATCTCTGGGCTCCGCCGCTGACGCCCAGGCTGCCGCCCTGGAGCAGGCTTACCGCCTGGAGGCCTCCTATTACAGCGGGGAGGAAGCGGCCATGCAGGCCATGGCGGAGCCGGTTGCGGTTATTCCTCCCGCCGTTTTCCAGGGCGACGCGGTGATGGTCAGGACGGAAGCAGGCGGAGAGCTGCTCTGGAGGAACCAGACGTATCCCCTGACAGAGCTGGGCAACGGCTACTATGCCCTGCTTCCGGTTCCAACCGATCTCAAACCGGGTACCTATACCATAGGGGGAGCCGCCCAGGAGGCCAAGGTGACGGTCAAGGCCAAGTCCTTCGATACGGACCGGCTGACAGTAACCAAGGAACAGGAAAGCATGTGGCAGAATACGGAGCGGATCAATGCCGACCAGAAGAAAATCGATCTGGCCCGCAGCAAGTCCGTCCCCGAGGTTCTATTCAAGGAGCCTTTTGTTACGCCGGTTAAAGGCAGGCTTACTACCCCCTACGGGTATACCCGCTACGTCAACGGGGTATTCAACAGCATCCACCGGGCCATCGACCTGGCGGCCCCTACCGGAACGCCGGTGCTGGCGGCCAACGACGGCATAGTGGTGCTGGCGGAGGAATTGTACCTGACAGGCAACTCCATCTATTTGGATCATGGCATGAATTTATTCTCCCAATATGCCCATATGTCCAAGCTCCATGTCAAAGCGGGAGACAAGGTCAAAGCCGGGGATAAAATCGGCGAAGTGGGCAGCACGGGCTTTTCCACCGGCCCCCATTTGCACTTTACCTTCTGGATCGGGAATACAGCCACCAATCCGGACCGTATATTGGGCCGGACGCCATTCAATTGGCAGGAACGCTGAGGAGCGGAAACGTAAAACGAGAGAGGGGTGGGAACCATGAAGAAGCTGGTTATACTTGGGGGCGGCTACGGCGGGATGGCGATTGTCCGCCAGCTGCTGGAGAAGGATTTGCCGCCGGACACGGTGATTTATCTGGTGGACCGGATGCCGTATCAGGGGCTGAAGACGGAATATTATGCCTTGGCTGCCGGTTCAGCGGCTGAGCATCGGCTTCATGTGGCATTTCCCGTCCACCCCCACCTCATTCTGTTTTTCGGGGAAGTGACGGAAATCAGCCTGAAGGAGCGGCTTGTCTATCTTCAGGACCAGGACCCCATTTCCTATGATTGGCTGGTGATCGGCTTGGGGTGCGTGGACCAGTATTACGGCATTCCCGGCGCAGCGGAGTTTACCCACAGCCTGCAGACGCTGGGAGCCGCCAGACGGACCTATGTGGCCCTTCAGGAGGTCCGCCCATATGGACATGTCACCATTATCGGCGGGGGCTTAAGCGGTATAGAGACGGCCTCGGAGCTTAGGGAGTGCCGTCCCGATCTCCATATCCGGATTCTTGACCGGGGCGGCGGGATTCTGGCCGCATTCCCGGAGAAGCTGCGGTTGTTCGTCCATGAATGGTTTCTGGAGCATGATGTGGAAATCCGTTCCCAGGTGGAGCTGGAGGAAATCCGGGAGACGGAGATTCTGGAGGGCGGCAAAACTCTCCGTTCGGAGGCCACCGTTTGGACAGGAGGGATTCAGCCTGCACATCCCGTTCAGGCCCTGGAGGTAAACAAGGATGAGACGGGACGCATCCGCCTGGACAGCTATCACCGGATTCCCCAATTTCCCGAGGTGTTCGTAGTGGGCGACTGCGCCAGCCTGGTCTTTTCCCCCAGCGCACAGGCGGCCATTATCCAGGGCAAGCAAATCGCAACCGTGATAAGGGCTGTCTGGGACGGGGTTACACCCGCCATCAGCCCCTTGAGACTCCGGGGAACGCTTGGCTCTCTGGGCAAAAAAAGCGGCTTCGCCCTCATGGGCGACAGCACGGTAGTTGTGGGCAAGGTGCCGCGGACGTTAAAAAGCGGGGTGCTGTGGAAATCGCGGCATCATTTCGGATAGAGGGCCGCAATGGCTTCCTCCAGACGGGCAAGCAGCTCCGCCGCCGTTTCGGCCCCGATGAACTGGCCGTCCAACAGCGCGTAAGGCCCTGCATAGCATTCGCCGCAATTGCCCAGACAGCCGTATTCCAGCACATCATAGTCCGGATTGGCTTCGAGCAGCTTCATCACCTGCGCGGTGCCATGATGCATATTGCTTGAGCAGAATTCAATCAGAGGTCTCATCATGACCGTCCTTTCCGTCGCTTTTCACGTGTTTGTTTTTACTTTTACGTTGCTTGTAATATAATAAGGGAAAGAAAGGAGTTGAAGCAAATGAGCGAGAACCAAGAAGTAGTAGCCTATGATGAGGTACTGGAAGTTCTGGATAAGCTTCGCCCCTTCCTGCAGCGGGACGGCGGAGACGTCGAGCTTGTGGACGTAGAGGACGGCATCGTGAAGCTGAGATTGATGGGCGCATGCGGAAGCTGCCCTAGCTCCACCATCACCTTGAAGGCCGGCATTGAACGCGCCCTGATGGAAGAGGTTGACGGCATCAAGGAAGTTGTACAGGTATTCTAATTGATACGCAAACAAAAACCGTTCCCGAATGCATTGCGTTCGGAGAACGGTTTTTTTATACTCACACGGTGTTTACGGGAATGGACTTACGTGCGGACGGAGCCTTTGGCGTGATTGAATACGATCACAATGGTGCGGCAAACCATCTCGAAGCTTAACGCCAGGTCGGACAGGTTCTGCAGCACATTCTCCACCTTCTGCCTGCCGTCGGCATGGGTCTGGCGTTTGACCCGGAGCATATCATCCACCATCTCCGCGTTCAGCAGGTGGATTTCCATATTGCGCTGGCTGCGCAGCCGCTTCAGCGGCTCCTGATACCGCTGCTTCAGCTCGTAAAGACGCTCCTCCAGCGGGGCCTGCACCTTTTTGTCATGCATCTGGCGCAGCACGGTGAAATAGGAGAATCTGGCCTTCACCCTGCCTGTGCCGAGCCCGTACAGCTCGTCCAGAAAATACCCCAGCTTGTCCAGAATGGAGAACACACGGATAAACGCATTTTTGTAAAAATACAAATAGCGGCGGTATTTCAGCCGTTCCTCCGGGGACATATCCTCCACGAATGAAGCCTCGATGCCGCGGCCGAAGGTTTCGGCGCAGAATTTGCTCTCCTCCAGCTCGTCCAGCGCATCGGCAAATCCCCGGGTCCACAGCTCCAGCCGGGGAATCTCCTCCCCGTTGCGGCTTTGGGAGGCGCGGCCTCCCGGACCCACCCTTCCCAGCTTCTCCAGATACAGCTCCAGCGCGCGCAGCGCCTTTTGCATGTCGCCCTGTTCAGACCGCGGGGCAGCGTTCAGCAGTTCTCGAAGCAAAGGCCCGATCTCCTTCCCGGTGCTGTAGTTGTGAAAATGCTATTTGAAATATTCGCTCCAGCGGCTGTCCACCAGCTTCACAATATCCTCCCGGGGAATCACCTCGTCCGGATACCCCGGCTTCATCCGGGCATCGATGACAAGGGGCAGGCGGTAGGCGATATGGTTCATCTCCACCCGGGTCTTGGCATGAATATCCGTGGCCGGATTAAAGCGGGTGAATACGGTCCACAGGAAGGCGGTCTGGTTGGCGACAATGGAGGTGTCATCCGCCAGGATCACCAGGGGCCAGCGGGCCAACTGGTCCGAAGCGGTTTCGGCCAGCCGGGCGGCCAGCTCCGGGTCCTCGCTGAAGGAGGCGCCGGAAACCAGCAGGCAGCCTTTGCAATACGCCTTGGCATCCCGGATTCCGGGGATAACGCCTCCGTCATATGCCCCCGGCAGGGAGCGGACAGGCTCTCCCACGCCCAGAAGCAGCGCCTTGCTGCCGTGGTTCAGCCGTCCTCCCGTATAATCCAGGGTATCATGGGAGGTATGGTTGAAAATCAACAGATCGGTAACGGGGTTAAACCGCTCCAGCACCGTCTCCAGAAGCACATCAATCCGCTCCAGCTCCACCGGCCGGTCGGTAACAATCAGGAACTTGGTGAGGGTCAGCTGGCCCTGGCCGAAAATGGCGAAGGCGGAGGCCAGCGCTTCCCGGCGGTAGCTCTCCCGGACCACCGCAGCGGCCAGGGCGTGAAAGCCCGTTTCCGCGTAGGTCCACAGCTCCTTGACCCCCGGCATAGCCATAGGAAAAGCCGGAGACAGCAGCCGCTGGAGGAATTCGCCCAGATAATAATCCTCCTGCCGGGGCTTGCCCACCACGGTAGCAGGGTAAATCGCGTCCTTGCGGTGCCAAATATGGTTTATGTTAAACACCGGAAAATCATGCGTCAGGGAATAATATCCGTAATGGTCGCCAAAAGGACCCTCGGGCCGCCGGACATGGGGCTCGACTCTGCCGGAGATGGCGAACTCCGCCTCCGCCACTACCTTGTGGCCGCCCAAGGGGTTATCCGCCAGCTTCAGCTTGCCGCCCTGGATCAGGGAGGCCACCAGAAGCTCCGGCAGCTGCTCCGGCAGCGGCGCAATGGCCGAGGCGATCAGCGCAGGCGGGCCGCCCAGGAATACCGTTACCGGCAGGGCCTCGCCCCGCAGCTCGGCTTCGTGGTAATGGAAGCCGCCGCCCTTGTGGATTTGCCAGTGCATCCCCGTTGTATCGCTGTCGAACACCTGCATCCGGTACATGCCCAGGTTATGCTGATGGGTTGCGGGATGCTCCGTGTATACCAGCGGCAAGGTCACAAAAGGTCCGCCGTCCTCCTGCCAGCTGGTGATAACCGGCAGCTTGGACATTTTGTCCCTGCGGTCGCAAACCTGAAGCACCGGCGCCGCCGCCTGGCTGACGTTCCGGGTTCCCACCTTGACCAGGTCCAGCAGCAGGGAGCGCTCCTTCCACAAGGCTGCCGGCTTGGGGGGAAGCAAGGTATGCATCGCCTCCACCGCCTGCTGCATCAGCTGCTCCGGGCGTGTGCCGAAGGCCAGATTCACCCGCCGCTGGGTGCCGAACAGATTGGTAACCACCGGGAAAGCGCTGCCCTTCACATTGGTAAAAAGAAGCGCCGGCCCGCCTTCCTCAATGACGCGGCGGTGAATTTCCGCCAGCTCCAGATTGGGGTCCACGGCCGCGTCAATAATGGCAAGGTCCTTTTCCTTCTGCAAAACCTCAATGAACTGTCTCAAATTCTCAAACACCACGGACAAGGGCCTCCCCGCTGATTATGTATAGGGATATTATATCGGCTTTTGCCGGATGAAGCCAATTTTCACTCTGCTTCGCCCATATGCATACGCCAAAAAGCCCGCCTCCAAGGATGGAGACAGGCGCTCATGCCGGCGCATGACAACCGGCGCAGGTTATTTCCCCAAGGCTTCGGCAACCTGCAGGGACCGGTCCAGGAATTCCTCAATTTCCTCCCGGTTTTTCCGGAGCTTGGAGACGAAGCGGGTAATCTCCTGCCCTTGCCGGAACACGATAAAGCTGGGAATGCCCAGAATGTTCAGCTCGGAGCACAGATCCGGCAGATCGTCCCGGTCCACGTGGACAAAATCCAGCTTGCCTTCATATTGCTTGATCAAATCGGGCATAAAGGGCTCTATATAATGGCAGTCCTTGCACCAGGTGGTTTTGAAAACAGCCACCACCGGCAACGCTCCGTTGATGACGCTTCTGAATTGCGCGTCCTCTTTTATTTGCTGCATCTTTCATCCCTCCTGAACGCAGTGTGTGTTTACGCTTCTTTTATAGCACCGGACACCGGCGTTGTCAAATTTGGGTGATTTACAGTATATAGAAAAAGTGATATCATATAAATATCAAAATGATTTAACTTAACAACCATAACGGGAGGAATGTTCAATGACAGAAAGAGCGGCTTGGAAGGGGAACGGGTTTGTTGGTTTGTTGCTTTTTTTCCTGTTGGTGGGAGGCGGGATCTTCGCTTTTGTGGCGGGCTGGATCATTTTGGGTGTTATCCTGGAAGTGGCCGCCTTTGTGCTCCTAACCATGTTCACGGTAGTTCAGCCTAACCAGGCGGAGGTTGTAACGCTGTTCGGCGCTTATAAGGGAACCATCCGCACCAGCGGCATTTGGATTACCATTCCTTTCTCCGCCCGAAAGAAGGTGTCCCTGCGGGTCCGCAACTTCAACAGCGCCCGGCTGAAGGTCAATGATGTGGAAGGCAACCCCATCGAGATTGCCGCTGTTGTGGTTTTCCGCGTGGTGGACAGTGCCAAAGCGCTGTTTGACGTGGATAACTACGAGCAATTTGTGGAAATTCAAAGCGAAACCGCCCTGCGTCATGTAGCCAGCAAATACCCCTACGACAACTTCGAGCTTTCCGGCTACTCCCTGCGGGGCAATGCCGACGAGGTTGCAGGCGAATTGCTGCGCGAGCTGCAGGAGCGCCTGAAGGCGGCCGGCGTGGAGGTCATTGAGGCCCGCCTCACCCACCTGGCCTACTCCACGGAAATCGCCAGCGCCATGCTGCAGCGCCAGCAGGCGGCCGCTATCATCTCCGCCCGGCAGATGATCGTGGAGGGCGCGGTAGGCATGGTTCAGATGGCCATCAAGCAGCTTCAGGAGCAAGGCGTCATTGAACTGGATGACGAACGCAAGGCGGCGATGATCAATAACCTGATGGTGGCGATTGTCTCGGACAGAGCTGCGGCTCCCGTGATCAATACCGGCACGGTTTATTAAGCGGACAACGGCCCTGCCATGGCACCGAAAAAAAGCTTCCCCCTGCGTATTGATCCGAAGCTGTATGAAGCGCTGGAGCGTTGGGCCGCCGACGAGTTCCGGAGCGTAAACGGACACCTGGAGTATGTGCTGCGTGAAGCGCTGCGCAAGGCCGGGCGTCTCCCCGGCCAGCCTCCTGCTCCGGAGGAAAGCGGCGACAACTGAGCCGCCGAAGAAGTGCCGCGCAGCACACAATCATCCCGCGAATGAAAATGAGCCGTATGCAGCATTTTCGTAACAAAAAGCCGGCGCATCCGTCCTTTTTAGAAAGGGCAGGTGCGCCGGCTTTAACGCATAGATGGGGCTTCTTCTCCAAAGTTAGTTGCGGACGATGGTCACCACGTAGGTGTCCTGATTCCAGAGCACTTCCGCCCCGAAGGTTTCGGCGATGATCCGCACAGGGACATAGGTAGTGTCTCCGCCCAGCACGGCGCTGGCATCCAGAGTTTGCTCCACGCCATCCACCAGCACAGTGGTGCTGCCGATTTTGAACACGATTTTTTTGCCGGACCAGATGTCGGTCACCGTCACTTCATACGTGTCGGGATTCCATTCCACCTGGGCATCCAGCTGCTCGGTCACGAGACGCGCCGGCACCATGGTGAAGTCCCCTTGAAGATATGGACGCACTTCAGTTTGGGGCACCTCCGATCCGACGGGAGGAAGCTGGATGTGCTTGCGGTTCACCTTCAGCTCCTCCATGAGGAACTTGTAGGCGGTGGAGCTTTTGTCCAGCGCAAGCAGATACTTGGCCAAGCCGCCGTCTTCGGACAGCTTGATGGCCCCTTCTGCGGACAGCTTGTCAGCCGTTACGGCACCATTGATGTTCCATCTGTCGAAGGAGCCGGTGATGGTCACGCCGCTTACCCCGTTATCCAATTGGGGCAGGCCCTGCAGCCCCAGCTCAAACCCGATACGGCGGATTTGGGAAGCGCCATCCACATACAAATCCAGCTTCAGGACATTGTTGTTGTTCAGATAATCCTCCGCCGGAAAAATAACACCCAGAGCGGAAGCATCCTCAGCGAGACTTCTCAGAGATTCCTTGACCATAGCGAACGTAAAGGCATTGCTGGCATCATAACCCAGGTCTCCGATGATGGAGCGGATCAAGGCATCGCCGTTTTCCTGATCGGCCAGAATATTCGCCAAGGTCTTCTGGATGATCCCCGTCAGCTCGCCGCCCTTGAGCTCCGCGTGGATTTTCTTCAGGCTGAGCGCCTCGCCGTTTATGGTGGCGTTGGCGTCGGACACCGTCAGCGAATCAAGCGTTGGCGCGTAGCTCAATATAGAGCCGAGATGGTTCTGCAGCTTTTCCACATTGAGAGAGGACAAGTCCAGGCCAAAGCCGGGAGCGGCTGCGCTCTCCTTTTGCGCGTGGGCATTCTCAAGCACCAGCGGCTTGGACGCGCCTTCGGCCTGAATCACCCATTCCTTGTTGATTTGGACAGCTTCAAAGGGAATGTTGCCGGAGCTTGTTTTGAATACACCTGTTACGGAGCTGTTGTTCTTGTCCTGCTGCTTCATCTGGGTGAATTCCACCACAGCATTGTTCAGCTTCGCCGCATCGGGATACCCCTTTGCCGCTTCGCCTGCCGTCACCTGGAACGAAAGGGAGCCGGAACCCTCATAAGACGCTACCGCAAAGGCATTCTGCAATACCTTGTCCGGTTCCACACCGCCTGCCGCCACGCAGCCGGCCATAAGAGAGGAAATAAGGGCAATAGAACAGCCCAGGGCCGCAAATCGACGCTTCAACTTAAATCGCTCCTTTACGAATGATTTCATCACTTCTCCTTTATCTTACCACGGGTAAAGCGGGCATTAAAGCGAACCGAAAACCCTACGCCCGTTTCCCGGCGAGACGGCCCAGCTTCCCCAGTAGCTTGCGGACAGCCGGAGGCAGATCATCCGCATTCTCGCGGGTATAGACCCGGCTTACCATCAGCAGCAGCGGATACAGCAGGACAGCCACACCCCCGGTAACCGCGGCGCTGAGAAGCGCGTCCAGCTTGTCCGGGAACCAGGTGATGGTCCGGTGGGTCAGCCATTCCAGAGGCAGACACACGGCTACGATAATGCAGGTGGTGGCGATAATGCCCAGCCATTTGCGCAACGGATAAATGGCATATTTCACTTTCCGGCGCAAAATCCACAGATTCAGCACCATCATCACAATAAAGCAGAGGGCAGTAGCGGACATGATCCCGTAAATCCCGAACCAGGGCGCCAAGAGATAGCTGCCCGCCAGCTTACAGGCAAGGCCGATGAACACACTGACCACCAGCGGCCGCATGTGGCCCATTCCCATGAGAATGGAACCGGAGGTCTGCATGACAATCTGGAACAAGGCCGTAACTGTTAGGAACGCGATGATGCCGTTGCCGTTTTCGTTGAGCAGATATTTGAACTGGTCCATGGGGAACAGCATGGTATTGATGGGGCGGGCGGCAATGGCAATGGCCAGCACCACCGGCAGTCCGGTAATGACCGACAGCTGCAGAGCCTTGGCCGCTTGCTGGCGGACCTGCTCCATATCCTTGCGGGCATATGCCGAGGATACAATGGGCACTATGGACTGGCTCAGCGCTATAGCCAGAATAATCGGGATGCCCGCCAGGGACTGGGCCCGTCCCGTCAGAATCCCCAGCAGCTCCTTGGCGGAGCCGTTGCCCAACTGCCCTTCCAGCAGGGAAATCACCGTAGACGAGTCAATAAAGTAAATCAGCGGCACAGTCATGGAAAACAGAACGATAGGTACAGATACGCGGAAAATATTGGCGTAGATCCGCTTATAGCTGACGGCTTCCGCCGCGGTACGGCCTTCTTTGGCAGCCTCAATAATACCCTCCCGGGCATCCGCCTTGCGGAGTCTCAGCATGTACCAGATCAGGACGGCGACAGCGCCTACGCTGCCCATCACACCGCCGAAGGAAGCGCCGGCAACAGCCCATACATGGCCCCAGCCAATCTCCAGAAGCAGGAACGCCAAGCCAACGCCGGTGATAAGCCGGGCAATCTGCTCCACAATTTGCGACATGCCGTTGGGCATCATCATCTGGCGGCCTTGAAAATACCCCCGCATCATGGCGATCAGCGGGAACAGGAGCAGCGCAGGCGCCAATGCCCGGATGGACATAACCGCATCCGGGTCCTTGGAGACATGCTCCGCATACCAGGGAGCCAGAACAATCAGAAGGGCGGTCATGACCACACCCGCCACCAGCGCAAACCGTACGGCCGCCTGATAAATGCGGTCGGCCTCGGCGTATTGGCCCAGCTCCATTTTTTCGGAGACGAGCTTGCTTAATGCACTGGGGATGCCCGCTGTGGCAATGGTCAACAAGGGCGTATAAATATTAAAGGCAATCCCGAAGGTTGCCATTCCGGTATCTCCAATGAGATAAACCAGGGGAATCCGCTGGACAACCCCAAGAACCCTGGCCACCAGAGCAGCCAGAGCAAGAATCAGGGTGCCTTTTACAAGTGAATCCTTCGACATGTTGGTTTCCACACTTTCTTACCAAATTACCGCAATGATAAAGACAATGATCATCACAAGCTGCAGTACAATCTTGGCCGCGGTGCTGGAGAAGAACCCGACAAGCGCGCCAATGCCGGCCTTAAACGCCGCATTCCAATCCTTGACGACGATAAATTCCCCGATAGCGGCGCCGAGAAAAGGCCCCAGCAAAAGACCAAAGGCAGGGATAACGAAGGGGCCAAGGATAATGCCGATGGTGCTGCCGATGACAGATGCACGGGTGCCTCCGAATTTTTTCACTCCCCAGGCGCTTATGGCATAATCCGCCACAAATACCACTATCACAATGGTGGTCTGGATCAGCCAGAACCAGAAGCCGAAATCGCTGAACCGGATCATAAAGCCGTATACGAAAAACGCGGCATATATCGCCAGCACTCCCGGAAGCACAGGGAATATGGCGCCCGCCAGACCCACTGCAAAAAGCGCCACAATCAGAATCCACGCAATGACTGTCATGGTCATAAGCATCACTCCAGATGGAAGATGTATTTGCGGATAATTTCTGCCACGCCGTCTTCTTCATTGGTGGCGGTCACAACGTCCGCCTGGGCCTTGATCTCCTCCTGGGCGTTGCCCATGGCAACCCCAAGCCCCGCTTCCCGGATCATGGACAGATCATTGTAGCTGTCTCCCATGGCGATAACCTGGGACATATCCAGGCCTAACAGACTGCACGCCTGGCGCACCCCGCTTCCCTTGTCTGCCCCAAGGGGATTCAGCTCAATGTTGCAGGGATGGGAGTTGGTAATGGAAAGATCGCCGCGCTCTTCCAGACTGGTTCGGATGGCGGTCAGCTTCCTTCCGTTCTCCGTATAAAAGCCGAACTTGAGCCACGTCATGTCTTCTTCGGTCTCCGCTTTGGCAGGCCAATTATCCCGGTTCAGAACCCCTTCCACCGTGTAGGCCCAATACCATACGTCGTAGTCCAGCGCCATCTGCCGGAAGGCTCTTACCCAATCCAGCGGCATTTCCGTACGCTTAAACAGCGTATCGGGGGATTCCCAGATTTCACTGCCGTTCACCAGCACCAACGGGCTGTTCAGCGCCAGCTCCTCCACATAATTCATGGTGCTCTGGCGTCCCCGTCCGGTGGAAAGCATCACCGTTACCCCGGCCTTCCGGGCTTCCCCAATCCATTTCCGGTTTTCCTGGGAAATCTCCTTGGCTTCGTTCAGCAGCGTTCCGTCCATATCCAGTGCAATCAACCGGTATGAGCCGAGATTTGTTCCCATACTGCCTCCTTTCTCCATGCCTGTCTGCCCTTGCCCTTACCGCTACACAGCGGCAAAAGAAGCCTTGGGCTGCTCCTGAATATAAGTGGCGTGCCACAGAGCAAACATATAAATGACCCACAGCCGTCTGGCTGAATCCTGGGCGCCGTCCCGGTGGAGCTTGAACAGCTTCTCCACTTCCCCCATATGCACCAGCGTATCGATGCCGCTGGCCTTGATCTCCTCCAGCATCCGGCCTGCGTTGGGGCCCTTCAGCCAGTCGCGCAGAGGCACCGGAAACCCGAGCTTGGGACGGTTCAGGATAAAGTCGGGAATAATTCCCTCCATCGCTTTACGGAACACATACTTGGTGGTGCCGCCGGCAATGCGGTGGCTCACATGAATGCGCCGGGCCAGCTCGAAGAGCTCCTTGTCCAGGAACGGAACCCGCAGCTCCAGGGAGTGGGCCATGGTCATTTTATCCGCCTTCATGAGAATATCCCCAGGCATCCACAGGTTCAAATCAATGTATTGCATCCGGCTAACCGGGTCCAGATGGGCCGTCTTCTTATAATAATCACCGGCAATCTGCACCGGATTCCGGTAGCTGCGCAGAAGCTCGTTGTTCATGCGCACGATTTCGCCTTTCATATCCTCGGAGTAGATTTTGGCATTCCCCAAAAACCGCTCCTCCAGAGGTGTGGTACCCCGCAGCAGATAGTTGCGGCCTTTCATTCCGGCCGGCAGCATGGCGAACAAACGGTGCAGGGAACGCTTCATGCCAAGAGGCATCCATTCCATGGCCCGCAGCGCTTGCGGCTCCCGGTAAATCCGGTAGCCCCCAAACAGCTCGTCCGCCCCTTCCCCGGACAGCACAACGGTCACATGCTCGCTGGCCAGCTCGGCCACATGATACAGGGCGATAGCCGAAGGGTCGGCTACCGGCTCATCCTGATGCCACACTGCCGAAGGAATGGCATCGAAGAATTCCTTCTCCGTAATCACCTTGGAATAATGCTCCGTCCCCAAAGCCGCTGCCGTCTCCCGGGCGATCACCGTTTCGTTGTTGCTCCCTTCGAAGCCCACGGAGAAGGTACGGATCGGCTCGATGGCGCGCATATGGGCGGCGATGGCGGTGGAATCAATGCCGCTGGACAGGAAGCAGCCCCGCTCCACGTCGCTGACCATATGGTGAACCACAGAGTCCTTCAACCGCTCCCGAAGCTCCTCAATGTCCTCCGCAAGCGTTCGCTTGACCGGTTCAAACATCGGGTCCCAATATTTGTTCAGACGGTAGGTGCCGTCCGGTTTTACGGTAATCGTCGTGGCCGGAGGCAGCTTGGAGATGCCCTCGAACATGGTGTCCGGGTCCGGCACATACTGGAAGGTCAGGTAATTCAGGAAGCTCTCCGGACGGATGCTTCTGCGGACCTCGCCGGTGGCCAGAATGCTCTTGATCTCGGAGCCATACAGAAACTTCCCGCCGGAAATATGATAATACAAGGGCTTAATGCCGAAATGGTCGCGGGCAATAAACAGCTGCTTCCGGTTCCTGTCCCAAATGGCAAAGGTGAACATGCCCCGGAGCAGCTTCACGCACTCCTCGCCATGCTCTTCATAAAGATGCACAATAATTTCCGTGTCCGTATTGGTCCGGAAAATATGCCCCCGGGCCACCAGTTGGGCACGCAAAACTTTATAATTATAAATTTCACCGTTAAAGGTGATCCATACAGAGTCGTCTTCATTGGCCAACGGCTGATGGCCTTCCTTCAAATCGATAATGGACAGGCGCCTGAAGGCCAGTCCAATCCCCGGGTCGGTCCAGAATCCCACATCATCCGGCCCACGGTGCACTATACAATCGCTCATCCGGCGCAGCACGCTCATATCGGGAACACTACCATCGAACAGCATCATACCGGCAATACCGCACATGTACGCTTCCACTCCAAACTTTTCTACCGTCTCTTTTGCAGGACCGGTATCCATATTGATACATAAGTATACCACAGTTGAAGGCATACACCAAAGGTCCGGGGCGCCGCTTCCGGGCTTATACGGGGGATAATGGGGCGGGAGCGCGGCGTACCTCCCTCCGCCCCCTGTTTTTATACTATCCCGTCTCCTCAGGTACGGATAAAAACATGCTGTCTAAGAATTTGCCGTTGGCTGAGAAATGGCCTCATCCTTTCCGGCATGGCCTCCAAAGAGCAGGGAGGGGGGACCATTATGTATCGCTTTTGCAGGCCGCCCATATAAATACACACTATCCCCTTACCTCAGGAAATGAAACACAATGATGCGCTTACGCCCCCGCTCCGGCCCTAGGTCCACTGGCCTCGGTTCCACATCTCCTTCAGATCCACATTAACTTCAGCCCGCATTGGCCCCTAAACCCGCAATTAGTCTCGGCCCCGCAACGAACTTAGTCTCGCAAATAGCTTCAGCTCCATAATGAACCTTACTCCCGCAGTTAGCCTCGGTTCCATAATGAACCGTAGTCCCACAAGTAGTCTCGGCTCCATAATGAACCGTAGTCCCACAAGTAGTCTCGGCTCCATAATGAACCGTAGTCACACCAGCGCAGTCCCACATTAACCACTGGAATCAGGTATTCCTCCCGTATAAACACAAATAGCCTCATACCGGAGAGGGGCCATAGGCAGCCATCATCCCAAGCTTGAGGAAAGCAAAGTCCGCCTGATGAGGGGCTCACCAGTAAAAGCGGCAAACACCATCACACACGACCCTGTTATGCGGTGAAACAGCCGGTACAAATCCTGTTACGCAGCAGGATGGTCGACATGAATCCTGTTCGCGCAGAAACGGCTGGCACAAAGCCTGTATGCAGCAGAATGGCCGACATGAAGGCTGTTCGCAGCAGAAACGGCTAGCACAAAGCCTGTATGCAGCAGAACGGCCGACATGAATCCTGTTGCGGCAGAACGGGGCTGGCACAAAGCCTGTTACGCGGCGGAATGGCCGGCACAAATCCGGCTGATGGCCGGGAACAAGGGGGTGCCTGACAGTACCAGATTGGCACGGCAGCAAAATTCCAGAAGGTAGTTCTCCAGATACTTTCTTCCGATGCCATGGAAGGTGGAGTTCAGCCAATAACGCGCCTTCTTGAACAGGGGCATGGCTTTTTTGTTGCGCGGCGAAGTATAACCCCTGAACTGGCGTTCATCCAGCTCCGTATCCTGACTTAAGCGTGTTTCCTTAAAGTGCTTCAACCCCACAGGCAGGATATACCCCTCGGAGAGATGCTCCCGCTTTACCATCTGGAAAGTGACCCGTTCCGGTTCGCCGTTTTCCGCTACAGTCGCGCCAACCAATATCTTGGTTTCTCTGGCATGGGGAATCACTGAATTATGAAACACAGGACAGGCGTATGCAGCCGGATGGACCGCCACAGGCCCCTCAAGCGGAACGTCCAATTCATTCCGGGCCATAGCGGTTCGTATGCCGGTAAGCATACTCCAGGCGGTTTTATATGTGACTTCAAGTATTCGCGATAAAGCCACGGCGCTGATTCCCTGGTCTGTTTGGGACATGAGGCGAATGGCCGTAAACCACTTGACCAAAGGCGTCCGGGTGCCCTCCATCACCGTATCCGTGGTCAGGGAGGTTTGTCGGCGGCAGTTGGCGCATTCATATAGAGGCATGCGGCGGGTGGCAATGGTGTAAGCGCGGCTATGGCCGCAGACAGGACATACAAATCCGTTGGGCCACTTCATTGCGAACAAATAAGAGATACACTTCTCTTCGGTGTCCAACATATGCCCCTCTGCCGATTCGGCTTGTCTGGATGGCGGATTTGCCGGAAGCGAGTCCGTTTGGGCCGGTACGCCCTCGAACATCCTCAACCCTTTTGCCACATGGAAATCAGTCATGCCTCCACCCCTCCATTAGTCCAAACACCTCATTGAAATCGGGCTTATACAGGAACGTTTGTTCTTATTATACAGAACATTAGTTCTCGTTTCAAGTATTTTTTTCCTGTCGCCCATGTTCTCTGATCCTCTGATCATCTGCTCATACCTGAGCATATGGGATAGTGTCAGGATGCAGCGGGAGAGGCATATATCCACCCCAGGCGCCCCCTCCGCATGTAAATTTTTGTAAAACACAAAAAAGACCGGAGCATTCTCCGGCCTCATGATCCGCCAATCTATTGCTGGGGCAATCCCTTGGGGAGGCCGTCCAGCCCTATTTTTGCATCATAAGCATCAAATATCTTGCGGGCAATGGGCGCTGCGCCCCAGGAGCCGAAGCCCCCCTCCGGCACTACCACTGCCACGGCCAGCTTGGGCTTCTCCGCAGGAGCATAGGCGATCAGCACGGCGTTATCCACATTGCTGCCGGCAATGGATTGCTCCGAAGTGCCCGTTTTCCGGACAAAGGTGTAATTGACGCCGTCAAACCCCTGCACATTGGATTGCATGCCTTCCTTCAGCACATTCCAGTACGCTTCGGGGAACTTCACCTCGTCCAGCAGCTCCGGCTGGAAGGCTTTCACCACTTCCTGGTCGTAGGTGGTAATCTTTTCGACAAATTGGGGCTTGTAGCGCTTGCCGTGATTAGCCAGCATAGTCGCATACTGCGCAAGCTGAAGGGTCGTATATTTCCCCTGCTGCCCAAAAGAAGAGTAAATCAGCGTCGGCTGTGGACCGTCCCGCTTGGCGGCGGCAATGTAATCCGCCAGCCCTTCGCTTTCGCCGGGGAAGCCGCTGCCTGTCAGCACGCCCAGGCCGAATTTTTTCATATAGCTGTCCCACACATCCAGGGCGTTGCCGCTTTGCGGGTAAGCGGGATAATTTTTGCTGAAGTACAGCCGGTTTCCGATCATTTCCGCCATATAAGTATTGGATGATTTCTGGATGGCAGTGGCCGCAGTCAGAATGCCGAAGTAGCTTCTGTCCGAGTTGCTGACGCTGGATTTCCGGTCTTTGCCGAAATAAAAGGTAACGGGGTCTGTGTATTTCTCATTGGCTGTGATGATTCCCTCATTCAGGCCAACCAGCACACTCAGGGGCTTCATGGTAGAGCCCAGGTATACCAGGGAGCTGGGATGCTTCCGGAACTCCTCCGGATTGGAGAATTCGCCGAAGCGCTCCCTTACGGCCCCATTGGTGTAACGGTAATTGATGGCCGCCATATTCTCCGGAGAAATGCGCCCGCTCTCCCACAATGCCGGGTCATAGTCCGGGTAACTGGCCATGGCGATAATCTTGCCTGTATCCACCTCCATCGCTACGGCATAACCCGCCACCGCCTTGGCGCCTCTGGCAGGATAAGATCCGGCAGGCGCTTTTTTCATGGCGTCCAGCTGATCCGCAATGGCCTGCTCTGTAATGAGCTGCACATCCTTGTCAATGGTCAGATGGAGGTTATTGCCCTTCACCGGCGCAGTCAGCTCCACCTGCTCCATAATCTGGGCTTTGGAGTTAATGCGGTAGGTTTTTTTGCCGGCCTGGCCGCGCAGCACATCTTGGTACATGAACTCCAACCCGTCGAAGCCCACCAGCTCGTCATTCTGGTAAATATCCTTCATCCCGTCCGCCTTGTAGTAGTCCAGAAACGACTTGGGGAGGGAAGGATTGATGGCGGTGGAAAACTGGCGCAAGTATCCGATGGTTTGCACGGCGATGGTATTGCCGTCGTACTTGCGGGTGCTTTCCTCGGTGATTTCCACACCCTCAAACTCATCCCGGTGCTCGGAAAAATAGGCGATTTCCTTTTGCGTCAGATCCGTCTTAATGCGCCGCGGGCTAAAGGAATAGCCCATGCTCTTGTCGGCGGGGCTGCCGTCCAGCTTGAAGCCTGTATCCATCCGGAGCAGCACTTCTTCCGCGCTGGGCTGCGCCGCTTTTTTGCTATCCTCGGCCAGCATCAGGAAAGCATCGGCCAGCCGCTTGGCCAAATCAATGGTTTCTTCCGGCTTCTTATCCAGCCGGAGCTGGTAAAACAACGACTGGGAAGACATGGAGTATGCGAGGGGATATCCGTCTGCATCATAGATATTTCCCCGGATGGGAGCGATTGGGACATCCTTGTTCTGCCAGATTTTCTCCAGGGCGGAGAGCTCCTCCCCCTGCACAAACTGAAGTGTGGCCAGCTTTCCCAGCAAGGTGGAGAACAGCAGGAAAGTGGCGAAAAAGAACATGTTAATGCGTATAGAAAACTGGTTGCGCCTTTTGCGCTGCTCCAAATTGTCGTTTGTCTCCCCAGTGGTGAGCGGGGTTTTCATGCTTCGACCTCCCTCATAGTAGTGTCACCCTATATAGTGTAACAACTTCAAGGAAGGATTCCAACTGCTTCAAGGACCTACCTCCGGCTGGGAGACAGGTCCTTGAATAGGGCTTAAGGCTTTATTGGCCGTTTTTGGGCACGCCGTACAGACCGTAATGCTCGTCGTAAGCATCGAAAATTTGCCGGGCAATGGGGGCCGCGCCCCAGGAGCCAAAGCCTCCTTCGGGCACCACCACTGCCACCGCCAGCTTGGGCTTGTCCGCCGGAGCGTAAGCGATGAAAACGGCATTTTCCACAAATTGGCCGGCTACCTGCTGCTGGGAGGTTCCGGTCTTGCGCACTACCGAATAGCTTACCCCATCAAAGCCGGTGACGAATACCTGCTTCATTCCGTCCTCCAGCACCCTCCAGTAGGCTGCCGGAAACTCCTCCTGACTGAGCAGCTCCGGTTCTATACGGCGGACCAGTTGCCCGTCATAGGTGGTGATCCGGTCCACAAAGATGGGCCGGTATCTCTTGCCGTGATTGGCCAGCATGGACGCATACTGGGCCAACTGCAGAGTGGTGTAGCGGGCCTGTTGGCCGAAGGAGGCGTAAATCAGCACCGATTGGGCGGATTCCCGCTTGGCTGTTTCAAAGTAATAGGGGTCTCCCGCATACTCCCCCGGCAGTTGGCTGCCTGTAAGCTGGCCCAGACCGAATTTTTTCATGTAGGAATCCCAGACCTCGATGGCATTGCCCGCTTTGGGAAAGGACGGGTACTTGGAGCTCATGTACATGCGGTTGCCCACCATTTCCCCCATGAAGGTATTGGCCGAATACTGAATGGCCAGAGCTGGGGTCAGGATGCCGTAGTTGTGCTTGTCGGAGTTGCTGATGGAGCTTTTGTCCTTGCCGAAAACAAAGGTAGTGGGGTCTGCATACCGCTCATTGGGCCCGATAATGCCCTCGTTCATGCCCAAAAGCACTGTCAGCGGCTTGATGGTGGAGCCCAGGGGAACCAGCGAGCTGGGATGTTTGCCCCGCTCCTTGTTGTCCTGAATGTCGGCATAACGCTCCCGGATGGTGCCGTTGATATACTGGAACTGGATGCTGTTGTACTCCTCTTCGGGAATGCGCTCCTTGGACCAGAGGTTGGTATTGTAGTCGGGCATGCTGGCCATGGCCACCACCCGGCCCGTGTCCACCTCCATGGCGACGGCGTAGCCGGCCAGGGCGTTTTTGCCCAGGGCGGGATATTTCAGCTGCTCCGCTTCCCGGCTTTTCATATACTCCAGCTGCTTGATGATGGCATTCTCCGTGGCCAGCTGGACATCCTTTTTCAGTGTAAGGTACAGGTTATGCCCCTTGTCCGGCGGTGTAATGGTGACCTGCCCGATGATCTGGGAGCGAGAGTTGACGGGATAGGACTTGCTGCCGTTTTTGCCCCGCAGCTCATCCTGGTACAGGAATTCAAGACCGTCGAAGCCCACAAATTCCTCGTTCAGATACTCGCCGGGGTTGTCCTTATAGAAATTCAAGTAGGACTGGGTCTGGTTGCGGGCGGTGGAAAACGGGCGCAAATATCCGACCAGCTGTGCGGCGATGGTATTCTCATCGTATACCCGCGCACTTTCCTCCACAATGCTCACACCGGGCAGCTCATTCTGATGCTCTACCACATAAGCGATCTCCTGTTTGGTCAGCCCCGCCTTCAGCCGCCTGGGCTGGAAGGTGTAGCTGGGGTCCTTGGCAGGATTGCCGGCAATATCAAAGCCCACGTCCATCCGCTTGATAATCTCCGCCGCGTCCAGCGCACCGTATTGGGGATCGCCGTAGGTGGCGGCCAGTTCTGCGATTTTATGGGCGAGGGCGATTTTCTCCTCCTTGGTTTGTCTCGGCACAATTTGGTAAAACAGCGATTCGGCTGAGGTGGTATACGCAATGGGGTAACCGTCCAGATCGTAAATATTTCCCCGGATGGGGGAAATGGTGATTTTCTCCTTGGTCTGGCGGTCCTCCATGGCCGACAGCTCCTCCCCCTGCACAAACTGGAGGAAAGCCAGCTTCACAATCAACAGAGAGAACAGCAGGAAGGTGCTAAAAAAGAACATATTGATCCGGATGGAAAAGCGGGTCCGCCTGGACCGCTCCCGTTTTTCCTTGTTCTCTTCAGACTCATACGAGAAGAAGCGATTCATGGCTCTTAGCCTCACTTTAAAAGTTCCTGCAAACCGGTTATGCCTTCACCTGTCATATAATCGTAGCGTTTGATTTTAAGAGCGTCGATGCCAACCTGCCGCGGCGCCCAAAGGTCGTTCAGGTCATGGTCTCCCACATACAGCACGGCTGAGGGCGCAAGCCCCGCTTCGGCCAAAGCCAGCCGGAAAATGGCGGGATTGGGCTTTTCCAGCCCCACTTCGGTGGAAACAATCACCGGATCGAAATAATGGAGAATCCCCTTATCCCGGAGGATGTCCTTCAATGTCGGCGAGAAATTGGAGACAATGCCCAAGCGGAAGCCCCGCTCCCGGAGGGTATCCAGCGTTTCGACCACATCATCAAACAGCCGGTAATTGGCCGGACTGGTGAACATCTCATACAGCTCATGGCAGGAATGATGGATTTCCTCCTCTGTCCACTCCCCTCCGGCGCCCAGCTCATCCAGCATAAACCGGTATACCCCCGTCCAGAATTGGCGGTCGGATTCCGGCGAGCAGCATTCCTCGGGGTTCAGTTCCCGCTCGTAATAAAACTGACGGAAAGCCTGCTGGAATAGCCTGCCGATCTGCTCCTCCTCCCGAATGAGGGCCCGTTCCGCCAGATGTCTGTGGATCACCGCCTGGGCGGCCGGAATGAACATCAGGGTATCTCCCACATCGAAAAAAACGGCCTGATAACGGCCGGGTGACAACAGCATTGCACACTCTCCTTCATTTTCAATCCCCGAATGAAACCAAGCCAACCGCGGCTTATCCGTAGGCTTCCTTGATATGCGTCTTATAAAAATCGGCGGAATCAAACCAGTTGCCTCCGCTGGATACCCAGGTGGAATCCAGGGGTACCCAGGTTTGCTTTTCCGACAAATAAACCTCGTTCCAGGCATGGGAGCCGGTGCCGCCGCGGCCGTCGGAGCCCAGCCCGGTCACTACCTTCACGTCCAGGCCCACTGACCGGGCCATGGCCGCATACAGCCTGGAATAGTCGATGCAGACTCCTGCCCGGGTAAGAAAGGTATCCTCGGGAGTCTGCTCCTTCCAGATTCGCTTCTCCTCGTACAGCCGGACCTTGTCCCAGTCGTACTTGACCCGGGTGCCCACCCATTGGTACAAGGCTCTGGCCTTGTCCTCATCGGTCTCCTTGCCGGCGGTAATCTCCAATGCCGCACTGGCCACATCCTCGGGCACATGGGCGTCCAGCACCTCATACTTGCGCTTTAGGATCTGGTCGAATTCGGCCTGCACCGACTGTGTAAACACGGGCAGTCTGGAGAGCATATTGCCCGTTAAAGGGGCAATGATCCGCTCCGCCCCCTGGCGGTACAGCGGCGACTTGGCCGCCTGCCCGCTTACCGGCGAATCGGGGAACAGCACCGCCACCACCATCAGCGCGGCGATTACCAAAAGCCCGCGCACCGCACCTGTGGCAACGCCGATGGCTCCGCCCACAGCGGCGCTGGCCCACCGGGAGGCGGGCGAATCGCCGGAGCTGCGCACAGACTGGTCCAGCCGGACGTTCAGAAGCGGCAAGGCGATGCGGTTCAGCAGCCCTTTGATCCCGATATATACGATAGCAAACAGGATTGCCCCCCGCATCAGGGAAAAATCCCGCAGGCTGGTGACAAAGGTGTAATACAGCTGCTGCCATACATTCAGCTCACCGGAAGGGATGGCAATACCCAGGGAGACCAGCCAGTCACCGGCCCGGGGAGAGGCCCACTGGACCAGCCTCCAGGCCACAAGAATGGAGATGGCCGTACCGGCCCCCTCCAGCCCCAACGCCAGCAGCCGGCGGGATGAGCCCGCAGCGCCACGTTTGGCCCCTTGCAGCACAGACAGGCCCAGGACAGCAATCAGAATGACAGTAACCCAGTTCCAGCCGTCCATGGCTCTCCCTCCTCATTCGCAGTTCATGCAGGCATAAGGCCGCTTGGCCGCAGCTTATTGCCTGCTATTGGTTCCCGCGGGCAGCCTCCAGATAGGCATTCACCGCATCCACTGTCTTCATATTAAAGGACTGGCCTGCGATGGTCACCTTGACGGTATCCGATCCCGGCTTGCCGTCTACCTGGATAGTCTTGCTCTTCACCGTAAAGCTGCCATCGGCATTGGCGGTATAGGTGGCATCCTTGGCTTCATTGCGGATGGCCTTGGCCGCCTGCTCCTTCACCGCATCCGTCAAAGCGCCTCCCGCATTCTCCACCACCGCATCCTTGATATTGGTCAGTGTATCCTTGTAATTGGCCCCGTAAACGAAGATGCCCGCTACAATAAGCAGAATAATGGCCCATTTTATTGCGGTCTTCACCAGCTTGACCACCACAATCAGCACAACCAGCGCGATGACGACGATCATCCATTGCTCCTGCAAAAACCCCTGAAGCTGCTCCATTGTTTCCCTTCCCGCCCTTCCCTATGCATTTTTCCAACTTCATTGCACGCACGCTTATTTTACCATATCGGGCTGTCCTGTACAGGACCAACTTGCCGGGAGGAAGGCGGCATATTGGGTGGACAACGGACGTACACATGTACATAAGCAATGCTTGTCAGGAAAGGATGGGGGACCGGTGAAAACCGCTATATGGCTGTACTTGTTTATGTTCGTCGCCTTCTTTGATCTGCACGCACAATATCCGATTCTCTCCCCGTACGCCATTTCGCTGGGTGCTGCTCCGTCCTTCATCGGGCTGATTCTGGGCCTGTACTCCATCACCCATCTGCCGGGAAACCTGCTGGCAGGCATCGGCGTGGACCGCTACGGCAGCAAGGTGTTTATCTGCACCAGCCTGATGGCCGGAGGAGTTCTGCTCCTTCTCCAAGCCAAGGTGGAGGACCCCTGGCAGCTCCTGGTGATCCGCTCCATCAGCGGATTTGTGCTGGCTTTCTTGTCCCCTGCTTGCATGACCCTGCTGGCCAAGCTGGCCCGGGACCGGGTCCATCAGAGCAAGCTTATGTCCGGCAACGGCCTGGTCCATACGCTGGCCTCTGTGGTGTCTCCTGCCGCCGGCGCTTATTTGGTTGCCAAAATCGGGTTTGCCACCTCGTTTACCGTGCTGGGCTGGGGGCTCCTGATCACGGGCATCCTGGCCATCTTCGGCATCCGGGATGTGCGTCTTCCTGCGGGAGGAGCTGCCCTTGCGGCAACAGGCCACGCCCATCATATGGGTCACGGCGGCAGCGGGGGGCAGGTTAAAGGGGGTGGGGCCGAGCAGGGACAGCCTGCGGGCTTGCCTTGGCTGTTTTTTGTGCTGCCTATGGCTATCTCCTGCTCCCAAGGCATTCTCTACTTTGAGCTGCCCATGCTCAACCATCATAACCACGGCCCTGCCTCCGCCTCCGCTCTCACCGGGGCTGTGCTGAATTCGGGAATGCTCTTTTCCCTGGTGAGTCTGGGGGCGCTCCTGTCCCTGAGCATGGTCTTTCTCAACCGGGTTCCTCCTCTTCTGCGCACCATGGCCGGCTGCCTGATGCTGGCAACGGCGTTTTTTGGCATGGCGGTCCGGGCTCCCGTGTCCCTGTATGTGCTGCTCTTCTTCATCGGCATGGCCAAAGGAGTGATCTTCCCGGCTGTGGCCAGCCTGCTGGCCGCCTCCACCAGCGCCTCCCGGTACGGCAGGGCCTATTCCATCCTGTCCATCGCCTACTCTGTGGGCTCGTTCATCGGTCCGGTGGCGGCGGGACAGTGGCGGGGACTGGTTTCACCGTATTTTATCGCGTTTTTTGTGCTGATGGCCGGCCTGTGTTTTCTTCCCCTGAACCGTCTCCGTTGGCAGTCCGCCAAGCTGGATCCTCCCGGATTGTAGCATTCGTTGAAGCCGATGTCGGGACAGCTTCCCATAGGTTGGATGTATGCCTATAGGTATGTGCACAGTCTGAGGGGCGGCATATGCATATACTGCTACTGTAAATGACCTACACGGTCAGGAAAGAGGGGTGTACAACAATGGGCGCTTGCAATCCTTGTGGACCTGGATTCCTCGGCACTTCCACTGCCATGATCCTCGTACTGTATATCCTGCTGGTTATCGTTTTGAAAAGCGGCTGGTTTTAATCGCCTCTTACCCATCGGGAGGGCCGCAAGAAACTGCAATCGGCAAAACAACCTTAGTCCCCTTTCGGCGGGCTAAGGTTGTTTTTTTGGGGGAGGTGCTAACCCAGCTGCATCAGCAGAAACATGGTACCGATGCCAACCACAACGGCCAACAGCAGGCTGCGGGTAAAAAATGCCGCCGCAAAAGCGGGAATGGCCGCCAGCAGATTGTTCGGGCGGAATTCCAGGCTGCCGTCCGGCACGAACAGGGCCTGGGCCAGCAATGCGGCCATCACCGCCACGGGAATATGGCGCAGCCAGCGCATGCTCCATTCGGGCAGCTCCACCCGGCTCAGCAGGGACAACGGCAAAACCCGGGGCACCAGCGTTACAAGGGAGGCGCCCGCAATAACAAGCAGCACGTCCCATCTCATCGGCGCACCTCCGCCAGAAGCCCGGCCGTGGCAGCGATCACAACCGCCGCCAGCACACTCACGCTGGGGGAAAACCACAGGCTTCCAACCAGGGTGCACAGCACCGCAACGGTCAGCACCAGGAGGTCTACCCGCCATTTGCGCCGGGATAACAGTTGAAGGGCCAGAAGGCCGATGAACATGCCCGGCAGGGCAAAATCCAGCCCGAACTCCTGTGGATTTTCAATCCATTGGCCGAATAACGCGCCGATCACGGTGGCCAGGACCCAGTTGGCTTGCGCCGTCATATTCAGCCCCAGCATCCACCGGCCGCTGCCTTTGCCCTCCTGCTCCAAACGGGTGACGGCGACGCCGAAGGTTTCATCCGTCAGCTGCGCGCCGAGAATGGCATTTTTCCACATGGGCAAATGCCGGAAGTAAGGCGCCAGGGATGCGCTCATGAGCAAGTGCCGCAGATTAACAAGAAAGACAGTGAGCACCACCGCAATGCCCGAGCTGCCAGCCATAATCATGCCCGACATAATAAACTGGGCGGAGCCGGCATACACAAACAGGGACATGCAGACAATCTCCAGAATGCTTAACCCGGACGTCCGTCCGATGACGCCGGCGGCGAAGCCGATGCTTAAATATCCTAATACGGTAGGGAGGCAATCCTTCACCCCTTCGGCAAAAGGTCCGAGCCTCCATGCCGGATTGCTCCGGCTTTGCGGGACAAGCTTTTCCATGCCATTTCTCCTATGTCATATGATTATTTCTATATATTTTACCTGCCGCTGGGCGGGAACGCTACAGTTTTCTGCCGGATTCGAGTTCCATTGGCGATTGATGCGCGGGAACGGCCTGTGCTAAAATGGCTTTAATCAACTGAACCGGCAAAGTGCAGCCATTATTTCCCCGGAAATATGCCAACTTTCGAGAGATAACGAAACTGTGGTCCGGATAAACGGGAAAAGCCGACTTTTGCTGAAAATAAGGTATTCTGTGTCCGTTTGAGATTGTACAAGCTTACGATCCAGCTTTCCCTGCGGAAAGCATGAGGAGGTAGTTCTTTTGTCTATTGAGAATGTTAAAGCCCATTTCCGTGCCTATAATAAGGAAGGAGATATTCTGGAGTTCGACACCTCCAGCGCTACCGTAGAGCTGGCTGCCCAGGTGATCGGCACCATCCCCGCGCGGATTGCCAAAACCCTTTCCTTTCGCAGCGATGACGGCGGAGCCATTCTGGTGGTTGCAGCCGGCGATGCACGGATCGACAACAAAAAGTTCCGTGACGCCTTCGGCTATAAAGCCCGGATGCTGACACCGGAGGAGGTTGTCCATTTTACCGGACATGAGGTTGGCGGGGTCTGTCCCTTCGGCCTGGTCCAAACTCTTAACGTCTATCTGGACGTGTCCATGAAACGCTTCGACACCCTGTTCCCCGCCTGCGGCAGTCTGAATTCCGCCATTGAGCTGACCTGCGAGGAAATCTATCAATATGCCAGAGGGACAAGCTGGGTGGATGTCTGCAAGGACTGGGACGCGGACCAGCAGTCTGCTTGAGTTCCGTTCGACAAGATACCGCGGGAGGAGGATCAGAATGTGCGGCAGATATACTCTAATCGTCACCTGGGAGGAACTGATGGAGATGTTTGGCATAGAGGATGCCATGGATTATCCCCTCATACTCCCCCGGTTCAATATGGCCCCCACCCAAATGGGCCCTGTCATTATCTCCCACGGCGGCCGCAACCGCATGGGGCAGCTCCGCTGGGGGTTGATCCCTGCCTGGGCCAAGGACGAAAAAATTGGCTTTCAAACCATCAACGCCAAAGCCGAATCCCTCCGGGACAAGCCTGCTTTCCGCACGCCCTTCCAGAGGAAACGCTGCCTCATTCCGGCTGACGGCTATTATGAATGGCAGCAGCAGGGCAGCGTCAAACAGCCCTACCGCATTGTGGTGAAGGACTGCCCGGTTTTTGCATTCGCCGGACTGTACGATACCTGGCTATCCCCGGACGGGAAGAAAATCTCCACCTACACCATCATCACAACAGCCGCCAATTCCCTTACGGAAAAGCTGCACCCCCGGATGCCGGTCATTCTCCCGCGGGAGCATCAGAAGGACTGGCTGGACAGCTCCGCATCCCCTGCGGACTTGACGAGCCTGCTTGTACCATACGACTCCTCCCGTATGGACCTGTATCCCGTCTCGCCCGCCGTCGGCAACGTCCGCAACGAAGGGCCGGAGCTCATCCATTCCTATCAGCCCAACAAAGAAAAAACCGATCCGCCTCCCGTGCAACTAACTCTTGATTTATAAGGCGCCTTCGGCTATAATCATTACTTGTCGGCATTACGAAGCAACTTCGCGCCGCCACATATGTTCCAGTAGCTCAGCTGGATAGAGCAACGGCCTTCTAAGCCGTCGGTCGGGGGTTCGAATCCCTCCTGGGACGTTAAAAAAACCCGCAAACCCTTGCTGTATAAAGGGGTGCGGGTTTTCTTATATACACACTTTTAGTAATATTTTGTCCTCACAAACCTTTCTATAGCTTCGGTTTTGTTTTTTGCCCCCAACTTGTCGAATATCCTTCTCACATAATTGTCCACTGTCCGCCTGCTCATATGAATCAATTCAGCAATCTGATTGTAGGTTGTCCCACGTATAAGCTTCTTCATAATTAAAATCTCTTCTTGGTTTAAATCCGCTATAACCTCATTGGGAGAAGCCGTTTTCTCTATGATGGGCGGAAACACCGTTAGACCTGACAAAATGCAACTCACTACATTTTTGATGGTCGAAGGATCGGCATCTTTGGTAATTGCTCCATGAGCTTTCGTATCCATCATTTTCTGCAATAACGGATTAATATCCAGACCAGTCACAAAAAGAATTTTGGTGTCTGGGAAACCCTTTAAAATCGCACTAGCCGCCTCTATTCCCGTCATATCCGACAAATGGTAATCCATGATGACAAGATCGGGACGATAAAGTCCTGTTTTCTCGATTCCTTGCTTCCCATTTCCCGCGGTTTGGATTTCCCCGACTTGATCAATGTTTATTAATAATTCCCGTGTTGCGTTTCTCATTAACGGGTGATCGTCTACAATCAGGATATTATGCATACTTCCCCCGCTCTTCCTTTACTTGCAAGAATGTTGCATTGATTTTTGCAGTCCTTTGCGCTTTCATGCAATTAATATAGCATAAATTTTCCATGCTGTATCGTACCAACTTACCATGGTAAATTGGTTATTGACAAATGCAAGACAACATGATAAAGAGCCGTCCTTTTAAGAAGGCGGCTCCGGCAAATGTTTCACTTTTATTCTGTTCCTTCTTGAAACTTGTATCAATTCACCATTCTCTAATCTTACCAAATCATCTTCTCTATTATAAAACCTCAACGCCTCCATACGAACAAGCGTACCGGCATTTATTTCTTCTATGCCAAATTGCGCAAAAAATTTGCTTGCACTTTCCAACGATCCACGCAATAAAAATAAATATTTTGCTGTTTTGGTTGTTAAAATGATGGTTTGCTTTTTGTTGTCGTCTTGTCCGACTGTCCAAACGTCATTAACCGGGACATAGCAGCATTCTCCCGATTGATCCATACATGGTAACTGCAGACTGTTTAGGTCCTTCATTTCTTTTTTTGAGGAAGTCCGAAAATAAGCTTCGGGGCCTCTTTTTGAGCAGGTGCTGCAATGATTTGAGCGATGATTTTTTTCATTTGGTGTCACCTCCCTGTAGAGTTAATAACTGCACCAAGATGACGGAGCCAACCACAGATGATAAAAACAAAGCGTTTGCAGAGATGATTATCCCTATATATATACGTCCTTGATCGCCAGTTTCTAGCCTTCTTTTATTATACCAAATCAACAATCCGCAATTAATAATATTTATTAACTGCAACAAAATATTGGGCATATCCATTGAGGAACAAACAGTGATCACAAAGATACTGAAAACAAAGCAAGCCGAAAGTGTTGGGGCATGAGCTCCTCCGGTATAAAAACGTGAAATCCATAAGGTGAAAATCGCTATGATCGTTCCTGGCAATGTCCCGGTAACCGCTCCAATAGCCGCGGAGATCATAACAACTCCCCAGAAATTAATTTCGATGGCCAGGTAATATGCAATATCATCATCGGAGGCGGTAATGCGGTCGTCCCATGCTTTGGCCTTACGAGCCAATTTTAATGCTATTGCCTCAATAGGGTCTGTCATGGGTCATATCTCTTTTGTACGCCAAGTAAAGCAATGCTGCATAAAGAAAAATGACCACAGGAAAACCTGCAAATGTCTTGTTCTGGGTAATGAGCAATACGGTCATAAAAAACACCAGAAAGGACGCTCCCACAAGCAAAATCACCCTCATTTCCTGGGCGCTTATTTTGGATTTCACGAATGTGTCATGGGGAGGGCGGATTATATAACTGAATCCCAAATTCCGTTTGTAAATGAGATAGGCAACCACTGCGGCGATGACTGAAGAAGTAAATTGCACCGCATAAGCCGCTAGGCTGGAAGAATCGTTAATGACCGCATCGGAGTTAAGTCCGAAGAGGGAATAGATAAGAAAAGTGCCGGTATTGATGATGGCATATGCAAAATAGGTTAATGAAATCATGATTGCTCTGAACAGTTTGATCCTTATCATATACCGCATAAAGAGAATCAGCATGACAAAGGAAACGGTCATATCCACAATCATATCGATTCCCAAATAAACCCTTAGCAAGTATGAGCTCAAAGTAACCAGCGCAGACATGATGCCAATCTCTTTCAGGTACTCTCGATAGGGCAGTGAAAACACTTTGAACATTAAAGCAAACACTGAAAATATTTCTATTGCTCCGAATATAACATACAAAACAAAGCTCATATTATCGCTCCTTGGCCGGACAAAGTCTATGTCTTAAATATATCTTAGATTTAGGTATGAAGCCATATGCGAATTGCAATTTCGTGTCGAATCGTTAACCAAAAGGAGGAGATGAATAGGCAAAAGAGAATTGTATTTAGAGGTACATACGGGGAGTGACTGAGGTGAGGACAATTTGAATGGAGTGGGTATGGAAGTGGACATAGGGCTCAATAGTACATCCGAAAAAATAACGTTCTGGTTAACGTACTCTCTGGTCGCCTTTCTGTTGTATTTTGGTATCCCATACGCGATCGTCTTCTTGGTTTCTCGACGCTTTGGCCTTTCTCGGAAAAAAGCGCATGCACTGGCCGCATTAGCGGGAATTTTAGTGGTTTTAACGCTGGGGTCCTCAAAGCTGTTTCTATAATTAGGAAGCAGACGCCATCATATTCTAAATCATCCGATTCCGCGGGATAATTCTTTCAATGCTCTTCTGTATAATTCCGGTTGTATCGCCGGATACGTCAATTCTTCCGGTAACTCATTCAAAAAACAGATTTCCCCAATTTCACTATCGGACATGAGTTCTCCGATCTCCGTCACTTCGGAATAATATAAAGCGCCAAAGGATTCCTCGCTGCCGTCATGTGTAACGGAATAAATCGACAAAGGAATCATGCTGAATGAACGAGCGCCTGTTTCTTCATATAATTCACGACGTGCTGTCTCATCAATGGCCTCGTTCAGTTCCCTTCTTCCCCCCGGAATCTCCCAAGTGCGTCTTGCCTTATGTCTTACATAAATATCCATACCTTGATACTTAGCGAAAATTACTGCAAATTTTAATAAAGAATCCTCCACTGTATTCGATTCATAAAATTGTACTTGCATATGCCAACACCTTTCTATTTCGATTAAAGGGGGATTGTGCATCAGTCGCGGCGGCTCGGAGCAACTATCGGTCCGTCAATCCTGGTTCCGGTTACCGTAAACCCCTTTAGTGTCATACTTACATTGATATTGAATGAGAACACTACCTTGCTGTCCATGAAGCGAAAACGATACTCCCCGACATACGGCGTTTCAATATAATACACCGTTACCATCAAATCCCCTTGGTCCGCCCATCTGGCGAACAAACAATGCTCCTGCGGGTGCACATGAAGGTCTTTTATGAAATGGGACTGCCCATAAACGGGGCCTGTAAAATCTAAATCAAGCTCATCCTCCAATCCATCTAAAAATTGTATCCGTAGCGTGCTTGCCGATAACCCGACTTCCTTTATATTCAGTTCGTTGTCTTCTAAAGCATAGGAACATGGGACAAAAGGCTCTCGTTTTCCTTCCTGGGGAGGAAGCGCAAAGGAAAGACCCGACAAATAAACACGCAGCTGCTGCAAGGAGATTGTGTCCGTGTCCGTATCCCTTTCATGCTGAATAAAATACTTATCCGCCAGAGCCAAAAAGCTCTCCGCTTTTGTATATTGAGAGACGGCGACAATTGCTAAGTTCCGTTTGGGGCAGACCACACAGAATTGCCCGAATGCACCGTCAGCCCTGTAGGTATGATTGGGGGAAATATGAAATTGGAAGCCATATTGATTGCCGGAGTAGAACTTTTCCAACGCCTCATCCTGCTTGATTGCCTGTGAAGAAACAGCAAGCGTTATATATGCTTCCGGCACAATCCGCTTTCCCTCAAATACTCCTTTGTTAAGCAACATCCGGGCAATTTTAATTAGGGACGACGGTTGCAAGCTAAGCCCCATTCCTCCTGCCGTCAATCCCTCCGGAGAATGCTCCCATTGCGCTTTGGAGATGTCCATGGGCAAAAACAGATGCTCCTCCAAAAAATGCTCAAGACTTGCGCCGGATACTTTTTTAATAACCGCAGAAAGCATGTGTGTGGCATGAGTGCTATTAAGGCGAATAATCCTTTATCTATTGCTATTCCTGTAGCCAACGAAGTAAAGGACTTTGTCATCGAAAATAATAACTGAAGCCCGTCTTCTTTATATGGTTTTTTGCAAAATCTGGCCAATACTTCATCATTATGAATGAGCGCAAAATGAGTGAGGTTGATCTGCCTGCTGGCTTCACATTCCGAAACGAATTTCATTATTGCCGCGGGCGATATGGTTTGGCTGCATTCCATGCTTCCACTCCTTAGAAAGGCTTTCCCCATAGTTTATTCCAAAAATATACGGAACTCCATATGCAACTGGGACAAGGAAAGACCATTCTTATGATCATGACTTATGATCTAATTCCGGCTCGCATTTCCGGACTATCCGCCTCATTTAATTGGGACTTTCTGGGGATATGAAAAAACCTCGCCTTGTGTGTGGGGTTTTTGTTATAGTATTGATTGGATGTTTACCTTTTGAATGCCCCCGTATAAGGAGTTACCGTATGAGAATAATCCATATATCCAAATATGACCACAACACCATGCAGCTGGCCAAGCCGATCTTCGATCATCACCGCCGGGTGCTGCTGGCAGCCCGTCATGTGATCCATCCCAAATACTTGGAGAAGCTGCTGCAAATCGGCATACGCCAACTGGTTGTGGAGGATTCGGAGAGCCGCGGCATTACCTTGGAAGAGATGATCGACGTGCCAACATGGATGGATGTGGTTGCTTTGGTCCAAGAGTTCTTTAGCGCGCCCCTAAAAGGCGTCCCCTTCCCCATCAAAAGCCTGCTGGCAGCCGTTGGACGGCTCCTGATGGAAATCCGCAATCATCCGGTTCTGCTCCCGGTTCCCGAGCAGACGCTGCCCGATCCGCTGCGGCCTTACGCCCGTTCAGTGAATGTTGCCCTGCTTGCTCTACAAGTGGCGCGGAATTTGGGCTACAATGAGATCATGATGCGGGATTTGGCCGTAGGCTGCCTGCTGCACAACATCGGGTCGGTTATCGTGAAAGATCCTGCCGAATTTCCGGAGGTCGGGTTTAATCTGATTCGGAGCATTCGCGAATTCAGCCTGCTCTCCGCCCATGTTGTGTTTCAGCACCGGGAAAAAATGGACGGCAGCGGCTATCCCCGCAGACTGTCGGGAGACACCTTCCACGAATATGCGCAAATCTGCGGCATCTGCAATCTGTACGAAGAGCTGATTTCCGCGAAGGACATGCCCCCGCATATGGCAATGGAACATATTATGACGCTTAGCGACAGCGCTTACCGTGTGGATATTGTGCGGGCCTTCGTCAACGCAGTCCCTTCCTATCCGCCGGGCACGAAAATTTGTATGCAGGACGGCCAGGAGGCCATTGTGATCAAAATCGCCGAACACATGCAGCGCCCGGTTATCCGCTACCTCTCGTCCGGGGCAGAAGTGTCATTGGCGGACAATCCCACCCTGATTATTGCCAAGAGCTGCTAAAAAAGTCCCCTTCTTTTTGAAGGCTATATATTGGAGGGAAATAATGGTACACCCCTATACAATCATTCAATCCGCCACCCTCGATGAGTTTGAAGTGGCCGCCGCACAACCGGAGGATACCGAAGAAGTGATGTCCCTGTTGGTCGGAATCGCAGAGTGGCTGAAAAGCCGCGGTTCACCCCAATGGGCAGGCTTGCTGGAAGGCAAGGATTCCCACAACACCATAGACGCCATACGGCGTGGGGATGTATTTGTCTTTAAGCAGAGGCCGGAAATTGCCGGGATAGTCATGCTGTTGAGCAAACCAAGCCAATGGGACCGGGAGCTGTGGGGAGACAAAGCCTTTGATGGCGATGGAGCCGTCTATTTGCACCGTTTGGCTGTTCACCGTAAATTTGCCCGCACCGGATTGGGCCGGACCATCCTGGACTGGTGCACCTCCGGCATCCGCTTCCCCGGCAAACAATGGATGAGGCTGGATTGTATTGCGGACAACCCTACCCTCAATTCCTTTTACGCCGCAAACGGTTATGTGTATGACGGGGAAAACGGCGGCTTTCGTATGTACTATAGAGCGTTGGATTGAACCCAATTGGGAATATGGTGCGCAAAATATTGGCCCACCTTGGTCAATTCGCTCATGACCTTTTTGATTGTTTGCTCCTCCAAATACCAGTTGTTTTTGGTTATGCCTGTTTTGTCCGTCACCGGACATACCATAAACTTGGTTGACCGCGGGAAAACGGTCTGATAGGTCAGTAAGGACCTCCGGGCATGGTAGGATTTGCATACCAAGATTACCTTTTGGGGAAGGATGCCGTGCTGTTGGAGAACGTTCCAGGAAAGTCTGGAGTTTTCGAAGGTATTGGTGGCCTGGTCTTCCTTGAGGATGGCTTCTTCGGGGACACCGAGAGCGATCCCCACCTCCCGGAGGAATTCCCATTCCGTAGATAAAACGTTTTTGGTTGGGCCGCCTGACGGCAAAATGTACGGAGCCATTCCCTGATGGTATAATTCGGCCGCCTTTTCCATGGGCTGAGGATGACTTCCGCCAGGAATCAGAATCACATCCGCAGGTTCAAGCCCGGTTTCAAAAAACATAAACTCCGTAATGCAGTCAAAGGGATTGTCCATGTTTTGGTTCCTCTCTAATTTTTTCTGACACTCTCCAACACCCAAAAACCCCGCCGGGAGCGGGGCTACTCTATACCGTTATTTCACCAAGCTTGCCAAGGGCTGCAATTGAAGCTCCTTTATTCCTTCGACGACCAATCGTGCCATCTCCTTGGCTCCCTGTTCCGAGAAGTGGGTATTGTCTTCCAGGCCGTTCGGGTAATTGGGGGTTTCGCCCGGTTTTAACCACAGGAAGAAGTCCTTGCTTGGCTCCGCTCCCGTCTTCTCCAGAAGCCCCCGGCTCCGCTCCGTCATATCGATAAAAGGCACCGAAAGCTCGGCGGCCAGCTCCCGTACTGCAGGAGGATAGCTTCCGTGGCTGTCCTTGATGCGCCCCTCTTCGTCAAAAGCCCTTCTGTGAATGGAATTAAGCAGCACCGGATAGGCTCCGGCCTTTCTGGCCACCTCGATGTATTGGGTCAAATAGGACTTGTAGGTGGTATCCGGCTCCGTATGCAAATCCTCATTGGGCTTCTCGTCATTGTGCCCGAATTGGACAAACAAATAATCGCCTTCCCGGATGGCCTCGGCGACCTGCTGAAGACGTCCCTCGTTAATGAAGCTTTTGGAGCTGCGGCCATTTATGGCCCTATTGTCGACCTCCACCTGATCCGTAAAAAAATCCGGCAGCCGCTCCCCCCAGCCTGTTTCCGGTTTTTTGTCCGGCTGCTTGGTGGCTGCGGTAGAATCCCCGGCAATGAAAATGGTTATGTTTCTGCTCATATAATCTGGCTCCCTTCCCATGGCTCAATCTGATATACAGTTTACCGCTTCTCCCAATGAAGGGTAAAGCTTTATTTCCGGAATGATGTCCCGTTTCTCGGCCTCCGACGCGCCCATTATCCCGTTGCAAGCAGGAATACCGCGCACGCCGTCGAATTGTGTTCTCATACATACATTTATCAGAGAGGGGACTCGACTCTTGCGATTGCGGCATCATTTTCTGTGTGGAATTGTCGTTGCCGGACTATTGTGCGGATCATTGTACGGCTCCCAGTGGGCAGCCGCCGCAGGCGCTGTCCGGATGCCTTCCGCTGCTTCGGCTTCATCCGGGGACATATCCGGAACGGCCGCTGAAGCCTCCGCCGCTCCCCAACGGCTGGTCCGGATCACCGACGTCACCAATATACGCCAAAGCCCCAGCCTGGAGGCGGCTGTGCTGAAGAAGGCCCAGCCAGGGCAAACCTACGCCATTCTGAAAACTGTGGCAAAGCCGGAGGGCGACTGGCATCAGGTTTTATTGGCCGAGGATAAAACGGCATACATAGCCAGTTGGGTGGTGGAGACTGCCGAAAGCCAGCCGGAGGAGAGCCCGGCCATCGCTCAGGAGCAGCCGGAGCAGCAGTCCCGCATCATCCTGAACATTATCGATGTCACCAATGTCAGGGCGGAGCCGAGCCTGGAGGGCGCCATCCTGGCAAAAGCCCAGCCCGGCCAAACCTATACCGCCATCGGCACCGAAGGAGCCTGGTACAAGGTGGCCCTGGCCGACGGAAAACCCGCCTACATTGCCGGATGGGTGGTAACGTCCACAACCTTGTCCGGCAGCGCAAGCCAGAGTGCAGACAGCCAGGTTTACATCTACCACACCCACAACCGTGAATCCTGGAAGAGTGTAGCCGCCAACAAATCCGGCACCTCGGTGGACGACGCCAAAACCAATATTACCCTGGTAGGCTTGGAGCTGGGGCAGATTCTCCAGCAGAAGGGAATCCCCGCCATCACCGCCAATGACGACATTGCCGGGCGGCTGGTTCTGAAAAATCTCTCTTATGCCCAAGCCTACTCCGAGTCGCGCAAGACCATTCAGGAGGCCATAAAAACAACTCCCTCCCTGTCCTACTTCTTCGACATCCACAGGGACGCGGATGTGCCGTACAGCCAGACCACGGCCACCATCAACGGCAAAACCTATGCCCGGATCATGTTCGTTATCGGCACGGGCAATCCCAACTATGCGGACAATGCCGCTTTCGCCGAAGAGCTGAACCAGCTGCTGGAAAAAAAATACCCCGGTCTTTCCCGGGGCGTTCTGGTCAAGAACGCGCATCAGGGGAACGGGGAATACAATCAGTCTCTTTCGCCCCACAGCTTGCTTCTGGAATTTGGGGGCGTCAATAATACCTTGGAGGAAAACAAACGGACGGCGGCGGCTTTCGCCGATATTTTCGCCGAATATTATGCCTCTGTGCAAAGCCCGTCCAAGCAATAGCCGCCTGCCTGACACGAAATCCGCTTTGGTCCATTCCGGCCCGAGCGGATTTTTATTCTTCAACGGTTATCCGGAAGGATACCCGCCCAATCCGTTCGTTTGTACGATTAGCCAGCGTCAGCCGGTAAAGCTTCGGTCCCCATACGTTATTCAGCTTGGGATCATCCAGCAGAATGACATCGGATGAGGCCTCGAGAAGGGAAGCATCATAAGCAACCAGCAGGCTTCTGCCCAGCTCCGGATGACGCAGCCGGATTTGGCCGGGTGCAAGCTGCGGCGGAGCGGTGCAGATAAAGGTCCATAATACCGGACCGGCAACCTGCTTCAGCTCATAGTCATCCGTCAGCTCGATGCAGGCGACCGCTCCGCGGCGAAGGGCTGCCCTGCGCCGCCAGGAGATGATTTCCGCTTGCGCCGGATAAGCCCGGGCCAGCTCCAGCTCCACAAAAGCCCCGTCTTCACCGCAAAAGCAATCCAGCACATCGGCCTTGTACTGCCTGCCCGCCTGCTGCTCTGTTCCGTTCACAACCGGCACATTATGATAGCCCGACTGCATCGTCCAGATTTCATACCGGCTTGGGCTAAAGGTTTGGGCCGTGTACGTTCCCACGCCCGCATCGGCCAAAATGGGCATTCCGTCCAGAGCAACGGAAATGTGGCCGATATCGTTATGGTTGTGGCTTTCATCATTATGTCCGCCCTTTATGGCCAGATGCAGGCCATCCGCGCTTCCCCCCTGCTCTCTGGCCGTGAGCACCTGAAGCGCGGGAAGCCAGGATTCCCGGAGATACATCTGCTGCTTTTCCCCCGCATCCGGCGCCTCCGGATTTTCTTCGGGGAATATGGCCGCCAGCTCCCGGAAGAGAGGAATCCTCAATTGGCTGCCGCCCGCACTGATCCTGCGTAAAGGCTGGCTTTCCAGTCCGCACAGGCCCAAGGCCGCCAAGGCTGCATCGCCGATCCGGCGGCCATACCGATAGACAAGCGAGAAATCCATGTTCACCTTGGCAGCGCCGTCGGCAAAGTTGACGAACCTGTTCCCGTCAATAAACATCTTCGTAACATACTGCCCCAGCTTTGCGATGAGCGGCTGGTCATACACCGATAATTCCCCGGCAGTGGCGGCAAACAGAAGCTCCAGACAGTCAAAAAGACTTCCGGCCGCAACTCCCCAGTATTGGACGCCTTCATCGCAGCCTCCATCCTCATATTGCACCTCCACATACCGGTCCAGAGTAACAACGGCCTTCCCGATCAGCTCCAGCCGCCGCTCCGGCTCCTCCTCCAGCAGCAAAGCCGCCGCCAGGCAGTTGGAATTGCACCAGGGATTCCAATTATTCGGCTCCCGCCCGCCAAAGCCCATCCACCAGAAATCATCCCTGGACAGATACGGCGTCAGAATCCTGCGGTTTACCTCGCGCTTGATTCTGTCAACAATAACCGGGCTGATCCCGTTCAGCTGATCCCGAAGCAGATAAACCACCCAAGCCAGCAGCGCTCCCGTATCTGCGGCAAAAAGATCGACCAGCGGCTCGTCGGGATCGGGAAGACCCGCCTCTCCCTGCTTCGGGGACAAATACAGATGGGCGGGAACACACCATGAGCTTTCCTCGCAGACAGCCCATACCCCATTCGCCAGTTCTTCCAGAAACCGTCCCTGACCCTCCATACACTCCGCCAGCGCCAAACAGGCCACAGCCCCCCGCCGCCGGAAATACATGGTTTCAAAATCAGTCCGGTTGCCCTCCCGGTTGAATTTCAGCCAAGCGGCAGCCGGCAGAGGCGCCCATACAAGGCCAAGCAGCGTATTGGCCTCCCTGATCCATTCCCCCTTAAGCTCGGGAGAAAGCTTCTCCCAGGCCTCCCGCTCCCCGGCTCGCGGAAAAGGAGCGAAGCGGCCCATAAGAGCCTTCTTCGCTTCCTCAGACAACCTATCCAATCGGCTTGCCAACAATTGCTTCACTTCTTCCACTCCTTCTGAAGTCGTTATCCCTACCCTTTCACTGAACCCAGGGTTAGACCCTTCACAAAGTATTTTTGCAGAAAAGGGTACAAAATGACAATAGGCAGGGAGGCCAATACCACGGTAGCCATCTGGATGGTCACCGGCTGGGGAATCACCTCGTCATTGGCCATGGTCGAGTAGATATCCGACTGTCCCACCAGCACCACCTGGCGCAGCAGAATCTGCAAGGGCCACAAGCCCGATCTGTTCAAGTACAGAATGGCGGAAAAATACTGGTTCCAGTTGCCCACGGCGTAGAACAGGGTAAAGGTCGCCAGCGCAGGCAGGGATAGAGGCAGTACAATCCGCACGAAGATGCCGAAGTCATTGCAGCCGTCGATGGTGGCCGATTCAATGATGCTTTCATGGATGGACTCGAAAAACTCCCGCATCACCAGAATGTTGAAGGCGGAGGCGGCAGAGGGAATCACCAGCGCCCACAAGGAGTTCATTAGCCCCGTTGCTTTGACCACCAGGAAGGTGGGAATCATGCCGCCGGAGAACAGCATGGTGAACAGAATCATCAGGAGCACCAGTCTTCTGCCGCTGAAATTCCCTCTGGAGCACACATATGCTGTAAGCGAGGTCACGATCATATTCACCATCGTTCCCACCACTGTAATCCATATTGTGTTTTTCAATGAGGTGAAAAAAATCCCCGTATTAAATATATAACTGTACGAGGATAAATCAAAGGTCCTGGGCCAAAAAATCAGCCTTCCCGACACCACTTCCTCCGTGCTTGCCAGGGATTGGGCAACCACATTGACAAAGGGAAGCAGCGTCAAGAGCGAAATCAATCCTAACACAAGATAATTGAAGCTGTTAAAAAAAAGATCAAATCTTCTGGATTGAGACATCTCTGCCACCTTACCTTCCCGGGCTGCGGCAGGCGGAGCCGACACATAAAGCACGGCCACCGCTGCCGTTTTCCCCGTACTTTCGCTTATTTCCCGGCTTTTCTGGCCTTCCAGGCCGTGGTATATTCCTCCATCACCTGGCTGCCTCCCCGCGCCTTCCACTCCTCGAATAATTTGTCGATGCTGTCCACGGGTGCTTCGCCCATGATGATCTTGGCGATTCTGTCGGCAACAAACTTGTTTAGGTCCGCACCCTTTTCGGCCATGGTTTTCGAGTAGAGACCTTCAATCGGGTTCAGAAAAGGAGAGCCTTCCATCGCCACTTTAAAGGAAGTATCCCGCATCTTCCGGGTTTCCTCCGTATCCGTACCCCCGTATATCCATTCCCCCGCTGCCGGAGGATTGGTAAGTCCATAGCCGCTTGGTCCCTCGGCCTTGCCCAGGTCGGTGAGAGTTTTTACTCCATTCTCAGTTTTATGGTGAGTTCCCTCAATCCCCCAACGCATAAACGTTGCTCCTTCATCACCGATCATATCGTCAAGCATCTTCAGAATCCTTTTCACCTTCGCCTCATCCTTGCCTGCTTCGGTGGAGATGGTGAACACGCCGAAGTACCCGGGGAACTTCAAATAACCCTGTGTGCCGTCTGCATTCTTCAGCGGAGGCAAGGCAACCAGTTCGAATTTGGGATCAACCGCTCTTGCCTTTTCATAACGTGAAGTGGAGTAGAACGTATAGGTGCTGCTGCCGTTGGCCGCGGCTTTTCCCAGGATGAAGTCATCCTCCACCTGCTGATCCTTCTTGATGGCGAAATCCTTGGCGATGATGCCTTCCTTGTACAGCTTGGCATAGAAGCTGTAGGATTCCTTTGCCTTCGGGGCAAATTCCAAGGGGATAATTCCCCCCTTGCCGTCCTCGATCCAAGTGTTGGGAGCGCCGGAACCGCCATGCATGCCCGTGGTAACAGCGTTTACCCCGATTAAGCCGTTGTCGCCCATTCCCATCGCCAATCCATAGGTATCCGTCTTGCCGTTGCCGTCAGGGTCCTTCTCCCTGAATGCCTTCAGCACTGTATACAGTTCGTCATACGTGGTCGGAACAGAGAGCCCCAGCTTATCCAGCCAATCCTTGCGCATCACAATGGTATGGCCGGGTACCCCTCTCAACCGGGGAATGCCGTAGATATGGCCATTGTAAGTTAACACCTTTTTGAGATCCTCCGGTATTTTGGCGAAATTGGGATATTCCTTGGTATCCTCCAGGTATTTTTCCAAAGGAATAAATTGGTTGTTGTCAATGGCGTTGAAGTAGATATTATCCAGGCCGGGAAACAAGAGCGTATCCGGAATATCGCCCGATGCCAGCGTTACCCCCAGCTTGTTGTTGTACTCTGCGGCCGCTACAGGAATATATTCATATTCGATGTTGTAGCGTTCCTCCAGCGCTTTTTTCCCGGAGCCGTTCTCCGGCGGTGCTGTGCCGTAGAGGATATTCATCGCCCGGATCTTCAGCTTTTTTTCCGCTGCGGGAGAGGCTTTGCCGTTGGCAGGGGAAGCCGCGGACCCGCTAGGTTCGCTGCCGCCACCGTTGCCGGAACAGGCAGACAACACGGATAGGGAGAGAATCATACTGAGACCGATTTTCAACTTTTTATACAAAATGGACACCCGCTTTCACAAGTTATACTTATTAATAGATGCCTTTCTCGCCAATTCGCCGCGCCAGAGTATTGGCCGAAACAATCAACACCATCCCCACAACACCCTTCAACAGCCCCACCGCCGTAGTAAAGCTGAAGTTGCCGTTCACCACGCCCACTCGGTAGACATAAGTCTCCAGCACCTCGCCCACCTGGGATACCGAGGAATTGAGCATCAGGTACACCTGCTCGAAGCCCACATCCAGCACACTGCCCAGCCGCAGTATGAACAGCATCACAATCGTTGATTTAATGCCCGGCAGCGTAATGTGCCAGATCTGCCTAATCCTCCCCGCTCCATCGATCTTCGCTGCCTCATACAGCTCAGGGTCAATCCCGGTCAGGGCGGCCAGATAAATAATCGTGCCCCAGCCGGATTCCTTCCAGATCACCTGCAGCACCAGCATCCCCCGGAACGTGTCCTTGTTGGACAAAATATTGATAGGGTCCAGCCCCCAGGATGCGAGCATCGTATTGATCGAACCATCGCTTTTGAACAGCAGATAGAAGATGCCCCCAACAACCACCCAGGACAAAAAATGCGGCAGGTACAAAGCGGTTTGAATGAACCGTTTGATCAGCGGACTGGCTATTTCGTTGATCATGATTGCGATCACAATCGGAATCGTGAAGGCAAATACAATCTGGTAGAAGCTGATGATGATCGTGTTCATAAAATAGCGCCCCACATCGGGACTCTCAAAGATGCGGCGGAAATGATCCAGCCCAACCCAGTCGCTCTGCAAAAAACCCTTGGATGGCACATATTTCTGGAATGCAATGACCACACCCAGCATGGGCACATACTTATATATCAGCAGATACAGGATGCCGGGCAGTGCCATTAGCCACAGATACCGCTCCTTTAATATGCGTCTGGCCAGTCGCGTTCTTTTACCCGCCGCCTTTGTTTCAACAAGGCAACCGATCTGATTTTGCGCTTCCATGTTTTCTCCCCCCCTTCTGTGGACTCATCGTAACGGATGGGGGAGATGGGCTCAATACACCATATTTACAGTAATCCCCCAGAAGTGAAGCGAAGCTCTGAAGCGGATTTCGGGTACTTTTCGGGGAACCTCCTGCAAAAAAAGGGTGTTTGGCAGCCGGGAGGGTTGCCTATTTTGCAATATTTATTCTTTCTCCTGCAAAAGCTGCTTCCTGTAGCTGCCCGGCGTGATGCCGGTTACTTTTTTGAACAGGCGGATGAAGCTCTTCACCGAGCCGTACCGCAGCTTATCCGAGATGTCCAGCACCTTCAGCTCCGGGTTGGCGAGAAGCTCCTTGGCAATGCCTACCCGGTAGTCGATAACATAGTCGACGAAATTGACGCCCTTTATCTTTTTGAACAAACGGCTGAGCTGGAAGGTATTCAGGGAAACCAGGTCCGCGCACAGCTGGAGGGATAAATCCTCGTCATAGTGGCCGTGAATATAATCCGTCACCTGGGCAATCAGCTGCTCCTCATGGCTTTCCTTGGCTGCTTTGCCTGCAACGGTGCGAAGACGCTGGAACAACCCGGTGCGGAAGAAGGCCTCCACCTCCTGAAGGGTCCGCTGCTTGGCCAGCTCCAGAATCCACTCCTTCACCGGCGCGTCCGCCAGCGCCCGCCCATCATGCTTGTCTGCCGCATTCCACAATTTCCCGGACAGGCCGGCGAAATATCCGAACATCTCCTCGGGCAGCAGGGAATAATTGTCCCGGATCAGCTCTATCAGCTGCCTGAAGCGCTCCTCCGAGGCCTCGGGACGTCCGGATTCCAGTTCATGCAGAATATCCGCTTCATAAGCCTCCAGCTCATCGGCCTCGGCAGAGTAGGAGGGGTCCAATTCATTGCACAGGATCACCTGGTTATGTCCGTAAATAAAGCTGTAGGTAAGCGCCTTTATCCCTTCCGAATACGCGTCGCTTAAGCCCGTCAGCCCCCCGGGGGAATAGCTGGCGGAGATGACGCAGGGCAGCTTCAGATAGGTGCGGATGGCATCCAGCACCGCTTCTCCCCGGCTGCGGAGAGCCGCTGTTCCGGAGGAGTCCCCGGTCTCATGAATAACGGCAAACAAACCAGGCCGCATCATCATGATTTTCACGCGGCCATGGCTGCCAAGGACTTCCTCCGTAATATTTTGCACCGCAAAATAGTACAGAAACTGATCATTCCGGGAGAACTGCTGCTCCAGTTGGAGCTGGTCCAGCTCCACCAGATAAAGAGCGATTTCCCCTCTATTGCCGAAATCCAACTCTCCATGATAGTGGGAATCCTTGAGGTTGCCCAGCAGAAGCTGGAACAGCGCATGATTCTGCATCTCCGCCATGGATGCCTGGAATCTCTCCTGGAGGGCTTCATTGTCCTCCTCCACCGAATCGATATAGCGGGCAATCAGCCGGAACTCATTCTTTTCCTTCCAGGGTTTGCCGTGGCTGAAGATCCTTTTGGTCAGCCGCTGGATGGGTGAATAGAGGCTTTTGCTGGCGGCCACCGCCAGGGCCAAGGCCAGGATCACCAGCCCCAGGCTGATGAAAAGCAGGATATTGCGCAGATGTACCGACGGCTGGGTCAAAAGCTCCAACGGCACCGCGGACACATAGAACCAATCGCGGTACGGGGAATACTGGCCGTTAATCAGCGACCGGGTGCCGTTCAGGTCAATTTCAAACTCGGCTTCCTGCGCCCCGTCGCCGGAGGGCAGAGCCTCCAGAAGCCGGGAGGAGGTTTCGACGGTCCGCCCGATCCGCTCTGTGCGGGAGTCCATCAGCACAGTCCCCTGACTGTCCAGCACGAAGTATTCGGTCCGCGGGTCCTTGGCATTTAGCATGGTCCGGCTGATGGCCTCCGCATCCAGATAGACAATAATCGCTCCTTCGATCTTCCAGGTTTGTTTGTTCTGGATGGGGCGGGTATACGCCAGCATCCGTCCCGGCAGCCGCCCGTTAATATTGACTCTGGTGTTGACCCAGGTGCCGTTGACGGCATCGCGGGCATTCTTCAGCACCTCGGGGTCTTGAAACTCCTGCTCGCTCAACACCCCCTGGCCGGGTGTAAGCAGCTTGCCGTAGGTGATGTTATAAAAATCGATCTCGGCCACATGATTCAGCCCGCTGCGCAGATTGTTCAAGGTATTGTACAGATCCCAGATCATGGAGTAATTTTCATAGCTCAGATCGGTCTTTACAATCTGGTTGAAAATCGAATTTTGATAGGAGTATTGCAATAACAGATTGTCGATTTTCTTAAACTCGCCGTTCATTTCCTTCTCCAGGTTTTTGAGGATGGAGGCATTGCTGGAAAAGGTCATCTCCGTCACGGTTTGGCTGCCGTATGCCGCCGCGAACCAGCCCATCAGGGCTACCGGCACACTGGACAAGAGCGCCAAATAGATCAGGAATTTCATTCTGACAGATACCGAATAGGCAAATTTGCGCTTCATTCTATTCTCCCCTTATGAGCGTTGCAGTCTCCTACACTTCTCTTCTGCTGCATGCATCCGCTTTTATTGTAGCCAATCCCTTCCGGATTGGGCACCCGTCTCCACGCAAAAAAGCACTCCCACTTCTTGCAGGAGCGCCAAAAAACCCGTAAATATTGGGTATTGCACGAAATAGGGAGCGGGAGGAGAGCTACAAGGCCTCCAAAGGCTGCCGCAGATGATCCCAGTCCGCAGGCAATTCTTCGTCCGCATCCGAGTAAACGGCACGCAGCAGCTGCGAAACTCCGCTGACCTGGCCGTCCACCAGCACCTCCTTGATTTCCGGAACGGAGGCAGGTGTATCCGTCCTGACGCTGCTGCCGAACCGGTCCAGGGGCAGGAACATTTCCGGGCTTTTGCGGTAGGAGCACCGGTGGGGGAAGCGGGGCGAGCTTCCGGAGTCGTACTTGGTAAGCCGGGCGGAAGCGGAATGGGCAGCCAGCAGCAAGCGAGTGTCCAGCGCCAGCACGCAGAAGCGCCCGGCAGGCTCACGCCGTCGGTATACCTGCAGCATCTGGCGGCAATCCCTGGCAGTCGGCCAGAAAAATACATGCCGGTTCAGCCACCAGCGGAACTCCTCCTGGCTTACCCCCTCTGCCATCATGCTGTCGGCAATGCGCAGATGGGGATTCAGGACGGCCGAGGCCTCCCCGTTGTTTGGGGGAACCTCCACGGGGCTTGTGCGCCGCTCGCCAGTGGATTGGGGATGCAGGACACTTGCGGACAACAGGCTGTTGGTCCGGATGATGGAGGCCAGGTTGGCAATCCGGGTGAAATGATAAAGAAGCGGCCGCAGCCGGGTGATCTTTTCAATGATGGCTTCGCTCATGTTGTCCCCCTCCCGCCCTCTTAGAATACACAGCTGCAATAGCGGAAATAACGGAAGCAAGTTTCCGCTATGCTCCGGTTTTGGGTGCTCATACAGGAATAACGGAAGCAGGCTTTCGCTATTCCTGCCATCCCCCCACTTTTTCGGAGCATCCGGGAGGTTTAGCGGAATTTCCTTTGCGTTATTCGCCGCATAACCCCCAGCAGAGCAGCAATAATGGAAATTCGCTTCCGTTATTCTGTCACATCCTCGCAACACGTACCCGCGCAAGCCGCGCCTTCATCATCTCTGCGCTGAAACCCGCCATTGAATCGCCAGCTGCTCAATCATTCCGCCTGTGCCGGAACGACCTTGCGTTTGCGCTATTCCAGCAGCTCCCGCAGCATACGCTGCCGGTTATTGACGAACTCTTTTGTAATCAGGAAATGGTCCGTCTCCTCCAGCGTCTTGACCTCAATGCCGTTCTCCCCCAGATCATAGAGGATGGAGTCGGGATAAGCCATCAGAATGGGGGAATGGGTGGCAATAATAAACTGCGCGCCCTGCTGCACCAGCTGGTGGATGCGGGAGAGCATGGACATTTGCCGGGAGGGGGACAGGGCAGCCTCGGGCTCGTCCAGAATATACAGGCTGTTGCCGCGGAAGCGGTGGAGAAAAGTGGCGAAGAAGGATTCCCCATGGGACTGGCGGTGCAAAGAGGTGCCCCCATAGGATTGGATGATGGGCGGTCCGAAGGAGGGCTCCCGGTCCAGCTCCTCAATGTGAGTGGCTACATTGTAGTAGCTCTCCGCCCGGAAGAAAAAACCGTCCTTGGCCTGCCTGGCGCTGCGCACCAGACGGATACGGTCATACAGAGACGAATGGCTATCCCAGGTGGAAAAGGTAAAATTGCGCGTCCCGCCCTCCGGGTTAAAGCCCCAGGCTGCCGCAACCGCCTCCAGAATGGTGGACTTGCCCGACCCGTTTTCGCCGACAAGATAGGTCACTGCCGGATGGAATTTCAGCTTGCCCATCTGCCGGACGGCAGGCAGGTGATACGGGTAGCTCCGTTCCGAGGGCGCCTGCCCTGTTTTCCATTCCACCGCCCGCAAAAAAGCATCCCTGTGTGCCACCAACTCCAACTCCTTTTTACCTGAAAAATAAGGCCGCCGCTGCGCCGTGCTCCACCTCTACGCCAGCAGGGGCGATATATGCTGCTCTGATCAACCGTTGCTCTATGCTGCATAATGAATGTCTTCCCATCCGCTGCGGAGCGCAGCGGTTCTTCGCTTAGAACCGAGCGGTCCTTCGCTTACGGAACTCAGAGGCTCTTACACGCCAAAATTCGGCCTTCCTGCGAAATAACGGAACTGAAACACCCTTATACAGCCTTCGAATCGCAAAATGGGGGCAAATACGGGTTCTGGAAACTTTAAGGGACTCACAGTTCCGTTAATTTCAAATTTGTGCCCAAACGCGCTCCTAAGAGCTTCTGAGTTCCGTCCCCATCCTACCTCTGCATTCTGCCTCCTACCTTCCGCGTCCTATCGTACACCTACATCCTGTCTCCTGCATCCCCCGCTCTGCCTCTCGCCTTCCTCATCCCGCCCCTCCATCCTGCATCCTGCCTCTGCATTCTGCCTCCTACCTTCCGCTTCGCCCATCGCATCCTGCCTACCACATCCTTCATCTTTCATCTCGCAGCCGTTAGCCATAAACCCTGTTGGATTCCATTGTACGTCAATTCCCGCAACCGTGCCAATCAGCTCTCCGTGCCGTAACCGTGCTCCGCCAAAAACCCTGCGGTCAGCGTCATAATCCCCTCCACTACCTCGTCGGGAGACTTGTAGTTGGTCAAGGCAAAAGCATGCTGGAAGCCGGGATGCATCACCAGCCGCGCCTCCACTTCAAGCTCCTGCAGGCGCGCAGCATATTCGGCGCTGTCCTCCGGAGGAACCACCGTATCCTCCAGCCCGTGCACCGCCAAAGTGGCAGGATGCGCGCCGGTCAGATGGAGAAGCGGCGACAGCTCCCGGGCCCGAAGATGCCGCGCCAGCCACCGGTCTGCCGTCGAATCATCGCCGGAAACAGATTCGCCGGGCTGCTCCACTCTCATTTTCCACTTGGAGAGCAGTTGGGTAATGGGATTGTACACCACCAGCAGCTCCGGCACACAGGAAACGGCCACATCGGCTTCCGCCTCCTCCACATGGCCAAGAGCCGTTACGGCGCAAGCCAAATAACCGCCTGCGGATTCGCCGGACAGAACGATCCGGTCCGGATCGCCGTTCCATTGGCGGGCATGGCGGCGCACATAACGGACAGCGGCCTTGCAATCCGCAATACATTCCGCAAGCGTCGCTTCTCCGTAAAGAGGCGCACCGTCCTCCCCCGTTTTCATCAGCCGGTAGTCTACGGTGAAGCAGGCAAACCCTCTGCGCACAAAATAGCGGCAGTAGGGCAAGAGCATCTCCGCGCTCCCTCCCGTAAACCCGCCGCCATGAATAAAAATCAGGCACGGCGCAGGAACTGCCACTGCCGCATCCGCCGATGCAGGCTTCATCGCCAGCATACGCAATGCCGTCCCGTTCCGCGTGCCATAGATGACGGTTTCCGCTTGGTCTTCGGGCAAAATACTCCAATCCTTCGCAATTTCCATGGGCTTGTTCGGACTCCCTTTCGTTGTAGCAGACTAAGGGTTATCGGTAACCCTGATATGTCTACTATAGCATACGGGTTCTATTCATGGCGGAAATTTTCACCGGACCTAAAGACTGCCCACCGACCGCCACTCCTCACAAATCAGGTTACGCCCGGAGAAAACCGCGCTATTGGCGCATCCCGCAAGCACCTCTGGCCGGGTGGCCGGAAGCGCTGCGTCATGACCAACCTTCATCCGGATTATCCCCGCTTCCGCCACAGAGAGGCTGACAGGAAAGGCACACCAAACATCCTCTCGGCTCCATCGCATTCCTTCATCGCCCTAAATTCAACAAGCTCGAAAGCATCTCCCATGATCTGCAGCAGCTTCTCCCGGCTGTATGCCTGGCCGCCCTTCATGCTCCGCTCCCGGTAAACCTCCCAGTCCGAATGGTCAAGAGCCCCGCCCATCTCTGTAAACCCGGGTGCAAAGCAGGTTAATCCGAAATATCCCTGCGGCTTGAGGGCTTGGCGGATCATCTCTATGTACCCCACTCTCCGGTGCGGCCACAGATGATGCAGGCAGCCTGAGTCATAAACCAGATCATAAACCTCTTCCACCTGCATGCCATAGACCGACTTGCATTCGAACCGGATACGGACCTGCCGTTCCGCCGCCCGTTCCTTGGCCCAAGCTATTGCCTCCTCAGAAATGTCCACGGCATCCACCTCGTATCCGCGCAGGGCTGCGTAGATGGCATTCCGCCCCGGCCCACAGCCCAGCTCCAGCATCCGTCCGCCCTTCAAGCGGCCGGACTCGGCATAAGCCACCAAATTTTCATCCGGATGCTCCACAAAAAAAGGAATCTTCTTGGCCCTGTCCTGATAGAACCGGTCCCAAAACGGCGCAGGCTCCCGCATAAGCGAATCCAGCATCAACAGCACATCTTCGGAACTGCAAATCATTTCTGCGGACATGTGCAAACAGCCTCCTACTTCAACAGCATAATAGCGGAAAACAATAGCATACCCAGCATCACAGCCATAAAAAAATAGTTTCGGATACATACATATCTCTATTTTACCACATTGATCCATTCCTGAAGTAAAAAACGCCTGCGGCGTCCTTTGGGGCTGCGCGTTTATCCAGACATTTGAGTTTGACGGACTGTGGTTCCGCTAATTCACTAAAATCCGCCTTTTTTTCTCCCCCGCGGACTCACGATCCGTTAAATCTGAAAAAGCGGGGGATTCCACGCTTCCGGAGCAAAATAGCGGAACGTCTGTCCGTGTAAATCCGAAAACGGACCATATTAGGAAAATAATGGATTATCTGTCCACTCAACTGTGACGAAAAAAACAGCACTCCAGCAGCCCGTCAGGAGCTGAAGTGCTGTCCGGCTTTCTCTGCCTCCCCCTTACTCCGGGGCGGACTGGCGGATATCCAATCTGGCGGCAACCCCGGCAGGACTGGCAGCTGTTCTCGCCCCTTCAAAGTTAAAGGCGATGATCACCACATCATTCCGGCCTCTGCGCAGGAAGCTGGCAATGTTGAAGGTGCGCCCCGGATTAAAGTTGGAGGTCTGATTGGTCGGCCCGTCATAGACCAGCGGCACGCCGTTGATGATGACTGTGGCGTAATTATCCACGGCAAGAAACAACGATGCGGAGAGAATCCTTCTCTGCTGGGAGAGGGTGAACCGGGTGGAGACAATGGCATTTTCCCGGCTCAAATTGCCGGAATACCAGACGTAATTGGCATTGGCTACGGCCACCCAATCGGGATGGCGCTCGATTACCGCCGCATTAAACCAATTGCCGTCCGTGCCGATGGATATCGTCCGCTGGGTAATAACCGGCGTGCGGGCGGTGTGGAATTTTTTCACCTGGTTCCGGTACATCTCCATCAGTTGACTCTTGGGCAAGCCTGCACTGCGGGGCCTGCGGATGATTTTCCTGGCAATGGCAGTGCCTGGACGTGCTTTCATCTCAACCACTCCTATCATTATATGAATGCAACACATAGCATCATATGAACGATAGAAGCCAAACGAACATGCGTTAGCCCGAAGGCTCCTCCTGAGCCCTCGCCTTTTTCCATTGCAGCAGATGGGTCAGCACAATCTTGAAGACGGCATACACGGGTACGGCAAACAACAGCCCCAACGGCCCCATAAAAGCTCCCGCCGCCAGCAGCAGCAGAATGATGGTCAGGGGATGGATATTCAGCCCTTTTCCCACAATCCACGGGGACAGGAGATTCCCTTCCAGCTGCTGGGCGATAATCGTGACGATCAGCACCTTGAGGGCAAGGCCGGGCGAATGGGACAGGCCCACAAGAACGGCCGGAACCGCGGCCAGAAAAGCCCCGATATAGGGAATTACATTGGTCACCATGGAGATCAAGGCCAGAATAATGGCAAACTTCAGGCCAATAATCTGGTACCCGATCCACAACAAAATCCCCACGCATACTGCCACCGTAAACTGGCCGCGGATAAACAGCCCGATGGTTCTGTCCAGATCCTCCAGCAGATGGCGCATCCGCTCGCGGCGCTTCTCCGGAATCACACGGAGGAAGCCCTGAAACATTTTGTCCCCATCCTTGAGAAAATAGAACAGGATAAACGGCACCATCACCAGCACCAGCACAAAGTTCACCACAACCCCCAGAAAACGGGAGAGATAGCCGCTGGTCAGATTAAGCAGGCTCATCCCGATTTCCGAGGCCCGGGCCGCCAGCTCATCAATGTTAATGTTGGAGCTGTTGAGCAGGCTGGCAAACCGCTCCGATTGAATAAGCTCGTAGCTGCCGGTGACCGCATTCTGGATAAAGCCCGGCAGGCTAGCGGTCAGTTGGCCGAATTGCGCCTGAATTTTGGGCCCGACTGTAACCATAAGCAGGGTCAGCAGTCCGATCAGGACCAGATACACAATCAGAATGGCAATGACCTTGGGCACCTTGCGGGCTGCCAGCAGCTTCACCGGAGCGCGCAACAAGAAGAACAGCAGTCCGGCAATAATCAGCGGTGTCAGCAGGGTTTGAATAATCGTGATCAAAGGGCTGAGGAACACATAGTTGATCTGGGAGCCCACCCATATCAACAGAAAGGCCAGCAGGAGCCAAAGCCCTGCCCGAAACAGCTTATGGTCCGGCATAGATGCGGTTCTCCATTTTCGTTTATTTGGGTAAAAACACAGTCTGTGCTATTTTACGTCTTTTCGGGGAAAAAGGATTCAAAAAAAAGGAACAACCCTAGCAGCGGTTGTCCCTTCACATGATGAAAGGCTAGATGGCGCGGGCCACTTCGTTGGCTTCCGCCACAGCGTTCAGCGCTCTGCGGGCGCGAACCGCATCGCCGATGACATGGCACGGGATGCCCTTGGCGTTGCAGTAGGAGGAAATTTCCGCTAAATTCCGGGATCTGGCGCCGATGGCCACCACCACCGAATCACAGGGATACTCCGTCAATTGCCCCTTGCTCTCAATAACCACCGCATTGTCTTTGGATTCGTCTGTTCCATATTATAAAGACTAGCGCCGCCTTTCACAATGGAGAGCTCTTTAGTCGCAGCGCACCTCCACCCAGCCTCCGGCCCGGTGGCTGGCCAGCACCGCCTCCGTAATGCACATGGCCCGGTGGCCGTCCGCAAAGGTGGCGAAATCCCCCTGATCCCGCAGCGGGTCCTTCCCCTCCCGGATAAAGGAATAGAAGTGGAACATCATATTCCGCAGGGAATCGGGCCAGCCTTCGTTATGGCCGCCTGGATAATGAGGGGAGGCCAGGGCCTCCGGGGCGAACAATGCCGGATCGGACAGGAGAATTTCATTGGGCCGGTCACGATGCCCCACCCACAGCTTCTCCGGCTCCTCCTGGTTCCAGAAGGCGGATTTCAGACTGCCCGCCAGCTCGAAGGTCAGGCGGTTTTTGCGGCCGGCGCTGACCTGGGAGACAGTAAAGGCACCCTTCCCCCCACCGTCAAACTGCAGCAGGACGGAGGCATAATCCTCGGTGGACACCGCCACCGTTTCCCCCGCTTCGTCCATATCCGGCGCGCCATCCTCTGCCGCTTCCGGACGTTCATAAGTATCCCGTTTGCGCGCCGGTTTGGTCCGTACCGGAAGCACAGTGGACAGATCCGCACAGACCCGGGTAATCTTCTGGCCGGTGACGTATTGCACCGTGTCGCACCAATGGGACCCGATATCCGCCACAGCCCGGGATTCACCGCCGATGGCCGGGTCCAGCCGCCAATTATAATCCGTGGGAAGCAGCAGCCAGTCCTGGAGATAGCTGCCGTGCAGGAGATGAACCTTTCCCAGCTCCCCGTTTTGGACCATATAGGCCAGCTGCTTGATAATGGGATATTGCCTGTAATTGAAATTGACGCCATGCGCCACCTTGTTCTCCCGGGCCAGCCGCAGCAGCTCTTTGGTTTCCCAGGTTGATATGGCCAACGGCTTCTCCGACAGAATATGCTTGCCGCTTAGGATCACTTCCCGGTTAATGGGAAAATGCAGATGATTGGGGGTACAGTTGTGGACCACCTGGATGTCCCGGTCCTGGAGCATCTCCTCGTAGTGGGTATACCAGCGGGGAATGCCCAGCTCTCTGGCATTGGCCTCCGCCGACTTGGCATTAGGCTCCACCAGGGCGACCACCTGAACAAAGCCCAGCCTCCGGACAGCCTCAATATGAGCCAGACCAACGAAACCGGTGCCAATTACACAAGCTTGAATAGGTTTCATGACAAAAGGCCTCCTTGTGGCAAGATAGGAATCTTTACCCCAAAAAGGCTGCGTTGGAATCTCGGGCTGTATCCGCCGCGGAAACCGGCTGTGTATGGGTAAACGCCAGCAGGCAGCTTAGCCGGACACAAGGATGACGTTGGCGTAAGGGATTGCGTCCCCTGTCTTGATGACGGCGCGGGATTCCGGAGCGATCTGCTTAAACTCCAGATGCGGGACAGCACGGATATGCACATGGGGAAACCGCTCCTGCAGCTCCCGGTAACGCCCGGGGCTGGCCCCTTTCATCTCCTCTGCAATAATAACCGTGTCGATGATGAATTCCCCGTCGATGGCTGCCAGCACATCCATCACGGTAGGAATCCCCGCTACCAGCCCCAGGTCGATCCGCTCCACGCCCATAGGCACCGGAAAGCCCCGGTCGCTGATGGTAATCAGGTCCGTATGTCCCGTCTCCGACAAAAGCCTGCTTATACCGGGATGAAGAATGCCGCCTTTTCTCATGCCTTCCGTCCCTCCTGCATTACCCTGGACCGCTGCTCCAGCGTAATACTCTCGCTTACTGTAGGCGCCGGGCGCTTGTAATAGAACCTGTCTGTCCCGTTAGCCGCGGGCACAACGGACACCAGCTCCCAGCCCTCCTGTCCCAGCTGCGCCAGCTCCTCTTCGGTATGGGAGACGAGATACTCCCATTTCAAACGCTTCATCATGTATCCTCCTCCTGCTTTCCTGGTTCCCGCCCTGTTCACTCTTTACGGACGGTTCGCGTTGAGTTATCGGTAACTCCAGCCTAGCATCTGGTTGTCCGTTATGTCAATGGCTATCGGCCGCTGGGCAAACGGATTGAGGTTCCGTTATTTCGCGAAAAACCGGCGTTTTGGTCTCTACGCGGACAGACGATCCGCTAAGAGTCGCAAAACAGCCGGTTTGGTCGTGCAGTAGGGCAAATAAGGAATCCAGGGTCCGCGAAATGCTCAAAATGATGAAAATGCGGACAATAACGGATCGTCAGTCCGGATAGCAGGCATCGGCTGCTTCAAACGTGGGAGCTGCCCCAAACTTCACCGGGAAGGAGCTTCCGGAGCATGTCCGCCGTTGCCTACGCTTCGGGTATACGCTGGCGCCGCCTGGCTGGGCTGCTGCCCGGCCCCGGCGGCCTAAAAGCGCCGGTTGGCCTTATGCGGCACAGCATCGCAAGTCTCCTGATAAAAACTCAGGAGCCGCTCCTTCAGCCCGGCCAGCACCTCCGCCAGAGCCGGATCGCCGATCCGGTTTACCGTCTCGCCGGGGTCCTGCTCCAGATCGTAGAGCTCATCCTGCTCATAGACCCGGCGCACATACTTGTACCGGCGGGTGCGGCACATCACCGCCTTGGTATGCTCCGGCCCTTCCTCCCGCTGGAGCTTCAGCCTGGGCCAATACAGCCCATGGGAAACCTCCAGCCCGCCTGACGATGTGCTCTCCAGCTCCATGGCCTGGGTTTCGCCGTGGAGACGGCCTCCCTCGCAGAACACCGCATCCCGGTGCTCCGACCTTTCCCCGGCCACAAGCGGTCCCAGGGAACGCCCGAAGTGGGTATGGGCCGGCGCAATCCCGGTGAAATCCTCCACGGTGGCCGGGAAATCGATCAGCTCCACCAGGGCGTCCCGGACCCCGGGTTTCACCTTCCGGGAAGCGGGCGGCTTCACGATAAACGGCACCCGGGTCAAGCAGTCCTCGAAGGTGTTCTGCGTTTTTTCCACCAAACCGAAATCTCCGGTAAAATCCCCGTGGTCCGAAAAGAAGAACACCGCCGTGTCGTCATAAATCCCCGCCTCCCGCAGCGCCTCCAGCACCAGGCCAAACTGGGCGTCCACCCGGGAGCACATGCCGTAATAGGTGGCGCGCAGCTCATCCCACCGCTCCTCGGTCCAGCCCTGGAGACCCTGCCCCTGGCTGATTCCCTTCAGGATGCCGGGTTTGCCCTGCCAGTCCTCCGGGGCGGGAATCCGCGGAGGCAGCTTGCTACGGTCGGTCACGCTGAACCACGGCTCCTCCACTCCATAGGGCGGATGGGGATACAACAGAGGAAGATACAGGCAGAGGGGCTTGTCCTTGGGGCTCTCCCGGATGAAATCCGCCGCTCCCCGGACAAGCGCCCAATCCATGTCATAGTAGCTTTCCTCGTCCTCCCCTTTCTCCAGCCGCCCGGCATAGAAGGAGTAGTAGTTGTCCCCGTCGGGGGCTCCCCGCCAGCCATCCGCCCCGTGCAGATTGGTTTCCGGGCGGGGCAGCCGCTCCGGCCTGTACTTGATGTCGCAATAAGCGTCAAAGCCGGTTTCCGCCGGGACCAGATCATTTTTGCCGCCCCACCAAACGGTGTAGCCCGCCTCCTTCAGCGTCCGCAGCAGCACCGGCTCATCCGGCTGCATCATATGGTACATGGTGCGGTGGCCCCGCACATGGGGATACCAGCCGCTCATGAAGGAGCAGCGGCTTGGGGTGCAGACCGGATTCTGGCAGAAGGCGCTGCTGAAGGAAACGGCGTCCGTCTCCACCAGCCGGTCCAGATTGGGCGTCACCGCCGCCGGATTGCCCAGATGCCCCATGACGTCGCTGCGCCATTGATCCGGATTGAATATCACAATATGGGGTTGTTTGCCCATGTTCTTTTTCCTCCCCCGGCCCCCGGTTTCAGCCCTTAACGGCTCCCGAGATGCCCTCGATAAAGTAGCGCTGGAACACCACAAACACCAGCATCACCGGCAGCAGGGAAATGGAGGCCCCGGCGGTCATTCCCGACCAATCCACCGTATGCTCCCCCGCAAAGGAAAACATGCCCACCGCCAGCGTTCGCAGCTCCGGCTTGTTCAGCGTAAAAATCAGCGGCACAAAAAATGAATTCCACGTCCAAATGGCCTGCATAATGGCCGTGGTAGCGATAATCGGCTTGGACAAGGGCAGCATGATCCTGGCGAAGGTCCCCACAAAACCGTTGCCGTCCATTTCCGAGGATTCCTCCAGCTCCTTGGGCAAACCCTGAAAATACGACATGTACAGCAGAATAAACAGCACATGGGCTCCGGAGGATTCCGCCAGTATCACCCCGGGCATGGTGTTCAGCAGCCCCAGCCCCTTGATGATCTGATAGATGGGGATAATAGTGTAGCCCTTGGGAATGAACATGGTGGCCGTCAGCACCGCAATGCACACCGTCCGTCCGGGAAATCTCACCCGCCCCAGGGCATACCCGGCAAGCGCGCATAAGATGACCACGATGGCAACGGTGGCTCCCGTGACGATAACCGAGTTCAGGAAATAATCGGAGAACCCGCCCACCCGCCAGGCCCGGGCATAATTTTCCCATTGGGGGGAGGCGGGCAGGAGCCGGATGCCGGCTGTCAGGTATTCCGTATTGGTTTTGAGCGAGGAGAAAATCATCCAGACAAAGGGATAAATCCACACCGCCCCCGCAAGCAGCAGCAGGAGATGGGTCAGAGCCTTTGCGGAAAATACTTTACGAGTAAGCATGGGCCAGCCAGCATCCTTTCTTTTTTTCTTCACTGTCCTGCAATACCTCTATACGCCCCTTCTCCGCGCCGCCCGCACAATCCACGAAAGCGCCAGGGTCAGCAGGAAAACCGTCAGCCCGAACACAATCCCCGCTGCGGAGGCAAAGCCGATCTGGGGGAAGCCGCTGGTGTTAAAAGCGTAATTATAGATATAAAGATCCACCGTTTCCGTGGCAAAATAAGGGCCGCCGCCGGTCAGTGTTTTTACCAGGTCGAACACATGCATGCTGTTCACCACCGCCAGCAGCAGAATGACGGCGCCTACGGGAGCCAGCAGCGGCAGCGTAATGTAGCGGAAGGTCTGCCAGGGTCCGGCCCCGTCGGCCCTGGCCGCCTCGAAGGCATCCTTGGGCAGGGACTGCAGCCCGGCCAGCCAGTATACCATCATCATGCCGAAGAATTTCCATGAGCCGATCAGAATCAGCACCGCCATGGCCGTGCCGGACTGGCCCAGCCAGGGTACGGGCCGGTCAATCAGCCCCAGCCGGAGCAGCACTCCGTTCACCAGGGCATCCTCATTGCCGAAAATAAACTTCATGATAATCCCCACTGTGGAGGTGGTGGTGACCACCGGAAGAAAATAGAGGGTCCGGTAGAACACCTTCCCCTTGAACCGCGCCTGATTCAGCACCAGCGCCAGAAGCAGGGTAGAGGGCAGGAGCAGGGCCGTTTGAGCTGCAATATAGACCAGGCTGTTGCCCAGAGCGTTCCAGAAGGGGGCCTCCTTCAGCAATCTGATGAAATTGGCCGCTCCCACGAAATTTTCCAAAGGCCCGATGCCGCTCCATTCATAAAGCGCGTATACGTAGCTCATCACAATGGGATACACCGTGAATACGAAGAAGAATACCAGCTGGGGCAGCAGAAAAAGATACGCCCACAGATAGCGTCTCCTTCTGCGCCTCAGGACTCCGGCGGTGGCCGAAGCGGCCGGAAGCCCCCTGGAGGGGGCATAGGGCATGCGGATGGACATATCAGTTTCCTCCGTTTATTGCGCCAATTCCTTGTATTTGTCCGTGGAGTAGGGAGTGAAGGGTGTCCAATTGGGGAACCGGTAGTCTCCGGCATCAATCTTCCCGCCGGATTGCTTCACCTTGTCCAGGGATTCCTGCAGCCCCTTGTTGTAGCCTGTGGACAGCTTGGCCAGCTCCGCCTTTACGTCCTTGATTTGCCCGGCCAGATATCCCTCCAGAATTTTGCCCACCGTTTCCTTGGGCTTCCTGCCGTTCAGCTCCGTATTCACCTGCACCGCCGCCGGATTCCGGGTATAGGGATGGGGCGACAGAATGAAGGTCTGGTTCTGGATCGCCTGGGCCTGGACAAATTGCGGATTATCCACCTTCACCGATTGATTGTGCTCCACAATAGGCGAGCCCTCAATCCCCATCTCAAGCTGCTTCACGTAGTAGCGGTCCATATAGAACTTCAGGAACAGCTTAACCTCCTCGTAATGCTTGGTGTTTTTGCTCACGTGGATGGTGGCCTTGGTCTCCCCTTGGAAGGCGTAATATTGGGGATTGCCGTTTTTGGTGGGCAGGGGCGCAACGCCAAATTCATTGAACTTGTTGTTCTGCTGCAGCTCCGAGGACAGGAAGGTGCCGTCGATGACAAAAGCGGCCTTGCCCCCGGCAAACAGGCTGGAGGCTTCCCGGTAGTCGATGACCAGACTGTTGGGATGCAGCACCTTATCATCCTGCAGCTTCTTCAGATATTCGATGGTTTCCACATAACCCGGAGAATCAAATTCATATTGGCCGGTCTTCAGATTAAAGCCGTCATTGGGCACCACCTCCGGCTTGATGGCGGTTGCCATCTGTCCGATGTAGCCGGTAGCCAGCCAATCCGTCTTGATCCCCAGAATCAGCGGATACACATCGTTTGCCGACTGCCTGATTTTTTCGCCGACGGCCTGCAGCTCCTCCCAGCTTTTGGGCACATCCTGCTCCGTCAGACCGGCCTTGGCCAGGACGTTTTTATTGTAATAGAGCACATGGGCATAACGGCGCGGGGTAAAATGAGGCAAGGCATAAATGCTTCCGTCCAGGGTAGTGAAGCCCTCCGTCCAGGTGCCTTCATAGAACTCGTCCTTTTTGCCGCCTTCAAAGGCATCGTCAATCGGGCGGATCAAATCCAGACGCTTCAACTGATCCACCGGCACCGCATTGCTGTTGGCAAAAATATCGGGCAAATCATTGCTGGCGGCTGCCGCCTGAAGCTGCGCCCCGTATTGGGAGGAGGCAATGGACGGCATCTCGATGCGGATATAGGGATACTGCTCGGAGAACTCCTTGACCATTTGCTCCAGCGCCTGCTGGGATTCGGGCCACCGGTGCCAGAACTTGAGGGTGACCGTCTCCTTGTTTCCCGCACTCTGCGCTGTACTGTCTGCCGGTGCAGGGTTGCTCCCGTTGGAGGAGCAGCCGGCCAGTGTGCCGATAGCCACGGCGGATGCCAGAAGGGCTGCGGTGATTTTGTTCATGATTCATCTCTCCCTGGATAAAAAAGTAGTGGGGATGGCCCATGCTCTCCGGTTATCCGGTGGATAATGGTGATTATGCCAATGAAAATACTTGGTTTTGATAATAAAAAACTGGCTGCCATGTATAACATCCACTATAGCTTTTTCAGAGGGAAAAAACAGCGGGAAATTTTTAGCCTGATTGTCGAAAAATTTAGCCCTCCCGATGGCGGGCCTTGCGGAACTCGCCGGGCGTCTGCCCAAATTCCGCCTTGAACAGCCGGTTGAAATGCCGCAGATCGGCATATCCGGCTTGGGCGGCCACTGAGGCTACCGGTTCGCCGGTTTCCAGGAGAAGGGTTTTGGCCCGCTCCAGCCTGCGGCTGATGAGGAAGCGCACGAAATTAACGCCTGTGCGGCGCTTGAACAGGCGGCTTAGGGTCACGGGATGAAGGCCGATGGCCTGGGCGGCGGATTCCAGGGTAAGCCCGGCATTGGCCGGGGAATCCATCAGGGAGAGAGCCTGCCGGAACCATCTGTCCCCGTTGTCGCCGCTGCCGCCTCCCTCCGCCCCGCCGTCCCGTTCCCGAGCGGCGCAGCCCTCCAGAAGGCCGCGGACTTGCCGCCGCAGCTCGTCCCAGGTGGAGACGGACTCCACCCACCCGGTCCAGCCGCCGGAGGCGGCGGGCGCAGCCGTTCGTTTGCCCAGCCCCTCCGCAAGCCCGGACGGCTCCAAGAGAGCCAGAAGCTCGGCGCATTCCCGCCGGGCCTCCTCCGGAGACAGCAGCTCCGCCTGGGCGCTCCATGCGGTGAACAGCTCCGCCAGCTCCCGGCCGTCCGTTCCTGCTGCTCCGGCAAGCCGCTTGCGAAGCGCGGCGGCCTTGCCCGCAGCTCCTGGGATCAGGCCGGAGGACGGGGAGGCCGCCCCTCCGAAGAAGCGGCTGCGCCTCCAGGAGGCCTGCTCCTTTGCCCACACCCGGGCGGCATCCCTGCCTTCGTGGAATACGGCCCCAAGAGCGTCGCGGCCCGCCTCCTCAATCCGGATGATTTCCCTGCCCGCGCGCACGCTTGCGATAAGTCCGTCTGAGCCGGGGACAGCCATGCCCGGCGGCTCGGAGGCCCGCCCCTGGGGCTGCTCCTCCGCGTCCGGTGCCGCTGCCGGTTGCCCCGCCGCCGTTGCCGCCGCTTCCGCTTCTGCATAACGGACCCGCTTGGCCACCCTTGTGTCGTACCACAAACCCGCCATATGGGGGTTGATGTCCACCTGCACACCGGACCGGCCGCCTTCCTCCATGCAGCCGTATAGCCAGAGCAGCTCCTCCCGCAGGCGGGCGGCCAGCCCCTCCGCTACCCTCAGCACCACCCCGTTCAGCTCCTCCCGGTCCACCGGCTTAAGCAGATAGTCCATGGCGCCCAGATGAATCGCCTCCTTGGCGTAAGCAAAATCGCTGTAGCCCGTCAGCATCGCCACCTGGATGCCCGGCTCCCTCCGCTTCACCGCCTTCAACAGCGACAGGCCGTCCATTTCCGGCATGCGGATATCCAGAATGGCAAGCTCCGGGCGTACAGCCAGGATACCCTCCAAGGCCCCGCTGCCAAAGCCAACGTCAAACACCTCCGCCTTGACTCCGCTGCCGTTGAGCTTGGCGATAATGCTGCGCCGCACCTCCTGCTCGTCATCCGCCACACAAATTTTCATCTCCGTCCCCTCCTCCCGCCAGTACATTCGTTGTATAATGTACAGTAAACCTATCGGATATTAAATAAATCATACGGGAGGATGCCGTTATGCGCAACCCCTTCACCGCTTTCCGGCCCTCGCTGAAGCTGAAGCTGCTGGCGGTGCTGGCCGCCATTTCCATTATTCCGGTAGCCCTGGCCAGCCAGGCCTGGTACCGCGTCATGCTGCGCTCCAGCATCGCCCATTCGGAGAACATTTCCTCGCAATACGCCCGGTTTGTGGCCGGCAACATCACGGCCTACCTGAAAAGCGTCAGCCAGGCTCTGGACCCGCTGCTGACGGACCCCAGCTTCCAGCATTACCTCCAGGTGCCCAAGGAGGAGATTGTCACCCAGGCCGGGCTGGCTCTCCAGTTCCGCCCCCAGCTCCAATCCCTGCTGAAGGCCTACCCGGAGCTGCTGGGGGTATTGTATATGGACTCCAGAGGCAAGGTGATGCACGAGTCCTATCAAAAAAGCATCGACTACGCCTATGACTTTCAGGCGGACAGCCTGTTCGGCCGGCTGGGCTCGGTCCGTCTCCCGGTGCTGAGCAGCATGTTCTCCACAGCCTACATGCTGGGAGCGCCGGAGAACGGGATGGCCCTGACCCGGCCGGTAAACAGCCTGCTTACCGGGCGGACGGAGGCGTGGCTGTTGGTGGAAATCCGCGCGGAATATTTGCGCCGGCTGCTGACCCCGCCCCGGGATGGGGAAGGCCGCCTGCTGCTGTACCATACCGGCTCGGGGGCGGCCATCCTGGATGACGTAGACGGTCCGCCCTTAAGCGGAGAGCTGCGCCGGGCGGTGGCCAAAGCGGCGGCGGGCGGCAAGGAGCAGACCTTTACGGAAGGGGACCTGGGCTATGAGCTGGCCGTCCAGGACCTGGCCTTCGGGGATTGGCGGCTGGTTCTGGTTACGCCGCTGGAGGAATTGACCCGGGGCGTCCGGGAATCCCAGCGCTGGACCCTGGTGATTGCCGGACTCAGCCTGCTGGCGGGCGCCATTATCGCCTTCCCGGTGATGGGGCTGGTGACCCGTCCCCTAACCCTGCTCACCAGAAGCATGAGAACCGTGGCAACCAAGGGTTACCAGCCCTTGAACATCACGGCGGGACAGGACGAAATCGGTTATCTGATCCGCTCCTACAACGGCATGCTGGCGGATCTGGAGCAGATGAAGCATGAGGTTTATGAAGCCCAATTAAGGGAAAAGGAACGGGAACTGCTCCAGCTTCAGGCGCAGATCAACCCCCATTTTTTATTCAATACGCTGGAAACCATCGATTCCTATGCCGGACGGGATAACAGCGCCGCAGTAGGGGATATGGTGCAAAGCGTCGCCCGGATGATGCGGTACAATGTCCGGCAGGACGGCGGCTGGGCCACTCTGGGGGAGGAGCTGGCCTACATCCGGCATTTCCTCAATATCCACAGGTACCGCAACGGAACGGAGGTCGCCTGCCCCATAGAGGTGGAGCCGGAGCTGTTGGGGATGCCGGTGATGAAGCTGTCCATTCAGCCCTTTGTGGAGAACGCGCTGAAATACGGCTGGAGCCCCCGCATGAAGCCCGGAGAATTTGCCCTGCATCTCTCCGCCGCCAGGGAATCGGGGAAGCTGCGGATCATAGTGGACAATAACGGGGAGCCGATGAGCAGGGAAGTGCTGGACAAGCTGGAGCTGCTTGTGGCCGGGGACGGGGTCAGCGGGGATGATTTTTTCGCGTCCCATACGGGGATTCATAATGTGTTCCGCCGTCTTTATCTGGCCTACGGCAGCAGCGCCCGCCTCAGCTTCAGCGCAGGCGGCGGGGGAAAGGGAACCCGGGTGGAGCTGCTTTTGCCGCTGCATGAAGGAAGCCGGATGGCGGGGCAACAAACATGAATAAAGCAAGAATGCCCCGATATTTGACCGGGTCAAATTCGGGGCTTCCCTTATGGACTGCCGGGTTTCCTTATACGCCCGCCAGGATTTCGATTCCCTTGCGGATCTGCTCGTCCGAGGGTGTGGAGTAGTTAAGCCGGAAGGCGTTGCAGGGTTCGTCCTCCCGGATCAGGAAGGCATTGCCGGGAACTACTGCTACGCCTTGGGCGGCGGCTTTTTTGCAATAGTCGATCATGGAGATTTCCGGCGGCAGCATGCACCACAGGAACAGCCCGCCTTCCGGCACGGTGTAGGTGATGGCCGGGTTGAAGTGCTCCTTGATGCTGTCCAGCATCAGGCTGCTTTTGCGCCGGTACACCTCGCGGATGAGGGAGATATGGCTGTCATAGTCATACTCCGTCAGGAACTTGTAGGCCAGAAGCTGCGGCAGCATGGCGGTGTGGACATCCTCACCCTGCTTGGCCACCACCATTTTGTTCATGACGGTGGAGGGAGCCAGCACAAAGCCCACCCGCAAACCGGCGGAGAGAATCTTGGAGAAGGAGCCGACGTAGATCACCAGCCCGTCCTCGTCCATGGACTTCAGGGTGGGCAGGTCCTCACCCCGGAAGCGCAGCTCGCCGTAGGGGTTGTCCTCCAGAATCATCACCCCGTATTGCTTGGCCAGGGCGTAGATGGCCTTGCGTTTCTCCAGACTGGTGGTGATGCCCGTGGGGTTCTGGAAGCTGGGGATCAGATAGATCAGCTTCACGTTGGGCTCCGTCTTTAACGCATGCTCCAGGGCCTCGAGGTTGAGGCCGTCCTCCTCCATGGGCACGCCGGCCAGCCGGGCGCCCAGAGAGCGGAAGCAGTTCAGCGCGCCGATGAAGCTGGGGCTTTCGCAGATGATGGTGTCGCCTTCGTTGCACAGCACCTTGCACGCCAGCTCAATCCCCTGCTGGGCGCCGGAAACCACGAACAGGCTGTCGGACTCCCGCTCCGGCCCAAGGCTGGCGGCAAACCGTTGGCGGATGGTCTGGCGCAGCGGGGTATAACCTTCGGACAAGCCGTATTGCAGGGCGGCCACAGGGTCCTTTTCCAGGATCGCCTGGGTAAAGGAGCGGATGGCCTCTACGGGGAAGGTCTCCGCCGCAGGATTGCCTGCGGAGAAGGGAATGATGCCCTTGCCCTCGCTGGCCTTGAGAATCTCCCGGATAATGGAAGGCTGCAGCCCCGAGATGCGGTTTGAAAAGGAATAATCCATGGATGTCGTTCCTCCTTATGTCATCATTCTTTCCATCATACCGTATTTTGGCCGCGGCGTTAATACCCTCGCATTCCCTGCCCGTTACCTGCTTGCCCCGGCGGCCCGGACAGGGAATCCGTTATTTTGCCGAAATAGGCGCTTCTGAGGATTTCGCGGACACACGGTACGTTATTTCCTCAGCAAACCGCCCAAACCCGTTCTTTTCCATGACATAACGGATTCTGTGTCCGTCCCGATGGTAAAATCTCATTTTTGAGCCCAATAAAGGATCGTCTGTCCGTTTAAGCAGCCCATTCCGCATCTCTCCTGAGGATATATGCTGCACATCCCAGGTTATCTGCGGGTTATCCTCATGCTATTCTCGCACATTATCCTCCTCATATTCCCAAATGCGCAGATTTCCCCTGAACAAGTGGGCTGAGGATTATAGGCAATCCGGCCGCACATTGCGGATAATGGCCCTGGAGGCATAGCCGCCAGGCTTGTCCGCTCCGCGGTTGGAGCGGCGGCTCCTTGCGCCATGCCCGCGACTGCCATTTTATGCATGAGGGAGGAAAAGGAATTGCAATTTTTGTGGAATGGAAGAAAACGTGCGCTAAAGCAGACCGTTATCTACGCCATGCTGATGTCGCTTCTCTTCAGCCTGCTGCCCCCGGCCGCTTATGCCAGTGAGCCGCAGACGGGGCAAAGCGTCAGCTCACCCGCCTATCTGGTGAACGATACCTTCGAGGACGGTGTGCTGCCGCCGGAGTATGCCGTTGTCTCTCCCGGCAAACCGGAGGTTAACGGTGAAAAATCCGAGGTAAAGGTTGCGCCGATTCCCGCAGGGAATGCAGGAGAGTTTGCAAACAGCTCTTCCTATGCCTTAAACGTCAACAGCCTTGGAGAAGGGGATGTGAATTTTACACGCGCCTTCGAAGAGCAAGCCGGGGATTTCGTCGTGGAGGCCGACTTCATGTATCCCAAGGAAAGCGGCAACAGCTCCTTGTTTGAACTGGGCAGCTCCGACAATCCGACGAAGCCTGCTTTTGTTATCAGTGTCCGCAAGCCCAAGGAACCGGCCAATGCGGATACTGCCAACTACACCCTGGTCTACCGTAAATCGAATGCGGATTACGCTTTGGTTCAACCTGCCTTCAAAGCTGCCGGAGGTTATAAAGACCAATGGCATCATATCCGTCTCGCTGTAAAAACGGCAGAGAAAACGGCAGCCGTATTTATCGACGGCGTGAGAATAGAGGAATTTGCATTTACCAATCCGGTCACTTCCATTAATCAGCTTCAATCTAAAATTAATGGCACAGGAAAAGGCGGCTTCTGGCTGGATAACCTCCAAATCTACACCTCGCCAACAGGCGGCGGAGGGGATGGCGGAGACCTGGACGCCCCTGCGGCCCTGAATGGCTACGTAAACGAGGTTAACGGCGCGCCTGCCGTATGGCTCGGCTGGGAAGCCGTCACCGGCGCGGTTTATTACAACGTCAAGCGCAGCGACACCCGGGAGGGCCCATACAGCACCCTGCAATCCGTGGCCCAATCCGTGTATTCGGTGATGGACAACTCTGTTGCCGCCGGAAAAACCTACTTCTACACCGTAACTGCCAGCACCCATAATGTGGCGGCCGGAGCAACAGGAGGCGTCGAATCTGCTCCCTCCGCTGTATTCGAGATTACTGCGGCCCTGCCGGACAGCGGCATCGCCGTAAACATCCCCGCCTTCCCCGGCGCAGAGGGCGGCGGCAAATATGTCACCGGCGGACGGGGCGGCGAGGTCTATATCGTTGATACCCTGGCCGACTACACCAAGAACGAAACGGCCATTCCCGGCTCCCTGCGGGATGCGGTGAGCAAGGACAACCGCATGATTATTTTCCGCGTGGGCGGCACCATTCATCTGAAGGAGTCCCTGAACATTGCCGGCTCCAACCTGACCATTGCCGGGCAAACCGCGCCGGGAGAAGGCATTACCGTCAGCGATTATACCACCAACATCAACGCCGACAACATTGCCATCCGGTATGTGCGCTTCCGGCTTACGGACCGTTATGCCAGCGAGGATGACTCCTTGGGCTCCCGCTACCACAAGAACATTATCATCGACCATTGCTCCTTCAGTTGGGCGGTGGATGAGGTAGTCAGCCTCTACGACAATGTGAACACCACTGTCCAATGGTCCATTTCGTCGGAAAGCATGCTCATGACCACCCACCAGAAGGGCAGACATGGCTACGGCGGCATTTGGGGCGGCAAAAACTCCACCTACCACCACAACCTGATTGCCAACAGCACCAGCCGCAATCCCCGGTTTCCCACGGATAAGCGGGAATTTGACTCGGTGGATATGGCCAACAACGTCATTTACAACTGGGGCATGGCTTCCACCTACGGCGGCGGCGAAGGCGACTATAATATGCGGGACAATTATTACAAATACGGTCCCAGCACCTATTACAGCGTCCGCAGCCAGCTGTTCAGCGAAGCGGGAACCACCAATTACGACACCAACATGTACATTGGCGGCAACTATATGGACGGCTCTTCGTCCGTCACCCAGGATAACTGGAAGGGTGTCCTGAAGATCATTGACCCCACCGTTAAGCATGACACTCCCTTCGAAATCCGCGGGGAATATGACAACGGCGTGGCTCCCGAAAACTACGGCATCTACCAGTCCGTTCCGGCGCTGACTGCCTATGACCAGGTTCTGGCGGATGTAGGCGCGACGCTGCCCAGACGGGACGCCATCGACGCCCGGATTGTGAACGAGGTGAAAACCCGGACCGGCTACCACATCAACTCGCCCAAAGAGGTAGGCTGGCTCTACGAGGATTACACCGCAGTCCATTCCGATGTGGTGGATACGGACAAGGACGGCATTCCCGACAGCTGGGAAACAGAGCATGGTCTCGATCCCCGGAACGCCTCCGACCGCAACAAAACCAATCTGGCCGCAGCCGACAGCTTCGCCTCCATCGGCATTGTGCCCGGCTATACCAATCTGGAGGTTTATCTGGCCTGGTTGGTTGAGGACCTGAAGCAAGGAAGCAAGCATGTGGACAATCCCCGGGCTGCACTGCAATTGACCGACAGCCTGAACAACACACTGGGCAACAACACCATTGCCGAAACCGGCAGCAGCCTTACCCTGACGGCAACCGCTGAAGCAGGCGTAGGCAAAACCATCAGCAAGGTAGAGTTCCTTATCGACAGCCAGCTGGTGGGAACGGCAGCCTCGGCCCCCTACACCTGGCAATGGAGCAGTATCCCGGAGGGCACCCATTATCTGGTGGCCAAAGCTACCGACAGCGCCGGGCTGGCGACCCATTCCGGCAATCTGGCGGTTCATGTAAACACCTCCACCGCTACAGGCGTTTGGAGCTCCGCAGATATCGGCGGTTCTGCCTCCGGTTACATTCCGGGACATCTTGAGGTGAAGGGCGACGGCGGCATAACCCTGAAGTCTGCCGGAGACATCGGCGGCAAAGCCGACAGCTTCCATTTTGCCTATCAGGAGCTGACCGGCAACAGCGAAATCCTCGCCCGGATCGACCATATTACTGCTACGGATGACAATGCCGAAGCCGGTGTGATGATCCGCGAGTCCCTGGAGCCGGGTTCCAAAATGGCGTTAATGGCTATAGCCTATGTGAAATACGGCAAACAAGGCGTGATGCTGGTCCGCAATGAAACCGGCGGAAACACCCAGCGCATTGAGAATGAAGTATTTGTATCCACGCCCCACTGGGTCAGACTGGTCCGGTTCGGCAATCAGGTGACAGGCCTGCTTTCCGAGGATGGAGTGAGCAACTGGCGGAAAATCGGCACCGTGACTCTGGAGCTGCCCAACGACAAGCCGATTTATGTGGGACTTGCCGCAGACGCCTCCAAGCCGGATGACGATGTGTGGAAATACAATGCCTCTTCCTTCGGGCAAGCGGCCATCCATGCCCTGCCGGATGATTATCCGGTGGCTCCCGGAGGCTTGAAGACCTCCATTGATGAGGGCGACAATGAAATCAAGGTATCCTGGGACGCGGCGGAAAACGCCCACACCTATACCGTCAAGCGCGGGGATACCCCGGGCGGTCCGTACAAGGTGATCCAAACCGGCATTGCCGATACCTTCTTCACCGATTCCGGGCTGGTTGCCGGGAAAACCTACTACTATGTGGTGTCCGCCACCAACAAGGCCGGCGAGCAGGGTTTTGACTCCTCCGAGGTCAAAGGCACACCTACCGGTCCTGCGGAAAATATTTTCTATGTGGACGATAATTTCGAGGAAGAGGACATCGATGCCACACCGGCGGCTTATGTGCCCAGCCTGCCCAATAATGGCGGCTTTGAGGCCGTCAAGGTTGTCACGATGGAAAAGGACGGCAACCCGGACAACAAGGTTCTGCTTGTTGCCGACCAGGGAGCCAATTCGGATGAAATGCTGCAAAGCGTAAGCTTTTTCCGCCAGTTTGAATCCCTGAAGAATACGGTGGTCATCGAAGCGGACTACATGCTTCCGGAAGCAAGCGGCAACGCCGTCCTCATGCAGATCAAGAGCAGGGATGACAGCAAACGGGCCTTCTCCATCGGCATGCGCAAGCCGACTCTGCCTGCCGATGCCAATAAGAACGACATCACCCTTGTGTATGACAACGGCTCCTCCAGCTTTTATGCGCTGATGGATGTGCCGTTTGCCAGCTTCAAGAATCAATGGTTCCATATCCGGTTGAAAATGAATGTGGCCGAGGGCTATGTGACCGCCTACGTCAACGGCAAGGAAATCGCCACCTTTACAGACTACAAGGACATGGAGAACTTCAAGAACCTGGGCATCGGGCGGATATATTCCGCTACCCCGGGGGGCGGATCGGGAACGTATTACATCGATAATCTAAAAGTATATGTGGAGCCCATTGCCCATCCTACCGGGCTGGAGGCTGTGGCTGGCGACGGGGTGGTAAACCTGAGCTGGACCGCCTCGGAAAAGGCCGAGACCTACACGGTTCTGCGCAGCGCCAAGGAGGAAGGGCCGTTTACGCCCGTCGAGTCCACTGAGGCTCAGGCCAACCCGGTTGCGGCTTCGGAAACCCAATTTGCCGACGGAACAGTGGTCAACGGCGCAGCCTACTATTATGTGGTTATCGCCCAGAACCAGCAGGGCACATCGGGGTATTCCAACGTTGTGAGCGCAAAGCCAGCTGCTGCGGATAACGGCAGCGATGACGGAAACAGCGGAAACACCGGCAGCACCGGTGGCGGCAGTCCCGCTCCCTCCGCTCCTGACCAGCCTGCCGACCAGATTGTGTTGGGCAAGGACGCTGTCCAACTGCGGGAGGAGCAAACCGCCGATGGCGCTAAGCTGCAAGCCGCAGCCGTGGATGCAGCCAAGCTGGCGGATGCCCTGAAAAAGGCCGCAGCCGAAAAATCCGGCCGGGTCACACTGGATCTCAGCGCTTCAACCGGCGCAGCGGCAGTGCGTGCGGAGCTTCCGTTATCCGCCTTTGCCCAAGCGGGCAGCGCCGAACTGGTGATCAAAACCGGGCTGGCGGAAGTGAAGCTCCCGGCCCAGCTGATTCTGTCCCAGCTGAAGGATCAAGCGGCAGGCACTCTGCTGGCGAATCTTGCATCCGGAAGCGCGCAGCTTCAGGAAAAAGCTGCGCAAGCGGCCAAGCAGATGGGCTATCAGCTGTCAGCGCAGCCTGTGGCCGTATCCCTGGCTGTGGAAGCCGACGGCAAGAAGCAGGAGCTGGCGCTGAAGAATGGCTATGCTTCCCTGACATTGACCTACAACGGGCTGTTGGGCGGCGCTGCGGCTGCAGGCGTCAAAATTGATCCCGTTACCGGAGAAGCAAGCTTTGCCCCTGCCATTATTGAAACATCAGGGGGCATTACCCGGGTGACCGTGCTGCATGGTGGTGAGGGGATTTACACTATTGCCCAAATCTCCAAAATCTTCGCGGACACAGCGGGACATTGGGCCAAGCAGGATATTGAGCTGCTTGCCTCCAAGCTCCTGATCCAGGGAACCGATGCCAACCGCTACTCCCCGGATCAAGCCATTACACGGGCAGAGTTCGCCGCCCTTCTGGTCCGTTCGCTGGGCTTGCAGGCTTCCGGTCAAGCAGCCTCCTTCACGGATGTTGCCGCTGCCGACTGGTACGCGCAAGCGGTAGCCGCAGCCGCAGAGGCAGGTCTGATCGAAGGCCTGGACAACGGCGAATTCCGCCCGGACGCCACCATTTCCCGGGAGGAAATGGCTGTTATGGCGGCACGGGCAGCCCGCTATGCGGGGATGAATACCACCGCCTCCGCTCCGGCGGCAGGCTATGGCTATGCCGACAGCTCCGCCGTCAGCGGTTGGGCCCAAGCCTCCATGGCATGGGCCACGGAGAACGGCATTATCCAGGGAACCGGGGATCAGCTTCTGGCTCCCCAGGCTTCGGCCACACGGGCGCAGTCCGCAACCATCCTGAAGCGGATGCTGCAAACCATCGGCTTTATCAACTGATTCTGCGCTTGAATGAACAGGCAGAGGGGACCGGCTTCCCCTCCTGCCTGTTTTTGCTTGACGGCTTCTCTCATGCCATACTGGTACCAGGAATACTAAAGGAGGCAATCAGGATGAAACAGATACAATTTGCCATTATCGGAGGCGCAGGCTTCCGGGCCCAGGCCTACCTGCGGATCGCCCGCGCCCTGCCCCGCCATTTCCGCGTAACCGGACTGGTGGTCCGTCAGGCGGAAAAGGGACAAGCCATGGAGGTGGAATGGGGCATTCCCTCCTATCGGACCCTGGAGGAGCTGCTGGCTCACGGGCGTCCGGATTTTATTGTGGTATCCGCCGGCAAGGACGCCGCGGCGGAGATTCTGCCCGACCTGGCGGAGCGGGGGATTCCGGCGCTGCTGGAGACGCCTCCCGCCTCCGATCTGGCAGGACTCCGCCGCGTGCATGAAGAGCTGACCCTGCGGGGAGCCCTGGTTCAGGTGGCGGAGCAATACCACCTGTCTCCCCACCATGCGGCCAGGCTGGCTCTTATCGGTGAAGGCAGGCTGGGAAGGGTGACGGAGGCCACCGTTTCCATTTCCCAGTTTTACCATGCCATCAGCGTGATGCGAAAATATTTGGGCATCCAATATGAGGACGCAGAAGTGACGGGCATGCGGTTCCTGTCTCCGCAGATTGCCGGACCTGGGCGGGAGGGCGTTCCCCAGGAGGAGAAGCGGGTGCAGCAGCCACGGGACCTGGTCTGGTTCCATTTTGGCGACAGGCTGGGCATTTACGACTTTACCAAGGACCAGCACCGCTCCTGGATTCGCTCCAACCATGTTTCGGTGCGGGGAGAACGGGGCGAAATCTTCGACCGGCAGCTGAATCTGCTGGCCGATTACCAGACGCCGCTGCATCTGGAGCTCAAGCGGGTAAACCGGGGCGAGGAGGAAAATCTGGAGGGGTATTTTCTCGAAGGGATTCTTGCCGGGGAGCGCTACGCCTACCGGAACCCCTATACCCCGGCCCGGCTGCTGGACGATGAGCTGGCCATTGCCGGATGCCTGACCCGGATGGCCGAATATGCCGCCGGTGGCAAAAGCTTCTACAGCCTGGCCGAAGCCTGCCAGGATACGTACCTGGGCTTCGCAGCCGAGGAAGCCATCCGCACCGGCAAAACCCTGCGGACAGAGCCGCAGCCGTGGGCCGAACCGTCCGCCTAACGGCGCTGATCCATCAGCCATCGCGGCCGCCGCATTTCCGCACACATTCCAAAAAAGCAGGCCAACACTCCCAACCACGGGAGCGGGCCTGCTTTTTTAGCAAACACATCTATTCCACCGGACCGTCGGGACCGTCCAGCACATCCACCACGCCGACGGCAATGGCGCCTACCGCCGCCGTGTAAACCAGCCCCTTGACGCCGTGCTTCAGCAGGTCCTTATCCTTGTCGGCGATCCCCTTCGCCACATTGCCTGCATTCTCCGCCATATCGGTGAGGACATGGCCGGTGCCTTTCACCGTGGCGGTGACGGCTGCGCCGATATCCTGCATCCCTTCCTGGCGCTGCGTCTCATCCCGGGTTAACAGTCCTGCCGCCGTATCCCAGGTGCCGCTGGCCAGATTCCCCACGGTGCGCCCGGCGAACCGGCTGGTCCGCTCCACACCGTCGCCGATTTCCTTGACGAAATTGCTGCCGGTCAGCTCCCCCACCACCCGGACGGTGCCGCCCAGAACCAGCCCGGTCAGCTCTCCGGCTGCATTGCCGATCCCTTTTAACAAACGCATACGCGCTTCCTCCTCTATAGCCATCGGTGCCGCAGTTTGGTCCTCGCACCGGCAATCTTTTATCCAAGTATACGCGGCAGCCTGCAAAAGCGTTTCACGTGAGCGGGCAGCGGCGCGCCCGAACGCTACAAATATTTTTTCATGGTGATGTCCGTGGCCTGATAACCCGATTTTTCATACAGCCGCAAAGCCCGTTGGTTATGCCCGAACACATGGAGCCCCACCGACTTGGCCCCCAGCTCCTTCGCCTTCTGTTCCATGGCAGCCATGGTGGCTTTGCCCAGCCCCCGGCCGCGCCACTCCTCGTACAAGCTGATTTCGTAGAGAAACGCCTCCTGCTTGCCCTGATCCACATACAGCCAGATAAACCCGATTGGGACGCCGCTCTCCTCCTCAATCATGTACAGGTATTGATCCTTGGTGGCAAGCCCCTCCGGCAGCAGCCGAAGAATGGCCTCCCGGGACAAGTGCGGAGCTTCCTCCGCCCTCCAGACCCCTGCCTCCACCTTCTCCTTGGCATAATCGGGAATCAAATAATCAAGAAACGCCTGCAGCTCTTCCTCATTCATAGGCTTCAGCCTGACCATCTCCACGCACCTCTTTCACTTTAGTTTCTAGGGCGTGTCTGACAACCCGCTTGAGGGCATCTTTTACCGCCTTTTCGCCCCATGCTTCGTTACTTCCGCTTGACGTACCCCCGGTACGCCTTCACGAAAGTGCCTTGCCTGGAACGAAAATTCTGCAAAATCTGCTCCCCTCGGAGTTATCACACACGCCCTAAGCCGCTTTATTCATAATTGTTCCATATTGACGCATACTAAACCGGTGATCCTGCCGCTTAGGAGGTGAAATGCCATGGCCAGCAACGCTGTACGGGAGGAAGCCCGCAAGATTCAGGAAGCCTCCAGCAAGCTCCAGCACATGTCCACCGAAAGCGATATTGGGAATGAGCTGGAAAAAATCCGTCAATACTGCACCGCCATCGAGGCCCGCATTTAGCGGCGGCCTTGCCCGTCCCATCATCTGACCGAAGCCCCGAAGCCGGATCTCACCCCTGGCTGCCGGGGCTTTTCTCTTCGGGCGGGACACGCAACTAAGCCCACCCCACCGCATAGAGTATAGAATCATGTTTGTTTGAGAAAGGGTGAGGCAACCGTGTGCGGAATTACCGGATGGCTGAATTGGCAAAAAAATCTTACGCAATTTCCCAATGTGCTGGAGGCCATGACGGAGACGCTGGCTCCCCGGGGACCCGATGCGGCCGGTTCTTGGATTAACCATCACTGCGCCTTGGGCCACAGGCGGCTTTCCGTCATGGACCCGGCCAATGGCGCGCAGCCCATGGTGCGGGTTTTTGGCGAGGATACCTATTCCATCGTATATAACGGCGAGCTGTATAATGCCCCCGAGCTAAAAAAAGAGCTGGAGGGGCGCGGCCATGTTTTTCGGACCACCTGCGATACGGAGGTGCTCCTGGTTGCGTTTATTGAATGGGGCCGGGGATGTGTGGACCGGCTCAACGGGATTTTTGCCTTTGCCGTATGGAGCGACAAGGACGATGCGCTGTATCTGGTACGGGACCGGCTGGGGGTAAAGCCGCTGTTTTACGCCTACCGGGACGGGGAGCTGCTGTTCGGCTCCGAGCCCAAGGCGATTTTGGCCCATCCGGATTTTAAGGCGGAGGTGGATCAGGAGGGCATCTCCGAAATCTTCGCCATCGGCCCCGCCCGGACCCCCGGACACGGGGTATACAAGGGAATGGCCGAGCTTAAGCCGGGGCACTGCATGGTGGCAGACAAGAGTGGCCTCTCCATCCGGGCCTACTGGACCTTGGAGAGCAAGCCCCATGAGGAGAATGTGGAGGAAACGGCGGAAAAAATCCGCGGGCTGCTCAAGGATACCCTGGAGCGCCAGCTGATCTCCGACGTGCCCGTCTGCACCCTGCTGTCCGGCGGCCTGGATTCCAGCGCCCTGACGGCACTTGCCTCCACCTATTACGCCTCCACCGGGCAGGGGGTGGTGCCCACCTATTCGGTGGATTACGTGGACAATGACAAGAACTTCAAGTCCAGTGTCTTCCAGCCCAATGCCGATGCCCCCTGGATCAAACGGATGAGCGAGCATCTGGGAACCATCCATCACCCGGTGGAGTTTGACACCCCTGAGCTGGTCGATTCCCTGCGCGCCGCGGTCATTGCCCGGGATATGCCGGGGATGGCAGATGTGGACGGCTCGCTCTTGCTCTTTTGCCGGGAAATCAAAAAAGGCGCCACTGTGGCGATTTCCGGGGAGGCCGCAGACGAAATCTTCGGCGGGTATCCCTGGTTTCACCGTCAGGACGCCTTGGAGGCGGACACCTTTCCGTGGGCGCTGAAGGTGAAGGAGCGCACCTCGGTGCTGTCCTCCGAAGCCGCTGCCTTCATAAACCCGGAGGTCTATGCGAAGAACCGGTACCAGCAGGCCTTGGCCGAGGTGCCCCACCTTCAGGGCGAGGACGAAAAGCAGCGCAGAATGCGGGAAATCTCCTATCTCAATGTGACCCGCTTTATGCCCACGCTGCTGGACCGCAAGGACCGGATGAGCATGGCCTGCGGCCTGGAGGTGCGGGTGCCCTATTGCGACCACCGGCTGGTGCAGTATGTATGGAATATCCCCTGGGAGATCAAAACCGCCGGGGACCGGGAGAAGGGCATCCTGCGCAAGGCGCTCCAGGGCATTCTGCCCGACGATGTGCTGTTCCGCAAAAAAAGCCCCTACCCCAAAACCCACAACCCCAACTACATGAACGCGGTCCGCACGGAGCTGCGGGAAATTCTCCATGACCCGTCCTCGCCGCTTTTACCTTTGGTGAATGTGGCAGGGTTGAAGGAAATGACGAAGCCCGACAGCCCCAGCTCGGATTTCCCCTGGTTCGGCCAGCTGATGACGGGCCCTCAATTGTTCGCTTTCCTGATTCAGGCGGATCATTGGCTGCGCACCTACAAGATTTCCATTGTGTGAGTCGGCGGAGAGATAGCGATCAACAAATGTTCGCTATTGAGTCGCAACAGGCATTTTTCGGCTAATAGCGATCAACAAATGTTCGCTATCCCCTTAATCAAAGGCCCTTGCTCCGCCAAAAACGGAAATAGCACACATTGTTTGCCGCTTACATCCCTTTATGGAGCTTTCATATGCGAAATAAGATACATTGTTTGCCGCTTACACGCTGGAGATGCCCCTCATGATGGAAACCAAGCCAATTGCCCCATAAGCGCCGCATTCCACAATTAGGAAACTAAAATTAATAAACCAGCTCAATCAGCTGCCGGAGCGCCTTGCCCCGGTGGCTGATTTTGTTTTTCTCGTCGAGGGTCAGCTCGGCCATGGTCCTGCCGAACTCCGGCAAATAAAAGTACGGGTCATACCCGAAGCCGTTATGCCCCCGGGCCTCCCCCAGGATATAGCCCGGACAGCGGCCCTCGAAGCGGGCATGCTGCTTGCGGGCGGGATCGGCCAGGACGATGCAGCAAACAAACTCGGCTGCGCTCCACACAGGCGGATGCCCCACGGGCAGCTTGTCGGAGGGGAAGGTCAGCGCAAGCGACAGCTCCCGCAGCAGCTTGGCGTTGTTGTCGGCATCGTTGGCATCCTCCCCAGCATACCGGGCCGAGTATACCCCCGGCTTGCCGTCCAGCGCCTCCACCTCCAGGCCGGAATCGTCGGCAATGACGGGGACCTGCAAAAGCTCAGCCACATAGTGGGCTTTGATCAGGGCATTTTCATAAAAGGTGCTGCCCGTCTCCTCAATTTCGGGAATCCCCTCGTAGTCGTTCAGACTGTGAATCTGGAAGCCTCTTTTGCCAAACAGTTCTTCCATTTCCTTGACCTTGCCCTTGTTGCGGGTGGCGATGACCACCACCTGTTGCCTGTTCATGGGCTCCTAACACCTCCCTTTGTTTGCGCCGATCAGCTCCGCCACCGGGCCCAGCGCTTCCTTCTGCAGCTCGATCATCCGGTAGACGCCCTGCTCGCCCAGACCCAGAAGCCGGTCCAGCTCCTCCCGGGAAAAAGGCGCCTCTTCGCCGGTGCCCTGCAGCTCCACGAATTTGCCGGAGCCGGTCATCACCACGTTCATGTCCACCTTGGCCGAGGAATCCTCCTCATATTTCAGGTCCAGCATCGGTACTCCGGAAACTACGCCGACACTCACCGAAGCAAGAAAATCCCGAACGGGAAATACGCTCATCGGCTTCTCCTTGCACAGCTTGTGAATGGCCAGCGTCATGGCCACAAACGCCCCTGTAATGGAGGTGGTTCTGGTGCCCCCGTCCGCCTGGATGACATCGCAGTCCAGGGTAATGGTCCGCTCTCCCAGCTTCTCCAGATCCACTACCGAGCGCAGCGCCCGGCCGATAAGCCGCTGGATTTCCATGGTCCGGCCGGACAGCTTGCCTTTCACCGACTCCCGCTGGTTGCGGGTTTGGGTGGCCCGCGGCAGCATGGCATACTCCGCCGTGATCCAGCCCTTTCCCTGCCCCTTCATAAAAGGCGGCACCCGCTCCTCCAGAGTTGCCGTACACAGTACCTTGGTATCCCCTACTTCAATCCATACGGAGCCCTCCGCATGTTTGCTGTAAGGGGTAATAATATTTACCTGGCGGAGTTCGTCCGGCTGTCTTCCGTCTATGCGCATTCGATTATTCCTCCTGTAGTGGCGTTGCCCTGTCTTATCAAGCATACGCGTAATTGCCAATTGCTGTATCGACAAACACAAGTATACCTCATTTTAACAAAGGTTACGCCAGGTTGCACCACAGGATTACGGGTTCATCACCCACTTGTGGCCTATCCAGGTGGAAATATAGTACCAGCGTGTGCCGCCGGGGGAATCCCACACCCGCTCCGGGGTAACCTGCTGCCGGGTGAACACCAGAATCTCCTGGGGATTCTTCACCGCCCCCGGATACGGGTAATCCGTAGTGATAGTGGACTCGGAAATCTCAATGGGCTGCGTATATTCCTTTACTCCCAGCTCCCGGTCATGGTCCATGTCTCCAGTGATGCTGTAGGCAATCTCTGCGGACGGGTTCACCCATCGGCCCTCGCCGTTTACAAGCACCATCACCCAATCCCGGTGTTTGCCGATGGCTTGCAGCTCCTGGGGCGGCTCCTTCTGATCATCCGGTCGGAATGCACTGTAAGGGGTATCCTGCAGCCGAAAAGGAACCGGTATATGCAGTGTTTCGCTTACCTTTTCCACTCCTTCCACTCCCAAGCCGTACCGGCTGTCTTGCGCAATCCAGCGTTCACCCAGGGGAGTGTCAATTTTGTACCAAACTGCAGCAGGAGCCATACGTGCGTACTGCATGTACTTGGCCAAAGGCATCACCACCTGGGGCTGTATCTTCGGCTCATTTTCCAACGGCTGCTCATAGGGGTACAGATAAACCGGAGTTTCCCGGGAAACGGGGATGGCTCCCAGCGTCTCCACACCTCTGTATTTCTCCGCGTAATGGAAAGGCTTGATCCACATATCCCCCAGCCAGGAGGTATGGATCAAATAATAAGAATCCGAATTGTAGCAGGGGGTATACGGCTCGCAGGCAATAATGGACGCAACGGCCTGCACCTGTTGGGGAGCCAATGAATAGGGAGACGGCTTTCCAGGGGCATCAAACAGCACCGTCTCCTGCAGCAGATTCAGCGTCTCCTCTTTCGCTTCCAGCTTATTGAACTGGTAGGCCCCTTCCTTCAGATTGACCCATACGGGACCAAGCCAGGTATCCACCTCCACCTTCACCATGGCGGATAGGGAGAGCAGCTTATCCCGTTCGATGGGCGCCAGCTTTACAGACTGAAGCGGACTAAGGGCGCCCACAGCCTGATCCGGCCGGGTCTCCGGGCCCGAATACAGCGTAAACGAATCCACCAGGGTTACATAGGGCATTTGCTCCGGCGTCGCCATAACGGCTTCGGACGGCGGGGAATCGGCCCAAGCCGGGCTGCTCCCGGCTCCGGCTCCAAACAGGACAGCCAGAGTCAGCAGGGCGGCGGCTCCTTGGGTATGCCATTTATTTTTCAATGCGAAACATCTCCCTTCTCTACATAAATAAAAGACGTGTGCAAGTGGATAAAGTTGCTGCGGAGCCCACATTTCTCCACCCGAAGGGCAATTGGTTATTGGCAGACCCGCCGCTCTCCGCTATAATTAGGCTAACGATTGTTAGCCAAACGGAGATGGTCAACCATGAGGGATACCCGGTGGAGAATTATTCAAGAAGCCCTGCGGCTGTTTGCAGTCAAAGGGTATGACGGCGTGTCTGTCCGGGACATCGCCGGGGCGGTGGGGGTGAAGGAAAGCTCTCTGTATAAGCATTTTCCTGGCAAGCAGGCGATTTTTGAGGGAATTATCGGGGAGTTTCCCAAGCGGTATGGGGAAATCACGGAGAAGCTGGGAATCGGCCAGACTGACCCGGCGCAGTTGGCCCAGCACTATGCGGCCATGCCGGAGGAGGCCCTGCTGGAGCTGGGAGAGCGGCTGTTCCGGTTCTTTTCCGAGGATGAATTCAGCGCCTTGCTGCGGAAAATGCTGACCATGGCCCAATACTCCCACCCGCTGGCCCGGGAGGTTTACCGGCGGCTGTATCTGGAGAGTCCGGTTGAGTTTCAAAGCCGCCTGTTCCAGGAAATGATGGGGCTGGGCGTGTTCGTTGAAGCAGACCCGGGCAGTATGGCAGCGCAGTTTTATGGCCCGATTTTTTTGCTGCTGGGGTGGCGCGACCTTCATCCCGAAGGCGGGGAGCAGGCACTGGCCTCCCTGCGCAGCCATATCCGCCAGTTCAATGCCGTTTATGCCAGAGCCAAGGTCTAAGGAGGCCGCATCATGAAAATTGCCATCGTACATGGACAAATGCACCGCGGAAGCACCTTCCATATTGCGCGGATGGTCGCCGATCAATTGGCAGCGGGGGAGGAGGATGTGGAGGAATTTTTTCTGCCCAAGGACGGACCCGGCTTCTGTGTAGGCTGCTACAGCTGCTTCAATCAGGGGGAGGAGCATTGCGGCCACCACGCGCCGGTGCAGCGGATTGTGGAGGCGTTCTGGAGGGCGGATGTGATTATTCTGGATTCGCCGTGTTATGTTTTTGGGGTAAGCGGCCAAATGAAAGCCTTCCTGGACCATATGGGCTACGCCTGGATGTCCCACCGGCCCGACCCTTCCATGTTCCACAAAACGGCCCTGGTGATCTCCACCGCCGCAGGAGCGGGAGCCCGCGCCGTCACCAAACAGCTGAAGCAGAACCTCTTCTATTGGGGCGTGCCCTCGGTCTACCAGTATCCTTGCATTGTGGCCGCCGCCGGCTGGGCAGACGTTAAGGAGGAGAAAAAAGCCGCCATCCGCAGGGATACGGCAAGGCTGGCCGCCAAGCTGGGCAGGGCCGCAGGCACGGTCAAGCCGGGCTGGAAAACCCGGGCCATGTTCGCCATTATGCGTCTCAACCAAAAGCGGAACGCCTGGAATCCGCTGGACAAGGCGCATTGGGAGGAGCAGGGCTGGCTGGGGCGGAAGCGCCCTTGGTAGTTGGGCAGGATGTTTGCTTTACGCACTTTGGCGCTTGAAAATGTTAAACGCACACTGATGTGGTAAAATGAGGGCATCTCCATTGTTCCGGCAGACCAATTTATGGGCAAAGGACTGATTCTCATGCGTGATGCGCAAGACTCTGTATTTGTAAACCAGTTGGGCTATCCGCGGCAAGGGCTAAAAGTCTTTACCGCCGCTGTATCGGGGAAGTTCGAGCTGGTGGAGCTGGATTCGGGGCTCTCCGTTTTTGCAGGGGCAATGTCTCCCCTTAAGCAGGACCCGGCCTCCGGACTGGCCGTTGCCAAAGGGGATTTTACCGGTGTTGAGCGGCCGGGCAGTTATTTTGTGAGGATGAAGGAATCTGGGGCGGTTTCGCCGGTGTTTGTGATCGAAGAACGTCCTTACGCCTCCGTCGGGAAGGCGCTGCTCAAGTGCTTCTACTTCCAGCGCTGCGGCGTGGAGCTGACGGAGGAGTATGCCGGGCCATGGTCCCATGGCGCCTGTCATCTGGGGGATGCCCATGTCCACGGAAATCCGGAAGAACGGCACCCCCAGGCAGGAGGCTGGCATGACGCGGGGGATTACGGCAAATATACAGTGGCAGGCGTGAAAGCGGTTGCGGATTTGTTATTGGCGTATGAGCGGTTTCCGGGGGCTTTTGTTGAGCCTGCGGGAATTCCCAACTCCAGCGGGCTTCCCGATGTGCTGGAGGAGGTCAAGGTTGAATTGGAATTTCTGCTGCTGATGCAGCGCTCCGACGGTGCGGTGTACCATAAGGTGACCACCGCCGGTTTTCCGCCTTTGGACTGTATGCCCGAGTTGGATGGAGCGGAGCTGATCTTTTCGCCGGTGTCGGATACGGCGACAGGTTCTTTTGCCGCAGGTCTGGCCTTGGCCGCCCGAATCTACCGGGGGCTGGACCCGGACCTGGCGGAGCGCTGCGCCGATGCGGCCAAACGGGCCTGGCGCAGCCTGCAGGGACGGCCTGCGGCTGAGGGCTTCCGCAATCCGCCCGACATTGTGACGGGCGAATACGGGGACAGCTCCCGGGAGGATGAGCTGTATTGGGCGGCCGCCGAGCTGTTCCGGCTCACCGGAGAGGCGGAATATTTGCAGGCAGCAGAGGCCTTGGCGGAGGCAGGGGGCTTCCCCCTGTGCGAGCTGGGCTGGGCCGATACCGGCGGATACGGCACTCTGAGCCTGCTGGACGCCGGGCCCGGTCTGGTGCCGGAGGCTCTCCGCACCCGGCTCTTGGCTGCCTGGGTGGCGGAGGCGGAGCTGTATGCGGAGCGCAGCGCCGCCGACGGCTTTAGCATTTCCCTGCTGCCGGAGGAGTACATCTGGGGCAGCAATATGCTGGTGCTGAACCGGGCCATGCTGCTGATTGCCGCAGAGGAGCTTACCGGCGAACAGCGCTTCGGCCAGGCCGCTCTGGCCCACTGGGACTATCTGCTGGGCCGCAATGTACTGGGTTATTGCTATGTAACCGACTTTGGCGCCAAGTCGGTGCTGTATCCCCATCACCGGCCCTCCGAAGGGGACGGCGTAGCCGAGCCGGTGCCGGGCATGGTGGCAGGCGGGCCCAATCTCCACCTGCAGGACGAAGCGGCTGCCGCCTTGCTGGCCGGAGCCGCCCCCGCCGCCTGCTATGTGGACCATAAGGAAAGTTACTCCACCAACGAAATGACCATATACTGGAACTCGCCCGCTGTGTTTGTGGCGGCATATGCCGGGAGGCTTTAGCGGGTGACGCGGCGGGGCATTTTAGCCGAGTGATAAAAGTAACCCCGCGATATCACGCTCGCCGGGTGAATTAGCCGGGCAGCTTGAGCTCAGAGCTTAAGCTGCCTCACTTTTGCCGGTATTTTGGCGGAAGCTGAAGAACCCGGACACCGCTGCTTTATATCACCGCCTTTTGTTTTACCTTATATTTCCACTCTGCAAATGCAAAAATGCAATTAAAATCCAGGCTCGGCCGACATCTGCCAGCCCATCCTGCAATAGTGCAGTTAAATGTGGCCAAAACGGCATCCACTGCCGTCCACGAGCACAAATAACTGCATTTTTGCATTTGAGCCTGCCAAAATCCCGCAAAAACCTAAAAATAACTGCACTTTTGCAAGATGAGCACCTGCACACGCTGCCCTACACCTACTGCCCCGGCACCCACGGCCACCGTACCCCTGGCCACCGCACCCACGGCCACCGCACCCACGGCCACCGCACCCACGGCACCGCACCCCCGGCCACCGCACCCACGGCACCGTACCCCTGGCCACCGCACCCACGGCCACCGCACCCCCGGCACCGTACCTCCGGTCCCGGCACCTGCCACTCCTGCAGCTGGCGTCTCTGCACCCACGGCCACCGCCCCTGTACGCGCCAACAGGCGGCGGCCTCTCTGCATGCCGCCGCACCCAAGGCCCGGCGGTCAGGAGCGGAGCGCCGCTTCCAGCCGGGCCCGGTTGCCCAACAGGCCCGGGTCATCCGGCAGATGGCGCAGCGCCTGCTCATTGTGCCGGTAAGCCGCCCCGGCGTCCCCCAGCCGCAGGCATACCGCCGCCAGCCGGGCATGGGGCAGCCAGGTCAGAGCCGCCGAAGCCACCGGCCGCAAACCCGTGTCCAGGCCGCTGACCGCGATGGCCTGGGTGTACCAATAGGCGGCCGTCCTCCAATCGGCCCGCTCCTCGAACCACTCCCCGAGCTGGCAGCAGAAATCCGCCTGGGGCGGACCGTAGTGGAAGGAGCCCAGCAGGCTCTCCAGGCGGCCTCGCCCGTCCCCCAGCCGCCGGCAGCAGTCGGCCAGCCGGAAGCAGGCGATGAGCCGGTCCTCGCGGAAGCCCGACGGCTCCAAGAGCAGCTTCCGGTAGCCCTTGGCCGCCTGCCCGTAGTGTCCCCGCTCGTAGCAGATGTGGGCATACCACAGCAGCCGTCTGCCCGATACCCCCGGCTCCTCCGCAATCCACCGCCGCAAAATCCGCAGATTCCGGCGGGAGTGGTCTGCCCGGCCGGTATGCCGGATCATGGCGTCCCACACTCGGATTTCCCCCTTCCGGGGAAACTCCAGATACTCGTGCACCCGCCCGCTCCAGCGGCAGCCCGACTCCCGCCGGACCAGCCGGAGCCGGCGGTCGGCCACCAGCGGACGGCCGACGGCATCCTCTGCCAGACAATAGGGCATCACCACACCGGACACCTCCGCCGTGAGCTCCCTCTTTAGCGCCAGCAGCTTCTTCAGGTCCTCCCCGGCGATCCGGTCGTCCGCATCCAGCCACAGGATAAACGTCCCGTTGGCCAGGCTGAAGGCATAATTCCGCGCCGCTGCAAAATCATCCTGCCAGTCATACGCCGCCACCCGGCCATTATACGCCTCGGCCACCCGGCGGGTGCCGTCCACCGAGCCGGTATCCACAATAATAATCTCGTCGGCCAACCCCTGAACCGATGCCAGGCATCCGCCCAGCGTCTCCTCCTCATCCCGGACGATCATACACAAGCTGATGGTTGCGGTCACTGTCCCCCGCCCCCTCCGCCTTCGCCGCCTCTCCCCCCGCTTCCGCCGAAAAGCACAATCCTCCCGCCGATGCAGTCTCTGGCGGCATTCCGGGTGTCGAACACCAGCGGAGCATAATCCGCCACCTGCTGGTAATCCACCGCCGTATGGTCGGTAGCGATCACTACCAGATCCGCATGGGCCCACAGCTGCGGCTCTGCCGTCTGCGAGGCCCAAGCAGTGCCGTTAACCTGGCATACAGGCACATGGGGATCATGGTAAACCACCCGGGCCCCTTTTTCCAGCAGATGCTCCATCAGCTCCAAAGCGGGGGATTCCCGGATATCATCCGTATCCTTCTTGTACGCAATGCCGCATAGCACAATGCTTGCCCCCGCCAGCCGTTTGCCTTCTCCTTCCAGCAGCGCCCCGATGCGGGCGGCCAGCCGTTCGGGCATGCTCCGGTGCAGCTCATCCGCCAGCTCGATAAATTTCAGGCGGACACCCATCCGCCCCGCTTTCCACGATAAATAAAGGGGATCGACGGGAATGCAATGCCCGCCGACACCCGGCCCGGGGTAAAAGGGCATAAACCCGAAGGGTTTGGTGGCAGCGGCCTCCACCACCTCCCAGATGCTGACCCCCATCCGCTCGCAGAGCAGAGCCATTTCATTGACCAGGGCGATATTCACGCTGCGGAAGGTATTTTCCAGGAGCTTCGCCAGCTCGGCGGCCTCATTGGAGCTGACCGCCACCACCCGCTCGAACACCGCTGCATAAAAATTCCGGCCCACCTCCAGACAGGCCGGGGTGCTTCCCCCGATCACCTTGGGCGTGGAGCGCAGGGAGAATTGGCGGTTGCCTGGATCTACCCGTTCCGGGGAGAAGGACACATAAAAATCCCGGCCAGCCTGCCAGCCCTTCTCCTCCTCAATCCGCCTGCGCACCAACAGCTCCGTCGTTCCCGGATAAGTGGTGCTCTCCAGAATAATAAGCGTCCCTTTTCGCAGATACCGGACCATTTGGCCAACCGCCTCCTCAATAAAGGAGGTATCCGGCTCCCGCAGACCGTTTAAGGGGGTCGGCACACAAAGCACGGCAATGTCCGCCTGGCCCAGCACCGCATAATCCGTCCCGGGCCGGAGGGCGCCGCACGCGGTCCAACGGCTCAATTCCGCATCCGCCACATCCAGGATATAGGAGACTCCTGCCTGAAGCTTTGCCACCTTCCCGGCATCGGTATCGATACCGTACACTGTATAACCCGCACGGGCAATGGCCACGGCCAAGGGCAAGCCCACATAGCCCATCCCCACCACAGCCACCTTCGCTGCTCCGTCTTCAATTCCGGCAATCCGTTCCATGTCGTGTCCTCCTTCCGCCCTTTGCCCCAACGGGTCACTGCGGCGTCATAAATTGGCTGAGCACTTGCTGTATCTCCTGGGGCGTCAGCAGCTCCTTGCTGCGGATTTTCTTCGCTGAGCTGTTGGAGGCATGGATGACATTGACATAATTGCGTCGGGGGAAAATCTCATGGGGCAGCTCAATGACATTGCCGTGGGTGCCCCTGCCGGGAATCTTCACTCTGTAGCCCGCCAAAAATTCCGCAACCGGGTAGATAAACGTGTAGAACTGCGGGGAGCGGTGATAGTCCTCCGCCATATGGCCGGCCGTAATGTCCCACAAATACCCGTAGCAATTCACCAGCACTGCCGTCTCCGGCCGCGGCCGGTAATCGTGAAGCTGCTGGACGAAGCTTTCATGGTACAGATCATCGGAGTCGATGCGGGCCACATACAGCTCCCGGGCTCCCTGGACATACTCCTCCATCATCTGCTTGCACTCGAGGCTGGTTCCAAACCGGATATGGGGCGGCAGCGGCTCCTGGTTGCGGAGGATCTCCTCCACAATCTCCGTGCAGCCTCCCGCCAGCTTCAGAACCGTCAAAAAATTCTGGTTGGTCTGCTTTTTCAGGCTCCTCAGGGTCAGCCCTCTGAAAATGCCGATGCGGTTCTCCAGCCATTGGCGGCTGAGCCGGTCCGGATTAATCCCGAAATTGTTGAAGTTGATTTCAATCACGATTTTTCTGCTCATGGTTTGGCCTCCTTGAAAGGGCTGTACAATAGTCAACCTATGTAAGCCCCCCGCAAAGCTACACGGACAACGGACCAGCACAACGGAAATCGGGGCAAATTCGGCGCCCAAAATAGGGACGAATCCAATAATTCGCCCGCCTGCAATCATACAGATATAACAGTTGATCTATGAAAGGGGAACAGATAACCATATGGAAAGCATCCCGTTGAATATGATGCAGGTCCTGGACCGGCTGAACCTGGCGCTGGAGCAGCGTCTTCCCTTTTCCCTGGTGCGGATCGGAGACGGGGAAAATCTGGTGCTGGCCCAGGATTCGGTCTGGCCCATGGAAGCTGTGCTGAAGGAACGATGGGCCATCAAGGCCAACCGCGGCCAAAAAGGACTGCATCTGCCCAATTTGCCTCTCCGCGACGCTGTCCGCGATGCGGCGGCAAAGGCCGATGTGGTAGGCATTCTGCCCCATGAGGACACCACCATCCTCGCCCCCGCCTATTTGAAAAGGCAGCTCACCGATCAGCTCTTCCAGCATTACGGCCTCCGGCCCAAGGCGGTTTGCGATGCCCGGATCAACCGGGAAATGCTGTTCTCCCAAACCTTCTGGTCGGTGGTGACGCCCAGGCGGATCGTGCTGGCCACCCGGGACCCGGAGCCGCTGAGGCAGGCCTTGACGGCTCCCCCCTACCTGCTCAACATCGTCCACACCCTTCCTTTTGGCGATTACAGCCAGATGGACGCCACCCTGGAATGGTTGCGGCAAAACAGCGATACCTTTGATCTGGCGCTGTTCAGCTGCGGTGTCAATGCTGTGGTGCTGGCCCAGAAAACCGCCGAGCTTACCGGCAGGGCAGCCCTCGATTTCGGCAAGGCAGCCAACATTATTCTGAAGGGCACCCCCAATTAACAGCCCCTCCTCCAACGCGAAAAAGCCTTCAACCGGAAACCGGTTGAAGGCCAATGGAGGCGGCGGCCGTTTCGTTTATCTCATGGACGCAATCCCGTAAAAGGATTCCGGCCCGCTGCGGATAGAGGTGGATACCCCTGCAATATAGGCGGAATAATTGATAAACGGCTGGGTAGGCGGTGCAAAATCCGCTGTCTGGAACGAATGCAGCTCATTGCCGCCTGTGGTGGCGACGGTCCCCTCGGCGAAGTAAATGATGCTGGCCGGGTCGAATACCGTTCCCCGGACAATAAACAGCGTGAAGGGATCTCCTTCCTCCCCCGTCAGGCTGATGGTGCCCCCCAAGGAAATCACCGGATTCACATTGGACTGGGTGGCCAGCCCGATTGCGCCGAACAGCTCCGGGGCTCCCGTCAGCCCCGTATTGGGAAAGCCGGTATTGCCGGAGTTCACGGAAGTAGCCATATCAAGAAATTGTGCCATCGTGCCCTGGTCCTCCTCTCCTGGAAATGCTTCATATTATGACCAAGCCGGCGCGGATGCTTGGGTGGGACTTCCTCCTGTCCGGCAGATCCTTGTCCCATCCGCAGCCAAAAAGCCCCTTCAGAGAAAAGGGGCTTCCTGTATTTTCCTGTTTCCGGTGATGCATGACCCATTTTTTAAAGGCAACTCTCCCGGCTTCCTTCTCCCGCCAGCCCGGCAAGCCGCAAGCCCGCCGCTCCTGAAAATGGGTATTGCCCCGGCGGGAAAGTCCCAGACCTGGTAGCCCCATTGCAATACAACGCTCCCTGTCGAACCGCGCCGTTGCTCCCCGTCCTTTCCTTGAACGAAAGATTCATGCCCTTGAAGGGGGAAGAGCATCTGTCAAAATGCAAATGTGCATTTATTTTATGGATCATCCGCTTAAATGGGGGCCAAAATGCAAATGTGCATTTATTTCACGCGATTTCCATCCGTTTGGCGGTTTCAGCAAAAAATAGATGCACTTTTGCAGGATAGGAGCCCAAAAGAGGGCTCACGGTCAAAAATAACTGCACTTTTGCAAGATAGACTCGCCTGATGATAGTAGCCGTGCTGCAATTAGCCGCGGCGCTGATTACGGTTGGATCAAGTAGGTTTCCCCTGAAGCTGTGGGCCATTCCAGAAGGCTGCCTTGCTGCCGGACCGCCACCTCGGCGCCGTCGGAGCGGCTGACCCGCAGCTTGCCTTCGGCATACAGCCGGAGTGTGGAGCCGTTTACGGAGGTGACGGCCGCTTTCCTCAGCTTGTGGTCCTCCCACTCAAGATCCACCGTAAATCCGCCTCTTGCCCGGAGGCCTGTGACGGCCCCGGCGGGCCATTGGGGCGGCAATGCAGGCAGCAATTGAATATAATCCAGATGGCTTTGCAGCAGCATTTCGGCAATGCCTGCCGCAGCGCCGAAGTTGCCGTCAATCTGGAAGGGCGGGTGGTTGTCAAACAGATTGGGCAGGGTGGATTTTTTGAGCAGCTCCTTCAGATGGAGATAGGCTTCCTCCCCATCCAGCAGACGGGCCCAGAAGTTGATGATCCATGCCCGGCTCCAGCCGGTATGGCCGCCTCCGTTTGCCAGGCGGCGCTGCAGGGTCACCCTGGCGGCCTCCGCCAATTCCGGGGTCAAACCCGGGCTGATGGCGGAGCCGGGATGCAGGGCAAACAGATGGGAGATATGGCGGTGGCCGGGGTCCACTTCCTCATAGTCCACCAGCCATTCCTGGAGCTGCCCGTGTTTGCCGATCTTCATGGCCGGCAGCCGGGAGCGGATGGATTGCCATTCCGCCCGCAGGTCCCTGTCGGTGTCCAGGAGCGAAGCGGCTTCCGCGCAGGCATCCAGCAGCTCGGTGATGATCTGGGTGTCCATGGACGGCCCATAGCACAGAGTTCCCGCTTCCCCGCCCGGCAGCCTGTAGCGGTTTTCCGGCGAAACGGAAGGCGCCGTAACCAGGAAACCCTCCGGACTTTCCACGAGAAAATCCATAAAGAACAGGGCGGCCTCCTTCATGAGGCTGTAAGCCCGCTTAAGCGTCTCCTCATTCGGGTTAAAGCGGTAATGCTCCCAGGCGTGCAGGGTCAGCCAGGCGCCGCCCATCACCCACTGGGTAGCCGGTCCGTAAATATCCTGGGGAGCCGTATCCGCCCAGATGTCCGTATTATGATGGGCCACAAAACCGCGGCAGCCGTACATGGTCTGTGCGGTAACTCTCCCTTTCTTGATCATCCGCTCGATCAGCTCGAACAGGGGCTCATGGCATTCCGCCAGATTGCAGGTTTCGGCAGGCCAATAGTTCATCTGCGTGTTGATATTGATGGTGAATTTGCTGTCCCAGGGAGGCGTCATGGAATCATTCCAGATGCCCTGGAGGTTGGCGGGCAACCCGCCGGGACGGCTGCAGGAAATAAGCAGATACCGGCCGAACTGGAAGTACAGGGTGAGCAAACCCGGGTCATCGGCCCCTTCCTTCAGCCGCTCCAGCCGTTTGGGAACGGGCAAGCTCCCCAGACTCTCTTCGGAGGAGGACTGCTCCGCCAATTGAAGGGCAACCCGCCCGAACAAGGCCCGGTAGTCGGCCATATGCCGTTCCTTCAGCAGCGCATACGGCAAAGCCGCCGCCTGCTCCAGCAGGCCAAAGCAGTGCTGGTCCGGCTCCGGATGGCGGAAGGTGCTTGCCACAGCCAGGAGCAGCGTCACCTCATCCGCCTGCTCCACCAGGAGATGCTCGCCGATGACCCGGACGCTGCCGCCTGCGGCAACCGCCTTGACCACGGCGCTGTAGCTGCCTCCGTCTCGCCCTCCGCAATCATTGGTCATGACCAAGGTGCCTTGGCCGTGTTTGCAGACGGCATCCACATGCCGCCCCTTCTTGCGCTCAAACCGGGCCGTAAAGGTCAAGGCTCCGGGGCGGTCGGCGGTCAGCCGGATGGCCATCACCTGATCGGGGAAGCTGGCGAACACCTCCCGGCGGAAGGTGACTCCCCCGCATTCGTAAGAGACGGAAGCCAGCGCCTGGTCCAGATCCAGCTCTCTCCGGTACTGGACCGGCTCCCCCTCCCCGGCAGGATGCTCAAAGCGGATCATCAGATCGCCGGCGGTCAAATAATACCGCTGGTTTCTCGGCGTGCCGGAGAAGGCCGTCTCCGCCAGTTGATGAGCCTCCTTCAGCCTGCCCTCAAACAGCAGCTTCCGGATAAGCGGCAGATTTTCCAATGCGTCGGGATTGTTGCGGTTCCGCGGTCCGCCATACCAGACGGAATCCTCATTGAATTGGATCTGCTCCTGCTCCACCGTTCCGTACACCATGCCGCCCAAGCAGCCGTTGCCCACAGGCAGCGCCTCCTCCCACACCCGGGCAGGGGCATCGAACCACATTGCCGTTTCCGATCGAAGAGTCATGAACTGTACCACCTTTTATAGAAATGGAAAAATAATGACCTTACGTTCTTCTTCCCCCAGGAGCTACAGCTCCACAATAGCCTTGATCACGCCTGTCTCCGGACGGAGCCACTCCTCGTAATGCCCGGTCATGTCCCTGAAGCTGGCCCGATGGGTAATAAAGGAATCCGTGTCGATCCTGCCGGTCCGTATAGCCTCAATCACATCCAGGAAATCCTGCCGCATGGCATTGCGGCTGCCCATAATGGCCATTTCCCGCTTGTGGAAGTCGGGGTCATGGAAGGTAATATCCGATTTGACCAGACCCACATACACAAGCCTGCCCCCATGGGCCACAAAATGGAGGGCCTGCTCCATGGAGCCGCTGTTGCCGGTGGCGTCGATGACTGCTACCGGATAATCCCCTCCCGTTATCTTCTCCACCGCTGCCAGCGCCTCCTGCCCGGCGGCCACTGTCTCGTCCACGGAGGCCCACCGCTGGCAGAAGCGCAGCCGCTCCTCATTGATATCCATGGCAATAACCCGGGCTCCCGCCAGCTTGGCAAGCCGCATGGCGCCCAATCCGATGGGCCCTGCGCCGATAACCATAACGGAGTCGCCGGGACGGGCATTGGCCACCCGGACGGCATGGGCCCCGATGCTGAGGCATTCCACAATGGCGGCTTGCTCGGGAGCCAGCCCCTCCGTTTTGAGCAGATGCCGCAGGGGCACTGTCATATATTCCCGCAAACCGCCGTCCTGATGCACGCCCATGACGCTCATGCGGGTGCAGCAGTTGGTTTTGCCGCTGCGGCAGGCGATGCATTCCCCGCAATGCACATATGGAATGACGCAAACCTGATCGCCGGCTGTCAGATCCGGGCTGTGTCCGTTTATCTCCACAATCTCGCCGGACAATTCATGCCCCAGTATCCGGGGATATTCAAAATACGGCTGCTTTCCCCTGTAGGCATGAAAATCCGTGCCGCAGATCCCCACCCGGAGAATCCGCACCAGCGCTTCCCCCGGACCGGGTACAGGAACAGGCGCCTCTCTCATTTCCAAACGCCCCGGCTCCACACATACGATGCTTTTCATACCAGCCGCACCTCCTCATTATGCTCCGGCCTGCCGCTGATCCACGAGATCCGCTGGGCAGGCTTCAGAATCTCCAGCACCTGCTTCATAATTTCCATGTCCGGCTCTTCCATGGCATAAACGGCATTCTGGCAGATATTCTCCGCGCTGGCCGTACTGACCAGAGTTGTGGGGATGCCGGAATGGCCGACAGAAAATTGAATAGCCAGCTTGGGCAAGGAATACCCGTTGGCTTCGCAGAATTCATGGGCCCTCCGACAAGCCTCCCGGATAGGCGGAGTCGCCGGATGCCAAGCGGGCAGCGGGTTTCCGGTCAACAGCCCCATGGACAGCGGCGAGGCATTCACCAATCCTGTCCCGGCGGCGGCAAGTTCGGGGAGAAGCTCCGTCAACGAATCGTCGTTGAGGGAATAATGGCAGTAAGATAAGATCACATCTACCGGATGCTCCTTCAGCACCTTTTTGAAAATGGACAAAGGCAGGGCCGAAATACCGGTATACCGGATTTTCCCTTGGGCCTTCAGCTCCTCCAGGGCGGGCAGGGCCTCCCCGAGAATTTGGTTCACATCGGCAAACTCAATGTCATGAAGGTACAGAATGTCCAGATAATCCGTATGCAGCCGCCGCATACTTTCCTCCGCGCTCCGGATGATGCGGCTGTAGGAGAAATCAAATTCATTCTCCCCATAACGTCCGGCCTTGGTGCTCAGTATGCAGCTGTCCCGGGGGATGCCCTTCAGGGCCTGGCCTAGCACCCGCTCCGCCTTCAACAGCCCGTAATAGGGGGACACATCCAGATAATTCATGCCGCAATCCAAGGCGGTATGGACGGTGCGGACGCTTTCCCCATCGTCGGTTGCATGAAAAACAGAGCCCAAAGATGAGGCGCCAAAGCTCAAAACCGGCACATTCAAATCCGTATTTCCCAATCTGCGGTACTTCATTTGCAGTTGTTCCTTCTTTCTTTTGGGCTTTTGGGGATAGCTATTCCCACTGGATGGCGACAACTCTTGCAGGAGCTCCGCTGCTGTCTCTGATTTTCACCGGAAGGGAAAATACATGCCACTCCCCGCTCCGCAGCGCCGGGTCATCCAGCTGCAGGCCCTCCGCAATCCATATTCCGGATTGGAGCAGTGTCCGGTGGGTGGCTTCATTGTCCGGGCCGGTTCCCCCGATGCTGAAGTGGTCGATGCCCACTCCCCGCACTCCCCGCTCCGCCAAATATCCGGCCCCCTCGGGAGAGAGGTAAGGGGATTCATAAATAAACTCCCTGGTCCAGGACCGTTTTTGCCCCCAGCCCGTGTACAGGAAAACCACCGGCTCCCCGGACAGCCGGTCTCCGTAAGGCAGCAGGTCCGCCACCGTCACCGGTTCGCCCGGCTGCTTCCCGAAGAGATCAAGGACGACCAGTCTGCCCTGGAAGCGCTCCACGGGGATTGCATCCAGAGTCAGCCGGAAATCCGCCATATGGGCGGGAGCATCCATATGGGTGGCGGTGTGCAGATTCATGGTCAGCTGCTCCAGATTCCAGCCGTCCCGGGGCCCAACCAGTATATAGTCCAGCTTCGGCGGGGCAAACTCCGGAAGGACCGGGCAATTGTGGTACAGCTCCTGGGACAGGTCAATCATTTTGGCGATGTTCACCCTATCCATCCCTTCTTGATATTTTATTGTTACCGATAACAAAATAATAACACCCGCTTTTGCCCCGGTCAACCACATGGGACTTGAAAATTTACCGGGTTTGTTTCATCATGGGTAATAAGCAGAAGCCGAAAGGAAGAACCCCCTTTATGGTCACCATTTACGATATCGCCAAACGGGCCAATGTTTCTCCCATGACCGTTTCACGGGTCATCAACAAATCTCCGCTGATCAAGGAATCCACCCGTTTGAAGGTGGAGGCGGTGATCCGCGAGCTGGACTATGTGCCCAACAAGCAGGCCCGCAGCCTGACCTCCAAGGAAACCCGGCTGGTGGCGCTGGTGATTCCCGATATCTCCAACCCCTTCTTCACCAATGTCGCCCGGGGGGCGGAGGACAAGGCTTTGCAGCTGGGCTACCATCTGATTCTGGGCAATACCGACGAAAATCCGGACAAGGAGTCCCAATATATCAACATGCTCATGTCCGCCGGGGTGGACGGCGTGCTGCTGGTGCCCTCCGGCGAGGCTTCCGCCAGCCATGTCAAAAAGCTGGTGAAGCGGAATATTCCCTTTGTATACGTGGACCGCACCATTCCCCAGGTGCCTGCGGACTCCATCTCCGGGGACAACTTCCAGACAACCCGACAGCTGACGCAGCATCTGATTGCTTTGGGGCACCGGAAAATCGCCTTGATCAACGGGCCGTCCTCCCTCTCCAATGTCCGGGAGCGGGATCAGGCCTTCCGGGAAACGCTGCAGCTTGCCGGGATTGAGCCCAACCCTGCTTATATGATCGAAACCCACTTCAAGCAGGACAACCTCGGCGAAATTATCGCCAAGCTGGTTTCCCTGCAGCAGGGAGAACGGCCCACTGCCATTCTGGCGGCCAACAACTTCATTGGCGTGAATACGCTGCGGGCCCTGCGCACCCTGCAGATCCGCGTTCCGGAGGAGATGGCCGTCACTTGCTTCGATGATCCGGACATGATCCCGGATTATAATCCTTTCCTGACAGTGGCGAAGCAGCCCGCTTACGATATGGGCTTTCTCGGCATGCAGCTTTTGATCGAGCGCATCCAGTCCGGCGCGCCTGCCGCCACACGCAAAATTGTGCTGCCCTCCGAGCTGATCATCCGCAGCTCCACGGGGAAGCCGCAGGACGGAAATTAACTGCCGCACACGCCGCGGGGCAAAAAAAGGAACTGTTCCCACAGCAGATTAGTCTGCAGGGGACAGTTCCTTTGCCGCTTCCGGCAACAAATCATCCTTTCGCTTCCGGAAGCTCCAGAATCCACACGCCATAGGTCGGCAGGACCGGTTCCTTCTCCAGGACCGCTCCCGACAGCAGGTCCTTCAGCGCGGCTTTTAACCGGATCGGGGCAGGCTCCGCCGAATAATTCAGGACGAACAGGAAGCGTCTGTCTCCGGCAGCCCGGATGCCCAGCTCCACTTCCTCCGGTGCCTCCAGAAAGCGGTCCGCCGGAGAAACCAATTCCAGCTCATCCATGATGGCGTCGACTACAGCCTCCGAGAATGCCGCGCCGTAATACCAGGCCTGCCCTTTTTCCACCCTGCGCCGCGTCAAAGCGGGTTTGCCTGCATAATATTCCGTGGCATATTCCGCCAGAACCTCTGTCCCGGAAGCCTCCACCTGCAGCACCTCATTGAAGCCCTCGGCTTTGGCGCACTCCGCCAGGCGGCTTCCCTTCCAGCGCAGCTCCGCCGGGGCAACCGTCCCCTTCACCAATGTAAAATCCTCCACCGTAATGCCGCACAGTCCGGCAACCGGTCCGGGAAAGGGCCGCATATAGCAGTGGCCATGGATGTTCTTAAAGCCGGTGCGGGCGCCAAAAATGATGATGCCCCCCTGCTCCGCATACCGGGTGAGAAGCGCCGCCGTCTCATCGGTCATGATCGCCGGATGCGGGTACACGATGACCTTGTACCGGGCCAACTCCTCCAGAGCGGTGTTCTGCCGCAGGGTGATCATATCCGCCGGAATGTGTCGGTACTGGAGCCGCTTGTACCAGGCCCGGACGCTTTGGCGCTGGAGCGGACCGCACCAGGCATCCAGCTCCCCGTCCCAGCTGTTGTCGTAATCCTGCATGACGGCAATCTCCGCTTGATAAGCCGTCCCTATCAGTTCTTCTCCCAGCCTGGCGAACTCTCCGCCAATCTGCGCCACCTCCCGCACCCGGCGGTTGGGCCGGTTGTGGTAATCGTTAATGCCGTGCCAATATATTTCGGTGCCCACTGTGGCTGTCCGCCAGCGGAAATAGACCAGCAGATCCGTCCCGTGCAGCACGGACTGGTAGGACCACAGCCGGATTTGTCCCGGCCTTGGCGTACCCATGGCCATGCCGTCCACCCAGCCGCCCGGTCCCGACTGCTGCTCCATCACGCAAAAATTCGGCGAAATGGAGCGAACCTGCGCTAATTTCATGCTCCACGCCCGGTCCAGAAGCGGCGCTTCTTCCTCTCCCGAGGAGATGGAGCCAAACTGCGGGTAAGAATCATACGAGAAGAAATCCAGCAGCTCATCTGTCAGCTCATGGTTGTCCAGGTGCCCGAACATGCCGTTGGTGGTAATCCAATGATGCGGCGCCAGCTCCCGGATAATATCCGTTTGCAGCCTGGCGAAGGAAATGGTGACGGCGGAGATGAATCTTTTTTCGTCCAGGGCCAAATGGGGGTTGGGGGAACGGTTGACCATATGCCGGGTGAGATGCACCTGCTCCCAGGCGGTATAGGTCTGGCTCCAAAAAACAGCGCCCCACGCTTCATTCAGCTTGTCCAGCGTCCCATACCGCTCCTTCAGCCACTCCCGGAAGGCCATATGGTCGGTTTCGGCGTAGAATACATCCATGTGGCAGTTGAATTCATTGTCAATCTGCCAGCCGATGACGGCGGGATGATCCTTGTAGGCCTCCACCATTCTGCGGACGATTGTCTGACACAGCTCCCGGTATTTCGGGCTGGTGTAGTTGGTATGACGCCTTAAGCCGTGCCGGTACAAATCCCCCTTCACATCCGCATTGAGCACCTCCGGGTACTTATGGGTCAGCCAAACAGGGGGCGCCGCAGTGGGCGTGCCCAGAATCACCTTTAGCCCGTAACGGTGGGCCAGATCCAAAACCCGGTGAAACACGCTGAAATCAAATCGGCCTTCTTCCGGTTCAAAAATAGCCCAGGCAAATTCCGCCATCCGTACCACGGAAATATTCATCTCCCGCATTCTGCGGAAGTCATCCTCCCACAGCGACTCCGGCCAATGCTCGGGATAATAGCATACGCCCAGCGTCAATTGGTCCATACGAATCGACTTTGCCACCGGTCCACACGTCCTTCCATTCTTAGTCCCCTTCATTGTAGCTAGGGTTCCCCAGGTTTGAAATGACAAAATCCTGCGAATGGTATTAAAATATTGTTATAGGTTGCGATTCACATGTCGGAGTTCCATAGCTGCAACGAAATTATGTATCAAATTTTTGTGCTTATACGAGGTGACAGATGCAGGAGCATATTTTTTTGCCCAAGCCGGTTTTTCCCCGGCATATCTGCTTTCCGGATTTTCTGGGCGGCTACAGCGAATTTCCCGAGCACCGGGTAAACCGGGAGTACCGGACCACCGAAAACAACCTGGACCGGAATTACAATCTGCATATTGTGCTGGAGGGCAAGGGTTACCTCCACACCGAAACCAAATCCTACGAGCTGACTCGGGGGCAAGGCTTCCTGTACGGGCCCGGCCTCCGCCAAACCTACCATTCGGATTCCCGGGAGCCGTGGAATATCCGGTGGGTCCATTTTTTCGGCGTCCATCTGGAGGAGCTGCTGAACGGCAAAGGTCTGGATGAGCCGTGGCTGTTCGGCCTGTCCCATCTGGCTTCCATTGAAGCGCTTCTGGAAAAATTGCTGCACTTGGGCCGGGCCTACCAGGTGGATGACGAACACAGCGTGGCCGCCGCCTTGTACGAGCTTCTGACCCGGCTGCAGTCCGCCGCCACCCAGATGAACGTCCCGGCCAATCTGTCCGCGGACAAGCTCCGGGCTGCCGCCAACTATATCCGCGCCCATAGCCACGAGCCGCTGACTCTGGAGCAGGCGGCTGCCGTTGCCGGGTACAGCCCCCACCACTTCAGCCGCAAATTCAGCGCCGCCTTCGGCATGTCCTTCCCCGATTTCCTGCTGGAGGCCCGGCTGCTCCATGCCAAACGGCTGCTGGCCACCACCGGTCTGCCCGTCAAAACCGTGGCGCTGGAGGCGGGCTTCTCCCAAACCAGCTACTTCGGCAAATGCTTCCGCCAGCGGGAGGGGTTGACCCCGCTGGAGTTCAGGAGCCTCCACAGCCTGACGGAGTGAGAGGCAGGGACGGATGGGGAGCGGGTCAGAGGGATGGAAGGCTAGGTGATTGGCGGACTATGAAACTGGAGAGATTGGGGCGGGCGGCTGGGAGCGGGAGGACTGGGAGACTGAGGAGATCGGGGGTTCAGATTGGCGGACTGATGGCTGGGGACGGGAAACTAGCTGGCCGGAAGCGGCAAAAGTGGGGTGGTGCGTCAGCAATTGGCGTTACGGAACTGAGAAGCTCTTAATCAACTAAATCGACGGTTTTGCCTGTGTTGCGGAACTGAGAAGCGCTTATTCGCCGCTGTGCGCATCTGTTTCTGCTGGCTAAGCTGCCTAAGCCCAATAAGGAGCTCTCAGTTCCGCTAATTTTCCAAAAACGAACTTTTGCGCCAATAAGAGTCGCTCAGTTCCGTTCGCGTAATCCCCCTTACCCAGACGTAGCCTTGTCACCCCACTCTCCGCATCATGCCCCCCTACCCAGACGTAGGTCTTGCCACCCCACTGCCTGCATCATGCTCCCCTGCCCAGACAGAGCCTTTGGCGGCCCTGATCTCTGCATCATGCCCACACCCTGCCCAATGGGCAACAACAGCGGCGCAACCGCGCGCGACTCCGGCTCAGACAGGCAGGAGAATGCCCCCACCGGCAGCCCCTCCCCGCGCCCCAACACAAAACAGCCTGCTGAGCGGACTCAGTCAGGCTGTTTTATCAGTGCGCCGGGCAGCGGAGAGGCCGCACACCTGCCGGCGAAGCAAGCTGCCGCATCGGCTGCTGGCTACCGCCGCCGCTCCTCACGCCATCGCTGGGCTACATCTTGGCGGGATTAATATGATCCGGCGCAGCCACCGGCTTGGCGTAGCTGGTTTTGTCCGTAGCCGAAACCTTGGTGTCCCCGTTGACCATCAGCTGCACCTTGCCTGCGCCGGTGGTTTCCGTCAGGGACAGAATCAGCGCCTGGGCTGCGCTGGCTGGGATCAGCTTGTCGGAACCCAGCAGCTTGTCATCGAAGTTGGCGGTGACCACGCTGTTGTCCTGGGACAGCTGGATTTGCAGCAGTCCGGTATCCGCCGCCAGCACGGAGGCCAGCCCCTTGCTGCTGTCCGGGCCCTTGATCAGCTGCTCCACGGCAGCTGCGGCAATATCCTCGGTCCGCTTGACCATCCGGGTAACCGGCACATAATAGCTGAATTCATCTTCCGTTTTATTTTGGAAGTAGAGCGTTACCGGAACGGACTGGCCGAGATTAAGCCCGCTGCCGAACTCCAGATTGATGCCCATAGCCCGGCTCATTTCCGTATCCACCGGCGTTTTGGCAAGAGCCATCTGCGTAAGCTCCTTGCCTTCTACCCGCAAAGTTACCTTTTCCACATTGTCCAGCTCCGTCAGCGTCCAGACCACAGCCTCCAGAACCTTCCGCTCGTCCTCGGCCTTGTAGTTATTGAATTCTTTGGAGAAATCCACTACAGCCAGCTTTTGGTCGGCCTTCAGGTCAATACCCTTAATGGCAGTGCCTTTGGGCAAAAGCGCCTGGAAGCCGTTGGGAACGACAGCCGTCCCTTCCACCATATACTCCAGAGACTTCCGCGCCACCTCCAGGGTTTTCGGAATGTACACGGATAATGGCGCCACCATTCCCTTAGGGTCCTTGAAGTACAGCGTAACCTGCCTTCCGGTTTCGGCGGTGACGGGAACGGCGGAGGTTTGAACCACGGCATCCGCGCCGGTGGGAGGCGGATCAATGGATTGTGCCCCCTCCTTCTTGTTGATCAGGGAGCAGCCGGTGGAGAGCATGGCGGTGACGGTTGCCACAGCGGCCAGCCGCAGCACGGTTTGCAGTTTCATGCCTGAATCCTCCTCTTGTTTGCCGCGGGACTTGCCCGCGGATTGTGGACTTGTTCAACTTGTACTATATGTATACGGGCCTGGCCGCATTTTATAACCTCATATTGTCCACTGGGCAAAAGAATCGGATCATCCGCAAAAACTCACAAAAACTGCCGCTGCCAATGTCTGCCGTCAATCCAGCGGGGCATTCAGCCAGGCTTCCTCCGTGCCGCCGGGAATGTGCGGTCCGCCTTGCTTCCGCTCCTGCTCCAGGACATAATTGCGGATGGCCCCCGCCACCTGACTCAGACTGTTCAGAGTGAGAAACGCCCCTTTGGGCTCCACCGCAATGTCCACCACATTGTAATGCCATTCGTTGGATGCGGGAATATAGATGACATTGATCCCCTGCTCCAAGCCGGGAAGGACATCCGTTCGCAGAGAATTGCCCACCATCCAGGTGACAGCAGGCAAAAAAACCATCCGGTCCATAATTTTGGCCAAGGCATCCCGATCCTTATGCCGGGAAACGAATACCCGGTTGTCAAAGTAAGCCGCCAGCTGCAGCTGGGTTATTTTGCGCCACTGGTTTTTTTCCTCGCCGCCGGTATGCAGGTACAGGTCATGTCCCTCCTCCTTCAGCTCCTCCAAGGTTTCATACATGTGGGGTAGGGGCTCGACAGGCATGGTGAAAACGCTATAGCCCAACTCCTCCAGTTCCTTTATCTCCTCCCCGCTGGGCGTTCTCCCGGTTTCCTTGCAGAAATAGCCGTAGGCCGACAGAAAGGATTGGGGCACATGGTCCACCGTCAGGCCGTTTTTGTCCACTACCGCCAGGTCGTATTCAATCTGCTTGGCTCTTACCGTTTCTACAGGAACGCCGGGAAACCATTCCTTCATCCGGGCAGCATATAGCTCGTTGACGAGATGGAAATATTTATTGCATTCGATCAGCGTATCGTCCAGATTGAAGATAATATTTTGCTTCTGCATGCGCATCCCCCTTTTCGCTTCATTATTTCCCCTGCCAGGTTCTGCTACTCGCAAAAAGTGCGAAAAAAGCAGCCTCATAAGAGACTGCTCCGGCTTCCGCTATAATCTTTCAGCAAAATGGGGTACACTTTGTATGGGAAGATACCATTACGAACAGAGGGTGAATGCGCTATGGTGGTGGGTGTAGAAATTGATTTTGTTGTTCCGGACAGCCTGGAAGCCTTGCATTGGCTGGAAGCCGTATTTGAGGTGGAACGTGTCGAGGTGTCCGATTTTGTCAAAGGGCAAAATGAGGTTGTGTTCAACCTCTACGGCACCCGGTTTCATCTGCTGGATGAAAATCACCAGTATCATTTGTTCGCGCCCAAAGCGGACAGCTCCAAGTCCATGTGGCTGAATATTGCCGTGCCCAATATCAAGGACACATACCAAAAAGCGATGGACAAAGGCGGCAAGGAGGTCCAGCCGGTTACCGAAATGCCGGAAATGGGCATTGCCAATGCCGTGTTCGAGGACCCTTTTGGATACGTATGGATGCTGCATCAAATCGACACAATCGTGGATCATGAGGAGCGGGTCAAGATTCTGGAGGAGATGGGCTTTGAACGGAAATCCGCCTCCGATGAGGCCAACGCCTGACCCGATTAGCCCCTTCCGCCCTACTCGCGGAATTCCTCCGTTTGCAACCCGGCCAAAACAGCGGCGCCAGAGTTCTCCGCCACTCCTTCGGGAGGAATAAAGCCGCTTCGCGCCGTAAACCATCGTCCTTCCTCAAGGAGCCTGCGGGCTCCTTTTTGCAGGGCGGTGGAGGGGGTATGGCGCCTGAAGTCCTCCCGTTTTTTGTCCATGCCGAATATCCACTTATAGATTAGCTCATGCTCCCGCCGCTGTCCCGCACAGCGGGTGAACAGCCGGGAGAACCGGACCAGATTGGCATCCTCCGGAAGTATCTCCGCCACCTCGTCGCTGAGCAGCCAGCTGGAGCAGACAAAACCCCGGTAGCGGGCATCCGGGAAGTACCGTTTTCCGAAAGCCCAGGCCATCTGCAGAGAGACCGCCACATCCCCGGCAGACATCTTACCGTCGGCGGGAATATGAATGTCGATGACCGGATCGCCGTCCCGGACCACACAATCGTAGTGTCCGTCAGGCAGATGCACCTTCTCCCGGAGAATATTGCCCGCCGGGTCGATGCGGTTGGCCGTCACTGCCTCTTCTCCAACCTCCAGCTCCGTCACGAATACCCCTTCCCCGGCAACGGCAACAAAACCCTGCCCGTCCACCGCCAGTCCTCCCTCCGCCACTGCCGTCAGGGAGCCGTCCAGGCGGCCTCTGTATATCTGCGTTCCGTAAACGAAAGGTCTGTTGTACACAAACTGGAGGCGTCCCAGCCGGAACACCGTTCCCGTCATATGCCGGGTCAGCCAGCGGTAATCGTCAATGCCCGCCCGTCCGCCATGCATATCCCGGTAGTTGCGGGCGCGCAGATCGAAGTCCGACAGGGTAGCGGCCAGCACCTGCCTGGGGTAACCACGGCGCTCATAGAGAGCAGCCAGTCGGGGGAAGCCCAGCTCATACACATAGGCCAGGTAGCAGTCCGCGTCCTCTCCCAGAAGCTGCTCCAGCTCCTCCCAGCTGCGGGTGTACAAGGCCCAAAACTGCGGCTCGCCCCCTTCTCCATAAAGAAGGGCAAGCAGCTCGGCCGCCAGTTCCGGCAGCCGTCTGTTGCCCTCCGCCGCCCGGGCTACCCGCTCCATACCCGCCAGAAGCTCCCGGTCGGTAATATAGCCGGACAGTCCCTCTGTCATGACCGGCTCATACCGGGGACGCGGTAGACGCTTGTTCCGGCTACCACTGTTTCCCGCACCCGAATGGCGCCGGCGGTGGAATCATAATCGAACAGCGTCAGGTCAGCGATGACGCCTTCCGCGAGAATTCCCCGTCCGGCCAGCCCCATCACCAGAGCCGGACGTTCGGTTACCGCCGCAACCGCTTCAGCCAGGTTCATATCCGTATAGCGCACCGCATTGGCGATGCCTGAATCCAAGGCTGCAGCGGAGCCTGCCAGAATGGCCGGGTTGGCCGCGGTTTGCAGCCGCTCATTCTCCAGAAGCTCCACCTCTCCGCCGATCAGGCTTTGGTAGCGGCCCGGAGGCATTCCGCCGAATTGGGTGCAGTCGCTGACCAGAACGGACCGGCCGCCCTTGGCCCGCAGCATGGCCTTCAGCACAGGCGGAGCAAGATGGTGGCCGTCGGGAATAAAAGTGCCCCATAGCCGGTCCTCCGCCAGCTGATGCCAAATGTAGTTGGGGTGGCGGGGAAGTATCGGCTGGGAGCCGTTGCCCAGATGGGTGGAAACCGTAGCCCCGGCCTCCACCGCCGCCTCAATTTCCTCTCCCGCAGCCATGGTGTGGCCAATGGCGACGACAACGCCGCTATCCGCCAGCCGCCGGATAAAGGGAATGGCCCCCTCACGCTCCGGGGCCAGCGTCACCATCCGGATCAGCCCCCCGGCCGCCTCCTGGAGGCGCTGGAATTCATCCCAGTCCGGGTTGCGGATATGCTCCCTGGGGTGGGCTCCCCGGCTGCCGTCCTCGCCGGAGAGATAAGGGCCCTCCATGTGAATCCCCCACACAGAATGAGCCTCCGCACAGCCGCTGCCGCAAAACGCCGCAACCGCCGCCATCGCCTGGCGCATGCGCTCATAGCTGCCCGTGATGACCGTGGGCAGGAAACCCGCCACGCCACGTTTGTGCAGGGCGCGGGCTACTCCCGACACATCCTCCGGGACAGTGGTCTCCCCGTTCAGGTCATACCCGCCGAAGCCGTTTACCTGCAAATCCATCCAGCCTGCGGATATCCAGGGCAGACCGGGAACCTCCTCCGGGAGAGGACGGATCTTCCCGATCCTTCCCCCGGCATCCGTTTCAATTTCTACAGCCGCACCGTTTGCGGCCAATTTTCCTTGCCAGATCATACTGCCCCTCCTTCCTCCGGCGCCTTCCGGGCTGCCTCAGCCGCCGGGCATTAGCACCAGGCATATACCAAACCCGCCGATTCCTTGTCCAGGAACAATTGCCAGCTGGCGTGAGTTTTCAGAATGGTGGCCGGATACTGGCAGTCCACCTCCTGCTTGACCGTATCGGCAATGGCCTGGGCCTTGGCGGCATGGGGCACCACCGACACAATGTGGCGGCTCCGGAGAATTTGCTTCACCGTCATGCTGATGGCCTGCTTGGGCACCTCGCCGGAATTGGCGAACCAGCCCTCGTTGACCTGCTGGGCTTTGCAGGTGTCGCTGAGGTTCACTACCATATACGGCTCCTCCACCTCAAAGTTGGCCGGCGGATCATTAAAAGCAATATGCCCGTTTTCGCCGATTCCGATCAATGCCAGGTCCACCGGCTCCTCGGCTATCCTCCTGTTCAGCTCCTCCACCATCTGCCGGGGATCGCCTTCGCCGTCCACCAGCCATGCCTTGCCCACCGGGACGTATTGCAGGAACCGTTCCTTCAGATACTTGCGGAAGCTGGCGGGATGGGATTCCGGCAGTCCTACATACTCATCCAGATGGAACATCTCCACCTTGTCCCATTCGATATCCATTTTCACAAAATGCTTCAAAAATTCAAACTGGGAGGCTCCGGTAGAGAGCACAATTCTGGCCTTGCCCTGGGCCCGCACCGCTTCCTGCACAATCTGCGCGCTGGCCCGCGCCGCTTCCAATCCCATTTGATCCGCTTGTTCGTATATGTTCATTTTCATGTTGATTTTCCTCTCCTCATGAATCGTTGTTTGCTTGTTCATTGGCCGGACGGCTCCTTAAGCTTGCTGGAACTCCTCCAGCCGGACCATCCGTTTTTCCAGCCGGGAGCGCTCTGCGGCGAAGGCCATCAGATGGCTCTGGATCGAAGCTCTGGCCGAAGTGGCGCTGGTATGGGCCCCTTGGGTGCGGACGGTTCTGAGGAAGTCGGCCACCAGCCGGCTGTCGCCGCCGCCATGACCCACATGTCCTCCCGCATCCGTCAATTGGATGGTTTCCTCCGTGCCGCTGCCGAAGCGGCGGATTTGAATCTCATTGGTTTCCATAGTAGCCCGAAGCTCGCCCTCCGTGCCCATCAGCTTCAGGGTCCGGTTGCATTTTTCCGTGAAGGCGCTCATGGTGAAAACGGCGGTGATGTCATGCTCAAATTCCATGCTGACCACCTGATGGTCCACAACATCGTTGTCGCAATGGTAGACGCAGCGGCCGAAGGGGCCTTCCTTGATGGCTTTGTACCGGGCCTCGTAGCTGGGGTCGCTGCAGGCGGCCTCGGCTTTCCAGCCTCCATTTTCGATCAGATAGATGTTGGGCGCATAATACTTGCACTCCTGTGATACGGGACAGCCGTCGAGACAATACTTCGGCGCCCCCGGGGGAGCGAATTCCGGGCGAAAATAGGTAAGATGCCCGTAGGAAGCCACGCTTAGGCAGTCGCCGCCCGCCAGCCAGGCCATAATATCCAGGTCATGGCAGGACTTGGCCAGAATCATCGGACTGGCTTCGCCGCTTTTGCTGAAATAGCCCCGGACATAGCTGTGGGCCTGATGCCAATATGCCACATTCTCATTGTGCTGAATGGACATCAGACGCCCGATCCGCCCTTCATCCAACAGCCGCTTGATTTCCCGGAAAAACGGGGCATAGCGCAGCACGTGGCAGATGGTGAGAATCCGGTTGTACTGCTCCGCCTGGCGGCCAAGGGCCACACATTCCTCCCAGTCGGGAGACATGGGCTTCTCCAGCAAAACATGATAACCTGCCGCCAGAGCCTTCATGGCCGGCTCGAAGTGGTCCTTGTCCCGGGTGCAGATGAACACCGCATCCGCCAGCTTCGGCCCGGCAAACAGCTCATCCCAGTTGGCAAAGCATTTGTCGCTTGGGATGGAGAATTTCTCCCGGAACCGCTCCCGGCGTTCTGTCCGGGGATCGGCTACGGCCACAATCCGCATGTTGTATTGGCGGTCCAGGGCAAAGCTGCTGTAAATCATGCCCCGCAGGCCAGCCCCAATTACGGCGACTGTCACTGTGGCTGACGGGTTGTTCCCATTCTCCCCGCCGCCAAAATCCTCCGGCCCCGCCGCCGCAATCTTCATCTTCCTGTCCATTGTCATTCCCTCCTGTGGGCTGTCGCCGACAGCCACTGCTCAAGCTCCGCCAGGTCCAAAAACCCAAGAATCCCCGGCATAACCAAACTCATGGCATCCTCTTCGTCATAATTCGACGCGCCAACCCATTCCTCTATTCCGGCAAAAGAACCGCTTGCCCTCTCCGTCTCCACCCGTTCCTCCAACGCGGTCGCCAGGCGGGCATAGAGGGCGTACTGGTCAGGGGTGTAAAAGGTGATCCGCTTCCCCGCCGCGCCCAGCCAATCCGCCAGCTCCAGGGTCCGCAGCACATCGTGGACGCGGAGGGCGGCCAGACTGTCTCCCAGCCACAACAGCTCATCCGCCAGCTTGTGCATGATGCCGAAAAAACGCCGGGACGGCTTGCCGTAAAGGGGATAAGGCTCGTGGGGGCCTTCCCCCGACACATTCAGCACCAGCACAGAGCGGCCGGCGCGGCAGGCTTCCGCAAGCCACTCCCAATGGCCGGCCAGCCGGGAGGTGCCCCCCTGCCAAACCGCCACCGTCAAGGGAGACGGTCCGTCAGAGGATGGCGCGGCGCTGCGGAACAGATAGCCGCTGTTCATCAGCCCCGGCTGGGACCACCAGAGCAGGTAATCCGCCAGCAGTCCGTCCGTCTCCCCCAGCGGCACCCGCCGGGGATTCAGGCTGCAGGACTGCCGCGGGGCAAGCACCCGGGCGGCCAGCCAGTCCCGGGCCCGCTGCAAGGCTTCGCCGGGGCCGTGTCCCGCCCGCTCCTGCCTGAGCCGGGCGGCTATTTCCCGGTTCTCCTCCAGCACCGAGCGGGAGCGGGGAGCGGGCATATCCAGCCGCACCTGTCCCGTGGCGGTGCAGATCAGGCAGCCCGTGGGCAGCGCAGGCAGCTCCTTCGCCGGGGCTGTCCATTGTTTCCCGTTCAGCAGCGTCCGGGCGAAAAACGCGGCAGCCTCCAACGCCAGCCTATCGGTATAGCGGTGGGTTGTGGCGTCCTCCGCGAGGATAAGTTCCTCCTCCCGGCCCAGCATGCCCCAGAACCTGCGGCAGCGCTCCACCGTCCGCCGGGTTGCTTCAATGGGGAAAAAATCATATTGAGCCGCCAGCACCAGAAGCGGCTTGGGTGCAAAAGCCAGCAGCAGGTCCTCATGGTCGAAGCCCTCCGCCGACCAGCCCGGCCACACCTGCTCCGCATCCTGCACCCCTCCGGCATGCATGTACTGCTGCCGGTTCATGATGAAGGTGCCCGGCGCAGCAGCCGCCAGCCTGTCGTCGCAAACCATCAGCATGGCGGTTTGGGTGCCTCCGCCGGAGTTGCCGGTGACCCCCAAACGGGCCGGGTCCACCTCGGGACGGGCGGCTAGGTAATCCAAGGCCCGGATGGCATCGTGAACGAAGTAGCGGGCGATGCTGTGACCCGCCATGTAGCATTGGGCCCCCAATTGCTGATGCTCCTTCGTGCCCCATACGGTCGGACGGTCCGGGTCCAGACTCTCCGGCCAGGACAGCCGCTCCCCCTGGCCCAGAGGGTCAAGGGCCAGGACGATTAAGCCTGCCTGCACCAGCCTTAACACTACCCGGTGATAATACGGGCTGTGTTTGCCCTCCAGCTCATGGCCGCACAGGAACAGCACCGCTCCGGTCCGTTCCTCTCTTTCATGGGGCAAATACAGATTGGCGGTTGCATAATGCCCCGGCCGCGGCTCCAGCACAAGGTTTTCCACCGTGTACCCGGCCGCTTCATGCCGCCCCGTTGCCTTCGCCTCAAGAGGCCCGTTGTCTCCGGGAAGACCGCCAATGGCGCGGAGGAAAGCCTCCTTCACCTGCTCTTTGCGCCGCTTCAGCTCCGTCTCACCGGAAATGCTGTCCCGCGTCTGGTCTCCCCTGGCAAAAGCCTCGTCTGCACGTTCGAAGATATGCCGCTTCAACTGATCCTTCGTATCGTACAAGGTGCAAACATACTGCTCCAGCCCGGCAATGCTATCCATATTAGCGGATCACATCCTTGTCCGCGGCCCCCATGCTCTCCACATCGGGAAACGGCAGAGCCCGCCCTTCGGCAATGGACCGGTTGGCCACCGCGCCGATCAGCAGGGATTCCGCGCCTACAGCGCTGCCTGCCTGCTGGCCCAGCGGGTCCTCCACATCCCCCAGGAACAGGGCCCGGCGCAGCTTGGCATCCCCGCCGCCATGTCCCGAGGCGGAGGTGTCCACCTCTACGGTCTCGGCGGTTCCGTCCGGACGGAAAATCCGGATGACGCTTTTGCCCGATTGCATGTCCGCATTGCTGTAAATATTGGTCAGCTCCATCCGGCCCCCGCTGCCGTTGATGGCTGCCCGCCAGCCTTCATAAGGGCTGTAGGCTACCAGGGAATAGGTGAGCATGGCCCCGTTCTCGTACCCCACGTTGACCGACATGGTGTCATAGATATCGATCCGCTCATCGAACAGGCAGCGGTCCCGGATATAGCCGTCCTCATGTTCGGCCTGGTAATAATATTTGCGGATAAAGGGGTCCTGCTCAATGTCCATGTAATACTCGCATTCCGCCTTATAGCCGCAGGTCAGACAGCGCTCGCCGCGCTCGGTGCGGCCATCCCCGTACACCCGCCGCTGCCCGAAGGCATGGACCTCCCGGGGGCGGCTGTCCATCCACCAGTTGATAATGTCAAAGTGGTGGGTGGATTTGTGGACCAGGAGCCCCCCGCTGTTGGCCATCTCCGCATGCCATCTGCGGAAGTAGTCCGCGCCGTGGCGCCGGTCCAGGAACCATTCCAGATCAATATGGTACACCTGCCCGATAGCCCCGGAGAGAAGCAGTTCCTTCACTGCCGCAAAATAAGGGGCGAACCGCAGATTGAAGGTCACCGTCACCTTTTTGCCGGTTTCCTGCTCCGCCCGGAGAATGGCCCGGCATTTTTCCTCGTCGATGGTCATGGGCTTCTCGGTAATGACATCGCAGCCGAACTCCAGCGCCTCGATGATATAGGTGTGATGGGTATAATCCGTGCTTGCCACAATCACCGTATCCGGCTTCGTTTCCTCCAGCATGCGGCGGAAATCCCTGAACACCGGCACCTCTCCGCACTCCTCGCTCAAGAGGTTGGCCCGGACCGGGTTGATATCATATACCCCCTTGAACAGGAGCGTATCCTTCCATTCGGTTGCCATCGGTTTGGCGAACATGTGCAGGGCCCGGGAGCCCGCACCTACCAGCACATACGTTTTCATGTTGACCTCCTGAAAGCTTTCCCGGAGGGAAAGCTTACTTCGTAAGCATCTACTTGAGCTTTCCGTAAGGAAAGCTGACTTCGTAAGCATCTACTTGGGCTTTTCCCGAGGGAAAGCTTGCTTCGTAACCTTCTGCTGAGCTTTCCGTAAGGAAAGCTGACTTCGTAAGCATCCGCTGGGCTTTCCACGAGGGAAATCTTGCTTCGTAAGCATCTACTTGGGCTTTTCCCGAGGGACGGCTTGCTTCGTAATCTTCTGCTGAGCTTTCCGTGAGACCGTGGCGGCTATGTTTCTAACGGCGGTGAGAGCCGCTATTTGCCCCAAAACAGGGGGCTGCAAAATCTAACGGAAGCAGGAGACGCTATTTGGTTAAAACAGGGCTTGCAGCAGCACATTTGGTTCAAATAGCGGCTCTGGTCGCCGTTAGAATTGGGGAGACGGTATTTTCGCGGAAATAAGGGCTCTAGCCGCCGTTAGAATCCGTCGATGCCTCTCGGACAACAAACATCCGCCAGACTTTCTGCTCCTGCCGCCTCCGCCTGCTCAACCAAACTCTCTTCTCCCGCTGCCTCCGCCTGCTCCGCCAAACTTTTCTGCCCACCCCGCCTCCGCTTACTCTGCCAAGCTTTTCTGCTCCCCTCGCCTCCGCCTGCTCCCCCGGGTATTCCCCTAAGCAATTAGCCCTTCAGCCCCGTTGATGCGATGCCCTGCACAAATTGCTTCTGGGCGAACAGATAAACAATGACGACAGGCAGCGTAGTCACCACCGCTCCCGCCATCAGCAGCGCCTGGTTCACATTCTCCGACTTAAGATACAAGAGCCCCAGGGGCAGGGTATACAAATGTTTGTCCTGCAGGTAAATCAGCGGGCCCAGCGTATTGTTCCAGGCTCCCATAAAGGTGAATACCCCCAGCGCCGCCAAAGCCGGACGGCACAGCGGCAGGTAGATCCGAAAGAAGATTCCCGGCGGCGAGCATCCATCAATGGTAGCCGATTCATACAGCTCCTTGGGCAGCGAACGCAGATATTGCAGCATCAGGAAAATCCCGAAGGCGCTGCCGAGATAGCTGGGAATGACCAGCGGATAATAGGAATTAAGAGCATGGAACTGCTTCCAGATGAAATAGGTGGGAATCATCGTCACCTGGGACGGAATCATTAGGGTAGCCAACATCACCAGATGAATGGGACCCCGGAGCTTAAATTTGAACATGGCCAGGCCGAAGGCCACCATGGAGCAGGACAGAAGCGCCCCGACCATCTCCAGCGCCACCAGGAAAAAGCTGTTCCAGGTATACCGCCCGAAATCCACCTTGCTCCAGATGGTGGTGTAATTCTCCCAATTCAGCGGATTGGGAATCAACTGAGGGGGCATCTGGGAGATGGCCCCCACTGTTTTGAGAGAGGTGGAGAGCATCCAGATAAACGGGAACACCATAAAAACCGCGCCGGCGATCAGAAGCAGATAAATAGGCACCCGCAAATAAAGCGGCGTTGTTTTAGTCATAGTGCACCCACCTCTTTTCAAAGTATTTCTGGAACAGGGTGAAGGCCAGAATCACCAGGAACAGCAGCCAAGCCGTAGCCGAGGCGGGCCCCATCTTGAACAGCAGGAACGCATCCCGGTAGATCAGCAGGTTGGGCACCATGTTTTGCTCCGGAATACCCGTGGTAATGGAGCCGAACAGCCCCAGGAATACGTCAAAGGCGTGGAAAGCCGCAATGGTGGACAGAATCATCACCAGATAGACCATCGGCGTCACAATGGGAAACACAATATGGGTCAGCTGCTTCCAGCCGGAGGCCCCGTCAATCTGCGCCGATTCCAGCACCTCCTTGGGCACATTCTGCATACCCGCCAACAGAATAATCATGGATTGCCCGGCGCCCTTCCACACATTCACCACGGCAATGCTGGCAATGACCACCAGCCAGTTGGGGCTGTCGATCCATTTGCCCGGCCCGATGCCCATGGTACCCAGAAACCAGTTGAGCACGCCGTACTGGTTGTTGAATATCCATACCCACACCACACCACCTGCAATCCAGGGGGTGACAACCGGCAGAAAGTAAACCAGCCGGAACAGGGACTTGGCCCGGATGGACTGGTTCAGCAGGAAGGCGACGAGAAAAGCAAGCACCGTCTGCAGGGGAACAAAAAACAAAGCGAATACAAACACATTCCGAAGGGATATCCAGAACTCATGCTTTTGCAGCGTACGAACCCAGTTGTCCAGCCCGATCCACTGGGGAGGATTAAACAGATCCCACTCGGTAAAGGAAATATACGTGGAGAAAATAACCGGAAACAGCAGAAATACAACCACATTCAAAACAAACGGAAGGGTGAATACATATCCCCATTTTCCTTGTTTGTGCATAGCAAAACCAGCCTTTCCGCTACCCCCGGAGGCTCGCCGCTTCATGCCGCTTGGCCTCCGGGGGACTGCTGTCTAAATCTATTTCTTGCCGTCCAATACGTCCTGCACCTTCTTGTGAATATCCTTGGCTCCGTCCTCCACCTTTACGTTGCCCTTGATGATCTCGTTGACCACCTGCTGGACCAGGATTCTCCACTCGCTCCATGTGGCGTTTTCATCCAGGGTTACTCCGCCCTCGGCAATCCCGTCGGTGAAAGCTTTTTTGTTCAGGGGTTTGGTTTTGCTGTCATTGAGCAGCGCATTGGCCGATTTCTTCACCGGCAGGGTGGAGCCGCTTTGAGCCACAATCGCCTGCGCCTTGTCGCCCAGATAATACTTGAGGAATTCCCATGCTGCACCCTTGGCATCCTGGGAGGCCCGGGAGGAAATCAGCCAGGAGTTGGCCACCATGGGCACATAGCGCTTGCCGTCTGCGCCTTTGGGGATTTTCACCGTATCCCAATCCGCGTCGGGGAAGTTCTTGTTCATATTGACCTGGAGGCTGTACTGCATAAAGTACATGGCCGCCTTGCCGCTGGAGAACGCCTCCAACTCGCCGCCGCTGGCCTTCACAAAATCAATGTCGGCAAAATATCCGTTCTTAAGACCGTCATAAAGCTGCGTCAAACCGGCAATGGTCTTGGGATCATCAAACCGGGACTTGGTTTTGGTATCGTCCAGAGCGGAGCCTCCGGCTTGCTTGATCCAGGGAAACCAGCCGTTGGTGATGGAGTAGGAGCCAATGAAGCCGAATTGCGACGGTTTGCCGGAGGCATCCTTCGCCGTCAGCTTTTTGGAGGCTTCGATTAGATCGTTGAAGGTCCAATCGTCGGTAGGCAGCGGCACTCCGGCTTTTTGGAAGACGGTTTTATTGTAGGCCAGAGCCACCGGGTTAATGCCATGGGGCACACCCCATACCTTGCCCTCGGGGGTTTTGGCCGAAAACAATCCGTCGATGTAGTCATCCGCCTTCAGATCCTTGGCGATGTACGGAGCCAAATCCTCAGCCACTCCCCGCTTCCCGTAGCTTAAGATAGTAGCGTTCTCCTGAAACCAAATATCCGGCATCGTATTGCCGGCAATCTGGGTGGCAATTTTGGAGGTGAAGTCCCCCCAGGGAGCCTCTTGAATTTCCACCTTGATATGGGGATGCTCGGCAATAAAGCCGTCAATAATTTCCTTGCTGGTCACCTCGTAGCTGCCCGGCAGACCCAGCTTCAGCGTAACCTGCTTCTTGGGAGCGGTGGACGCGGCTGCGGAGCCACCCGGACTGGGGGACGAACTGCCGCCGGAGGAAGAAGACGAACATGCGGCAAGAGTCATTGCCCCCGCCAGCAGAAGAATGCCTGCACTTGAACCTTTTTTCATTTTCACATGCCTCCTCAAAGATAGTTAATCATAGTAATCGATTTCTTATGTGAGAGTATATCACACTGATCTGTATTTCGCCAGAAGGAAATCTGATAAATCAGGTTTTTTATGATATATAAACTTACGCCACATTCGCTTTTCTCATAAAAGTTTAAGCTTTTCTTTAACAAATAGCCAAATTCCTGTGACCCGCCTCCATACACGTTATAATTTCTCCCAATAAAAGAAGCGCTTACAAAATTCGACTGTTTATACATTGGTTTTCCCCTGGTTCATCCGGCGGAAGCAGCCGCCTTCCATATTCTTCACTCTCCTTTCAATTTCAGCCATTTGCGCCTTCTAGCGCTCCCCCATCCATAATTAATCGCTTGCAATCTCCTTCAACCTGAACATCTGCCGCATGGCAAGTTGTTTAGTAATCGATTTCTATTGAGATTATAACATGGGATTGTTATTTTGAATAGTCTTTTTTCACATCCGCGGCGGGGATGCGCCAGCACCCCCTTTTCTACGGCAGATCGCCGGGCCGCATCAGTCTTCCGTAATGTCGCGGACCGATTTGCGCTCCAGCAGCTTGGGCTGTAGCACAATATCAAACAACGGCCCCGCATCACCCATCATATCCATCAGCATTTTGCAGGCCAGCTTGCCCATTTCATAATCGGGCTGCTTGATGGATGTTAGCGGAGGATGAATCATTTGCCCCACATCAATCCCGTCAAAGCCCACCACCGAAACATCCTGGGGCACCTGAAGCTCCCGCCGGGACAGCTCGTTGATAACGCCGAAGGCCATCATATCGTTGCAGGCAAAAATCGCCGTAGGCGGATTGGGGCGGTCCATCAGCTTGCCGGCCAGTCTTTTGCCGGAATCAAACTCGTACACGGCGTTATAAACCTCATCCGCGGGGGATTCCTCCACCATGGGCTCCAGCCCGGCCGACTGCATGGCCTCCAGATACCCCTGGCAGATGCTCTGGCGGCTGGGACGGTCGATTTTGGAGGTGACATAGCCGATTCTCCGGTGGCCCTTGGCCTGAAGATGCCGGGTGGCCATCGCTCCGCCCTTGTGGTAGTCGAATTCGATTTGGGAAATGCCCTCCCCTTCGATCTTCTGGTCGATGGCGATCACATGAAGCCCGCGGTCCATCAGGCTTTTCAGCAATCCCTTGTCCTTGGATATAGAGGAGATAATCAGTCCCTTGACCTGCTTTTCCACCAGCGTGCGGATATATTCATCCTCCAGAGCCGGGTCCTGCAGCGAGTTGCAGGTAATCACCGTAAAGCTGTGCTGGCGGGCCACCTCCTCCACGCCGAACAATACGGACGAGTAGAACGGATTGACGATGGAGGGGATAATAACCGCAATGGTCATGCTGGAATTCATTTTCAGCTGCTTGCCCAGCATATTGGGAATGTAGTTGGACTCCTTGGCAATCCGCTGAATCTTTTCCTTCAATTCCTTGCTCACGGGGTAGTTGCTGTTGCTCAGCACCCGGGAGACCGTAGCCGAAGAAACATTGGCCATTCTGGCTATATCATGGATGGTGACCGGCTTGTTCATACCTTCTCCTCATTTTACAGTAATCGGTTACTATCAGTATACAAACTAGGCGGAAAGAAAGCAATACGGGCCGGTCTGAATTCGGAGACAAAATCCGGCGAATCAGGTACACTATTCACTATAACCGCAAGACCTGCAATCAGCAGCAAGGAGGACTTGGCCATGGAACTGCGCACACTCCGCATTATGGGCGATAAAGATAAATCCAGCGACGACCGCGACGAATACGAGCGGGACTACAGCCGTCTCATCGGCTCCCCCGCCTTCCGCAGACTGCAAGGCAAATCCCAGGTATTCGGCGCGGGTACCGGGGATTATTACCGGACCCGGCTGACCCACTCCCTGGAGGTGTCCCAGATTTCCCGGGAGCTGGCCGGACGGCTGAACCGCAAATACCCGGCGCTGGCCACGGAAACCCATCCCGGCCTGGTGCTGGATAAAGCGGTGGTGGAAATCGCCGCTCTGGCCCATGACCTGGGGCATCCCCCCTTCGGACACAAGGGGGAGGAGGTGCTCAATGGCATCCTGGAGAACCGCTACGGCATGAAATATGAGGGCAACGCCCAGAATTACCGGATTCTCATGTTTCTGGAGAAACGGGCGGGCAGCGACCGCGGGCTGGATTTGACGGCGGCGGTGCTGTTGGCCATCAACAAATACCCTTTTTCCCTGGAGGAGGAGGGCCGGATCAAGGGGGTCTACGGAGCGGAATGGGCGGAGATCGCCAAGCTGCGGGCTTTGTGGGGACTGCCCCGGGGCTGCCTGACCCTGGAGGCGCAGCTGATGGACCTGTGCGATGACATTGCCTACTCCACCCATGATATCGAGGACGGTATCCGCGCCGGCAAAATCCAGATGCACGAAGCCTTTTTCACCAATCCGCGGCTTGTCCGCAATCTGGTCCAGGAAATCCGCCGCGAGGAGGGAAACGGCCGGTTCTATTGGAACGGCGTGGATGTGGAGAACACCGTGCGCCGGGTGCTGGAGCAGTATTGGGAGCAATGGAGCCGGATTTTTGCCGAATGCGGCGGCGAAACCTCCCAGGCCAGGCGGGAGCTGAAGGCCCAGTGGGTGGGACTCTACGCCGGATCGGTGGGCATTGTGGACGATGGGGCCAAAGGCTGGAAGCGGATTGCCTTCGTCAAGGACGGCAAGGAGGATCTGGAGCTGCTGCGGACCATGGAGGTGCTGAAGAAGCTGGCCTGGGTGACCATGATCACGGACTTCCGGGTGCAGCGCATCCAGAAGCGCAGCGAGAATATTCTGGAGAAGCTGTGGGAGGCCTTCGATGATCCGGTAAAAGCGCCGCTGATTCTCCCGCCGGACTGGAACGCCCGTTATGAGAAGAACCAGGACAAATGGCCGTGGCCGCGTTTTATCGCCGACTATATCGCCGGCATGACAGACGCTTACGCGGAGAAGGTGTTCCAGGAGCTGTACGGCAACCGCAGCGGCTCCATTTATGAGCGGGACTGATACGTGTTTGTGCGGCAAAAAAAGACTTTCCGGGCAGCTGCGTTGCTGCTTGCGCGGAAAGTCTTTTTGCGTGGAGGCGAATATTGCCCCGCGTTGTGCGATTACATAAAGGGCGCCAGCAGCTCCAGCAGGTCCTCATTGCTGAACAGAAGCTTGTAGACGCCGCCCATCAGGTCGTTCTGCAGCTGCGCCATATCCTCTTCCGTCATGGTGCTGAGCTCGCGGCTGTTGGCTGCGGTGAATTCCGGCCAGGAGGGATTGGATAATTGCTCCATTTCCTGGTTAATAGCCAGATTGACATTGACCTTCCCGGCCGGTCCTGCTGCCGGTTTGGAATCAACGGTAATCTCAACGGCGCTGTCGGTGCTTGTTTTTTTGCCGTCCTCCGAACCGGTTTTGGTGGTGTTCAGGTTGGCGGTGAGGGCATACTGGTCATCCTCCAGCTTGGGAGAAACCTTCACCGTTTGCTTCACTGTCAGCTTGCCGGCGGCTTCCTCGGCTTTTTCCCGGTGATAGTCCGCTTTGCCGCTGGTTTCCTCCTCGCCTTCGGACACCAGCTTCCATTCCAGAGCGTGATCCGCCGCTTTACTGTCGTAAGTGTAGGTGTCGGTCAGCGTCAGGAGATTCTCCTTGCTGTTATCCTTGGCAATGGGCTTGATCGACGCCGCAAAGCTTCCTTTGCCCGCCCCCTTATCCTCCCATTGGCTGGAGGCATAAGCAAGCTCGATGCCTTCCTTGGTTTCGGTGTCGGTAAAAACTGTGTTGATCTTACGGTCGACGATTCTGCCGTCCTTGTCCGTTACCACCTTCATTTGGAAGCCGCCGGTGAAGGCCGTTTTGGCCAGTTCCTCCTTCATTTTGGAGAAGGCCTGTTTCAGCTCCTCCGAGCTTGCGGGCAGCGAAGCTCCATTGGCTGCGGCGGCGGGAAGATTGAGCCGGGCGGCGGGGTTGGCATTTTTCACAATGAAATCAAGAAGCTTGTCGTCGGTTTCCGCCTTGCTGAGCAGAAGCTCCAGCGTCCCCTTCACCTCGCTGTCCGAAAGAGTCAGCGTATATTCCCTCAGCTTCTGGGTTTCGCCGTAAGGAGTGGTATAATCTATTTTTTGGAAGGTGACCTGGTCATCCCGGATATTCTCATAGATAAGCTTGAAATAGTCCTTGGCGTAGGCCTTCAGGTCTTCCTCCTGTCCGCCTGCCGTCTTGAAATAGTCAAAAAAGTTGAAGGCCTCCGGCCCCTCATAAGAGGGGTCCAGTTTTTTGGCGAAGGCGCCCACTTTGTCATTCTGCAGGGTCACATAGGACGGAAGCAGCTGGGGCACCTTCAGGGCGGTAAGCTTGGAATCGGTGTAAGCCTCCACCGACAGAAGCTCCTTCTGGTTATAGTCCCAACCCAGCTTCAACTGGTAATGGGCGTTTGGCTCATCCATGGTTTGCTCAAACCGCAGTGCGCTTTTCTCCAGCAGGTCCAATACCGGCTGCATCTGCTGCTCTGTGGCCGCATCCATGCCGTCCACCTTCACCTTGCCGCTCAGCTGCAGCTTTTGATGAAAAGGGATGCCGGTTTTCATATTCGTATAGAGCAGATCCGTTTTGAGGACCTCGCCCATCTGCCGTTTGGTCCGGTCAAACTGCTCCGCTTCCGCCTTGAAATAGGCATTCTTCGGATTTTCCTCTACAAAATACTGGTACGCGTAGGCTGTTCCCCCTGCACAAACAGCCAAAACCGCCGCCTCGATAATGATCTTTTTCATTCCCCCACCTCCAGAAATTAGCATTTTAAAGTATACCTGATTTCCAAGAGATGGCAAGAGTAAAATAAGCTTCTATCGAAGTTTTTTCGAGAAGCGGGTTCGTCTTTAGGGGAAGCTTATTATGCCCTCCAAGAATTTAGCTTTCGGCATGGCCGAAACTTACAAATTCTTTGCGTGTAAAAAATGGAAAAAAGCCTCCCTTTTTGAGAGGCTTCGTCGGTTGGTGTCGTTTTATGCCGCGTAGCGCATGGAAGAACGGGACGGGCTTTGCCCCATCCGCCGGGCGGGAAGAAGGTCCAGCCGAGGCTTTGTGCGGGCGCTGCTGTAGAGAGAGGCAGGCGCCGCCGCTTGATGGAGGGCCCCCTCTTGGAGCAAATGCAGGAGGGCGGCCACATTACCGGAGCGGTAAGCGGCGGACAGCTGCTCCAGCCGGGCGTTCAGCTGCGGGTCGCGCTCCCCTGCCGCAGCCAGGGAGAGCTCCTGCCGCACCGCCTCCATCATCTGTCTGGCCCGGTGCAGAGCGGATTTGACTGCCCCCTCCGACATCCGGAGCCGCTCCGCCGCTTCTTTAATGGAATAATCCAGCACATCCGCCAGCAGCCAGACGCTCCGCTGTTTGCCGGTCAGATGCTTCAATACCGCCGCGAACATTTCCTCCACTGTCCAGGGCAGCCCGGCATCCGGCATGGCAGGATCAAAAGCGCCGTTCTGCAGCAGGCGGGCAAACCGCTGCTGTCTGCGGCAGCGGTCAATCCAGGTGGTTTTGGCAATCCGCAGCAGGAGGGCCTCCGGATTGGGGTGGCTTTGGCTTGCGCCGTTTGCCGCCGCCGTTGCCTTGACCCACGCATCCTGGGCCAAATCCTGGGCATCCCATGGCGAACCGGTAAGGCTTTTGCTGTAGCGCAGCAGCGCGGCGTACAGCTCCTTGGTATTGGCGTCGGCGATGGTTTCCATACGGCACTTCCTTTCTTAAGGCGGGGCAGAGCCCCTTTTGAAATGCAAACGAACGGCGGGAGCAAAAGGATACGCGGTTCAAAATATATTTTTTGCGCGAATCCATCCGGAGGTTTGGTTCGGTTACCTGTATAAAAGGAGGATACCATTATGCACAGCAGCTTTATTCCCTATGTGATCGAGCAAACCGGCCGCGGAGAGCGTTCCTATGACATCTACTCGCGGCTGCTGAAGGACCGGATCATATTCGTCGGCTCCGAGATTGAGGACCAAATGGCCAACAGCATCGTCGCCCAGCTTCTGTTTCTGGATGCTGAGGACCCGGATAAGGACATTCACATGTATATCAACAGCCCCGGCGGCTCCACTACGGCAGGCTTTGCCATCTACGATACCATGCAGTTCGTGAAGCCCAAGGTGAGCACCATCTGCACGGGAATGGCCGCCTCCTTCGCCGCCCTGCTGCTTCTGGCAGGGGCCAAGGGCAAACGCTATGCGCTGCCCAACAGCGAGATCATGATCCATCAGCCCCACGGCGGCACCCAGGGCCAGGCCAGCGATATTGCCATCCGGGCCAAGCGGATTCTGGAAATCCGCGACAAAACTACCCGGATCACCGCAGAACGGACCGGCCAGACCTACGAGAAGGTGGCAGGGGATATGGACCGGGACTACTTCATGACCGCGGAGGAAGCGAAGGAATACGGCATCATCGACGAAGTAGTGAAGAAGCTGTAGGGTTGCGACTGGCCCCGAAAAACACCACCGCGCCCTGCCGTTCCTCCCGTCTGATCCGGCCCTGGCCTTCCAGATGGATCAGATGGGCCAACGTTTCGGACATGGCAAACCGGAACTGGTGCACCGTCAGGCGGGTGCCGAACAGGCCGGTGCAGCATTCATAAGCGGTGCAGGGGCCTGCGCCGATCCGCTCCTCCATTTGGCCCAGCCGCCTGTCGTGATGGGCAATCAGCTCGCAGCAGCGTTTGGCAAAACCCTGAAAGCTGTCCCGGTGGCCCGGATAGGCCCGCTCCACGGCGTATTCGCCCAAGTGGCGGAGCCCCTCCAGGAAGGAAGCCAGCGGGTCCTCCTCCACACCGGGCATATACCCGATATTGGGAGAAATCCGGGGCAGCACTGCATCGCCGCAGAACATTTCCCCCGTCTCCTTGCGGTAAAAGGACATATGGCCGGCAGCATGGCCGCCGGTCTCCACCGCCTCCCACAGGCCGTCGCCCAGCTGGAGCATGTCACCGCTTTGGATCGGCGCCGTCTCCGGCCGGGGGGAGACCAGCTCCACGAAGCCGGCCATATGCGGCAGCATGGCGTCCGCCATAGGCGCATCCATGCCGTGCTGGCGGAACAGCCTCCAGAGGCGGCGGGCCGCTTCATCGCCGTTGCCCCACAGATCATCCGCCTGGCGGCGCCCCCATTCCGAAAGGAACACGGGGGCGCCGCTTTTGTGCTGGAAGTATCCGGCGAGACCGTAATGGTCCGGGTGATGGTGGGTCAGGACGATCCGCTCCAACTGGCCGAAGCCGATGCCTAATGTGCGGAAGACCCCCTCCCAGAGCTCCAGCGCCTCCGGCGAGTGAATCCCCGGGTCCAGCACTGTCCAGCCACTATCCCCTTGAATCAGGTAGGCATTCACATATTGCAGCGGATAGGGCACCGGCACCCGCACCTGGAGAATATACGGGTTATCCTGGCGGACCATTCCATATATGCTGTTCATGCTTCTTTCCGCTTGCTTCCAGTCATGATCAGCCGCAGCGAGGTTTCCGGGTCATAAGGCGTACCGTCATAATGGCCGTACGCCGCTTCAATGGCCAGCCCCGTTCCTTGGGCCAGCCGCCGGAAATCCTCCAGCCCGAACAGCCGGACCTGCTCCAGGTATTTCCGGTCAGGCTGTCCCGGTTCGCTTAAGGTGATGCGCTTGCGCACAAAACCGTCCTCCACTGCCCGCTTCTCGTCGATCAGCACATTGCCGTCCCGGCGCTGCGAATGGGGCACCAGGTTTTTTTCCACATAGCTGGCATTCAGGAAGTCGATAATGAACTTTCCCCCAGGGGCAAGCACCCTGCCCATCTCCGCCAGCACCCGGGTATTCTCCTGCTCCTCCTCAAAATAACCGAAGGACGTGAACAGATTCACCACGGCGTCAAAAGGGCCGTCCAGGGGCAGGCTCCGCATGTCGCCCTCCACCCAGGTGATCCGCCCGCTATTGTCCAGCTTGTGGGCCTCCGTCAAAAGCACCTTGGACAGGTCCAGGCCGGTGACCCGGTAGCCCTCGTCCGCCAGCGCCACGGAATGGCGGCCCATGCCGCAGCACAGATCCAGAATGCGGGACCCGGCTGGCAGCCGGAGCCAATTGGCCATCCGTTTGACCTCCGCCTGGGCTCCGTGCAAATCCCGATGCTTATATACCAGGAGATAATCCTCCCCGAAGCTTTCCTCATACCATGCCGCCACTCTTCGTTCCTCCCAAACCGGATAATGAT
>NZ_QMFA01000014.1 GCF_003285005.1 Paenibacillus sp. YN15 | reverse complement strand
AGAGATGACCATGTTTAACAAACGCCCCAAAAAGCTGGCTCCCCGGGAGGTGGAGAGCCGGATCAAAGCAGGCGGCGCTTCCTTCGTCATTGATGTCCGCGAAAATGATGAATGGGCGGCCGGCCATATTCCGGGAATCCGCCACATTCCCTTAAGCCAGCTGCCTATCCGGCTGAAGGAGCTTAATCCCAACAGCGAATACATTCTGCTGTGCCACAGTGGCGGAAGAAGCGCCAGAGCCTGCGATTATCTGAACCAGCGCGGCTACCGGGCTCTGGATATGGCCGGAGGCATGTCCGCCTGGACGGGGCAAGTAACCTTTGGCCGGTAGTAGCGCCGGAAAGCTGCGCGGCTCCCTGCTTTTCTTCCTTGCACCCAACCGGGTGGGGGAGAGAGGCGGGGAGTTTTTTCATGCGCCAAATAAATTAAGAATACGATAAGATTCAGGATCTGGAAAAAGCGACGGTTTCGTGGTATCTTGTTAACAGCCTTTTTTACGTGTGCTGCGCATTTTTCATTCGGGGCCTTCCCCAGAAGTGCTGCATTTTGGCCGTGGCAAGAAGCGCATAGTTTTGATATAGTGTGATGAGTCAGTAAGAAGCAAAGGAGAATGCCGCGTGAAGCAGAAAATCATGTCCACAGCAAAACAGCTTATGCCCCTTGGCTGGCTTTTGACTGTTATGGCATGCAGCTATGTTTACGGGTTGACCAACGGAATCACACGTCCCTTGCATACCATGGAAATCTGGCTGGACCGGATAATTCCGTTCAATGAATATTTTATTATCCCCTATATTATCTGGGGTCCCTGCATCTTCCTGTCCTTCGCTTTTTTCTTCTTTAAAAACCGGGATGCCTATTACAGGATGATCATTTGCTCCGTGCTTGGCCATGTTGTTTGCTACGCGTTCTACATGACGTACCAGACCTATGTGCCGCGGCCGTTTATCACCGATGACACCATTTTCCTGAAGCTGGTCCATTATATTTATTCCAATGACCAGCCGGTAAACTGCTTTCCCAGCATTCATGTGTTGACCACATATATGATGATGCGGGCTTTCCATTGGGAGAAGCTGTCCAAACGGGTTGCCTGGATTCCCCAATTCATCGGCCTCTCGATTATTCTCTCCACCGTATTTGTGAAGCAGCATGTTGTAATTGATGTGGCCGGCGGAATTGTGCTGGGGGAAGCCATGATTCTGCTGGTATACCACCCGGCTTTTGGCAAGCAGCTCTTCTCGCCGCGCAGCCGCAAGTACGCCAAGAACCGTCAGCTTCAGGCTTAATCGGACTAATTTTCAATAAAAAATATAAAACGGTGAGGGTTTTAATCTCACCGTTTTATGTTTTGAGCTAAGTAATGCTTAAAAAGCTGATCAGACCGAATACTCGTATTATTAGAACAGAATGCGCAAACATGGAGCCTTTGTGATGGCTCGAACTTCTAAACTATGTTTCGCTCATGCTGCCGATTTCAAGCAGGTTCCCCTCCGGGTCGGCGACATAAAAGTTGCGGATGCCGAAGGAAAAGGTCATGGGTTCTCCAGTCGGAAATCGCGCGTCCAACTTTGATAGTCGCTCATATTCCGCATCCACATCGGCAAAGCAGGGCAACCAAAGGGCAATTTCGAACGTCTGATTGATTCCCTTTGGAGGGACATAGCTCTCCCCAATTGCCTGCGCGAATGCTTTCCTGCTGTACATGAACAAGGATAGCGCGCCGCTTGCCGTCTCAAACTCCGCGAAATTTCCGCCATCCCATTCAGTATGAAAGCCCAATGTATCTCTGTAGAATCGAACCATACTGTTCATGTCGTCGGCGTATAGGCACGCGCCCACCCTTACATCTCGTCCGATCAATGTCATCCATCTCCTCTATGTCACAATGTTTATTGGTCCGCTAATATCCGCGGAGATGCCCTCTATAGCCTCTTCGGGCGTCGGGGTTCCCTGCGTGTACGGCGTAAGTCGAGTAGACGCTTAGGATATTTTATTTCTATTCTTTATTCTAACTAACATAGATATATTTTACCATATCTGTATCCGTTATTTGCATTCTTATACCTCCGCGCCTTATGGGCGGGGGGCTTTTTTTGTTGTGGGGGCAGGGCCGTGGGATGACGGAACTCTGCGGCGTTTAAAGGCCAAGAATTGGGCTGCCCGGTTTTTGCGGGACTGAACCCCCTCACTTTCCATCTCCCTCCCACTCCATCTCTCCATCTCCGTCTCACTTCCGCACTGCCACACTCTCCCGCTCTCCCTTTCCCTGGTTCCATGCCCGTCGGTACGATTCTCCAGAACAGCGGCCACCGCCGCTATTTGAGCCACGCTGGCGCACAGCCGCGGTTCCGTTGGGGCGCTGCCCCAGTTTTCTCCGACTTTTTCTAGGGATAGGCGGAGGTGAACAAGGACAAACAAAAGAGGGGCAAGATGAAGCAGACGAAAACTGTGAAACACAACCAGACCGTGCTTTGTCGCCTACAACCATGTGCGAGACAGAAGGGAGCACCGACATGAATAAGAAAGTGGCAGCTTTTGCAGCGGCGTTGACATTGTCCGCCGTCGTCGCGGCGCCGGTATTTGCCGAGGATAGCAGCATGTATGGCACAGGAAGCTATTCCGTGGCGCCCACCAGCACACCGGGAACGGGGATGCTGAATTTCGGCGCAACTGACGCGCCGTACTCCAGCCCGTTCAACACTTACTCGGGAACAACCGGCGTGAATAATTACGGTACCCCTGGAACCCAGGATATGACAGGGGCAAGCGGTACAGGCGGAATTTACGGCACCACCACAGACGGAACCTATACCGGATATGGAACCGGGTACGGAACCGGATACGGAGCAGGAACAGACAACCGTTACGGCACCAACTCCTATAATGCCCTGGCAACCGATAACGACGGCATGGATTGGGGCTGGTTGGGTCTTTTAGGTCTTTTAGGCCTTGTTGGCTTAAGAGGCAAAAACCGGGACGACGGCGCCTACTCGAAATAACCGGGGCTAAGCCGCCACATGGCCGGTCTGAGCCAAAGGCAGCGATAGAGCGCCTCCCAATTGGCAAAGCCGGTCTGCGCATTAGCCGCAGCACAATCTGCTTCGCCCGACAGATGCCCGCCGGACAAGTCCCCGGATTGCGCCATGCGCAGACCGGGGCTGCCCGGGGGCATTTGTTGCAATTCCATCAATATTGTCGATTTCCGAACATTATCGAGAGTAAGCAAAGAAATATGCAGTCATGTACATAAAAACACGAACATTCCCATTGACATAACCCGTTAACATTGTGTAATATCAATAAGGATGTTCGTATAACCCCTTAATATGGTCGGGGGTCTCTACCGGAAACCGTAAATTTCCGTCTACGAATGAGACTTTAACCAACCTGGGAGGACTGCATCATGGCTCAATACGATCTGATTGTCGTCGGCGCAGGGCCGGCGGGCATTTTTGCATGTTACGAAATGGTTTTGAAGAAACCGGAAGCCAAGGTGCTTCTCATTGATAAGGGCCACGACATTTACAGACGCACTTGCCCGATTCTGGAAGAAAAGATCAAGCTTTGCCCTCCGGCCGCCGGCAAAAAGGAATTTGCCGGTTGTTTGCCTGCCTGCTCCATCACAAGCGGGTTCGGCGGAGCGGGAGCGTACAGCGACGGCAAGTTTAATATTACAACGGAGTTCGGCGGCTGGCTGACGGATTATCTGCATCCGTCCCGGGTGCTGGAATTGATCCGCTACGTAGATGAAATTAATCTGAAGCACGGGGCCACGGATCACATTACCGATCCCACCACCGACGCTATCCGCAAGATCGAGCAGCGGGGGTATGCCGCCGGACTGAAGCTGCTCCGGGCACAGGTGCGGCATTTGGGCACCGAACAGAACCTGAAGATTTTGGCCTCGATCTTTGAATTTCTCCGCACCCGGGTGGAGATGCTGTTTAAGACGGAAGTGCTGGACATTATTGCGGAAAAAACAGCCGCGGGTTATGCAGTCAAAGGGGTGGAGCTGAAGGACGGAACTTTTCATCATGCGGATTATGTGATGATCGCCCCCGGCCGCGACGGCTCGGCATGGCTAACCTCCATCCTCAAAAGCCGCCGCCTGAAAATGTACAACAACCAGGTGGACGTGGGCGTCCGGGTGGAAACCTCGGATGTGGTTATGGCTGAGATAAATGAGCATCTGTATGAGGGCAAATTTATCTTCAACACCTCTGTCGGCACGCAGGTCCGCACCTTCTGCAGCAACCCCAGCGGCCACGTGGTGGTGGAAAACCACAGCGGCATCATGGCCGCCAACGGCCATTCCTATCAGGACCCGGCGCTGGGCTCCTCCAACACGAACTTTGCCCTATTGGTTTCCCATAAATTCACCGAGCCCTTCGACAAGCCCAACGAGTATGCCAGAGAAATCTGCAAGCGGGCCAATGATTTGTCCAATGGCGGCGTCATTGTCCAGAAGTACGGCGACATCAAACGGGGCAGACGCTCCACCGTGGAACGGATCAAGGAGGGTTTCCTGGAGCCTACGCTGAAAGAAGCGGTTCCCGGCGACCTGGGGCTGGTGCTGCCCTACAATACCATGAAGAGCCTGATCGAAATGGTGGAGGCGCTGGAAAAGGTGACCCCCGGCATCGCTTCCGAGCATACGCTGTTTTATGGCGTGGAGGCCAAATTTTACTCCGCCCGGCCCAAGCTGTCGGAGGAGTTGGAAACAGAGATTGCCGGTCTGTATTGCGGCGGCGACGGCGCGGGCATTACCCGCGGCCTGGCCCAAGCCGGAGCGGCAGGGGTCTGGATTGCGCGCAGTGTGGTCAAAAAGCTTGCTTAACGGTTACCGTCTCCGGCATGCGCCGGAGGCGTTTTTTCCTTTCCAGCCGTCCTTCAGCGGCACAATCCGGTTGAATACCGCATGGGCTTCAGAATGCAGCTCCTTGTCCGCGCAAAAATAACCGTGCCGGATAAACTGGAACCGCTCCTCGGGAAAGGCATGGCCAATGGCCGGTTCGATCATCACGCCGTTTAGAACAGTGCGGGAGGCGGGATTGATCCGCGCGCTCCAGTCTATCTCCTCCTCCTTGGGCAGTTCATCCTCCAGCAGCAGCCTGTCGAACAGACGCACCTCCGCCTCCACGGCATGGGGCGCGGACACCCAATGGATGGTGCCTTTCACCTTCCGTTCCGTAAAGCCGCTGCCGCTTTTGGTGCGGGGGTCGTAGGTGCAAAGCAGCTCCGTAATCTCTCCCGTCTTTTGATCCCGGATAACCTCCTCGCAGCGGATAAAATAAGCTCCCTTCAAGCGCACCTCTCCGCCCGGAGACAGCCGGTGAAAATCCTTGGGCGGCTGCTCCATAAAATCCTCCCGCTCGATATACAGCGTTCCGGAAAAAGGCACCTCCCTTTTTCCCAACCCTTCCACCTCACTGTTGTTTTCAATCGGCAGCAGCTCCATACCGGATTCGGGATAGTTGGTAATGGTAACCTTCAGCGGCTGGAGAACCGCCATGATGCTGACGGTTTTTCCCTTCAGGTCCTGTCTGGCGCAATGCTCCAAGAGGGAGATATCCACCGTAGCCTGTGTCCGGATATTGCCGATCTCCTTGATGAAGCTGCGAATGCCGGCGGGGGTAAAGCCACGCCGCGCCGCGGATGGTGGGCAGCCGGGGATCGTCCCAGCCGTCCAGATAACCCCCTTGGACCAATTGGCGCAGATAGCGTTTGCTGGTGACAACGCCGGTTAGATTAAGCCTGCCGAATTCCCGTTGGCGCGGAGGCTCGGGAATCTCCAGTTCCCTCAGAACCCATTCGTACAGCGGACGGTGGTCCCTGAACTCATTGGAGCAGAGGGAGTAGGTAATGCCTTCAATGGCATCCTGGATGGGATGGGCAAAATCGTAGGTAGGGTAGATGCACCAGTCCCGCCCGGTCCGGTAATGCTCTGCATGGATAATCCGGTAGAGCACCGGGTCCCGGAGGTTGATGTTGGGGGAGGCCATGTCGATTTTGGCCCGGAGCACCTTGGATGCGGCGGGGTGAAGGCCCCGTTTCATTTCCGCAAACAGCGCCAGATTCTCTTCCATGGACCGGTTCCGCCACGGGCTGTTCCGGCCAGGCTCCGTCAAGCTTCCCCTGTATGCCGTCATCTCCTCCGGAGTGAGCTCGCAGACAAACGCCTTCCCGGCGCGGATCAGTTTGACGGCTGCGGCGCAGATATCCTCGGAATAGTCCGAGCCGTAATAAATATGGTTGCCGGGGTCATAGCCCAGCCACCGTATATCCTCGATAATCGCCTGGGCGTAGGCGGCATCCTCCTTCAGCGGGTTGGTATCGTCCAGCCGCAGGTGGAAATTCCCCAGATAACGTTGGGCCACCGTATAGCTGGCATGGATGGCGTAGACGCTGCCCACATGGAGATAACCGTTGGGCTCCGGCGGAAAGCGGGTGCGCATCCCTCGGCTAAAAGGACTCAGCTCCAGCTCCCCGGCAATTTGCTTCAGCAGGAAATGCTCCTCCGATCCTGCAGGGTTTACCTCATGGTTCACCTCATGATTGGCATCATCATTCATTTCATGTCCCATTTCTGATCCCTCCTGAATAATTTGGTAAACGCAAAAAAACTCCGACCTCCAAGACAATCATGTCTTGGGGACGAAGCTTCGCGGTGCCACCCCAGTTCAACGGGCATGTCGCCACACCCGTCCTCATCTTAAGTACGGCAAAGCCCATGGGCCTTGCGATACTCCAGCCCTGTAACGGGAGCGCCCGTCAGCCATCCCCCGGCCGGGTTCCGGTCTGCTGTTCGGAGCCTTGGTTCGGATCAAGGCGCTTGGCTCCTTCGCAGCTGCCGGAGCTCTCTGTACAAGCGTGCTTGCCCTACTCTTCTCGTCATCACGTTTCGATTTATATTGGATCATAACAAACTGCGGCAGGTTTGTAAACGGGGCAGAATTGGAGGGCGGAGGGGAGAAGGGTGCAGAGTTATGGAGCGGCGGAGATGAGGCAGAGTTATGGAACGGTGGAAATGAGGCAGAGTTATGGAGCGGTGGAGAATGAGGTAGAGTTATGGAGCAGCGGGGAATGAGGCAGGGGCTGTACTCGAAAATTCATGTATAATTTGCCCGGATTTGCGAAAATGGAGGATTGTATTCGATTTTTCATATATAAATAGCCGCTCCAGGTGGTTTTGTTGAAATTATAGATGAAATTTCGAGTTGAATCCCCCCATTTGGCCGTATGAGCAGGTTTTATGCTTGAAATTTCATGTTCAGCGAGTTGGGCAGGAGATCGCCACCCCCTTCAACCTATAAATTTGACCAAAAAGAAAACAATACGAAAACAAACGAAAACATATTGATAATAAAATGAAAATAATAGATAATGGTTTTGTTGAAAACGATGATAAACGGGAGTGAACGAAAATGAAAGACTGGTCAGCCCTTCCCAATTGCTATGATCCCATGAAGCTTCTGGGTCTGGAGCTTGTAGAGGTATGCGAGGCTGCGGCGGTGGCCTCCGCCCATTGGATCGGCAGAGGCAAGAAGAATGAGGCGGATGATGCAGCCACCTCTGCCATGCGGCTTTTGCTGAACCGGCTGCCCATGCGGGGAACCGTGGTAATCGGCGAGGGGGAGCTGGATGAAGCCCCCATGCTCTACATCGGCGAAGAGCTGGGCACCGGCAGCGGGCCTGCCGTGGACATTGCGGTTGATCCTCTGGAAGGAACCAGTCTTGTAGCGGACGGCAGGGAAAATGCCATTTCGGTGATTGCCCTGGCGCCCCGCGGCGGATTGCTGCACGCTCCTGATATGTATATGGAAAAAGTCGCGGTTGGCCCGGAGGCCAAAGGCTGTGTGGATCTGAACCGGAGTGTGGTGGAGAATGCCGTTGCCGTGGCGGAAGCGCTGAGAAAGCCCGCATCGGAGGTAACCATCGCCATTCAGAAGCGGGAGCGCCACGAGGAGGCCGTTGCCGCCTTGCGGCAGGCAGGCTTTAAGGTAATGACCTTCCAGGAGGGAGATGTCTCCGCGGCGGTAGCCACGGCTGTTCCCGGCTCGGAGGTGGATATGTTCTACGGCATCGGCGGCGCGCCGGAAGGGGTTGTGTCCGCGGTGGCCCTGCGCTGCCTGGGCGGAGATATGCAGGGCAGGCTGATCCCCCAGGACCGGGTGGAAGCGGACCGCTGCCGGCGCATGGGGATTAAGGATTGCCGGGCCATTCTTCGCCTGGAGGATATGGTCCGCTCCGACGACTGCCTGTTTGCGGCTACGGGCATTACCGAAAGCCCCATGCTTCAGGGCGTGAAGCGGCAGCAGGATCAATGGCTGACCCATTCCATGCTGGCGCTGGGACGCAAGCGGCAGATGTATTTCCTCAAGAACCTGCGGGCACAGCCTGCGGTGGAGGAAATCGGCTCCGCCCGGGAGCAGGAACCGGCATTATGTGTTTGAAACATCCGGCAAAAGGTGGTAAGGTGTTTCTATCTCATGAATGTTGCAGGTGATTCCCGTTGTCCAAGAACATAATGGCAGATGAGCGCAGATTGCTCCTGATTGAATATTTGACCAAGCACCAGCGGGCGACGGTGAAGGAGCTCTCCCTGGAGCTTCAGGTATCCGAAGCCACGCTGCGCACGGATCTGAACCTGCTGGAGGAGGAGGGCATTCTCCGCCGGATTCACGGCGGGGCCGTGCTGGCCCAGCAGACGGTGCCGGCAGGCTCGTCCTTCAGCTTTTCCGCCCGGGAGAAGAAGAATATCGGTGAAAAAGCGGCCATCGGCCAAAAGGCCATGGATTTTCTCCAGGAGGGCCAATGCATCATGATTGACGCCAGTACCACCGCCCTGGAGCTGGCCAAAAGCTTAAAGCGCACCCAGATCAAGCTGACGGTCATCACCAGCGGAATCTATACGGCATTGGAGCTGAAGGATAATCCGTATCTTCACGTTATTCTCATCGGGGGCGTGCTTCGTATGGGCTCCGGTGCCATCGAAGGCACCTTGGGCGCAGGCATTCTGGGAGAGGTCCGCGCCGATTTGCTGTTTACCTCCCCCGCGGGCTTCAAGCCGGACAGCGGTCTGATGGACTTCAATGTCTATGAGGTGGAGCTGAAGCGGCGGATGGTGGAGTCTGCGGACCGGGTTATCGCCCTTATCGACAGCACCAAGTTTAATGTGGGCTCCATCGCCAGCTATGCCCAAGCCGGCAAAATCCATGACGTCATCACAGATACCGGAACACCGCCGGAGATGATCCGGCAGCTGGAGGAGTCGGGAATCCGGGTGTCCACGGTCAGAGCACAGAGGTAGAAGCGGATGAGAATCGGTTTAGGCAGTGACCACCTGGGATTTGAATTGAAGGAAAAGCTGAAGGGTTATCTGGCAAGCCGCGGCTACGAAGTGGCGGATTACGGCTGCCACAGCCCGGAGCATGTGGATTACCCCGACATTGCCTTTCAGGTGGCCGAGCAGGTGCTGGCCGGAAGCCATCCGAGAGCGGTGCTGGTATGCGGCACCGGCAACGGCATGACCATCGCCGCCAACAAGGTGAAGGGCATCCGGGCGGCGCTTTGCCATGATCCCGTCTCCGCGGAGCGGGCGGGCAAAAGCAACAACGCCCAGATTCTGTGCATGGGAGCGTTGATCATCGATTTTGAGAAGGCCCGGGAGGTGGTGGACCTGTGGCTGGCATCGGAGTTCCAGGGCGGCCCCTCCGCCCGCAAAATTGCAAAAATCCGGCAGCGTGAAGAGAGCGGGGAGTTGGATACGGATGCTCCCGGCTGCTGCTAAAGAGCTGTGGCAGTCTCTAAACCCGCATATGAACATAAAAAGCCCCCTTGCTTCCAACCGGAAGTTCGGGGGCTTTGTGCTATTTTTAACGCTCCAGCTTAAATACGGGAGTCTCTGCAATAACGGTGTCCTTGCTGTCGATAACCTGGATCTTAATCTCCAGGGCAGTGCCCGCTTTGTTCAGCTCGGCAGGGATCGTGGCGATAACCTTTTCGTGGCAATCGTAGGCGCTCTTGACGGTTTTGCCGTTGACGGTCACTACGGAAAGCTCGGGGAAGTTATGCCCCGCAATCTCCACCTTCATGTCATGCCCGGGGGAGCCTGCAGGATCAACAGGCGTTACCGCGGTAATATCCATAGTGCCCAACCCGAGAATAAAGCTGGGGGCCAGAATCTTGTCCTTGATATCGGCATAGCCATGCTGCTCGCCGAACATAATATCGTATTGCAGCTTCTCGTAATCCTTCAGATCCTCCGCCTTGATATTCATCTTGGCATAGTAGTCCTGGGGCGGAATGACGGGAATTTTCTTGTACAGCTCCTTCAGGAAATCCGTATAATAGGTGCCCTTCAGCTGCGCCTTCTCCAGAATATACGGGCCCAGGAAGGACGGGCTCATATAGAGATCCTCCCGCCCTTCGGGAAGATAGTTGTTCCAGACCAGAAGAGGCGTGCGGTACATTTTGGCGAGAAAATCCGGATCGTCGGTGCCGCTGATATATTTGGCGTCAATAAAGCCCTTGTAATCATCCCCCAGGGAAGGCAGATGATCTCCGAAGAACACCAGAATCGTCGGTTCATTGGTCTGGCTGAAATGGTCCACCAGCTTCAGCAGCATCCGGTCCGCGCCGTTGATGCCTTGGGACAGGGTTTCCAGGAAGCCCTTGGCCTGTCCCTCCACACCGCTGATTTTGATGGTGTTTTCCTTGAATTTGCCCGGCCAGAAGTGGAAGTGGTTCTCCATGGTGTTGGTGAAGATCATGTCCGGGCCTGCGGTGGCCCGGCTTTCCTTAATGATCAAATTGGCTGCTTCATCATCGGCCAGATACGGCCCCTCGAACTTCTGGTCAAAAAACTCCATGCTGATAAACTTGGAGAAGCCCATGTTTTTGTAAACGGTTTTACTGTTGAAAAACCAGTTGTGGAACGGGTTGATGGACACCGTGTTATACCCTTGGCGGGCGGCGATGGAGGCCAGCGAGTCCACCTGGCGGGTCATATACTGGTTGTAGGGTGTGGAGCCCGGCGGCATAAAGCGCATGCTGTTGCCTGTGAGCACCTCGTATTCCACATTGGCGGTGCCTCCGCCGTATTGGGGGGAGAGCAGCCAGCCGCTGGAAAATTTCTCCGAAAGCTTGTGGAACCCGGGGATCGGGTCCTTGCTGAAGGTCAGGTTGGGGATCACCGTCGGGTCCCAGAAAGCCTCGCTCAGCACCACGATGATGTTCGGCTTGATTTCCGCGGTATCGCCGGCCTTCACCGGTTCATTGGTGCGGTTCACAATGGCGGAGATGGCGTTTTCGTCATAACCGGCCACCTTGCTGACATTCATATGGTTCAGGTTCAGCAGCGTGGAGAGCATGAGCCCATTGGAGAGCACATTATCCTTCTGGTTCCAGGGTTTCTCCTCAATGCCGAACACGCCCTGCATCATGGCTTTCGGCTGGTAATAGACAAAGGCGATGAAGATGGCGGCGGCCGCCACAAAGGCCACCCTTTCCTTGCCGCGGACCTTGCGGACCATTTCGGGAATGAAATACAAAAGGCCGATGCTGGAAGCCACATAAACGGCGATGCCGATCAGGGTCTTGGGCTTCATAATATTTTGCAGATATTGGGTCATATCCTCGGTTTCGCTGGTCAGCACAAAATCGGTGGGAAGCAGGGGGACGCCGAGAATTTTCATTTTAATGCCGCTGATCAGGGACAGCAAAAAAGCGATTGCAAAAACGGCCCAATACGCCCACCGGGTCCGCCCGAATATGGCCGTGAACAAAAGCAGCAGGCCGGTCAACAGAACCATATTGGCCAAAAAGGCGGGGATGTGCTGATACGTCCATTGCACTGCATCCGTAGCGGAAGAGCGGCTTAAGAATTCCATTAAAAAGACCAGCCATGCACCCAGTAAAAAAAGGACGTATCTGCTGCGCAAATAACGTCCCGTAGAAAGTAGCCACTTCTTCATAGCATATCTCCCAATGTTAACGTTGTGTAAAGCCACACAAGTTGTATTATACCATGGGCCTATTCGATGGGAAACGGCTATTTTTCTCCATTATGCGGTTTTCTTTTGAACGAATTATGAACGTTTTTCAGACAAAAATGTTACCCTGGCCGGCTTTTATCCTCCAGCTTCCATTCTTCCAGAGCCTCCAGATATGTCTGAAAGCTGTGGCTGCTGACGGGAGTCAGCTTGCGGTTATGAAGCGGAAAGCTCCGGCCGCCGTGGCGATATTCCGCCCCCAGAAATTTCTCCGGAGGCATGGTGGGCACCCAGTCGCCGTCATTATGGGCCCTGATGCAGGAGGCGGTCCGTTTGGACAGCGCCTCGGCAAATGCGGGATTGCCTACCCGGGGGGCGCCGAAGGTGTACAGCCTTACGGAAGCGGCCCGCCTCCGCACCGCCGGGTCCATGGCGCAAAGACAGGCCAGGGCTCCGCCGAGGCTGTAGCCGGTGATGAACAGGCGCCGGTTGGATTTGGCGCGGCCAAGGGCTTTTTGCAAGCCGGGGCGGAGAAGCCTGTAGAGCTCCGTAAAGCCCGCATGGGTTCTCCAGCCCTTGTCCGGCTGGTACGGATAGGGGAGCTGAGCCGCCAGCAGATCCTTTTTCCAGTCTCCCGCCTCCTTGGTGCCGCGGAAGGCAATCACAATTTGCGGGCCGGACACCGCCACGTACCCCATCCGCGGGAATCCCGGCGCCTCCAGCTGGGTCAGGCAGCGGAAGCCCTTGGGCAGCTCCGGCGGCAGTCCGGTCCGGTATTGTCTGACGGCCTCGGCCGTATATGCCGCCATTCGCAGCAGCTGGCTGTGCTGTTTCATTCGGGCTTTCCCCTCCCAGTCTTTCGGTACTATACACCTTATGCAAAGCTGGAAACACATGTTATAATGTCACGTAGAGCTTACATAAGGCGGTGGAAATCATCGGAAATTTACATTGGTATACTTGGGTTTTGATCCTGTTTTGCCTGGTTTGCGCCGGCTTGACGGCGAAATATTGGTCGCTCCCCAACGGTCAGGAAGCGCGGGGCTTGAAGACAGCCGCGCTCTTGGCAGGCTCCCTTGCCGTGCTGATGGGGGCGTTTAATTCCTCCGGAATGTGGGAGAGCCGGGATAAGAAGGAAACCATGAATCTGATCCGGATTTATGGCATGACATATGACCGGTCCGGCAGCGGGATTATGGTGGCCACCCATGAAGGCATCAAATGGTGGAGAGACAACCGCTGGCAGTCGGAAGAAGGCGAACGCCACGATTTTGTGGCTTTTGCGCCGTATGAGGGAGGCTTTTATGCCAGCGGCCTGCCCGGTCCAGGCTCCAAGCTGCCCAACCCGCTGGGTTTGGTCAAAAGCGCCGATGCGGGAAAAACGGTGGAGCTGCTGACGTTGGAGGGGAAGATCAACTTTCATTTTTTGGCCTCGACTATGCGCTCTCCCGCCGTTGTATATGGCTATCATGAGACCTACGGAGCCCAACCGCTCCGGCAGCCCGGTCTGTACTATACGGCGGACGAAGGCGAAAGCTGGGTAAGAGCGGCGATGAAGGGCTTTGAGGGCGAGCCCACCGGCCTGGCTGTGCATCCGGACCGGCCGGAGCAGGTTGCCCTGGGGGCGAGAGACGGATTGTTTTTGTCCCGGGATAAGGGGGAGACCTTTGTGAAGGTGCTGCCCGGCCTTGGCATCTCGTCCTTGTCCTACGATCCGGACGGCATGATCACCGCAGGGATTTTCAAGGATAAGCCGTCGTTATTGCAGCTGGATTCCACCGGCAAGCAAACGGCGGAAATTCCGCTGCCCGAATTGAAGGAGGATGCGGTGGCGCATACCTCGCACAATCCCGCTAGACCTGAGGAATGGGCAATCAGCACATATGAGCATGATATGTATCTGACTTCCGACGGCGGAGCTACCTGGTACCAGCTGGCGGCAGGAGGGAAAACCAAGCCTGCCCCCGAGCTGGCGCCCGCTGCCGGACAAAAGCAAGAGGACCAATAATGCCGCCTCGCGCAGGAGGCAAGGGGGAAGCAGCATGAGATTCCAGCGGATCGCGTTATCAGTAGAGGAGGCCGCAGCGCGGATATTGGAACGGGTACGGCCGGGACGGACGGAAACGGTCCCATTGGCCGATGCGTGGGACCGCCATTTGGCGGAGCCCCTGACAGCCGACCAGCCGGTTCCCCACTTCCGGCGTTCGGGCATGGACGGTTATGCGCTCCGGGCGGAGGAGACGGCGGGAGCGTCCGCAGAGTCACCCGTTTTGCTGCAGGTGGCGGGGAATGTTCCTTGCGGCAGTGTCCACGGAAAGCGCCTTGAGCCCGGCCAGGCGGTCCGGATCATGACCGGAGCGGCGGTTCCCGACGGGGCGGATGCAGTGGTCAGGCTGGAGGATACGGCGGAGGAGGAAAACGGGGCGCTGGGGACGACAGTGGCTATTCTGCGGGGCGAAAAAGCAGGCGCCAATATTTCCGAAATTGGCCTGGAGGTTGGGCAAGGGGAAAGGCTCTTGGAGACCGGAAGGCGGATCGGTCCCGGGGAGGCGGCTCTGCTGGCCATGTTCGGGGCCGCCCGGGTGCAGGTGTATGCCCGGCCGCGGGTGGCGGTGTTTGCCACCGGCTCCGAGCTGCTGGCGGTGGAGGAGCCGCTTGCTCCGGGCAAAATCCGCAACAGCAACAGCTATATGCTGCTGGCCCAACTGCGGGAGGCAGGCTGCGAGCCTGTGCTGGCAGGAGCCATCCCGGACAGCCTGGAGCCAGCCCGTCAAGCCATTACCGCCGCCATGGATACGTATGATCTGGTCATTACCACCGGGGGCGTTTCGGTGGGGGATTATGATATTCTGTACGATCTGACCACGGGATGGGACGGGGAGCTTCTGTTCAACAAGCTGGCGATGCGCCCCGGCAGCCCGACTACGGTCAGCGTCCGCCGGGACAAGCTGCTGTTTGCGCTGTCGGGGAATCCGGCGGCCTGTTTTGTGGGCTTTGAGCTGCTGGTGCGGCCCGCGGTGCGGAAGCTGCTGGGGGAGAAGGAGGTAAGCCCGCGCATAGACACCCTGCCGGCCCGGCTGAAGGCGGAGAGTCTGAAAACCGACGGCAAATTCACCCGGTTTGTGCGGGGCGTCCGCCGGGTGGGACCGGAGGGGCAGCTTTGGGCGGAGCCGGTGGGCGTCGATGCCTCCAGCATTACCGTATCCCTGCGGGATGCCGATTGCCTGATTGTAGTGCCTCCGGCGGAGAAGCCTATGAGGCAGGGTGAGCTGGTTGCCCTGATCCCCTTGAAAGGCGGCCTTTTCTCATGAGCGGAAAACCTTGCGTAGTGCAGGTGGTGGGCTACAAGAATGCCGGCAAAACCACCTTGCTCTGCCGGCTGGTGGAGCTGTTGTCCGCCCGGGGCTATGAGGTTGGGACGGTGAAGCATGACGCCCACCGCTTCCAGATGGATGTGGAGGGCAAGGATACCTGGCGGCACCGGGAGGCCGGCGCCCGGGTGGTTGCCATCTCCTCGGAGGCGGAGGGCCGCACCTGCTATCTGGAGGAGCGGTACACGCCTTTGGCGGAGATGCTGGAGCGGATGGGGGACATGGACGTGGTGCTGGTGGAGGGCTTTAAGGCGGAAGGGTACCCCAAGCTTGCGGTTATCCGCCATGCGGAGCAGTTGGAGCTGCTGGGCAGGCTGGACGCCCTTCTGGCGGTGGCCAGCTGGCTGCCTGCCGCAGAAGTCAGGGCTGCGGCGGGGACGGAGGTGCCCGTTCTGGACAAGGACGACGGGGAGGGGCTGGAGGCGCTGATCCTTGGGCTGATGCGCCGGTAAAAAGGTTGAGGGCCGCCCGCCGCGGATTGCTGCGGGGATTCGAGCCGTAGCTGGCTGGCTCCTCCGGCTTTTGCCCATTGCCGGGAATATTGCGGAAAACAGGTTCCGCTAATCCTTCGCCTAAACCCGGCTTCCTGAAAAAAATCAAACACGAAGGGTTGCATTTTGGTACTGGCCGTGATATTATAACAAACGTNTTTGGTACTGGCCGTGATATTATAACAAACGTTGCAGATCCGTAGCTCAATGGCAGAGCAACCGACTCTTAATCGGTAGGTTGTGGGTTCGACCCCCACCGGGTCTATAGAAGAAGCAGAGGCACCCAGGCCGGGTGCCTCTTTTGTGTGACAAAAATTAAAGCACCCGCAGACGCTTTCTGTGTTCTGCGGGTGCTTTTGGCGGCTTTGCGCAGGGGCGAGCCTGCCACAGATCGCGCTAGATCGCGGCGGGGACAGCGATCCTAGCGGAACTAAGAGACGCTTAAACGGCGAAAATGGGCTGTCCGCATTTTTTACGGAACTATGCGACTCTTACGGAGGGGATGCGGGGGGATGCGCCGTAATGGAAGGCAAACCAAGCCAATAAGAGTCGCTGAGTTCCGCAATATGTGAAATCGCGCCGAATTTGCCCATTAAGCGCTTCTTAGTTCCGTAACCGTCGGCCCCCCCTCACCCTCGTTGAGTCAACATGTCCCTATCCCTCCTGGACGCGGGGGTGAGCTAGATGTGTACACAGTGTTCCGCGTATCAGGTGATGGTCGCAGGAGAGAATGTGTGTGCAGCAGCGTGTCGTATCAGGTGATGGACGCGAGGCTGGAGCAAATATGTGCAACAGCGTGTCGTATCAGATGAAGGCCGCGGGGCTGAAGCAAATATGTGCAGCAGCGTATCCGTATCAGGTGATGGGCGCGAGGCTGGAGCAACTGTGTGCAGCAGCGCATCCCTATCAGACGCTAGCCGCGACGCACATCCGCAGAGACTCCGCCTAATGCCGCTGGTCCACCGCGCCCGGCTTCATCAGAAGCGCGCGGAATTGCTGCAAACCTGCGGCTTCCGCTCCATTCGCCAACGTTTTGCGGAATGCCGCCACATCCAGCTGCTTCACCACGGAGAGGGGCGGGCCTTCCACCATATGCACCCAATCCGCCAGACAATAGGCCTCCTCGGGATCATGGGTGACCAGCAGGATGGTTTGCCGCCCGCGGCTGCAAAGCTCCTGCACCAGCCCCATCAGCTCCTGCTTGAGGCTATAATCCAGCCCCTTGAAGGGCTCGTCCAGGAAAAGCAGCTCCGCCCGGCAGGCAAGCGCCCGGGCAATGGCCACCCGCCGCTGCATGCCGCCGCTGAGCTGGCCGGGCAGGGCGCCGAGGAAGGCGCCCAGTCCCACCTGGCCGCCGCACCGGTCCGCCTCTGCCAGTGCGGCAGAGCGGCCAATCCGGCTCTCCAGCGCGTAGGCGATGTTTTCCCGGACGGTGAGCCAGGGCAGCAGCCGGTCCTCCTGGAAGACCATCGCCCGGTCAGCGCCCTCCGGCGTGCCGATGCTTCCCTCATCCGGCGCGGCCAAGCCGGCCAGCAGCCGGAGCAGGGTGGTTTTGCCGCAGCCGGAGGGACCGAAGAGACAATGCACCAGGCCCTCCTCCAGTTCCAGAGAGAAATCATCCATCACCTTTAAGCCGCCATACGCTTTCTTGACATGTCTGACCTTAAGCATCCGGTCTCAGCACCTCCCTTTTGCCCGCAGGCAGGCGTCGGATCAGATAGGCGAACAGCTTTTCAAATCCCATGCTGAGCGCAATGACAACCACCGTCCAGGCAAACAGTTCTGCCGAATCCAGATAAGCTTTGGCCTCGTAGAGATGGCTGCCGATGGACCGGGCCGGATGGCTCAGCACCTCGGCGGCCACCCCCACCTTCCAGCCGAAGCCCAGGGCATTCAGACAGGCGGGCGTGAAAAACGGGAGCAGGGACGGGATGTACAGCCGGCGGATGCGCACCCGGAGATGGACGCGGAACATCCGCGACATTTCCAGCAGCTGCCCGTCCACATTGCGGATGCCTTCCACCATGGGCGTCCAGACAATGGGGAAGCACATCAGAAAGCACACAAACACCGGAACCTGGCCGGACGAGAACCAGAACAGGGCGATCATAATAAAGGACATCACCGGGGTCGCTTTTATCGCCGTAACCAACGGGCTCAACAGGGTGTGAACAAAGCCGCTGAGACCCGACAGCACACCCAGCAGGACGGCAAGGGCCATGGATAAGGCGAAGCCCTCCGCCACGCGCACAACGGAATGAAGCGTGTCCACCCAGAAGGCCTTCAGCCGGACAAGCTCCGCGAGGCGCAGCAGCACCGCCAGAGGGCCGGGCAGATACAGCTCCCGGTCCACCGCCAGATAAGCCGCCTGCCATACCAGCAGCCAAAAAACCAGCACGGCCGCCTTCCGCAGAAGGCTCCGGAGCCTTGCGGCTGCCAACGTTTTATTTGGAGTAATAGAAGCCTTCATCCGCCAGCTTGCCTCCTACGGACTTGGGCTCAAAGTCAAACAGCACCTTGTAGAACTGGTTCAGCATGGGCTTGGCATCCTGGGCGTCGATGTAGGTGATGTTGGAGAAGGGGATGGCCTTCAGAGCAACGGCAGCACTGGGCAAAATGGCATATTTGGCAATCAGCTCGGAGGCTTTGGCGCTGTCTTTGTTTACGAATTCGGCGGAGGTTTTGTACTCCCCGAGGAAGGCCTTGATGGCGTCCGGCTGGGCGGCGACGGTTTTTTTCTGCACCACGAGACTGCCCATGGCCAGTTGGTTGGACGAGCCTGCGGCTTTTTCCCATTCCTTGGTTACATCCAGGGCAATCCGCAGCTCCGGATTTTTCAGCATAGCCGTGGTGACATGGGGCTGGGGCAAAAGGGCAATGGGAGCGTCACCGGAAGCGGCGGCTGCGGCCAGCTCTGTTTGCTGAAGCTTGTAGTCCAGAGTGACATCCTTCTCCGGGTCAAGCCCGTTCTGCTTCAGAATGTAGCGGAAGGCAAAATCGGGAGTGGCCCCTTTGCCGCTGGTATACACGGTTTTTCCCTTCAAATCGGCAATGGATTTGATGGTGTCCCCCTTCTCCAGCACATACAGGACGCCCAAGGTATTGACGGCTGCCAGTTGGATGGCTCCTCCTGTTTTATTGTAGAGAGTGAGGGCCAGATTGGTGGGAATGGCGGCGGCATCCAGCTCTCCGTTGATAATTTTGGCGGTCATGTCATCGGGGCTGTCCAACAGCGTAAATTCATAATCCGCCGATGCGGAACCCAAGGCGTCCTGCTCCATCAGATGGGCCATACCCATGCCGGTGGGCCCCTTCAAGGCCCCAACCTTCAGCTTGGCCTTCGCGGCGGGAGCGGTGCTTGGTTTGGCAGTCGGCGAAGCGGCTGCTGCGGATGCGGCGGCAGTGGCAGCCGGGGACGGAGAAGCGGCGGAGTCGCTGGAGCCGCCTCCGCAGCCGGCCAGATTCAAGATCAAAGCCATGCCCAATACGGCGGATAAAGTCTGTTTGTACAATCGGTTCATGTTTGTTTCCCCCCAAAGTAGATAATTTGTGATCATTGCCATTTCAGTGAAAATCAGTCTCATTGTAGGGTCCGTATTTTGGAAATGTCAAGGGTTCCGATAGGCGGTTTCATCCTTTGGCGGAAAAGTTCGGTTTTTCTCCAAATTTCCCGGAGTGCAGCAGATGAAAATGCCGGATATGACGCCTCATCGCACCTCATTTTCGCATCTTCAGCGCAAATCCGGGCAACTCCTGGCAACCCCGCGCAATCGGCGCAACTCCGCCCAACTCCACGCAATCGGCGCAACTCCGCGCAACCACGCCAAAAAGGACCCGCAAGGGTCCTTTTTGGCAAGCGCGGTAAGCAATCGGGCCGTTTATTGGCCGGGGCTGAGGGCGCGGATGAAGCGGGCGAACACTGCTGCCGCCTCCGCCCGGGTAACGCCGGCCTGCGGATCAAAGAGCCCGTCGGATTTGCCTGTGATCAGTCCTGCCGCGGCCAAGGCGTCAACCGCCTCTGCGGCCCAGGAGCTGATGCTGCCGCCGTCCGTGAAGGCCGCTGCTGCTGATGCAGGCAGCTTATAACCTTTGGCTGCGGCGTAGCGGTGCAGCATAACCGCCAGCTGCTCCCGGGTCAGGCTGTCTTGGGGCGCAAACCGGCCCTCTTCCATTCCGTTCACAATGCCCATCCTGTTGGCCCAGGCAGCCGCTGCGGCATACCATTCCCCCTCCGGCACATCGGTGAAGGCGGACTGCCCGTACCCGCTAAGATCGGCTCCCTCCAAATTGGCCAGCACTTGCGCGAGCATGGCCCGGGTTAAGATTCCATCGGGCTCGAAGATTTGGTCGCCTGTGCCGGAGAACAAGCCCCGAGCCGCTGCCAGGGCAATATCCGCCGCCGCCCAATGGCCGCTGGCGACATCAGCAAAGCTCCTGCCGTTATGAATCACGTCATAAGCGCCGGTAGCCTCAATGGCAAAGGTCATGCTGCCGCCTTTGGCGACCGCCAGCGGGAAAATTTTGCCGTTCTCCCTCCTGATGGCCACCCATTCATCCCCGCTGTGTCCGGCTGCATCCCGGACAGGCAGAGTCAGCGTCAAGGGATTGGCAGGATCATGGTACGGCACCGGCTGATCCTCTTTCAGCAGCTCGACGGTATAGCCCTCCTTCTGCCGGATGCGGAGCGTCAGGGTATCCCCGTATTTCTTCATTATATTTTGCAGCGTTTCATTGGGGAGGGTGATTGCTCCGAAATCGGTGCGGACGGTCAAGGCTGCCGAATCCATGGCGGAAAGGGGGAGCTGTATAGTCAAATCATCCAGCTCCTCCGCGTTGATAATCAGCTGGCTGCTGCCGGCAAGGGCGGCGGCGATTTGCTCCGCAGTGCTTACCAGGCTGTACCCGCCGGCTTCATTCCGGACAAGGGCTCCCGTTACTCCATTGAGGGAGGCTTTTCCGGAGGGTGTCTCCGTTGGCTGCACTGCCGGCGCGGAAGGGCCCGTTTCCGTAGCAGTGTCATCCTCAGATGAAGCAGGCGGCTCTGTCACTGCCGTCACTGTCAGCGTATACTGCTGCTCCGCATGAGGCGCTATGCCGTTGGATGCCGCAACGGTAAAGGTATACACTCCCGGCGCCAGCGTGCCCGCAACCGTGATCAAGCCTGTTGCGCGGTTGATGGCCACCTCCGCAGGCGCGCCTTCCAGCGAATAGGTGAAGGGAGCTGTGCCTGCCGCCTGCACCTGGAAGGTGCCGCCCCGGCCGCTTGCAACACTGCCGCTATTGGCTGAGGTAATGCTTGGAGCCGCACTGCCGTACAGAGCCACATCCTCCGTATTGTACATGAAGAGGAGTCTTTCATTGGTGGTTACATTTCCAACATCGGCAATATCAGCCAGCGTCTTCGTTCCCAGCCGGAGGGTCAGAACAGCGCTGCTTCCGGAGCCTGCCGCATCCTGATACACAACCCGGTTTCCGTACAAAGGGGAGGCCAGGAAAAAGGGCCCTACCCCGGTTGAGCGGAGCAGAAACTTCTCGTGATCCCCGATCTCGGCGGCATCGGCTTTGATCGCGTTATAATTTCCGGCAAGCTCGTCCTTCACCGACAGATAGGTATTGGTTTTTACCAGCCGAACCGAGTATGTCCCGTCATCATTGGCGACCAGCTGATAGAAGGGGGCTTCCTGCTTCATGACGCTGGTAATCAGCTCTCCGCTGGCGTTTATATCATAGTAGGAGTTGAGGGTTTCGGCCACCCGTTCTCCGTCAACCATGCTCCAATTCCGCTGATAAAGCGGCTCCCATCTTGTCCGCAGCTGGAAGTAGGGGCCGCCGGTCTCCTGCGGCTCTCCATTATAATGGGTCAGCGTGCCGAAGTTCAGGTTGTCAAAATGGACCATGCCTTGGGGGCGCGCCGCTGCCGCCGCTCTTGCCGTCCAGGTCAAATCCGCATCGGTCCCGGCATAGAGGGCCAGGCCCTGCTCAAAAACAGGCCGCAGCTCCCCTCTGTTCAGACCGTTGCTGTCCCGGTCGAAGCCTGCTCCATAATAGCCCTTGCCGGTGTCATTAAACACGTTGGGCATGGCGGTGAAGGGAACGTCCACTCCGTACAGTTCCTTGGAATACAGATTATATTTGGCCAAATATTCAAACGCCTTCGCCAGTCTGTTGCCGTATAGGGAATATAAATCCACATTCTGATTTTTTGCGATCAGGCCAATTTCCGACATATATCCGAGAGCCAGCATGGCGTGGGCCTGATCCCGTCCGGTTTCCATGGTTTGTCCCGAATCATGCACATAAGCGAAGATGGAGCCGTTAGTATGAATGTCCTGATAGAAGAATGCCGCCCGGTCGAAAATTTCCGTATTGTCGCAAAGCACCCCGATGGACATCATGCTGACAATGGCGGCCAAATCCCAGTTGCCGTTGGCGATCATGGGCACGGCGGCATCCTGGATAACCGGATAGACCACATTGAGCATCATGCTCTGCAGCGTCTTGAAGTCGGCGTCGCTATAGCCGCTGTAGCCGCCGTTATAATACCGGATAATCTCCGCAGCGCTGGCATATTTGTAAGCGTTGATGCCGGCTCCCAGTATCCGGTCTCTGCCGTCAATCACCTTCAGTCCTTGCGCCCACTTGTTCAGAATGTCCGCAGCCTTGGCGGCGAACCGCTCCTCTCCTGTAATCACCCACTGCAAAGCGTTGAAGTACGCGGCGTTGCCGGCTTTTTCAAAATAGCCGATATTGCCCGAATCGGAAGCGCCTCCGCCGCGCCCCACATTGGAAAAGACCGTGGTTTCGTAATCAGAGCCGGCAACAAGATAGGGAACGCTGTTCAGCAGCCTTTGATAATCGGAATACCACGGCTCCTCCTTGTTCTGCACATGCTGCTTCATCCTGTCCAGGTCACTGTTGCCAAGCAGAATGCCCGGATGGTCAAAAATCCGGATGGTCAGCTCCGTTTGGGCTTGGTAATCCCCGCCGCTGTATGCCAGCGAATACGAATGGATCCCAGGGCTCAAGCCCGTAAGCGCCGCACGCATAAGACCGTCTGCATACACCGCCTCCGCTACAGTTCCATTAATCCTGTAATGGGCGGGACTCACATCGCCGTTGACCGGACGCCAGGCCAGACGGGCAGTATCGCCGGAAACCTCCTGATTGACCTCCAGCAGATCCCGGCCGGACGCTTCCTCAAAGTAGAATCTGTATTCCGTATTCTCCGCGCCGGTGCCGCTGCTCTGCATGGAGCTGTCCGTCATTTTCACATTAAAGCGGCTGAAGTTGGCATCATCTCTCATGGTGGATAAATGGGACCAGATGCGGTAATAGCCCGAATCGGCATAATGGTCTATATAAAACCGCTCATTCCAGCCCGGCACGGCCGCCGATGCCTTAATCTCAAAAATCCTGCTTGTGCTGGTGCCGCTTTGCGCCCCGCTCAAAATATTATAGTAACGATGGGTGCCGCCCAGGAATTCCTCCGCCGTAAAATAATTCTGGATGGTCAGAAATTTGCCGTTATCCAGAGACTTGATGGAGTAAGCCGTCAGTGTGGCTCCGGCCTCCGGCTCCGCATGATCCACGGTTGCAAAATAGTCAAGGACATACAGCGCAAAGGCAGAAGCCGAGGCGGCATCGGAGGTCAGGGACAGCTTCTCCGTGCCGGGGTCAACCCGGACATATTGCCCATTCTCATTCTTCATGCGAAATATCTTGGCGGCATTTTGGCTGTTAACAAAATAATTTCCCATATCAGGCCCCGCAATCTTCGCCGGAAGCTCGGCGGCCTCCAGCCCGTCCATCGCCGCCTGCAGCGAAACCAGGGCCCCATTCACCTCGGCTTGGCTGGTTCCGATCAAACTGATTTCCTTGGCGTGACTGAGAGCTTGGGCCAAGTCTGCCCAGCTTCCCGGCGTGTAGTAGTTTTCCACAAGCTGGTTTGCTTCCGCAATCAGCGCATGGAGCGCCGTTCGGTCAATATTGTCCTCCACAATAGGCTTGCCCAGGGTAACGGCCAAGGTAGGTCCCGGCTGGCCGGATGTATTTCTGGATGAGTACATCTCGCTGGCAGAGACCGAATCCTCATTCACCTTGGCTGTGGCAAGATGAATGCTGACTGTCTTCCTTCCGTTGCTCAAGGCGGACCGGACAAGCGGGGACAGGTCTATGGAGAGGTTTTCCTCTCCGGTGCCGGTTACATTGCGGGTTATGACGGGAGATTCCGCTATGTCATAAGGCCGGTTGTTATAGGTCAGATTGGTTACCGTCCACGCTTCATCCGAATCTCGCAATACGGATTGGCTTTCCGTAAATATCAGCTCATTGGGCGCATGGGATTTTCTGAAGTTGAGGGTCATTTCCATTTCATCCACATTATAACGCGCCGTATCAATGGCAGACAGGTCGAACTGGAGATATACGTGCCTGAATTTCCCGTAAATCAGTTTGTTTGAGTTTAAGCTGGTTCCCAACCGGTCTCCCTGGCCGTTGAAATTGGAAACAAAGGTATCCTGCGCCGCCGGGAAGGTTACGGTTTGGGAGGCTGCAGACGCTTTGGCCCCGATCCCCAACAGACAGGAATACATCGGCAAAAATAACATGGCTGCACTTAACAATACGGCTAGGGCTTGCTTGGTTTGTTTGGTCATGTGGTTCTCCTTTCCAGAGTCTGGTGCATGGGTCTGACAAGGCCTATGGTAGCAACGGGCAGGAGGATTTCATATGCGCTTTTTTAAGGAATAACCGGGCTTTTTTAAGAAAACGTCTTCATCTGTAAATTTTGGGGTTTTTGTTACATGCCAAAAAAAGCTCTGAGAACGTCTTTCCGGAGATCCGGTCCCGTTCTCAAAGCTTTTTTATTGAAGTAATCCGCCGCCGCCGCTGCCGGACGGTTTTCCTTGCGCGCTTCAGACGCTCCTATTCCTTGACTGCCCCCAGCACCATACCCTTCACAAAGTAGCGCTGCAAAAACGGATACACGGCCAGGATGGGCAGCATGGCAATGAAAATTTGCGCCGCCTTCAGGCTTCGGTTGGAGAGCTGCTGCAGGTCCTCGTAATTGATTCCCGCTTTGCTTAAATCCAGAGCCACAACAATGGTTTGCAGCAGAGTAGCCAAGGGCCATTGCTCCGGCGAACGCATATAGAGCATACCGTCGAACCAATTGTTCCAGTGGCCTACCATGGAGAACAAGGAGATGGTGGCAATGGCGGGCATGGAGATGGGCAGATACACCGAACCCAGAATCCGGAAGGAGGAGGCTCCGTCCACAATGGCCGCTTCATCCAGCTCCTTGGGGATGGTCCGGAAGAAGTTCATCATCAGAATCACATTCCACACACTTAGCAGATGGGGCAAAATGTAGACCCAGAAGGAGCCGATCAGATGGATTTTCTGGATCAGGAGATAGTGGGGGATCAGCCCGGCATGGAAGATCATGATAATCAGGAAAAACCAGACATACCTGTTGCGGGGGGCAAACTCCCTGCTGTTGCGGGATAAGGGAAAGGCGGTCAGCACCGTCACCAGCATGGACAAGCCGGTTCCAATAATGGCCCGGAGCACGGAAATGCGGATGGCCCCCACAAAGTTTCCGTTCTTCAGGGTTTCCGTGTAGCTGTCCAGATTGAAGCCGATGGGAATGAAGGTGACCAGATTGCCTTCGGCGGCGGACTTGCCGCTTAGGGAAACGGCGAATATATGCAGAATCGGCAGGACGCACAGCACCGACACCAGCAGCAGGAGAAAAATATTGAAGCCGTAAAACACCTTGTAGGTGGAATTTTTGTAATACATGGCCGCTTGCCTCCTTATCTTAGAATACCCGGTAATCCGTCCACTTGTAGGCGCAATAGTAGCCGCCGCTGATGAGGATGAAGCCTACTGCCGATTTGAACAAGCCCACTGCCGCCGCCAGGCTGTATTGGCCGCCCTGGAAATTGCGGAAGACATAGGTGTCGATAATATCCCCCTGCTGGAGCACAAGCGGATTGATCAGGTTATAGATTTGGTCAAAATTGGCATTCAGAATGTTGCCCAGAGACAGGGTGAACACCACGCTCATAATGGGCAGCAAGGAAGGCAGGGTAATGTGCAGGGTTTGCTTCCACCGCCCGGCGCCGTCGATTTCCGAAGCCTCGTACAGATCGGGATTGATTCCCGCCAAGGCGGCCAGGAAGACGATGGCCGAGAAGCCGAATTCCTTCCACTGGTCGCTGACGATAACCGTTACCCTGAACCAGAAGCCGTCCCCCAGGAACAGGATGGGCTGGAGGTGGAGGAAGGTTAACGCCCGGTTGACAAGCCCGTCCAGGGAGAGCAGGTCCAGGAGGATGCCGCCCAGAATAACCCAGGACATAAAGTGGGGCAGGTAGACCATGGTTTGGATGGAGCGCTTCAGCTTCATGGCCCGCACCTCATTGAGCAGCAGGGCGAAGGTGACAGGCACCGTAAGGCCGAAAAAGATTTTGAGCACGGAAATGGACAGGGTGTTCCAGATGACCTGCACAGAATCCTTCATGGTGAAGATCAGCCGGAAGTTATCCAGCCCCACCCATTCCGAGCCCTGGATGCCCAGCCAAGGTTTGAAGTTCTGAAAGGCCATGACAATGCCGGGCATGGGGGCATAGCTGAAGATAAGCGCGGTGAGCACAGCGGGGAGCAGCATCAGGTGCAATCTCCAGTTTTTATAGTGGCGCGCAATATTTTTCCTTTTTAAAACGTTTCCAACGCCGTATAATGGTGCAGTATCGGTTTTCTTCATTCCGGCCCCTCCTTTGTGGATTCCTCTGTAGTTCCCATTGTAAGGCGAGCCGGGAAATCATGTATAGAACAAGGTTTTAAGATCAATGTCACTATCTTAAGACGCAGGCTGTTTGAAGCGCAAGCCATTGCGGGAGGGAAGCGGGATGCGGAGAAACCGGCCCATATTTGTCAAAATGAACGGTGTAATGCTGATGCTGCTGGTGCCTGTGGTGATTCTGTTCGCCTATTTCAACAGGACCAGCTTGCGTGTGATCGACACCCAGATCACGGCACAGAACACCAGCCAGCTGCAGTTTTTGAAGCAGCAGATCGAAGCCAACGCGGAGCGGCTGTCCCTGTCCTCCAGTGTGCTGATCCGGGACTCATCGGTGCTGGAGCTGCAAACCAGCATGCTGCGCGGCGATTATTATGCCATGATCAACACGGAGCGGCAGGTGAAGGAAAAGCTGTACATGCAGAGCTTCTCCAGCAGTTGGTCCAATCATTTGTCCATCTACTGGCCTACGGTTGGGCACCGGGTTTCCACCAATCTGGGGGACAGCTACGACCAGGAACTGCTGGACCGCTCCGAAAACGGCAAATGGGAATTCCGTCAAACGAACCCTTTGGAGGAGCCCTATTACCAGCTGTTTATCTGGGACCCTTACTTCTCCAAAAGCACGCCGCAGACGGCAAGCGCCGTGTATGAGGTGCGCTTCGGGCTGGACAATATCCGCCGGATGCTGCAGCAGTACCAGTCGGAGGCCGCAGGGCAGTCCTTTCTGCTGACCAAAGGGGGAGCAGCCGTTTCCGGCACCGCCGCCGGAGATGCCATGTTTGCGGATGTGGGAAGGAAGCTTCTGCAGGAGGAGCTGGGGGACAGCGGCCACCGGAATATGGAGCTGGATAACCGGAAAGCTTATCTGAGCTATGTGCATCTTCCGACCCTGGACGCTTATTTGTTCCACTATGTGCCCTTGAACGTGATTCACGCGCCCATTATGAAAGCGCGCAATCTGTTTTATCTCAGCCTAGCTGTGCTGATTTTGCTGGCCTTCGCCGTGGCGTACCTGTTGTATCTGCATGTGCAAAAGCCGATTTCCGCCATTGTGAAGGGGCTGAAGCAGTATGAGGGAGGCAATTATTCCTTCCGGATCAGGAAGAAGTTCCACAATGAATTCGACTACATGATGCTGCGCTTTAATGATCTGGGCACGGAGATCCAGCATCTGATCCATCATGTGTACGAGGAGCAGAACCGCTCCCGGCTGGCCACCCTCAAGCAGCTGCAATCCCAGATCAATCCCCATTTCCTGTATAATAGCCTGTCCTTTATTGCCGCTTGCGCCAAGGCGGGGGAGACGGATACCATCAGGCGGATGGCCTACCATCTGGCGGATTATTACCGCTATACCACCCGTGTGGAGAATCAGCTGCCGCTTCTCCGGGAGGAACTGGAGCTGGTCACCCACTACTTGAACATCTATGCGCTGCGGCTGGAGCGGCTGGATTACCGCATCGAGGTTCCTCCCGATATGCTGGCGGAGCCAATCATGAGACTGATTCTTCAGCCGGTGGTGGAAAATGCCATCGAGCACGGGATCGAACCGAAGCCCGGCCGGGGGACCATCCGGATTTCCGGACTCCGGGAGGCGGGGTGGAATCTGCTGGTGGTGGAGGACAGCGGCGCAGGTTTGGAGGAGGGGGCTCTTCGCGGCCTTATGGAAGGTCTGGAGCGGCCCATGGATGCGGATACGGGCTGCGGTTTGTGGAATGTGCATCAGCGGCTCTTCTCCCGCTTTGGTCCCGGCGCAGGGATCACCCTGGATAAGTCGGAAGAACTGGGCGGCCTGCGGGTTGCCCTGCGGTGGAAGCCTAAAAAAGAGGAGGATTACAATGATCCAATTGCTGCTGGTGGATGATGAGCCGGTGATTCTGAAAAGTCTGGTGAACAATGATTGGGCCGGTGTTGGCATCGGAGCGGTGCATCAGGCGGACAACGGGCTTGCCGCCCTGGAGGTGCTGAAGCGGACGGAGGCGGATATTGTGGTCACCGACATCCGTATGCCCGGCATGGACGGTCTGGAGCTGTGCCGCTGCATCCGGGAGCAATATCCTCTGACCCGCTGCATTCTGCTGACCGGCTATGGCGAATTTGAATATGCCCGGCAGGCCATCCAATACGGCATTTCCAGCTATCTGCTGAAGCCGGTAAGGGATGAGGAGCTGCTGGCCCAGGTGAAGGAGCTTGCGGACGCTATCCAACTGGAGGAGCAGGAGAAGGGCTCCATGGAGAAAACAAAGCGGACGCTGCGCACCCATTTGCCCATGCTCCGCTCCGGTTTGCTGAAGGACTTGCTGTCCGGGACGGTTTTGCCTGCCCCGGAGCTTTTGGCGCGGATGGAGGAATATGGTCTGCCTTTTCGGCCGGATGCTTCTTGCTTCATGGCGATGGTGCGTCTCGAAGGACTGTTCCGCCAGTCCGGGGACCGGGACATGGATTTATATGAGTATGCCGTCCAAAATATTGCCGGAGAGCTGCTGGAGGCGGATTACCGGGTTTGGTTCTGCAAGGACGCTCAGGATTATCTGGTTTTTGTGCTGCAGCCCAAGGACGGGGCCGCTTCTGCCGGTGAAGCTTCGCTCATGGCCGAGACTGCCGTCCGGGAGCTTCAGGGAAAGATATCGGATGTCCTCAAGGGCCAGGTTTCGGTATGGGTCAGCAGCAGCTTCCGGCTGCCGGATGAGCTGGAGGATCTGTACCGGACCGGGCTGAATGAGTTCCGCAAGGTGCCCCGCAGCGGGGAAGGACGGCTGCTCCGGGCCGGGGAGCTGCGCAGCCAGTCCAAATCCCTGAATACCCTGCACAGTCCGCCGGGCTTCCAGCAGCTGCTGGAGGCGGGGCGTTATGATGACGCCCGCCAGAAGCTGGACCAGGTGTTCGGCGAGATGGACGAGAGAATGCTGGACACCGAGGAGCATCTGATGGAGATTGTCTACACCCTGGCCAACGCATTCCTGTACCTGGCCCATCTGCAGGGGAAGACGCTCCTGGAGCTGTCGGGCTGGGAGGCGGGGCTGACGGCGGACCCGAGGCTGTTCAGGCGGCCTGAACGGGTGCGCAGCTGGGCGCTGGATGCTTTGGAGAGGATGGAGGCGGCCAGCCTCCGGGATCTCAAGGACAGCAAGGGCCAGCTCATCGCCAGGATTCACCGGTTTATCGAGGCCCAGATTGCCGGGGATGTTTCCTTGCAGACGATTGCCGATCATGTAGGGCTCCATCCTGTCTATCTGTCGACGTTATACAAGCAGGAGATGAAGGAGAACATCAGCGACTTCATCATCCGCTACCGGATGGAGAAGGCGGGGATGCTTCTGCGCACCACGGAGATTAAAATTTATGAGCTGGCCAGCCGTCTGGGCTTCCAGAATCCCCCCTATTTCAGCAAGCTGTTCAAGCAGCACTACGGGGTGACGCCGCAGGAATTCCGGGACCGGGTGGGGATGTAGGAGTCTGTCCGACGAAAGGAAGACAGTGAATAAATATTTAACAACATGAAACGGGAGGGATAGGTTGGCTTGAGGGCGAGTTTTTTGGCGGCTTTGACACCTTAAAAATCGAATCAAATCAAGGCCGACAAAACGTGTTTGAGCTTCCAAGCCAAGCCTATCCCGGTAGTGAATGTGCCCAGCGAATATTTATTCACCAAAATCACACCGTCGGACAGACTCATGCGGAGTTTTACGCGGACCTTAACAAATTAACAGGCGATCTTAAAACTTTCTCTCTTACCGGGGTGTAAGCGCTGTAATAAGATAAGAATTGCAAACGGATTACAGTCCGAAAGGGAGGTTTGGAGACACATGAATAAAAAGTTGACATGTATGGCGCTGGCGGCGGCAATAGCGCTCTCCACGGCGGCAGCGGGATGTACGGACAGCAAGGAGGGCGGCAGCGGCACAGCGGAGCCTGCAGGATCGCCGTCTGCCGCAGCTACAGCCGCAGCCAAGAATGAAACCGCGGAGGCCATCAAGAACGGCACGTACAAGTTTGATCCGCCGGTGACCATCACCACGGTGAAGGCCACGGACTCCACCATCAAGTTCAAAAACGGGGAGACCATGGAGAACAATGTCCACACCAAGTGGGCCCATGACCAGCTGGGCATTGACATCAAGCATCTGTGGCAGGTGCCCGGCGACCAGTTCAACACCAAGCTGCGGCTGATGCTCACCGCCAATGAATCGCTGCCGGATGTGATTACCACCCAGGACATGACCTTGCTGGATGAGCTGATCCAGTCGGGGAAATACCGGGATATCACCGCCGATTTTGAGGCTTACGCTTCCCCCAAGGTGAAGGAAATCTACAACTCCAATCCGCTGAACTGGAGCCAGGTGACCTACGGCAACAAGAAGATGGCGCTGCCCAACTTTGCCAATGCGGGCAATGACAACTCTGTGCTGTGGATCCGCCAGGACTGGCTGGATAAGCTGGGAGTGAGCGCGCCCAAGACCTTTGATGAGCTGGAGACCCTCATGCAGACCATTCTGGACAAAAAGCCCGGGGGCAATGACAATGTGATCCCGCTGGGGGTCAGCTTCGGCTCCGGCGGCTCCTACCCCAATCCCTTCACCAGCTGGCTGGGAGAAACCTCCTGGGTGTTCGGGGCCTTCGGCACGGTGCCGTACCAGTGGAATGTGCAGAACGACAAGCTGATCCACGGCTCCACTGTGCCGGAGATGAAGGGCGGATTAACCAAGCTGAAGGAATGGTACAACAAGGGCTATATTTCCAAGGAAGCCGGGCTGCATGACGAGAACAAGCTGGCGGAGCTCATCGCCCAGGGCCGTGTAGGGATTGTGGCCGCCCCTTATTGGATGGGCACCTGGCCGACTCCCGACCTGCAAAAGAACGTGCCGGGGGCAACCATGAAGCCCTACCCGCTGCCCACCCACAACGGCAAGGTGGCGGCGCGCGACACCACCTATCTCCGTGGCGGCATGCTGGTGAAGAAGGATTTTAAACATGCGGATGCGCTGTTCCTGTATCTGAACCGGATTTTTGAATCGGTGAACGCTGGGGAGGGCAGCGAGTTTGTCAACGGCTGGTACAAGGATTACGACTATACCATCAAAGCCGACGGCACCCGCTCTGTGGAGGACAAGGATATTCCCGGCGGCAAGGTGGGACCGGCCAAGTATTTGCTGATCGAACCCAAGGACCCCTTCGTGGGGCTGAAAACCAATGCCCGGCTGAGCAGGGGAGAACCCCCGGTGACTCCTTCGGAGAAGCGGGCGGCTACCGGCAACAAGGATGTGATCAAGGCCTCCGAGATTGTGGATGACGGCTGGAAAGCGGGAATTTTTGTGGCGCAGGCCTTCACCGGGGCCAACACTCCGGCCATGCAAGCCAAGGGCGGCATTCTCGCCAAGCTGGAGGGCGACACCTTCATCAGCATGATCTACGGCAAAAAGTCCATTGACGAGTTCGATAATTTCGTCAAGGAATGGAAGAGCCTGGGCGGAGACGACATCACCAAGGAAGCCAACGAGTGGTACCAGAAGATGAAGAAGTAAGCGGAATAGGGAGGGCCTGCCGGAAGCGGCGGGCTCTTTTTATCCGCATGGGAAGGTTTAACTTCGCTAAGCGCGAAGGCGCAATGGGAAACATTGGGATTGGTGATAAAAACGGCATCCAGGGACGAACGGCGCGGCGTGTGCGATGCAGTTCGGCCCGTTGATGGGGCTGCGGCAGAGCGACTGAGGGGAGCAGCTAGAGTGGCTGACGGGACGGAGAGAGCAACTGATGGTTTGGATGGAGTGACTGGTGGGCTTTGGGTGGAGCGGCTGGTGGGGGAGACTAACTGGCGGTTTGGGTGGAGCGGCTGGTGGGCATGAGTAGATTAACTGGTGGTTTGGGTGGAGCGGCTGGTGGGGATGGGTAGACTAACTGGTGGTTGACTAACTGGTGGTTTGGATGGAGCGGCTGACGGGGGGCGGACCGACGATCCGCTATTTTTCTCATTTTGCCCTTTTCCGGATTTTCGCGGACTGACGATCCGTTATTTCACTCCAGAAGTACGGAGCACCCCCGCTTTTTTACGTTTAACGGATTCTGTGTCCGCTCCGGAGAAAAAAAGGCCGATTTTCGTGAAATAACGGAACCAGGGTCCGCACAATGAACTGGCGGGAGGAGGATGCGGGTGCAGCGCGAAAAGCCTTGAATCGAGCCTCCCCCGCGCCGTAGCGGAACTCAGCGACCCTAACAAGCGGAAAATCGGCCAGCCGAGTTTGCAGCGGAACTGAGAAGCGCTTACTGAGGAGAAGGAGGCTTCCGGAGGCTCCGGTGGCCGAATTTGCTTCTGCAAGAGTTTAATAGTTCCGTTAGCGGCGCGGAAGCGGGGGTTTTCCCTTGTAAGAGCCGGATAGTTCCGTAACCATGGCTGATGAGTAGTAGCATCATTGGGTAAATCTTAATATTTTACCAGCGAATCTTAAAAGATTAGCACTTACCGGGATGAAAGCGCTGTAATAAGATGGAAATGGAGGTGGTGCCATGAGAGTTGGAATCGGGGCGGCGCTTTTGGCGGCAATCGTTGTGGTTGTGGCGGGCTGGAGTGTCCTCTATGCAAGCGGCAGGACAGAGCAGGATGCGGTTCGGATTGCGCAGGTGAACGGCATGGATGTCACAGCGTTGGAATTCAGGCAAGAGCTGGACCGCCAACGGGCTGGGGTGATTGACCATTTCTACCGGACCTACGGCGCTGTGTACACGGAAAGCTTCTGGGACACCAGCTATGGCGGAGAGAATCCGGAGACGGTTGTGAAGACCAGGGCCATGGAGGAGCTGGTCAAACGGAAAGTGGAATTGGAGCTGGGCAGCCGCTTCGGGCTTCTGTCCGGTACGGCGTATAGGGATTTGCTGGAGGAGATGAACAAAGAGAACAAACGGCGGGCGGAGGCGGTGAAGGCCCGGCTGCCCGTGTACGGCCCCGTCAGCATGGATGAGACGGTGTTCATCCCCTACTATATGAGCAAGCTGCGCAATGAGTTGAAGGAGAAGGTAACGCCTCAGGAGCTGGGGGTGACGGAGGAGGAGCTGCTGCGGCTGAAGGAGCGGGAGCGCAATCCGATATTGCCTGCGGAGGACCGGGTTCGTTTCCAAAAGCTGGCCGTGTCTTACCGGCAGGGGGAGCCATTACACGTATTGAAACAGCGTCTGGAGCAAGCGGCCCAAGAGACACCGCCCTCCGGGGCAGGGATACAAGTGACAGAGGAAGAGCTGAACGGGGAAACGGCGGGCATCTATTTCAAATCCCAGCCTATGCTGTATTCCGTATTGGCCGGCGGTCTTGAGAAGGGACAGGCCAGCCCTGTTTTTGATGAGGCGCTTCAGGGTCAGTTGGTTCTGGTGAAGGTGCTGGAGCGGGAGAGTGTGGACTCCGGAAGCTCAGGAAGCTCCGGAGACGCCCTTGGCAGCGGGGGCGGCAATGGGAAGGCTGGCAAGAAGGCGGCGGCGGAGTCGTTGGATGAGCTGTACCGGGAGCATGTGGAACAGCTTGCGTCAGCGGCGGAGGTAATTTTGTTCCGGGAGGGGTATGACCGTATCACGATGAAATAAAGGGTTGCTTACCGCGATCTTGAAAGCGGTTACTGACCGTCACGGCGGCAGAGCCGCGTTCCTGATACATTTTTTTAGCCGGGGAGGGAAATGAAGAAATGAAGCTGAAGCAGTTTGGATGGTTGCGGGTGTTGCTGGCTTTTCTGGTGGTCGTGGCAGGTGGGGTGCCTTGGGCGGGGGCTCCGCAGGTGCAGGCGGCAGGTACGGCGTATTACGTGGATGCGGCGGGCGGCAATGATGCCAATGCGGGAACATCCGCCGGCGCGGCCTGGAAAACGCTGGCGAAGGTGAATGCCACTGTTTTTCAGCCGGGGGATGCCATTCTGTTTAAGGCGGACGGGGTATGGACGGGAACACTTTCGCCCCAGGGCTCGGGGGTTGAGGGTCAGCCGATCATCATCGACATGTACGGCTCCGGGCGCAAGCCGCTGATTGCAGGAGCCGGGGCAGCCGCTGCCGTCTATTTTTACAATCAGGAGCAGTGGGAGGTCCGGAACCTGGAGATTACCAATGACGCCTCCGCCAAGGGTGTCCGCAGAGGCATCCATGTGGACGGCAGCAGCGGCACCTGGACCAACCCCAAGGTGTACCGGCATTTTGTGTTTGAAAATCTGGAGATCCATCATGTCAAAGGGGATGTGTCCACGGATTACGCCCATAACGGCGGCATTATCGTATGGGGCACCAGTTGGGATTATCATGTGGCGGATGTCACGGTCAAGAACAGCAAGATTTATACTGTAGACAGTGTAGGCATCTACATTTACGGCGCCCAAAAGGCATATTCCTCGGGCTTCCGGGTGGCGGACAATGTGATCTATGACATTGGCGCGGATGGAGCGTTTATTCTGGACACCACCGGCGGGGTTATCGAAAACAACGTGGTGTATGACACCCATCTGCGGTCCGGCAGCTATCATGTGCCGTTATGGGTATTTTCCAGCAAAAACTCTGTCATCCAGTTCAACGAGGTATACAACACGGCTCCCGGCGGGGATGCCATGGCCTATGACGCGGATTACAAAAGCGACGGCACGATAATCCAGTACAATTACAGCCATAACAATGCAGGCGGTGCTTTTCTGGTGGTGAATGACGGCACGGTGGCCTCCAATGCCAATACCAACACCACGATCCGGTACAACATCAGCCAAAACGACGGGGGAGCCGTCTTTAATTTCAGCGGCACTCCGGATACCACCACCATTTACAACAATACGGTGTACCTGCCCAAATCCTCCAACGCCAAGGTGGTGGATGTGCTCAATTGGGGCGGTTATGCCAAAAACACCTATTTCTACAACAATCTGATCTATAACCTGGGCTCCGGAGGCTACAGCTTCGCCGGAAGCACCAACAATGTGTTCGATTATAATCTCTTCTTCGGCAATCATCCTGCAAGCGAACCTGCGGATGCCCACAAAATAACCGCGGACCCGCAGTTGGCTTCTCCGGGCTCCGGCGGAATCGGCAAGAATACATTGGCGGGCTACCAGCTGCTGAATACCTCGCCTGCCATCGGGGCCGGGAGGATCATAGCGGGCAACGGCGGCCGGGACTTCTTCGGCAATCCGGTTGCCGCCGGGACGGCCCCCAACATCGGCGCTTATCAAGGGCCGGGGCTTGACCCCAATAATTTGCCGCCGCTTCCCCAGCCTCCTGCAGAGGAGAATCTGCTGAAGAATCCGGGCTTTGAAACCGGGGATTTCACCAACTGGCCTACCCATTACAACGGGGCAACCGTAGAGGCCTCCAATGCTTATGAAGGCAGCTACGCCGCGAAGCTGACCGGTGCTTATGCGGGAGCGGAGCAGACGGTGAGCGGGTTATATCCCAATACCATCTACAAGCTGTATGCGTACGGGAAAAGCACCGGAGGCGGGGATGCGGTGGTGGGAGTGAAAAACTACGGCGGCACCGCCAAGGATGCCCATGTTGCCTCCTCCGCTTATACCAAGAAGGAGATCACCTTTACCACGGGGAGCGATGCCACCAGCGCCATCATTTATTTGTACAAGGCCGGGGGCAGCGGGGAGGTATGGTTTGACAGCCTGGAGCTGATCCAGTTCAGCGCAGCACCAGGCGGGCCTTCGGGGCCTGTGTATACCGTGGGCACCAGCGACGAGTTTAATGACGCTGCGCTTCACAGCCAGTGGCGGTGGGTCAGGGAGAACAGCGCCAACTGGTCCCTGTCCGCCAACCCGGGGAACATGCGGATCGTCAGCGAGGCGGGAGATATTGTGGACGGGGGAGCCACGGCGCGGAATATTCTTTTGACCGGAGCGCCGGAGGGCAATTGGCTGATCGAGACCAAAATGAGCGGCAAACCCTCGGCCCGCTGGGCCCAGGGAGGTTTGATCGCCTATGTGGACGACAACACCTATTTCCGGATGACCCGGCTGTACGGCAGCGGCAACCAGTTCCAGTTCACCAAGCAGGTGAATGCGGTCCGGGAGCATGTGGAGGTGGCCGATACTGTGGAATCGGCGGTGTCCTACATGCGGATTCTGAAATACGGCAATACCTACAGCGGCTATTATTCCGCCGATGGCCAGGCCTACACCCAGGTGTGGACCACCCAAACGGCAGAGCTGGACAATCTGAAGATCGGGCTGATCGTATGTGCGGGAACAGGGCTGACGGCGGATTTTGATTATTTCCGCATTGTGACGGACGGCCTGACGCCGCCCCCCAGCCCAACGCCGACTCCATCGCCTACGATCACTCCGACACCTACGCCCACCGCAACACCGACTGCAATGCCGACACCAACGGCCACACCGACACCTACGCCAACAGCAACACCAACTGCGACGCCAACGCCGACGCCGACGGCCACACCGACTGTGACGCCTACGCCGACACCTACACCAACCGCAGCCAATTTGTTGGCCAATCCGGGGTTTGAAACAGGGGATTTTACCGGCTGGCCCACTCATTTTACCCAGGCCGCCATTGTGGATGCCAATGCCCATACGGGAACCTACGCCGCCAGGCTGACCACCGCCTATGGAGGGATTGAGCAATATATAAGCGGGCTTGAGCCCAACACCACGTATACGCTCAAGGCCTGGGCCAAGGGAACCAACGGGGAGTTCGGCGTCCGCAATTACGGCAGCTACCAGCGGCAGGTGTACGTCAATGCAACGGAGTATACCCAAGGAGAGGTTACCTTTACCACGGGCAGCACGAATACGACAGTGACTGTCTTTATGTATAAGCGCGGAGCGGCAGGCGAGGTGTATTTCGATGATTTTGAGCTGATGATCAAAACACCGCAGTAAGCGGCGGCATAGCGGTATTTTTTTAGCGGGCATCCTGAACAGGGATTGTCCGCTTCTTTTTTTGACAGAAGGCTGTTCCTTGTTATTGACCGCCTGAATTTTTTCATAGAGGGAATGACATTTTCATGTTATAATAGGTAACATCAGTTTCGCGGCGAATATACTGTAGCAGAACAAGACAACGGCATATGAAGAGAGGAAGGTCGCCATGGGCAGAAAAACACGCAAGGTTGCCATTGTGGGAACGGGGCTGGTGGGCTCAAGCTGCGCGTATGCCATGATTAATCAGGCGGTATGCGAGGAGCTGATGCTCATCAACCGGAGCCCGGAGAACGCGCTGGCGCAAGCTTTGGACCTGTCGCATTGTATGGATTTCACTCATTCCAGAACCAAAATATATGCAGGCCATTACGACCAATGCGGCGATATGGACGTGATCATTCTTGCTGTGGGCGGCAATCCGAAAAATCCCGGCAGCCGTCTGGATCTCCTGGATTCCTCCATGGAAATGGTGAAAGGCATCATTCCCCCCATTATGGAAAGCGGGTTTAGCGGTACTTTTGTGGTGGCTACCAATCCGGTGGATATTGTCACCTATGCGGTATGGAGGCTCTCCGGTCTGCCCCGGGGGCAGGTCATCGGCACGGGAACCTCCATCGATTCCTCGCGGCTTAAGACCATCCTGTCGGAGATTTTTCCGGTGGAGCCGCGCAGCGTCCAGGGTTTTGTCATGGGCGAGCACGGGGAGTCCCAGTTTGTCGCCTGGTCCCATGTGACCATCGGAGGCAAGCCCATCGGGCAGGTTATCCAGCAAAATCAAAGCCGCTTCGGCCATCTTGATCTGGATGAAATCGCCGACCGGACGCGGCTGGCTGGATGGGAGATCTACAAGCGCAAAGGCTCCACTCATTACGGCATCGGCAATGCCCTTGCCTCCATCACCCGGTCCGTGCTCAATGATGATCACCGGATCATGGCGGTTTCCGCCATCCTGGGGGGGGAATACGGACAGCAGAGCGTATGCGCAGGCGTGCCGGCGATTATTTCCGCCAACGGAGTCCATGAGGTGGTGGAGCTGAATTTGAATGCGGAGGAACAGGAGAAGTTTGGCAGGTCCTGCGACTTGATCCGGTCTTTTCTGGAATCCGCCCAATTGGCGGCGCCGCCGGAAGCGCCGGGGGTGGACCCTGCCCGGCTGGGGCAAGCCGATGCCGGAAATGCCGCATCCGCAGAATTTGGCGCATAATCCTGTTTATACAACCGCAGCCTGTTATGGCCAGCGGTTTTTTTGCGTTTATGCGGGTTTGGTTGGGCAACCGGGAAAACAAGTCACAGGGCATAAGATGGCAATAATTCTGACATGGGATGGAGCTGCCGTTCGGAAATGGAGGGAATCAGGAGGGGCGGACATTAAGGGAGGGAACGTATGATATGGAGCCTATATGCCGGAAAATTTAACAATGGAACGCCCATATGGTATAACAGAACTATCGTTACCCAACTTGACCGTCGAGGGGGATCTATTTATGGGAACAGCACAAATTACCTCGCTGCTCGTATCGGTGTTGGCCGGCTCCATGGTTATCTTTCTGCGGCTCCGGGCCTCCAACCGCCCTACAACTCTGCGCAAAATCATGATTCCGCCATTGGGCATGTCCACCGGGTTTATGATGTTTCTGGCGCCTCACACGCGGATTCCCTGGTCATGGGCGGGAATTGCTTTTTTGGTGGGGGCGGTTTTCTTTTCGGTCCCGTTGATTCGCACGACACAGCTGGAAATCCGTGATGAAGTGGTCTATATGAAGCGCTCCAAGGCTTTCCTGTGGATTATCATCGGCATGCTGCTGGTCCGGGTGCTTCTCCATGACTGGGTGGAGCGGTACATAACGGTAGTCCAGTCGGCGGGAGTGTTCTTTATCCTTGCCTTCGGCATGATTCTGGTGTGGCGCATGGCCATGCTGCGGGCGTTTCTGTCCCTTACCGGGGACAAACGGGCGGTGAGCGGCGCGGTCAACAAGTAGTCCCCTCATGCTGCTGCACTGCCGGAAATGATAGCGGGCATCAAATGTACGCTATTGAAGGGTTTGGCGGCTTTTTTTGGGAATAGCGTATATAAAATGTTCGCTATTCCCGGCAGAAGACGCTAAAGCAGCTGGATTGGAGCAAATAGCAGACATTTTGTGTATGCTAAATGGCGTTTTTTCGGTGAAAAGAGGCAATAGCGAACATTTTATGCCGCTTACATGCCCCGCATAGCGAGAGCCTTGTATCCCGGCTCGAACCCAAAACAAAAGCCTGTCCGGTATCCGGGCAGGCTTTTCTACATGTGCGCCCGGCATGGGCGTCAGTCAGAAGGTTTTCTCCAGCCGCAGCGCATATTCCACAAACTGCTCAAAACGGCGGAAGCCGATGCCCTCCATGTAAAAGTCGCATAACTCCTGAAACTCCGGACTCCGAAACATCCGGTAGGTGGATAGTCTGCGCGGTTCGTCTCCCAATTGGCTGATCATCCTTTTTCGCAGCATAGCGTGTCCGGCAGCCTTATGAACGCATGATCTCATGATGTATGGGCTCCTCCTCGTGGTAGGTTCTGTTGCGAGAAATGTGGGTTGCAGTTTGCGTCCCCGGATGGATTCCAGTTTGGTCAACAGCGGGGCAACTCATACTTCAAAAACTTTTTTGCGCTGCAGTATTGACAGAACGCCTCAAACAAGGTATCTTAATATCAGCGAAACGATATTGAGAATCATTATCAATGAAGGATGGCCTTGAAGCTAGCCTTAAAGTTAGTCTGGAGGCTGCAGTTACCCTGGAGGTTCTCAAAGTTGTTCCCGAGGTTATCCCCAATGCCGTCCCGAATGAACCGCTTGCCCATGATGCCGTGATCGTCAAGACCCGGCGCCATACGGCAGACAAAGCCAGTGATGCAGGCTCCGCCAAACGGACCCGAACACGGCGCGGAATCGTTCCCGGCGGCGAAGAAAGCTGCTTTACCTAACTATCGCGTCTCACCATTTTCCATAGTTATCCTCTTCTCAACCGCCTGAGGGGCAGCACCGGTTATGCCGGAAGCCCCGTTCGGGCGGTCTTTTTTTTGCGCAGGGACTTTTACCGGAGCGGCGTTCCGCCGATTTGACTGACGGATAAAAATGCAGCATGATGAAGGAAGTACATCTTAATTATACGAGGGGCATCCCATGATGAAAAAAATCGCCCAAGCCCCGGTGAGATTTTACCGGAAATTCCTGTCTCCCTTAAAGCCGCCCACCTGCCGGTTTTACCCCACCTGCTCGGAGTATGCCCTGGAGGCCATTGAAGTCCACGGCGCCCTGAAGGGCTCCCTGCTGGCTGCCGCGCGCATCTGCAGATGCCATCCCTTCCATCCGGGAGGAATCGACCCCGTTCCCCCCAAGGGGCGGTGGAAATCTTGACAGGGCAGACCTTTTTCGTTATATTGTGAATAATTGTGAACCCATACGTTTTTCTGTGAAGGGATGAGTAGGGGGACAGACGCTGCCGCAAGAGAGCCGGGACAGGTGAGAGCCGGCGCAGAGAAGTCTTCCGAAGATGGTCCTGGAGAAACTGCCTTCGAGCATGCGCGGTTAAGCGCGCAGGAGACTCTGCCGGAATCAGTGCCGCCAAAGCGGATACTCTTTTCGTCACAGCTTCTTAGGGCGTGTCTGACACGCCTGGTAAGGGGGCGGCGCGGATTCCGGCGTTAGCGGAACAGCAGGCTTGCTGCCGATGTGCGTATTGTGCGCCCGCGGCGCGGCTGACTGGCTTGAGCCCCGGACCGTGAAGGTTTGGGGGAATCTGGGTGGTACCACGTGAGGAAGCTCTCGTCCCAATGGCGGACGGGGCTTTTTTTGGTTTACGGGACAACAGAGAACAGAGGCATATGGGTCAACTTTACGAAGGAGGCATTTTCTGTGGAAAAGAAAACATTTTACCTGACAACGCCGATTTATTATCCCAGCGACAAGCTGCATATCGGCCACGCCTACACTACCGTCGCCGGCGACGCCATGGTGCGCTACAAGCGCCTGCGGGGGTATGAGACCCGGTTTCTCACCGGCACCGACGAACACGGTCAGAAGATTGAGGAGAAGGCCAAGGCGGCGGGCAAAACGCCCCAGGAGTTTGTGGACGGCATTGTTATCGGCATCAAGGAGCTGTGGCGGAAGCTGGACATCTCCTATGACGATTTTATCCGCACCACGGAAGAGCGCCACAAGACCTCCGTTGCCGACATCTTCGACCGGCTGCTGAAGCAGGGGGATATTTATCTGGGCGAGTACGAGGGCTGGTACAGCATTCCCGACGAAACCTTCTACACCGAAACCCAATTGGCGGATGTGGTCAAGGATGACAAGGGCAATATTATCGCGGCCAAAAGCCCCGACAGCGGCCATCCCGTCCAACTGGTGAAGGAGGAATCCTACTTCTTCCGGATGAGCAAGTATGCCGACCGGCTGCTGAAATACTACGAGGAGAATCCCGAATTCATCCAGCCGGAATCCCGCAAGAACGAGATGATCAACAACTTCATCAAACCCGGCCTGGAGGATCTGGCCGTGTCCCGGACCACCTTCGACTGGGGCATCAAGGTGAAGGGCGATCCCAAGCACATCATCTATGTTTGGATCGACGCCCTGTCCAACTACATTACCGCTCTGGGCTACGGCTCCCAGGACGACACCCTCTACAAGAAATTCTGGCCTGCGGATGTGCATCTGGTGGGCAAGGAAATTGTCCGCTTCCACACCATTTACTGGCCCATTATGCTGATGGCGCTGGACCTGCCCTTGCCCAAGAAGGTATTCGGCCACGGCTGGCTGCTGATGAAGGACGGCAAAATGTCCAAGTCCAAGGGCAATGTGGTGGACCCGGTGACCCTTATCGACCGCTACGGCCTGGATGCTCTGCGCTACTACCTGCTGCGGGAGGTGCCCTTCGGTTCCGACGGCACCTTCACCCCGGAAAGCTTCGTGGAGCGGGTCAACTCCGACCTGGCCAACGACCTGGGCAACCTCCTGAACCGTACTGTCGCCATGATGGAGAAATATTTCGGCGGTGTGCTGCCGTCTCCCCAGGACGGGCAAACTCCCTTCGACGGCTCCCTGAAGGAAGCGGCCGCCGCAGCCGTTGCCAAGGCTGAGGAGGCGCTGGAGAAGATGGAATTCTCCGTCGCCCTGACGGCCATCGGCAGCCTGGTCAGCCGCACCAACAAGTATATCGATGAGACGGCTCCCTGGGCCTTGGCCAAGGACGAGGCGAAGAAGGGCGAGCTGGCCTCCGTCATGTACCATCTGGCGGAGAGCCTGCGGATCGCATCCGTTCTGCTGCAGCCGTTCCTGACCTCTGTGCCCGCCAAAATCTGGGCCCAGCTGGGCATTGCCGCAGGCCCCTTGACCACCTGGGACAGCGCCGCGCAATTCGGCCGCCTGGAGCCGGGAACCCGCCTGCAAAAGGGCGACCCGCTGTTCCCGCGTCTGGACGCCGAAGCCGAAGTGGCGTATATCACCCAAGCCATGACGGTTGGCAAGCCTGTTCAGCCGGCGGAAGCCCCAGTCCCAGCCGCCGCTCCGGCTCCGGCCAAGGTCGAGCCAGCGGAAGCAGCTCTGCCTGAGATCACCATCGACGATTTCTTCAAGGTGGAGCTGAAGGTAGCCCAGGTGCTGGCCGCCGAACCGGTGAAGGGCGCCAACAAGCTCCTGAAGCTGCAGCTGGATCTGGGCGCGGAGCAGCGCCAGGTGGTGTCGGGCATCGCCCAATATTATACGCCGGAGCAAATGGTGGGCCGCAAGGTCATCTGCGTCACCAATCTGAAGCCGGTGAAGCTGCGGGGCGAGCTGTCCCAGGGCATGATCCTGGCCGCCTCCCACGGGGACCAGCTGACCCTGGCCACTGTGGCTGAGGATCTGCCCGTCGGCGCCATCGTCAAATAAGCAGCATCAGGCTGTCCCATCAGGGCCGGTTCTCCGAGAGAGGAGAGCCGGCCCTTTGCATGTCCGGGTATAGTTATGGACGCATGGGCAAAAACTAGCCCAAAAACCTCTAAAAGTACCGCGATGATCCAGCTCCAATTCCGGGTACGTTTGGGGGAGCCTCCGCGTGAAAAGGCGGAGGGTCCATTTTCACAGAAAAGAGGAAGGTGAGTGCAGCATGAGGTATCTGACCGTTCTGGGCTTGGCCGTTTGGCTGGCTGCTTTTTTCCCGCGCAAAAACTCTTACTATGGCCAACCCTCCCCGGGCGTTAGGGAAAAAACGGCGTATGTCGTATTGTCCCTGGCGGCTGCGAGTCTGTGCGCGCTGCAGCAATGGAAAGCCTTCCCCGCTATTGCCAGGTTTATGGACCAGGGGATGATGCTGATTTACCGCATAGCCGGAGGTGGCGCTTCGTGAGAATATGGAGCAAGGCCAATGCCAAACGCCGGATCGTCCCGTCCGGCCAGACTGGCATTCCCGAATCCTATCCCCAGGGGACGATCACGGCCGAGCTGTCGGAAACGGTGGCCTTCTTTCGGGAAAGCCTGGCTTTATGCAGCGATCTGGTGATCAAGGAAACGGAGGTCCGCCAGCAGGGAGGGGCCGTCCTGCGGGTGGCGGTGATGTATGTGGACGGACTGGCGAACAGGCAGCTGGTGCATGAATTTATTACCCAGCCCCTGGCCACAACTTGCTTGCCGGAGAGCCAGGCCGGCATCGCAGAATTGGAAAAGCTGATTACGGCCACGAACATCAGGCGGGAAAGCGGTCGGGCCAAGCTGATGTATTCGCTTTTGAACAGCAGCACTCTGGTTTTCCTGGAGAACGCGGCGGAAGGGCTTGCCATCTCCTCGGAGGGCTGGGAGCATCGCCAGGTCCAGGAGCCCGTGACGGAAAGTGCCATCCGCGGGCCGCAGGAGGCCTTTAACGAAGTGCTTCGGGTCAATACGGCGTTGATCCGCAGGCGGATCAAGGACCCGCGGCTGGCGGTGGAGTCCCTGCAGGTCGGCACCCGCAGCCTGACCGATGTGGCTGTGCTGTATATCCGGGATATTGCCCATCCGAAGCTGGTCAACGAGGTCAAACGGCGCATTCGGACGATTGAGATGGACGGCATGCAGGATATCGGACAGATGGAGGAGTTTCTGGAGGATAATCCGCTCTCTCCGTTTCCCCAGGTTACCGGCACGGAACGGGTGGACAAAACCGTTGCCGCCATTCTGGAGGGGAAGGTGGCGGTTATGCTGGACGGCTCCCCCTACGCCTTGTCCATGCCCTCTACCTTCGCCTCCTTTCTCTACGCCTCCGAAGACTATTACAGCAAGTTTATGGCCGCCACCTTTGTCCGCTGGTTCAGAGGGCTGGCGCTCTTGATGGCTTTGTTTTTACCCTCCCTTTACATTGCCCTGATTACCTTTCACCAGGAAATGCTGCCTACCCCGCTGATGCTCTCCAGCGCAGCCAACCGGACCGGGGTGCCCTTCCCCGCTTTTTTTGAAGCGCTGCTGATGGAGGCCAGCATTGAGCTGCTTCGGGAGGCCAGTCTTCGTTTGCCCGGCTCCCTGGGCCAAACCATCGGGATTGTCGGGGCGCTGGTGATTGGCCAATCTGCGGTGCAGGCCGGATTTGTCGGCCCGATTCTGACCATTATCGTGGCGTTTACGGCCATCGGGTCCTTTGTGATCCCCAATTACAACACCTCCATTACGATCCGGATGCTCCGGTTTCCCTTGATGCTGCTCGCCGCGACGATGGGGATGTTCGGCATTTTGTTTGGAGGGGCGGCCATTCTGCTGCATCTGGTCAGCCTTACCCCCTTCGGGGTTGGCTATCTGGAGCCCTTCCGCCCGTCCCGGTGGGCGGATTTGGATGACTCCATTCTTATCCGCAAGCCTACCTATCTGATGTCGCTGCGCCAGCGTTATCTGAAGCCGCAGCAGCGGAGGCGATAAACCAACTCGGGCTTGAAAGGAGAACAGGATGGACAAAAACAAAAACAGATTAACCCAGCCCCAACTGATGTTCATTTCGGGCATTTATATTTTTGCCACCATGTTCATCACCTTGCCCCGGGAGCTTACGGTTTTGGCACAGCATACGGGATGGCTGTGCATATTGGCCGCCATGGCAGCATTCTCCGGCTATATCTGGCTGCTGAACCGCTTGCTTGGACGGATCGGCGACCAGGAGTTTATCGCCTATGTTCATTCCCTGTTGGGGCGCTGGATCGGCATGCCCTTTACCCTGCTTTTTCTGCTACTGCCTACGCTGCTTTATTCGGCCTATGTGATGCGGCTGGTGGGCGAATTGTTTGAAACGCTGGTTATTCCCGAAACGCCCCTTGGCGTTATGCTGATTATGTTTCTGATTCTCCGCTATTGGAATGTGCGGGGAGGCCTGCGCTCCATCGGCCTGTTTGCCGAGGTGGTGTTCCCCGGGATGGCAGCGGTGCTTGTCATTATGCTGCTTCTGTCCCTGGGCCATGTGGAAATGAGCCGGATTATGCCTTTGTATGATACCAACCTGCCGGATCTGTACCGGGGCACCTTGTCCGTGCTGGCCATTTTTATGGAGATCGGCATTTTGCTGTATGCAGCCAATGGCATCCGCGACCGACAGAAGACCACCGGCACCTTGCTTAAGGTTAATTTGACAGTGGGCATTCTGTTTGTGCTGACCTATTGGCTGTGTCTGGGTACCTTCGGCTCCTCCTATTTAAAGCGGCTGGCTTTTCCCACGGTGGAGATGGTCCGGAATATCAGCTTTCTCCATTTCTTCGAGCATGTGGAGCTGATTTTTCTGGCGATGTGGGTCACCATGAACACCGTTAAGGGGTCGGTTACCTATTATGCCTGCGCGTCCGGCTTCCGCTCCTGGTTTGGCCTGAATTCCTACCGGCCGCTGCTTTTTCCCCTGGCGGTGATCATTTACTTTCTGGCCATCATTCCCCAGAACCTGCCCCAGGCCGTCTTCCGGCTGGACCAGTTCAAGGGGCAGGTCTACCCTTATGTCAGCATCCTGTTTCTGCTCCTGATGGAGCTTTTGGGCTGGATCAAAACCAAACGGGGGGGCAGCGCGCCATGAAAAAGGCTCTGTTGCGATTTCTGCTGCCGGTGGGCTTCCTGCTGCTTCTGTCCGGCTGCTGGAGCGCCAAGGAGGCCAATGAAATCGACTATGTTATGGGGGTAGGCATAGACAAAACGGACAGCGGCGAGATCATTCTGACCATTCAGACTCCCGATTTGTCCGCCATTAAGTTGGAGAATGCCAGCGGAGAGGATAAATTCAAGACCATCAGCGTGAAGGGCGCCACTACCTTTGAGGCGCTGCGCAATTACATTAATGTTGTAGGCCAAAAGCTGTTCTGGGGCCATATTCAGGTTTGCATCATCGGCGAGAAGGCGGCCAGGGAGGGCGTTGATGACTTCCTCGATTTCTTCAGCGCCGATGCGGAATTGCGCGGCACCTCATACATAGCGGTGGTGAAGGGCTTGGCCAAGGATTTGATGGAATCTCGGCTCACCCTGATGCCCATCCCCTCCGAATATCTGTCGAATCTGATGTCCAATGCCAATCTCAACGGCAAAGCCCCCAAGGTGCAGCTGGTGGATTTTAACCGGATGCTGACGGAACCTACCGGAAGCCAGCCTTATGCTCCCGTTATGGAGCTGATGAGCCAGGAAGTCTATGACCGCCGGATATTCGGCCGGCAGATTTCATCGAGCAAGGGAGATGAGCAAACGCCCATCATTTATACCGGAGGCACAGCCGTGTTCCGCGGCAACAAGCTGAAGGGTTTTCTTAGCGAGAAGGAATCCAGGGGACTGATATGGACCAAAAATTCGATGAAGAGCGCAATTATTTCCGTGCAGGCGGACGAGGGAGGAGTGATCTCCCTGGAGCTGATCGGAGGCGTGAAAAACCGGAGGAAGGTTTGGATGGAGAACGGCCAGGCTCATATTCGGGTGGACATTTCCGCCAATCTGAATATCGGCGACCGCAGCGGCTACAAGAATGTTGTGAAGACGGAGGAGCTGGCCGAGCTGGAGAAGGGCTTTAACGACATTGTCAGAAAAGAGGTGGAGATGGCCTTCGACAAGACCGTGAGGAAGCTGCACTGCGATATTTTTTCCTTCGGCAATTCCTTAAATGACCGCAACCCCAAGGAATGGGAGAAAGTAAAGGAACGGTGGGAGGACGAGATTCTCCCTGCCGCCAAACTGGACATCCGGGTACATGGCACAATCCGCAGAACCACCCGCACTCTTTATTCGCCCTGGGTGGAGAATGGGAAATAACCGCTTTTAGGGTTGACAAATCTGCCGCAGTCCCACTATAATCATCCCTGTTGATAAAAATTACGATTAAGGGTTGAATTGGGAGGATGCGGACTCATGAATATACGTACCAAATTGGCGGGGGCCATGGCGGTTGCCCTGGGAATTGCAGTATTGGCGGGAGGTTGCGGCAACAATTCCGGCATTGAGCTTTCTGCCGACAAAACCAATGTGGTGGCCAGCTTTTATCCGTTGTATGATTTTGCCTCCAAAATCGGAGGGGAGCGCATCCATGCTGTCAGCGCCGTGCCCGCCGGAGTGGAGCCCCATGACTGGGAGCCGAAAACAAGAGATATCAGCCAGATTCTGAAGGCCGATTTGTTCGTCTATCAAGGTGCGGGTCTGGAGGGCTGGGTGGATGATCTGCTCAAGAGCCGCAAGGACAAAAACAGCCTGATTACCGTTGAAGCAAGCGCCGGCCTTGAGCTTATTAAGGCGGAGGATCATGAGGAAGAAGAAGGCCATGAAGAGGAAGGCCACGAGGACGAGGAAGGACATGATCATGGGGATTTTGACCCCCATGCCTGGCTGAGCCCGATGAACGCCAAGAAGATGGCGGAGGCTGTCAAGAACGGGCTGGCAGAGGCCGACCCTGCCAATAAAACGGAATACGAAGCCAACTTCGCCAAGCTGTCCGCCTCCTTCGACGAGCTGGACCGCAAGTACCGGGATACCTTGAGCAAGCTCACCAAAAAGGACATTGTGGTTTCCCACAAGGCTTTTGCCTATCTGTGCCGGGATTACGGATTGAATCAGGTGGCTATAATGGGATTGACTCCCGATTCCGAGCCGACAGCCCAGGACATGAAGAAGATCAATGATTTCATTAAGGAGCATCAAGTGAAATATATCTTCTTTGAGGAGCTGGTGTCCGATAAGCTGGCCAAAACCCTGGCCAATGATCTGAAAATCGAGACGCTGGTGCTGAATCCTCTGGAGGGGCTGACGGATGCCCAACTGAAAGCGGGGGAAGATTATTTCTCCATCATGGAAAAGAATTTGCAAAACCTAGTAAAGGCTTTACAATAGCAGTATCCAGTTATAGAAAGAAGGCAGTCTATGAGCAACCCGGTGGACCCCCAAGCCCACTGTCATGACCCGGTGGTGACGCTTGCGGATGTTTCGTTTTCCTATGAGGGCAAGCAGGTGATCCGCGACCTGAATTTTACTGTGCTGCAGCGGGACTTCGTGGGCCTGGCCGGCTCCAACGGGGCGGGCAAAACCACGCTGCTGCGGATTATTGTCGGCCTGCTGAAGCCGGACCAGGGGGAGGTGCGCCTTTTTGGGGAGCCCTATTCCTCCTTCCGCGGCTGGAACCGGATCGGCTATGTGCCCCAGAAGAACGCCTTCAACCCCCTGTTTCCGGCTACGGTCCGGGAGGTGGTGCTCTCCGGGCTGTACGGACGCAATAAGCTGTTTAAGCGGCTGACCTCCGCCGATGTCCGCAAGTGCCAGGACGCTCTGGAGGTAATGGGCATTCCCGACCTGGCCGAGCGCCGGATCGGACAGCTCTCCGGCGGCCAGCAGCAGCGCGCGTTTCTGGCCAGAGCCCTCGTCAACAATCCGGAGCTGCTGATTCTCGATGAGCCTACGGCAGGGATCGATGCGGAGACCCAGGAGGGTTTTTTTGAGCTGATCCGGCACATGCACCAGCATCATGCCATCACCTTCCTGATGGTGTCCCATGACATTGATATGCTGGAGGATTATATGGGAGGGGGACCGGCCCAGGTCTGCGGCAAGCTGAAATTCTATGTTCGCCACACTCATGATCCGCAGGACTGCTCGGAAACCCGGCTCCACCTTTCCGGCGGGGCGAAGCGCGAAAAAATTGAGGTTGGGGGATAAACAAAAACGGTGGACATTTTTTCGGAAATCTTTTTTCAGCGGGCCCTGCTGGGCGGATTATTTATCGGCATAACAGCACCCCTCCTGGGCATATTCCTGGTATTAAGGCGTTTGTCCATGATCGGGGACACCCTCTCCCACGTATCCATCGCCGGTGTGGCGTTGGGTTTTTTGATTCATGTGTATCCGGTGGCCATGGGCCTGGTATTTGCTTTATTGGCTTCCTTCGCTATCGAAAAGCTCCGGCGGACCTACAAAACCTACGCGGAGCTGTCTATTGCCATCATCATGTCCGGCGGCGCGGCGCTGGCTGCATTTCTGTTTACCATGGGCCGGAATTTCAACGTGAATGTGACCAGCTACATGTTCGGCAGCATTCTGACATTGGACAATAAGGATTTATGGCTGATTGCGGGGGTGACCCTGCTGGTGGTGGTGTTTATGGGTCTGAACCACAAGGAGGTATTTCTGCTGGCCTTCGACGAGGATGCCGCGGGAATCAGCGGCTTGCCCGTCCGTCTGTACAACATTGTAATTACCATGCTGACGGCGCTGGTGATCAGCGTGGCGATCAAGATCGTCGGCGCGCTTCTGGTATCGGCGCTTCTGACCATTCCCGTAGCCTGCAGCCTGCTGGTGGCCAAAAGTTTCCGCAGCGCCGTATGGACCGCCCTGCTGTATTCGGAAGTGGGCGTATTGGGGGGACTGAGCCTGGCCGGAATCGGCAACTATGCGCCGGGGGCTTCCATCGTGCTGCTGTTGATTGCGATGCTGATGATTACCCTATTGATCCGCAAAGGCTTCAAACCTGCTTAGAGATCAGAAACAAAGGGAAGGAGATCATGGATGAACGTTACGGTCTGGATGGCCCTGCTGGCGGGTGTTGCTTCATTCCTTTCTCCGTGCTGTTTGCCTTTATACCCTTCCTACTTGTCCTATATGACCGGAATCTCCGTAGGGCAGCTCAAAACCGGCGAGGCTTCGGGAACGGTGCGCACCCGGGTGGTGCTCCATGCCCTTTGCTTTTCCCTGGGGTTTTCGGTTATTTTTTTTACCATGGCCTGGGGCGCAGGCCGGCTGTCGGCGGTTTTTGCGGATTACCGGGAGCTGATCCGCCAGCTGTCCGCCATTCTGATTCTGGTAATGGGGCTGTTTATGCTGGGCATCTTCCAGCCCCAGTTCCTCATGAAGGAGAAAAAATGGCAGATCTCCGCCAAACCTGCCGGGTTTGCCGGTTCTTTTGTGATCGGAATCGGCTTCGCGGCGGGCTGGTCCCCTTGTGTGGGGCCGATTCTTTCGGCCATTCTGGCGCTGTCCCTGACCGATGACAGCTCCTGGCTCCCCTTGATTGCCGCATATTCCGTCGGCTTTGCCGTCCCCTTTATCGGGCTGGCGCTGTTCCTGGGCTCCGCCCGGCGGCTCCTCCGGTACTCCGGCATCCTGATGAAAACGGGAGGGGCGGTGATGGTGCTGGTTGCCATCCTGCTCTACACCGGCAAGCTGACCCAGATTACCATCTGGTTCAACAGCCGCACTCCCGATTGGCTGCAATTTTGACCCTTGTCTACGTGAAATATTCAATTGTTGCCTGAGGAAACTTCTCGAAGATCTGCTCGGTTAAAAAAACCCGCAAAGCCTCCGCCTGCTCATCCGGATAAACATACTTTCCCTGGCCCCAGCGGCCCCACTTGTATTTCCGCTTGGCTTCATCCATCTCCAGCTTGGTCTTGGGATACCGTTCCAGAATGACCCGTTTTGCCGTTTTGGTGAACCGGTGCTGGATCATTTCGAAGGTAAGCTGATTCTTCGCTTCCGCATCTGCCGGCAAAGCCTGCTTCAGCTTTTCCATCAGCTCCCGGTACCCGTTCTCCCAACCCTCGTACCAGATGATGGGGGCAATGATAAATCCAAGAGGATACCCGGCCCGGGCAATTTTGCCGGCTGCATCGATCCGGTCGGCGAAGCCCGAGGTATTCGGCTCGAAATTGCGGATCACATAATCCGCATTGACGCTGAAGCGGACCCGGGTGTTGCCGTTATGCCGGACATGCAGCAGCGGCTCCACGTGATGGAATTTGGTGACGAAGCGCAGCCTGCCCAGGGGTTGGTCCGCCATAAAGGCAATCAGCTCCCGGAGGGAGCCGGAGATATGCTCCAGGCTTACAGGGTCGGAGGTGCAAGCCGCCTCAAACCGGGTGATTTCCGGCTGCCGCTCCTCGATATATTTGGCCGCGGCGGCCATAATATCGTCGGTGTTGACATAGATCCGGATATAGGGCTTTGCCCCCAGCGTGGTTTGCAGGTAGCAATAGTGGCAGTGAGCCATGCAGCCGGTGGCAATGGGGATGGCATATTCGGCGGAGGGTAGGGAGGTATCGAATTTCAGGGTTTTGCGGACGCCTACCACCAGGGTCCGTTTGGCGATTTTGTATTTCTCCAGCTCCGAATCTCCGGGCAGGTCCGTAATCCGGTTGTGGGATGTGGTTTTTTTGATGGGGAGTCCGTTTTTTTCGGCCCATTCCAGTATTTTTTGCCCCTTGGGATATTCCAGAGCGCCAGGCTCAAAGTAGACCAGCTCGGGGACAAACGGCTGCAGACTTGGAGCGGGGCGGGATAAGAGCTCCGTAGACATGGTCATAACCTCCTCCGATTTTACATTTTCTTTGCGAAATTGCGTTGCTTCCCTCATTATTCATTTGTAACCGTTCTAATTAATCAAGGGAATTGCACACTTCGCTTGAAATTCCTTTGAATAAGGGACTTGCCTTTTTTCAGCAATATCAGGTATCATACAAAGGTATCTTATCGGACGGTAGGGAAACGGAAGAGGAGGAGAGTTGTGAATGGCAGCGACTCCCAGTATGGAAGATTATTTGGAGAAAATTTATAAGCTCATCGATGAAAAAGGCTATGCCCGCGTATCCGACATTGCCGAGGGACTGGAAGTGCATCCCTCTTCAGTAACGAAGATGATCCAGAAGCTGGATAAGGATAACTATTTGGTTTATGAAAAATACCGGGGGCTGATTCTCACCTCCAAAGGCAAGAAGCTGGGGAAACGGCTGTTGGACCGGCATAAGCTGCTGGAGGAATTTTTGCAGATCATTGGCGTCCAGGAGGAGAATATTTACCGGGATGTGGAGGGGATTGAGCATCATTTAAGCGCCGATTCCATTTCCTGCATCGGAACCCTTCTGGAATATTTCACCCGGGAGCCGTCCCGTCTTGAGGCGCTCCGCGAGCTCCGGTCGGAGCTGGAGACAGACCCCAATTAGCCTTGGCTGTCTGCTTCGGCCGGGCACCCGCACGAACTCTGCTTGCAAAACCTGGCGAAAGCAGCCAGGTTTTTTTCGTTGGCCAGGCCTGTGACAGCCTCTTTCCTTCATATACATCCAACGAGGGATATTGGAGGAAAGAAGGGGTTGGGCATGAAGATCAATGCTGTGTTTCAGGGGGGCGGCGTCAAGGCCATCGGGCTGGCCGGCGCAGTGGCGGAAACGGAGAAGCGCGGCTTCCGCTTCCACCATATGGCCGGGACCTCTTCCGGCTCCATTGTGGCCGCGCTGCTGGCGGCGGGTTATACCGGGCAGGAGCTGAAGGACATCATCCAGGCTACGCCGTTCACTTCTTTTCTCACCAAAACCTGGATTCACCGGATTCAATGGGTAGGGCCCGCTGTCCGTGTCTTCGTCAAAAAGGGGCTCTATTCGGGCGAAGCGCTGGAGGAGTGGGTGCGCCAATTGCTGGCGGCCAAGAACATCCGGGTGTTCGGGGATTTAGATCAGGACCGGCTGCGGATCATTGCCTCGGATATCAGCCAGGGAAAGCTGATGGTGCTGCCGGACGACATCGCCCAATACGGCATTGATCCCAAAAAATTCTCCGTCGCCAAGGCCATCCGCATGAGCACCAGCATTCCCTATTTTTTCGATCCGGTGATGCTGCGCAAACGTCCCGGGGCGCGGAAGGGGGAGGCCTTCCGGAAGCAGTTCGTGTATGTGGTGGATGGCGGGATCTTAAGCAACTTTCCCTTGTGGCTGTTTGACAAGGAGGTTGACAAGAAAGAGGACAGGAAAATACCCGTTATCGGCTATCAGTTGGTAGGCCAGACCGATCACGAGCCGCGGGATATCAAAGGGCCCATCAGCATGTTCCAGGCATTATTCGGGACCATGATGGATGCCCATGACGAGCGTTATATCGAAGATTTCAACCAGTTCCGGACAGTTAAAATCCCCACGGTGGGCGTTCAGACCACCCAATTCAACATCTCCAAGGAAAAAAGCGACGAGCTGTTCCAATCCGGTGTCCGCGCGGCCTCCAAATATTTTGACCGCTGGTCCCTGGCGGTGTACCAGAAGAACTGCGAAAAATACCCGCCCAAGCTGCTGGTTTGATTCCCGCGCTCAGGAGCTGGAACTCGGCGGGAAAAAGCGGTTGGCTGTCCATCCCCCCAGGCAGATGCCCAGCAAAATCACAATCACTCCCGAAAAAATCGGGCCCAGCTTCTCCAGCCCCAGGATCGGCCGTGCTCCTGAGCTCCAGATCACCGCCACTGTGCCCACAAAGCTTGTTCCCACGAAGGGAATGTACAGATAGGGGGAATGGGGCTTCTGCAGGCGCAGGCTGCATTCATGATAGGCGTCATAAATGCCGAATATGTACATGCACGGATAGAAAAGCAGCCATTCGTAGGCCAGGCATTTTTGGGCGCTGGGAATATCCCACAGCCAGGAGTAATAAATGGCCTCATTCAAATGGGAATAGAAGTTGATCAGGAATTCCATGACGATCAGCGTTACGGCTTTTATGTAGGAGCGGTTGCAGAATTGGCCAAAGCCTGGAATGGCCGCAGACCACAATGCGGCAGACACAGGGCTGCAGGATGGTTTCATGGGGAAGGCTCCTTCATGGGAAGTCAGAATTTGTAAGTATAGTATGTCTATAACATCACGTGAATATGAGAAAAACTCCTGCCGGAGCATTTTGAGGAAGAGGGGCTGCGGACAAAGCATTGGAGGAATGTTGCGGACAGACGATCCGTTATTTTCTTCATTTGGCCCTTTTCCCGATTTTTGCGGCCAGGAGGTCCGTTATTCACCTCAGGAGCGTCGAGAACCTATGGTTTTTCGCACTTAACGGCTCTTGTGTCCGCTCCGGAGAAAAAGGGGCCAATTTCCGCGAAATAACGGAATCAGGGTCCGATCCGCACAATGAGATATAACAAAAGCCGCCCCAAGGGCGGCTTTTTGCGCAACCTTTAATGATATTTCGGCGGCTCTTCATCATCCGAGTCCGGCTTGCTTCCGGGAATGACGCGGAAGTGGGCTTTGCGCCGCTCCCGTTCGTCGTACCGCTTGCGTCCCGCCGCCTTGTTCCGCTGATGGACGGGCCTGCCATGCTTCTGCAGCCGATTGGGAGGGAATTTGTACAGGAGAAAAATGACGCCGAACACCAGAAGCGGAATCAAAAACGGGCCGGGATTCACCAGAAAACGGTAGAGGATTCCCACTACCAGCAAGCCGTAAATGATGTAATCCGGCAGAGACAATCGTCTGTACATGTTCATAACATCCCCTCCTAAAAGTTTGCTGTATCAGGAAGCGGCGGACTGCCCGGAAGCCTGCTGCAGTTGGCCGTCCAGCTCGCGGACCCGGTTGAAGGAAGCCAAAGACACCTCCACCTGATCGTCGGTAGGCTCCTTGGTGGTCAGGTATTGGAGCCACAGGCCGGGGTACCCCAGAAAACGCAGCACCGGCGTATCCCGCAGGGAGTTGGTCAGCTTCAGAAATTCGTACGCCAGCATGGTCACCACCGGCAGCAGCGCAACCCGCTGGATAATCCGTTCCCAGAAAGTATCGTAAGGCACAAACGAGTACACGATAACGCCGATGATCACCGTCATCACCAGAAAGCTGCTGCCGCAGCGGTAATGGAGGGTGTTGAACTTCTGCACATTCTCCACCGTCAGCTCCACGCCGGCCTCGTAGGCGCTGATCACCTTATGCTCCGCCCCGTGGTACTGGAACAGCCGCTTGATGATGGGCGTCAGAGAGATAATATAAATATATGCCAGGAGAAGCGCGATTTTCAGAACGCCTTCAATTAAATTATGAAGGATGTAATTGTCAAACAAACTGTTGAACAAAAGATGCTCCACGGCCGCCGGCGCTACAGTAAAAATCAGCTTGCCGAAGATAAAGGACAGCACGCCTACAACGGCGACGCCCAGGATCATGCCGATCTTGCCCATGAAGGTTTCCTTCTCTTCCTCCACAGGCCCGCCCTCGTCCTCGGCATAAGCCTCGGCAGAGAAATTCAGGTGGCGGGAGCCCTTGGCGCTGGAATCCAGAAGGCCGACGATGCCTCTTAAGAATGGAATTTTGCCCAGCTTCCTGACCCAGGGCTTATCGGTGCGCGGCACCTCAAAAAAGCTGATTTCGTTATTTTTGCGGCGAACGGCAGTCACGTGGGCGGTTTTGCCCGCAAACATGACGCCTTCAATGACGGCTTGTCCGCCATATATGTTTTTTTGCGGCACGGCATTCACCTGCTTCTCTCTATGAAGTGGTCCCGCGGGCAAGAGCCGCGCGAGGGATGGGCTTGTGTATCTATTGTAGCGGAAAAAGCGGTTGAATTCCACCTGATTTAACCCCTTTGGCTTGGTGCATACTACAGGAAAATCCTCCACATAGGTGAGAAAGGCGGATCGTCATGAAGCTGCATGCCAGATACCGTTCCAAGCCGAAAAGCCGCAAAACCACAAAACCCTGGCTGTTTTCCCTGTACATTGGCTTTTTTGCAGGCATTCTGTGGGGAGCGCTGAAGCTGCTGCAATTTGCCATGAAGTATACGGATGTAGTGCCGGGCTTTTTGCTGGAGCCCTTCTATCTCCATTCCTTCCTGTTGACCTGGCAGGGGATTCTGCTGGGCTACGCCAGCCTGATTGTCCTATCCCTGGCGGCTGCGCTGCTTTACGGCCTGGTGTTGCGCAAGCTGAGAGGACCGTGGCCGGGGATTATCTACGGCTTGGCCTGGTGGGCGGGCCTCTATCTGCTGGTGGGTCCCTTAACCGGCATGGTTCCCGCCATTACGCAGATGGACATCAATTCCCTGGTGACGGATATGTGTCTTTTTGCCGTGTGGGGCCTGTTCATCGGGTACTCCATTTCCTTCGAATTTACCGATGAGCGCTCCAGGGAATCGGCCATCATGAAGGCGCAGCCGGCGAAATAACATTTTTATCCGTCAAGATAGTATGGTAAAATGTACCCGTTGTAAGCACAAGTCCACGAGCAAAGACAGGTGATTTTGCCATGAAAAGGATTCTTATTCTGCACGGGCCGAATCTGAACATGCTGGGTGTCCGTGAGCCGGGCATCTACGGCAGCATGTCCTTAGCCGCCATTGAGGAGTCCCTCCGTGCAGCCGCGGCGGAGCTCGGGGTGGAGCTGGACTTTTACCAGTCCAATCATGAAGGGGCGCTTATCGACCGCATTCACGCGGCCTTCGGCGCCGTGGACGGGATCGTCATGAATCCCGGCGCCTTCACGCATTACAGCTATGCCATCCGGGACGCGGTAGCGACTGTTTCCCTCCCTGTTATCGAGGTGCATATTTCCAATATCCACAAGCGGGAAACCTTCCGGCATACGTCGGTGATCGCCCCGGTGGTCCTCGGGCAAATCAGCGGACTGGGACCGTACAGCTATGAAGCGGGCCTGCGCGCCATGGTACACTATTTGAGAGAGAACGGGTGAGATGGAGATGTCATTGAAACGGTTGGCCAATTTGCGCAAGGCGATGGAAGGGCTTCGTCTGGAAGCCATCCTGATTACCAATCCCTACAACCGGCGCTATATGTCGGGCTTTACCGGCACCGCCGGTTATGTATTGGTGACGGCGGGACGCGCCTTCTTCCTGACGGATTTCCGCTATATGGTGCAAGCCAGGGAGCAAGCTCCCGCCTATGAGATCGTGGAGCATGCGGTGAAGCCCATGCAAACGGTCAAGGAGCTTCTGGACGGCCTGGGAATCAAGCGACTGGGCCTGGAGCAGCAGCACTTAAGCTATGGTCTCTACAAAAGCTACGAGGCCGATCTGGCGGATATCGAAGCGGTGCCCACCTCTCTGGTGGTGGAGAAGCTGCGGATGTACAAGGATGAAGAGGAAATCGCGGTGATGCAGGATGCCGCCGATCTGGCGGACAAGACCTTCACCCATATTCTGAGCTGCCTGAAGCCCGGCGTATCCGAACGGGACATCGCCCTGGAGATGGAGTTCTTCATGCGCAAAAACGGCGCAACCTCCTCCTCCTTCGACACCATTGTGGCCTCCGGCGAACGCTCCGCGCTGCCCCATGGGGTGGCCAGCGACCGCAAGCTGGGGATGAATGAATTCGTGAAGATGGATTACGGCGCACTTCTGAACGGCTATTGCTCCGATATTACCCGGACCGTATCCTTGGGAACCCCCAGCGATAAGCTGAAGGAGATCTATGGCATTGTGCTGGAGGCCCAACTGGCCTGCATCGCCGGACTGAAGCCGGGCATGACCGGCAAGGAAGGCGACGCCATCGCCCGGGACATGATCGCCAAGGCCGGCTACGGCGCCAACTTCGGGCATGGCACAGGGCATAGCCTGGGGTTGGAAATCCATGAGAACCCGCGGCTGTCCCCCAGCTGCGACGTGGTCTTCGAGCCGGGGATGACGGTAACGGTGGAGCCGGGCATTTACTTGCCGGGCATCGGCGGCGTGCGCATTGAGGATGACCTGGTGTTCACGGAAACCGGCGTGAAGGTATTGACTCATTCCATCAAAGAGCTTTTGATATTGTGAGCCGGCAAAATCTAGACTATAACGACGATTTGGATTATAATAAAGAGATGACTTTTCCACTGGGAGGAAGTATTGCATGATTTCCGTTAACGATTTTCGGACAGGCCTGACTATTGAAACCGACGGCGACCCATATACCGTCATTGAATTTCAGCACGTGAAGCCGGGCAAAGGCGCAGCCTTCGTCCGTTCCAAGCTGAAGAACCTGAAGAATGGCAACGTGGTGGAAAAGACCTTCCGCGCCGGTGAGACCGTGAGCCGCGCCATTGTAGAAAACCGCGAAACCCAATATCTGTACAACAGCGGCACTGAATATACCTTCATGGACAACGAAACCTACGACCAGTTCGAGCTGTCCGCCAAGCAATTGGAGTGGGAGCGCAACTTCCTGAAGGAAAACATGCTGGTAAACATCATCAGCTACCAAGGCTCCATCCTGGGCATCAACCTGCCCAACAGCGTTGAGCTGGAAGTAACCGAAACCGAACCCGGCATTAAGGGCAACACCGCCACCGGCGCCACCAAAAACGCCACGCTGGAAACCGGCCTGACGGTACAGGTTCCGCTGTTCATCAACCAGGGAGACCGCTTGCTTATCGATACCCGCGAAGGCAAGTACATTTCCCGGGCGTAGGAACCGCCTGGCGATCTGGAGATATTGACAGCCATCAAGATTTAGCGAAGCGGGTGCCTTCAGATATGGCAGACGGCGATGATGATCTCGACAGCTGCGCCATTCTGTGGTAAAGTGACCCTATCATTCTATATTCGTCCGGATGCGAAGCACGCGCCGGCTGACCTCCTTGCAAGGGGGCAGTCGGCGTTTTTGTTTTTCTGACTCTTGTAGGAGCAAGCGCGCCGGACAGTATGATATACTGGAGGTAACCGAAGGTCATGACACCCCGGAAACGAAAGAAACCCCGGCGGCAGGTGCGGCTTGACCGCATGATGCGCCTGCTGTTCCGCCTGTCCCATAAGACGGTGGTGCGGCTGATCAATGGATTGTTTGATGAAGCCTTCGATCCCGCTGACGTGAAGCTGGTTTATGAAGACGCGAAGCTCGTCAGCCCTGTCTTGAGCCAGCTAGAGGCAGATTTTCTGGTGACGGTGCGAACGCTCGCTGCTGGCCAGGAGTATCATGTGGAGTTTCAAACCCTGCCGGATTCCACCATGGCGGTGCGCATGTTCCAATACGGCTTCAGCCGGGCGCTGGGGTCAGGCAAAGGTCTGGCGGAGACGGACGAACGAGAACTGGAGTCGGACGCCCGGGAGCAGACGGAAGCGGAGCAGAAGCAGGTGTTGACGCTGGTGTTTCCCCGGCAGCTGGTCATCTATCTGGAGGAGCATTCCTTCGTTGGAGACATGGTGGAGCTGCGGCTGGTGTTCCCGGACGGGCAATCCATGCACTACCGAGTCCCTACTCTGCGGTACTGGTTGCTGCCGCCGGATGAACTGGCTCGTCGGCAGCTCTATGCGCTGCTGCCGCTGCAGGTGTTCCGCTGGCGCAAGCAACTGCAAGCGTTGGAGCGAAGCCGACTGCCGCGGAAGGAAAAAGAGCGGCGAATCGCGGCGGCGTTTCAGGGCTTGAAGGAAACCATGGGCCAGACCCTGGAGCAGCTGAGGCTGCTGCATGAGGAGCAAGAGATTGAGGCGGGGGATTTGGAGCAGCTGCTGCATGTGATGCAGGAGCTGGGAGGGCACTTGTATCAGGCATACGGCCTGTATGAACAACTGGACAGGGAGGTTCGGGATATGTTGAAGCCGTGGATTGATCCTAAGATGAAGCGTCAGGCCCGCCGGGAAGGCTGGGCAGAGGGAAAGGCGGAAGGGAAGCTGGAAGGCAAGGTGGAAGGCAAGGTGGAAGTCGCAACCAAGCTGCTGCATCGCGGAATCATGACGCTTCCGGAAATTTCGGATGTCACCGGTCTTTCTCTGGAACAAGTGTCACAACTGCAAGAAGAAAGAAAAGCCACTGCAAAGTGAGAACCTGTGACGATCTGATGTTTTTAGGAACCGGCCGGACGGGGGGAGCTCCCTTGCCCGGCTGGTTTCTTTTACCACATCAGAATGTTTAAGTTCTTTACAGCGCTAAAGCGCGTAAGATAAACATTCTGATTGGCGATAAAAACTTCCGCTAAACGCGGTCGCTTATCTTCGAGATACTCCGATGGGAGTTTTTCTCATTCAGAGACAAGGGATATTTTTGCAACAGACATATTCAATGTCGGGTTTTGGTGATATAATAGGAAAAACATTTTTGCAAAGGTTAGTTACGCTACGGTAAGGAGTGTTGACGTTGTCGGTAATTGTGATGAAGTTCGGCGGAAGCTCCGTCGGAACCCCCGAGCGCATGCGGCGTGTGGCCCAGCGGATCGTGGACAGGAAGCGGGAGGGGAACCGTTGTCTGGTGGTGGTGTCCGCCATGGGCGATACCACGGATGATCTGATTGACCTCTCCAAGCAAATTTGCGAAGGCGCTCCGCCGTCGAGGGAGATGGATATGCTCCTGACCACCGGCGAGCAGGTATCGGTGGCGCTGTTGTCCATGGCCATTCAGAGCCTGGGCGAAGAGGCCCGCTCTTACACCGGCTGGCAGACCGGAATTTATACCGAGGCGGTCCACGGCAAGGCCCGCATCAGCCGTATTGAGCCCAAGCGGGTGCAGGAAGCGCTGGAGAATGACTGCATCGTTATCGTCGCCGGCTTCCAGGGGATGACCGAGCAAGGCGAAATCACCACCTTGGGCAGAGGCGGCTCGGATACCACCGCTGTTGCCGTTGCCGCGGCCATCAAAGCCGACCTGTGCGAAATTTACACCGATGTGGAGGGTGTGTATTCCACCGACCCGCGGATTGTGAAGTGCGCCCGGAAGCTAAACGAGATTTCCTATGACGAAATGCTGGAGCTGGCCAATCTGGGCGCTGCGGTGCTGCATCCCCGCGCCGTAGAGTGCGCCAAGCTGAACCAGGTGCGCCTGGTGGTGCGTTCCAGCTTTACCCATAACGAAGGTACGCTTGTGAAGGAGGAAGCCGCAATGGAGCAGGGAATCGTAGTCAGCGGTATTGCATATGACAAGAATGTGGCGCGCATCAGCATCCTGGGAGTGCCGGAGCGTCCGGGACAGCTGGCCAAGGTGTTTACGGCGCTGGCCAAGAGCCAAGTTGATGTGGATATTATCGTCCAAAGCGGCGTTCAGGACGCGGCGGATTTCTCCTTTACCGTAGGCAGCGGCGACCTGGAGAAGGCCATGGGCATCATTGCCTCCATCAAGGAAACCGTCGGCTTCCGCGAAACCACCTCCGAAACCGGATTGGTCAAGGTTTCCATCGTCGGCGCAGGCATGGTCAGCAATCCGGGCGTAGCCGCCAAAATGTTCGAAGCCATCTCCGAGCTTGGCATCAGCATCAACATGGTGAGCACCTCCGAGATCAAGGTGAGCTGCGTCATCCCCAACAGCAGGTTGAACGAAGTGATTCAGACCTTGCATACCGCATACGGTCTGGATACCGACACCACCGTTTCCGTAGGCGGACCCCAGGAGCGCAGATAAGGCTTCCCGGCGCCGCTTAACCGCCGCACAGATGGCCCATGAGGGCTGGCTGTGCGGTTTCTTTTTGCTCAAGATTCATCATTGCAAACAGCGGCGGGCTTCACTATAGTTAAGACAAACAGGAATCGCAAACCGGGAGGATGCAAAATGAGAATCAGCGTGAGCGGAAGGATTATGCTTATTTACGGAAGCCTGCTTTTGGCGGTCATATCCCTGGCATTTTTCTTTTCGTACAAAAGCACGGTCAGGGGGCTGGAGCATCAGCTGAAGGAAACGAATATGGCCTTGCTGAAGCAGATTGAGCAAAAAATCGAGCTTTCATTTCAGCAGACGGAAAATAATTTGCTCCAATTAACAAACGAGTTGGAATTTGTATATTTCATGAATGACAGCTATAAGGATCTGGCGCAAAAGAATGACAACTTCTTTGGACTCAACGCCAAATTGACCAAGTTTCTCAACAATAATCTGCAGTTCTCCTCCGTATTTGCCTATTCCGACGTAAGCGGAAACATCCTGACGGACAAATTGTATACCACCAAGGAGCAATCCGAAAACGGATGGATCACCGAGTATCTGGATATGCCGGATTATTTCCAGTGGCTGACCACCCACAAAATTTGGGACGGGTATGTGAACCGCGATGTGGTGACCCTGATCCGCTCCTATCCTCCCCTCAGCGCGCCGGGCTACCGGAAGGGCGTGGTGGCGGCCAATATTGATGTGGATGTGCTGTACCGGATGATCCACGATATTTATGAAAAGGAATCGCCGGGGCACACGTTTATTCTGGACAAAACAGGTCAGGTTGTCGCCCATGACGATGCCTCCATGCTTTACAGCAAAATGGGCGAGCAGCCCTTTATCCGGCAGGTGCTAAGCGGCCCTGAAAGCGGGTCGTACAGCGCCATGGTGGATAATGTGAAGCAGACGGTTTCCTACAAAACCTCCGCCTATACAGGATGGAGAATTGTGAACATTGTGCCGGAAAGCCAAATGTACAAGCCCCTGACAGTGACCCGTAATCTGCTGATTTTGCTGGCCGTTGTGCTGTTTTTGGCGGCTTTTATCATCCTGTTCCTGGTTAACCGGCGCACCTTCAGTCCCATTGACCGGATGCTGGGCAAGCTGTCCCGGAACGGCCGTCCGGTATTGGCCGGCTTATCCGCCTCCGCACCTCAAGGCGTCTCCTATCTGGAGAGCTTCTTCGACCAGATGTTCGTGGACCGGGAGAATCTGGAGCGCCAGCTCCGGGATTCCAAGCCCATGCTGAAATGGCGGACCATTATGGATGTGCTGGCGGGCTACCGGACGGACTATGGGGTGATTGCACCCCATCTGGAGTTTACAGGCATACGTCTGTTTCCCGAGCGGTATGTGGTTTGTACGGCGGAGATCGGCAAGGAGGAGGGAATTCGCCCCCGCGACCAAAACTTGTACACCTATGCGTTGTGCAATGTGGCCGAGGAGATCATCAACACGGAGAACGCCGGCTCTGCCATTGATCTGGGAGGAGGCCGGGCAGTCATTGTGTTCAGCTTCGCGGAGGGAGACGAGGAGCAGAATCACCTGCGGGCCATTGCGCTTCTGGAGCAAATTCTTCATGTGATGCGCCGGCAGATCGGATTGACGGTGATCGCCGGTGTAGGCAGGGGATACCGGGAGCTGAAGGATGTTCCCCTGTCCTACGCCGAGTCGCAGCAGGCCCTCCGGTACAAGATGATCGTCGGCAGCCATGGGGTCATATCCATTCTGGATGTGCAGACGCCGGACAACCAGGACTATTATCAGATCGCAAGAACCATCGACCGGATTGTGGAGGCTTTGAAGCAGGGGGATATGGAACGGGCCAAAAGCGGAATTCAGGAAACCTTCCAGGAAGCGGTGCGGCGCAATCTGGCTCCGGAATTGCTCCGGCAGTTCTCCTTTGAGTTAATTATGCGCTCTCTCCAGTCGCTGGAGGCCATCGGCATAGATATGCAGGAGACGCTTGTTGGGATCGGCAACTTATACGAACGGATCGGCCGGTGCGAGAATTGGCGTGAAACAGAGCAGGAGGTGGAGGCCGTGCTGTTGGGGCTTGCGGAGAGAATTGAGAAGAAGCGCAGCCAGCGGGGAAAAAATGAGCATATCGGCCGGATACTCCAATTTATTCAGGATCATTACAAGGACAGCGCTCTGTCTCTGGACCGGCTTGCCGAGGAGTTTGATCTCCACCCCACCTATATCAGCAAGCTGTTCAAGGAGCAGGTGGAGGATAATTTCATCGATTATCTGATCAAAATCCGCATCGAGGCGGCCAAGGAGCTGCTCAAGAACAAGTCCATGACCATTACGGATATTTCCGACGCCATCGGCTATACCTACAGCCGCAGCTTTACCCGGACCTTCAAGAAATATACCGGGCTTACCCCCACGGAGTTCAGAGAGCAGGCGGTGGCGGAGGATTCCGGTTCTTAACCGTCGATAGCGATTCCAGAAGCTTGTGACCGTTTCCCGCCCGGGAAACGGTTGCAGGCTTTTTTTGCCGTAAATGGCCTGCATAGCCGCTCTTTTTGGGCCGAACTGCAAGAAAGGACCTTTACTGCAAGAATGGTGTGCCGGCAAAATCCAAGAAATGTGTCCCATCACAGAAGCGGACTATGTTCAAAGCCGTTCGTTGTCCGTTACGATAAATCTGCGTGAAAGAGAAATGTGAATGTCAGGAGATGGTGAGAAAATGGAGGAGCAAATGGCTGCATCCCCTAGCCAAAGCATCAAGGCGGGGCCATCCGCTGCTGCGGCGCGGCAATCCAGGCTGTGGAAGGGGATCAGGCGGGACAAGTCCTTATATATGATGCTGGTTCCCGTTATTCTGTTTTATCTGCTGTTCAAGTATTCGCCCATGTTCGGAGAAATCATTGCCTTCAAGAATTACCGGTTTGCCGACGGGATGCTGGGCAGTGAATGGGTGGGCTTAAAAAATTTCAGGATGCTGTTTGAAAGCGTGGATTTCTGGAGAGTGCTGCGCAATACCCTGCTGCTTAATGTGTACAGTCTGGGCTTTGGCTTTCCGGTGCCGATTGTACTGGCGCTTATGCTCAATGAGGTGCGCCTTGAGGGATACAAGCGGCTAGTGCAAAATCTGCTCTACATTCCCCATTTTATCTCGTGGGTAGTGCTGGGAGGCATTCTGATTGCACTTCTGTCGCCCAGCACAGGTGTTGTCAACCTGCTGCTCACCAATGTGTTCGGCGTGGAGCCCATCTATTTTATGGCCAAGTCGGCTTGGTGGCCTGTTGCGTATACGGTTTCCTCCATCTGGCGGGAGGCGGGCTGGGGAACCATTCTGTACCTGGCGGCGATGGCCTCCATTGACCCCCAATTGTATGAAGCGGCCAAAATCGACGGAGCCAGCAAGCTTCGCCAGATCTGGCATATTACCCTTCCGGGAATCAGAAGCACCATTGCCATCCTGCTGATCCTGCGTATGGGCAGCATGATGGATGTGGGGCTGGAGCAAACGCTGGCGCTGCAGAATGATTCGGTGCTGGATGTAGCGGATGTGATCAGCACTTATGTCTACCGGGTAGGGCTGCAGAACATGAATTACAGCTATACCACCGCATTGGGCTTATTCCAATCGCTTATCAGTCTCATTCTGGTGGTAAGCGTCAACCGGATTATCCGGCTATTCGGAGAAAGGGGGCTTTGGTAAGCATGAAACGCATTCATATCCGCATGTCCCCGTTTGCGCTTGCGGGACATTCGTTAAACATTCTGCTTTTGGGAATGCTCTCCCTTGTCACACTGTATCCGTTCCTGTATGAGATTGCCGCATCCTTCAGCAGCAGCCGGGCCATTACTGCCGGCGAGGTATATGTCTGGCCCGTGGAATTCAATACGGAAGCCTACAAGAGATTGTTTGAGGACGGCCAGCTTTTCCATGCCATGGGAAATACGGTGATTGTAACTCTTGTGGGCACCCTGCTTAATATTATCATGACCGTGCTGGCGGCATATCCCTTGTCCCGCAAGCGGCTGATCGGGCGGGGACAGCTATTGATGTTTATTACCTTTACGATGATTTTCGTATCGGGGATGATCCCCAATTTCATTCTGATCAAATCCCTGGGGCTGATGGATTCTTATCTGGCCTTGTGGCTGCCGGGATTAATCAGCACCTATAACATGTTCGTCATGAAGAGCTTTATGGAGGGCCTTCCGGAGGAAATCGAGGAATCGGCGGCCATGGACGGTGCCGGCAACTGGCGGATACTGGCCCAGATTATTCTGCCGCTGTGCAAGCCCATTCTGGCGGCCCTGTCCTTGTTCTATGCCGTGGCCTGGTGGAACTCCTACTTTAATGTCATGCTGTACATCACCAGCTCCAATCTGCAAACTCTGATGCTGAAGCTCTACCAAATGATCAAGCAGGTGGACCAAAGCCTTCTGGACGGCGGAGGCGAAGGGGTTTCCAATATTACGCTGACGCCGGAGGGAATCAAGGCCGCCTCCGTAGTGATTGCCATCACGCCGATTCTGTGCGTCTATCCGTTTTTGCAGAAGCATTTTGTCAAGGGTGTGTTGATTGGTTCCGTGAAGGGCTGATATCATAAGGGAGACTTGGATTTTCCCTTTGATATATAAGCAAGACTACCATAATAAGGGGATGAAGCAATTGGCAAAAACAGTGAAAGCAGCAGCAGCAATTATGGCCGCCTGTTTATCCGTATCGGCATTGGCCGCCTGCGGAACAGACCAGGACGGGGCTGCCGCAACCGGAGCGCCCTCTGCAGGCGCTGCGGAAACGGCGCCGGCAACAGCAAAGCCCAAGCAGGAAATCAGCATTTCCGTGTATGACCGCGGTGAGGTGAATACCAGCGAGGGCAATTACGAGAACAACCGCTGGACGAAGTGGATCAACGAGAATGGGCCGGCTACCGTCAAGTGGGTGCCTGTTCCGCGGAATGAAGCCCAAACCAAGCTGAATACCCTGATCGCTTCCGGCGGGGCGCCCGATCTCATCTGGGAGTACGACCGGAATTACATTGCCCAGTTGGCCAATCAGGGAGCCATTCAGCCCATCGACCAGTACATTGAAAAGTACAGCACCACCTTCAAAAACTATTTGAAGGAAAATCCGGAGCTGAAGCCGTATCTGATGGTGAACGGGAAAATGTACGCATTCTCCAGTGTGCGCGGACAGGAGGCGGTAGCCAATGCGGGCATGTGGATCAGGCAGGATTGGCTGGATAAGCTGGGCCTGAAAGCACCGACCACCACGGAGGAATTTCTGGAGGTAGCCCGCAAGTTCAAGACGGAGGACCCTGACGGAAACGGCAAGGCGGACACGGTGCCGATTGTCTTCAACGCCAACGGCCCTACAGTGATGCGCAATCTGTTCGCCTCCCACTGGGGCCAATGGTATCTGGAGGACGGCAAGCTGGAATTCGGCAGAATCAGCGACCGTTATATGGACAGCATGGATTTCCAGAAGCAATTGTATGACCAAGGCCTTCTTGATCAGGAATATATCACGGACAAGAATGCCCAGCGGGCCACCCAGCTGTGGACCACAGGCAAAGCGGGCATTTTCATGGGCTCCTGGGATATGGAGAATATCTTCAAGGACCTGAAGAAAAATCTGCCCGACGCCAAGATGACGGCCTTGGAGCCCTTCACCACCAAATATGGCAAGAATGGTCTGCTTCAATCCGCCATCCCCAACATTGTGGTTGCCTTTAACAGCAAGATGAAGGAGGAGAAGATTGAAGCGGCCGTCAAGTTCCTGGATTGGATGCTGGACAGCGGCTGGAAGCCGTTGAAATACGGGGAGGAAAATGTTCATTACAAAATGGTGAACGGCGTGCCGCAAACTATAGATGCCGACAAGTACCGGAAGGAAGCGTATTATGCCCGGGAGTATGCAGTGGTGAGCCAGTATGGGCTGAAGCCGGAATGGTTCTCGGTTATGGCGGCTTCCGACGCGGTGTCCCAGGAGTATGCCAAGGAGAAGGCCAACTCTCTGACGGTTGCCATGAAGAACAAGTTCCGCCGGGATATCCCCTATAGTCCCGACCTGCCCGAGCTCAGCCAGTTGATCGCCACCTTCAATCCCATTGCCGAGCAGATTGAAGCCAAGGTGGTAACAGGGGGCGCTGCCATGTCCGCCAAAGCGGGAATGGAGGAAGCCCGCAAGGAATGGAACCGTCTTGGCGGAGAAAATGTAAATAAACTGGTAAATGAATGGTATCAACAGAATAAGGACCAGCTGAAGTAAGCCGGTCCGAGGTCTGCCGGAGCCGGAGGCAATCAACAGGAGAAATGAGTGATTCAAATGCAGGTGTTTATCCCGCAGCAGCAAATTCAGGTGGTCCAATCCGTGGATGTGGTTGTGGCCGGGGGCGGTCCGGCAGGTTATGCTGCCGCATTGGCCTCGGCCCGAAGCGGAGCGCGGACGCTTTTGATTGAACGTTACGGCTTCACCGGCGGAGTTGGCACCAACTCGATGGTGACAGCCTTTGCCAGCGGCTTCCATGACGGGGAGCGGATGGTGATCGGAGGCATCTTCCAGGAGCTGAGGGAACGGCTTTACCAGCAGGGAGCTTTGCTGAAATCCGCTGAATTTGAGCCCTTCGATCCGGAGCTGCTGATCCTCCAGCAGCTGAAGGATCTGTCGGAAGCAGGCGTCCAGCTCAGGCTGCATACGTTAGTGACCGATGTGGTGATGCAGGGGAGCCGCATCGAAGCGGTTATTGTGGAAAGCAAATCCGGCCGTCAGGCTATCAAGGCGGAGGTTTTTGTGGATGCCACCGGGGACGGGGATGTAGCCATTCGGGCCGGAGCGGATTTTCAGCTTGGGCGTGTCAGCGATGGCCTGATGCAGCCGGGCACCATGATCTTTGCTGTCGGCGGAGTAGATGTGGAGAAGGTGCCCGAGGTTCACACCATGCGCGGGTTATCCGGTTCTGCCCGGGTGCATGTCTCCGGCAAACGCCATCTGATCATAGAGGGTTACCGGGAGCAGGCGGCCAAAGCCAAGGCGGCAGGGTATCTTCCCCATGTTCCCCGCAAAAATCTGGGCATCTGCTGGAATCTGCCCGGTCATCCTGAGGTGGTATTTGCCAATTTCACCCGGGTTCCCCTGGTGAACGGCACTCTGGCCGAGGACCTGACCCGTGGGGAGCTGGAGGGCAGAATTCAGGTGGAGGAAGCGGTTGCCTTCTTCCGTGATTTTCTTCCCGGCTTCGAGAATTGCTATCTGCTGCGGACGGCTCCTCAGATCGGCATCCGGGAGAGCCGGAGAATCAAGGGGATCTATACGCTTACGGGAGAGGATGTGGCAGGAGTAAGGCAATTCGGGGATGTGGTGGCCCAAGGCCACTACATGCTGGATATTCATGATCCGCTGGGCAAGGAATCGGAGATTGTGAAATTGAAGAAGGGCACCTCCTACGACATTCCATACCGCTCCTTGCTGCCGGAGAAGGGGCCGGAGAATCTGCTGGTTTCCGGGCGGGCCATCTCGGCCACCCATGACGCCCTGTCCTCCCTTCGGGTGATGGCCATTTCCATGGCCTTGGGAGAAGCGGCGGGCACAGCCGCCGCCTTGTCCTCCGCAGGGAGGGAGGCTCCGGGAGCGCTGAAGGTGGAACAGCTGCAGAATAAGCTGCTTGCCAACGGAGCTATTTTGGAATAAAGGATAAAGAAGCAAGGGCATGAAGAGAAGCGGCGGCATGGGTGCAAGGGATATATTCATGCTGCCGCTTGTTCGTGCCACAAGGAAACGGATGAACCAAAAGGAGGCCTGTAAAGTGAAAAAGTGGTTGGTATTTGTGTGGATTCTGGCTTTGCTGATGCAAGCTGTTCCCATTGCGGCTGCCGAAAGTGCAGTGCTGCGGATTGAAGGAGAGGATTATACCTATGTGAATCAAACGCCGGTAAACAAAACCGAGCGGGACAAAACCAATGTAAAAACCACCGAGATCAGCAACCAGGATCATTTCCAATATAAAAGCGCCAATGCGACCCTTCCTGAAAACGGATACATTGTGGATTATACCTTTACGGCGCCTGAGGCGGGAACCTACACACTGGAGATTATGGCCTCGCCCTTGTCCAACAGCAACCATTCCCCTTACGAGCTTAAGGTGAACGACGGGGAGTATGCTGCCGTGACTACGGCCACGGCGGTGAAAGTCGGGCAAATCAATACGCCGGTTAATATTTTCTACCGCTACAAGCTGCAGCCTGTTGTCCTGAAGGAGGGGAGCAATACCATCTCCTTCCGGATTCTGAACGGCCGCTCCGCGGATGGGCGGGTGTTCTTTTTCCTGGATTATTTTGAGCTTGTCAAGCTTCCCTGGGAGTTAACCCGGATTACCGCCAACGCACCCAACCATATATTTGAGGAGCAGGATACCAAGGAGGTAACGGTTCATTTTACCGAGGGGGCGCAGACTGTCCATCAACTGGTGTACAGTGTGACCGACTATTATGGCGCATCTGTGCTGTCGGGAAATGTGGCGCTTGCGCCGGGCGCTGCCGCCTACACCTTCACTCTGCCGCCGCTGCCCCGGGGCCATTATACGGTAACCGCAGAGGCCGACGGCAGCGGCAAGCCTCTGCAGGAATATTTGTCCGTGGTTATGAATGAGAGCCAGCGCAGGTCTTATGCGGAAACTCCTTTTGCCTCGGATGTGGCGGGCGGCTTCCTGGTGCCTGTGGACAAAATCGGCGACTATGCCCGGGCCTTGCGGCTGACGGGGGTGAAGTATGCCCGGGAACGGCTGCCCTGGGGGAATATAAGCGCCACTCAGGGGACCGATGATTTCAGCTTATACGACCAGTACAATGCGGCTTATGCGGCCAACGGCATCCGGGTGCTGGAAATGGGGCACAGCGCTCCGGCATGGGTGAAGGATACGGGCAAGAAGCTTCCCAATGATCTGCTGGCCGCTTATCAATATGCCAAAACCGCCTCGACCCGGTACGGAGCCCAGGCCGACTGGGAATTCTGGAATGAGCCGGACATCAGCTATACCGCCGACAGCGAAACGGCGGACCAGTATGCCGCGTATTTGAAGGCCAGCGCTCTGGGAGTGCGGGATGCCGGCACCTCCTCGCTGATTTCCATGGCCGGGATTGCATACCCTCCGGGCAACTATGTGAGCCAGGTTATGCAGAATGATGTGGCCCCCTATATGGATATTTATAATTTCCACGGACACCGCAAAGGGGACTCGGAGCTGAAACTGGTGGATTTGCCTCCTACCTTCACCTTAAACAAAGCATTTATTGAAGGCTATGATTTGGAGGACAAGCGGATTTATGCCACCGAGGTTGGCGTATCCCAGATGTTCCAGGACAGCACCGAGACGCTGACCATGGAGCAACTGCGCAAGCAGGCCAGATATCTGTCCACTTCTGCGGTGGAATCCCTGGCCTTGGGGGTGGATAAGCATTTCTGGTTTGTCTTCCCGCATTATCTGGAGAAGGGACTCTCCTGGGGCGAATTTACCGCACAGCATACGCCATTCGCCGGGATAAACGCCCAAAGCGCCATTACCCACGCTCTTGGCGAAGGAATCTACATGGGCTCCTTGGCGGGATTGCCGGAGGGAGTGAAAAATCATGTATTCCGTGACGGAACCGACAGTGTTGTGGCCTTCTGGAGCGAAACGGGCATCCCGTTTGTGCTGGAGGCAGGCTATTCATCGGGGCTGCTTACGGATATCATGGGCAACGAGGGGACGGTTCTTTCCGACCAAGGGAATTTTGCGCTGGCTTCAGGGCCGGATATTCAGTATTTGCGGCTTCAAGGTGATGTGGGAGGGCTGACAACCCCTTATTATTCCCAAAGCTTCGAGCCCCGCGCAGAGCTTACTCCCGCTGAGCGTGTTGTGCTTACCCAGCGTTATCCCGATGCCGGGTCGGAAAAGGCCAAGGCCAAGGGCTATCTGCTGGATAGAACGGCTGTCACCGATATCCAGGTGGATGTATACAATTTCAATGCCGTTCCCATGAGCGGCGTTATTACCGGGTCCGCCTATGGAGGATGGAGCCTGTCCACCCCTTCGCAGCCGGTGACGGTAGCCCCTTACAGCAAGGAGACGCTGGTGTTCCCGCTGACGGCAAGCAGCCAAGGGGTGGTCCCTGTGGGGTCGCCGGTTGTATTCACAGGGGAATTCGACGGACAGCAGACCTCCAAGACGATGGCTATTGTTTCATCCGGCGATGACGTGGCAGGACCGGATGTGCTGGTCCCCGATTATGACCAGCCCGGCCTGTGGGACAATAATGTGTCTCCCGGGTCAACCATGGTCAAGCATTCTCCCGAGCCGGGAGTGATCCAGTTCGATCTGCAGATGGGCGATGGGGACAGATGGGCGTATCCCAATTTTGTGCTGCCTGAGAATATCAGCTTTGCCGGCACAGAGGGAGTGGTCTTTGATGTTTATTTTCCGGCTCCCGTTCCGGGGGTTCTGGTCAGAAGCTTTATGTATGAAAGCAATGGCTCCTCCTATTTCACCCAGACCGGCATGACCCCGACAGGGGGCTGGCAGCAATTTAAAATGTCTTGGTCGGATTTCAACCCCTTCGGAGGGGTTCCCGATGACAATTTCCATCTGGACCCGGAGGAAATCCGCAGCTTCAGCCTTGGACTCAATACCTCTACCGAGAAGAATCTTTCCTTCCAGGTGAAGAACCTGGGGGTATATACCCAAGCGGACACCGGCTTGTACAGCAAGCTGTCCGGTCTGCAGCCGGCCAATGGCCAGGAGGTGACGGCAGGAACGGCGGCCATTTCCGCCAATCTGGCGCAGGGCGAAATTCCGGTGCAGGCGGAGACGGTGCAGGTGCTGGTGGATAAAACCCCCGTCGCTCACCAGGCAGACGGAGAGTTGATTCAGGCAACGGCACATCTGGCGGCGGGCAGCCACGACATTATGGTCAAGGCCTTCGATGTGAACGGGCGGCTGATATCCGTCAAGTCCACCGTGACCGCGGTGGCGGCAGAGCCGGAGGAGCCGGGAACAGGTGAGCCGGGAACGGAGGAGCCAGGGATAGAGCAACCGGAGCAACCGGGAACGGAGGAGCCAGGGACAGAGCAACCGGGAACAGAAGAGCCGGATACGGAGGCTTCCACAGTGGCAAACACTGCGCCTGCTGGGAATACTCCGGAGGTGCTGAAGGTATTGCCGGAGCATCTGCAGGCCGCAGGAGATCAAGCGCTCTCCCTGACGCTGCCTCAAGGGAAAACCCGGGTGGAATTGGGGAAGGAGCTGTTCGGCAAGCTGGACGGGAAGGAGCTAAATGTAGAGTTGGACAAAAGCCGTCTGGTCATCCCCGCCGAAACCATTCGTGAGCTTATTGGAAGCAAGGGAGATATACAACGAATTATCATTGTCGCTTCAGAGCAAGGGGAAGCTGCAAGGGAACAGGCTGCCGGTCTTGCCAAGGCCCAATCCATTTGGGGAGGAAGTCTGTCGGAAGCAGGCGGGGCGCTGGAATTGAGCCTGTATGCGGTAGATAGCGCAGGCCTCCAGGTGAAGCCGGAGTCTTTCGCAGCGCCGGTGGCGGTGAGCTTCTTCTATGGCGGGAACGGGGCAGCCCGGGCGGAGCAGACGGGCATCTATTACTGGAACGAAGCCACCGGGCTGCCGGAGTATGTGCGGAGTATCCGTGATCCCGGAGAAAGCGTCTTAACGGCATCCCTGGACCATTCCGGCGCGTATATGCTGCTGGCATATGACAAGACTTATGCCGATGTGCCCGGGGGGCATTGGGCCTCCAAAGCCATCCGGGGACTGACCGCCGCCCATGTGGTGGAGGGAGATGATTCGGGCCGTTTTGCTCCCGACCGCGCTGTCTCCCGGGCAGAATTCATCACGCTCCTGGCACGGCTGCTGGAGCTGGAGAAGAGGACCGGCACAGCCCCTCTCTCAGAAAGCAGCTTTGCCGATGTGTCCTCTACGGATTACTATGCCCAAGCTGTGGAGGCGGTCCGGAAGGCGGGCATCGCAGACGGCAGAGGGGAAGGTTACTTTGCTCCTGATGCTGTCATTACCCGGGAGGAGATGGCCGTACTCCTGACGCGGGCCATGCGCTTTGCCGGCTACGGGATGCCCTCCGGCGGTGAAGCGTCCGGCGGTCCCGGCTTTGCGGATGCTGCCGCCGTTTCGCCGTGGGCGCTGCCGGATGTGGAGGCGGCCGCTGCTGCCGGCTGGCTGGGCGGCTATGAGGACGGAGCCTTCCGTCCTCAAGGCTCCGCTACCCGCGCGGAAGCGGCGCAGCTTCTGTGGAAGCTGGGGGAGGCAGCCCCGCTGTAAAGGATCTGCCGCCGGAGAGAGCTAAAGGGGCGCGCAACTCTCTCCGGCGGGCTGTTGTATCCCGCATTATATTGTGCAATAGCGGAAACTGCGTTTCCTCTATTCCGGTCCAACCGGGGGAAAACCGGGAATAAGGGCAGGCGGGTTTCCGCTATTGCCGGTTTTTCCGGCAGATGAGTCTGGTTTGGGGCGAATAGCGGAAATTACCCTTCTGCTATTCGTGGTTTTTCAGAGGCGCGGGGCAGATAGCGGAAACCAGGCTTCCTTTATCGTGTCGACGGCTCCCTCCCCGGAGCTTAGCCGAGCCTGGAGAACCAGGAGGCGGATTAGGCAAAACCGGCCGCCGCTTGGCACAGAGACGCAGGCTCCGCCGCCGCCCCTTCAAACTCGCCCCACGCCCTCTTTCCGGGGAAGGGAGAGACGATTCCGTCAGCGGCGGCGGTGGTGCAGCGGATGGACAGAGTGGATAATGGCGGCCCAACCTTCCTCCGTAGTTTGCCTGCACAGCAAGCGCGCAAACCCCCGGCAGCCCTTCCCAAGGAGAAGGCTGCCGGGGGTTCCCTACGTTCCTGGCAGGACATGCCGCTCCTATTCGCACAGCTCCGTCCGGGTGAGGGTGCCGCTGGCTGCATCCAGCCGGTAGGTGCGGATTTCAAAGCCGCTTAGCTCCACCTGCTCCCGGATGCCCAGGGCAGGGGTACAAATCCGGGTGGAGCCGCCCTGGCCTGTGGGTTCGAACAGCCGCAGGATGTAGCCTGTTCCCCGTTCCTCCCGCTTGAAGGCGGCAAGCTGGATGGCGTCGTCCTCCAGCTGCAGCAGCGGAGCGGGAAGGACGCCTTCCCCGGAGGGGAAGAAGGAGAGGGCGTAGGGCTGTTCGTTATGGGCCAGCGCTTCCCGGTCAATGGCTGTCCGGCGCGTGTCCCGCGATCCGCCATTCAGCCAAAAGGTGAAGCTGCGTTCCCCCTGGTCCATCCGGGGCAGGAACCGGTCCTGGGGCAGAATGGGGCGTTCGAAAATGGGATGGGCGCAATAGCCTGCCCCTCTCAGCAGGGTCATCCGCAGCTCCCCGTTCAGGCAGGAGGAGCCGTACACGCCGTTATTGATGAGTGTAACGGCCAACCCGCCGGTCCTGTCCTCCAGAGCCGTCCATTTCTGGGCCACCGCTTCGCTGCCGTCGGCCTTCAGCTCGCTGATCCCGTATGCCGTCTGTCCCCGGTATGCTCCGTTCCCCAGCAGGGTGGGAACAGCCAGCTTCAGCATCTTGTCCTTTTCGTTCCAGTATACCCGGACATGGACCTCAACCTCTGTGCCTTGTTTGGGCAGCTTGTAGGTCAGGCAGATGCGGGAATGCTCCCAGCCCAGCACCGCTTCAATCACCGTTCGCACTTCTCCGTCCTCGATGACCCGTACGGCAGGAAGGGGTCCCGCCACACCGGAGAAGCTTCCGCTCTCCTCCTCGTTCAGCAGGCGGAATACACCCTCCACCGCGTCAAACCGGCAGGTATCCATCCGCCAGGGGTCCTCGTTGTCCGCCAGCACCAGCGGGGCGAAGCCGCCTGGGGCGAGAAGGGGCACGCCATCCGCCGCATATTCGTCCATCAGCCCGGTAGCGCCGTTGATCCGTACCTGCAGCCTGTCTGTATGGAACAGGAAGGAACCATCCGTTTGCTTCAGCTCCGGCACAGGTTTGGCGGCCAGCATCTCCATGCGGCAGTCGAACCGGTTCATGGCGAAGGGGGCCAGCTCCGCCTGGAACACCACCCGTTTGCGCCAATCCAGGTTCAGGTTGCTCAGTTCCTTCTCCGGTTGGCAAGGCAGACGCCGCCCCTCCTGGAAGACCACCGGCATGGAAAACTCCTCCTGCCAGTTCTGATCCTCCAGCATAAACTCGCATTCCACAATGCCCTTAACGGGAAAGGGGTGGGGATTGTAGACCAGCACCGGATACTCCTTCGGCGCTGCCTTGGGCTGCCCGGCGGCCAGAGCGAAGAAGGCCCGGGCTCTAAGCCGGGAGGCAAGCTCCAGGCCGTGGTCCAGCATCCGCAGGGAGGCCTCCTCCGCAGGCTGCACCGACGATCCGGGGAGAATGTCATGGAACTCCGCGGTCAGAAGATCGCATAGGGCTTCATGCAGTTCTTCGGCCGGATACGCCAGCAATCCCTGGAGAGAGGCGGCGGAGACCATTTTTTCCGTCAGAAATAACTGGTTCTCCAGCTCCCGATGCTTCTGCTTGATGCGGATCATGGAGGTATAGCAGCCCACAAAGCGGGGATTCAGGTCCCCGTTGAAAACGGGCAGCTCCTGCTTCCGCAAGTCCTCGAAATACGCCTCCGGAGTAGAGTGGATCACCTGGAAGTCGCCCGTCTCCTCCATCAGCCTGCCGATTTGGTCCAGATCCGTCCGGGAGGGCCCCCCTCCGTGATTGCCAACCCCCCACAGCACCAGGCCTGTCGCCCGTTCGGAATGCTTCTCCAGCCACTTGCGGATTTTCTCCGCAGACTTGCCCATGAGGGAATTGTAGCCGCCCTCCACCTTGTGGGCCAGCACGCTGCTGCCGTTGTAGCCCTCCCAGATGAATTCATCCCCCGGCAAACCCGGCATTTCGTCGGGGCGCATGAAGATGTATGAATCGTAGCCCGCCTGCCGCATAATCTGGACCAGTCCCCGGGTGTGTCCGAAGGAATCGAAATTAATCGCGGTCCGGGGCTCCTGTCCGAACTTTTCCCGGAAATACAATCTGCCCATGAGAATCTGGCGGACAAAGGATTCGCCGGAGGGCATATTGCAGTCGGGCTGCAGATACCAGCCGCCCATAATGTTCCATTTGCCCTGGCGGACCAGACGCTGGATGCGGGCAAACAAGGCGGGCTCGTATTCCTCGATCCACTTGTAGAGAATCACCTCGTTATGGTTGAAAATATAGCCGTCGTACTCCTCGCAAAATTCCGCAGCGGCCCGGAAGGTGGAGACGGCGGCTGCGGCGCCCTCCTCCCATTCCCATTGCCATACCGGATCAAGATGGGCATTGCTTAACAAATGCAGCTTTTTCATAGTGGATGACCTCCTGGGTATGCCTTCTTCTTCATTGTGTCCGAAAACGGCGTCCCTGTACATTTCCTATCCTCCCGATTATTTGTCCAATTATGATATAATCGGTTTATGACATGAACGGGAGAGGAATGCGGAATATGGATATTTCCTTTCTGAAGGCTGCACTTCCGCCGGTTTTCAATTCCCTGTGCGGAAAAATCCGGCTTGACGATGCTGTGATCGATTGGGTGGATGTTGTATTTGAGCAAGTGGGCAGCACTTCCCGGTGCCCGCCCCACGCGCATACCTGGTTTGAGCTGAACTACGTGCTCCGGGGGGAGATGGAGACCCGGTTCCAGGAGGAGGCGGCGGCAGTCCGGGAGGGGCAATTTTTCCTGATTCCCCCGGGTCTGGTCCATTCCCACGCCTACAACAGGGAGAGCCCCCATGAGGGCATCTGCTTGCGTTGGCGGCATTATCCCGCCGAGGCGGCCTTCGACCCGGATTCCCGCCAGCCTCCTGGGAAGGACAACGCTTCCTTTTTGGGGCGGCTGGAGCGGCTTTATGACTGGCGTCCCGGCGCATATACGGATGAGTGGGGAGTGGGAGAGCTGTTTGCCCAGCTTTTCCGGGAGGGAACGGAAGGGCAAGGCGGATTGTCGTTGCAGCTTCTTCTGGTGCGGATTCTGGAACGGATCAGCCGGACGGGCGGAGCGCTGCCGGAGCAGGCCGGAGAGAATGCCTGGCGCCGCGATCCGCTGGTCCGCAAGGTGGAGGTGTATCTGGAGGATGCCGAGAAGGACCGGTTGAACATGACCGATCTGGCAGCGTCGCTTCATATGAGCTATGGCCACTTGTCACGGCTGTACAAGCAGCGGACAGGGCGGACCATTGTGGAGCGGATGAACCAGATTCGGCTGGGGAAGGCGAAGGAGCTGCTTTTGAAGACGGAGCTGCCGGTAGGAGAGGTGGCGGAGCAGGCGGGATTTCCCGATCTGTGCTATTTCAGCCGGCTGTTCAAAAAGGAATTCGGCTTAAGTCCGCTTCATTACCGGAAGCGGCAGGGAGAACGGACGGAGGCCCCGATGTGAAACGAATGCTTCACATCAGAGCCTCCGGCATGCGGCTGTCCGCAGCTTTATTTTACGGGTCTGTAGGTTTTGCCATCCAGAATAATGGAACGGACCTCGCCCAGATCCAGCTCCCAATTGCGGAAGTTCCACCAATGATAAAAGTCGCCTGTATCCATATTGGCCCCCCGGCTCATGCCTGTAGGATAGTCTTCCTCTGAGCTGTTCCTGTTGCCGCTGTAGCTCATATTGATTTTTTTTCCTCCCGAGAGCACGATGGTCAGCTTGATGTTGAGCGCCTTGTCCCATTCTTCATAGCTGGCATATGTCTTGTCGCTGTGCCCGGAGAATTTTATTTCCCATGGAGTCAGTACAACCTTGGAGTAATAATCGCCTTTATACAAATCCCCATCGGGATAAAAAATAAGCGCATTAGTGGAAACATTGGCGACTGTCGCCTTGAGGATATGCTCCCTGTTGTCCAGCCCCAGGGTCAGCTCAAGATTTTCCCCCTCCCAATCTCTCAGGCTGCTTCGTTTGTAGCTATCTCCTGCCGCCAAAGCCAGCATCGGATCGATAGCTTTGTTTTGTTCCGTTTGCAGCTCTGTGATAACAGCAGAGTAAAAGAAATATCTGACTCCATCCCTGGCTTCTATTTCCTCTATCGTACCGTTGAGCCCGTATAGATCCTGGACATGACCGGCATAGACAATTTTGCCGCTGATGCTGAGGTCTTCAGGCAAATTGCCTTCAGCGCCGATGATTGCGTACACATGATGATCGGTAAAAATCGTGCTGTCTATATAAAGGGTATAATCCTCCGCCACGAGCCGGGCCGCTTCATCCGAAGGCTTGTTGATATTTTCCGCATATTTGTATGCCTCATTCCCCAGCGCTTTCGCAAACATACCCACTTCCTTGGGCTTCTCGGCGGAGGTGGCAAACACAAAAGTAGCTCCCGTAATAAATGCAAGGGCGACCAGCAGGCTAAGAACAGTGGTTTTCTTCCTTTTCATAATCGCTACAATCCTTTCCTCAACGGCGTTTTTGCTAAAGTTGGAAAATAATGGCGTGAGGGCACTTTTCTTTTCCTCCAGCTCAATGAGCGTCAAGGCATAAGAGGATTTATTCCGCTCGCCGTATGTGCGGACTACCGCTTCATCGCAGGAGATTTCGATATCCCGGTTAGCCATGATATACATGATCCAAACCAACGGATTAAACCAATGGAGGAATAGTGCGGCAGCCAGCAGCCATTTGTATAAAATGTCAAGCCGTTTGATGTGGATATACTCGTGAGTAAGGACGTACAGCAGCGTTTGTTCATTGGTCCAGTCCATTGTTTTGGGGAGCAGGATGACCGGCTTCCATATTCCGTAGGTTAAGGGAGAGGCAATCTTATCCGACTGGCGGATTTGGACGGTCCGTTTGGCTGTATGCTCCCGGAGCCAGCGATTGACTATTTCATTGTCTACGGGAAGGGCGGACTTGTAATCCCGGCGGCGGCGGAGATGGGGAGCCAGAATAAACCAGGCGCAGGCCGCCAGCCCGATCAGCCAAATCACTGCCCAAACCGATAACCCCGCACTGGACGGCTCTGCAAAAACTGGGTTCACTATGTCCGGTACAGCCCCTTCGGCAGAAGCAGTTGCCGCATAGGAAGCGGTTCCCGGATTGGGCGTCGCAGCCGGAGCGCTGCCGGCTCCCGTAAACATCCCCTTCAACCAGTTAAACAGATTATAGATGCTGAAGCGCGAGGGGACCGAAAATGGAATCAGCAACCGGCATAATGCGATTCCCCAAAGGACAAGAAAGGCTTTTTTGGGCAGCCTGTGAATCGCAAGGGCACGGAGGATGAGAAGGGTCACAATAAGAACCGATGCCAACAGACTCATTTGCAGGATCACTACAGCCATCACCTCATTCCAGATGTTCCACAATTTGCTTTAGCCGTTGAATTTCCTGCGGGGAGAGATTTTTGCGCCCCAAAATGGAGGCCACAAGCTGGTCGGCCTCGCCGCCGTACATTTTGTTAATCAGCTCTGTGGTTTCCAGCTCACGAGCCTGTTCCTTGGTGACAAGGGGACTGCAGACAAAATCCGGATTATGCCGCTTAATTGCTCCTTTGTCGATGCACTTTTTGATGACGGTATAGGTGGTGGTTTTGCTCCATCCAACCTGATCCTGCAAGAGCTCGGCAATTCTCTTGGCGGTGGTATGGCCTTCTTTCCATAAAATCTCCATGACCTTCAGCTCCGAATCGAACAGCTTTATATCCACAGCGGTTACTTCCTTTCATATAAGTAGTTCTATTGCAATAGAACGGCCTGGTTTCATTCTATTACGATAGAATGGAAATGTCAACGGCAAGCCTGGCGCGGATGCTTAAAAAGGAGCGGGAGGACCGGGGGAGCTGCCGGCAAGGCTTAGCTCTGCCCGGCTCCGGTACTTTGTTGCCGGTGTCGGCTCCGGTATTCCTTGGGCGTCATGCCCATGTGGCTTTTGAACAGGCGGTTGAAATGGCTGACATCGCCGACACCCACCTCCTGGGCCACATCCACAATCTTCGCCGCGGTTTCCCGCAGTAGCCGCAGGGAGGCGCGGACCCGCAGCTCATTGCGGTATTCGGTGAAGGTCCGGCCGGTAAGCTGCTTGAATCTTGCCGTAAACACGGTTTGGCTCATGCCGCACATGCGGCAGACCTGCTCCAGATGGATGGGCTGGGCATAATGGGCCTCCAGAAACCCGCACAGCTGCCGAATGGCATTATTTTCGTCGGGATGAAAACCGCTGGTTACTGCAGAGTGTCCGTAGCAGCGGCTCAAGTACACCAGAAGCTCCGCAAGCAGTCCTTTGATGGCGATCCGGTAGCCCAAGGGCTTCGTGCGGTACTCCTCCACCAGCCTGTCCAGCCGTTCCCGGACCGCCTGCTCCTCCGCCAGGGAGAGCTTCAGATGGGCATGGAAGTCCAGCTCCTTGCGGAAAAAGGGCTCCACATAGAAAAAGTGGAGAAACGGCGTCACCTCCGCCAGGGACTCCAGAAGGGGGGCCAGGAAGGACGGCATAAACAGCACATTGAAAATCTCCAGAGGCGCTGCGCCCCGCACCCGGTAATCATGCTCCGCCCCGGGAGGGATGACGAACACATCTCCTTTGGAGATGGGGTAGGATTGTTCGGAAAACAGATGCTCCCCGTGCCCCTCCGCCACAAAAACCAGCTCCACAAAATCGTGGCTGTGGGGTCTGGCCGGGCGGGTAGGCAGCGTGGCATACGGAAAGGCGGCAAACGGAAAATCAGGCCCTTCCAGGAAAAGGTCTTTCTCATACAGGGTCACCGGCCCAGCCTCCATCGGGTTTTCCTTTCATTCTAGCCCGGGGGAAGAAGGCCCGTCAATTTCTCTGCATAATCCGGCAAATAAGCCGGGAATCGGCTTTGGCAACACGCTATCATGGGGAAAAAGAGCAAGCAGGAGGCTGGTGGCGCAATGATTGGAAAAGGGACCGGAGAATGGAATAAGGACGGGGACGGCGAGTGGATGGGAGAATGGATTGCGGACCGGCGCTTTGCGGAGCTGGAGCCGTTATATCTGTATCATAAGGAGCTGGAAAAGCCGGAGCATGGTGTCTTGCCCGATCCGGCGCTGGCTAACCAGCATATGCTGGTGCGCAAATGCTTCCGGTTGGGGAAGCCCTGCGGCGAGGCCTGGCTGCGGATTACAGCGGATGATTATTACAAGCTGTACATCAACGGCTGTTTTGTCGGCCAGGGGCCCGCACAGGGCTATGCCCATCATTATTACTATAACCGGCATGACGTAAGCGCATTTTTGCGGCCGGGGGAAAATGTCATTGCGGTCCATGTCTATTATCACGGGCTAATCTGCCGCGCATACAGCAGCGGGGATAACCGCCAGGGGCTGATTGCCGAGCTGTGGGGGGACGGCAGTCTGCTGGCCGCCACCGACGAGAGCTGGCGGTATATACAAGCGGAAGAATACGGCGAGGGAGAGGTCATCGGGTACAACACCCAATTTTTGGAGTACACAGATTTGCGGAAGCGGGTAAAAGGCTGGTTGTCGCCTGAGTTTGACGATTCCTCCTGGCTGACCGCGAAGAGCCATACGCAGCATGGGCATACACTGGTGCCGCAGCTTACGCCACCTTTGGCCGTGTACAAGCGTTCCCCTGCCGTGATTCGGGAGATTGACGGCGGGCTGTTCCTGGACTTCGGCACCGAATTGACCGGCCAGGTTCAGGCGGCGGCTTCCGGGCCTTCAGGGGAGATGGTGGAAATTCGCTATGGCGAGGAGTTGGATGAGCAGGGGCGGGTGCGCTACAGGATGCGGTGCAACTGCCTGTACCGGGATACCTGGATTCTTTCGGGAGACGGAGAAGAAGAACTGGAGGCGTATGACTACAAGGCTTTCCGCTATGCGGAAATTTTGGCCGCTCCGCAGGTGAAGCTGTCCGTGCCGTCCATAGCGGCTGTGGTCCGGCACTATCCCTACCCGGAGGAAGCCTGCCGAATGGAGTCCTCCAACGAGCGGCTTAATGCTATCTGGGCCATCTGCGCCAACGGGGTTCAGTACGGCACCCAGGAGAATTATGTGGACTGTCCCTCCCGTGAAAAAGGGCAATACTTGGGCGACAATACCATCATCACCCATGCCCACGCTTATTTGACCGGCGACCTGCGGATGTACCGGAAAGCTCTGGAGGATTTCACCCTTCTGGCGGGTGAAGTGTGTCCGGGGCTGCTGGCTGTGGCTCCCGGCCATTACATGCAGGAAATCGCCGATTTTTCCCTGCAGTGGCCTATGCAGCTCTTGCGCTATTATAAGCTGAGCGGCGATTTGGAGTTCCTGCGATCCATGCATCCGGCGGCGGAAGGGGTGCTGGAGTATTTCGCCCGGTACCTGGGGGAGGACGGCCTGCTCCATTCCGTCAACGGCAAGTGGAATCTGGTGGATTGGCCGGACAACCTCCGGGACGGATATGATTTTAAGCTTGTGAACGGTCAGGCCGACGGCTGCCACAATGTGATCAACAGCTTCTATTACGGGGCTCTGCTGGCAGTGGTGGAGATTCGCCAGGCTCTGGGGCTTTCGGCGGCGGATGAAGGGTTGGAGGCGTTCCGCCATGCTTTTCTCCAGCGCTTCTACCGTCCGGAGCAGGGGCTGTTTGCCGATGCGGACGGCTCGGAGCATTGCTCGCTACACGCCAATGCGCTTCCGCTTTTGTTCGGGCTGGCTCCGGAGGAAGCGAAGGCGCCCATCGTGGCCCTGATCCGCCGGAAAAGGCTCAGCTGCGGAGTCTATATGGCCTATTTTGTCTTGAAGGCATTGGCTGCCGCGGGTGAATACGGCCTGCTGTACGAGCTGATGGTGTCGGATGATCTTCACTCCTGGAATACCATGGTGGAGGAGGGGGCCACTACCTGCTTTGAGGCCTGGTCCAAGGAGCTGAAATGGAATACCAGTCTGTGCCACCCCTGGGCCAGCGCGCCGGTGCCGCTTTTTATTGAGGAAATTGCCGGATTGAAGCCGGTTGCGCCAGGCTGGGAGACCGTTGCTTTTGATCCGCATCTTCCGGATTCGCTGGAGGAGCTGGAGCTGGCTTTCCCCATTCCCGGCGGAGAAATCCGTCTGGAGCGCAGGAACGGAGCTGTCCGGCTGTCCGTGCCGGACCATTGCACCGTCATACGCCCGGGACAAATCTGACGCCCCCTGGCATGCGCTCATACAAGCCGCCGTCCGCCTGAATACAATAGGGTATCTTGCGAAGTCCGGGCTTCCTCCGGAGGTCTTCAGACAGATATCCCAGATGCGTAAAGGACGTGATGGCATGAGGATTGATATCGGCTGCGGCAGACGGCTCCACCGCAATTGCGTGGGGCTGGACCGCATCCCAGGCGAGGGTGTGGGGCTGGTGCATGATTTCGACCAGCCGCTTCCTTTGGCGGATAACAGCGTGGATTTCGTTATGGCCTCCAACAGCTTGCAGTACGCAGCCAATCTTCAGAATGTGATGAAGGAGCTTTACCGGGTTTGCCGCCATAAAGCCGTGGTGTGCATCGTGGCGCCGTATGCCCATGCCACCTCGCATATGGTCAATCCCCGCTTCCGGCAGTTCTTCAACGAGCATTCCCCCCGCTATTGGACCAGACACCGCTCTTTCCCGGGGAATCTGGAGGAGTATTACCTGACCCGCACCGATACCTGGTCCTTGCTGGGGGATGAGGAGCCGGTGGAGGCTGGCGAGCCGAATTTCCATTTGCTCAAGCTGGAGCTGTTCTATTATCCCCCGTACCAGGGCTGCTACGACCCGTTGGAGCTGACTATTCTGAGACAGTCCCAGCTGAATGTAGCCGACCAGATTATGTACCATCTTGCCGCCGTCAAGGCGCCGATGGAGGAGCATGAGCTGGAGTGGATGCGCATTTCGGAGCAGTTGGAGGAGCCGGAGGCCATTACCCAAATCCGCTCCCTCTCGCAGATGCTGATTAAGGCGGAGGAGGAACCGTCCTTCTTCATGGATTCCTTCGAGCCGGTGATCATGGAGCAAAAGCAGCAAAAAGCCCCGCGGACATCCAGCGTCCGCAGGCCCGGCAAGAAAAAACAGGCGAAAAGCCGGGCGGCAAAAAAGCGCCGGCAAATTGTGCGCAAGCCGTAGGGGGGGAGTGTCGGCGGCCAATATCAGCCGCAAATTTGAAGCTATAACGGAAAATGCCTTCCGTTATCGCAGAACTTTGGGGCTCTGCCAGGCCATAGCGGAAGGCGCCTTTCCGCTATTTGGGCTGCGCAGCCATTGCAGGCGGATAGGGAAGCTACTTAAAGAAAAGCTGCCCCACCTTCAACAAAAACGCGGTGATTCCCGCCGCCATCAACGGGCCAACGGGAACCCCCCGCAGGAAGATAATGCCCATGATGGAGCCGATGACCAGACCCACAATCAATTGGGGGTCAAACTTCAGCAGCTCCAGCCCTTTGCCGTTCATCCACGTGGCTGCAGCCCCTCCCACCAGCGCGATGATACCGGGCCAGGAGGTAAACACCGCCGTCACATCCTTCAGTGAAATCCGCTCGCTGGCAAAGGGAACCAGCACGCCCATGGTCAAAAACAGCAGCCCCAGCTCCAGACCCCGCCGTTCAATCGTAGGCAGATACCGCTCCAGATGGACCAGCTTCACAACCAGAAGAATGCAGGCGGCGGTTGTAATAATGTTGGAACGGCCCGCCATGCCGATTACGATCAGGGCCAGAAGCAGCAGATTGCCATTCATACGGGCATTCCCCTTGTCCTAGGATTTCTCGTTGGTTGATTGTATGCCCGAAGCGGGAAGTTAGAACAAGCTGTTTTGTGAAGATTGGAGCGGTTCCGCATTCGCCAGGGGGAGCAGCAGCCCGTTCTGCCATACCGGCACCAGGCTGTAGCGGTTCAAGGTTCCGCAGAATTCCACATCTCTGAAGAGCCCCATACGCGCGAGGCGTTTGCCGTTGGCCGAGCCGGCCAGCACCGGCTGCAGATTGTCCCGGGCCTGCCTCCAACTGGCCAGCATAGCTTGGGTCAGATCGCACAGGACCAGATTCCCGCCGGCCAACCGCAGCAGCTCCTCCGCCACCAAACCGGCGCACAGACCATCCTCCAGGGAAAATCGGTCGCGGGTTCCCGAGCAAACAAGACACACATCCCGCTCCGGCATAAACAGAGCACGGGCGGCTGCGGCTGCATTAAGAAACGCGCCGATCAATACGGTATGGGCATTCCCCAAGGCATAATGAATCGCCCGGGTCCCGTTGGTGGTGGTAAGCACAATCCGTTTGCCCAAAAGCTCATCCGACGCCAAATAATCGAGAGGAGAGTTGCCCAGATGGAAGCCGTCCGGGCGTTTTCCCTTGCGTTCGCCTGCCAGCAGCCACTCTCCGTCTGCCACCCCCCGCGCCTCCTCCAGCGTCAGGACCGGCAAAAACCCGGCGCACCCGCAAGCCAATCCCGTCACGATACAGCTTGTGGCCCGGAACACATCCATCACCAGCACGCTTTTGCCTGTAAAATCCGCCTCGGCCGCTTCCCCGGCATGTGCCAATGTTTCAATCCGCATAACGCCCCCTTACTTCCCCCGCAGAAAAAAGCTGTCCGACCGCAAGCCCCGCCTCAGCGCTTCCAGGGAAATCACATCCTGAGGGGCGATATTCCCCAGATTCACATCCGGTCCCAGAAGCTCCATCAGCCGCACCTGCTGGGATTTTTGCGGCGCCTCCCACAAAAGCAGATGGGGGCTGGGGATGCCCTCCAGCACCGCTTGAACCTCCTCGTCCCGGCATTTTCCCGACTCGTCGAAGATTCCCACACCCACCCCGGACTCCCGGGCTTCCACCGTGACCAGCTCCGCACCCGCCTCCAGGTCGGAGAGAACCGTCTCAATCAGCTCATCCGTTTCAATCCGCGAGCCCCAGCATTTTTTCCCATACTCCGTATATACCGTTAAGCCCAGGCGGCAGCCCTCCCGGATCAATCCGGTGCGCAGCGTGCGGTCCAATTGGATGGTTCCGTCGGAGACCTCCACAGCTGTAAAGCCCAGCAGGGCGATTTGCTCCAAAAACCGCTCCCCGATCCCTTCCGCAACCGCCGCTTCCAGGAAGGTGCCGCCCGGCATAATGGCAACGCCCGTTTGCGCCGCCAGGCGGATTTTCCCCGCCAGCACATCCTCCGGATACAAAGCGGCAGTGCCGAAGCCCAGCTTAATCAGGTCGATATGGGCTTCCGCTGTTTCCAATAGATCGGCGAAGGCCCGCGTCCCCAATCCTTTGTCGATGACCATGGTGATGCCGCTGGTCCTTGGTTTGCTCTGGCGTTTGCCGGCAGGGTTCACCAGCTCCTGTTGCCAGAATGATTGAGATGCAACTTCCATGAATGACACTCCTCGCAAAACTAATGTAGGCATATAGAGCATCATATGCGGATAGGCACGCCCAGTGCGCCAATTTCGAGAAGCTTCCATAACTTATCCGGCCTTATCGGCAGGGACCAAGTTATTTCGGGAGCATATCCCGCATAAGGTAAAGAGAAGCCGGCCTTGTCCCCGGCAACTCTCACATTCTAGCAATGGCTGCGGCATTCGAAAGAGGAGGAATACGGATATGCTGGATAAATTTGTGGTGAGCATGGCGGGTTTGCGGGTGCTCTCCGGCAGCATCGAGCTCATCGCCGCCGTGCTGATGCTTCGGTTTATGCAGGTGGAAAAAGCGCTGCTCATCAACTCCGGCCTGGCTTTGGTCGGACCTTTGATCCTTTTGGCCACCACCACCGTCGGCCTGGTGGGAATGGCAGACAAGCTCTCCTTCGGCAAGCTTTTTTGGATTTTGCTGGGGGTGTCTTGTATCTTTTTCGGCATTCTAAAAAAGTAACGGGGAGTCATATTTATGAGGGTCAAGCATATAGATGTGATAGACAACAAGATTGTCCAACCCCCGGACGCGCCGCAAAAGCTGTTCGCCGAGTCGGTGCTGCCCCTTCTGCCCCCCGGGCTCTACCAGGCGGCGGCGGCCTTGCCCGGCAGCGTACAAGCCCGGATCGAGGAAATCCGCGTCCGGGAGGGAAGGCCGCTGGAGGTCATCTACGGCGGCCAGTACGGATTTGTCGGCCCGGACGGCTCCATCGGCCGGGAAACCTCCGGCGCCCACACGGTCAGCCGCGAGGATTGCGCCCAACTGCTGGAACGGCTAACCCGCCACTCTCTGTATTCCTTCGAGGAGGAGCTCAAACGGGGATTTATTACCGTAGAAGGCGGACACCGGGTAGGGCTGGCGGGCAGAACTGTGCTGGAGGACGGCCGGGTGCGGATGATCCGGGATGTCAGCGGCTTTAACATCCGGATTGCCCGGGAGGTGCCGGGCTGCGGACGGGCCGTGCTCCCCTCCATCCTGGACGCGGCCGGGCGGAGCGTCCACCATACGCTGGTGATCTCCCCTCCGGGCCATGGCAAAACCACCATGATCCGGGATCTGGCCAGGCTGATCAGCGAAGGGGAGTGGCCGGTTTCCGGCGGCTACGGAGGAGGGCGGAAGGTAGGCATCGTGGACGAACGCTCGGAGATTGCCGCTTGTGTCCGGGGCGTGCCCCGGTTCAGGCTGGGGCCCCGGACAGATGTGCTGGACGGCTGCCCCAAGGCGGAGGGCATGATGATGCTGATCCGCTCCATGTCTCCCGAGGTGCTGGTGGTGGACGAGATCGGCAGGCCCGAGGATGCTCTGGCGGTACATGAGGCCATCCATGCCGGCATCCGCATCATTGCCACGGCCCACGGCGCAAGCCGCGAGGATGTGCTTTCCCGGCCGGTGCTAAGGGAGCTGACAGCCTCGGGAGTGTTCAGAAGGCTGGTTATTCTGCAGGGCAGGGGCGCTTCCGTCCGGGTGGAAAGCTTAACCGGGGCAAGACATTCCGCCGAAGGAGGGATGGCAGGATGCTGAAGCTGGCAGGCGCCATGTGCGTCATTTTCGCAGGAACCATGTTGGGCTTCTACCAAGCCCTTCAGCTGTCCACCCGAACCCGGCAGATCCGGCAGGTGATGCAGGGGCTTGGGCGGCTGGAGACGGAGATCACCTACAGCTTCACCCCGCTCTCCCAGGCGCTGCGCCAGGTGGCGGATACCCTTAGCGGCCCGGTGGCCCATTTGTTTCTCCGGACGGCGGAAGCCCTGGAAGAGAAGGAAACGGCTACCGTGCAGGAAAGCTGGCGGCTCGCGGTGGAGGAGTGCTGGTCCAGAACGGCCATGAAGCGGCCGGAGCGGGATGCGGTGCTTCAGCTGGGAGCGGTGCTTGGCAAAAGCGACCGGTCCGACCAGGCCAAGCATCTGCGGATGACGATCAGTCTCCTGACGGCGGAGGAAGCGGAGGCGGCCGAGGAGAACAGGCGGTACGGCAAAATGTGGAGAAGCCTGGGATTACTCTCCGGCGTCCTGGTCGTAATCTTAATGTATTGAGAGCTTTCCGACAGGAAAGCTGGCATCGGAAGCATAGCTGAACGGGAGGCCAGCCATGAATGTGGATGTGAATGCAATCTTTCAAATCGCCGGCATCGGAATTGTCATCGCCATGATCCATACGGTGCTGAAGCAGATGGGCAAGGAAGATATGGCGCACTGGGTGACGCTCATCGGGTTTGTGGTGGTGCTGTTTATGGTGGTCGGCATGCTCTCCGAGCTGTTCCAGGAAATCAAAACCATCTTTCTTTTCCAGTAGGTGAAGGCCCGTGGAAATTATTCAGATCGTCTCGCTGGGATTGGCGGTTACAGTGCTGGCGCTGATCCTGAAGGAGCAGAAGCCCATTTTCGCCTTTCTTCTGGTCACTGTAACCGGCATCGTCATCTTTTTGTTTTTGCTGGGGAAGATATCCGCCGTCATCCGGGTGCTGGAGCAGCTGGCCGACCGTTCCGGCGTCAACCATGTGTTTTTTACGACGATCCTGAAAATTATCGGGGTTGCCTACATTGCCGAATTCGGCGCCCAGATTGTCCGGGATGCGGGCCAGGATTCCATCGCCTCCAAAATTGAGCTGACCGGCAAAATTCTGATCATGGTCATGGCCATTCCCATCGTTTCCGTCATCATCGATACGGTGCTGAAGCTGATGCCCGCTTAAGCCCGCTGGACCAGAGGCCCTATGTTGGGAGTTGTACCTATGAAACGCATCGCCTTCCTTGCGGTTTGCTTCGCCCTCTTCCTGCTTATATGTCCCCCGGCTCACGCAAGCGCAGGCGGGAATCCCGCCGATGCCGTCATCACGGAGCAGGCGGAGAAGCTGCCAACCGGCCAGGTGGAACAATACTGGTCGCAGATGATGAAGGAATACGGGGCCTATTTTCCCTCCGGGGAGACCCCCAAGTTCAAGGACCTGGTGGCTTCGGGCAACCAAGCCTTCAGCTTCAAAAGCATTCTCAGCGCCATCCTGAAATTCTTCTTCTACGAGGTGCTGGAGAATGGCCGCCTTTTGGCCAGCATTGTCATTCTTACGGTGTTCAGCATGATTCTGGAGTCGCTCCAGAGCGCCTTCGAACGCCAGTCGGTGAGCAAAATCGGCTACGCCATCTGCTACATGGTGCTCATCGTCATCGCCATCAACAGCTTCAATATCGCCATCGACTATGCCAAAACCGCCATCGGCTCCATGATCAATTTCATGATCGCCATCATTCCGCTGTTGCTTGCGCTGATGGCCTCCATGGGGAATGTCACCTCGGTCACCATGATGCATCCCCTGATCGTGTTCATGATTAACACCATGGGCACGGTGATCTACTATGTGGTGTTTCCCCTGCTGTTCTTCTCGGTGGTGCTGCACATCGCCAGCTCCCTGTCGGAGAAGTACAAGGTAACCCAACTGGCCAAGCTGCTGCAAAAGGCGGGGGTGGTGGCCCTGGGAGTGATGTCCACCATTTTCCTGGGCGTGCTGTCGGTGCGGGGCATCTCCGGCGCCGTGGCCGACGGGGTGGGGATACGGACGGCCAAGTACATTACCAGCAATTTTGTTCCGGTGGTCGGCAAAATGTTCTCCGATGCCTCCGACACCGTAATCGGGGCGTCGCTTCTGGTGAAGAACGCCATCGGGCTGGCGGGAGTGGTCATTCTGGTCAGCATGTGCGCGTTTCCGGCCATCAAGATTTTGACCATGGCGCTGATCTATCATGTATCGGCCGCCGTGCTTCAGCCCTTGGGCGACAGTCCCATCGTCAAAACCCTGTCCACCATCGGCAAAAGTCTGATCTATGTGTTCGCCGCCCTGGCGGCAGTGGGATTTCTGTTCTTCCTGGCCATTACCATTCTGATTGCGGCCAGCAACGTGTCTGTCATGGTCCGGTAACAAGGAGGCCTGCCCTATGATTGCCTGGATTCGTGAATGGCTGACCCAGGTTATCCTCATTATTCTGTTGGCGTCTTTTTCAGAGCTGCTGCTGCCCTCGCAAGCCATGCAGCGCTATGTCCGCGTAGTAGTCAGCCTGTTCCTTTTGCTTACCCTATTGACCCCGGTTTTTGAGCTGTTCACCCGGCAGTGGGATGCGGAGCAGGTTCTGGCGGAAGCCCAGACAGCCGGATTAAAGAACGGCGGACTGGGGCCGTCGGACAAGGCCCAGCCGGTATTGGCTCCCTTGGCGGCGGTGCTGTCGGATGCGGAAAAGCTGAAATCGGAGCAGGCCAAGGAAGCCCAAAGGCTGGCCGAGGAAAAGCTCGGTCAGGAAATGAAAGCGGGACTTGCCCGCTCTGCGGGAATCGAAGCCCGGGAGCTTGCGGTCACCCTGGAAATGGATAAAACAGGATCGCCGGTCATCGGCTCGGTCCGTGTGGTCCTATCACATAAAGAGGAAGCCGCCCAGTCGGAGGCGGAGAGCAAAAGCAAGGTCAAGCCGGTCACTGTGGAAGCGGTGAAGCCTGTGACCGTCTCCATGGACAATGCCGCAGGAGCGCCAACCGCCTCTCCCAAGTCCGCGGCGGATACAACCGCCGAAGCCAATGAAGCCCGGGCCGAGTGCATCCGCTACATGGAGAAGGAATGGCAGGTGCCGCGGGAACGGCTGGCCATCAGCTTCGCCGGGGCCTCATAACGATCAGGAGGTGAACAAGCATGGGATCATGGCTCAAAAAACTGGAGGATATGCTGTCCGGCGGACCCGGAGGCGGAAAGCGGGTGAAAACCTTCCGCTGGCTTTTGCTCATCGGCCTGGTCGGCATTGCCCTGATGATTCTCAATTCCTTTTCTTCCTTTCATATCAAAGAGGTCATTCCCATCCAGTCGGGAAGCGCCCCTCCCGAGGAGAGCCAGGCGGCCTTCGGATCGGGAGCCCGCATGGAAACCAGCTTCCGGGATTACGAGCAGGCCTACGAATCCAAGCTGCGGGATATTCTGACCAAGATCGCGGGAGTGGGCGAGGTGGAGGTGATGGTGACCATCGATTCCACCGAGGAGCTGCAGGTGGAGAAGAACACCAAGGAAACCCAGCAATCCACCAATGAAAAAGGAGCGAACGGCGAAACCCGGTTCATCTCCGAAACCAGCCGCTCTGCCGACGCCGTCATCATGAACCAGTCCGGCGGGAATAACCCGCTGGTGGTGAAAACCACCAAACCCAAAATCAGAGGTGTGGTCATCGTTGCCAAGGGGGCGGAAAATGCCACCGTCAAGAGGCTGATCACCGAAGCGGTGGAACGAGGCCTTGAAGTGCCGGCCCACCGGATTTCCGTAGTACCCCGCAAGCAGTAGCGGCGCCATCCGCGCCGTTCTATGCAAGGGGATGACATAGACGAAACCAAAAACCAAGGAGGCTGCAACATATGAATACGAAAAGACAAACAATTTGGCTGGTGTCCATGCTGAGTCTGATGGTGGTGCTTTCGGCGTATTATCTGTTTACCGAGGACGTGGACAAATTGAACACGGCTACGGAGAAAGCGGTGCAGCAGGAAATCAAGGTTACGACGGAGGAAAAAACGCCCCAGGAGGCGGATAAAGCGGTTGGCGGCGTAGCCGACAGCTCTGCTGCGGACAGCGCCAAATCCGCCCAAACGCAAACCGCCGACAAGACAAAAGCCGCCGACAGCGCCCAAACCACCGACGCCCAGGTGCTGGAGAAGGTGGCCAGCAAGGCGGTATCCGGCTCCGATTACTTCGCCGATCTGGTGATCAAGCGCAATGAGGATCTCGGCAAGCGGGTGGAGAACCTGGCCAACATCATCTCCGACACCAAAAAATCCGCCGATGAAATCGCCAAGGCCAGCGATGATTTCGACCGGATTCAAACCATGCAGGCCAAGGTGGAAAGCCTGGAGGACATTCTCGGCCAAACCTACAGCAACGCCGTTGTTTTGGATGAAGGGGACAAATTCAGGACAGTGGTGCAGGTGGCCAACAAGCTGGATGCCAAGCAGGCGCAAACCATTATTGACCTGATGATCAAGGAGCTGGGCGTTACCAAGGAAGCCGTCTCCGTGCAGTACATCAAGTAGACCGGCGGCAAAGCAGGGAGGGCTCCCTAAGCGCGCTCTCCCCTGCAGCCGGGCTTTGCGGCGCGGCGCCAAATCCTAGCCAAAAGACAGGACATTTGTCGGTTCAGCACAAATCGTGACGGGATTCTAGGACTAGGTTATAAAACAGTCTTGTAGTGGCGGGCGAGTATGATATAATTACTTTCGTTGCACGCATCCGGAAAGCCGATGCTTCCGGAGCCGGTTTTCGCTGACGCGAAAATTTCAAGGCTGTTGATTTCCGTTTCCTTGTGGCACCTGCATGAACCAAAGCCGCTGACCGCCATGGGCGCATATGCGGCAGACGCTTGTCCATGCCGGTTTAAGCCGGCCAATAAACGCTTAGGAGTGGGTACGGCGCATGTTCAAATTAAGCGAAATCAAGGAATTGATCCGCCTCGTAGACCAGTCGAATCTGCAGGAACTGGAGATTCAAAATGAAGGATATAAGCTCTATCTGAAAAAGCCCGGCGTGACCGAATCCCTGTTGGTAACACATACCCCCGCCTATCAGGCTGCCCCGGCGCCTGCGGCCGTTTCGGCTGAAGCCGTCAGAAGCGAGCCGGCGCAGGAGAAGGAGTCCCAAGCCAAGCAAGAGGAGGAAGGCCAGCTTCACCGGATCGTTTCGCCGATGGTGGGTACATATTATTACGCTCCCACGCCGGACGCTCCGCCTTTTGTCAAAGCGGGAGACCGGGTAACAGAGAAAACGGTGGTCTGCATCGTGGAAGCCATGAAGCTGATGAATGAGATTGAAGCGGAGGTCAAGGGCGAGATCGTGCAGGTGCTGGTGGAAAACGGCCAGCTTGTGGAATACGGCCAGCCGTTGTTCCTGGTCCGCGTCTGATAGGGAGGAGCATTCAGATCATGGCGTTTCAAAAAATACTGATTGCCAACCGGGGCGAGATTGCGGTCCGGATCATCCGCGCCTGCAAGGAGATGAATATCTATACGGTCGCCGTATATTCGGAAGCCGACAGAGATTCCCTCCATGTCCGGCTGGCGGACGAAGCCTATTGCATCGGTCCTACCCTGTCCAAGGACAGCTACCTGAACTTTACCAATCTGATGAGCGTCGCAACCCTGACAGAGACCGACGCCATCCATCCCGGCTACGGGTTCCTGGCGGAGAATGCGGATTTCGCAGAAATCTGCGAGCGCTGCAACATCACCTTCATCGGGCCGTCCCCCGAGGCCATCAGCAAGATGGGGGATAAGGCCGTAGCCAAGGATACGATGAAAAAAGCGGGCGTCCCCGTCATTCCCGGCTCCGACGGGCTGGTGGAGGACCCGCAGGAAGCGCTGATGATTGCCAGGGACATCGGCTATCCGGTGATTATCAAGGCTACCGCCGGAGGCGGCGGCAAGGGCATCCGGATTGCCCACGATGAAGAATCCCTGCTCCAGCAGATTACCACCGCCCAGCAGGAGGCCCAGAAGGCCTTCGGCAATGCCGGGGTCTATCTGGAGAAGTTCCTGACCGGCATGAAGCATGTGGAGATTCAGATTATCGCCGACAAACACGGCAACGCCGTCCATCTAGGGGAACGGGACTGCTCCGTGCAGCGCCGCCGCCAGAAGCTGGTGGAGGAGGCGCCCTGCTCCGTCATCACCCCCGAGGTGCGGGAGAAAATGGGCGAAGCCGCCGTTCGCGCCGCCCTGGCGGTGAACTACTCCGGAGCGGGAACGCTGGAATTCCTTTTGGGACCGGACGGCAATTTCTACTTTATGGAAATGAACACCCGGATTCAGGTGGAGCATCCCGTCACCGAAATGGTGACAGGCGTGGATCTGATCAAGGAAATGATCCGTGTGGCCGAGGGCCATCCCCTGTCCTTCCGGCAGGAGGACGTCCGGATCAAGGGCTGGGCCATCGAATGCCGGATCAATGCCGAGGACCCGGAGCGGAATTTCATGCCTTCGCCGGGCCAGATTTCCTTCTATCTGCCCCCGGGCGGACTGGGCGTGCGGGTGGACAGCTCCGCTTATCCGGGCTATGTCATCTCTCCTTTTTACGATTCCATGATCGCCAAGCTGATTGTCTGGGGAGATACCCGGGAGGACGCCATCGCCCGGATGAACAGAGCCTTGTCCGAATTTGCCGTAGACGGCGTGCAGACGACCATTCCTTTTCACATGAAGCTGATGCGGCATCCCACCTTCCTGAAGGGGGACTTCGATATCAAATTCCTGGAAGAGGTAGACGTTCTCAACTCGTAAATCTTAGGGTTTGTCAACTTTCGGTCCAAATGGTATAGTAATGTATTAGGACGTCCAACAATGCTCGGGAGGTGTATATATGAGCACCATAGCTCCAGATTATGAGAAGACGGACATGGGCAACATCCAGATTGCCCCTGAAGTCATTGAGATTATCGCCGGTCTGGCTACCATCGAGGTGGAAGGGGTAGCAGGCATGAGCGGAGGCTTCGCCAGCGGCGTGGCCGAGCTTCTGGGACGCAAGAACCTTTCCAAGGGCGTGAAGGTGGAGGTTGGGCAGAAGGAAGCGGCCATCGATGTCTCCATTATCATTGAATACGGGCAGCGGATTCCGGCAGTGGCTTCCGACATTCAGCGCAATGTGAAGCAGGCCATCGAATCCATGACCGGCCTGGATGTGATTGAGGTGAATGTCCATATCCACGGCGTTCAGTTCAAGACTCCGGAGAAGGTTATCGAAGAGGATGCGACCTCCGTTATTAAACTGAAATAACGGCTTTGCACTTATGCCCCCTAGCTATAGGGGGCTTGCTTCACGAAAGGGGACCCGTCAGGGAGGCCTAACATGGAAGGGGACAAGCTGTAAATGGCCAAGATTATCGACCGCCTTCTTTTGTTTATTTTCAGCCTTGCCGTCATGGTAGCTGCCTGCGCCATGTTGGCCGGGGCGTTCAATTGGATTCCGCTGGAGGAAACCCAGGCTTTTGCCGAGCGGGTTTATACCGAGACGGGACCGGCAATCGCCTTCATCTCTGTCTGCGCCGTGCTGCTGCTGATTGCTCTGCGCCTGTTTTACATTTCTGTCCGAAGCTCCAGAGAGCAAGCGCCCTCCATCGACCAGCGCAATGAATGGGGAGATATCCGCATTTCCATTGAAACGGTGGAAAATCTGGCGCTGAAGGCCGCCTCCCGCTCCCGCGGCGTCAAGGATTTGCGCGCCCGCATCCGGGTAGGCAGCGCCGGGATTGAAGTGACCATCCGCAGTATGGTGGACGGGGAAAGCTCCATTCCTGCTTTGACCGAGGAGATGCAATCCGCCGTCAAGCAGCATATCGAGGAAATCACCGGCATTCCGGTGGCCGGCGTTTCCGTATTTATCGCCAATATCGTCCAATCTGCGCCCACCTTCAAAAGCCGGGTTGAATAGGGGTGAAGCCGGATATGTGGAAAGACCTGTGGGAGCAACACCGGGGCAAGCTGCTGGGAGCGGCATTCGGCTTCTTTCTGGGCTTCCTTTATTTGTTCGCAGGCTTTTGGGACATGCTTATTTTTGCTTTCATTGTTTTTATCGGTTATTATATTGGGAAAAAGCTGGATCAAGGGGAGCGGCTGTTTCAACTGGACCACCTATGGCGCTGGCTTTCCGAAAGATGGAAGATGTTCAGGTAGGAGAGTTACCATATAAATCCTGTGGAACGGCACCGTCTCACGCTGGAGTGCCCTTTCATGGGGTTTTGTTTTGTATCGAATAGGGGGTTGAAGTCGTCCGATGAGACGCAGATTAGCCAGAGAGCTCGCCGTACAGAGCCTGTATCAATTGCGAATGAATGAAGTGGATGTGGATCACGCCATCCGGATGGTTATTGAAGAAGCGCTGCAGGAGAACGAGGCCGAGCTGCGCCAGAAGAATGAGGATATTGTGCCCGGTGATGTCAAGGAACTGGTGGCAGGAACGGAAGAGTACCTGGCCGCCATTGACAACCTGCTCACCGACTACCTGAAGGGCTGGTCCATGGACCGCCTGTCCAAGGTGGACCGGGAAATTCTGCGCCTGGGCGTGTACGAAATGGTCTTCCGCGAGGATGTGCCGCCCAAGGTTGTGGTCAACGAAGCCATCGAAATGTCCAAGCACTTCGGCACCGAGGAATCGGGCAAGTTCGTCAACGGCGTGCTGGGCAAAATGATCACTCAGCTGGAAGGCATCAAGGACAAGCTGTAGGGACGGTTCCCGTGTGCATTTATAGGAACATGATGCGTCTGTGCCTGTAACCGCCATTTTCGTTCTTGTTGCTGGCTGCTGGGGCCATAGGCGATTCTAACGGCGGTAAAAGCCTCTATTTGCTGAAAATATGCCTTTGCAAAAAACTAACGGCGGCCAGCGCCGTTATGCAGCCGATTGGGAGCTGTTAGGAGTCGTTTTGGCTCTAATAACGTCTGTGGCTGCCGTTAAAATTTCAGAACCTCTTTTTTTGGCAAAATAAGAGCGCCTACCGCCGTTAGAATCTCAAACGCAATACCGGACAGGCCTTATGCCCTGATCCGTCAATAAAGAAAATCTGGGGGGAGTTACATGTCGGCGCAAGTGATTAACGGCAAGGAATTGGTCCAAGCTGTCCGCGAGCACTTCAGGCTTGAGGTGGAGGAGCTGGCCCAAAAGCAGGTTCAGCCCGGACTGGCGGTGGTGTTGGTCGGCAACGACCCGGCTTCCGCCGTCTATGTGCGCAACAAAGCCAAGGCCTGTGAAACAGCCGGCATCTATTCCGAGGTTCACCGTCTGCCTGAGGATACCGGCGAAACTGAGCTGCTGGCTCTGGTGGAGCGCCTGAACGGCGACAAGCGGATCAACGGCATTCTCGTCCAGCTTCCGCTTCCCCGTCATATCAATGAAGACAAGGTGATTGACGCCATCCATCCGGACAAGGATGTGGACTGCTTCCATCCCGTGAATGTGGGCAATCTGATGATCGGCAAACCCGGGTTTTTGCCATGTACCCCCGCCGGTGTCATTGAGGTGCTGAAGCGGATGAACGTGGACATTGCCGGCAAACATGCCGTGGTGGTCGGCCGCAGCAATATTGTGGGCAAACCCATGGCGATGCTGCTGCTGCGGGAGCATGCCACTGTAACCGTCTGCCATTCCCGGACGCCGGATATGGAGAAGATCACCTCCCAGGCGGATATTCTGGTAGCGGCCGTAGGGCGGCCGCAAATGATCAAGGCCAAGCATATCAAGCCGGGGGCCGTTGTCATCGATGTGGGAATTAACCGTCTTCCCGACGGCAAGCTGGTGGGGGATGTGGATTTTGACGATGTGCTGGAGACGGCGGGGATGATTACCCCGGTTCCCGGCTGCGTCGGGCCCATGACCATTTCCATGCTGCTGGCCAACACCATCGTTTCGGCCAAGCGGGCAGCCGGGCTGGAGTAACGGCCATGATGCCCGAGAAGGGGCCGGAGCAGGCCATCACCGTCAAAGAGCTGACCCGCTACATCAAGGCCCGGCTGGAGCAGGACCAGCGCCTGTCCGATGTGTGGGTCCGCGGAGAGATTTCCAACTTTACCCGCCATTCCAGCGGCCATATGTATTTTACCCTGAAGGATGCGGACAGCCGGGTGAAGGCGATTATGTTCGCCTCCTACAACCAGCGCCTGCCGTTTATTCCCAAGGACGGCACCAAGGTGCTGGCCAAGGGCGGCATCTCCGTCTATGAGCGGGACGGCCAATATCAGATGTATGTGACCCAGATGCAGCCGGACGGCGTAGGCAGCCTTTATCTGGCCTACGAGCAGCTGAAGCAGCGCCTGGAGGCGGAAGGACTCTTCGCCGTCCACCGCAAGCGGGCCATCCCCCGGTTTCCCCGGGCCATCGGGGTGGTCACCTCCCCCACGGGAGCGGCCGTCCGGGATATTATCATTACCCTGCAGCGGCGCTTTCCCGCTATTCCCGTCCAGCTCTATCCGGTGCTGGTCCAAGGGACGCAGGCGGCGCCTTCCATTGTCAAGGCCATCCGCCGCCTCAATGAGGCGGGAGAGGTGGATTTGCTCATTGTGGGCAGAGGCGGCGGCAGCCTGGAGGAGCTGTGGGCGTTTAACGAGGAGGCGGTGGCCCGGGCCATCTATGCCTCGCAGATCCCGGTCATCTCCGCCGTTGGGCATGAAACGGACTTTACCATCGCCGACTTTGTGGCGGATCTGCGGGCGGCTACCCCCACCGCCGCCGCCGAGCTGGCGGTCCCCCACCACATGGAGCTGCGGCAGCAGCTTGCGGTGGAGCAGGAGCGGATGCGCAAGGCTCTTCAGCGCAGGCTGCAGGAGGGCCGGGAGCGTCTTTTCCTGGTCCGGCGCTCGCCTTATTTGCTGAATCCGCGGAAGCAGCTGCTGGAGCCGGTGGAACGGCTGGACCGGCTGACGGAGCAGCTGGGCTACCGGATCAACAGGCGTTTGGCCAATGCGCGGGAGGCCCGGATGAGCCTGACCCACCGGCTGGCCCGGCATGATCCCGGCGAGCAGGTGATTTACGCCCGGCGCCAAAGCGATGCCCTCGGCCGCCGGCTGGCCGCCGCCATGCAGGCCTTGATGAAGGACAAGCAGGCGGGCTTTGACGCGGCGCTTAGGCAACTGGACGCCCTGAGTCCGCTCAAGGTCATGCAGCGCGGCTACAGTCTGGTTTATAACGAAAAGGAAACCGCACTTATAAAATCAATTCATCAAATACAGCCGGGAGATCTGGTCAGGGTCCGTCTCGCCGACGGCCGTCTGGACTGCCATGTATGGGCCATGGAGGAGAATGCGGATGGATAAGGAAATCATTTCTGCCGGCTGGGCCGGTGAATCGGAGCTTAGCTTTGAAGCGGCAATGGAGCGCCTGGAGATCATTGTGGGCCGGCTGGAGAATGGGGATGTTCCCCTGGAGCAGGCCATCGAGCTGTTTCAGCAGGGAATGAAGCTGTCCCATCTGTGCGGCAAGAAGCTGGAGCAGGTGGAGCGCAAAATCGAAATTCTGGTGGAAGAAAACGGCTCTCTCGCCAAGAAGCCTTTTGCCGCCGGTGCGGATGAAGGGTGAGGGATATGAAATCTTTTGACGCGCTGAAGCAGGCTGACATCAAGGATTACATCGGGCATTGGCAGGCTGTGACGGAAGAGCAGCTTGCCTCCTGTCTGCCGGCCGAGTGGCAGGTGCCGGGGAAGCTGCGGGAGTCCATGCATTATTCGCTGATGGCCGGAGGCAAGCGCCTGCGGCCTGTTCTTGTCTATGCCGCCGCCGAAGCGGCGGGAGGCAGTCCGAAGGCGGCGCGGTATGCGGCGGACGCCATCGAGATGATCCACACCTACTCGCTGATCCATGATGATTTGCCGGCAATGGACAATGATGATTTCCGCCGCGGCAAACCCACCAACCATAAGGTGTTCGGCGACGCCATGGCGATTTTGGCGGGAGACGCGCTGCTGACCCATGCTTTTTATTCCATTACCCAGGCGGGCAGGGCCGGCGGCGTGCCGGCGGAGACTGTGCTGGACATGATGGAGGAGCTGTCGGTTTATGCGGGGGCCAAAGGCATGGTAGGCGGCCAGGCAGCGGATATTCTGGGCGAGCAGGGGGCCACCGGCAAGGCGGAGCTGGAGTTTATCCACACCCACAAAACAGGGGATCTGATTGTTTTTTCCCTCAAGGCGGGAGGCCGGACGGCAGGAGCCAGCCCGGAGCAGCTGAAGGCGTTGGAGGTGTACGGCTACAGCATTGGCCTGGCCTTCCAGATTCAGGATGATATACTGGACATTACTGGGGATGAAGCCAAACTGGGCAAGCCGGTGCACAGCGACGAGGCCTCCCAGAAGGTGACCTACCCGTATCTGTACGGCTTGGAGGAGTCCCGCCGGAAGGTGAGGGAGCTGACGGATGCCGGAAAGCAGGCTGTTCTCGAAGCGCAATTTGCCGCCCCCCGCAGGCTTCTGGAGCTGGCGGATTATCTGGTGCATCGGGAATTTTGAGGCTGTAAGGGGCCGCCGGGCAGGATGTTCTGATTGGCAATAAAAATTGCCTCTGGGGACAAGCCCGTTTCTCCGAAAGGACTCCGATAGGAGTTTTTTTCGTCGCCAGGTTTCGCGTTGTGGCGGTTTTCCGGACTGTGATATAATGATGCATATTTAAACACGAAAGCGGGGCTACAATAGTGCTCGATCAAATCAACCAGCCGGAAGACCTGAAAAAGCTGAATATGGAGCAATTGGAGGCTTTGGCGGGAGAGATACGGAGGTTTCTGATCGAAAAACTCTCGTCGACGGGAGGACATCTGGCGCCTAATCTGGGCGTTGTGGAATTGACCTTGGCCCTGCATTACTATTACCAGTCCCCCCGGGACAAGATCATATTCGATGTCGGACACCAATCGTATGTGCACAAGATCCTTACCGGGCGCAAAGGGAATTTCGATACTCTGCGCAAGTATAAGGGGCTGTGCGGCTTTGTCAAGCGCAGCGAAAGCGAGCATGATGTTTGGGAGGCCGGCCACAGCAGCACCTCTCTGTCTGCGGCCATGGGCTTTGCCAGCGCCCGGGACTTGCAGCACAAGTCCAATAAAGTGGTGGCGGTGATCGGCGACGGCGCCATGACCGGCGGCATGGCCTTCGAGGCTATGAACCATATCGGCCACGAGGGGAAGAATCTTGTAGTCATTTTGAATGACAACGAAATGTCCATCGCCCCCAACGTGGGAGCCATGCATAATTATTTAAGCAAAATCCGTTCGGACCGGCATTACCTGAAGGCCAAGGATGATGTGGAATACCTTCTTAAGAAAATCCCGGCCATCGGCGGCAAGGTGGCCAAAACCGTGGAGAAGCTGAAGGACTCCCTCAAGTATCTGCTGGTGAACGGGGTGCTGTTTGAGGAGCTGGGCTTTCAGTATATGGGCCCGGTGGACGGCCATAATTTGCCCCAGCTGCTGGAAACGCTGCGCCAGGCGGATAATCTGGATGGGCCGGTGCTGATCCATGTGCTGACCTTAAAGGGCAAGGGCTACTCCCCGGCGGAGGCGGATTCCCATACCTGGCACGGCATCAGCCCGTACAAGATCGAATCCGGCCAGGTGATGAAAGCCTCCGGGCCGCCCATGTATACGGAGGTTTTCGGCAATGCCCTGATCGAGCTGGCGGAGGCGGACAGCCGGATCGTCGCGGTCACTCCGGCCATGCCCGGGGGCTCGGGGCTGTTGAGGTTTCAGGAGCGTTTTCCGGATCGCATGATCGATGTGGGCATTGCCGAGCAGCATGCCGCCACCTTCTGCGCCGGATTGGCCATGGAAGGCATGAAGCCGGTTTATGCGGTTTACTCCACCTTCATGCAGCGGGCTTATGACCAGATTGTCCATGATATTGCCCGCCAGAATCTCAATGTGGTCTTTGCCATTGACCGGGCCGGTTTTGTGGGGCCTGACGGAGAGACCCATCAGGGGATTTATGACATGGCCTTTATGCGCAGCATCCCCAATCTTACGGTGATGATGCCCAAGGATGAGCAGGAGCTGCGCTCCATGCTGTACACGGCCCTCCAGTACGATGACGGCCCCATTGCCCTCCGGTATCCCCGGATTAGCGGCAGAGGGGTGGAGCTTGCGCCTATGTCGCTTATTCCCATCGGCAGCTGGGAAGTGGTGCGGGGCGGCAGCGACGGGGTTGTGCTGGCTGTGGGGCCGATGGTGGAGGTGGCCGAGGAGGCTGCCCATAGACTGGCGGCCCATGGCATTTCTCTCCGGGTGGTCAACGCCCGCTTCATCAAACCCATGGATCAGGCGATGCTGCTTGCTTTGGCGGCGGAACACCTGCCGGTAATTACCATCGAGGAAGGGGTCCGTATGGGCGGCTTCGGCTCGGCGGTGCTGGAGTTTTATGCCGATCATGACATTTACGGGCTGCCGGTGAAAAACCTGGCCATTCCCGATTATTTTGTAGAGCACGGAAGCATCAAGGAGCAGCGGGCGGAGGTCGGGCTAACCGCAGAAAGCGTGGCCGGACAACTGGCCGCCTTCATCCAGAAGAAACGGCAGCATGCCTAAGGCGAGGCGTTGGCAGGAGTCTGTCCGACGAAAGGAAAAGCGAATCAATATTCATGATGGAATGACTGGGAGGGAAAGGAATGAAATCGGATGAATATTGATTCGCTTAAGCAACTTCGTCGGACAGACTACCAGTATAGCGCCGGGGAGGACAGTGTGGCAAAAGAGAAGGAACGGATTGACGTCCTGCTGGTGGAGCAGGGCTATTATGAAAGCAGGGAAAAGGCCAAGGCCGCGGTAATGGCTGGACTGGTTTTTACCGGAACGGAGCGGCTGGAGAAGCCCGGCATGAAAATAGCCCGGGACCTCCCGCTGACCGTCAAAGGCGCCCCCCATCCTTATGTCAGCCGCGGCGGCCTGAAGCTGGAAAAGGCAATTACCGCCTTCGGCTTGAAGCTGGAGGATGCCCGTATGCTGGATATCGGGGCCTCCACCGGCGGATTTACGGATTGCGCGCTGCAGCACGGGGCGGCAAGGGTATATGCCATTGATGTGGGCTACAACCAGCTGGACTATTCTCTCCGCAATGACCCGCGGGTGCATGTGATGGAACGGACCAATTTCCGCTATATGGAGCCTGAGCATCTGGAGGAATTTGTGCCTGACTTTGCCTCCATTGATGTTTCCTTCATCTCCTTGCGCCTGATCCTGCCCGCCCTGGCCAAGCTGCTGCCCGGCGGGGGACGGATTGTCGCCTTGATCAAGCCGCAGTTTGAGGCCGGGCGGGAGCAGGTGGGCAAATCCGGCGTGGTCCGGGATGCCAAGGTCCATGAGAGTGTGCTGGAAACGGTGCTGGAATTCGCCTGGCAGCTGGGATTTGTGCTGGAGGGGCTAACCTATTCTCCGATTACCGGCGGGGAAGGCAATGTGGAGTTTTTGGCATACTGGACTTACAAGGGCGCGGCCCCTGGGGACGCCTCTTCTGAACAAGGGGACCGGGACAAGCCTGACTATGCAGGCCTCATCCGGGAGACCGTACATCAAGCCCATCACACCTTCCGTTCTTCGCCGGGATGATTTCTCCAAGCCAAGGGACGCCGACAGGCGGTTGTGTCCTCGCGCTTGCAGGATTTTTCCCGGGTCTCCTAGAACAAGAATAGTATTCGGGGGGATGCGGAATGTACAGAGGCGACAGCCTGATTCTCTTTCTTCTCAGTATCTTCATCATCGGATGGCTGCTCTACCGGTTCCGGCATTGGCTGTTGGCTCCGCCTAAAGGCAAGTCCGCCATTGACCCGGACCCGGAGGTGCCGGCTACGGCGGCAGTGGAGCTGTTGGAATTTTCGGGTTATGAGGTGTTGACCGGCAAACGCCGGATACCCATCCAGATTCAGGTGAATGACAGAGAGATGCTGGAGAGCAGGCTGTTCATCGATCATTTCGCCGCGGAAGAGGACAAGCTGTACGTGGTCAAGGTGGCCCGCGACCGCAAGCCCTTGGACTGGACAGGCAGCGGGCTCCGGGACCAGCTGCTGGTGTACCAGCTTCTGTATCCGGAGGCGGAAGGGATTCTGTACGTGGACCCCCGGCAAAGGAGCATCGAGAAAATCCGCTTCGATGTTCCTGCGGAGGAAAGCCGCACCTCGTAAGGATGCGCTTGCTTGGCAGTACCGTCAAATCGTAAGGAGGACAATATGAAAGGCCAACGTCATCTCAAAATTAGGGAGATTCTGGCGTCCCAGGACATTGAGACCCAGGACGAGCTGGTGGAAGCGCTTCGCACCGCCGGCTACAATGTGACCCAGGCTACGGTATCGCGGGATATCAAAGAGCTTCATCTGATCAAAACCCCCTTAAGCAGCGGCCATTACAAGTATGCGCTTCCCAGCGAGCAGCGGGTGAACCCTTTGTCCCGGCTGAAGCGCGTTCTGTCGGAGCATTTTGTCGGCATTGATTTTACGGAGAATTTAATCGTGATGAAAAGTATGCCGGGTACGGCCAACGCCATCGGGGCTTTGCTGGACAGTCTGGAGTGGCCCGAATTGATGGGCACTATCTGCGGCGACGACACTGTTCTCATGATCTGCCGCAGCCGCGAGCAAAGCCAGGAAATTGTACACCGGATTACCGCTATGCTGTCCTGATCTGTTCAGGGCGGCTTTTTTTTGCGGACGGGATACGAATAGGTGTTCCCTTTTTTCGCGGAATGCTGTTATAATAGGGAGGACAAGTTTTGTACGCGCATTTCAACGAAAAAAGGGGAGTTGCCCAATGCTGCAGGAGCTGTCCATCCGCAATCTGGCGGTGATTGAATCTGTCCGTCTGTCCTTTCACAACGGATTCCATGTTCTCACAGGCGAAACAGGCGCCGGGAAATCCATTATTATAGATGCTTTGGGCTTGATTGCCGGAGGCCGGGGCGCAAGCGATCTGGTCCGGTTCGGGCAGGATAAGGCGGAGATTGAGGCATTGTTCGATGTCCCTGCCGACCATCCGGTGTGGGAGGTGCTGGGAGGGATCGGCTTGACCGCCGCCGCGGATGAGCATCTGATCATCCGGCGGGAGCTGAGTGTCCAGGGCAAGAGCGTGAGCCGGATCAACGGGCAGCTGGTGAATCTGTCCACACTGCGGGAAGCGGGCGAGCGGCTGATCAATATCCACGGGCAGCATGAGCATCAGTCCCTCTTGAAGGCGGAGGAGCATATCCGCTGGCTGGATTTGTTTGGCGGGCAGGAGATCGAGGAGACCCGCTCCGCCTACAGCGCTGCATACGGTGAATATATCCGCATACATAAGGAGCTTGCGGCTCTGCGTGAAGCGGAAAAGCAGGCTCTGCAAATGCAGGACCTGTACCGCTTCCAGGTGGAGGAAATTGCCGAAGCCCAATTGAAATCCGGCGAGGATGAATGTTTGGCGGAGGAAAAGAGCAAACTAGGAAATGCAGAAAAATTGTACCAGAACGTGAACGATTCCTACGAAGCGCTGAACGCTGGCGGCAAAGCACTGGATTTGGTGCGCCGGGCGGTGCTTAAGCTCCAGGATATTGTCCAATTCGATGCGGGCCGGCTGGGGCCCGTTCTGGAGCAGATGCAGAGCTCTTTTTACCAATTGGAGGATGCAGCGTTCCAGCTCCGGGATTATCGGGACAGTGTAGAGTTTAACCCGGAGCGGTTGAATGAAATTGAAGACCGCCTCAACCTGATCTCCTCCTTCCGGCGGAAATACGGGGAGAATGTGGAAGAGATTCTCCGTTATCTGGAGAAGGTGCGTCAGGAGCTGGCGGTTTTGGATCATAAAGAGGAACGGCAGCAGGAGCTGGAAGGCCGGCTGGCCCGTCAGGAGAAGGAGTGCGTCCGCCTTGCGCTGAAGCTGTCCGGACAACGGGCGTCTGCGGGTTTAAGGCTCTCGGCAGCCATTGAGGCGGAGCTGAAGGAGCTGCATATGGAGCGGACCGTGTTCCATGTCCAGATCGGGCGGCAGGAGGACCCCAGAGGAGTGACCGTGGACGGTTCGACGGTCCGGTTAACCCGGTCGGGAATCGACCAGGTGGAATTCCTGATCGCTCCCAATCCGGGCGAACCGCTGCGGGGGCTCGGCAAAATCGCCTCAGGCGGCGAGCTTTCCCGGATGATGCTGGCGCTGAAATCGATTTTTGCCAAGGTGGACCGTATTCCCGTACTGGTCTTCGATGAGGTGGATACGGGAGTCAGCGGCCGCGCGGCGCAAGCCATTGCGGAACGGATGGCGCGACTGTCGGCGGATTGCCAGGTATTCTCCATCACCCATTTGCCCCAGGTGGCTTGCATGGCGGATGCCCACTATTATATCAGCAAAGCGGTGGAGGACGGCCGCACCTTCACCCGGGTCAAGGATTTGGATACGGCAGAGCGTGCGGAGGAGCTTGCCCGGATGCTTGGCGGCGTAGAGATCACGGAAACGACGCTATCCCATGCTTTGGAGATGCTGGCCATGGCAGAGACCCAAAAAAGGCCTTTGACAAGGAATTTAAGCAGATAATGGCCTCTTGTGCAGCTTTTTCGAGTCATAAATCGGATGGGGCGGGGTAACTTATAGGTACGCAAATGACACATGCGCCTTCTTTCATGGCGAGGAGGAGAAAAGGAGCGTGATTGGGATTGAGTTCCGTCAACCGCAAACGATTGATAGGTCTTATCATCGCTTTTTTCATTTGCTTGCTGAGCTTTTCCGCCCCGTTCCAGTGCTTTGCCAGCTTTCCCGATGAGCTGCGCATTTTTACCGGCCAGGACAAGGCGCTCCATCTGGCGATGCCCGTTACCGGCAACATCAGCATCAGAGATCCGGGGATTATGAGCGTCAACGGTTCTTCGGAGCCGACCTTCCAGGCCAATCTGAAGGAGCCCATCCATATTCACACGGCCTTAGCCGGCCAGACGGAAATGCAGGTCAAGTGGGGCAATATTCCGATTAAATCGGTCAAGGTGAAGGTGCTCCCTGATTTGCGGGTGGTCCCAGGAGGGCAAACCATCGGCGTTAAGCTGAAATCAGCAGGTGTCATGGTGGTTGGCCATCATATGGTCACAGTGGATAACGACCGGAAGATTTCCCCCGGAGAGGACGCCAAAATTCAGGTGGGCGATCTGATTCAAAGTATTAACGGCCGGAAGATTCAGGACGTGAATCAAATGGCGGAGCTGGTGGCTCAGGCGGGAAGAGAAAAGACCGAATTGGATCTGGAAATCAAACGCAATAAGGAAAAGCTCCACATCAAGTTGGCTCCTTCCTTTGACCAGAATGACAAAGCCTACAGGCTGGGCATATACATTCGCGATTCCGCGGCGGGTGTAGGCACTCTGACCTTCTATTCCCCCGATCAGAACGCTTATGGCGCATTAGGCCACGTTATTACGGATATGGACACTCAGACGCCCATAGAGGTGGGCAGCGGCGAAATTGTGCATTCCAACGTCACGTCCATTGCCAAAAGCCTGACAGGGGAGCCGGGAGAAAAACGGGCCCAATTCAGCTCCGAGAACAAAGTTTTGGGCAATATTGAAAAAAATACGCCCTTCGGTATTTTTGGCAGAATGTCTGCCCTTCCTGATCACGGTTATACCAAAGAAGCTTTGCCAGTGGCCTTTGCCGAGGATGTAGTGGAAGGACCGGCCGAAATTTATACGGTGGTAAACGGACAGAAGGTGGAGAAATTCTCTATTAGCATTACCCACGTCTCCAAACAGGATTATCCCGCCACCAAGGGAATGGTTATCAAAATTACCGATCCCCGCCTGATCGAAAAGACCGGAGGCATTGTGCAGGGCATGAGCGGCAGCCCCATTATTCAAAACGGCAAGCTGATCGGAGCCGTCACCCACGTCTTTGTTAACGATCCAACCAGCGGGTATGGCTGCTTCATCGAATGGATGCTTCAGGATGCAGGGGTATTGGACAAGCAGACTATGGAGGAGCTGAAGGCAGGCTGAGGCCTGTCTTTTTGGCATAATCAGAAGGGGAGTTCTTTCTCATCTTGCCCCGCCGCGCTTTGGTACATTATTATCTGATCCGGTTTGCAAGCACGTCTTCCTTTTTTTCTTTGGTGGCCAGTCAGGTACTTTCTGTTGCGGAACTCAGCGGCTCTTATGGTGGGGAAAGCGGGAATATGGAGGATTAGCGGAACTTAGAAACCGTTACGACCCTGATGCGGTGAAAATGGGGCGGAAATCAAGCTGCGGCGGGGAATAAGCGCTCCTCAGTTCCGTCCAGGCGGAACTCAGCGGCAAAAGCCGCTATAAGAGTCGCTCAGTTCCGCTACCTCTTCCGAATGCAGAGAGCAGGTGCGGCCAGACTATTTCCCGGTGGATCATCGGCATATGCCGGAAAGGGTAATGAAGTTGTAATAATTCGGTAAATGTGTCGAAGAATGTTGGATGATAAGACAAAATATATATTATATAAAAAACCATAAAAAAAATAAAGAAAAATAAATTTCGACAGAAGGAATTTAATCCCATGTGTCGAATTAGAATAGTCAGGAAAAACAAAAAGTACGCATCTTTGGATTGGAGGATTAGTCGAGTGCAAAAAATCGAGGTATTGTTGGCAGATGACAATCGGGAGTTTACAGCGTTATTATCGGAATTTATCAATGACCAGCAAGATATGAATGTATCCGGAATTGCTTACAACGGCAATGACGTGCTGCGTCTGATTGAAGAGGGACGGGTCCCTGATGTGCTGATTCTTGATATTATTATGCCTCATCTTGACGGTCTGGGCGTTCTGGAGAAGCTTCGGGAAATGAACATCAACCCGCAGCCCAAAATCATTATGCTCACTGCATTCGGCCAGGAGAGCATAACCCAGAAGGCAGTCCAGTTGGGGGCATCTTATTATATCCTGAAGCCTTTCGATATGGAAGTTCTGACTAACCGTATCCGCCAGCTCATCTCCCCCAATCCGATTACGGCCAATTCCATGCTGGGAGGCGGAGTATCCTCTTCTGTTATTCAGCACAAGGCCAATGTGGTTCCCATGAACAAATCCCGGAACCTGGATGCCAATATTACCAGCATCATTCATGAGATCGGCGTTCCCGCCCATATTAAAGGCTATCAGTACCTGCGGGAAGCCATCACCATGGTATACAACAACATCGAGATCCTTGGCGCCATTACCAAGACCCTGTATCCCGCCATTGCGGAACGCTTCAAGACCACCCCAAGCCGTGTAGAGCGGGCCATCCGCCACGCCATCGAAGTCGCCTGGACCCGCGGCAACATCGACAGCATCAGCCACCTGTTCGGCTACACCGTCAATATTTCCAAAGCCAAGCCCACCAATAGCGAATTCATTGCCATGGTCGCCGACAAGCTGCGGATCGAGCATAAGGTGTCGTGAAAGGGGGAAGAATAGGGGTATAGCAAGGGATAACGGACTTTTTAGAGTTATTATTGCCATGGTAATTATGGCTATAAATATCTAAAATCCGTTTAACAATGCCAATAAACTTCAAATCGCCTGGACAACAAATACCACTTATTTATTGGTCTAAAACCAGTAAATAAGTGGTATTTTTTTGTCTGTACATCAATGGCATCCATTTAGAATGACCAAAAAATGGTACCCATAGCATACTTGCATGATGAGGCCTCGATGCTCGAAGGAGCCAGATTGGCGGGAATCAGGGAAGTCGCCAAGAACATGCTGGCACTGAATATGGATATTGCCACTATAGCCAGAGCAACCGGATTATCGGAGCGGGAAATACTTGTGTTGAAGAAATAATGCCAAGGAAGCTTCCAATGTGGAGCTCCTTTGTTGTATTAGGCAGTCTTTGTATTTCGGCTATCCCTCTTTTTGGCTTTATGATACAATACGGTGAAGCCGGCAGTATCGGCCGCCTGATCGGACATAGCCTAAAACCGCTTGTTTATTGGGTTGTCTGTTAACCCGTGAACGGGCGGTTTTCTGTATCTGATCATGAATAAAAACAAGGAGCAACCCTCAATGTCCCATAAGCTTGCGGAACAGATTATGAACCGCCGGACCGGCATACTGACCTATGGCATGACCCCGCCCAAATTGGGCACACCGGAAGAAAAGCTGATCACTATAGCTGGCACCCAGCATCAGCGGATTGCGTCCCTCCCCATAGATGGACTGATTCTGTATGATGTGCAAGAGGAGGACAGCCGGGAAGGGGATCGGCCCTTTCCTTATCTGGAAGCCTTGGACCCGGGTTTTTACAGGAGCACATATTTGGGCGGGCTGCAGACCCCTTCTATTCTGTACAGGAGCGTGGGAAAGTATCGGCCCGACGAATTGGAAGCATGGGCAGCGCGGCAGCCCCAAGGAGCCTGTGCCGTGTTTGTGGGCGCATCCTCCAGCGCTCAGCCTGTAAAGACAACTTTGCCTCACGCCTTTGAGATTGGCCGCAGGTATCCCCAGCTTTTAATGGGCGGGGTGATGATTCCGGAGCGGCATATGAATACCCGGGACGAGCATATGCGGGTGATCCGCAAGATGGAAAGCGGCTGCCGCTTTTTCGTGTCCCAGGCCATCTATAATGTGGAGGCTTCTAAGGATTTTCTGTCGGACTATTATTATGCCTGCCAGGAGCAGGAGCTGGAGATGGTGCCGATTCTGTTTAATTTTGCTCCGTGCGGCTCCTTAAAGACGCTGGAATTCATCAAATGGCTGGGCATCAGCCTTCCCCGCTGGCTGGAGCAGGATTTAATCCATTCCCATGACATTCTGGACAAGTCCATTACCCTGGTTCGCAAGATCATGGATGAGCTGATGGATTTTGCGCTGGAAAAGGGAATTCCTGTAGGCTGCAGTGTGGAAAGTGTGTCTACCCGGAAGGTGGAGATAGAGGCGTCCTTGCAGCTGCTGTGGGATATCCGCGGAGATATGGACAAGAAGCTCGGCTGCGTATGATGGATGTTCAACGCCGGGGGCGGATGAATTCGCAAACGGCAGGGGAAGCTAAAGGCAGCTGAATCATTTGACACGCGAAACTGTAAATAATATAATTACAGTACATCGGAGGTGTCCTGACATGAACAGCGATTTCTCCATTGCCGTACACAGCCTGGTTTTGCTGGCCCACCGAACCGATCATATGGCCACCAGCGAAATGATTGCAAACAATGTCTGCACCAATCCGGCGCGGGTGCGCAAGGTCATGAGCCTTCTGCGGAACCACGGTTTTGTGGCGACCAAGGAAGGAACCGGCGGCGGCTATATGCTGGATTGCACCCCGGAAACCACCCATCTGGGACAGATCTATACGGTTGTTTGCGCGGGAACCCTGAAGCCCGGCTGGTGCTCCGGCGATCCGGACAACGGTTGTATGATCGCGTCCAATGTCCAATTTGTGATGGATGGCCTGTTTCACGAGGCGGAGGAACATCTGGAGCAATATTGGAAACGGTGGACCATCGCGGAGGTGCTTAGACAGATTTGTTTGCTGCATGAAGGAAAAAGTGACGGCATACCCCAATTTGAAAAAGGAGTGTTTGAACATGGCGGTTAAACATATTACAGATGCAACGTTCCAATCGGAGATTTCGCAAGACGGCTTGGTGCTGGTGGATTTTTGGGCTCCCTGGTGCGGACCCTGCCGGATGATCGCGCCTGTTCTGGATGAATTGGCAGCTAATCCTGCGGTGAAAGCCACTGTAGCCAAGACCAACGTGGATGAAAATCCTGAAACAGCAGGCAAATACGGAGTTATGAGCATTCCTACCCTGATTCTGTTTAAGAATGGGACACCCGTTGACAAGGTAGTGGGAGTGCAGTCGCTCTCTTCCCTGGAAGCGCTGATTGAGAGACACGTTTAATTGAGGAGAAAGGGGCATTTTATATGACCCAATTGCAGCAAGAGGCAGGAGCTGCTTTTACCCAGATGATCCTGGACCGCCATTCGGTGCGCCGCTACAAGAAGGGCGCCGTCATTCCCGATGCGGAGCTTCGGCAGATTCTGGATGTAGCCCGCCATGCGCCTTCGGCATGGAATTTGCAGCATTGGAGATTGGCGGTAATTAAGGAGCAGGCGGATAAGGAAACGCTTTTCCCCATTGCCAACAGCCAAAAGCAAATCCTGGACAGCGCGGTTACCGTCGCGGTGCTGGGGGATCTTCAGGCCAACCGGAACGCCAAAGCAGTCTATACCCAGCTTGCTGCGGCAGGGGGAATGTCCAACGAGCTGGCAACCCGGCAGATCGCCAATATCAATCATGTGTATGATACCAAGGGCCAGCAATTCGGCCGGGATCATGCCATGCTGAATGCCGGCTTGATCTCCATGCAGCTGATGCTGGCAGCCAAAGCCTTGGGCTATGATTCCGTGCCGATGACCGGTTTTGACGCGGCGGCCTTCTCCCAGGCCTTCAACATTGATTCCCGGTACATTCCGGCCATGCTGATTTCCATCGGCATTTCCGATGAGCCGCCTCATCAGTCTCCCCGGCTGCCGTTGGAGGAGCTGCTTTACCCGATTTCAACCTCCCTGGAATAACCGGGGGCGGATATAAGATAAGCGGCGGTCGCGCTCTGGCGTGCCGCCGCTTTGTTGTGCGGTGAGTGTTTAACCCGCCGCCGTAACAGGCCTGCTTAATATTGGCGGGAGCTGGAAATGGCATCCTCCAACTCCTGCAGATTCTGGAGAATCTGCTGCTCCTGGGAATGATTTGGCTCGGACAGCAGCTGGGTTTTGGCCTCGGCTGCCCGGCGCTCCGCTTGCTCCAGCTTTGCCCATGCGTGTTGGCGGTCTTCCGGATCGGCGGATGCCTGGGCTTTGGCTGCTTCCTCCCTGGCTTGATTCAGCTCATGGATGGCTTCGTTGACACTTGTGAGCACATGCTCAAGACGCTGCTGGTGCTGGAGATATTCAGTCATGGATTATTCTCCTCCTTGTGGGCGAATGCGGGAACATGGCGTTCGCTTTTATGATGCCGAATCCGCTGCTGCGCCATTCCTCCGTGGAATAGCAATCACCGACAATTCAATCCGGCGCTTAGGCTTCCTCCCATTCCAGCTTTGCCAGAGGGAACATTTCAATCGCCCGCGGGAAAATCCCTTGTACATACGCAATCAGCACCCCGTAGTTGACGATAGGCACCCCCGCATCCACCGCCTGGGCGATCCGGTGCAGCATGGACCGGCGGTTCAGCATGCAGGAGCCGCAATGGACAATGAGGGAATAATCGGTAATATTGCCCGGAAAGGTGTAGCCGCTGGCATATTCGAAGTGCAGCTCCTTGCCGGTATTTTGCCGTATCCAGCGGGGGATTTTGACCCGGCCGATATCGTCTGACTGCTGATGGTGGGTGCAGGCCTCCGCGATCAGAATTTTATCCCCGTCCTGGAGCTTTTCAAGAGCGCGCGCGCCGCGGACCAGCTCGGTCAAATCCCCCTTATGCCTGGCAAAAAGGATGGAGAAGGACGTAAGCGGCACATCCTTGGGCGTGTCCGCTGCAACCTTCAGAAACGCCTGGGAATCGGTAATGACCAGCGCAGGTTTGGTTCCCAGCCGCTCCAGGGTTTCCTTCAATTCGTATTCCTTGGTGACCACTGCAATGGCGTCGGCCTCCAGAATGTCCCGGATGGTCTGCTGCTGGGGGAGAATCAGCCTTCCTTTGGGAGCCGCCTTATCGATGGGGGTCACCAGCACCACAAAATCCCCGGTGTGCACCAGATCGCCCACAATCTTGAACTTGTCCTCATCGTCGGGCACCGCTTCGCTCATGGCTTTGCGCAGCTCGTTGACGCCTTTTCCGCTGGATGCCGAGACAGCGTAGACTGGCAGCTCCAGCTTTTCCCGCATCTCCTTCAGCAAGGATTCGGTTCCGGCTTCCAGATCGATTTTGTTCAGCACGCCCAAGGCGGGAATCTTCTTTTGACGCAAATAAGCGGCCAAGGATAGATCAAAATCGCTCAGGCCTTCCTCCGCGTCTATCACCAGGAGCGCCAAATCCGTTTTTTCCACCACTTCCAAAGTCTTGCGCTTCCGCAGTTCTCCAAGCTCTCCTTCGTCATCAAGACCTGCCGTGTCAATAAAGACCACCGGTCCCAGCGGCAGCAGCTCCATGGATTTATAAACCGGGTCCGTGGTTGTTCCCTTGACGGGGGAGACAACGGCGGTTTCCTGCTTGGTGATGGCGTTGATTAAACTGGATTTTCCCGCATTCCGCTTGCCGAATAGGGCGATGTGGATGCGGTTGGACCGGGGGGTAGAGTTCATGCTCATGATCCGGCTTCCCCTTTCATTTGCCCGGAATTCCGGGTTTGGTAATTTGGCGCGGGCTTAAGATGCGCTCTGCCTCCTGTGCGGTCATCAAGCCTTCGCGGAGCAGCACTTCGCGCACGGACTGGCCTTCCGCCTGCGCTTGTTTGGCGAGGCGTGCCGCGGCTTCGTAGCCGATATAGTCTACCAGCGCCGTTGCCAAGGCGGAGGACATTTCCACCCGCTCCGCCGATTTGGCTGTGTCCGCCCTCAGGCCGCGGATACATTTTTCCTCGAAAAGCGTGACTGCTTTTGTAAGCATTTCCAGCGATTCCAAAAGCGATTCCGCAATCAGCGGGGAGAAAGCGTTCAGCTCCAATTGCCCGTTCATGGCAGCCAGTGTGATGGCCGTATCGTTGGCAATGATCCGCATGGCGGTTTGGCCGGTCATCTCGGCCATGACCGGATTTACCTTGCCGGGCATAATGGAGGAGCCGGCCTGTACGGCGGGCAGCCTCAGCTCACCGAGGCCTCCGGCAGGTCCTGAGGCAAGCAGGCGCAGATCGCCGGAAATCTTCAGAAGATTGACGGCGGCGGCCTTCAGCAGCCCGGACACCTCTACGAACACATCCATGTTCTGGGTGGGGTCCATGGGGAACTCGCTGCGGGCCAATCCCAGTCCGGTCAGCTCCTGGAGCAGTTCGGTAACGGTAAAGGTGTATTTCAGAGGTGCATTGAGGCCGGTGCCAATGGCGGTGCCGCCGATGTTGATTTCCCGCAGCCGCTCCTCCACCTTGTAGAGCCGCCAGCGGTCCCGGGCAATGGCCTTGGCATAGGCGCCGAAGCCTTGTCCGGCCGTCATGGGCAGGGCATCCATCAGTTGGGTCCGCCCCAGCCTCAGCACATTGGCGAAGGCTTCTTCTTTTTCCTGCAGTGCTTCCTGAAGGGAGGCAAAGGCTTTAGCCAATGGGCGGAGCAGCCGGATAGCGGCAATGCGCAGGGCCGTAGGATAAACATCATTGGTGGATTGGCCGAGATTGACATGATCCAGGGGATGCACCCGGTCATAGTCCCCCGGCTTTCCGCCCAGCTTGAGAATGGCCAGGTTGGCAATAACCTCGTTGGCATTCATGTTGGTGGAGGTTCCCGCTCCGCCCTGCAGGGCGTCTACCGGGAAAGCGCTTGTGTAGTCATCGGCCATGATCTGGCCGCAGGCATGGATGATAGCGTCGGCTACATCCCCCGGCAAAAGGCCCAGCCGTTTGTTGGCCATGGCTGCCGCCTGTTTGACCAGGACGACGGCGGCAATCAGGCGGGGATTCACCGGCCTGCCGCTGACGGGGAAGTTGTCCATGGCCCGGCGGGTATGGATGCCGTATAAAGCATCCGCCGGAAGGGTTAATGAACCCAGGAGGTCCGTTTCGGTGCGGGTTTCCAGGTTGGCGGCCAGCATAGGACCACTCCTATCGCATAAAAAAATGAATGATGGATTGTTTCTATCATACCAGACATCGGGGGCGGGAAGTGCGGAAAGAATGGTTTGCTTCGGCTATTGCCGAAAGCTCAGACGAACCCGCTTCCCCGAATTGCTTCGATAAAACTTATTTTACAACAGAATTCCGCTTGAAAAAAAGTTTAAAATGAGGCGGAGTTTGCTTACAATTCCCAATAGTGTATCCTTAGAGGATGGTTAATTTTTTACAAAAATGCAGATATGCCATGTTACATATACATAAGGAGGGACCGCGTATGACAAAACAATATGATGTAGTGGTGCTGGGAGGAGGCACCGGCGGATATGTGGCGGCCATCCGGGCGGCCCAGTTGGGCAAGTCCGTAGCCATTGTGGAGCGGGACAAGCTGGGCGGCACCTGCTTGCACCGCGGCTGTATTCCCACCAAAGCGCTCTTAAGGAGTGCGGAGCTGGCCCATGCCATGCGGGAGTCCGAAAGCTTTGGCATTACCGTCGGAGCGGTAACCGTTCATTTTCCCAAGGTGCTGGAGCGCAAGCAGCAGATTGTGGACCAACTGCACAAGGGCGTCCAGTTCCTCATGAAAAAAAACAAGATCGACGTCTACACCGGCAATGGCAGGGTGATCGGGCCTTCGATTTTTTCGCCGCGCAGCGGGGCGGTGGCGGTGGAGCTGCCTGACGGGGAGACAGAGAACCTGGTTCCGGCCCAGCTGATTCTGGCTACCGGGTCCCGGCCGCGCCAGCTTCCCGGTCTGGAAACGGATGGGGAGCTGATCCTGAACAGCGATCATGCCCTGCAAATGGAAACCCTGCCCCGCTCCATCCTGATTATCGGGGGCGGCGTCATCGGCGTGGAGTGGGCCTCTCTGCTCCATGATTTCGGCGTGGAGGTTACCATTGCGGAATACGGCCCGCGGCTGGTTCCCTATGAGGATGCGGAGACTTCCAAGGAGCTGGAGCGCCTGTTCAAAAAGCGCGGCATCAAGGTTATTACCGGCGCCCAGGTGATGGCGGAAACCGTCGTCAAGGATGAGCGGGGGGTAACCCTGAAGGCCGAGCGCAACGGAGAGCTTCTGGAGCTGAACTGCCAGCGGGTGCTGGTCAGTGTGGGCCGTCAGGCCAATGTGGAAGGGTTGGGTTTGGAAAATACGGATGTGAAGGTGGAGCGTGGCGTCATCCGCGTCAACGAATGGCTGCAGACGGGAGAATCCCATATCTACGCCATCGGCGATGTGATCGGCGGCATGCAGTTGGCCCATGCGGCCAGTCATGAAGGGATTTTGGCGGTGGAGCATTTTGCCGGGATGAAGCCTGCGGGCTATGCCGATCATCTGATTCCCCGCTGCGTATACGGCCGTCCGGAGATTGCCAGCGTGGGCTGGACGGAGGCCCAGGCGGCGGAGAAAGGGTATACGCTGAAAACCGGCAAGTTCAGCTTCAAGGCCTTGGGCAAAGCGCTGGTCCACGGGGATGCGGACGGCTTTGTCAAGGTGGTGGCGGATAAGGAGACGGGAGATATTCTCGGGGTGCATATGATCGGCGCCCAGGTGACGGACCTGATCTCGGAGGCGGCGCTGGCGCAGCTGCTGAACGCCACTCCATGGGAGGTGGGTTCGGTGATCCACCCCCATCCCACTCTGTCCGAGGCCTTGGCGGAAGCCATGCTGGCCGTGGACGGGAGAATGATTAACGCCTAATTGTAATCCTCCTAAAAAAAAGCTATAATAACCATAAGCCCAAGTCTTAGTACCAGGTATTAAAAATGGGTCAAACGACAACAGGCTTGGATCAGAGCCTATTTTGTGAGGAGGAGTTCTCCTGATGTCAATCGGACAAATCTTCAAGCACCGGGCGTTGGGCCTGACGGATGACGCCGTCCTGGGCATATACCGCAATATGATGCGGGCCAGGAAGTTCGACGAGCGTTCCGTACTGCTGCAGCGCTCGGGCAAGATTGCTTTTCACGTGTCGGGAATCGGGCAGGAGGCCGCGCAGGTGGCGGCGGCAACCGCCCTTCATACAGATGAGGATGTATTTTTGCCGTATTACCGGGATTACGGGTTTGTGCTGACGGTTGGGATGACCATGCGGGAGCTGATGCTGTCCGTGTTTGCCAAGGCGGAGGACCCCAACAGCGGCGGCCGCCAGATGCCCGGCCACTTCGGCTGCAAGCGCCTGAATATCGTGACAGGCTCCAGTCCGGTTACTACTCAGGTGCCCCATGCGGCAGGCATTGCCCTGACCAAAAAAATGCGCGGCGAGCCGGGGGTTTCCTGGGTTACCTTCGGGGAAGGCTCCAGCAACCAGGGGGACTTCCATGAGGGCTCCAATTTTGCCGGAGTGCATAAGCTGCCCATGATCCTCATGTGCCAAAACAACCAGTATGCCATTTCGGTGCCGACATCCCGCCAACTGGGCGGCCGGGTGGTGGACCGGGCCAAGGGCTACGGCATGGAGGGCGTTCGGGTGGACGGCAACGACGTGCTGGAGGTGTACCGGGTTGTAAGCGAGGCGCGCAGCCGCGCAATGCAGGGCGAAGGGCCGACCTTGATCGAAGCCATGATGTACCGGCTGTCGCCCCACTCCACCTCGGATGATGACATGCTGTACCGGACCAAGGAGGAAGTGGAGGAAAACCGGGCCAAGGACGGGCTTCCCCGCTTCAGGCAGTATTTGACGGAATGCGGATTGTGGGATGACGGGAAGGAAGCGGCGCTGCAAAAGGATATTATGGCGGAAATCAACGACGCCACGCAATATGCGGATCAGGCTCCCTACGCGTTGCCCGAGGATGCGCTGAAGCATGTATACCACGAACAGGCAAGGAGGGAGGGCGGACAATGGCAGTAATCACCTATCTGGAAGGCATCCGCTCCGCCATGCAGGAGGAAATGCGCCGGGACAGCTCGGTGTTTGTGCTGGGCGAGGATGTGGGCAAAGGCGGCGTGCTGAACGCCACTAAAGGATTGCGCGACCTGTACGGCGCCGACCGGGTGCTGGACACGCCTCTTGCCGAGTCGGCCATCGCCGGGGTCGCTATCGGTGCGGCCATGTACGGCATGAGGCCGGTGGCGGAGATGCAGTTTGCCGATTTCATTCTGCCGGCTACCAATCAGATTATCAGCGAGGCGGCGAAAATCCGCTACCGCTCCAACGGCGACTGGAATTGCCCTGTAGTGATCCGGGCTCCTTACGGAGCAACCGGAGGCGGCGCCCTGTACCATTCCCAATGCCCCGAATCCATCTTTTTTGGCACGCCGGGCCTGAAAATCGTCGCCCCCTCCAATCCGTACGATGCCAAGGGACTGATGAAGGCTGCCATTCGCGATGAGGACCCGGTGCTGTTTTTTGAGCATAAAAAATGCTATCTGTCCATCAGCGGCGATGTTCCCGATGAGGATTACATTGTGCCCATCGGCAAATCCAAGGTGGTTCGGGAAGGGGAGGACATTACCATTATCTCCTACGGCCTGACGGTCCATTATGCCCTGAAGGCGGCTGAAGAGCTGGCGGCATCGGGGGTCAGCGCCCATGTGCTGGATCTGCGGACCCTGCAGCCCTTGGACAAGGAAGGGATTCTGGAAGCCGCCCGCAAAACCGGCAAGGTGCTCATCATTCATGAGGACAATAAAACCGGCGGAGTGGGGGCGGAGGTGTCCGCCATCATTTCGGAAGAGATGTTCTATGAGCTGGACGCCCCGATTATGCGCCTGTGCGGAGCGGATATCCCGGCTGTAGGCATGGCGCCTACCATCGAGAAGTTCTTCCTGCTGAATCCGGACAAGGTCAAGGAAGCCATGCTGCAGCTGGCGGAAATCTAAAATAATCCCCCAAAAGTGAAGTGAAGCTTCGCGGTTAAGAGACTGCTTTGGGGGAGCCCCCGAATGAACATGCACATGATGCTGTTCACAGAAAAATATGCTTTGGGAGGTACGGGGCAATGACCCAATTGAACAAAGGCACACCAGTGCCGGTGCCGCATCTGGCGGAGAGTCTGGTATCGGCGACAGTCGGGAAATGGCTGAAGAAGCCCGGCGACTATGTGCAGCAATATGATGTGATTTGCGAGCTGATTACGGAAAAAGTAAATGTGGAGATGCCCTCACCTGTGGAAGGCACCATTCTGGAGCTGTTGGTGGAGGAGGGCCGCACCGCGGCGGTGGGAGAGGCCATCTGCCTCATTGCTGAGCCGGGTTCGGCGGCGGCAGCCCCTCCAGGAACTGCAAGTGGCGCAGTTGACCAGTCCGAGGCGGCTGGCGCTGCGGACGGCAGAGACAACAGCCTTCGCTCCCGCTTCTCGCCTGCGGTATTGACGCTGGCGGCGGAGCACGGGGTGGAGCTGTCGGAGGTGGACGGCACAGGCCTGGGCGGGCGGATTACCCGCAAGGATGTGCTGGCCTATGTGGCAAGCGGCAAGCAGCGGCCCGCTGCGCCTGCTGTTGGCCGCCAGGAAGCGAAACCTGCTGTCGCGGCGCCTGCCGCTCAACCGGCGATAGCGGCTGTTCCGGCGGCATTCCAGGATGTGCGCTCCTCGGGCATTCATTTGTCCCAGAACCCGCCTACACCTTTGCTGCCCCAGGTGGTAGCCGAGGCTGGCAACCAGCGGGAATACTATATTGATGTCACCCCCATCCGCAACGCCATTGCCCGAAACATGCGCCAAAGCGTCTCGGAAATTCCCCACGCCTGGACCATGATCGAGGTGGATGTCACCAATCTGGTGGTGCTGCGCAGCAAGCTGAAGGATGAGTTTGCCCGGCGGGAGGGCATCAACCTGACGTATCTGCCGTTTTTGATCAAGGCGGTGGTCAATGCCATCAAGGATTACCCGATCCTGAATTCTGTCTGGGCGGTAGACAAAATCATTGTCAAGCGGGACATCAACGTCTCCCTGGCGGTAGGCACGGAGGATTCGGTGCTGACGCCGGTCATCAAGAAGGCGGATCAGAAGAATATTGCCGGTCTGGCGCAGGAAATGGATCAGCTTGGCAAAAAAGCCCGTGCCGGCAAGCTGACGCCGGATGATATGGTAGGCGGTACTTTTACCGTCAATAATACCGGCTCCTTCGGCTCCATCCTGTCGTACCCCATCGTGAACTATCCCCAGGCGGCGATTCTGACCTTCGAATCCATCGTCAAAAAACCGGTTGTCATCAACGACATGATTGCGGTCAGGTCCATGGTGAACCTGTGCCTGTCGCTGGACCACCGGATTCTCGACGGCGTCATCTGCGGACGCTTTCTGCAGCGGGTCAAGGAAAACCTGGAGGGCTACAATCTCGATACCAAGCTGTACTAGAAGGTTATTCCGGCTTACAGCCCGGTGAATGCCGCAACCAGATACATAACGGTTGAAAACAGCATGGCGGCAATCATCAGCCACACGACCACACGCATCACTCTTTTGTTGATCAAGTCAATCAGCTCCTTCAAGGAGATAGTATAAGGGCGGATTAGGGGCTGTCTCCAAACTCCGAGGGGAGCAGATTTTGCAGAATTTTCGTTCCAGGCAAGGCACTTTCGTGAAGGCGTACCGGGGGTACGTCAAGCGGAAGTAACGAAGCATGGGGCGAAAAGGCGGTGAAAGATGCCCTCAAGCGGGTTTGAAGACAGGCCCTAGCAGCATGAAAAAAGGAAGAAAGGATTGCGTCCGGACTGTGCCGGATATGCTTGCCCATCTTCCTATTGTAACGCAAAATGAATCCGGGGGGAAACGGGTATGGTGAACCAGCAAAGACTGGTGGAGGAATTTATCGGATTGGTCCAAGTGGACAGTGAAACGAAACATGAGGCGGAAATCGCCAAGGTGCTGAAGGAGCGGTTTGGGGCCTTGGGCCTGCAGGTGGAGGAGGATAATTCCTCGGCCAAGTCGGGCTGTGAAGGCAATAATCTTTGCTTCACCCTGCAGGCCACTGCCGGCGCAAGCGATGCGCCGACGATTTATTTTACCTGCCACATGGACACCGTGGTCCCGGGCAAAGGCGTGAAGCCCCAACTGGGGGCGGACGGGATCATCCGCAGCGACGGCACCACCGTGCTGGGCAGCGACGACAAGGCGGGGATCGCCGCCATGCTGGAGCTGATCCGTGTTTTGCAGGAGGACAAGATCCCCCATGGAACCATCCGGTTTGTCATTACGGCAGGCGAGGAATCCACTCTGCTTGGGTCCCGCAATATGGAGCCCGGCTGGGTAAAGGCGGACTTCGGCTACGCCATCGACTCCAACGGTGAGGTAGGCGGCATTGCCGTTGCGGCGCCTTTCCAATCCAAGGTCTACATTACCATCAAGGGCAGAACCGCCCACGCCGGGGTCAATCCGGAAAATGGCATCAGCGCCATTACTGTCGCCGCCAAGGCGGTATCCCGCATGCCCTTGGGCCGGATCGACAAGGAAACCACCGCCAACTTCGGCACCTTCTTCGCTTCCGGCGAAACCAATATTGTGACTGAAAAGGTGGAACTGATCGGGGAGGCCCGCAGTCTGGTGAAGGAAAAGCTGCTGAAGCAGCTGGATGCCATGAAAGCCGCCTGCGAAGCCGCCTGCGCAGAAATGGGAGCAGCCTGCGATTTCCGATATGAGCTGATGTATCCGGGCTATAAATTCGACGAAACTGCGCCGCATGTGAAGCTGGCCATGGATGCGGCAAAAACCATAGGCTTAACCCCCAACCTGTTCCATTCCGGCGGCGGCAGCGACGCCAATCTGTTTAACGGCCAAGGTATCCCCACGGTGAACCTGTCCGTTGGCTACCAGGCCATCCACACCGTCAATGAGCATATCGCCGTGGCCGATCTGGTGAAGGTGGCGGAGCTGGTGGTGGAGATTTCCCGCAAAGCGGGGCAGCACTCATAAACGCCGTTGCCGCGGCGGGAGTGTCCGAATAAGACCAATGACACACTGCGTCTCTTGCTGGAGGCGCAGTTTTTGTCTGAAGGAGGGCAACGTCTAACCCTTGAGGCGCTTGTGGAGCAAATGGGAGGGCGGGCGGCCGCGTTTTTGCATGGAGATGAGTTGGAAATCCGTATTACCTTTCAAAAAGCATAATTGGAGAACTGGCTGTCAGGAGCATGTCACTGGCAGCTTTTTTATGATGTGCATTGACAAAAGTGAGCGGCATTTGTAATATGTTATTTAACGGTTATCTAATTAGATGTTCATTAAATTACATATCCAAGGGGAGTGAAATCCAGTTGCAACTGGAGAAGGTGGTTAATTTTCATAAAGCTCTGGCCGATCCTACCCGCATCAAAATGGTGATTCTGTTGGCAAGCGGAGAGCATAACGGGCTTTATTTGGCGGAGAAGCTGGGGGTGACGCCGGCTACCATTACCCACCACTCGTCCAAATTGCGGCAGGCGGGGCTGATTTCGGAGCGGCGGGATAAGAATACGGTTTATTTTTCCCTGAACATGGGGGTGTTCCAAAGCTTCTCCCGTGGAGCGGAGCAGTTGGTCAGCCGGCAAATGAACCAACAGGAGGTGAGTCCAATGAATGAAGAACTGGAGAAATTCAGGCATTCGGTTTTGCGGAATTTCTTTGGGGCCGATGGGGCGTTGAAGCAAATTCCCGTTCAATTGAAGAAGAAGCTGATCGTGCTGGAGGAGCTGGTCCGTCAACTGGAATACGGGAAGTCCTATCCCGAAAAGGAGTTGAATGCGTTTATTAAACGGTACCATGAGGATTTCGCCACTCTCCGGAGAGAGTTCATTATTCATCAGTACATGTATCGGGAGAACAATGTATATGTGCTGAACCCGCCGGAGCTGTGGACGAAATGGCAGGAATTGAAATAAAATTGACCATGTCAAAAACCGCCTCTTTTATGAGAAAAGGGCGGTTTTTCTGCATCTGCGAGTGGTTTATTGCTGCATCCGGTTGATTTCATCCAGGGAGAAGCCGGTGACCTTGGCGATGAGGGCCGGGTCCAGACGCTCTGCCAGCATATGCCGGGCTACCTGAAGCTTGCCTTTTTCAATGCCCTGCTCAATGCCTTCCCTGAGTCCTTCTTCCTTACCCTCTTCCTTGGCATACCGTTCGAAATGCGTTTTCCATTCCATCACTTCTGTCCCTCCTACGCCATAAATTTGCTTCACCTCTTGCCACACCTGCTGCTCCTCTTCCTTGGTCAGCGGCAGGTAGGTGTCAAAGAAAACAGCCAGCAGCTCCATTCTGGCAGGATCAAGCTGAAGCTGGGCCATCATCCGGATAAACTCCAGCTTCAATCGCAGCTTTTCTTCCTCATTATAACCCATACTGCTGAGCAATGCAGCAGCTACCGGATTAACCGAATGGACATAATTTCGCCAGTTCAGCTTGCGCAGCTGCAGCCGGTGATACCGGAACCGCAGCACCTCAAGGCCGGGCACCTCCCAGCCGAAGCCCTCCGGCTCCGCAGCCTGCCGGCTGTGGCTGATAATGGCGATGGGCAGCACCCGCAGCCGGTACTTTTCGTACAATCTCGCGGCATAAATAAACATCCGTTCCGGAAACTCCTCCTGGTAATAGGCCTGCGGCTCCTGATGCACCAGGATGAAGGTTTGCTCATGCTTCAAACGGGTCTTGACAAGCACATCCAACCGGCTTTTTTTGCCGCCGGCAATATCCACCACAACCTCCTCCGAAAGAAATTCCACTTCCGTAAAATCCATAAGCAGGGCGGTTTCCGGGAAAAAAAGCTCCATAAAATCCTGGAAGAAGGTTCGCAGCAATTCCTTATACAGCGCATCATGGTCAGTCAAAGACGGATCATCCCCTTGGCAATAGCTTGTTCACCAGGGAAAGCAAAAACACACCCGCCAATTCCCTTCATGGGAAATCGACAGGTGTGCTTCACCCGGTAACTATATGTTATAAGCAGCATAGCATATGGAATCTCCCTATGACAAGACAAAAATGAAATTGCCTGCGGCGCTAAAAGTATCTTTTCATCCAGCCTAATAATGTGTTAGTATGGGGATAGGGAACGTTCCCTAAAGAATTTTACGGGGAGGGATTCCCATTCCAAGCATACTGGATATTGCCAAATTGGCAGGTGTGTCCAAAACCACCGTGTCCAAGGTGCTCAACCATCAATACGGCGTACATGAGGATACCCGAAAAAAGGTTTGGGAGGCGGCCGCCGAGCTGCATTATACTCCCAATATTGCGGCCAGGACGCTGGTGACCAGCAAAACCGGGGTAATCGGCGTGGTATATGATTCCTTCTCTTCTCCCATTTACATGGAGCTGGCCGGGAAATTGGAGCATTTCGCCGCCGAAAAGGGCTACCATCTGGTGTTCTGCAGCTGCAATGCAAGACAGGAGGCCAAGCAGCATTACATCCAGTATTTCATGGGGGGAGCGGCGGACGGGGTGATTATCTTTGGCAGCGCCAAGGATGACCTGCCGGTGATCCAGCGGCTCATGGCACTCCAATTCCCCTTTGTGGTGATCGAGAACCATTTTGAAGAGCTGGAAATCCCCAATGTGCTGGTGGATAACCAGGCCGGAGCCCGGCAGGCAGTCCATTATCTGCACCGTTTGGGCCACAGGAGCATTGTCCACGTCACGGGAAATATGGAGCACCGGGTAGCCATGGACAGACAAGCCGGATTCCGCGAGGCTATGGAAGCATTGGGCTTGGATACGGGTTCCGATGCCTTCATTTCCACCGACGGCTCCAACGGCTGCGGCGTCGGGGCTGCGCAGCAGCTTATGGGCATGAACAAAAAGCCCACTGCCGTTTTTGCTTTTAACGACCTGATTGCCTACGAGATGATGGACACGCTGCATCAAGCTGGATACAGGATTCCGGAGGATATCTCCATTGTGGGTTTTGACCATTTGGCAGGCGTGCTCAGCTTCAAGCCCGGTCTTCATGACCTGACCTCCATTGCCCAGCCCTTGTCCGCAGTAGCGGAGGCGGCGGTGGAGATTGTGGCCGCAGCGGCGGCGGTCGAAGAGGGGATAAGCCGGTTCCGGCTGTTTACCCCCGAGTTGAAGGAAGGACATACATGTGCCCGAGTGCAGCGCCAGTAAAGGCTGCACCTTTCTTTGCACAAAATGGGGAACGTTCCCCAAACCTAAAGGAGGAGAATGTAAATGAGCAGTTTCGGCCATTTTTCCAATGAGGGGTCAGAGTTTGTTTTTACCACCCCGCGTACTCCGCGGCCCATGTTGAACTATCTGTGGAACCCGCTTTTGCTGTCCGGCGTGAACCAGCTTGGCGGCGGCACAGGCGCATACGGTGACCGGGCGGCGGCATATATTGACCCGGAGGGCAAGGGGAGAGCTGTCATTATCAAAAACGGCAACCGTTATTTTTATCTCCATGATGAGGAAACAGGAGCTTGCTGGAATCCCGGCTGGTTCCCCTCCCGCACCGAGCTGGATGAATACAGCTGTGTCCACGGTCTGGGTTACTCCCGCCTCAGCGGTGCCTTAAACGGAATCGAGGCGGAAGCCCGTGTATTCATCAACGGCGAGGACCCTGTTGAAATCTGGACCGTCACCCTGTCCAACCAGTCTGACCGGGCAAGGAAGATGAAGCTGTTTTCCTTCGTGGAATTTTCCCTTACCGGCTACAAAATTTACAGCAATTATTATTCCAATCTATTCGCCGAATTTGACAGCGATCACCAGCTTCTTATGGCGTACAACACCACCCAGGACAGAACACATGGCTGGTTTAACGGATTTATTGCCTGCAGTGAGCCTGTAAGCGGTTACGACAGCTCCCGCAAAGCCTTTGTGGGCACCTACGGCAACCTGCAATGTCCCGATGCTGTGGCGGCGGGAGGCTGCACCGGCAGCCTGGCCTCCAACGAGGATATGGTAGGGGTGCTGGAGAATGGGGTGACCCTCCAGCCCGGCGAGTCCCGCAGCTTCCACATCCTTATCGGGGCAACGGATACCCGTGAACGGGCCTGCGGCGTGGCGGAGAAGCTGTTTGCCCCCGGCCGGATTGAGGCGGATTTTGCCGAGCTGCTGGCTTCCCGTGAACGGATGAAGGAAACCATCCGGATTGAAACCCCGGACGGAAAAGTGAATACGCTGGTGAACAACTGGATCAAGCAGCAGGTGCAGCTTTGCGCCGAGGCCGGACGGGATACGGGGAAAGGCTTCCGGGATCAGCTTCAGGACGCTTGGGCTATCGCTTCCTTTAACCCTGAGCTGGCCAAGGAAAAAATTCTGGAAACCCTGCGCTACCAATACCGGGACGGCCGCTGTGTAAGGGGATGGCTGCCGCTGGATACTCACATCTATTCCGATGGTCCGGTTTGGATTGCGCCTACCGTCAATGCTTACTTGAAGGAAACCGGCGACTACGGCTTTTTGGATATTGTGGTGCCCTATCTGGACGAAGGGGAGGCTACCGTGTGGGAGCATATGCTCACTGCCGCCCGTTATTCCTCGGAGGATTTGGGCGAACGGAATCTGGTGCTGGCCCATGACGGAGACTGGAACGACTCTCTGAACGGCATCGGCGTAGGCGGCAAGGGCGAAAGTGTATGGACCTCCATCGCCTTGTATTTCGCTTTGAACCATACGGCGGAAATGGCCTCCTTTGTGCGCAAGGATGAAGCGGTGGCGGAAGAGATGAAGGAGCGGGCCGTCCGGATTAAGGAGGCAGTCAATGACAAGGGCTGGGACGGAGAATGGTATTTGGCCGGCTACAATGACGCCGGGGACAGGGTGGGTACCCATACGGAGGAAGAGGGCAGCATCTATCTGAACAGTCAAACCTGGGCTTTGATGTCCGGAGTCGCTGAAGGGGAGCGGGTGGCCCAATGTCTGAAGGCGGTGGATGAGCGGTTGGATTCCCCCTACGGGCCGTTAACCCTTTCCCCCACATACACCCATTACAGACCGGAAATCGGGCGGTTGACCGGCTTTGTAGGCGGCATCTGGGAGAACGGCGCCCCCTATTGCCACGGCGGCACCTTCAAGATTGTGTCCGACTGCTGCTTGGGCCGGGGCAATGAAGCGTACCGCACCATGCTCAAAATTATGCCGGACAGTGAAAGCAATCCCTCGGATTATTCCGGCTGCGAGCCTTATGCCCTGACCAATATGTATTTCGGTCCGGATAATCCCCGCGCAGGCCAAACCATGTTCGCCTGGGTAACGGGAACGGCAGGCTGGATCTTCCGCTCCGCCACCCAATATATGCTGGGCTTCCATCCCGGCTACACTTCCTTCCGGCTGGAGCCGGTCATTCCGGCCCATTGGGAGGAATGCCGGATCAGACGCAGCTTCCGGGGAGATGTGTACGATATCCGCATTGTGAACCCAAAAGGTGTGCAATCCGGAGTGGCCGGCATTCGGCTTAACGGCAAGGAAGTGGAGGGCAATGTGATCCCTGTCCAGGGTGACGGCGCTGTGCATCAAATTGAAGTGGTGCTGGGCTGACGCTTGACTGAAATATAAGAAGCCGGTTCTTTCCCAAGGGGGAGAGCCGGCTTTTTTTGCAACATATCAGAAAAGTATTCGGAGGAAGGAGAGTTTTTCTCAAAGTCACAGAAAGTCATGCCCCTATGCGTTTCTAATGCGGTTGTGCTGTGGTTTTGTTCCTTATACGGAAACGAACGCTATATAGACATGTATCCCAGAGCGACCTCTGTAGCTGCGATGTCCACTTTTCAATGGACATTCTGGAGGGTTTTGTCCTTCTGACGCATTATCCTCGTCACAGTTGGGCGGACAGAGAATCCGTTATTTTCCGAATGTGATCCGTTTTCAGATTTACACGGACAGACGTTCCGCTATTTTGCTCCAGAAGCCTGGAATCCCCCATTTTTTCAGATTTAACGGATCGTGAGTCCGCGGAGGAGAAAAAAAGGCGGATTTTAGCGAAATAACGGAACCGCAGTCCGTCAAACTCAAACGTCTTGATAAACGCGCAGCTCCAGCCCCAAAGGACGCCGCAGGCGTTTTTCTCATTTAAATAACTGGGCAATTGCAGGCTGCGTGCCGCCCCTTGTTAATCGCCGGATGTCTCCAGCATAAACCCGGCGGAGGCGCGCTCCTCTCCGTTCACCAGAATGGAGACCCGGTGATACCCGGGATAATGCTTGCGGGTGGTAAAATCCTTGACGGTCACGCCCCAGGATATCGCCTCATCGCCGCAAAATTCCTTCCGCTCGGGAAGGTGGAAGCGCTTGGGGGCGGTTTTGCCGTTGGCCTTGACATAGTCAATGGCATATTGGAGCCGTACCGATACTGGCTGGCTTGCGGCAAGCCGAAACGAAAAGCGGAGCTCCTCTCCCAGCCGGATTGTCTCCGGCTCTACCCGCAGCTCGCCGATTTCCACGTGGGCCTGAATGTCGCCGCCGCCAAACCCAAAGAGGCGGAGCGCCTCGGGGTTCCCTTTTTTTAGCAGCGTGCGGCAGGCATGCTTCAGAAGCCGGTCGGTTTCCCGGCTTGACCCCAGATGGGCGGTGGCCAGCTTCAATACCGTCTCCGGGTGGTCCTTGGAAATATCGTTGAGATTATTGGCCACACTCCGGCGCACATATTCCGATTCATCCTGCAGGAGCGCCGTCAGAATGGGAAAAAGCGGCTCCGGATCGGCGATCAGCCGCCGCAAGGGCTTGCCCCAGGGCAAACGGGGACGGCAGCCTTCGCTGGCCAGACGCCGCACATGCTCGTTGGGAGCTTGGGTCCAGGCCAGCATTGCCGCAAGCATCCGGTCCTGGTCCGCTTCAATAAACGGCCTTACGGCAAATTCAGAGGAGCTGGATGGAGTGAAGCTGCAAAGGGCGCGGAGGGAGGTGTCCCAATGCTCCAAACCGAATAGGCTGACGAACTCCGGAAAAAAGATATAGGGGAAGCCGGTGCATTCACCGGTAAGCGTCTCCAGAATCCGGATCGCCTGGTCATAATCCGCCGGCAGGAATCCGCCCAGCACCTGGGCGATATGGCGGTAGCGGTCCTTCAGCTCCCGGGCCTCCCATCCGTTATCGAAGACTGCCGCGAGAAACCCGGGCCGGTCAAAGGAAGGATAAACTCCGGACACCTTGAGGGCGAAGTCCTCCAGCAGCTCCCGCGTGTACATATGTTTTAACGGCTCCATGGCACTGCTCCTTCTTGGAAAATAAGCGGCAGGCAAACACCTGTGCGCCTGTCTGGAACAGTATACCATTTGGCTGAAATCTTGTACAATGCGGGCAAGCTATTTTCCGGATACCGCTTCCGGTCTTAAAGGATTTGTTCCTTGGATGGAGCCGGGTAGGCGCGGAAGGTGGCATGCCTTACAAGGGAAGCCTTCGGGTGCAAGCCTGCGCGCCAGTTCAACTGCTCCACAAGCGGCATATGGGGATTGGGAGATTCGTCCAGAAGCAGCCGCAGCATCCGGCGCACTTCATGGGCTTTTCCGGTCATCAGGAGACTTGCGTTGCTGCAGCGGGTTTTCATGGGAGGCACCCTCTTTTCTTTTCATAGTCGACCATACGCCGATTGCGCAATACCCCGAGGTGATTTCCCGGCAAGCATGGTATAATGCTATTCATATGACCGGCGCGTCAAAGTCATGTCTTTTACAGAAAAGGAGAAAGAGACCATGAACGAACAAACATCCAGCAAATTTGAGGAAGTCACCCTTAGTACGGAACCCATTTTTAACGGGCGGATCATCTCTCTGCAAGTCGATACGGTCCGGCTGCCCAACGGCGAAACGGCCACCCGGGAAATTGTCAAGCATCCGGGAGCCGTGGCGGTCATTGCTCTGGTGGAGGATAAAATGCTGGTGGTGGAGCAATACCGCAAGCCCTTCGAGAAGAACCTGGTGGAAATCCCGGCAGGCAAGCTGGATCACGGCGAGGAGCCTCTGGCGGCGGCAATCCGCGAGCTGGAGGAGGAAACGGGTTATGCTGCCGGAGAGATTCGCCTTATACATTCTTTTTACACCTCTCCGGGATTTGCAAACGAGATTATCCATCTTTTTGTTGCGGAAAAGCTGACCAGAGGTGAAGCCCATCTGGACGAGGATGAGTTCCTTGACTGCAATGCCATTACTCTGGAGGAAGCGGAGCGGTATATCGCGGAAGGGCGCATCGGGGATGCGAAAACCATCATGGCGGTATACGCCTGGAAGCTCTACCGGCTGACAGGGAAGATATAAGATGGAGATGAAGGAGCTGCAGGAGTTTTACGCGGACATGCACATCCACATCGGGCGCACCGAGTCGGGGCTGCCCGTCAAGATCAGCGGCGCAGCCAATCTGACCTTCCACAACATCGCCCGCGAGGCCTCCCAGCGGAAAGGCATTGATGTGGTGGGCATTATCGATTGCCATTCCCCCGGCGTACAAGCGGAAATCGACAGCTATCTGGAGAAGGGGGAAATGGAGGAGTTGGAGGGCGGAGGCATCCGCTACCACAACACCACCATCCTGCTGGGTTCGGAGCTGGAGGTAAAGGAGCCTGGCCGGGGACCGGCACACTTCCTGGTGTTCCTGCCTGACCTGCGGTCCATGAAGGCCTTCACGGTTTGGCTGTCCGGAGTGATGAAGAATGTCCAGCTCAGCTCCCAGCGCATCTATGTCAGCACCCGGAAGCTGCAGCAGGAGGCGGAGTCAAGGGGAGGCATTCTGATTCCCGCCCATATTTTTACCCCATATAAGAGTGTCTACGGCAGCGCGGCGGAGCGGATGTCCGAGCTTCTGGATGTAGAACGGCTCCTGGCTGTGGAGCTGGGGCTTAGCGCCGACACGGAAATGGCTTCTTACCTTCCCGAGCTGGACGGATTGACCTTTCTGACGGATTCGGACGCCCATTCCCTCTCCAAGATTGGCCGGGAGTACAACCGGATTCGGATGGCCGAGCCTACCTACAAGGAATTTGTGCTTGCCCTGCGGAATCGGGACGGCCGCGGTGTGACTGGCAATTATGGCCTGAATCCCAGGCTGGGCAAATACCACCGCACCTACTGCGCCGCATGCGGCTCCATTGTGGATGAGGCGGAGCTGTCCACAGAGCGCTGCTTCTATTGCGGCAGCACCAAGATTGTCCGCGGTGTTATGGACCGGATTAAGGATATTGCAGACCGCCAGGCCCCTATAGTGGGAGCCCATCGGCCGTCTTATCATTATCAGGTGCCGCTGGAGTTTTTGCCCGGACTGGGGCCCAAGCTGCTGGACAAGCTGCTGGCCCGGTTCGGGACGGAAATGAACATTTTGCACAGAGCGCCATTGGAGGAAATTGCGGAAACCGCGGGAGCGAGCATTGCCGGTATGATCGGCGCGGCCCGCGGCGGCGCCCTTCAAGTGGATGCAGGAGGCGGAGGGACATATGGCAGAGTCAGAGTGGACGATCGCAAGGGCTGACCCGGAGGATGCGGAGGATATCTTAAGGTTTCTCAACCGGGTGGGCGGGGAGAGCGACAACCTGCTGTTCGGGGCGGATGAGATGCGGTTGACTGTTGAGCAGGAGCGGGAGTGGATCAGAAGCCAAGGCAGTCTCCCTCATTCCGTTACCCTCACCGCCAAACGGAACGGCGAAATCGTCGCCATAGGTTCCCTGGCGGGATCGAACCGGGAGCGGATTGCCCACCGGGCGGAAATATCATTGGTGGTCTCCCGGGATTGCTGGGGGCAGGGCATCGGGCGCAGCATGATGGAGGCTCTGATCCGGTTCGGCAGAGAGAATGCCATTGAGGCTATCGACCTGAAGGTGAGATCGGACAACCGGCGTGCTATCCGTCTATATGAAAGCCTTGGCTTCAAAGCCTGCGGAACGTATGAGCGCTTCTTCAAAATCGCCGGCGGCTATTATGACGCCCTCCTGATGAACTTATCTCTTTAGTTGGCATCATAGTTTTTGGTCAAGCCTCATATTCTGTACTATGCGGCTTGGACAAGGAGGCTATGAAACCATGAATTCATCCGGGCATCCGTTGCGGAGTTATATGAAGGAGCACTTTCCCTTTTTCCTGTTTATTTTCGTCCTTTTCGCCACGGGCATTGTCTTCGGCGCAGTGCTGGTAGGGGCCCTGACCCTGGAGCAGAGAGAGGAAATGGCCCGGCACTTGTCCGCCTTTGCGGCGACGATAGATCAGGGCGGCGGGTTTGATTCCACAGCTTCCTTCCAGCAATCCGTCATCCTGCATCTGAAGTGGCTGGGCTTGATCTGGGTATTGGGGCTGTCCGTGATCGGGCTCCCGCTTGTGTTTGCTCTGGATTTTCTTAAAGGGGTGCTGGTGGGCTTTACGGTCGGGTATATGGTCAGCGTGTATTCCTGGGACGGTGTGCTGTTTGCTTTTGTGTCCGTCCTTCCCCAGAATCTGGTGATCATTCCCGCGTTCATCATCGTCAGTGTCGGCGCAACCCTGTTTGCCATTCATCTGGTGAAAGCCAGAGTGGTGGAGCGGGAGGGTTCCTTGGCAGGCGCCTTCTGGCGGTATACGGCCACTGCGCTTTTGATGGTGGTTGCGCTGGCGGGAGCAGCCCTGTATGAGGGGTATCTGTCCCCGGAGTTGATGAAGCAAGTGGCGCCGCGGCTCTTGTCCGTATTCTCGATTCTATGAATAAGTTGACTTTATTTCCCGTGTCACCCTATAATGAAGGAAGAGTGTCGGTGGATGGGGCTTGAATTGGCTTCATGATGCTTACGACGCCGGTTTTCCTCCGGAAAACCCTAGGGAGGGCAACGATGGAAGCGCGCATTGAAAAAATCAAACAACAGCTGCAGGCGCAGGCTTTCAAGCTGACACCCCAACGTGAAGCGACGGTGCGAGTCCTGCTGGAGAACGAAGAAGACCATCTGAGCGCCGAAGAAGTGTTCATGCTGGTTAAGGATAAATTTCCCGAGATTGGCCTGGCGACAGTGTACCGTACCCTGGAGCTGTTGTCGGAGCTGCATGTTCTGGAGAAAATGAATTTTGGAGACGGCGTAGCCCGCTATGATTTGCGCAACGACAGCACGCATCATCATCATCACCATCTGATCTGTGTGCAATGCGGGTCGGTGGATGAGATTCTGGAGGACTGGCTGGCCCCTCTGGAGGAGCGGCTGGACCGGGAATTCCAGTTCACGGTGGTGGACCATAGGCTGGATTTTCAGGGCATCTGCCACAGATGCCGGGAGAAGGCCAAGGCCAAGGGAAATAAATAGCGATCACAAAAACCCTTCAGCGGGAGCGCTTCCCGGCAAAGGGTTTTTTTCTGCATAAATACACATCTTCATTCGGGGGCTCCCCCAAAAGTAGTCGGATTCCGCTTCGGAGCATCTCGTCACTTTTGGGGGATTATTACACCTGGCGGATGGCCTTGTCGACCTGGACGAGTCCTGCTCCCTGAGCCAGGGAGGAATATCCGCTCAGCCGCTTGGCGGTGGCCCGCAGCACCTGGCGGATGCGTGCCGGACTGAGCCTGCGGTTCTTCGATAGAAGCAGCGCGGCGGCTCCGGTTACGTGAGGGGCGGCCATGGAGGTGCCGCTCATCAGGCCGTAGCTTCTGTTGGGCAGGGTGGAGCAAATATCCACGCCGGGAGCGGTGACGGCGATGCCCTTGCCCCTGTTGCTGAAGCTGGCCACCTTGTTGCTGCTGTTGCTTGCCGCTACTGCAATAACCTGGGGCAGCCGGGCGGGAAAATCGATTTGCTCGGTATTGGGACCGTCATTGCCGGCGGAGGCGATCATTACAATGCCCTTGCGGTATGCGCGTTCAATTTGCTCCTTCACCGTATCGCTTCCGCCGCTGATGCCGAAGCTCATATTGATGACCTGCATGCCATGGCTGATGCACCATTCCAGCGCCTCCACAATGTCCGACACATATGCGCTTCCGCTGGCGTCAAAGGCTTTGACCGAATACAAGCGGGCCTTGGGGGCCACGCCGACTACACCGAAGCTGTTGTTCAGGGCGCTTGCGGTCCCGGACACATGGGTGCCATGCCCGTTTTCATCCGTGTCGGGCGCTCCGGCAATGGCATTGAACCTTCCCCGGATGCGCAGATCGGGGTGGGGACTGATCCCGGTGTCGATGATGCCGATCTTCACCCCGCTCCCCTGGTGCGAACGCCAAACGCCGGGAGCGCCCACCCGCTTTACGCCCCAGGGAATCACCTGGGGGGCATTGACGGAGGCGCAGGGTGCGGAAATCCGCACGCTGCGCGCAGGCTTCCTGCGGTGCAGCCTTACCTTGGCGTCATGCTCCACCCGTTTGACCATGCTGTGCGCCGATAATGCCTTTAAACTCGCCTTGGCCGGAAAGCGGCATACCACCGCATGGGCTCCGGCCACCTTTTTCACCGGCTTGATGCCCAGCGCCTGAAGCTGGGCAAGGCAATGATGATAGCAGTGGCTGTTTTTCAGCACTACCATTTTGCGAACCTGCCCGGCGCTTTTTTTCCTGCTCTTAATGCTGCTCCTGCCGGGCGCTTGCATGATTCCGGCCAGAATCTCCCGCATACTGCTCATATCCATAACCATCTCCCTTGGGTTCCTGATGCATTGTATGGAGGAAGGGGGCGTTTGGCATGGGCAAATATAACATTGCCAAAGTAACATTATCCCGTTCAGAGATTTGGACTGTGTTTTTCCGGCACAGAAGGGAATAATAAGCATGCGGCCAGACAGCCGGGGGACAAGGCATAGTCATTGCCTCTCTATCATACGTTAACGGTAAGAGGTGAGCCGTGATGATCGTACATATGCGCAAATGGATCGAGCGTATGAAATTTATCGCATTGTTTTTTGTTTTGGTGATTTTGCTGTATCATATGATGGCGGTTGTGGGGCAATGGCTGCAGCCCGCCCACCCCCACCGGACGCCGGAGGGCAGCGCAGTCAAGGTTTTCCGCCACGAGTCCGGCACCTTGGAAACGGACAATATGGCCGACCGTCTAAGGCTGTATTATTGGTTGGGAGAATGAATCCGCGATAGGGGAGCAGGAAAAAACAGCCTCTTTGTTGAACTTGTAATACGAAAGAACGTATGATAAGGAGCAGAGAGGCAATGAATCTCCACTTGCAACGCTATCTGGAGCTGCTGGGGGAAGAGCGGGGCCTGGCCTTCAATACGCTTCAGTCCTACCGGCGGGACCTGGCTCAATACCTGGGGTACCTGACGGAGAAATCCATCCGGCTGGAGGATTCCTCGCGCGTCCATATACAGGGCTATTTTCTCCATCTCAAAAAATTGGGACGGGCATCGGCAACCATCAACCGCTGTCTGGTGTCCATCCGCTCCTTTTACCAATATCTTGTCGCAGAGCATGTGCTGGAGCATGACCCCGCTGCCGGACTGGAAGCCCCCAGGCTGGAGCGGAAAATGCCCTCCGTGCTCACCGTTGAGGAAGTGGGCAGGCTGCTGGAAGCCCCGCGCGCGGATACTCCCCACGGGCTGCGGGATAAGGCTATGCTGGAGCTTCTGTATGCCACGGGAATCCGGGTTACCGAGCTGGTTTCCCTGGACCGGGAGCATGTTTATCTGGATATGGGCTTCATCCGCTGCCCCGGCAAAGGTGAGAAGGAGCGGATGATTCCCATCCATCCCCAAGCGGCCCTGTGGCTGCGGCGGCATCTGGAAGCAACCCCCGGCGGTCAGGGCGCCGCTCTGTTTGCCAATCATCTGGGCGGCAGGCTCTCCCGCCAGGGCTTCTGGAAGATCATCAAAAAACATGCGGCGGATTCGGGGATAATAGGAGAAATCACCCCCCATACCCTGCGCCACTCCTTTGCGGTGCACCTGTTGGAAAACGGGGCGGATTTGAAGGCCTTGCAGGAGATGCTGGGCCATGCCGACCTTTCCTCCACCATTATGTATGTGAAATCCAACCCGGCCAGAATGAAGGATGTTTATAACCGGGCCCATCCCCGGACAGGGATGATGAGCCCCGAGGGAGGTTTTGTGAAAGCATGACATTCAAACGCATAGCACTGATCGTACTGGACAGCGTCGGCATCGGCGAGCTGCCGGATGCCCCGTCCTTTGGCGATGCAGGCGCCCATACTCTGGGCCACATCGCGGAGCGCGCCAAGAGCTTCCGGGTGCCGCATCTGCAGGAGCTGGGGCTGGGCAATATTGCCCCCCTCCGCACCGTCCCGCCAGCGGACAAGCCCAAGGCCTATTACGGCAAAATGGCGGAGCAATCCGTAGGCAAGGATACGATGACCGGCCATTGGGAAATTATGGGCCTCCGCATCACTACTCCTTTCAATACGTATCCGGAGGGTTTTCCGCCGGAATTGCTTCAGGAATTCAGCCAACGTACAGGCCGCGGCATTCTCGGCAACAAACCGGCCTCCGGCACGGAAATTCTGGACGAGCTGGGCGAGGAGCAGATGAAGACCGGCTCCTGGATTGTCTACACCTCGGCGGACAGCGTGTTCCAGATTGCCGCCCATGAGGAGATCATTCCCCTGGAGGAGCTTTACCAGGCCTGCAAAATCGCCCGGGAGCTGACCCTGCGTCCCGAATTTGCCGTGGGCCGCGTCATTGCCCGCCCATTTGTGGGGCAGCCGGGAGCCTTCAAGCGGACCCCCAACCGGCATGACTACGCCGTCAAGCCGCCTGCCCCCACCGTGATGAACCGGCTGGCGGACGCCGGACTGGACTGCATCGCCGTGGGCAAGATCAATGATATTTATTCCGGGGAGGGTGTAACCCGCTCCTATCCCACCAAGAGCAACGAGGACGGCATCGACCGGACCATTGAGGTGCTGAAAAGCGATTTCCGCGGCATGGTGTTTACCAACCTGGTGGACTTTGACTCCCTGTTCGGCCACCGCCGGGATGTGGAGGGATATGCCGGGGCGCTGATGGAGTTTGATGCCCGCCTGCCGGAGATTATGGCGCAGATCGGCCAGGAGGATTTGCTGATTCTGACAGCCGATCATGGCAATGACCCCATCCATGCGGGCACCGACCATACCCGCGAATACGTGCCGATTCTGCTGTACAACCCGGCCTTGACCCAGCCCGGCAGCACGGGAATCCGCGAAACCTTCGCCGATCTGGGAGCGCTGGTGGCGGATAATTTCGGCCTGCCTGCCATGGAGCAGGGAACCAGCTTTTTGGACAAGCTGATATAGAGCAATATCATTCAGGGAGGTACATAGATGGCAGAGAAGCATGTATTGGAGCGCATTGAAGAGGCGGCAAGCTATATCGCCTCCCGCTCGCCCATCCGTCCGGAAATCGGACTGATTCTGGGCTCCGGGCTGGGCGTATTGGCCGATTCCATGGAGGAAGCCGTTATAGTGGATTACAGCGACATCCCCCATTTTCCGGTTTCCACTGTGGAGGGACATGCGGGAGAGCTGCTGCTTGGCAAAATCGGCGGCCGTCCGGTGCTTTTGATGAAAGGCCGCTTCCACATGTATGAGGGGTATCAGGGGGAGACGGTAACCTTCCCCATCCGGGTGATGAAGGCATTGGGCATCGGCGGCCTTCTGGTCACCAATGCGGCGGGGGGCGTGAACACCTCCTATGAGCCGGGGGATCTGATGCTTATCGCCGACCATCTGAATATGACCGGGAATAACCCGCTGATCGGGCCGAACCACAAGGAGCTGGGCGTGCGCTTCCCGGATATGTCGGAGGCGTACAGCAAACGGCTGCGCGCCGTCGCCAAGGAAATCGCCGCTTCCCAAGGACTGAAGCTGCAGGAGGGCGTTTATGCGGGCCTCTTGGGCCCGTCCTATGAAACCCCGGCGGAAATCCGCATGCTGCGGGTATTGGGCGCCGACGCCGTTGGCATGTCCACTGTCTCCGAGGTGATCATTGCCCGCCATTCGGGCATTGAGGTGCTGGGTATTTCCTGCATCAGCAACATGGCGGCGGGGATTCTCGATCAGCCTTTGTCCCATGAGGAGGTCATGGAGACCACAGACCGGGTCAAGCAGCAGTTCCTGAAGTTCGTCATCCGGCTTATTCCTCAAATGTAAAGAGATCCGGGAGGTTATCACGTGTCCATATCCGCAAATGTTGGTACTTTTGCTCAAGTCCGGGAGGCCTGCGAGGCCATCCGCGGCAAGCTGGGCAAGGCCCTGCCCGTCATCGGCCTGATTCTGGGTTCAGGTTTGGGAGACTTGGCCGAACAGATCCAAAATCCGGTGATAATCGATTACAGCGAGGTTCCCCATTTCCCCGTATCCACGGTGGAAGGACATGCCGGCAGATTTGTGGTCGGCGAGCTGGAGGGGCGCACCGTCATTGCCATGCAGGGCCGGTTCCACTTCTATGAAGGCTACAGCATGAAGAAGGTTGTATTCCCCGTGTATGTCATGCGGGAGCTGGGCGTACAGTCTCTGGTAATTACCAATGCCGCCGGGGGGATGAACCGGAATTTCCGCGCCGGGGATCTGATGCTGATCTCCGACCATATCAATATGACGGGAGCCAATCCCCTCATCGGGCCGAACGATCCCGAGCTGGGCGTGCGCTTCCCCGATATGTCCCAGGCGTACAACCGGGAGTACCGCGCCCTGGCCAAAAAGCTGGCGGCAGAGGTGCGGGATGATTCCGGACAGCCCCTGGTGCTCCAGGAGGGAGTCTATTGCGGCATCAGCGGCCCGGCTTACATGACGCCGGCTGAATTGATGATGCTGGCCCGGGTAGGCGGAGACGCGGTAGGCATGTCCACTGTAGGCGAGGTTATCGCCGCCAGCCATGCGGGCTTGAAGGTGCTGGGCATCTCCTGCATTACCGACATGGCCATCGGCGAGGAGCTGGAGCCTTTGACCCATGAGCAGGTGATGGAAGTGGCCAACCGCACCAAACCCAAGTTCCAGGCGCTGGTGAAGGCGTTTGTGCGGCAGGTAGGGGAATAAGGGTTACGTTTACAAATTCATTGAAAAGACTACTCGGCACCGGAATGATCATCGGGAAGAGTAGTCTTTCTTTCACTTTTTATGGGAGGGGCGCTGTTCATGCGTACTGTGGATATCATTCAGAAAAAAAGGGATGGCCGCGAGCTGACCCGGGAAGAAATCGAATTTCTGATTGGCGGCTACACCAAAAGTGAAATCCCCGATTACCAGATGGCTGCATGGGCTATGGCCGTGTTTTTTCAGGGCATGAGCCCGCGGGAAACGGCGGACCTGACGCTGGCTATGGCCGCCTCCGGCGATATGCTGGATTTAAGTCCCATCCACGGGATCAAAACGGACAAACATTCCACCGGGGGCGTAGGGGATACGGTCACCTTGGTGCTGGCTCCTCTGGCCGCATCGGCAGGAGTGCCGGTGGCCAAAATGTCCGGGCGGGGCTTGGGCCATACCGGGGGCACAATTGACAAGCTGGAGTCCATACCCGGTTTTTCCACGGAAATGCCGCCGGAGGCTTTCATCAGGCAGGTGAACACCCACGGGGTGGCGGTGATCGGCCAGTCCGGCAATATTACCCCTGCGGACAAGAAGCTGTACAGCCTGCGGGATGTGACGGGAACGGTGAACTCCATTCCCTTGATTGCCAGCTCCATTATGAGCAAAAAAATTGCCGCCGGAGCAGATGCCATTGTGCTGGATGTAAAAACCGGCAGCGGCGCTTTTATGAAAACCTTGGAGGATTCCATCCGTCTGGCGGAGGCTATGGTCAGCATCGGCACAGAAACGGGACGGGAAACGGTAGCGGTGATTACGGATATGGAGGAGCCGTTGGGGACGGCTGTGGGGAATGCCCTGGAGGTGCGGCTGGCGGTGGAAACCTTGCAGGGCAGGGGACCGGCGGATTTGGTTGAAACCTGCCTGACCCTGGGGTCCCACATGCTGGTGCTGGGCGGCAAAGCCGACAATGCGGAGGCCGCCAAGGACATTCTGCGGAATAAGCTGGCCTCCGGGGAGGCGCTTGCCAAATTCAAGGAATTTGTTGCAGCCCAAGGGGGAGACCCGGCAGTTGGGGATGATCCTGCGCTTCTTCGGGTATCCGGACGGCAATTGACGGTTTCTGCGCCGCGGGCCGGTTACGTGGGTCATATCACCGCGGAGGAAATCGGATTGGCTGCCATGGAGCTGGGGGCGGGACGGGAGACCAAGGAATCTCTTATTGATTTGTCTGTTGGGGTGCAGCTTTTGCGCAAAACGGGGGATGCTGTTCAAGAGGGTGACGGGTTGGCGGTGCTGTATGCCAAAGAAGGGCAGGCTCAAGGGGAGCTGGAACGCATCGCCGGACGGGTTCAGGAGGCCTACAGGCTTCAGGACGAGGCACCCGGGCACCGGAAACTGGTTTATGCTGTGGTAAGCAAAAATGGGGTAAGCTATCCATGAGAAAAGTTCTGATTGAAGAGCCGCTGGCAGAGCTGTCGGCGGATGTGACAGATGCGTTTGCCTGGGATGAGGTGGCCTGCCGCAAGACGGGGAAGGGGGAATTTCCCGCTCTGGCGCGGATATGGCGTCATCCCAGAGCGATAGTGCTGGGTTTGCGGGACCGGCGGCTGCCTTATGCCGGAACAGCCATGGAGAAGCTTCGCGGCGACGGCTTCTCCGTTGGGGTGCGGAATTCCGGAGGGGCTGCGGTGCCGCTGGATTCGGGAGTGGTGAACCTCTCCCTGATCCTGCCGTATGAGCAAGGGACGCGGATGGATTTTCACCGGGAGTTTCGTCTCATGGCCAATCTGATTGCCGATGCGGTTAAGCCGTGGAGCAAGGAGGTCCGTTGGGGAGAAATCCGCGGCTCCTTCTGCCCCGGCGAATACGATTTGGCCTTGTCCGGACGCAAATTCTGCGGCATCGCCCAACGGCGTCAACTGCGGGCCTGCGTCGTCTCCGCTTTTGTTATCGTGGAGGGCAGCGGGGAGGAGAGAGGCCAGGTGGCGCAGCGGTTTTACAGGGAAGCCACCGGGGGTGTTTCCCACGCCGATGATCCCATGGTAGTGCCGGCCAGTATGGCCAGTCTCCAGGAGCTGGCGGGAGTGCCCTCCGCAGAGGCCTTTTTGGGGAGTCTGCGGGAGCTTCTGGATGGCCGGGGAGATACTGGAAAGACGGAGGCTGCCGCTTTTTCCGGGATTGAATTTTCAGAAATATTAAGCATGAGAAATGAATTGAAACGAAGATACGACCATGATTGATTAAAAAGTTATATATTTTTGTCTTTTTTCGATTAAAACCTCGAAAAATTCGTTTTTCCGCCCGGGATGGCTTAGAATGAGGTAAAGGCGGTCTTATTGAAAATGATTATCATTACAGATATCAGAGAAGGAGTGGAAAAAGGATGGAAAACCGCTATGAAGCCATACTGAAAGAGATAGAGCCGCTATCCGTTCTATCCCTTGACGGGGGGATCGTTGCAGGCCAGGAAGCGCCGGCGCTGGAGAATGAGCAGCTGCTGGAGCTGATGCGCCGCATGGTGTTTACCCGTACCTGGGACCAGCGCGCCGTAAGCTTGAACCGCCAAGGGCGGCTGGGCTTTTATGCTCCCGTATCGGGCCAGGAGGCCAGCATTGTGGGAACCGGCTTTCCTCTGGCCAAGGAGGATTTTGTCTGCCCCGGCTACCGTGATATGCCCCAGCTGTACTGGCACGGCCTGCCTATGGCCAATGCCTTCTTATATTCCCGCGGGCACCAGGAAGGCGGGCGGATTCCGCAGGGGGTTAATGTCCTGCTGCCGCAAATTATTATCGGCGCCCAGGTTGTCCAAGCGGCAGGCGTCGCCATGGGTCTGAAAAAACGCGGAACCTCCAATGTGGCTATGGTGTATACAGGCGACGGCGGTTCCTCACAGGGAGATTTTTACGAAGGGATGAATTTCGCCGGTGTGTATAAGCTTCCGGTGGTGTTCGTCGTTCAGAATAATCATTATGCCATTTCCACACCGCGGTCCAAGCAAACGGCTGCCGGAACCATTGCGCAAAAAGCGGTTGCGGCAGGCATCACCGGGGTTCAGGTGGACGGGATGGATGTTCTGGCCGTTTACAAGGCTGCTTCCGAAGCGGTGGAGCGGGCCCGGAGGGGCGAAGGCCCTACCCTTATTGAAACTCTGACCTACCGTTTCGGTCCCCACTCCATGTCCGGCGATGACCCCACCAAATACCGGACCAAGGATGAGCAGGGCGAGTGGGAAGTGAAGGACCCGCTGGTCCGTTTCCGCCGCTTCCTGGAGAAGAAGGGCTTGTGGAGCGAGGAGCAGGAAATGAAGATTGTGGAGGAGGCCAAGGCGGAGGTTGCCGCGGCCATCAAGCAGGCGGAGGGTGCGGAGCCCATGACGGTGGAGGGGCTGATCGACAGTATGTTTGAGCATACGCCCGCATACCTGGAGGAGCAGAAGGAATATTTCAAAGGGCTTGTCTGATACAGACCGACTAATCGGCGGGAAGGGAAAGGATGGGAGAAACAATATGGCGCAGATGACAATGATTCAAGCGATAACGGACGCCATGCGGGTTGAATTGGCGCGAGATTCCAATGTGCTGGTGTTTGGCGAGGATGTGGGCCGGGTAGGCGGCGTTTTCCGGGCGACGGAGGGGCTGCAGAAGGAATTCGGCGAAGAGCGCGTGTTCGATACGCCATTGGCGGAATCGGGCATCGGCGGTCTGGCGGTAGGGCTTAGTGTCCAGGGCTTCCGGCCGGTTGCGGAGATTCAGTTTATCGGGTTTGTATTTGAGGTGATGGACTCCATCAGCGGACAGGCAGCCCGTCTGCGGTACCGCTCCGGCGGGCGCTATCAGGCGCCGATTGTGTTCCGTACTCCTTTTGGCGGCGGGGTAAAAGCCCCTGAGCTGCACACGGACAGTCTGGAGGGGCTGTTTATGCAGACCCCGGGCTTGAAGGTGGTTGTGCCGTCCAATCCTTATGATGCCAAGGGGCTGCTCATCAGCGCCATCCGCGATAATGATCCGGTATTTTTCATGGAGCATTTGAAGCTGTACCGCGGCTTCCGGGCGGAGGTTCCCGAAGGGGAATACACCGTTCCCATCGGCAAAGCCAATGTGGTCCGGGAAGGCAGCGATGTGACGGTGCTGGCCTACGGCGCTATGGTGCATACGGCGTTGAAGGCGGCGGAGGAATTGGAAAAGACCAGAGGAGCCAAGGCGGAGGTTATCGATTTGCGCTCGCTGGTTCCTTTGGATACCGATACGATCCTTGCATCGGTCAATAAAACCGGCCGGGTTGTGGTGGTGCAGGAGGCCCAACGCTCTGCCGGAGCCGCGGCGGAGATTATTGCCCGGATCAATGAAAAAGCGATTCTTCACCTGGAGGCTCCGGTGATTCGGGTAACCGCTCCGGATACGGTATTCGCTTTTGGCCAGATTGAGGATAAGTGGCTGCCGGACCCTGCCAGAGTGCTGGCGGGCATCAATACGGTTCTCGATTTTTAGGAAGGAGGGCATAACGATGGCGCTGTTTGATTACCGGTTCCCGGAGTTGGGGGAAGGTCTTCACGAGGGTGAAATTGTAAAATGGCATATCAAGGCCGGAGACAAGCTGGAAGAGGACCAGGTAATGATGGAGGTCCAGAACGATAAAGCTGTAGTTGAGGTGCCTGCCCCGGTTTCGGGGAAGGTGGTTGAGGTTAAGGTGGCGGAAGGAACGGTTGCCCATGTAGGCGATGTGGTGGCTGTATTCGAGGTTGAGGGGGAAGCGGTGGCTTCTGCTTCGGGTGACGCGGCTGCAGAGCCTGCGCCTCCGGCAGCTGCTCCCGTGCCTGCGGCAGACGGCCAAGGCGGCGCTGTGCCTCCTGCGGCTGCATCCGCCGCTGCGGCGGCAACGGCTCCGGCGCAGGACCGGCGCCAGGTGCTGGCTACTCCCGGGGTGCGCAAGTTCGCCCGGGAGCAGGGTGTGGATCTGGCCCGTCTGCAGGGCTCGGGCAAAAACGGCAGAATCACCCGGGAGGATGTGACTGCTGCCGCTTCCGGCGGCGTCCAAGCGGCGGCTCCCGTTTCCGCCCAAGAGCAAGCCGCTCCTGTAGAGGCGGCGCCTGCCGCCCAAACGGCAGCAGCGACCGCTTCTACGGCCCCGGCAACGGCAGACGCGGCGGAGGAGCGGGTGCCTTTGAAGGGTGTCCGCAAGATTATCGCCCAAGCGATGGCCAAGTCGGTGTACACCGCTCCCCATGTAACTGTAATGGACGAGGTGGACGTGTCCAAGCTTGTGGCCTTCCGCCAGCGGCTGAAGCCGATTGCCGAGAAGAAGGGCGTTAAGCTGACCTATTTGCCCTTTGTAGTGAAGGCTGTGGTAGCGGCTTTGAGGCAGTATCCCGCTCTGAACGCCTCCATCGACGACGAGCGGAGCGAGATTGTATATAAGAAGGCCTACCATGTAGGCATTGCCACGGATACGGACAACGGATTGATTGTGCCTGTTGTCGCCAACGCGGACCGGAAGAGCATGTGGACCATTGCCGCGGAAATCAGCGACTTGGCCGGCAAAGCCAGAGACGGCAAGCTTGCCCCCCACGAAATGAAGGGCAGCACCTTCTCCATTACCAATATCGGTTCGGCGGGAGGACAATTTTTTACCCCTGTCATCAATTGGCCCGAGGTTGCCATTCTGGGGACAGGACGGATTGCCGAGAAGCCTGTGGTGCGGGATGGCGCTTTGGCAATCGGTCAAGTAATGGCCTTGTCCCTGAGCTTTGACCACCGGCTGATCGACGGGGCTACCGCGCAGCACGCAATGAATCTCATCAAGCAGCTGTTATCCGATCCGGAGCTGCTGGTTATGGAGGTGTAAGGCTCATGGTTGTCGGTGAATTTACTACAGATATTGACGTATTGGTGATCGGCGCCGGTCCCGGCGGTTATGTGGCGGCCATCCGTGCCGCCCAGTTGGGCCGAAAGGTGACGATTGTGGATAAAGCCGAGGTGGGAGGCGTTTGCCTGAACCGCGGCTGTATTCCCTCCAAAGCGCTGATTTCCGCGGCCCATCATCTGGAGGCGGTTCAGCATGGGGATACCATGGGCATCCGGGCGGAAGGGGTTTCCGTGGATTTTGGCAAGGTGCAGGAATGGAAAGGCGGCATTGTGAAGAAGCTTACCGGCGGCGTAAGCGGGCTGTTGAAGGGCAATAAGGTGGAGATTCTCTCCGGCGAGGTGCTGTTTATCAGCTCCAATGAGGTGCGGGTGATCAGCGGCTATGACAGCGCCCGTTACCGCTTTGTGGATTGCATCATTGCTACCGGGTCCCGGCCTATTGAACTGAAGACTTTCCCCTTCGGAGACAGAATCCTGGATTCCACCGCCGCTTTGAGCCTGGACCATATTCCCGAGAGCCTGATTGTCATCGGAGGCGGGTATATCGGCATCGAGTTGGGCCAAACCTTCTCCAAATTCGGCTCCAAGCTGACCATTCTCGAGGGTTCGGATGCCATTCTGCCGGGCTTCGAGAAGGAATTTTCCTCCCTGGTGGCCAAAAAGCTGCAAAAAGCAGGCGCTGTGATCGAAACCGGCGCCATGGCCAAATCCGCCCAAGCTTCGGATAAGGCCGTGACGGTTACTTATGCGGTAGGCGGCGAGGAGCGCCAGGCGACGGCGGAATACGTGCTGGTCACTGTAGGACGCAGGCCGAATACGGATGAGCTGGGGCTGGAGCAGCTGAACATGAAGATTACCGACCGGGGCTATATAGAGGTGGATGAAAAAGGTCAAACCAGTGTCCCCCATATTTATGCCATCGGCGATATTGTCGCGGGAGCTGCTCTTGCCCATAAAGCTTCCTATGAAGGCAAGGTAGCCGCGGAGGCCATCGCCGGACATCCCAGCGTGGTGGATTATAAGGCGCTGCCTGCCGTGGTCTTCTCCGATCCGGAAATTGCCGGCGTGGGCTTGAGCGAAACGGAAGCCAAGAAGGAAGGCTATGAGACGGCTATCGGCAAATTCCCGTATGCCGCCAACGGCCGGGCCCTGTCCCTGGGCAGTGCGGAGGGCTTCGTCAAAGTGGTGGCCGACAAGAAAACCGGTCTGGTGCTGGGCGCCCAGGTAGTCGGTCCGGAAGCCTCCAATTTGATTGCCGAAATGGGGCTGGCCATTGAGATGGGGGCTACGCTGGAGGATATCGCTCTGACCATCCATGCCCACCCCACACTGGCGGAGATGGTTATGGAAGCTGCCGAAGGTGCCTTGGGGCAAGCTATCCACCAAATCAACAAGTAAGCCAAACACCTTCATACAAACAAAGACCTTTCTCCTCTTTTTGATCAGGAGAAAGGTCTTGTTTGTCTCCTTGCCGGTTTATGCCGCCTTGTCATTAGGGTGTTCTTTGCTTCTCTGAGGAGGGCAGGGAGGCCAGATGCTCCTGAGCCATCCGGATCATTTCCTTGACCATGGCGCCCCCGATTTTGCCCCCGATCCGTCCGGCATCCTCTGTCCTGAGCTGGCCGTTGTCGGTTTGGGAGAGAGGGATGCCCATGGATTGGGCCACCTCAAATTTCACCTGATCCGGCTGCTGCCGATTGACGTTATACCCCTCCCGTTGCATCACATCGGCCTTGAAGGTATCGATGGCCGCTGGTGGAACAGGGTATGCGTATTGTCTGTTTTTGCGTCTGCCCATGGCAGTTTACCCCGCTTTCATTGAAGTCTGGAATGGGATGATGGGTGATGGGTGTTGCCGTTAGTGTTTGTTTATCCGCTTCGGATCATACCGGCAGGCAGGGCTTGGAACATTCCTGATATCAATAGGTCTCAATCCCCGGCAATTCCAGGACTTAATATTTAGAAAATTGGAACTTCCGGCTTAGGGGTTGCGGTTTATAAGCCGGATGTGGTAAGGTATGTCTTGTCGCTTCTTCGGTGAAAATAACAATAAAAAAAGATACTTGACGAAAGATGTCGAACATGATATATTGTTATTCCGGCGGTTGAAACGCCGACGAAGTAAGGTGATAACGAATAGTTAGCTCCTTGAAAACTGAACAACGAGCAGCAAAACAATGAAGCCAAACGTTTCGGCCCCATAAAGTGAAGCGAAGCTCTCGCAGCCTAGTCAAGTACTTTACGGGGACCCCAAGAGATTGGGATTATGAGCTTTAGTCAGCTCTAGCATAAGGGTCTTTCGGGACCACTTTTATGGAGAGTTTGATCCTGGCTCAGGACGAACGCTGGCGGCGTGCCTA